>JACIXB010000009.1 GCA_014360685.1 Actinomycetota bacterium | reverse complement strand
GCCGGGAAAGGAGGTCTCCATCCTCCTCCGGAGCGACCTCCCCCTGGCCGCCGAGCGCCCCATGTACTTCGACTACGGGGGGAAGTGGACCGGGGGACACGTGGTCTCCGGTCTCCCACCTTGAGATGGACGTTTTCCGTTTCGCGAGGCGCCTCTTGGAAGGGGTGAGGTCGCGAGAACGCCTTGCGTCATCGATTTCCACGGTAAAACAAGCGTTCCACGGCTTCGAGGGGCTGGACGGCAGTGCGAAGGAGAAACTGCCCCGGCGCGTTTAATATGAGAGGCGGGCTGGGAGGCGAGGCGTTTATCGCTCACCCCTCCCGATCCGGAAAAAGGCCATGATTCGTGGTTTGCCCTCGGGCCGGGAGCCCAGGCGGGACTGTGCTCTCGGCGCGGCGTGATTAGGGATATAATTTGTGGGCAGGTGGTGATGGCGTGGAGAGGGGGCGGCATGGAAGAGAGCTATATCCTGGTGAACGACGTGGGCACCACGGGAGCGCGGGCGGTGATCTTCGACCGCCGGGCCAGGGTGGTGCACGAATCCTACGCGGAGATCCCCCAGCTCTTCCCCCGTCCCGGATGGACGGAGCAGGACCCGGTCTCTATCTACGAGAAGTGCCTGGAAGTGACCCGTGACGCCCTGCGGGAGACGGGCATTCCCCCGGCACGCGTAGCGGCCATGGGCATCGCCACCCAGAGGGCCACCAGCATGCTCTGGGACCGCCGCAGCGGGGAGCCGGTGTACAACGCCATAACCTGGCAGGACACGCGCATGTCGGACTTCTGCGAGAAAGTGAACCGCAGCGCATTGTTCCGCGCCCTCAACGTTATTGGCAATATTTACCAAAGAATCGCCATGCTCGGCGAGGGCCTCCGTCGCAACCGCCTGGGAAAACTACTCATCACCGCCGCCCACTTTACCGTCACCCCCGCCCAGTCTTCGGCCCATGCCCGCTGGATACTGGACAATGTGGAGGGGGCGGCGGCCAAGGCCGCCTCCGGCGACCTGCTTTTCGGCACCGTGGATTCCTGGTTGGTCTGGAAGTACACGGCGGGAAAGGTGCACGCCACCGATTATTCCAACGTCAGCGCCACGGGGATGTACGACCCCTTCGGGATGCGCTGGAGCCCGCTTCTCCTCAAGCCCTTCGGGCTTCCCGGGGGACTGGTGCTCCCGGAGATCAGGGAGACCAGCGGGGACTTCGGGGCCACCGAGGCCTTCGGGGATCCCATCCCCATCCGCAGCGTGGTGGCCGACCAGCAGGCGGCCCTCTTCGGCGAGGCCTGCTTCGAGCCGGGCAGCGTGAAGTGCACCAACGGGACCGGGTCCTTCATCGACATGAACACCGGGGAGGAACCTATGGCCTCCGTCTACAAGCTGACCCCCCTCATCGCCTGGAAGATCGGCGGAAAGACCACCTACATGATCGAGGGGATCATCTCCAGCGCGGGCTCCTCCGTGCAGTGGCTGCGGGACAACCTGCGGATCATCGGGGAAGCCTCGGAGTCCGAGCAGCTGGCGGAGTCCTGCCGGGATTGCGGGGGGGTGTACGTGGTGCCCGCCTTCACCGGGCTCACCGCCCCGTACTGGGATCCCTACGCCCGGGGTACGGTGATAGGCCTCACGCGGGCCACCACCAGGGAACAGGTGGTGCGGGCCACCCTGGAATCCATCGCCTACCAATGCCGGGACGTCATCGAGGCCATGGAAAAAGATTCCGGCATCCGGGTTAAGGGATTGAAGGCGGATGGAGGCGCCTCGCGCAACAATTTCCTGCTGCAGTTCCTGGCCGACATCCTGGACGTGGAGGTGGAACGTCCGGAGATGCTGGAGGCCACCGCCCTGGGGGCCGCCTACCTGGCGGGTATGGCGGCGGGTCTCTGGAAGTACCCGGAGGACATCCTCCGTACCAGGAAGGTGGAGAGGGTCTTCAAGCCGGGGATGGACCGGGAGACCCGGGAAAAACTCTACGCCGGGTGGAAGCGCGCCGTGGAGAGGGCGCGCCGCTGGGCCTGACCTCCGTGCCCATCCGGGATACGTGCCTTCAGACCGCCTTGAACTCCGCCAGCGGTCGGACTGCGCCTTTCCCCTCGCCACCGGCCTTATCCGTTCCGGGACGTTGGGTGACGGGGAAGCGATACCCGGTCCTCGGAGCCGCATGGCGCCTCCCGACCGAAAGATCCGGAGATCTCAGCTCGCCGAGGGCCACAGGCCGAGGAGGGAATGGCCCTGGGCGTGAACGCCTGCGCCGTCCTCGGATTGACGGGGAACCGACCGGTGCTTAATATTAAAGTTAAAGTTAACTTTAAATTTTTATCCGATGACAGGCTCGAAGTCGGGTCGGCAGGAGACGGCGCTACGGGGAACTACCGCCGGCGCCCGAACATGGCCGCTCGAGGTTGGATGTTTTAGGAGGAAAAGCCGGGCAATAACGGTGGGAGCGGGGCAAATTCCCTTCTTTTGAAATCCGGAAGACAGTTTTCTTGTAAACGGCGCAAGCTTCGTGGAGCGGGTGGACGAGGAGGTGGACCATGACCCTTCCGGACCGGAACAACCCCTACACCTTCAATCCCTACCTGGAATGGCGCCGCAAGGTGGATTACTACGCGGACGACCCCTTCCTCCAGAGGATGGTGGCCTACTTCGCCGGCCCCGAGGCCGAGGAGGTGGACCGCGAGGCCCGCGAGTTCTCCCGCAAGGCCTCCTTCCGTTGGCGCGACCTGGCGGAACGTATCGCCAGCCCCGAGAAGCGGCCCTACGTCATGCATTACGACGGGCACAAGAACCGGGTGGACCGGATAGTCCGGCCCTACGAGGTGGAAGTCATGGAGAAGGAGATCCTCGCCGAGCGCCTGTTCTCCGACGACACCTCCCCCTGGACGAGGTTCATGAAGTTCTTCCTTCTGAGCGAGAACTCCGAGGCCGGCGTGGTGTGCCCTCTGACCTGCACCTGGGGCCTGGTGGCTCTGCTGGAAAAATATGCCGACCGGCCCGAGACCTTGCGGATACTCCGGCATGCCAAGGAGGGAATCGACGGCGACTACGCCCTGGGGGCACAGTTCGTATCCGAGATCCAGGGCGGTTCCGACGTCCCCGCCAACCTGGTGGAGGCGGTGGAGGAGGGAGGAGAATGGCGGCTCTACGGCAACAAGTTCTTCTGCTCCGCCGCCCACGCCGACTACGCCGTGGTCACCGCCAAGCCTCGCGGCTCGGAGAGGGTGGGGTGTTTCGTGGTGCCCATGTGGCTGGACAAGGAAAGGGAGATACGCAACGGCTACACCATTGACCGCCTGAAGTGGAAGATGGGCACGGTGGAACTGCCCACGGCGGAGATCACCTTCCACGGCGCCCTGGCCTATCCCATGGGGCCCCTGGACCGGGGAGTGGCCATAGTGGTCGGGATCGTGCTCACCCTCTCCCGCCTGGTGGTGGGCATTGGAGGCGGGGCGGGAATGGCGCGTGGCCTGCGCGAAGGGAAGAAGTACGCCGAGTTCCGCACCGCCTTCGGGCTTCCCCTGCGGGCTTTCCCCATGGTGGCCGCGCAGCTGGAGGACTACGAGAGGTGCACCAAGCGGACCATCGCCGGGAGCTTCAAGCTCTACGGCGATTTCATCCGCCTGCCCGGTGGCCTGGCGCCCGGCCTGGCCACTCCCGAACCCCTGGAAGTGAAGAAGAAGCGCTTCCAGGTGCGGCAGCTGGTCATGCTCCAGAAGATAACCGTGGCCCAGGACGCCAACGACTACGCCCGCAAGGGGATAAGCATCTTCGGGGGACACGGCGTGATGGAGGATTTTTCCATTTTCCCCCGCATGTTGCGGGACGGCCTGGTCAACGAGCTCTGGGAGGGGCCGCGCAACGTCCTCCTCACCCAGATGCACCGCGACTTCCACCGCGTCGCGGAATGGTACCCGGCCCGCGAGTTCGTGGCCGACGTCCTCAAGGGCGCGGACCCGCAGACGGTCGGGAACCTCTCCGAGGAGATCGAGGAGCTGCTCTCCGTGCCTCACCTCTTCGAGATGGACGAGAGGACCATGGATACATGCCTGCGGTGGGATGATTTCTGCTCCCGCTTCTTCCACGCCTACCAGGACCTGGCCCTCGCCGAGGCGGAAGCGTCGAGTCCCGCGGAGCGCGTCCCGGCCGGGCGGACGGCGGGGGGTTGAGAGAAGATCCCGGCCCGGGCAAATCGGGAAAATGGCCTCGGAGACGGGGAAAAGCCCGCGCCGCGTAGGGGCCGAGAGAGCCCCGATCCCCATCGGGAGAACCTCGCCGGTGGCCTGTAATGGGGGATTATGACCCGTGGTTCCGTTATCGAGGTTGCGTGGATATCGAAAGGCAGGGTGATGAAGGGGAAAGATAAGGAAAGGGAGAGGAAGATGACCATCTCCGAACTGGCGGGCGAGTTCGGTATCGCCCCCAGCGCCATTCGCTACTACGAGGAGGTGGGGCTTCTCTCTCCCCAGCGTAATACCCGCAGGGGGCAGAGGCTGTACAGCGACCGGGACCGGGCGCGTCTTAAGCTGATCCTGCGCGGCAGGAGGTTCGGCTTTTCCCTGGCGGAGATCGCGGAGATACTCGAGCTGTACGATGCCAATCCCTCCCAAACCCGGCAGATCATGCGCACCCTGGAGTACGGGTTCCGGCATATCCGGGAGATGGACGAAAGGATCGAGGAACTGTTGGAGATCCGCAGGGAGATGCTCGATTTCGCCAGGAGTTTCCTGGAGATACTGGAGAAGGAAGGAGGGGACGGCGAAACCCGCTCTTTTGTCGTCCTGGCCGGTGAGGTCATACGGGAGCTGGAGGCCAGGGAGTTCGGCGTTCAGCCGGTGGGGATGGAGGGGACTTCTCCGGGAGCGAACGACCCGGAACGTGAGGGATCGCTTGCGAAGTCCGGGAGAAAGGGAAAGGCGACGGTGTCTCCGCCCATCATGCCCCGTGACCGCGATGAAACCGCCGGCGGGGAGGGAAGGTCCCGGTAAGCCATAAATAATAAGAAAGCCCGGCACTTGGGAACCGGGTATCCACGCGGGGCGGCGGAAGGGAAGCCGGGGAGCGGTGACTTGTTTCCGAAACGGCACGCGGACCGGCGGTAGTGATGTGGGCGGCCGACAGACGGGAGGTAGGAGATGTTCGACTTCATCATGACCGAGGAACAGAAGAGGCTCCAGGAAGAGGTGAGGGACCTGGTGAACTGGGTTCCCCGCCAGCTCATCCTGGACATGGACGCCATGATCGCGCCATTTCCAAGGTTTTTCCTGGAAGAAGCCGGGAAGAGGAACCTCCTGGGTTTGCGCTTTCCGAAGGAATACGGCGGCCGCGGTCTGAGATGGGAGGACGAGATAATCGCCATTTCCGAGATGTCCCTGGTGGGAGTGCCCCTCACCTGCCTCTACTCCCTGGTGAGCATCGTGGGAGAATGCATCGTGCAGTTCGGGACCGAGGACCAGAAGCAACGCTTCCTGGTGCCCACCATAAGGGGGGAGAAGGTCTGCGCCGAGGCCCTCACCGAGCCCCGCGGCGGTTCGGACTTCTTCGGCGCCACCTGCACCGCGCGCCGCGAAGGAGACCATTACGTCCTACACGGGCAGAAGCGCTTCATCGTGGGGGCGGAGGGCGCGGATTATTTCATGGTCTACGCCCGGACCGACCCGGATGCCCCGCCCCGGGACGGCTTGAGTTGCTTCCTGGTGGAGAGGGACGAGAGCGTGGAGGTGAAGACGGTATACGGGCTCATGGGCGCCCGGGGGAGCGGCACGGGAAGGGTGCTCTTCCGGGACACCAGAGTCCCGGCGGAGAACCTGGTGGGGGAGGAGAACGGGGCCTCCCGCATCTTCTACCGCATGATGGTACCCGAGCGCATGACCTCGGCTGCGGGGTGCATAGGGGCGGCGCGGGAGGCCATCGAGATCGCCGCCCGCTACACCACGCGGCGCAAGGCCTTCGGGGTGCCCATCAAGAGCTTCCAGGCGGTGAGTTTCATGATCGCCGAAAGCCTCGTCAAGCTGGACGCCATGGCCAGCCTGGTGTGGATGACGGCCAGGGCCATCGACGCCGGGGTGCCCCATGGCAGGATGCGGCGCATGGTGTCGGAGTCCAAGAAGTTCGCCACCGAGGCGGTGTGGGACATCTGCTACAACGCCATGCAGGCCATGGGGGGTATCGCCTACACCAACGTCTACCCCATAGAGAGGATGTTGCGGGACGCGCGCCTGCTGTCCATCTGGACGGGCACCAACCAGATCATGAACCTCATCATCCAGCATGAGTTCTACAAGGAACTGCAGCAGGAGGTGAAGGGGAAGCGGGACGTGGAGCTGGACGCCCCGGAGGCCTTCAACGAGGAGGAGAAGATATACGAATAGCGATGGGGGCAGGGGATATATCTATTCTGTTATCCCACCCTCGGCGAGGAAGAAGGAGGATTTTACCGATAGCAGCGCTGCCCCTCCCAGCGGGTGAGCCTGGCGTCTTGCCAAATGTGTAAGCGCTCACGCGGTAAAGCTGGGATTTGCGGCTGACGATCCTTGCAAGCCCCGAAGCAGGGTAATACAGGAGTATTTTCCCGCGGCCAGGTCTGAGGCCGGGCTAGGGGCGGCCCGGGTTTTTCTTCGGCTTCCTTCTCCTCTCCGGGGGCGCCAGGGAGTCCAGGATGGGGCGCAGGATCACCGAGGCGGCTTCCTCCCCGCGGGAGAGTATCCACTCCTCCTCGAAGGCGAGCATGTAGGTGAGGAAGTAGAATATGAGGATGAAAACCCAGGCCAGGTAGCCGGCGTCCAGGGATGGGTCCAGGGTGCCTTCCTTGATGCCCGCCTTGACCAGGCGCTCCAGCTCCTCCTCCCGGTCGGCGAGAAGGGCCTCGATGTTCTCCTGAAATTCGCGGGTTGCGGCCTCGGAGATGGTGTTGACCACGATGCGCAGCATCTCCGGGTTCTCCAGCCCGAAGCGGAGGTGAGCTCGCATGAGGGCGTCCGCAAGCTCGACGAAGTCCCTCGCCGGCGGTAGCTCCCGCCAAAGGTGGTTGACGATGGAGGCATACACCTCGTTGCGCACGGCGTAAAAGAGCTCCCGCTTGGTGGGGAAGTAGCGGTAGATGGCCCGCTTGGTTATCCCCGTGGCTTCGGCGATGTCGGACATGGAGGCGCCGTCATAGTTCTTGGCGGCGAAGCACTGCAGGGCGGCCTCGATGATGGCCTGGCGGCTGTTCCGCCTTCTCCTCTTCGCGGGGTTGGCTTTCTTCGCGGGCATGGCTAGCCCCTTATTTCTCCGGTGGTGGATACGCTGCACAGGAGGCGTTCCACCAGCTCCAGGTACGTCCGCTTGTCCGAGAAGGGCACCTCCAGGCCTAGGGCATTGGCTATGTAGACTATCTCCATGAGGGCGATGTAACTCCACGCGAAGTCCTCCGCCTTGAGGCCAGGGACTACCTCCCCTAGCCTCTGGCCTTCCTCCAGCATGTAGGTGACCGCGGCATGAAGGCGGTGCAGGCGGTCCACCGGCGTGCGGTGAAAGCCTCCCCTTCCCAGCTCGGGGATGGAGTAATAATAAGCCCGCATCTTGCTGCGGTGGCGCCGGGTGAAGTCGAAGGCCGCTTCCGCCGCCTCTCGCAGGCCCGCCAGCTGGGTGGTGCGTTTGAGGACCCTGCGCACCACGTACTCCGAGATGTCCTGGACGGTGCGTTGGCGCATGCCTTCCACCAGGTCGCGCTTGCCATCGAAGTGCTGGTAGAGGATGGGTTCGGTGATCCCCGCCTCGGCGGCTATGTCCGCGGTGGTGCAGGAATAATAACCCCTTCGGGCCAGGCACCTTTCCGCGGCCCTCAGTATGCTTTCCCGCCTTTTCTCGGCCGGCAACCTCTTTCTGGCCATGGCCCTCCTTTCCGCCGCGGGAACCAAGCGTTCCCGCCCATCCACCTTCAGGACCGCGGGCAAGGCCCCCGACGGCCACTCAATTGAAGAACCGGTTACTAATTTTCGCTTTGATGATAACACAACGCGTAAGAGGGCCGGGGTGGGGCCGGGGCTCTTCACCCTCAGAGCATGTTGGTTAACGGCGTGAGGCCGTTTGCGAGAGGTCATCCTCCGTTGTGGCAGCCGTCCTCGTTTGGCGAGCCCCGGGTGGGGATTCTGGATTCGGCCTGGCTCGCGCGTAGCGATCCCGGGGTTTTTGGTTACCCCTGGAGATGTCCGGCCTTATCCTCGCTCGGGGAGGTCCTTCCCGGTTCGCTTTTTTCTCCGGGGGGCTTTTCGCCGGCGGAGGAGCCCCGGCGCGATCCGGACCTGGAACGCAGCCAGGCGCGCACGGCGGCCTTCCTCTCCTCCGGGTCCTCGAGATCGTACACGCGACCGTCTATCTCCAGGTGTTTGCCGATCATCGCCTATACCCGCACGAGAACGCCCTGCCGTACTAACTGGACTGGGATCAGCCTCGAGAGGAACGCGGGAAGCTCAGGCGCTTCTGGCTCAGGGCCGCCAGTTTCAGCAACCAGGGGTACTGCCGGGCCTTGAACCCGAGGAAACGGGTCTGGATGAACTCCAGTATCACCCCCACCGAATCCAGGGTATCCAAATAGGCATAGTCTATGGTCATGCCCAGTTGTTTCAGGGTCCCGCGCTGGAGAACCCCTATACCTGCCGCCCGTGCCGCCTCCAGCCGCTCCTCCAGGTTGTCCACGGCGAAACCCAGGTGATGCAGCCCCTCCTCCCTGTCCCCCAGGGTGTGGAGGTGGAAGCTGTCCCCCTCCAGTATCTGGATGAGCTCCAGCTGGATGCTCCCGCTGTATCCCATGGCGATGCGTCCCTTGAGGGTGGTCTCCTTTCCACGGTCCAGGCAGTAGGCGGTTTCCCCCTCCAGGACCAGCCAGGGACCGATGCCGAACACCTCCTCGAAACGCCGGATGGTGCTCTCCATGTCCCTGACCACCAGGCCCACCTGGGCCAGGCGCGGCATGTGCAGGAGGTCCCTCCCGGACATAACCCCTCCTTTCAGCGTCGGCGCGGCGGAAGCTGGGCGAGGATGTTGGCCACCCCCCGCACCAGGTTCTCCTCGTAAACCTCGCGGGGATACATGCGGAAGTTCATCCAGTGTATGACCGTCGATTCGACCATGCCCACGATCATGACCGAGGTTATGTAGATGCGTTCCGGGGGGACGGCCTCGGTATCCGTGTAGTAACTGATGCGTTCCTTGACCAGGTCTATGATGGAGGACCTGATCTCGGTGACCTTCTCCTGGGAACGCTTGTCCACGTTGAGATCGGTGTCGTAGATGAGGCGGAACCCGGATTCGGAGTGTTCCACGAAGTCGAAATAGGAACGCACCCCGCTGCGGATGGCGGTTATCCAGTTCACCTCCGAGGTATCCGGCTGGAGTAAAGACCGGCGTAGGTTCTCTCCGGCCCGCTCGATGATGGCCAAGAGTAGATCCAGTTTGCTGGGGAAATGCCGGTAGAGTATGGGCTTGGTCACCTGGGCCCTCTCGGCGATGGTGTCCATGAGGGCGCCGTGGTATCCGAACTCGGCGAAGGTCTCCAGGGCGGCGTCCAGTATCACCTTCCTCCGCTCCGGGGCCGGAAGGCGCCTTTTCGCCCGGTTGTTCTCCATTCCGTTTTCCGTGGCCATGTTCCCACCCGGTAATATCCAGGGATAATATTATCACCGCATTCTCGTGTTTAGAAACACCCGCCACCGGAACTCGAAGACGATCGCCGCCACACTTTCCTCCGGGTCACCCGTCTCTTTTGCCTCGGAGACCATATTCTATACCAGGGCACCATGGTCGAAAATGGTGGACAACGCGGCTTTCCTTTCCCGGTTTACTTTTACCGGTGAGGGAAATTCCGCCGGGCAATTCGACCCCGAAAGCCCCGTCCAACCGATACGGCGTCCAGGGTGACCGTACATGGCTGAACTCGAGGGTCGGATTCCGGGCTCGAGGATCCGCTTCCACACCATACCACCGGAATCGGAAACTGGTGACCGGGCGCGCGGGCATGCAAAAGGGCCGATTCGCGGTGTGCAGAACGGGATTTCCCGAGCGGCTCCGAGGCCTTGGCCCGCTTCAGTCGGCGAACGGATGGGTTGCGGGGCTTCCCGCCGCTCATGCGGGGATGTCCCCTCGAGGGTCATTCGGGTATGGTGAAGATGAAGGTGCTTCCACCCTCCGGGACGGGCTCGAACTCCAGGCGCCCCTTCCACCGGCTGACGATACGGCGCACGGTAGACAGCCCCACCCCCGTTCCCGGCGCGGATCGGTTCAACCTCCGGAAGGGCTCGAAGAGGTGGTCTCGATCCTCCTCCGGGATGCCCGGACCGTTGTCGCTCACGGCCACCACCCACTCCTCCCCCTCCTTCCTGGAGCTCACCCGCACCCGCGGGGAGGGGTGATGAAGGTTGAACTTGACGGCGTTGTCCACCAGGTTAAGAAGCACCCCCTTGAGAAGGATGGGGTTGGCGGTTACGGTGCGCCGTTGGAGGTCCAGCTCCAGTCGGGCGGAAGGCGCCTTTTCCTCCACCCCCAGCTCCTTCCATACCTGGCGCACCAGCTCTTCCAGGTCCACCTCTTCCCGGCTTTCGGGCTGCAGGCCCGCCTTGGCCATCTCCAGGATGGAGGAGATCATGTTCTCCATGCCCTGGCAGGCGCCCAGAATATGGTCGAAGTATTCCATTTCCTCCGGGCTGAACTTGCCCTCGGCGGCCTCGCGGGCCAGCCTGGCGAAACCTTCGATGCTGGTCAGGGGGGCTCGAAGGTCGTGGGAGACCATGTGGGCGAAGGCCTCCAGGTCCTGGTTGCGTTCCTGGAGCTCCGTTTCCAGGCTTTTCCTCTCCGTGATGTCCAGGTCCATGCAGAAGACCTCCCGGCACCGGCCTCCGCTCCGTATGGGGAAGATGGTGGAGTAAACCCATCGCCTTCGCCCCTCCCGGTCCCGGGTGGTCCATTCCCGGGGCGGAGCAGGCTCCCCTCCTTCCCAGAGCCGGTCCAATTCGCGCCTGAATTCCTCCGCCTCCTTTTCCCCGAGGATAAGGCGGTCCAGGGTCTTCCCCAGTGCTTCCTCGCGGCGGAACCCGTAGAGCTCCTCCGAAGCGCGGTTCCAGTAGGTCACCCTGCCCTCGCGGTCATACCCCTGCACCGCTACCAGGGGAGCCTGGTCGATGGCCGCCTGGAAACGTTCCCTGGCCTCCCGGAACGCCCTTTCCTCCCATTCCTCGACCTGGGGGAGCTCCTTGACCAGGCTCAGGAGCAACGGCCGGCTGGTCCCCTTGATCAGCGTGCCCGTGACCGCGCACCTCTTTCGCGTCCCGTCCTTGCACAGGCCGGAGCCCACGAAACCGAAGAATTCGCCCTGGCGCGTCTTGAGCAGCTCCTCTTCGGACAGGCTCTTCTCGTCCGGGACGTGGAGGTCCTGCACGCGCATGGAGAGGAGTTCCTCCCTCGAATACCCGGTGAGCTCGGTGGCGGCCGGGTTGGCCTCCAGAATGTTGCCCTCCAGGTCATGGATAAAGATGGCGTCGCCGGCCTGCTGGAAGACCAGCCGCAGCCTCTCCTCGGCCCGCTCGGCACGCTCCTCGGCCCTTTTCTGCGCCGTCACGTCCCTGAGGACGGCCAGGGTGTACACTCCCTCCTCGTCGTGCATCACGGACGCGGTCAGCTCCAGGCATATTTGGCGGCCCTCGCGGTGGTAGGCCCATACCTCGTAGGTCGGAGGCAGTTCCTCCCCGGCCTGGCGGCGCCGGTACCTTTCCATGACCAGTTCCCGGTAGGCGGGGACCAGGAACTCGACGAAAGGGCGGGAAGTCAGCTCTTGCGCCGTGTAGCCCAAGATCTCGCACAGTTTGGGGTTGACGTAGATGAACCTCTCGCCCCTGGCCAGGGCGATGCCGGCGTTGACGTTCTCCACCAGATGGCGGTACCGTCTTTCCGCTTCTCGTCGGGCGATGCGAGCCCGGTAGGCCTCCCACTGGCGCCTTATGGTCAGGGCCACGCGCTTGAACTGGAGAAGGCCGGAGCGCTTGATTATGTAATCGTCGGCTCCTGCGCGCAGGGCCTCGGAGGCCACTTCCTCGTTGCCCTGTCCGGTGAGGATGAGGAAGGGGAACCCGGGATCCCTTTCCCGCACCGCCTTGAGGAGGTCGATGCCGTTCATGCCCGGTCCCAGGACGTAGTCGCTGACGACCACCTGGAAACCGCCCTCCTCGAAAAGGCGGAGGGCCTCTTCCCCCGTGGTTGCGGTGACTATCTCCAACCCGGGGTCCTCCCGTTCCAGGCTGCGCCGGATGAGAAGCGCGTGGTCCGGGTTATCCTCCACGTGCAGGACGCGTATCTTCTCCTCCATCGCATCTCCCCGCCTGTTCGCCGTCTCCCGGTAACAATGGCGTGAATCCCTCCTGCCTTGCTAGTGGACCTTTCCGGGTAGGCGAAACCTTTTTGAGCCTGGACTCCTTCATCTCTCCGATGCCGCCGCCGACCTCAGGTTTGGGCCGCGGCCCATCCAGGCCGCCCTCAATGGGCTTGGGGACGCCTTTCCCGAAATCCACCCCACAAGGCGTTCACATGACCCTATCCTTGGCCGCCGCCGAGACCATTTTATTATAAGGCACAAACCAGGACCGCGGTAAGCGGTGTCCACCCATGGGTTTCTTCATGCAGATGGGTTTGCCCCTTGGTTCGCGTCTATAATACTTCCATGGTCGATTTCGTTTACGTGGACGAAAAAGAGGGCCTGCGGGAGATGATACGCCGGCTCGGCCGCAGCCGTCGTATCGCCGTGGACCTGGAGTCGGACAGCTTCCACCATTACGGGGACCGCATCGCCCTGCTCCAGTTCAGCGACGGCGGACGCACCTACATAGTGGATCCCCTGCGCGTCGATCTCGACCCGCTTTCCGGGTTGCTGGGAGATGTTTCCAGGGAAAAGGTATTCCACGACGCCGACTACGACGGCCGCATGATCCTGACCTTCCTGGGGGTCAAGCCCTCGCCGGTGTTCGATACCATGATCGCCGCACGCATCCTGGGAAAGGAGAAGGTGGGTCTCGCCGACCTCCTGGAGGAATACCTGGGTATATCCCTGGACAAGGCCTTCCAGAAGGCGGACTGGTCTCGCCGTCCCCTGGACCGGGAGATGCTCCGCTATGCGGCCCTGGATGTCCTGCACCTACTGGAGCTGCGGGACAGGATGGAGGAAGAGATGGCCAGGCTGGGACGCCTGGATTGGGCACGCGAGGAGTTCCGGCTGGTGGTGGAGGGGTTGTCGCCCATGCCCGAGCGGAAGCCCGATTTCGCCAGGGTCAAGGGTGCCCGCGACCTTGATCCTCACCGGCTGGCCGTTCTCCAGAAGCTGCTCGAGTGGAGGGAAGCTAAGGCCAGGAAGATGGACCTCCCTCCCTTCAAGGTTGTGGGCACGGAGAGGCTGCTGAAATTGGCGCAGGCCGTTCCCCGCAACCGGCGGGAGCTGGAGGCGTCCGGAGCCCTGTCCCCTCGCCAGATGCGCAGCTTCGGGGAGGAGGTCTTGAAGGCGGTGGAAAAAGGCTGGAGGGAACCCCCGGAGCGCTGGCCGCGCTTCCCGGCCCCGGAAAGGACCAGGAGGGACCTGGAGGCGGAGCGGGTGTTCCGCCGCTTCAAGGAAGCCAGGGACCGGCGCGCGGAGGAACTGGGCCTTGATCCCGGGTTTCTGCTCCCCAACGCGGCGCTCAAGGAATTGGCCCGAAGGAAGCCGCGCAGCCTGGAGGACATACGAAAAAGCGGCATCCTCAAAGAGTGGCAGGTCAAGGAGGTGGGCGAGGCCCTGGCGGCGAAGCTCAAGTGAATGGCCCGTTCTCCGCTCGCGAACCGCTTGCGGTCCATTTGCCAGAAAATGGTACCGAATCTTTGAAATGCGCGTGCCCGCAAGCGCGAGCCTTTGAGCCCGGTTACGGGGCCGGGCTCGGGTATGTTAAAATTTGCAACTATGGAACTCAAGGGCCTTATCCTGTCGGGTGGCGAGGGCACGCGCCTGCGCCCCATCACCCACACCAGCGCCAAGCAGCTGGTGCCGGTGGCCAACAAGCCCATCCTCTTCTACGGCCTGGAGGCCCTCCGTGAAGCCGGGCTGAGGGATGTGGGGATCATCGTCGGGGACACCGAGGAGGAGATCCGCGAGGCGGTGGGTGACGGATCGCGATGGGGCATGAGGATAACCTATATCCGGCAGGAGGCCCCGCTGGGGCTGGCCCATGCCGTTCTCACCGCCGCCGATTTCCTGGGTGAGACCCCGTTCGTGATGTACCTGGGGGACAACCTGATAAAGGAGGGCATCACCGCCTTCGTGGACGAGTTCCGGAGCAAGGAGGTGGACGCTCTCATCCTCCTGGCCCGGGTACCGGACCCCCAGCGGTTCGGCGTGGCCCGCCTGGAGGGAAACCGGGTGGTGGAGCTGGTGGAGAAACCGAAGGAACCACCCAGCGACCTGGCCCTGGTGGGCGCCTACATGTTCCGGCCGGTGATACTTGAGGCGGCCAGAGCCATCAAGCCTTCCTGGCGCAACGAGCTGGAGATCACCGACGCCATCCAACACCTCATCGACAACGGCTATTGCGTGGAGGCCCACGTCATCAGGGGTTGGTGGAAGGATACCGGCCGCCTGGAGGACCTCCTGGAGGCCAACTGCATGGTCCTCGAGGACCTCGAGCCCCGTTGCGATGGGGAGGTGGACGGTGAGAGCCGTATCCTGGGCCGGGTGGTGGTGGAGGAGGGAGCGGAGGTGATACGCTCCACCCTCCGGGGGCCTTCCATAATCGGTCGCGGCTCCCGTATCGTGGACTCTTACATAGGGCCCTTCACCTCCATCTATTACGACGTGGTGGTGGAGGGGAGCGAGCTGGAGCACTCCATCGTCATGGAGAACAGCGTCATTCGGAACATCCCGGGGCGCATCGAGGAGAGCCTGATAGGGAAAAACGTGGAGATAGCCAGGTCCTTCGACCGCCCCAAGACCTATCGCTTCATGCTGGGAGACAATTCCAGGGTGGGTCTCATATGAGGTGGAGGGGATGATCGAAGGGCTGCGGGTGAGGGAGTTGCCGTCCCGGCTGCACTCCCGGGGTTACACGGTGGAACTCTTCGAGGCGGACCATGCCCCGACCCTCTTTTGCGCCCGTGTTCACCACCTCTTTCCGGGAAGCGTGGAGGCCTGGTGGTGCAGGGAGTCGGTGCCGGAGCGCGTTTTCTGCCTGCGGGGCATGATCAAGCTGGTGGCCTGTGACCGCCGGGAGGGCTCGCGCACCAAGGACCAGGTCGTGGAGATATACCTGGGAGAATACCGTTTCCGGGAGGTGGAGGTCCCGCCCGGGGTGCTCCTGGGATGGAAGGCCGTGGGGCACGAACCCGCCCTGGTTCTTCGGTGCACGGGGGCCGGGGACGAAGGGCGCAGGTTGAGCGCGGAGGAGGCCGCGGTGCCCTACGACTGGGAGATAGTCATGCGTTGAGGCGGAAAGGGGAAAGATCGGCCCATGCGCTTGCTGGTAACCGGGGGATGCGGTTTCATCGGCAGCAACTTCGTGCGCCATGTCCTGCGGGAACACCCGGAGGACGAGGTGCTCAACCTGGACAAGCTCACCTATGCCGGGAACCCCGGGAACCTGCGCGACGTGGAAGGCGACCCGCGTTACCGCTTCCTCAAAGGGGACATATGCGAGGGGGAGGACGTGGAGCGAGCCTTCGAGTGGGGTCCGGAAGCGGTGGTGAACTTCGCCGCCGAGACCCACGTGGACCGCAGCATAACCGACCCGGAGGCCTTCGTGCGCACCGACGTCCTGGGCACCTTCCGCCTGCTTGAAGCGGTGAGGGCAGCGGGCATCCGGTTGGTTCAGATAAGCACGGATGAGGTGTACGGGAGCATCTCCGAGGGGTCCTTCACCGAGGAAAGCCCCCTACGGCCCAACAGCCCCTACGCGGCGTCCAAGGCGGGCGCGGACCTCCTGGTGCGTTCCTACGTGCGCACCTACGGGATCGACGCGGTTATCGTTCGCAGCTCCAACAACTACGGGCCCTACCAGTACCCGGAAAAGGTGATCCCCCTGTTCATCACCAACCTGCTGGAGGGGAGGAAGGTCCCCCTCTACGGGGAGGGAGCCAACGTGCGGGACTGGCTCTTCGTGGAGGACAACTGCCGGGCCATCGACCTGGTCCTCCGCCGCGGCGAGAGCGGGGCGGTGTACAACGTGGGGGCCGGCCAGGAGAGGAGCAACCTGGAGCTGACCCGGTCCATCCTGGCCTTGTTGGGAAAGGGCGAGGAGCATGTTCAGAAGGTGCCCGACCGCCCGGGACACGATTTCCGCTACTCCCTGGACTGCTCCAGGATCCGCGGCCTGGGCTGGGAGCCTCTCTACGACCTGGATAGGGGGCTGCGGGAGACGGTACGCTGGTACCTGGAGAACCGGGAATGGTGGATGCCCATAAAGAGCGGCGAGTTCCGGGAGTATTACCTGCGCCGCTACGGCGACATTTAAAATGGTCTCTTAGAGGACGCCGGGTCCGTGCCGCTCCCGGCCTGCGCGGGGAACCTGTGCCCCTGCGGCGAGATTTGGAACCAGCGCCGACACGGCGATACGGAAACGAAACTTCTTTCCTTCCGCGTGTCGATAACCTTTTTACCGTGGGGGGGTGAGTCGGTTTTACGCGTTCCGGTCACCGGAACGGACGCGGCGGCGCTCCCGCTTCCGCGCACCCCTTCCCACCCCCGACCTTGATGGCGTGGGTTGAATGGAAACCGTTCCCGCGCGTCGAATTATCATTCGAGAGGCGAAACGGATAGAATGTTCCGTTGAGGGTTGAAGATCGCGCGTTGTCCGGAGGTATGGGGCATGAAGCTCTCGGTGATCATTCCCGTCTACAACGAACGCAACACCATAAAGGAGGTCCTGAGGCGGGTGCGCCAGGTGGACCTGGGGGACATCGAGAAGGAGATCGTGGTGGTGGACGACGGGTCCACGGACGGGACCCGGGACATCCTGGCCATGGAGGAGAACTCCGCCACCCGGGTCATCCTCCACCCGGAGAACCGGGGAAAGGGCGCCGCGGTGCGTACCGGACTGCAGGCGGCCACCGGAGACCTGATCATCATCCAGGACGCCGACCTGGAGTACGATCCCGAGGATTACCCCAAGATGCTGGAGCCCATCCTCAAGGGCAAGGCGGAAGTGGTATACGGCTCGCGTTTCACCGGCCCCCGCAAGAACATGCTCTTCTGGCACTACGTGGGGAACCGTTTCCTGGCCCTGGTCACCAACATCCTCTATAACACCACCCTCTCGGACATGGAGACCTGTTACAAGCTCTTCACCCGCCGGGCCCTGGAAGGTATATCCCTGAAGTCGGACCGTTTCGACATCGAGCCGGAGATCACCGCCAAGGTCCTCAAGAAGAAGATACGCATCTTCGAGGTCCCCATCTCCTATTCCGGTCGGGAGATCGAGGAAGGCAAGAAGATAACCTGGAAGGACGGCATCCCGGCCCTCTGGGCGCTCATAAAGTACCGCTTCGTGGACTGACCCGAAAAGGAAAGAGGGCGCGAGGTGGCGCCCCCCTCGGGTGACCCTGATCCTTACCGCTACTTCAGGCTCTCGATGAAGGTGTCCACGTCGATGGCCGGCAGGGTCATGATGCGCACCGTCCCCCGCGAGGCCAGCTGCACCGAGATGCGGGCGATGGTCTCGTTGTTGGGCGCCTCCACGATGTTGATGAAATCGTACTGCCCCAGCACCACGTACTGGCCGACTACCTTGCCCCCCATGGCCTCCACGTCCTTGTTCACTTCCTTGATGCGGTCCGGGTTCTTGGTGAGGGTGGCGCATCCCTCGTCGGTGAGCCGGCTGATGAGTATGTAGGTCGCCATCTGCCCTCCTCCTTTCCTCCTTCACCCACGGTCCGACAATATCTCTAATACCCCACGTCGGGATTCCATAAACGGAAGCCCTCCCGGCGTTTTCCCGAACCGCGATACCCGCTGGGGTCGGAACGCCCCTTGTGCGGATGGGGAATTCGCCTGGGGACCTCCACGGTTTGGCCTGGAAAGGGAATATGCGGGCGGTGAATGAATAGATGTACTGAGGCATGCGCGTCGACGGCGGGGGCCTCGAAAGGATGGGCTGAGGGGGACGGCGATCATCGAACGGAGGTATGGATATGGCCGAGGGCGAGAAGAGATGCAGGTTGGTGGTGGTCTATCACCCGGATTTCGCCGTCCACGGGTACCCGGCGCTTCGGGAGAGGATAGCGCCGGCCTTCGAGGAGCTCAGATCCCGCGGCATCCTGGAGGGGGAGGGGATCCGCCTTCTGGAGGCCGTCCCGGCGGAGGAGGAGCTGGCCGAGGCGGTGCATACCGAGGGGCACATCCAGGGGGTGAAAAGGAGCGGGTATTACCGGGTGGCGCTGCTCTCCGCGGGGTCGGTGATCATGGGCGCTGAGGAGGTGGCGCGCGGGAGGGCGGAAGCCGCCTTCTGTTTCACGGGTACCGCGGGGCACCACGCCTCGAGGGACGGCTTCTGGGGTTTCTGTTACCTTAACGACGTGGCCATGGCCCTGCTCCGGCTGCGCCGTGAGGGCATGGGTAAGAGGGTGGCCGTGGTGGACATCGATCCCCATTTCGGGGACGGGACGAGGGACATCCTGGGGGGTGACCCCGATGTCCTGCACGTCAACTTCCATTCCGGGTACGTGATGGGGGAGACCGACGGTCCCCACAACCTGGACCTGGTCCTCCCCCATGACGCCGGAGACGCCCGGTTCCTGGAGGCCGTGGAGAAGGCGGTGGCGGCGGCGGAGGAGTTCCGGCCGGAATTACTCTTCGTGGTCTTCGGCCATGACAGCCACCGCGACGATTACGGGGCCTTCGAGCTCGGAGACGGAGTCTACCGGGAGTTCGCCCTGCGTTTGAAAAGGGCCTTTCCCTCGGGAGTGGTCTACGTCCTCTCCGGGGGAGCCCGGCCCCACGTGGCCCGGCGGGCCATAGGAGACGTGGTGGAGGTCCTGGCCGGGTGAAGGAAGCGGGAGGATGAGGGCCGTCATTCCCGTTGCGGCGTCGATAGCCCATAATCGGCGTGGGCGTTGACTTCTACGGGATCCCGTGCGAGGCGGTCGGTTACGGCGATGGTTCGAGGAGGCATGGATTGGACAGGGATTTATTTCCATTCCGGGATGATATGCCCGGCCCGGCGGTACGTGGAGTGCACGCAGACCCTGCATCTTGAGGGTCAAGATAATGGTCAGGAATGGGAACATGGCGGTGATGTGCCGGCGGGGTCCTTGGGCGGGCGCAAAGGCCGGATTATCGGCACATCCTTCTCCGATGGTTGGACACGGCTGAGGACGGTATATGTGGAACAAAAGCGCAAGGGCCGGATTTTCGGGTTATCGTATTCCGGGGAGGCTAAAAACAAGCCGGGAACGGCCATTTTGGCCGTGGTGATATTCTTCCTCCTGGTGTTCGGGATGTTGCCCACCCCATTTGGGCCGGCGCCGTCCATGGTTTGCGCCGCCACCCCACCCCGCGTGGCCCTGACCTTCGACGACGGCTATGGCCTGGACCACCGCATCCTGGAGTTTCTCTCCTCGCAGGGGATAAGGGCTACGGCCTTCCTCGTCGGTTCCTGGGCCCAACGTAACCCCTCGTTGGTCAAGGAGATGGACGCCCTGGGATGGGATATATGCAACCACACCCAGAACCACACCCCCCTGACCAGGGTTCCCGACCCCCGGATCGTGGCCGAACTGAATACTTGCCAGGCGGTGATCGGGTCCATCACCGGCCAGCGCTGGCCGCTCTTTCGCCCCCCCGGGGGGTTCATCGACGACCGGGTGAGGGCGGTGGCCGGGGCGGCGGGATACACCCCGGTGATGTGGGACCTGGACAGCGGCGACTCCCGGGGGGTGGAATACTCGGTGGCGGAGCGGGTGGCCTTCATGGTCAACGCTTCCCGGGACGGGAGCATCCTCCTCTTCCATTTCGGGGGAAAGCATACCTACGAACTGGTGGCGGGAGTGGTGCAGGGATTGAAGCAGAGGGGTTTCTGCTTCGTCACCGTGCCCGAACTTTTCGGTTGGAAGAACATGGTAAGAGGAGGTTCATCCGGGCCGGGGTTGACCGCTCCCGCCCGCCGTTTCCTTTTCCCCGAGGGGACCACGCGCGGCGGCTTCGAGGAGTGGATATTGGTCTTCAATCCCAACCCGGAAGAGGTGGTGGTGAGGCTGGATCTGCGATCCGGCGGCGAATCGCGGGAAAAGGAATACAGGGTACCCCCGCTTCGCCGCGTGTCCCTGAAGGTTAACGAGGAGTTCCCGGGTCGCGAAGAGGTGGCGGCGGTCCTGGAAGCGAGCGGGGAAGTGGTGGCCGAGAGGACGGTATATTTCAACCGGGGAGCCGGTTTCACCGGCGGCTTCACCTCTCCGGGGACCGCGAGGCCGTCCGTTCTCCATTACTTCGCGGAAGGGGCGGCCCTGGAGGGGTTTGAGGAATACCTGTCCCTCTTCAACCCCAACCCCGGGGATGCCGGGGCAGAGGTGGAATTGGTGAGCGGGGAGACGTCGAGGGTGGAAAAGGTGGTCGTCCCGGCGCGGCGGAGGGTCACGCTGGGCCTGAAGGGACTGGCTCCGGGGGCGGAATATTCCCTGGTCGTCAGGTCGGATGCCCCCCTGGCCGCGGAGAGGTCCCGCTATTTCGTCTTCGATAAACTGGTCACCGGGGGGAGCGTCACCTCCGGTGAGACCCTGCCGCGGCCGGAGTGGTTCTTCGCCGAGGGCACCATCCGGGAGGGTTTCAACACCTTTCTCACCGTTTACAATCCATGCCTCGAGTCCACCTGGGTGGTGGTCCACGCCCGTTGTGCCGGCGGCGGCACCGCGGAGGAGCGCTTCCTTCTTCCCGCGCGGGGCAGAAGGACCCTCTCCCTGGACACCATGCTGCCACCGGGGACGGATTTCGTGACCCGGGTGCGCAGCCTGCTCCCGGTGGTCGCGGAGCGGTCCTTCTATTTCCGGCAGAACAACGTCATCGGAGGCGACGGTTCACCGGGGGCGGGAGAACCCGCGGAGAGATGGTTTTTCGCGGAAGGGTGCACGGAAGGCGGCTTTTCCGAGTGGCTGATACTGGAAAATCCCTGGAAGCACGACCAGGAAGCAGGGGTGTCCTATTACACGGAGAACGGTACCTTGGAAAGATCTTACCTCATCCCCGCGGAGGGAAAGGTGGTGGTGGACGTATCCTCCGAGGTAGGCCGTTGCCGGGAGGTGTCCATGGAGGTCATTTCTTCTTGGGGGGTGGTGGCCGAGCGCTCCATCTACTTCGAGGCCGACTTGGGGCTGTGAATGAGGTTATTATTGGGGTTATGACTCCCAGCGAGGCCCTGCGAGGCGCGGGGAGCTGGACCGATGGAAAACGCCTTCCGAGTTGAAGTCAGGTGCGAGAAGTTCGGATGCACGCGCGGAAAGAGATTACACTGCCTTGAATTATGTTCTCGAGCCCGAAAAGACGTCGGTATATTCGCAGACCTGCCCTTTGTGTCTTAGGTGGCGGAACACCTGGGGAACGCGGGCACGATGCCGTATCGTCTCATTAGGCGCTTTAGGGTTGAAATAACCGAGAAACGCGGAAGGCTTGTATCGAGACTGCGGCGAGTGGTGATATTATCTTGATTGCGAGGGGCGTTTAGCTCAGCGGGAGAGCGCCTGCCTTACAAGCAGGAGGCCGGCGGTTCAAATCCGCCAACGCCCACCAGTAAAATGCCTGGTCAGGAGGTATATTTCCCCTGGCCAGGTCGCCTTTTTAGGGCTTGCCAGGTTCGCTTTTTTGAACTATAGATATGCCATATGCCATGCCCGCGGAACCTCTCTGAATGCAGTGGTTGCTCCTCTCATCAGCGCACGACCGGCCCTCAAATGTCACCTCCTTTTGTTAAAATTTAATCAAAAAGGTCAAGGAATCTTTTTATATGCCCTAATGGGCGCCTTGTTCGTGTGCCCAGGGGGCTTCCTTGTTCGCTTTCGCTCGATGGGGCTCGGAGATGGCTAAACTCGAGGAGATCACGGTCGGAGCCACGCTCACGGGGGTGACCCCCGGCGGACCGGTGACTGTCGTGGGCCTGAAGTGGATCGGCACCGTGGCCGTGGAGCTCACCTACAAGGACGCCTCCGGAAGACCCGGGAACATCCTCCTTTACCGCGATGACGAGCCCCAGCTCGAGGTGGTGAGGGAAGGCAGACCATGGAGCTTCGACGGGGACGGGTCCCTCTTCCGGCTGGCCTGCGAGGCCCGGCGCATCCGTCTGGCCTACCTCTTCGACCCCCTTTTGGCCGTGCACACCTCGCTGGTGGAGCCCCTGCCCCACCAGATAACCGCCGTCTACGGGGAGATGCTCCCACGCCAGCCCCTGCGATTCCTTTTAGCCGATGACCCCGGCTCGGGCAAGACTATCATGGCCGGGCTGCTCATCAAGGAGCTCATGGTGCGCGGGGACGTGCAGAGGTGCCTGGTGGTCTGCCCGGGAAACCTCGTTGAACAGTGGCAGGACGAGCTCTACCAGAAATTCCAGCTCGCCTTTGAGATCATGACCAACCAGGGATTCGAAGCCGCGCGCACCGGCAACTGGTTCCGGGAGAACGACCTGTGCATCTGCCGACTGGACAAGCTAAGCCGCGACGAGGGGGTGCAGGCCAAGCTCCAGGCCTCCGACTGGGACCTCGTGGTCTGCGACGAGGCCCACAAGATGAGCGCCCATTACTTCGGCGGGGAGGTCAAGTACACCAAGAGGTACCGGCTGGGCCAGCTCCTCTCCTCCATAACCCGGCACTTCCTCCTTTTGACCGCCACCCCCCACAGCGGAAAGGAGGAGGACTTCCAGCTCTTCATGGCCCTCCTGGACGGGGACCGCTTCGAGGGGCGGTTCCGCGACGGGGTGCACACCACCGACGCCCGGGATCTCATGCGGCGCATGGTCAAGGAGGACCTCGTGAAGTTCGACGGCACCCCCATCTTTCCGGAGCGCAGGGCATACACCGTGGACTACACCCTCTCCGACGCCGAGTACTACCTTTACCGCGAGGTGACCGAGTACGTGAGGCAGGAGTTCAACCGGGCCGAGGCCCTGGAGAGCGAGGGGCGCAAGGGTACGGTGGGCTTCGCCCTGACCACCCTCCAGAGGAGGCTGGCCTCTTCCCCAGAGGCCATCTACCAGTCGCTCAGAAGGCGCCGGGAGAGGCTGGAGAAGCGACTGCGCGAGGAGAGGGCCTTCCACCGGGCGGCTACCGCCCGCCTCCCCTGGGAGGAGAGCATCCCCTCCCTGACCCTCGAGGAGCAGGGCGAGCTCGAGGACCTGCCCGATGCCGAAGTGGAGGCCCTCGAGGAAGAGGTTCTGGACCGGGCTACAGCCGCCCGCACCATGGGGGAGCTGGAGGCGGAGATCGAAAGCCTCAGGCGCCTGGAGGACCTGGCCCTCAAGGTGAGGCAGGCCGGCGTGGATCGCAAGTGGGAGGAGCTCTCCCGCCTCCTCCAGGAGCGCCGGGAGATGTTCGACGCCCGGGGCCACCGCCGCAAGCTCATCGTCTTCACCGAACACCTGGACACCCTCAACTACCTGGAGAGGCGCATAAGCTCCCTTCTGGGCAAGTCGGAGGCGGTCTTGACTATCCACGGCAGCATGGGGAGGGAACAGCGCAAGGGCGCCGAGCAGCGCTTCAACCAGGACCCCACCGTGGAGATCCTGGTGGCCACAGACGCCGCGGGGGAGGGCATCAACCTGCAGCGGGCCCACCTCATGGTCAACTACGACCTCCCCTGGAACCCCAACCGCCTGGAGCAGCGCTTCGGCCGCATCCACCGCATAGGCCAGACGGAGGTCTGCCACCTCTGGAACCTGGTGGCCAAGAACACGAGGGAGGGCGAGGTCTATTACCGCCTTTTAGAGAAACTGGACCAGGAGAGGGAGGCCCTGGGGGGAAGGGTCTTCGACGTCTTGGGAAAGCTCAAGTTCGAGGACCGCCCCCTGCGTGAGCTGCTCATCGAGGCCATCCGCTACGGCGAGCAGCCCGAGGTCAAAGAGAGGCTCAAGCGGGTTATCGACCATGCCCTGGACCGGGAGAGGCTGCGGGAGCTACTGGAGGAGCGGGCCCTGGCCCACGACGTCATGGACGCCAGGAGGCTCCGCGCCGTGAAGGAGGAGATGGAGCGCGCCGAGGCCCGACGCCTGCAGCCCCACTACATAGCCTCCTTCTTTTTGGAGGCCTTCCGGCTTCTGGGGGGAAATGTGAAAGAGAGGGAGCCCCGGCGCTACGAGGTGAAGCACGTGCCGGCCCCCATCCGCAACCGCGACCGGGTGATCGGCACCCGGGAGGCCGTCCTCCCGCGCTACGAGCGCATCACCTTCGAGAAGGAACTCATAGGCGTGGAGGGAAAGCCCCCCGCGGCCTTCGTCTGCCCCGGGCACCCCCTGCTCGAGGCCACCCTGGATTTGGTCCTCGAGCGCTACGGGGAGCTCCTCAGGCGGGGGGCGGTGCTGGTGGACGATGGCGACCCTTCGGAGGAGGCGCGCCTCCTGGTCATCCTGGAGCACTCCATAAGGGACGCCAAGGTCACGTCGGCGGGGGAGGGGAGGCTGGTCTCCCGGCGCCTGCAGTTCTTGGAGCTGGACGCGTCGGGAAGGGCGCAGAGCGCGGGATACGCCCCCTACCTCGACTATCGCCCCCCGGATGCGGAGGAGCTCAGGCTCCTTCAAAGGGAGCTCGACCTGCCCTGGGCCCGGGAGGAGATCGAGGAAAGGGTCCTCCTCTACGCCGCCGAGCGCCTGGTGCCCGAGCACCTGGGCGAGGTGCGCCGGTTCCGCGAGGAGCTCTTAGACCGGACCATGCGGGCGGTGAAGGACCGCCTGACCAAGGAGATAGCCTACTGGGACACCCAGGCCCAGAAGCTCAGGGAGCAGGAGCTTTCGGGAAAGCTCAACGCCCGCCTCAATTCCGAGCTGGCCAGAAGGCGCGCCGACGAGCTGGAGGCCAGGCTCAAGCGCCGCCTGGCCGAGTTGGAGGAGGAGCGCAAGCTCTACCCCCTGCCCCCGGTGATCGTGGGCGGGGCCCTGGTGGTGCCCGGGGGGCTTTTGGTCAGGCTCCGGGGCGAGGAGGGCGCCCCCGAAGGCGGCGACCAGAGGCGGATCGAGGCTTTGGCCATGCAGGCGGTCATGGAGCTCGAGGAGAGCTTGGGGTATAAGCCCGTGGATGTGAGCGCCGAGAAGCGGGGCTACGACGTGGAGTCCCTGGACCCCGAGACGGGAAGGCTGCGCTTCATCGAGGTCAAGGGAAGGGCTGCCGGCGCCTCCACGGTCACCGTGACCAAGAACGAGATCCTCACCGCCCTGAACAAGCCCGAGGACTTCATCCTGGCCATCGTGGAGGTGGAGGGGGATAGGGCCACGCCCCACTACATAAGGAGCCCCTTTGGGCGGGAGCCGGATTTCGGCGTGACCAGCGTGAACTACAGCCTGAGCGAGCTTCTGCAGAAGGAGGAGGTCCTGGGGTGAATGAGGCGGCGTAGGTAAGACCTAAGAAGCGATCCGGTTTGGGCAGGCGGTTTTACTGGAGGCGCGATGCGCGTTTGCGGGTGGAGGAAAGAATAAACCCTACCAGTCCGGAAACCCAGACGGTAGGGAAGATAAACTCATGTTCTTAAATTAGGGCAAAAGCAGGAGGGTGTCAACCCTTGAATTCCGAAGAAAAGCGGTCAAGACAAAAAGGCGATATCCCGAAAAGGCCCTCGCCTTTGCGGGTGGTGGTCTTTATCGATGGCCAGAACTTCTACAACGACTGCAAGAGGAATTTCGGCAAAGGGGAAACACACCCTCACCTTCTGGGGCAAGAGCTGTGCTCGGAAGCCTTCGGGACGGATCGTCGGCTCGTCCAGGTGAGATTCTACACCGGAATCCATACTCCCGACAGGAATCCCCGGATGCACGCCATTATGACCAAGCGCATTGAGGAGATGAAGCGCAACGATGTTTACGTGTTCACCAGGCCATTGAAATATAGCCTGGAATGGGTAAAGGACAGGACGTTGCCCGATAATTCCATCCAGAAATGGAAGGGAAGAGAAAAGGGCGTGGATGTCAAATTGGCACTGGACCTTGTGATGATGGCTGTGGAGGACAAGTACGATGTGGCGGTGGTTGTGAGCACCGACACCGACCTGGACGAAGCCGTCGAGGAGGTGCTTATCCTTAGACAGGAGCTTGGAAGGTGGATAGCCGTGGAGAATGCGATCTGCGTCAGGCCTCCGGATCCTGATACCGGCAAGCGGCCACCTTTTAAGAGGTTGAAGAACGCAGGCAGGCTGCTTTACATCGACGAGTCAATATTCCGAAGGATTGTCGATAACACGGATTATTCGGGGCCGTGAAGACTTGCACCGGGAGACGCCTTGGGGGGATTTTCGGAACGTTCAGTAGATGACAAAAGAGCAATTCGACAAAGAGGAAAAAGGGATTGGAAGAACTTACGAAAATTGTTATGAGGGTTTACAAGAAAAAGCGTCTCTGGCCTTTGGACTTGAAGGGGTGAAAATATGGCATTTCGTAAGAAGCTGATCGAGGTGGCGCTGCCTCTGGAGGCTATTAATCGGGAGTCGGCGCGGGAGAAGTCCATCCGCCATGGCCATCCCTCCACCCTGCACCTGTGGTGGGCCAGGCGCCCCTTGGCCGCCTGCCGGGCGGTGCTCTTCGCCTCCCTGGTGGACGACCCCTCAGCCTGGCCGGAGCTCTTCCCCACCGAGGAAGCCCAGGAGCAGGAGCGCAAGCGGCTGTTCGCCGTCATCGAGGAGCTGGTCAAGTGGGAGAATTCCAACGACGAAAAGGTGCTCCTCGCGGCGCAGACCGAGATAGCCCGCTCCCTCGCCCGGGCCCGGGGAGACGAGATGCCGGAAGGAGCGGAAGCGATAAGGAAGTACATCGAGGAACATGCCCCGCCCGTGCTCGACCCCTTCTGCGGCGGGGGCTCCATCCCCCTGGAGGCCCAACGCCTGGGCCTCCAGGCCTACGCCAGCGACCTCAATCCCGTGGCCGTGCTTATCACCAAGGCCTTGATCGAGATACCGCCCAAGTTCGCCGGAAATCCCCCGGTGAACCCCGAGGCCCGCGAGAAGAAGGGGTTGATGGAGAAAGAATGGAGAGGGGCGGAAGGCCTGGCCGAGGACGTACGCTACTACGGCAGGTGGATGCGGGACGAGGCGGAGAGGCGCATAGGCCACCTCTACCCAAAGGTCAAGGTGACGAAAGGGATGGCCAAGGACCGTCCCGACCTCAAGCCATACGTGGGACAGGAGCTCACCGTCATCGCCTGGCTCTGGGCCCGCACCGTTCCAAGTCCCAACCCCGCCTGCAAGGGGGCACATGTTCCCTTGGTGCGCTCCTTCTGGTTCTCCGCCAAGAAGGGTAAAGAGGCCTACGTCGAACCCGTGGTGGACAGGCAGGCCAACTTATACCGCTTCGAGGTCCGCATGGGCAAACCCAAGAGCGGCTTCGACCCCGGAAAAGGCACCGTGGGAAGAAAAGGGGGAAGGTGTTTGCTCACGGACGAACCAATCCCCTTCACCCATATACGCAAAGAGGGACAGTCGGGCAGGATGGGGGCGAGGCTCATGGCCATAGTCGCGGAAGGCGGAAGGGGCAGGGTTTATCTCTCTCCCATCGAAGAACATATTGAGATAGCGAAACAAGCTATGCCTGAATGGAGGCCCGAATACGAACTCCCCGAAAACTCCCGCGACTTCAAGACTCCCAATTATGGCATGCGCACTTTCGCGAGCCTTTTCACCGACAGGCAGCTTGTCGCCCTAACCACCTTCAGCGACCTGGTGACTGAAGCGCGGGAGAAGGCGCTCGCCGACGCCAAAACCGCCGGGACCCTGCCCGACGATGACCGTCCCCTCGACTCCGGCGGCAGCGGCCCCACCGCCTACGCCGACGCTGTTGCTACTTATCTTGCCTTCGGAATAAATCGAACTGCAAACAGATCAACAACAATATGCATATGGAATAATAATGGGGAGAAAGTTGAACAGACATTTGGTCGACAAGCGATACCTATGACATGGGATTATGCTGAAGCTAATATACTGGGAAATGCAACCGGTAGCTTTTCAAGCTCATTAGAATGGATACCGCAGATTTTGCAATCTATATGCATAAATTCAAAAGGACGGGTTAAACAACTTGATGCAATACAGTCGGTGGATGGTGTGTCAGGGCCAATGATATCTACCGACCCACCTTATTATGACAATATCGGATATGCCGACTTGAGCGATTTCTTCTATATCTGGCTTCGAAGGTCTTTAAGTAGCATATTCCCAAAATTATTCTCAATGTTGCTAACCCCAAAAGCCACTGAGTTAATCGCATCGCCGTACAGGCATGGTGGTAATAAGTATGAGGCCAAAAATTTCTTTGAAAAAGGCCTTAAAATGGCCTTTGAGAAAATACACGATGCTCACAATGATAATTTCCCTTTAGTTATTTATTATGGTTTTAAGCAAACAGAAACCGAAAAGCGTGAAAATGAGTTATCAGCCAGCCTTGCAACGGCCTCTACCGCGTGGGAAACCATGCTCGAGGCTGCTAAACATGCAGGTTTTATCATCACTGGCACATGGCCGATGAGAACAGAGCGTGATCAAGGCCTAAAGACAGGTTCTAATGTCCTCGCTTCCTCCATCGTCCTGGCCTGCCGTCCTCGCCCTGATGACGCGCCCATGGCCACCAGGCGGGAGTTCATCGCCGCCCTGAAGAGCGAGCTGCCAGAGGCCCTTCGCAAACTCCAGCACGGAAACATCGCCCCCGTGGACCTGGCCCAGGCGGCCATCGGCCCGGGCATGGCCGTCTTCACCCGCTATTCCAAGGTCATGGAGGCGGATGGCTCGCCCATGACCGTGCGCACCGCCCTCTCCCTCATCAACCAGACCCTGGACGAGGTGCTGGCGGAACAGGAAGGGGAGTTCGACGCGGACACCCGCTGGGCAGTGGCCTGGTTCGAGCAGCACGGCATGGAGGAAGGCCCCTTCGGGGACGCCGAGACCCTCTCCAAGGCCAAGAACACCTCCGTGCGGGGCCTGGTGGAGGCGGGCATCCTCGAGGCCCGGGGAGGGAGGGTCCGCCTGCTCCGCCGGGATGAGCTTATAGCTGACTGGGATCCCGCCTCCGACCGGCGTTTCACCATCTGGGAGGCCACCCAGCACCTCATCCGTGCCCTGCAGGAAAGGGGGGAGAGCGGGGCGGCGGAGCTTCTGCGCAAGCTGGGCGGCGTGGGGGAGAGCGCCCGTGACCTTTCCTACCGCCTCTACAGCATTTGCGAGCGCAAGGGATGGGCCCCGGAGGCCCTGGCCTACAACAGCCTGGTCATCTCCTGGCCCGAGATAACCAGGCTGGCCTTGAGCGGGCCCGGGAGAGAGGAAACGCAACAGGCCATGTTGGAGATGGAGTAGGTGATGGGAGATGGCCAAGACCAACCGGGAAAGGGTCGGAGAGGGCCTCGAGCTCTTGAGCAGGGGCCTGGCCCCCTTCATCGAGCGGGAGATGAAGGCCTCCTACGGGGATGGGTGGACGGAGGAGGTCAAGGCCGTCCTCCCCTCCGCTCCCGGCGAGGTGGAGCCCAGCATCGAGGATCCCCACGCCGCCCTCATCCTCATGTGGAACCGCTGGAACGAGGTCTTCTCCAAGACCCTCGGCCATGCCGGGAGGTCCCTGGTGAGCGAGCTCCGGGAGTTCCGTAACCGCTGGGCTCATATGGATAATTTTTCCAGTGATGACGCTTACCGGGCCCTGGACAGCATATCCCGCCTTTTGAGCTCCGTCTCCGCCCCCGAGGCCGAACAGGTGGAGAGGATGAAGATGGAGCTTCTGCGCCTCCGCTTCGAGGAGCAGCGCCGCCGCGAGGATCGCAAGGCCACCGCCGCCCCCATCCAGGGCCAGCCCATGGGCAACCTGAAGCCTTGGCGGGAGGTCGTCACTCCCCATCCGGACGTGGCTTCCGGCAGGTACCAACAGGCGGAGTTCGCCGCCGACCTCTGGCAGGTCTACCGCGGCGAGGGCTCGGACGAGTACCGGGATCCCACGGAGTTCTTCCGTCGCACCTACTTAACCGACGGGCTCAAGCGCCTCCTGACGAACGCCCTGCGGCGGCTTGCCGGCGGGGGCGGGGATCCCGTGGTCAGGCTGGAGACCAACTTCGGGGGCGGGAAGACCCACGCCCTGCTCGCCCTCTACCACCTCTTCTCCGGGGTCCCTCCCTCCGAGCTTCCCGGCGTGGAGGAGTTGCTGGCCCAGGAGGGCTTGCGGGTGCCCCAGGGAGTGAGGAGGGCCGTCTTCGTGGGCACTAAGGTCTCCCCCGGCCAGGTGCACGCCAAGCCGGACGGGACCCAGGTGCGCACCATGTGGGGGGAGATCGCCTGGCAGCTGGGAGGAAGGGAGGGCTACCGATTGGTGGAGGAGGCGGATCGCACCTCTAAAAACCCCGGGGAGGCCCTGCGAGTGCTACTCAACCGCTACTCCCCCTGCCTCATCCTGGTGGACGAGTGGGTGGCCTACGCCCGCCAGCTGCACGACGACGGCACCCTCCCCGCCGGGGACTTCGGCACCCACTTCACCTTCGCCCAGGCGCTGGCGGAGGAGGTGAGGGCGGCTCGCAACGCCCTCCTCGTGGTGAGCCTCCCCGTCTCCGCGGGCGAGAGCCCTGAGGGAGGGAGGGAGAGGATAAGCGAGTCCGAGGTGGGCGGGCCCCGGGGAAGGGAGGCCCTCGCGGTGATCTCCAACGCCGTGGGGAGGATGGACCAGCCCCTGCGCCTGGCCACCCCCGAGGAGAGCTTCGAGATCGTGCGCCGGAGGCTGTTCCAGCCCATCACCGACAACGCGCTCTTCGTGTACCGGGACCAGGTGGCCCGGGCCTTCGTGGACATGTACGCCACCCAGCACCAGGAATTTCCAGCCGGTTGCCGGGAAGCAGCTTATGAGAGGAGGATCAAGGCCGCCTATCCCATCCACCCCGCGCTCTTCGACTGCCTGTACGACGTGTGGTCCTCCCTGGAGAGGTTCCAGAGGACGCGCGGCGTTCTGCGCCTCATGGCCGCGGTCATCCACAGCCTCTGGGAAAAGGAGGACCGCAACCTCCTCATCATGCCGGCCACCGTGCCCATGGACGACCCCCGGGTGCGCTCCGAGCTCACCCGCTACCTGGAGGAGAACTGGGACCCCATCCTGGAGCGGGAGGTGGACGGGGAAGACTCCCTGCCCCTGAGCATGGACCGGAAGAACCCCAACCTGGGCCGCTTCTCCGCCTGCCGGCGGGTGGCGCGCACCATCTTCATGGGCTCGGCGCCCCTGCAGAGCTTGGAATACATAGCCCAGACCCCGGCCCAGAGGGGGGTCGAGGACCGGAAGATAAAGCTGGGCTGCGTGCAGCCCGGGGAGAACGTGGCCACCTTCGGGGATGCCCTGCGCCGCCTCGCCGAGCGCTCCAACTACCTCTACCAGGACGGCCAGCGCTACTGGTACTCCACCGTGCCCACGGTGACCGGCCTGGCCAAGGATCGCGCCAGCGGCATCCCGGAAGAGGAGGTGCAGGAGGAGATCAAGCGCATGCTGCAGGCCGCGGCCCAGGAACGCGGGGATTTCTGCCGGGTGCACGCCTGCGTCCCCTCCCCCGACGTCCCCGACGAGCGGGAGGCCCGCCTGGTGATCCTTGGCCCCGAGTACCCGCATACGCGGGGAGAGCAGGACAGCCCCGCCATGGAGAAGGCCTCCTCCATACTTAAGTGGCGCGGAAACTCGCCCCGCATCTATAAAAACACCCTGGTCTTTCTCGCCCCGGACAGGACCCAGCTCGACTACCTCAAGGACGCGGTGAGAAACTTCCTGGCCTGGAGCTCCATCCTCAGGGACAGGGAGACCTTGAACCTGGACGTGCACCAGACGAGGATAGCCGAAAAGCAGCACGAGAACGCGAAAAGGGACGTCGACATCAAGATACCCGAGACCTACATATGGTTGCTGGTCCCCGAACAGCCCGACCCCAGGGGGAAGCTCGCCTGGTCCGAGACCCGCCTGCAGGGCCAGGACCCCTTGGCGGTTCGCGCCTCCCGCAGGATGAGAAACGACGGCACCCTTCTCACCCAGCTCGGCGGGGTCAACCTGAGGCACGAGCTGGACCGGATCCCCCTTTGGCGGGGGGATCACGTATCCCTCCGCCAGCTGTTCGATGATTTCGCCACCTACGTCTATCTTCCCAGGTTGCGCGATGACGAGGTGCTCGTAGGGGCCGTAAGGGACGGCATTGCCCAGATGAGCTGGAAGCTGGACACCTTCGCCTATGCCCAGGGATGGGACGAGGAGGGGCAAAGGCACAAAGGGCTTGTGGCGGGCCAACACGTGGAGGTCATAGCCGGCGGGGACAGCCTGGTGGTGAAGCCAGGCGTGGCCTCCCGGCAAATGGAGGAGGAGCGCAAAAGGGCCGCTGCCCAGGAGGGAGCGGGCGAGGTGGCCGGGATCGGCACTTACGCCGCGGATGCTATTGCAGAGGCCGCCCTGGGCGAGGAGGAAGTGGCTGACAGGGCACCCCGGCGCTTCCACGCTTCCGTGGAGATCGACCCCATACGCATCAACCGCGATGTCCCCACCATATTCCAGGAGGTCATCCAACATCTCGTGAGCCTGAAAAGCGCCGAGTTGAAGGTGACCCTGGAGATCGAGGCCCACATCCCCGAAGGCGCCCCCGAGGACACCGTCCGTACGGTTACCGAGAACTGCAACACCCTGAAGTTCAAGACCTACGGCTTCGAGGAGGAATAAGGGATAATAATAATCGGGGTGACTTTATTGGATCGAGGAGGAGAAGAAGGTGGGCCTGGAAACCCTTTCTGTAAGTGAGATTGTGGAATGGGCTGTTTCCAAGAAGATGGACATCCCTGAGTTTCAGCGCCAGTTCGTATGGGATCCTGAGCAGGTCAAGTTGCTGGCGGAATCTCTCTATCGTGAGTATCCTGTAGGCTCTTTTCTCTTCTGGGATTCAACCGAATATACGGGATCTAAGACGGCCATGGGCTCAGAGGTATCCTTGTGGATTGTCGATGGCCAGCAGCGCATAACTGCCCTGTCCTTGCTTCTTAATAAGAAGCCTTACTGGTGGCCTTCTGCTGAGGAATGGAACAAAGCTCTGAAGAGATATGACCCTATGGTCAACGTACTCTCTGAAGATGAGCAACTCGATTTCGCCCTAGCCAACCCCATCAGGAAGAAAGACCCCCGATGGGTCAGCGTCAGGGAGGTGCTGAGCGTACCTGATGTTGAACAGCTCACAAGGTTTGCCCAGGAAATAGCCTCCGGAATAGAGGAGAACCCCGAGAAAGCGATGCAACTCTTCCCGAAAATCCATGCCCGTCTCAACCGCCTGTGGCAAATCCGAAACCAGCCTATTCCCCTGATGAAGATAAGGCATGAGGTGGAGGATGTGGCAGAGATATTCGCCCGGCTGAACCAGGCAGGTACCAGGGTCAAAGAAGCAGATGTAATTTTGGCTTTTGCTTCCGTAAAAAACCCTAATTGGATAAGAGAAGAGTACATGCCTTTTCAAGAAGAATTGGAGGAAAAAGGATGGGAGCTGGATGCTGGTATCTTCATAAGGACTCTAACCAGTATCGGGGCGGGAAGGGCAAGGCTTATTGAGGTTTCAAAGGATTTCTGGGAAAAAGAGTCTCTAATGGCCGTATGGGAGCTGTGCAAAGAGACAATGGCTGAAGTTGTGAAAAGGATGGCAGAGTTCGGCATCCTCAATGGAGACTTACTCCCATCAAAGAACAGCCTGACGCCTCTTTTCGCGCTTCACCATAAGTGGAAGGCAGACCCCGCTTATGATTTCAAAAAAGCCCTTTACTGGTTCCTGTTGGCAAACCGCGACGGGCGCTATAGCGGTAGCTCGATCACCAACATGAACGAGGACGTAAGGGCGCTTAATGAGGCTGAGAGTTTTGAGTCGGCGCTGGAGAAACTGTTAGATCGCCTCCGGGTCAACGACATTGTTGACGAAGCCGAGTTCCTAGGTAGGTATGATCGTGCTGGAAACAGGTTCTACCGCCTGCTCTACTTCATCAACATTTTCAAAAACGGCGCCAAGGATTGGGTAGACCACTCCTTGATAGGTTACGACAAGACGGGAGGTGCTTTACTAAAAGGATTCCAACCGAACTGGCACCATATTTTCCCACGGTCCATCCTGAAGAAGAATGCCTTTCCCGAGGATGAAATCCAAGCCATGGCCAATGTCACAGTTCTTAACGAAAGGACGAATGTCCTAAAGCTGACATCCTTGAGCCCAGAGGAATATATAAGGAGATTTAAAATAACTAGGGAAGAGCTCTCCGGGCATGATATCCCCGATAGTTTCCTGGCAAGTATCCCCGAGAAATGGGATGGTGGCGCGGGCGACCAAGGTGAGCAGCTGAAGAGGGACTGGGACACCAGCCGTTTTAGGGACTTTATAATCGAAAGGGCTACACTTTTGGGGAAGAAGAGCACTACTATTCTTCAAGGCTTGAAAGGGTAAGATGCTGCTGATTGAGAAAGCCCAGTATTTCTAAGGCCGTAGAGAATAAGTATTATGATAAGGGGTGTAACGGGCTTGTCGCTTATGCATATTCCGCTAGGATCAATTTCAGAAAGAGATCTCCTTGCGCTGGTAGAGAATAAGGTCATCGAGGCCAAGACCATTGAGTACAAAGAAGCGCTACCCGGAAACAGCGATAGGGAGAAGCTGGAATTCCTTGCTGATGTGACTTCCTTTGCCAATGCTTCCGGAGGCGACATCATCTTCGGCGTCAGGACAAAGGATGGTGTTCCCGTTGACCTATGCGGCCTGAAGCAGATAATCCCCGACCAGGAAATCGCGAGGCTGGAAAATATCATGCGTGATGGCATATCTCCACGCATAGTAAGTAAGGATCTTAGAGCGATAAGGCTGCAGAATGGGGCCGAAGTAATAATCTTGAGAATACCAAGAAGCTGGGCGTTGCCGCATATGGTAACCTACAAGAAACATTTTCGTTTCTATACTAGAAATACAAACGGCAAACATCCCATGGATGTCTCTAGAGCTGGCCGGGGAAAACTGGACAGGCGCTTAAGTGGTAAACTGCTCCCGAGAGACGAAAGGAGCAGTGGAAATGGCAAAAAGACCGAGGAGGAACCACACGGCGGCCTTCAAGGCCAAGGTGGCGCTGGAGGCGGTCAAGGAGGAAAAAACCGTAGCGGAGATCGCCGAGATTTACGACGTCCACCCCAACCAGGTCACGCAGTGGAAAAAGCAGCTTTTGGAAAGGGCCTCCGAGGCCTTCGAGAAGGAGAGGCCCCCGGAGGAGGGCCCCAGCGTGCGTGAGCTCAACGCCAAGATCGGCCAGCTGGTGATGGAGAACGATTTTTTATCAAGTGCGCTCGGGAAGCTTCACGGGACGAGCGCAAAGAGATGATTAAGCCCGAGCATCCCCTGCCCCTTGCCCGGCAGTGCCGCCTGCTCGAGCTTGCAAGGTCAACCTTCTACTACAGGCCCAAGCCCCTTCCGGAACGTGACCTGGAGATGATGAGACACATAGACGAGATCCACCTGGCCTGGCCCTTCTACGGCAGCCGCAGGATCATGCACGAACTGCGTGGCCGGGGATACAAGGTGGGAAGGGGCCACGTCTCCAAGCTCATGCAGCTCATGGGCATCCGGGCCATCTGGAGCCGGCCCCGCACCACCATCCCCGATGCCAAGCATAAGGTCTATCCCTACCTGCTCAAGGGCCTGGATATCACCCGGGCCAATCATGTCTGGGCGGCCGATATATGCTACCTGCCGATGAGAAGGGGATACGCCTATCTCGTGGCCATCATGTGTCAATGGCCGTTTAATTTTGTACATATTCTGGCCAGATAAAATTGCACATGGATTAATTGCTCAGGAATCACCTCCTTTCGCCCTTCCCCGGCCTTTCTTGTCCTTCAGACGGTAGGAATCTCCCTTGAGGTTGAGCACATGGCAATGGTGGAGGAAGCGATCCAGGAGAGCGGCAGCCAGAGTAGTATCGGAGAGGTACTCCCCCCACTCCCCCACTCCCTTGTTGGAGGTGATGATCACCGACCCCTTCTCGTAGCGGGCCGATATCACCTGGAAGAAGAGGTGGGCCTCGGCCGGCCCCATGGGCAGGTAGCCGACCTCGTCGATTATGAGCAGGGAGCACCCGGTGTAGACGCGCATGGCCTTGGGCGAGGCGGAAGTGCGCAGAAGGCGCTTGATCATCTCCTCCAAGGTGGTGAAGTAGGTCTTGTGCCCTCCCTTCACCGCCTTGAGCCCCAGGGCCAGTGCCAGGTGGGTCTTCCCGATTCCGGGCGGCCCCTGGATGAGGACGTTCTCCCTCCTTTTCAAAAAACCCAGTTCTCCCAGCTCGGCCAGGACCTTGGGGTCGAGGTCGGGGAGATGGGAGAGGTCAAAGCCCTCCAAGGTCTTTATCTGGGGGAAGCGGGCCAGGCGCAGGAGCATGCCCTCCCTCTTTTCCGCCCGCAGGGCGAGCTCCCTTGAGAGCACCTCCTCGAGGAACCTCCCATAGGACCATCGGCGCCTTCCCGCCTCCAGGATGACCTCCTCAAGCCCCTGCGGGCCCAGCGAAAGGCCTGCCCTCTCAAGAACCGCCTCCAGGGCCATAGGCCACCTCCTCGTAGTAGGAAAGACTCCGCTTCTCCACCCGGAAGGGGGAGAGCCCCATCTCCTCAAGCCGCCTCAGGTTCAGGATGGCCTCCTCCGCGCCCGGAAGACCCGCCCAGTGCCCCGGGTCGACGCGGCTTTCCCCTCCTCCCTTGGCCCCGCGGGGAAAGGTGGCGAGCAGGGCCCCTTGGGGGGAGAGGATGTGCACCTCTGCGGGGGTGACCGAGAGGCGGACCTTCCTTCCGGCGAAGGCGTGGGGTACGGAGTACCGGTTGCCCTCGAAGGAGACGAAGCAGTCCCTGGAGACCACGCGCTCGAGTTTCAGGGAGCAAGTGAAGGGCCTCTCCGGAAGAGGGAGGAGAAATTCCCGCTCCAGGAGGAGGCGCTCCGCCGGGGTCATGCCGGTGGTGGCGTGGACCCTTGCGTTGTAGGCGCTGTCCTGGCGGGCGAGCTCCTCCTCCAGGTGCCCAAGATCCAGGAAGGTGTGGGGGTAGAGGAAGGCCTTCACCTCCCCGATGGGGCGCTCCACCTTCCCTTTGGTCTGGGCCCGATAGGGGAAGCAGACACGGGTGGATGTCCCATAGTGGGCGCAGAAGGAGAGCCATTCCGTGGCGATCATCGCCTCCTCATCACCCCGGCGGGGTTTTACGACCACCGGCTTCAGGTTGTCGAAGAGGAGCTCGTGGGGAACACCTCCCGCCTCCCGGAAGCATTCGGAAAGCCCCCACATGAGGGAGGCCCGGTCCTGGCGGGGACAGAGGAGGGTCTTGCGGAAGCGGGAAAACCCCAAAAGCATCACCAGAAGGACCACGCTGGCCGACCCAGCCAGGGTCCTCGCCTTGGCCAGGCCGAAGTCCACCTGGGCCTGCTGTCCGGGTAGGGTCTCGAAGCGCACGGTGGCCCTTCGCGATAGCTCCTCCCTCATCTCCGCCACCTTGCGCTTGACCACGGAGTAGCTCCCCTCATACCCCAGAAGGCGCAGCCTCTCGTAGATCAGGGTGGCCTTCATGCGGGGCCGGTCCTCGAGCCAGGCCCTGATCACCTCCTGGTAATCGTCCGCCTTGGATCCCCTCTGCCTTCTGCGGGGGCGGGGAGGGTCTTCGCTCAAGCAGAGTTTCTTCGCCGTCCTCCGGTCGATGCCCAGCCTTTCCCCTATCTCCACGTAGCTCATGCCCTGGGCCCGCATCCTTTTTGCGTCCATCCAGACCATCTCCTTGTACATACCCATCCCTCCTTTCTTCCTTTGGAGGGATTCAAAGCTTAATCGATTCTTCCTTGCTTGGTCAGGTATGTACAATTTTAAGTGGCCAGAATATGATCATTTTTATCTGGCCATCGACATCTGGACTGGGCCAGCCGCAAGACCCTCTCCTGGCGTCTCTCCAACACCCTGGACGCCTCCTTCTGCGTCGAGGCCCTCAAGGAAGCCATAGAGAGGTACGGATGCCCCGAGATCTTCAACACCGACCAGGGATCCCAGTTCACCTCGGATGAATTCACCGACGTCCTTTCCTCCCACGATATCAGGATCAGCATGGACGGCCGTGGTCGCTGGTTCGACAACGTTTTCGTGGAGAGACTGTGGAGAAGCGTCAAGTACGAGGAGGTCTATCTGAAGGCATACGAATCGTTGGGTGAGGCACGCCAGGGGCTGGGGGACTACTTCGAGTTCTACAACCAGAAGAGGCGGCACCAGGGCCTTGACTACCGGACACCCGATGAAGTCTACTGGGATACGCTTCCCAAAGAAGAGGCGGCAGCATAGTGATGAGCAGTGCACCACTTAAGGATCAGGAAAACCTGTCCAACGAACCCCGGCCACTTCTCCCTTCAGGGTTGTGCCGGCAAGATATTCAAGGCCTGTGGGGTGGCGGTGCCTCCGTCGGCCAGAGAAACCGATCCTAATGCCACGGCTCTTTTCCGAGGGTGAAAAATGCCCTTTTACCTGGGTATTTAGAAATTGGACTGTTCAAGATGAGTTTAAACATCTAACGTTTCCAGTATATATGTCGTTGCACTCGTAAATAGCAATGTCCCGAAAAGCAAGGACATAAACCTGTAACGTATATGCTGTGTTAGGCGATACGGTGGCGATATTTCTATTTATCCAAGTTTTGTTCCACACTCACCGCAGAACCTTGTTCCAGCCGGACTTTTAGCACCGCATTTCGGACATTGTATCAAACTAAGTGGTGCACCACAGTTGACACAGAACTTACCTTCGCCAGCAGGTTTGCCACATTGGGGACAGAGCGTTTGCTTGCTTTCAATTTCTCCAGTGAAAACTTGAGTTTTTGCTGCCTTTTCCCTTATATCCTGAACCGCCTTTACTGCTTTGGCAGCTGCAACCTCAACACTCACACGAGGAGCACATTGAGTGCAAAGTCCTTCCTGTTCATTCCAGTCATTCTCACAAACCCATTTTGTGCATCTCGGACAGCGGTGAAAATGCTCTTTTGCCTCGTTCTGGGAAAGTTCAAAAGCGGCTTCATGTTCCTTGTGCCATTCAGGAGACATACCACTAAAACGTTCACTGATTACATCTGTTGCTCTCTCGGCTCCAAAACCAACCCCGTATTTACCGGCAATCTGGGAAGCTGCACTGATTAAACCACCAAATCCTTTCAGCAATTTTCTTTTTTTATAGGTTTTGGACTCAATAAATCTGGTCTTATATCCTTCCTTGCAGATGTCGCAGAAAAAAGTAAATTGAAATCCCGCCTCTGTGCTATTGTCAGCAAAATTGTCAGTAAATGGTTGTAGTACCATAATTTATTCTCCTTTTTACTTTTTATTTACTTTTACTTTAATGGTTTACCACATTTTATACAATTGTTTCCGATTGGTGGTTGCTCGGTTTTACATTTTGGATTGGGGCAAACAACCACCAAGCGAGCATCACAGTGCTCACAATAGTCTCCAAAGAAATTTGTCTTGCCACATTTTGGGCAGACAACTTCTAGGGATAGGCCACAATTGCTGCACTTTTTCCAATCTTTCTGGATTGGATTTCTACACTTGGGACATCTCAAGGGTCCCAATGGGTTTACCTTGCCGCAGAGTGGACAGACATTTGAATCCGGTGGGATTAGTTTGTCACAGTAACGGCAAGGATGTTTGTATCCTGGCATAATTTAACCACCTTTCTCGCTTCCTGATGAAACGTAGTTTAATCGACCCTTTGGCAATTCAATAACCGTGCCCCCTGGTTTCTTTGTTGTTTAAAACTTCTTTCCATTTTGCTATTTCGGCCAACATATTTTTGGGTCCCCGCAAGAATCTGTGGGTTGCCGAAACCGATCAAACCTTGCCCTAAAGGCATTTTCCCCTATTTTCTGGTTGTTGTAAAGGTGCCAGGAAACAGGATGGAGAAATGCACATCTCAAGCGTACTACGCAGGACGCTCGGACTCAAGGGCCACAAGGTCGGAAGGTTGAAAGGCCACGGGATAGAATGGCTTTATGGGTTGAACGGAAGGGCCATAACGAAGGGATTTGTAAAAGGCGTTCGTCGGCGGCCCGTTTTTCCCGTTACAGGAAATCGCCCGTATGCGGGCAAGCGGAGGACGTGAATCCGGCCCCACCTCAGATACGGGGAGTACCGGTGACCCTGGCCGGCGGGCGCGACAAAGACAGAGGCCCCGCCGATCGCGGGGCCGAACTACCCGGGAATCGTATATCCGTGCGTGACTCCGCGCCGTACCGACCCGCTTGCCGCCACGCCCGGCGGGCCCGGCGCGCTCCAGGTTAATGCACGGAAGCCGGCTCGCGGAAGGGGTACATCAGCAGGTTGTCGAAGACCATCACCGTCTCGTCTCGCTGGTTGATTATCTCGTAGGTCAATACCAGGATGCCCCTTTCGGGCTTGGAGGTCTTCCTCTTCTCCTTGACCGTGGCCCTGACCCTTATGGTGTCGCCTATCCTCGTCGGACGGGGGATGCGCATGTTCTCCACGCCGAGCCAGGCGATGATGGAGTCCCCCAGGAAACCGTTGATGCCCGCCAGGCCGATGGACATGGCGAAGAGCAGCGGGCCGTGCACTATGCGCCCCTTGAAGATGGTGTTCTTGGCGAACTCCTCGTCCATGTGCAGGGGGAAGTGGTCCAGGGTCAGGCTGGCCCATGCCACCAGGTGGGCGTCGGTGATGGTCACTCCGAAGCTCTCCACCCCGTCGCCGATCTCGAAATCCTCCATGTACTTGGTCTCGAAGGCCTTGCGCATCATGTCTGATTACCTCCCTTTTCCTTCGCCGCGACTCATCCCTCGGATCAAGGGTGACCGCCTTCCCTTCGTTTCCCGAAAAAGGCCCCGCCTCGACATTCCCGAGCGGCTCAGTCTTGGACATTTCAGGCCGCGGGAAAGCCGCATCGCCATGACGGGCATATCAAAACCACCCGGAAAACGGCACGTGCCCTCCCCTTCGCTCCCTTCTCGTCCGATTACCCCGGCCGCGCACATCATTCGCATGGGAATGGCCGGCGCGAGCCGGGCCAGCCCTCCCCCTTCCCCGATAATCGCGCCCTCCCCTACGGGGCGAGGCATGGGTTTTATACCTTTATGCCCCCCAGGTCCACGTCGAGGGCGGCGGCGCGGCAGGCCAGCTCCAGGGAAGGCCGGAAATCGAACTCGCGCAGGATCATCATCCTCTGGGCCTCCAGCGTCCCCTCGCCGTGCACGGTTCCGAACATGTGCACGCCGGCATCGCAGGTGGCCGTGAGGTCGCGGATGAGCTTCACCAGGCGGATTCGCTGCTCGGTCTCGATCCCCTCCCTCCCGCAGAGATAGTTGTCCAGCGCCTCGTGCAGCTCCGGAAGGCGATAGTCGGCCGCGGACGGGCAAGTGCCCCCGATGCCCCCGGTCAACTCCTGCAGGTGCTTGATCATCAAATGATAGTTGTCCGCGAAGAGGTATTTCCCGATGTTGCAATGAAGCGGATTGGGCCAGGCTATCCCCTCCACGACCTGGCTCTCGTAACAGGCCAGCTTGCTGTAGGTGTAGATGTTCTCGATGTAGATCACCAACTCCCGGAGTTTGCTGCGCACCACGCTGCTGCCTCCCACGCCGTTGAAGTCGGCGATGAGGGTGGCGGCGCCGAGCATGAGCTCCGCCACCGGACCCTTGTAGCAGAGGCCGGTGAAGCGGTGCCAGGAGGCGAAACTGAGAGCCAGCGGCCCGGCGAACTCCCATTCCCCGCACAGGAAGACCCTATCCCAGGGCACGAAGACGTCGTCGAAAAGTATCATGGCGTGGATGATGGGGTGCTTGGCGCTCATGGGGCGCTCGAAAGCGTCGTTGTTCCAATGCTCCGGGTTGGCGATGAGGGTCACGCCGGGGGTGTCCACGGGAATGGCGAAAGCCACGGCGTAATCGGCGTCCTCCTCGGTCATGTTGCGGGTGGGCAGGACCAGGAGCTCGTTGGCCAAGGGGGAGGAGGTGATGTGGCACTTGGCCCCGCGCACCACTATGCCGTCCTCTCTTTTGGCCACCACCCGGAGGAAGACGTCGGGGTTCTTCTGCTCGTGCGGCCTCAGCCTGCGGTTCCCCTTGGGGTCGGTCACCGCCCCGGCCAGGGCCAGGTCCTGGGCCTGGGCGTAGTGGTGGTACTCCTTGATCCTTTCCGCGTACCGGGTCCCGTACTTCCGGTCCACCTGGGGGGCGATCATGCGCAGGGCGAAGATGGCGTCGGTGCCGATCTCCTTTATGAAGGGGATGTAACCCTCCCCGTACCTGGAGACCTGGTAGATGGCCTCGCGCCTTTTCAGCAGGTCCTCGGGACCCTTGGGAAGGAGGTAAAAAGCGGCTATTTCCTCTCCCGTCTCCGGGCAGGTGGCCAGGATGTGGTGGCGCGCCTCCGGGTCGTGGGACATGCGGAAGGACAGCGCGAGGTGCAGGGCGGCTTCCTTGAACACGGGCGCCGAGGTCACGTCCTCGATCCTCTGCCCGTTCATGTACACCTTGCGACCGTCCCTCAGGCTCTCCAGATACTGTTCGGGGGTTCTCAACGCCATTTCCATCCACCTCTCCGTCTTCTCGGCTTTTCACGCCTCATCGACCGGCCGGAACTTGGGCAGGACGAAATCCTCGCCCGCGGGCTCGAAGATGACCTGCACGGGCATCTCGCAGCGCAGGGACTCGGGCTTGTCCGTGACTATATTGGTCAGCATGCGCAAGCCTTCCTCCAGCTCCACGATGGCCACCACGTAGGGCACGTCGTCGGCGAAAGCGGAGGGGGCATAATTGAACACCACGGAGAAACTGTATATCTTCCCCCTTCCGCTCAACTTCACCCACTCCAGGTCCTCGGAGAAACAGTGCGGGCAGGCTATGCGGGGGTAAAAGAAGGGCTTTCCGCAGTCGAGGCATCTCTGCACCTTGAGCTCCCCCCGCTTGGCCGCCTCCCAGAAGGGGGCCGACCACGGCGTGGCCTGGGGAAGGGGTTTGCTCGGGATTTTAGCGGTTTCCATCTCTACCTCCTCCTCGCTCAGGGGACCTCGGTGCCCAGGATCTCCACGTGGGCGTCAACATAAGCTCCCCCCGTGGAGGTGAGCACGGCGAAACGGGCTCCCTGGACCTGCCTTTCCCCCGCCTGGCCCTTCAACTGGCGCACGGCCTCCACGAGGAGGGCCATTCCGCCCCCCGCCCCGGTATGGCCCTGCGAGAGCATCCCGCCGTTGGTGGTCACCGGGAGCTCTCCGCCGGGCCAGGTCCTGCCCTCCAGGAACCAGGCGCCGCTCTCTCCCCTTTCCATGAAGCCCATCTCCTCCAGGGCTATCATCTCGAAAACCGGGTAGGAGTCGTAAACCTCGGCCACGTCTATGTCGGAGGTAGAGAGGCCGGCCATCCCGAAGGCCTCCCTCGCCGCTTCGCGGTAGCCGAAACGGGTTATGTCCTTCTCCTGGGACAGGCAGAAGTGGGTCACCCGGGATCCGTCACCCAGCAGGTAGACGGGTTTTTCCACCCACTCCCTCGCCCTCTCGGCGTCGGTCACGATGAAGGCGGAGCCCCCGTCGGCCAGCACGTTGGATTCCCGGGCGTGCAGCGGCGTGGAGAGGACCTTGGAGGACAGGACCTCCTCCACGGTTGTGGGTTTGCGTATCATGGCGTTGGGGTTGAGCTCCGCCCACTTGCGGTTGCTGACCACCACCGCGGCCACCTGCTCCTCCGTGGTGCCCGTCTCGAACATGTAGCGCGTGGTCACCAGGCCGGCGATGGAGGAATAGTGCTGCCCGAAGGGCACCTCCCATTCCTTGCTTATCCCCGCCAAGGCGAAGAGGTCGATCCCCTCCTGAGTGGAGACGCCGGTGCCCAGCTTGTCCGAGTGCACCACGAGCACCACGCGGGCGATGCCCGCGGAGATCAGGCCGGCCGCCGTTTTAAGGGAGGTGGAACAGGAGGCTCCGCCGGAGAAGACCTGGGCGTTCCCCCTCACCCCCTTGAGGCCCAGCTCCTCCACGATCCTGCTGCACACCAGGTCGCTGTTGTAGGCGGAGCTGTAGACGGCGCCGATGGGGATGAGGAAATCTATCAGGTCCTTGTCTATTCCCGCATCGCCTATGGCCTGCCTGGCCGATCGCAGCGCCGACTCCACGCATGGCCTGTCCGGGAACTTCCCGGTGGGCACTTCTCCCACGCCTATTATGGCCACCTTTCCCTTGAGATCGCTCATCTTCCCGTCCTTTCCCCTCCGGTCGAGCTGCCTGCCTTTTAATCTTAATGTTATTTAAATATTAAAACTGATTTTAATCTTTCTATATAATCGCCGCTTTTCGGGGAATTGTCAAACGCGAAAGCAGCGAAAAGCGGGGGGTTGAAGACGACATGCTTTTTAGAAAATCCCTTATATAAAGATAATACTCGGACGGCGATTCACGGGCGTCAAAACAACTGCCGGATTCAAGAGGCGATCTATATGTCGTTTGGGTATATCTGTCGTTCTTGGGGTCACGGCCGAGTTATTTCCTGCCTCCACCCCCGGGGGTCGATGTAAGCCCAGGCGCGACCATCTCCCTGGCCATGTTCCCTCCGAGTCTCGCCTTCTTCGGATGAGGGAGCGATTGTAGGTGCAACTATGCCCGGGGGCGCTCACTCCTTCTTCAGCGCCCGGTAGGTGAGGTCGAAAAGGTACTCGCTCACCCCCACGATGTATTGCAGTTTCCCGTTCAGGAGGAACTGTATGGTGAGGTCGTCGAAGGTCCCGAAGTAGAGGTTCTGCACGCAGGTGATGTCCACGTCGTCCCGGAAACAGCCGCTCGCCGCGCCCTCCTTCACGATCTCCACGAACCGCGCGCTGTACTCGCGGAGCGATCGGTACCCCGGTGAATCGTAGAACCCCGGGTTGTTCCGAAGTTCCATGATGAGGAGCCGGTAATAGGTGGGGGCGTCCCTCACCGACCTCACCTGGTGGAGGATGAAGTTGTAGAGACGGTTGACGGGGTTGTCCAGGTTGCGCAGGGATTCCTCGAGCGACTTCAGAAAATCCTGCATGGCCACCTCGGGGATGGAGTAAAGGAGGTCCTCCTTGCTCTTGAAATACTCGTAGATGGTGGGTTGGGTGACTCCCGCCCGCTTGGCTATGCGGGCTATGGTGGCTCCCTCGTACCCGTGCTTCTCGAACTCCATGAGGGCGGCCATCAGGATGTCCTTCCTCCTCCCCTCCTGGCCGCGGAAAACCCTCTGGTCCACGGCGTCCGTGGGCTCCAGCACTTTCCTGAAGACCTTGAACAGCCGTTCCGCGTAAGGTATGAGTTCCAGCGGCCTCTTGAGCATGACCTTGCTCAGGATGAGGTGGTTGAAGGTGCCCAGGACCATGCTCGCGCATATCTCCTTGGGTAGCTTGGGGTCGAAGGTTCCCTCCTGCTGGCCGCTTTCCAGGATCCCCTCCAGCCTGGCCCGGTACTCGGAAAGGAAGGAAAAGCCCTTGGTTTTCAGGAAAGCGGGGTTGTTCCACAGTTCGAGGATGTAAAGGGCGCTCGAGAGGGGGTTCTCCTGGAAGAAATGCAGGTGATGCCAGACGAATTTCCGGAAGAGGTTCTCCACCCCGTCTACGCCCAGGAAATGGTTCTCCAGGCTGCGACAGAGCCGGGAAAAGAAATCGCGGGGAATGGAGAAAAGGATGTCCTCCTTGTTGCGGAAATGCTCATAAATGGTGGTTTCCGCCACCCCCGCCCGGGCCGCTATCTCCCCTATGGTGGCCCCGTTGTAGCCCTTCTCCACGAAGGACTCCAGGGCCACTTCCTGGATGCGGCGCCTGGTGTAAGCCTTGCCCCTGTTCCTGGCCGACGTGTCCTGCTGCTCCGGGGTCACGCCACATCACCTCTGCGCTTACGCTGATCTTCCGGCCTTACCCGCCCTTCCGCTTTATGGATTCTCCGTAGAATTCCCTTCACCTGCGGGTGCAAAAAGCTACCCGCCTAAACGGCCTTCCTCCGTTTTTGCCGGATTCCCCGCCACGCGCTCGTCACTTGCGCTTTGCGGGCAGAACCGCTGTATCCCTTCCATAATACAATAAAATCTTAAAAGATACCTTTAAGTTAAACGTTGTTTCAGCTAAAGTTGACATCCTTTCCAAAAAAGCCTATAATCCTCATAAAATGGACATTAGTATCGTTAGGATTTGATCATCGCACAATCAAAACCCTGGGAGGTAGGATGTCCCCGCTTCGACTCACCGACGAGCAGGAGATGCTTTTGGGCAGCCTGCGGGAGTTCCTGGATCGCGAGGTCCCCGCCGGCATGATCAGGGAGTACGACAAGGAAGACCGGCCTCCCATGGAACTGCGGGAAAAGATGAAGCCGCTCGGCGTTTTCGGCCTCACCGTCCCCGAGGAATTCGGGGGGGCGGGCCGTTGCGTCACCGAGGCGGTGATGGTGGTGGAGGAACTCTCGCGGGTGTGGCCCGCGCTGGCCTGGATATACATAGGCACCGCCTTCTACGGGGGAGAGAACATCTACAAGCTGGGCTCCGAGGAGCAAAAGCGCGCCTTCCTGCCCGGGCTGGCCTCCGGGGACCTCTTCTTCGCCTACGCCCTCACCGAACCGGAGGCGGGATCGGACACCCTGTCCATCCGGACCAGGGCCACCAAGGAGGGCTCCGCTTACATCCTCGAGGGCACCAAGACCTTCATCTCCCTGCCGGACCACGCCGACTGGATCATCGTCCTGGCCAGGACGGAGAGGGGCGATGATCCCCGGCACGGCCTGACCTTTTTCCTCGTCCCGCGCGGAAGCGAGGGGTTGTCCTTCAACCCCATCGAAAAGCTCGGCTACAAGGGCTCGACCCTGTGCGAGGTCGTCCTGGACCGGGTGCCGGTCCCGGAGGACAACATCCTGGGCGGCCCGGGGTGCCGGGACCGCGGCTGGGAACAGCTGCTCAAGACCCTGGACGTGGAGCACCTGGAGATCGCCGCCTGCGGGACGGGGCTGGCCCAGGGCGCCTTCGACCTGGCCAAGGAGTACGCGGCGCAGAGAACGCAGTTCGGCAGGCCCATCGTGAAGTTCCAGGCCGTGGCGCACATGCTGGCGGACATGGCCACCAACATCCAGGCCTCCCGCCTTATGGTGCGCGAGTGCTGCTCCCTCATCGAGGAGGGCCTTCCGGCGGGGCTGGAGGCCTGCATGGCCAAGTACTTCGCCACCGAGACGGCCAAGAAATGCGCCCTGGACGCCCTGCAGATATACGGGGGGCTGGGCTACACCATGGAATGCGACGTGCAGCGTTACGTGAGGGATTCCCTGGTGCTGACCATAGGGGGAGGGACCAGCCAGATCCTCAAGAACCAGATAGCGAGCCTCATATACAAATCGCGGCGTTGAAAGATAGATGGCGGCCTTGAAGAGCTCGAGCAAGGGAGGAAGGGTCTGAAGTGTCAGCAAATGAGTACGACGTGCTGGTGGTGGGGGCGGGCCTGGCCGGCCTGACGGCGGCTTCTCTTCTGGCCAGGGGAGAGGGCAAGAGGGTGGCCGTCCTGGAAAAGGAGGACTTCATCGGCGGGCGCCTTCTCTCCTTTACGGGGGAGGGGGACCACCTCCTCCTGCAGGGAAAGAAGCTGGACGTGGAGGGTTTCAGGAAGGCCCTGCGCGCCGTGTACACCTGGGTGGGCCGCTCGAATCCGGACCTGGAGACCATCATGAAAAAGGGTCTCCTGGACGGCTACACCTTCGAGGCGGGCGGGCACGCCACCTTCTGGGGCACCAGGGGCCGGGTGGCCCACCTGCTCTCCTACATCGGGAAGGAGATAGACCTTCCGGGAAACCAGGGCTTCGCGGTCATCGACCCGGCCTCCAAGGCGCTCTACCCCGTGCAGAGGGGAGGCGCTTACGGCTGGATGGACGAGGAATCCAACCGCATCACCAAGGAACTGCTGCGGGAGATGGCCCTGGCCGGCGAGGAAAAGCTGAAGGAGTGGGACACCATCTCCTTCGGCAAGTGGTTGAAGGACAGGACCGACAACCGCAAGGTGTACGAGTACCTGGCCGCCATCGCCTCCATCCACATGGTCATGGGAGAGCCGGACATGATCCCCGCGGGGGACTTCATCAGGTTCATGACCACGGCGGTGAAGATAGGCATGAACCTGGTGCAGGGGTCCACGGGCATCGTGCCCCGCCCGGGCTTCATCCGCATCGCCGAGCTCATCGCCGAGACGGTGGAGGAGGGCGGGGGAAAGATCCTCACTGGCCACGAGGTGAAGGAGGTGCTCGTGGAGGACGGGAAGGTCACGGGCGCCAGGGTGGCCGGCCCGGGGGGCGAGGAGACCTTCCGCTGCCGGCAGCTGGTGTGCACGGTCCCGGTGAGGAAGATATGGAATTTCATCTCCCGCAGCCTCTTCCCCGAGGATTTCGTGCGTAAGGTGGAGGAGAGGTTCTTCAGCGTGGGCATGCTCACCGGCTACATGGGGCTGAACCGCAACGTGCTGGAGGAGGCGGGCATAAACCCCAAGAGCTGGCTCCTGGCCCCGGCCATCATAAAATCGGAGGAGGGCTACATAGGAGACGTGGACATAATCTCCATAATGCCCTCCAGCTTCACCCCCACCCTGGCGCCCCCCGACAAGCACACCCTGGCCTTCTCCATAGCCTTAACCGAGGGCGAGCTGCATGACCGAAAGAAGGTGGACCGGGTCATCGACGCGTCCGTCCAGCTCTTCGAGGAGGTTTTTCCCAGCCTTTCCCAGTGCCGGGAATGGGAGATCTGGACCTGTTCGGACAAGGGATTCGGGGACTGGCCGCCCCCGGGCGAAAAGAGGCCGGACGTGGTGTGCCCCTACGTCCAAGGGCTTTTCTTCTCCGGTGACGGCTACGGGGAAAAGACCTGGGGCAGCGGCATGGACGCGGCGGTCCTGTCCGCGCTCCTCTGCGTGGACGCCATGTGCGGCAGCCGGTACACGGAGGAAGTGCTGCCGGAATATCACCGCTGAGGCAAGTCGGTTTAGGGGGTGATGAGCGTGATCCTGGTGCAGCGGGAACTGATCGAGGAATACGAGGGCAAGGGATGGTGGGGGAGGGAGAACATCCTTGACCTGCTCTACGCCAGGGCGGAGCAAAGGCCGGAAATGGAAGCCCTGGTGGATCCCTATAACAAGGCGGATCTCGTCGGACTCGAGCCGCGCCGCATGACCTATCGGGAGATAACCAGGGATATCGACCGCCTGGCCATCTCCCTCATGGAATTGGGGCTGGGCAAGGACGACGTGGTCCTCGTCCAGCTCCCCAACACGGCGGAGCTGGTGATAACCCTCTTCGCCGTGGCCAGGGCGGGAGGCGTACCCAGTCCCCTGCCCATGCAGTGGAGGACCCACGAGATACGCCACGCGCTGGCTTTGACCGAGGCCACCATGATGGTGGTCCCGCGCGAGTTCCACGGATTCTCGCACCTGGAGATGGCGGGGGAGCTCAAGGCTGACTTTCCGGGTTTGGGGCGGTTGATCGTGGTCGGGGCGGGCGCCGCGGAGGATGCCCTGCGTTTCCAGGACCTGCTGGAGGGTGGGGACATATCCAGGGAGGAGCGGAAGCGCCTCGAGGAAAGGCGTCCCGACGCCAACGAGGTTTTCACCATCTGCTGGACCTCGGGTACCGAGGCGGATCCCAAGGCGGTGCCGCGCAGCCACAACCACTGGCTGGCCATCTCCAGGGCGGCCGTGGAGTCCTTCCTCCCCGACGAGGAGTGCGTTTACCTCTCCCTGTTCCCGGCCATCAACATGGCCGGCCTGGGAGCGGTGCTCGTCCCCTGGGTGATAACCGGGGGCAAGATGGTCCTGCACCACCCGTTTGACCTGATGGTCTTCCTGCAGCAGCTGGTGAAAGAGCGGGTCTATTACACGCTGGCCCCTCCCGCCCTCCTGGACGCCCTGGCCAAATCTCCCCAGTGGGCGGAGATGGACAAGGGCGACCTGAAGGTCATCGGCTCGGGCTCCGCACCGCTCTCGGAGTGGATGGTGGCCAAGTTCCAGAACGAATTCGGGATAGGGATCGTGAATTTCTTCGCCTCCAACGAGGGCGTGGCCCTGTACAGCAGCCCCAAGGACATCCCGGACCCCTACGAGAGGGCGAAGTACTTCCCCCGTTTCGGCGTGGAGGGCATCTCCTGGAAGGCAAAGGCCGTGCAGGGTTTCCGCACCAGGCTGGTCGACCCGGAGACGGAGAAGGTCATCGAGGAGAAGGGGGTGGTGGGGGAGCTGCGCTTCGCCGGCCCCACCGTCTTCTCCGGTTATTACCGGCAGCCGGAGCTCACCGAGAAGGCCTTCGACAAGGACGGCTACTACCGCTCGGGTGACCTCTTCTCCATCGAGGGAGAGAACATGGACCGCTACCGTTTCCACGGCCGGTACAAGGACCTGATAATCCGGGGAGGGGTGAACATAAGCCCCGAGGAGATCGAGACGCTGGTGGTGGAGCATCCCAAGGTGGCCGAGGTGGCGGCGGTGGGGTACCCCGACGAGCGCCTGGGGGAGCGGGTGTGCGTCGTGGTGGTGCCCGTCCAGGGTGAGGAGGTCACCCTGGAGGAGATCAACGCCTTCCTGGCGGAAAAGGACATCGCCAAGTACAAGTACCCGGAGAAGCTGATCGTCGTGGAGAGTTTGCCCCGCAACCCGCTCAACAAGGTCATCAAGTCCAAGATCCGGGAGATGATCCGCGGGCAGGCCGAGGAGGGCTGAACTTGGGGGGCCAGAACCTCGCCGGACCGGGGGGCGGCCTCCCTCCCATACCCACCTGGCTGACGGAGAGGGCGGGCGTGGACTACCCGGTCATCGGGGCCCCCATGTTCAAGATCACCTACGAGGAGTTGGCCGCCGCGGTGTCCGAGGCGGGTGGCCTGGGTTGCCTGGCCACCACCAACTATCCCACCCAGGAATCCTTGGACGAGGCGCTGGAACGCGTCCGACGGCTCACGCGAAGGCCGGTGGGCGCCAACCTGCACCTCTCGGAAAAATTTCCCTGGCGGGAATCCCTGCGGGCCTGCCTGCGCCAAGAGGTAAAGATCATCATCACCTCGCTGGGCAACCCCGCCCGGGTGGTGGAGGAGGTGCACGCCAAGGGCGGCACCGTCCTGGCCTGCGTCATCAACCTCCGCCAGGCGAGGACGGCGGCCCAGGCCGGGGTGGACGGCCTGATAGCGGTGGGCTCGGGCGCGGGGGGCCACGGGGGGCATATCAGCACCATGGTCCTGGTGCCCTACCTGGCCAGGGAGACGGGCCTGCCGGTGATCGCCGCGGGCGGGGTGGCCACCGGCTCCCAGCTGGCGGCGGCCCTGGCGCTGGGAGCGTGCGGGGCGGTGGTGGGCACCCGCCTTATAGCCTCAACCGAGGCGGTGGCCTCCCCCGCCTACAAGCGGGCGGTGCTGGAGGCGTCACCCGAGGACATCGTGTGCACCGACCGCGTCACGGGTAATCCCGCCAATTGGATAGCCTCCTCCATCCAGGGCGTGGAGCGCCCGCTGGCTGCGGATTCGCCGGCGTGGAAGGACCTGTGGAGCGCCGGTCAAAGCGTGGCGCAGACCCGGGAGATAAAGGGGGCCAAGAATATCGTGGAGGAGATCGTGGAGGAGTACTACCGCGTCGTGGCGCGCTTGCCGGGCCTGGACCGGGCGCGGGAGGGCGCGGGGCAGCCGGCTTCGACCGGAGAGGCGCGTGGGTAAAGGAAAGCCTCTTGGAGTGAGTGAAGGGGGAAGCGATGGAAAGAGTATGGGAAGACAAGTGGCCTAAGCAGGAGCCGTTCCTCCCCCCGGTACCCGAGAAGCCCATTTTCCATAACCTGGGATACTGGGCGGAGAGGGCGCCGGACAGGGTGGCCATCATCTACTACGGAAGGGAGATAACCTACCGGGAGCTGGACGAGGCCTCGGACGCCCTGGCCGCCTCCCTGGCGGAGATGGGGGTGGAGAAAGGCGACCGCGTGGGCCTCTACATGGAGAACTGCCCGCAGTTCGTGATGGCCTATTACGGGATACTCAAGGCGGGCGGGGTGGCGGTCGCCTGCAGCCCCATGTTCAAGGAGGACGAGCTGCGCTACGAGCTGCAGGACGCGGGGATCAAGGTGCTGTTCATCGAGGAATCGCTTTACCCCACCTTCGAGAAGGTAAGGGGTGATTCGCCGGTGCGGGAGCTCGTCTCCACCGCCTTCCTGGACTACCTGCCCGAGGAGCCCTCCATCCCCCTGCACCCCACTATGAGCACGGAGAAAAACCCGCCGCCCCAAAGCCGCGACTTTTTGGAACTGGTAAAGAATGGCAAGGCGGGACCGAGGGAAGTGGAGGTGAGCCTGGAGGACCTGGCCATGCTCCAGTACACGGCGGGGACCACGGGGTATCCCAAGGGCGCCATGCTCACCCACGCCAACCTGGCTTGGCACGGGGCTGCCATCCGGCACATCTACCGTTATTCCTCCGAGGACGTGCACATCATCGTGCTCCCCCTCTTCCACATCACCGGCCTGGACATATGCATGAACCCGGCCCTGGCCGCGGGGGGCAAGATCGTCCTCTTCACGCGGTTCGACCTCGCGGCCACCCTTGAGTCCATCATGAGGTACAAGGCCACCGTGTGGGTGACCATCGCTCCCATCAACATGGCCGTGATTTTCCTGCCCAACGTGTCGGAATACGATTTCAGCTCCCTCCGCTACGTCATATCCGGAGGGGCGCCGGTGCCCCTGGACATCCACGCCAAGTGGGAGGAGGTCACGGGGACCAAGATCTACGAGGGATACGGGCTGAGCGAGGCCACGGGGGGCATAATCGGCAACACGCATTCCATACACAGGCCGGGCACGGTGGGCTGTCCGCTCTACTGGCTGGACATCAAGGTGACCGATCCCGAGGACGAGGAGCGCGAGCTCGGCTTCGAGGAGGAAGGGGAGCTGTGGGTCAAGGGACCCTACGTCATGAAGGGGTACTGGCAGGCCCCAGAACAGACGGCCCAGGTGCTTTCCGGGGATGGGTGGTTGAGGACGGGAGACATCGCCAAGGTCAGCGAGGAGGGCGTGGTCTCCATAGTGGGGCGGCGGAAGGAGATGATCAAGGTCTCCGGTTACACGGTGTTCCTGGCGGAGATCGACAACTTCCTGTATAGGCATCCCGCGGTGGCCGAGGCCACCACCATCGGCGGCAGGCACCCTTACCGCGGCGAGGAGCCAGTGGCGGTGGTGGTGCTGAAGCCCGAGTACAAGGGGAAGGTCACCGAGGAGGAGTTCATAGATTGGTGCCGGGAGAAGATGTCCGCCTACAAGTATCCGCGGAGGGTGGTCTTCGTGGACTCCCTCCCCAAGAGCGGCGCGGGCAAGATCCTCCGGCGGCTGGTGCAGGAAAAGTACGCGGAGGGCTGACGGGCACGGGTCAGGGCCTTGGTTATAACCACGGGGCCCCGCCAGGGATACCCCGGCGGGGCCTTCTCGTCCATGTTCCCTTGCGGCATTCCGCCCGAATTGCAGCCTTTTCCTGCGGCTTCTCGTCCCCTTCCCCCGATAAAAAGGGCCAAAGAGGCATTCCTTTTCACTGGGGGCTGTCCCCCCTTGGCCGCATTTCGCCCATTAGCTTTTTACGCCAATGTTCCTTGCCCGATATTTCAACATGCCGGCACATGGATATCGGGCATCTCCGGAAGGCCATAATGCCATTCACGAGATTCCACGGGCTTCCAGGGCCAGGATGTGGCGCACCACGGGATTCGGAAGGAACAGTCCTTCATCGTCTTTGACGATCAAGGACAAGCTATCCAGGCAGTAAAATATCTCTTTAAAATCGGCGAATTCCTCAGCGCACAGTTCACGGAACTCTTCTTCGGTCACAGGGCTTTGATATTCCGCCAGTAAGTTCAGGCAACCTAACGCGTTTGGCCAGAGGCTTGAAAAGCCGCATGCCGATTTCAAAGCAGCGATGGCCGTGTTCGAGCCGTACATCTCGCTCTTGATGACCGCGAACGCATCATCGACTGCGCCCTCCCTATCCGAAAGCGCTTCATAAAATCTTTCGACAAACACCGGGAAACCTCCGGTGAGGTCCATCAATTGCTCGATGTTGCTCTGATTCAGGTTGAGCTCCAGGTCCCAACACCAGTTCCTGAGCATATCTTTATTCCAAGGACGGAGAAAAACGTTTTCAAGGCCTTTCTCCTTCAATCTTTCAATCTCCCTTACTCCCGCATCCCTGACCCAACGAATAAAATCCCGGTCATCCGAAAAGAAAGCTACCTTGAAGAACTTGTTGGCGTACCTCTTTTGCGAAAAATCCAGTGCCGCTTCAACAAGATTCCCTTTCAAATAGCTACCCGGGATCAAATATATGCTGAGACCAGGCCGCGCGTTTCTGTTTTTAAGATCCAAACTGTTCGTAAACTCCCTTTCTCCGGCCGGGACCTCGCTAAGCTGCCGGACTATCCTTGACTTGTTCCCAGTGAAGGAAACCTCGTTGAGAGCATCGAAAAGCCTGTCGATCCCGCTGGCGACGCAACCCGCGATAACGAGCACACTGTTGCGGTCCTCAAGGATGTTTGCTTCTTGCGAAAGGGTCAACGGGCTTCTTCTGCTCGGATCGTCGTACAATCTCCTTCTGTTGATCGCGGGTCCTCTATCGAAATCCGGATGGCGGTCCGCGAATGAAAGCAGGACCCTTTCTATATCCTCATGGCTCCCGAGAAGCCGGACCACGTTGGGGCTTCTCAACCGATACCGTTTGGCCTCATCCCGCACCAGCAACCCCAACCCTATCATTTCGTCCAGCAGACCGGTAACCCAATCCGGGTCGGCGCCCTTCATCCCCTCTTCCCACCAATAGCGCGCCTCCATTTCCACGTCCGCATCGGAAAGACCACGATGGTCAAGTTCACCGGTAACGTGCTTATACGCGAAAATATACGACAACAACTCAAACCACGGATCCAACTGCAGCGTCAGCTCAAACCGCTCTTTTATCAACCTGCGCAAATCCTGCTCATTGTAAACCGCATCGACATCCGCGCTGGTTATCACGTAAGGAGGGAGGTCGCTCTTTTCGTCCGATCTCCTCTTCTTCATCATGTGCCTGAAGAGCCTGTCGCAGTATATCTGTATGAGGAGGGGTTGATAGTTGGTGTGTGAAAGGATCCTTCTGACGGCGTTCTGATCCTCGAACTCAAATCCCGCGTATTTAAACGGCCTGTTGATAAGCTTGGCAGCGTCCCCTGGATTCAAAGGACCGATGGAGATCGGGAATCCCAGGTGGGCCAGCGGCTGGTTCGGGATTCTCCAGAACCTTTGAACGCTGTGCAAGCCCGCAAATACTATCTTTACGCGGCCCTCGAACTCATCCTGCCACCCTTTCAGTGCACTGACTATGACGAACTCGCTGCCCTTTTGGCCTTGCACTCCTTTCGCGTCCTGGCGCAAGAACTCGTCAGCTTCATCGAGCATCAACAGTATCCTTCTCTCCCTGTCCTCGGAAAGCCATCTTTTGACATATTCGTAGATTTTATCCCTGTTGCTGATCTTGGTCGCTGCCCGTGGGATTACGTCGTTGCTTCTCAAGGCATCGAACAGTACGTCCCATATCTCGTTTATGCTACGGTCATGTCCTATTCCCCTGCTCTTTAGATCGATATAGATCGCGATTCTTCCACTTTCCGGATCGTGGAAATCCCGGACGACGTTTTTCATAAGCGCGGATTTCCCGAACTGCCTTCCCCCGTATATGAAACTCGATCCCCGGGGGTCGATGATGGAAGCCTTTTCCTTTTCCCTTCCGAAAAATATCTCCGGCGGAACATTAGCCCTTGCCTCCGGGACAAAAGGATTGACGCCTATAAGGGGAAGCGTGCTTCTGAACAATGCTGCGCGCTTATCCCCCCTGACAGTGCAAAGGTAAAGAATAACCAGGTCATCGACCACGATAAAAGGTGGGGTTGTCTCTTCCCATGTCATTCTGGACAGTTCTTGCCTGGAAAACTGGCTCAACCTGCCGAAGAAGAACACGATCGTGGGTCTTTCCCTGCAATATTCCTTCACATAACTGAGGATATCCTTTTCGGCAGGCCTCTCCCACAGGCAGAGAAGTTGATAGGACCTGTCGGCGTTGGAACCGAACTGATGAACCGGGGAGACCGGAACGTTTGCCGTCCGCAACCTATACGTTCGTGCATTCTTATTGATGATCCTTGCCGGCTCGATCGTTTCGGCGTCGAATCCAGCGCTCAGGAGTATGTCCCTCAACACGGCGATTGTTTCGCCGCCCGGCCCCTTTTTAAGGAAAAACCACGAATTCAAAAGCCTCTCGGCGTCTCTTATGTTGCCGCTCGTCAACCTAGCCAGGTCGATGCTTCCTATCTGCCTCTTACTTCTCAGTATATCTGCGATCCTTTGCGCGGCATGGCTCGAACCCTCGTTATCAACCAAAATCGCTTCCAGTTTCGAGATGTTTTTGAAGAACTCGAAATAATCTTCCCTTTCAAGTTTAGAGGCTTCCTCTATCGTCTCGCCCTTTTCGAGCATCTCGATCAGTTCGCTCGCCACGGCGAAATCGCTCTGATCCAACGCGTTTCTTATGCGTGTTTTTTCTTCATCCTTGTTATCTATGGCCTCAAGCCGCTTCTCCAGGTCTCCCTTAAGCCTTTGCTTGCTTTCCTCAACTTTCTTTTCTATCTCTCGCAACCTAACGAACGCCGACTCGTAATCCTCCACTCCTTCACTTGCCAGTGATTCCAATACCTGCATGAACGCCGATCTGGCCACATCGTCGATCGCATCCACCAAGACTGCCTCTTCCACCACCTGGCGGACCCTGGACACCTCTTCGCTCAACCGGATCCTAAATGCTCTTTTAGATTCTTGGATACTACGCGGCTCGACGATGCTCCCGAGTCGGACCTTTTCATGGACCTTCACGAGTTCCGCCAGCAAGTCGAAACGCCCTCTTTCCATTAATCTAGCCGCTGCCTCTTCGGGTCCATAGAGCGGCTCCGACAGGCATTTCAACAACAACGACAGAGGTGGAACCCAGTCTTCATCAAGGGGCTTCGGCAAACCCTCCGGCCAGCCCTTCATGCGAAGCAAGGGTAGCCTGAGAAATGGAAGGGGCAACAACCCGGTAGCCGGCCTGTAACTACCGTTTTCGAGGTAATCCACGAGATCCTCCAGCATGAGGACGCATGCTTTCTTCGCCGCGGCCATCCAGGCGCTACGACTATCGTCGAGGGCCCTTATATCCTCCAGTGCCCTGTCCAGCAATACCTTGATCTTTTGCCACTCACGCCGGACGGTACCGACCCTTTCCTGGTCCTTTCCACTGTCTTCCATCCTTAAAAGATTCAGCCACTCGCTGGCGATGTCCACCGCTTCGTTGGCGTGCATTTTGATTTGCCTCAGCGCCTTTGCTTCGATCCTTATCGGCTTTCCGGTTTTCCTGATTTCTTTCAGGGTGTTTTCAATGATCCTCTGAAAGCTTTTTTCATCTTCTATTGACTGGATAAGGGCTTGGACTTCTTTCGCCTTCCGCCCGTCATTTTCCGCCACCGGCGTAAGGAGTCCGTGCAGCAATTTACCAGGGGTAAACCAGTAACGCCACAGGCTCCCCGCTTTCTGGAATATGTTCTTCCTATCCCTTGCCTCCTTCAGCCATCCACTCGCCCTCTCGGCAATATCCTTCAGGCGCATCTGGGTTTGAAGTTCGTCCACGACGCTGGAGATCACATCCGGATGAAACACGATCCCCCTGTCAGAGCAATCGGCCACAGCCAAGCTCAGGTCGTACATGCTGTCGGGAAGATTTCGCAGACTGCGAAGCATACCCGAAGCGCCAATATGGGGAGCCACCAATGCCGGCTTGATGGCCGTGGAGAAAAGCAAAATGGACATGGCCTGTTTTTTCTCGTTGTCTTCGTCATCAAGAATCCCCGGGTTGTAGTGCTTGTACCTATCCCTCAAGAACTCGGTGATCTCTGCACTGTATCCCCCGAAAACCGGCAAAATCTCCAGCACTTCGGGAATCCAGCTGGGAAAGGCGATCTCAAGGCCCTCTTCCTCGGCCACCTTCGCCAACCAGTAGGATAGGGCAAACCTGCCCTCGCTTATCGTTTTCAGCACCGCATGCAGGAGCCGTTCTGCACGCCCATCTTCCGATTCCAGTATTTCCTTCGCGATTTCCTCGATGGGTTTCTCGGGAGATACCTTGATTTCAATCCTTTGAGTCTCTGGTTTTTCCTCCCTCTTGAGCTCTTCCGCAATCACCGGAGTTCGCTTGGCGGTCTCCTCCTCTTCCAGGACCAAGACTTTCTGTGCCGCCCCTCCATCATTACCAGGCCTTGCCTCTTCCGATTCCTGGCACCCGGGAACAGCTTCTACTTTCGGTTCCGCTTGGGCCTCCTCCGCCTGTGGCGCTTGGGTTTCCTCTTCCTTGGCTTCGACTATTTCCGGGTCTTCCATTACTTGTGCAGTATCCCTGACGGGCGTCTCCGATTTGAGCTGACCCTTAATGGCTGCCGCGGCAAGTTTAAACCCAAACTCATTCTTCACTATATCGAAAAGCTTTTCCTCGATATCGGTATCCGCGGGCCTGTTTTCATCCACGAACCATACCAGCGCACTTACGGGATGTTCCTTGTTCCGGACGCTTTCCTCGATCTTTTTCAATTCTCCGATGCCATCCGGTAAGAGCTTTTCAACGGCATCCCTGACTTCACCGCACAGCTTCCTCACGTTCTCCAGCGCATCCTCTATTTCTTCGTCCGGTTGGAGCGAGTTTATATGTGTGGCCTTTTCCAAAACCTGCAATATATTGGATTTTGCGCCACTCGCGCCCTTGATCTTTTCCATCTTTCTCTCGATCGCCGAAATGAGCTCCTTCAGCAAGGGAAGCGGCAAGGAGCTTTCGAAGGAATGGGGTGACTTGATATCCAACTCCTGCGCTTTTTCTCTTACCACGCGACAAAGCGAAAAGTAATCCTCCTCCACCTTTTTCATCAGTGAGGTGAATTCCTTGAACAACCTACACGCCTCATCTATGTTTGCGCCCAGTTTTTCGTGAAGGTTTTGAAGCGATTCTTTCGCTTTGTCGATGAGGTTCTCCAAGGCAATGAGCCTTGCGCTAAGGGTAGAGGGGTTTATTTCCATCTTGTCACCTAATAAGACCTTAGTTGCCCTTCAAGCATACGTTCAAACTTTGGTGTCACTTATTATATATATTATGCCATGTGATGCAAACTTTCTTTTTAAGCCGCTAACTCACAACTGCTCTGCTGGAAAGGGAATAGCCAAGGCCCTCTCGGAACCTCTAAATAGCGACCTAGCGGGTTGACCGGATCAGTTCAATAACCGCATGTATCCCTTTCTTATCACCTGGGCTATGCGCCTCCGCCTTTCTTCCAGGAAATCCCTGTAATCCATCTCGTACCACCTTTCGGGAAGGGCGTGCCATTCGTACATCTTCGCCAGTTCTTCATCGGTGAAGTATCTTTCCATTTGGGGCGCGTATTCCCTTGGTGGCTTATTGGAAATGGAGACGTTGTCCTTCCACTCCACCAGGGTGTAGTTGGCCACCTGGTTGATCGACCTGCGGTCGGTGATGCCCATGGACTTCAGGTAAGCACGCGGGAAAAGGTGATGCCGGTCCAATGCCGCCTTGCTGGATTTCGTGGTGGGGTCAAGCAGATCCTTCACCTTCATATTGGAGTAGAGGACGTTGGCATCAAGTAGGCACAGGGCAGCGAAAAAGGCGAACTGGCCCGTGTTCTGGGCTGCGGCCGTCTCCAACTGGTTGGGGAGGGTCACCTCCCAAAAGTCGTTGGTCAAGACCACATCTATCTGCCGGTTCAAGGCCCCGACGAAATGCTCCGGAGCGCTCAAGCCCCTCAACATGGCCATGTCCTGCTCCATGCGCGCCTCGGGAGAATCGGTATAACGACCGGTGAGCGCGGACATGAAGAACCAGCGGGCCATGAGCTTGCGCAACTCGCGATCGTTTACCTCGAAGTCTCGCTTGCCAATGAGCCACAGGGCATATGTGTAGAGGATGGTGTTGTGCGAAGATATTATCCTGTCGCTCGGATACCCCGCGCTCCTTATGACCTTGAAAAAATCATGCCAGTTGTGGAGTTTGAGAGTGTATTTTTGGGCCTCACGGAGAACTTCGAACTGTCTTTCCCGTTGTTCGATCGAAAATTGTTTCGTTTGCAGATCCTTTCCGCGAAGAAGGGAATACACGTACTCCAGGCGCGCGCGCCTGAACCCCAGGGCCACGCTCACGCGCAGGAGTTGATCCGGGTTGGGCTTTATGTAGTGGTTGAAAGGCGATGGTTGATTATCCAAGGGCTGTGCCTTCGCCCTTCGGCAGAAATCCTCCAACTCGGCTCTGCCGTCGTCCCAGAACACGGACATCAAGGTAAGTATGAAATCGGCCTGGTTGAGGGGAGTGCCCTTACTGTTTATCCTGACGAAGATCTCCGCCACCTGGTCCTCGTCCACCGAGGGGGATACCTCCAGGGCGGTGAGCGGATAATCGACGATCTTTTCCAAGCGGCTTATGGCATTTTCAATCCTCTCTTCTTCCTCATCCGAAACCGCCCTCCTTGACCGCAGTCTTTCCAGGAAGTTCTTCACGTACTTGTAGGTGCTCGTGTCGGATTTCCAGATCTCGCTTATGTCGGGAATCCATTCCGCGTCCTTTTCAATGGCGGGGTTGGATACCTCGAACCTCTCCTCCAAGGGCGTCATCTGCCTCCCACGCATTAACCGAGGTCAATTCACGTGTTCTCCTTTCGCAAGAGCATCGCCTGCCTTCTTCCTTCCTCGGAGAGCTCCCAGGTGCCCCGTGGCGAATCAGACCGTAGCAAACCTTCCCTTACCATGGTGTTGCGGCACCACTGGGCCGTGTTTCGCCAGCGTATGCTCTGGGGATCGGACGGCAAGGGCTGCAGGTCGTACTTGTTCAGGCTGGCCTTGACCTTCTCGTACACCCTATCCAACACCTCGGACATGGGCGCCGACCCTCCCATCTCCAGGAGCACGGTCAGGATGGGCTCCCGGAAGAAATCCTCGGGCGTTCTCATGCCCCTCTTTAGCCTTTCCTTCACGACCCTTCTCGGCTTAGGCGAAGGAGCGAAAAGGTTCTTCCACTCCTTCTGCAGGTTCTGCACCTTTTCCCGGAAGGAGGCCATCCGCGATCCCTTGTCTATCAGGTCTCTGGCCAGACTGTAGTCGCCCTTCTCAAAGGCCTCCGCCCCCATCTGGTTCAGGGAGTTCACCGCCCCCTCGATCTCCTCCAGCAGTACCTCGAAGGCCAGCACCACGTCGTTCTCCAGCTTTCTCGGCATGTCCATCAACCCCCTCGGTATTCCCCGCTCAGTCTCTGACCGTTGCTATTCTCCGAACATGGCTTGCTGGGCAGGCTTTCTAAATATTGGATGTAAGACCCAGGAAGCCCGTGTTCCTTTGCACCTTTCAAGATAATGTCTTTATACCAATCCCAGGCGACAGGCGCTTCGGTTATCTCTCGGGAGATATATACCTGCGCTTCCACGATCTCGTCACCAAAGACAGCCTTGAAGGAACGGCGTTCGTAGCCTCCCTCCGCGCTATCCAGACGTGGAAGCTCGGATGAATCGATTCTGTAGAGGGTGCTGTAAACGACGCTTCCCGGATCCTCCACGAGGTTCGCTTTCTCCGAGTCGTTCCATCCTTTCTTGTTCATGGCCACCCTCATGCCCTCCAGCTTCCAGACGACCAAAGCCACGGCGGACGGGGTCCTTTCTCTCATCCTGCTCTCGGGCATGTTGGAGCCATAGGCGAAATAGACGATCTCTCCATGCCCTTTCCCGATCCCCTTCATTTCCGATCCCTCTCGTTCAACCTCTCCCATGCCTCGAGGACCAGACGGCGGGTGCGGTAGAAGCCGTATTTCCTGATCTCCTTTTCCTTGAGGACGCGGAAGGTCTCGCCGGGGAAGGTGGAGGCCTCGCAGCGGCGGCGGTAGGCTTCCTCGTCCAGAGGGTCCTCCACCTCCTCATAGTCGTCGAGGATGTCCTCCAGCTCCTTCTCGGTGAGGTCAGCGGGGTCGAGGATGTAGCGGAGCTGCTTGCGGTTGAGGCCGTATAGCCTGGCGTAGATGGCGTCCAGCTGGGCGCGCAGGCGGGCACGACGCTCCTCGTCCCACTTGAAGGGAGGGAGGTGGATGCCGTCCTCGGCGATCTCCGTCCACTCGGGAGGATCCCAGGTATGGCCTCCCGTGGCCCGTTTGTTCTCCTCCCATTGGGTTCGGATGGCCTTCCGGAGATCCTCATCGGCCTCACGCCACACGTCATCGGCGAAAGGCTTGATGTCCCAGGAGGTGTAGATTTGTTCTAAAAATCTGGGAATTATCAAATTCAAATAGCTAACATCAAGATTTGAAGCGCCCAAGATTGGGAATTGCTCGACATAGAAAAAATTCAGGTGTGTTCCAGCAATTTTCTGTTTAGCTATGAAATCTAGGATTACAGCATTGAAGTTAGAGAGAATAGAGGAAACAAAAAGCGTTTTTAGGTTTTTAACAATCAGTAACGGTAGAGTGTCTCCAACTCCGGTTTTTGGGATAACGGTGAAGATGGCGGTGCGCTCATCGGTTGCCCTTGCGATGTCGCGAAAGCCTAAAAGCCATTTTCTTCCATATTCGCCTAATCTTGTATTTACTTCCTCTTGTTCCACCCAGTACCATGGCTCAACCAAGTAACAAGGGTCGGCATGCTGCTCAGGGGTTGGGGTGGCAATCTGCGTGTTGGTGCGTCGGTTCATGCCTTCGTAGGTGCCGAAGCGGTGGTCGAACTGGTGAATCATCTTCGCTTCGTATAGGGGGAGCCAGACTTCGCGCTTGGCGCCTTCGCCCTTGACGAAGCGGTTGCCGTGGAGGCGGAAGCCGGCTTCCTCGAGCTCGCTTCGGGTGTGGAAGAGGTGGGAGTCGTCTGACATGTTGAATAAACCTTGTTTAAAAGTGACACCCCAGGGGTTTTCGCCCGTGGCCTCGTTCACCAGTACCGGCACCCTCTGGTAGATGTACCTGGTGAGCTCGGCGTCCTGGCGGGTGCGGAAGACGGGGCAGGTGCGGGTGTTAGGGTTGAGGAGGGCGAAGTCCTCGGCGGTGAGCTCTAAAACCCGCCGCTCGTCCCTGAGCTGGGAGGCGCGGGTGAGGAAGAAGGCGAAGCGCGCCGGCTTACCAGCTTCGGCGCCGTCGCCCTTGAGGGTGAGGAGGGAGAACTTCTGTCTGCTGTGAATCGCCGGAAAGATCTTATCCCGGTTCTCGAAGTCGTAGAGGCTGGCCAGGTAGCCCTTATTCACCAGGTGGGAGAAAAACTCCTTGTTGGTGTCGTCGGTGGCGATGCCGGTGGGCACCACCACTCCCGCCCTGCCGTCCGGGTTGATCAACCCGCTGAAGAGCTCGGAGAAGACGGAATAATGATTTATCCTTCCGCTCGAGGTAAGACGGAATCTCCCCGATTTACGTAGAAATTTTCTTGTTGCATCGGCAAGATGTAAAGAATCCAGATATTCCCGCCATAAGGCGGGTTTGCGTATCTGGAGTTCCTTTATCATCTTTTTACGAGCATTCGAATTTGGAGCCGAGGCAATATGCGGGTCCCTATGCGCAAAGAATTCTTTCTCCTGAAGCTGTATCAACTCCCACGGGGGGTTGCAGAGCACCACGTCGAAGCCCCCCTTCTCGAAGACCTCGGGGAACTCCAGGGGCCAGTGGAAGAAACGGTGGCGCAGCGCCGCCTCCCAAGCGTGGCTAGGATATCGAGGATCAACGGATGCCGGATTGTCTAAATAATTGCGCAGGACCTCGGTGGTGGGGACGGCCTTCTCCCGGTAGCTATCCTTATCCAGCCTGGCGAAGAAGGCGGACGTCCAGAGGTGGCAGGCGGTATTATCGTTCCACCAGCGCCCTCCCTCGCCCCGCAGCCTCTCGTAGGCCTCCTGCTTATTACGCACCTGATCCGGGGTGTCGTCGGGGATATCGGAGAGCCTGCGGGAGGCCTCGGAGAGTTCGCGAACGTCGCTTTCGGCCTCCACCGCAAAGGAAAGCCAATCGGCCCTCTCGGTCCTCTCCGCCTTGTTGTCCCTCTTTATGGACCTGGCGAGGGCCTTGTCGTCATCCGCCACGGGCTCGAAGGCCCCATCGGGTATGCCCTCCTCAAGGACCTTGAGGTCGAAGACGCCCACCAGGGAGTCGCCGCAGCGGATGCGGTGGTCGAGGAAGGTGAGGGGTCGCCCCTCGGCATGGCCCTCTATCCACAGGGCCACCTTGCAGAGGTCCACGGCCAGGGGGTTCTTGTCCACCCCGTAGATGCAGTGGCCGATGACCTCGCGCACGGCGGAACGCACCTCCTCGGGGGCGGGCTCCTCGTCGCCGGTGCGCACGCGGGCCAGCTCCTTACCCAGGCGGCGGGCGGCGGCCAGGAGGAAGTGGCCGCTCCCGCAGGCGGGGTCGCAGACCTTGATGTCCAGGATGGCCTTCTCCCTTTCCTCCCTGCCCCTGGTCCCGGCCAGCCTCCCCGCGAGCACGGGCTCGAGGGCGCTCTTCACCAGCTCGTTGACCAGCTCGGGCGGGGTGTAGTAGGAGCCGGTGGCCTTGCGCTCCGTACCCGGCACCAGGCGGAAGTCGGCCCTCCCCTCCCGCTCGAGGAAGGCGGGGTGGTAATCGAGCAGGCTCTCGTAAACGCTCCCCAGCTCCTCCACGTTCAGGGCGGAGTAGTTGACGCGGCGGCGGGGGGAGCGGGCGTCCTCGGCGTAGGTGGAGAGCTCGCGCAGGGCGGCCAGGAGGTCCCGGTTGTAGAGGGCGCAGCGGTCCAGCTCCGTCTCCTCGAAGAGCTCCCCGTTGAGCGGAGGCACCTGGAGAAGGGCCCCCAGCTCCTGGCGGCGGAAGAGGTCGAAGGTGGCCTGCAGGGATATCCAGAGGTCCCGGTGTTCCTCGCCGCGCAGGCGCATGTCGGCCAGGCGGCGCAGGCGCTCCAGGCTGTAGTGCTCCAGGTAAACGGGGGAGGGGGAGATGAGCTTCCTCTCCTCGGCCACCATGAGGAAGAGCAGGCGGTAGATGAGGTGCAGGAGATCCCGGTAGAAGGACTCCGGTCTGGTCTCACCCGTGGCCACCCGCTCGCGCAGCCCGTCGTTGGCGGGGTGGGAAAGGAATCCATTACCAATTATTACCAGGGCCTTCTCCACCCCGTCGCGCAGCCGCTCGCGCACCCTTCCCCCCTGCTCCACGCTCTCCACGTAGTAGCTCTCCAAGAGGCAGGAGGGGGCGTCGTCCATGCCGCGGGGAAGCCGGGTGCGGTGGGCCAGGCGCCAGAGAAGTGCGAAGTCGGAGAGCCTCTCCCCCTCGAACATGCCCTCCAGGTCGAACTCGATATAGGCCTGGCGGGAGAGGAGCTGGCTGTCGCGAAGCAGGCGCAGGATGCGGCCGTTGGTGACCACGCCCCAGAGATGCTCGGTGCGGTTGAGGTATTCCTGCACCAGCACGTGAGGCGCCAGGCGGGGGCGACCGGAGGGCGGGAGCTTGCCCAGGTCCTGCCGCCAACCCACCACGTGGACCGGCGGCGCGTCCGCGTTCGGGCCGGCGCCGTGGCTCACGGCGAAGGTCAGCCCGTCCACCAGTTGCGCCTTGGGACGGTAGGTCAGATCGTAGCCGAGGAGGCTCATGAGGGGTATCACCCATTGGTCGCGGGTGGGCCCGGTGGCCGGGTCGTCGGGGGACAGGCGCTCCAGGCGGGCCCGGAAGGCCTCCCAGAAGCGGCGGGCGGCGCCCCAGGCCTCGGAGATCTCGTCTATGAAAGCGGCCTTGGGCGGGAGGCCGAAGTCGGCCGGTTTCTGCCCCGGCGCTTCGCCGTCGGCGATGCGGTCGATGAGGTCCGGGCTGAGGAGCCCGCCCTCCACGCGAAGGCTCTCGAAGCGGCTCATCTCCTCACCCCCCGGGGAACGGGCAGGAGCACGAATACGCCCAGCAGGTCCGGGGGCAGGTGGCGGGTGACCGCCAGGCCCCTACGGGCCAGGCGCACAGCCTCCCGTACCCTCTTGTGCGCGTCCTGAATTTCCCGGGCCCTTTTTTCCAGGATCTTCCTCAGCTCCCCCTCCAGCTCCCCGTACCAGGAGAGGGCCTTCTCCAGGGCCTCGGACCTCTCGGCGGCGGAGACGTTCTCCTCGGGAGCGGCCTCCCTCAGCAGGCGCAGGGTCTCCTCCCGGGAAAGCCAGCCCACCTCGGGAGGGGACCCGGCGAAGGCCAGGGGAAGCACCTCCTCGGCCAGGAGGTCGGGCTCCCTGGGGACGGTGAGGGTGTAGCGCACGCGAAGGAGGAGCATAGTGGTCCGCCTGGCCACCCGGTGGGTGCGCATGACCCCGCAGCGTGAGGCCAGCGCCCCGGGCCTTCCGGCCAGGGACTCCTCCAGCAGGTGGCGGGCCAGGGCGGTGATGAAGGGGTGGTTGCGCCCCACGTATAAAGCGCCCTCGGGAGCGGGAGCCTCGAAGGCCAGACGGCATTCCCCCCTGGGGGGCAGGGCCTCGCGGACCGCATGGGGGAAGCGGTCCAGGGAGGAGAGCTCGTAGGAACCGTCCCTCTTCCTTCTGCACCCCACTCCCAGCCTCTTGCAGGCCTCGAGAACGAAGCCCCGCACCGCCTCCGGGTCGCCCAGGACGGAGTCGGTCTCCCGGAGCTCCCGGTCTACCTCCTCGGGCTTGATGGCCCGCTGGGCGAAGCGGGTGCGGCTCTCCCTCTCCCGCTCCACGGCCTGGTCCCAGAGCCTGCCGATCTCCTGGGACTCCGGGGCATCGAAGAGCTGCATCTGGGTCACGTCCTTGCCACGGAAGAAGAGGGAGCGGAGGACGGCCTCCATGACCGTCTCGCTGTCCGCGGGCACGGGCACCGATATGCCCAGGGTCCTGTGTATGCTCCGCGCCTTGCGCAGGAGCACTTCGAGCACGGCGCCGTCCACCGGGTTATCCCTCCCATAGAGGAGGACGGCCTTGACCTTGTCCTTCTTCTGGCCGAAGCGGTCCACCCTGCCCTCGCGCTGCTCCAGGCGGTTGGGGTTCCAGGGCAGGTCGTAGTGGACCACGGCGTCGAAGCCCTCCTGCAGGTTCACCCCCTCGCTCAGGCAGTCGGTGGCTACCAGCACCCGGCGGGGATAACCGGTAAGCCCTTCCACCTTGAGCTTGCGCTCCTCCTCGGAAAGCGCCCCGGTCACGGAGATGACGCGCAGGTCGGGGAAGCTCTTCTCCAGGCGGGTCTGGAGGCCGGCGGCCACGTAGTCCGAGGTGGCGATGTAGCGGCACCAGACGATGGGGGAGAATCCCTCCCGGAGCAGCCCTTCCACCAGGGCGGCGCACTTCTCCAGCTTGTTGTCCTCCCTCCCCTTCAGCCCCTGCGCCTGCCTGGCGAAGGCGCGCAGCTTCCGGACCTCGGAGTCGGAGAGGTCCTCCGCGCCGTCCTCGATGACGCCGGAGGGCTGGCTGTCGGAGGGCTCCCGGTCCTCGGCCTCGTAGACGGTGGAAAGGTATTCCTCTTCCGGGGAATCCGCGGCTTCCAAGCCCAGCCCCTCCAGACGCTTGCCTATGGCGGCCACGGCGGCGGCCGGGCTGGACATCACGCAGCGCAGAAGGGCCAGGGCGGTCCAGTAGCGGATGCGCCTCCTCCACACGTTCAACTTCTCTCCGGAGGCCACCAGCTCGCGGGTGAAGTCGTAAACCCCCTCGAAGAGCTTGCGGTAGGCGGGCGAAAGCTCGTAATGGGCCTCCTCGGAAACCCGCTCGGGGAAGGGGGTCTTTTCGCCCAGCCACACCGCCACGTCGGCGCGGCGGCGCTGCACGAAGTGACGCGCCAGGCGGTCGCGCTCCCGGTCGGTGAGCCTCCACACGTCGAGGCTCTCGAAGTCGGGGTCCAACAGGCCGAGCAGGGAGAGGAAACCCTCCTCCACCCCGCTGTGGGGCGTGGCGGTGAGGAGGATGAGGTGGCGGTCCTCCCTCGCCGCCACCTCGCGCAGGAGGGCATGGCGCTGTTGCTGGGCGGTGGAGCGGCCGGTGGGCCGCGCGGCGCCGTGGGCCTCGTCCACGATGACCAGCTCGGGGCAGTTGGCCAGGAAGTTGTGGCGGTGCCGCTCGCCCTTGGCGTAGTCTATGCTCACCACGGTATAGGGGAAATAAGCGAAGACGCTGTGGTCGCCGTGGGGCAGGCGGCGTTCCAGGGAATTGACCGTCCCCGAGCTGACGACCACGGCGTCGAGGTGGAACTTCTCCGCGAGCTCCCTCCTCCACTGCTCGCAGAGGTAAGGGGGGCAGAGGACGCTCAGGCGCCTGACCTCCCCGCGGTCGATGAGCTCTCGGGCGATTACCGCCGCCTCGATGGTCTTTCCCACCCCCACGTCGTCGGCGATGAGCATCCGCACGGGGTCCAAGCGCAAAGCCATGAGCAGGGGCACGAACTGGTAGGGTCGTGGGCGCACGGAGATCTTCCCCAGGGAGCGGAAGGGCCCCGCCCCGTCGCGCAGGATGAGGCGGGCGGCGTCGAAGAGGAGGCCCACCGACGCGGCGTCCCCGGCCTGCTCCGGGGAGGGCAGGGGGAAATCGGCGGAGGTAATGGCATCGATGCCGTATTTCATCAACTCCGCGGACACGCCGCAGGTCTCCTCCTCCCCTCCCGCCAGGGGACGCAGCATGATAACGTCCTCCCTGGTGGAGGGGATGACCACCCATTCCCGCTCCCGGCAGCGCACTATGGAACCCACGCCCCAAGTCCCGCCGTTCATGGTCTCGCCTCCCCGAAAACATCAGGATACTTGGATACCTGCTCCTCCAGGTCACGGTCATAACGGATGACGACGACGCGGTACCCAAGATCTTCCAGCTCCCGCCGCACCTTCATGTCCTTCTCCCTCTGGGCGGGCTCGTCGTGCACGGACCCGTCGCAGAAAACGCAGGTGTACTTCTCGTAGAAGAAATCGGGGACGGTGCCGTGGTGGTCGGCCAGCGCCCGCTGGGCGTCATCGGGAAGGCGGCGCCCGGTGGCGTAGAGGTGGTCGAGGAACCTCCTCTCCAGTTCGGAACGGGAATCGGCGAGGGCGCGCAGCCATTGGTAATGTTCGTGGTAATCCCGGCCCCTGACCTTGGGTTGCGTCTCGGAGCGGGAGATCTCCGCGAGAAGGTCCCTGGCCAGCGCGCGGTCGAGCAGGGGATAGTCGCGCTGGTTGGTGTAGGAGAGCAGGCAGTCGTAGCAGGCGCGCAGGCATTCCGCGTTGAGGTCTTCCAGGCTGTCCGGGTGGTAGTGGCACGCCGCCAGGGCCTCGCGGGCCACGGCGGCCAGGGCGTCCCTCTCCACGGCGAGGGCGCGCAGAATGCCGTAGCCTCCCTCGCCGGCCTCGTAGAAGAGGATGCCGCGGCGGCCGTCGCTCCCGATGCGCTCCGAGGCGAGCTCGGAGGGTTCCAGCTGGTAGACCCTCTCCATGCCGCGGCGCAGGGCGTGTTCCAGAGTGGCCAGGGTCTCCTCGGTAAGCTCGAGGCCGTCGCGGCCGGGGTAGATGAGCATGACGTTCATGGTGTCGCGCACGAAGAGGCGCACCGTCTCCACCCGGGCGGAAGCGGCCCTCTCCGAGTCCCGACCGCTCCGGGAGAGGAACTCCCCCGTATCCATGTTCAGGAGGTAGCCGGACTCCCTGCTGTTCCTCCAGCGATGGTTCACGCGGTACAGGGTGGCCGATGGCGCGTAGACGAGCTCCAGGAGCGGTTTGCCTCCCTTGTCGCTCACCACGGCCGGGACGCGCCCCTCGCTCGCCCCGCTGGAGGGGGAGAACTCGAAGTGGGTGGTGATGTCGTAGCCGTAACGCACCCTTTCCTCTTCCTCGCTGGTGATGCGCTCCCTGCGGCGGGTATATACGCTCGTGGCCTCGAGCAGGGTGGCGTAGGCGTAACCCTCGCCGGAGAGGCGGCTCTCGCAGTTGTGGCATATCTCCACGCTCTCGTCGGAGTGGAGATATCCGCAGGTGCTGCAGATCTTCGCCTGGAAGAGCCTCTTCTCCAGGTCGGAAAGCACGGTCTTGAGGCTGGCCACCCGGTACTTGGAGCCCTCGTGGTAGATGAGGTTCTCCGGGCCGAACTCGGAGATGGCCAGGAAGCGGGGCCGCGACACGTAATCGCCTTCCCCTTTTCGCGGCAGGAAGGCGGAAAGGGGCAGGCGGGGGAAGTTGTAGCCGGGGAGGAAGGCCTCGCTGGCCAGGTAGCGGTAGGGGTAGAAGTCCGATTCCTCGTAGAACGAGGTGCTGTTCTCCAGTAGCTGCTTCTGGCGTTCCACCTCGTCGCGCCTTCTCCTGGCCTCCTCCCTCTCCTTCTTGTTGCCGGTAGGATAGCGAAGGATCTCGTTGGCCTCCATCCACTGGCGGTCCGCGGCGCGGTAGAGCTCGCGAAAGCGGTCGAAGGCCCGGTCGAACTCCTCCGGGGCCCGCTTGAGCGCCTCTTCCAGCCACTCCTCGGAATACCAGGCCGGCGCCTCGCCCTCCGGATAGCAGGATGCGAATATGCGCCGGGCCTCCTCCAGGCATTCACGGAAAGCCTTCTCGCCGAGCTTCACCTTGTTCGCCGCGTCCTCGTTCAGGGGGCAGCCCTCCAGGCGCACGTCGATGAACTCGGTTATGGAACGGCCCAGGGAAAGCCCGGTTCTGGCCAGCCAAATGGAATGAAGGTGAGTCCTGGCCAGCTCCTCGCTGGAGAGGTCGATGCGCGGGGGTTGCACGGAACCGGAGACCATTTCCCGCTTATGGTGGAAGAAGTACTGGTCGTGGCCGCTTCCGGCCAGGCAGTAGGTGATGACCAGGGCGGGGTCGCCCATGCGGCCGGCGCGGCCGCTGCGCTGGGCGTAGTTGGCGGGGGTGGGTGGGACGTTGCGCATGTGCACCAGCTGCAGGTCGGCGATGTCGATACCCAGTTCCATGGTGGGCGAGCAGAAGAGGCACTTGAGCTCGCCGTCCCGGAAACGGCGCTCCCTCTCCTGCCTCCGCTCGTAATCGACCTGGGCGGTGTGCTCCCGCCCCTCGGCCAGGAGCAGCAGGCCGGGCGGCCGGGTGTAGAAGTTGACGAAATAGCGGTTGGCCTCCTTTTCCACCTTTTGGTAAACGGGGTCGTCGGAGCGCCTCCGGTAAAGGGGCTCCCCGGCCGGAGTCCCTTCACCCGGCTTCCAGATAAGGCACGACGACTCCACCTGCACGTAGGAAATCCCCCTTTCGCTGCCGCGGCGCAGGAGGCCATGGGCGCAGAGAATATCCATGAGCCCGTGCATGTTCTCGGAGTATTCCGGCAAGAAGGAAGGTAGAACCCGCTTCAGGTAGCGGTACACCAGGCTCCTCTCGGCCAGGCTGTAGCTGTTGGTGATCTTTTCCTCCTGGCCGGGAAGGACGAAACGCGAGGCGGTGAAAAGGCGCCCCTCATCGCCGAAACCCCACCTCTCGTCAATGCATTCCTCCACGCGCTTCCTCAACTGCTGCTGGTTGGTCTCCTGCAGCCAGTAGGCATGGACGGCCAGCTGCCTGCGGAAGTGGTCCAGCAGGGCGGTGAGGATCTCCCGTCGCCCGGCGGCGTCGAGGCCCGCGAAGGGCTCGAGCTCCCGCCAGGCCTCCCCGTCGGCGCACAGCTCCTCGAGCCCCAGGTAGTCGAATCGTAGAAGGCCGCACTGTTCCAGGTTGGGCTGCAAGAACCGCCACCCCCGGCGCAAGTCCTCGTAGACGCGGTACTCGACGAGGTCGGTAAAGACCTTCAACACCTCGCCTCCCAGGGGGGTATGGGGTTGGAGATCCTTGTTGGCGGAGATCTCCCGGAAGGGAAGGTTCAGGGCCTCCACCACCCTGGAAGCCACCTGGTCGTGGCGGAGGGGGCCGGCTTCGCTCACCGCCCGGTATATGGCGGCCCGGAGAAGCCCCGTGCGGACGAAATCGTTGAAATGCCCGGCCTGCAGGCTGGCGTCCTGCCGGTTGTCGGTGAAGCTGAGGACCTTGCGGGCCCCCTCCTCTATGTCACCCACGGGCGCCTTCTCAAGCGCCGAGAGGGTCAGGACGGTGGTGGCGCTGCTCCGCCCCTCGCTGGAGAGGCCGGCGAGCTTGCTGAACTCGCTGTCCTTGCCGGTGTAGAAGACCCCGCAGTTCAAGCAGAGGCGGAAGGGGAAGGGCTGGAACCAGGCCTTGACGGCGTCCTCGGCCAGGTATTGGGAATACTTGCCATCTGGATAGACCCACACGGGCCGGGGGACGTAGTCGCGGTAATCCCTCTTGACCTTTCCGTTGTCCTGGAGCCACTCCCTGGGAAGATTTTCCGGTCCCCACTCCACGTCGCGTTCCTGCGGGGGTACGAGAAGGTATCCCCGTTCCTTGGCCTCACCGTATTCGTCGACAAGCTCGGATTCGTCTCCCAAGGGCTCGAAACGGCTGTCCTGGGGGTCGTGCGCCACCTCGTAGTACTCCACGCCGCAGACCCGGCAGAACTTGAGGGGAAAGAGGGGCAGCGTTCTACCCTCCCTGCTCGCATAAGCGTGTCCCTCCATGTCCAGGAGGCGCTGGGAAGGAGATTCCAGGGTGGCGAAAACGCGGTTCCCCTGGGCTATGAACTGGTGCAATTTGAAGGAGAGCAGGGGCTCGCCCTCCGCGTTCCGCAGGGACGCTCCCTTCAGGAAAACCCGGCTCAAGGCCTCCCGGCAGGCCTCCTCGTCCAGCCCCGTCAGCTCCGAGAGCCTCGACGCGCCCTCCTCGAGGCTGAGCGGGGGGCGGCGCCTGAACCGCCCTTCTTCCTCCTCCTCGAGGCCGAAGTTGTCCTCCAACCAGGAGACCAGGGGATGGCGCAGGAAGGCTTCCGGCTCGTCGGGCAACGGGGAGCCCACGGCCTCCTTGAGACTTTGGCCATCGGTTTCTCCGGCGCCGAAGGTCAGGCGCTCCAGGCTCTCCTCGATTACTTGATCGGGATGCAAGGGAGCGCCGAACATCTTCTGGGCGAAATCGGCCACCGCCCGGCGCCTCTCCTGGCGCGAGGAATCTTTTCCGGCGATCATGGTGGCGCTGGTGCCCATGCACAAAAGATGCGGGTTACCGCACCTCTCCTTGAGGCGGCGGATGAGGAGGGCCACGTCCGCGCCCTGGCGCCCCCGGTAGGTATGGAGCTCGTCTATGACCAGATACTTTACGCCGGCCGTGGTGCGATCCACGAAGACGTGTTCCTCGGGGCGGACCAGCATCAGCTCAAGCATGACGTAGTTGGTGAGGAGGATGTGGGGTGGCTCCTTCTGGATAGCCGGACGGTCGTAAAGGTTCTGGCCTGTATAGCGGTTGAAACGCACCGGGAACTGGCGGCCGGTCCTTTCTTGATATGCGTCCGCCATCTCCTGCAGGGCCAAAAATTGCGAGTTCACCAGGGCGTTCATGGGGTAGATGATGATGGCCCATACCTTATGCTCACGGGGATCGCCCTTGAGCACGGCGTCGATTATGGGCACGAAGTAGGTGAGGCTCTTCCCGGAACCCGTTCCGCTAGTGACCACGAAACCCCTTCCCGAAAGGGCCGTCTCGATGGCCTCCTGCTGGTGCTGGAAAAGGGTTATGGACCTGCCGTCCCGGTCACGGAAGATCTCCGCGCATTCGGGATGCAGCTTCCCCTCGGCTACCAGATCTTCTACGCTCGCCGCCTTTTTATAGGCGGGGTTGAGCTGGACGAGGGCCGGCGGCCACAGGACGCCTTTCTCCAACAATTCCCGGGAGACGAAATCGCGGATCCTCTCGTCCTGGATGGTGAGGAAACTGTGCACGTATTCCTTATATTCCTCGATCACGGCGTCCTTCAGTTGAAAGATGCTCATGGATTTTCCTCCCGACTAAACATTTTAGTCATTTGACTAATATTTTATGTCAATCGACGCTTTTTGCGGTTCCTCGGATCTTTCCCATTACATAGCCGTCCCTCATCCGTCGGGAGGGCCATTTTGTTGGTCCTCCGGCTTGACCGGGGGTGGGCTTTGGGGCGTACCGCTCGTCGTATCCTCACGTTGGCCCACCAGCTTGACCGAGGGCGCGCTTCCGGATCGGGCGTCCCGTGGTGCAGAGTGCAGGCTCTCGGGCTGGGCGTCCGGCGAACCGCCTGGCAGGCCTTCAAGCCGGGCGTCCCGCGGGTCAGAGGGCGGTTTTTCCGGCCGGGCGTCACGCGGGTCAGAGGGCGCGCTCACGGGCCTAGCGTTCCGCGGGTCAGAGGGCGGGTTTTCGGGTGGGCTCCAGTCCCGGTCGTGGACCACGAAGAGGAGGTGCTTGGCGCGGGTGACGGCCACGTACTGGTCCTTGCGGTCGTGGATGGGGAACTTCCCGTCCATGTCGCAGAAGATGACCACGTCGGACTCCAGCCCCTTGAAGCGCTTGAGGGTGGAGAAGACCAGGGCGTCGGGTGGGACCGGCTCCTCGTAATCCACCACCCGGCACCCGGCGATCTCCTCCACCCCGGCGAGGCAGCTCTTCTCCCTCACCCGGGGCGAGAGGATGGTTATCTGCCCCGGTTTCAAGCCCTTCTTGAGGAGCTTGCGCACCGTGTCCTCGATGAGCCCCGGCTGCTCGGCCGGGTCGCGGTAGGGGAGGAAGCGCACCTCCTCGCCCTCCGGGTTCCTTTGGTAACGGTAGCCCTCCGGGTCGATGCCGCCTATGCGGGAGGCCATCTCGCATATCCTCCTGGTGTTGCGGCAGTTCTCGCTCAAAAGGTAGGGCTCGCCTCTCAGCGGGAACTGCAGGTCGTCCCCGTGGTAGATGTTCTGCTTCTCGTCGTAGAAGATGTAGAGGTGGCCCTCCTTGGGGTCCCGCAGCAGCTTGAGCACGCTCTTCGACCAGTGGCGCTTGAAGTCCTGGCCCTCATCCATGATCACCGCGTCGTAGCGGACGTCGAGGATGTCCAGCGCCTTTTCCAGGAGGAGGGGCACCTCCTCGTCCCAGAAGCGCCGCCTTCTCTGGGAGTCCTCCGGCCCCGGCACCTCGTAGGGGAGGTCCGCACTCTGGGCCAGGCGGATGCACAGGTCGTGGTAATTGTAGGCCTCTATCTTTCCCTCTTCCGGCCGGAGTTGACGGCGCAGGTAGGCGGCCAGGGGGCTGTTGAAACACAGCAGGAGCACGGAAAGCCCTTCCGCGGCCAGGCGGCGGGCCTTCTCCACGGCCAGCTGGGTCTTGCCCGTCCCCGCGTACCCCTGGATGAGGGCCTTTTTCCGGTTGCGGAGGAAGTCCAGCATGCGGCACTGTTCCTCGGTGAGGCGGACGATCTGCGCCTCCTCGTCCTCCAGGCGCCGGGCTATGGAAGCGGTGAGGCGGAACTCCGGGAGGAGGAACTTGTTGTAGAGGTCGTTGTACTCTTGCTCGCTCATGGCCCGGCTGCCCTGGCGCCTCATGCGGCCCATGATCTCCTCTATCCTTTCCCCCACCCGGTCCAAGCCGTCGCGGTCGATGACCAGCTCCGGAATGGCGTGGGGAGGAAAATACTTGGTCTGCACCGAGGCGTCGGGGAAGGCCACCGCGTACCCGTAGGCGAAGGGCAGGTCCTCCGCCCCGGGGAAGACCCCGCGGTTGAGGATCTCCTTCTTCAGCCAGTGCATGTTGCCCCGCGCCTGGTCGAAGGGGTCCTTTATCTCGTGGCGCTTATCGCCCGAGGCGGGGACGGAGAACCACTTCTTCTCCTTGGGGCGGTAGATGATCTCCTCGCCGCCCTTGACCTCGAGGGTCAGGATGCCCTTCCTCCGGTGGACGACCAGGAAATCTATCTCGTGATCGAAGATACCCCTCTCCCCGGCGGAGAGGTAGGGCAGGGAGTGGAAGACCGTGTAGTCGTCGGGCAGCCCGTCCCTCAGGTACCGGTAGAACCTGAGCTCTCCGCGGGCGCCCGGCTCCACCCTGGTCTCCGGTATCATCCTGGCCAACGCTGAACCCCTTTCCTTTGTTTTCCAGATGGATTGGCGGACCTTTTCCTCCTCAGCAACCGGCGATAGCCGCACCCCTCGCCCGGTCTTTCCCCATCTCCTAATTTCGCGGCCGTCAAGTTATCGTTTTCGGCATTTGCATGCTTTTCTGTCCTGACCTTCCATGCGCCCCGCGATGGCTGCAGGATCAACCTTATCTCCCTCCCTATCAGACGTTGATCCCTGCGTTCCGGGAATTGTGGATCATCCACACATGCTTAGGCGCCGCCAACCGGCGACAGTCGTATATCTCGCTTATCAGGATCTACCATAAAAGGACCTACCAGCGGTCCTCGAAGTCCCCGCCCTCCTCGCCCTCCTCGTCGAAATCTCCGTCGTAGTATTCCTCCTCCAGGCAGCGCGGGCAGAGGTACTCCTCGAAGCCCTCCTCGTCGAAGGCCACCTCCCCGCCGCAGCGGCGGCACTCCCGGGTGTTGTCCTCGATGAAGCCGATGATCTCCCCGGCTAAGAAGGCGTCGCCGAGGGAATCGAAAAATCCGGCCATTGCCCATCACCCTTCGAAAAATATTTTCGGGAACACCCTATGTTGGATTTATACCACTCGCCGACGACAGATCCTGTGATCCCCCCATCATGTCTCGCATTAGATCTTGCATTCCCGCGGGAATCCCCAGAACTTCGGAATTAAGACTTGAGTGATGGACAAAAACAGTGCGACCGCTTTTTCAGGAAGAAGGCACGTATTTCTCCTGGCGTTTAAACACGAACGCTGACATATACGGTATTTTTCTTTGGCGAAAATCCCTGCGGGACCGGCTTTCCGCCTGGTTCATATCTCATATCCCAATCTCGGCGCGAGAACCCGCCAGATGTTGCCTATCTCCCGGAAACTGAAAATGGGATCGTAATCCTCCTGAAGGACCCCTAAATCATCCTCTCTGAAAAAGAGATTTCTCTGTACCCAGTTATCCAATGTCTCTCCTCTCGAATCGCAATGCAGGGTTATCTTTCTCCCAGTCTTTCCGTTGTGGTAAGTGATCTTAATGGTGCCGTTTTCCACGGCCGCCTCATATATCAATTTCCCCAGCGGAACATTAACCCTATATCTGCCGTTGTCGTCGATGGCCGGTGGCAGAAATTCCTTGTTGTTCTTCAGCTGCTCGAACGGAAACACGAGAAGGATGGAGTTCAGCCCTTCCGCCCGGGATAGGGCGGCGTTGGACTTATCGGCAGTCATAAAGTAAATGCCCTTATGGAACCCTATCTGCCTCAGGAACGATTTGAACTGATCCCTTATGATCATGTCACCGCTCGATTTCTTCTTGGAAAGGAAGGGCCCGCCCGCGACGCCAACGGCCCCCATCCTGCAAAAGTCGGATCTCAGCCCCTGCAACTCCACCCGGGTATCGAGTATGGGGTTCGTTTCCCCGACTATAACCACGGAAACCCCCTCTATGTCGGTGCCCTCGCTCAGTTCCAGGATCTCCTGGAGCGCGCGGTACCCGATTCTTCCCTCCACCTGTAGAAAACCCTTGTCGTCCCTTATGTTCGAGGCCTCTTCCAGTTCGTGCATCACCGCACTCGGTATGACTAGAAGTATCCAGTTGGGAGTATGCACGTATTTCTTTATATCCGCCACGGAAAGCGAGGGAATGAGGTGCTCCGTCAATGAGCAGTTATAGAGGATATTGGTATCTACCCCGATGATGACGTCGTCAGAAGCGGATAACACGTTAGAGACCTCTTTCCAGTTGGCCGGCAGTATCATCGAGGAACGGTACAAGAACGATCCCACCCCTTTGAAATAGATGTTCGCGTCGGGGTAACCATCAGCGCGCACGCATTTGATGCAACCATTCTCGTGCAGTATGTCGAGGAGACTTACGTCATCGAACCTGGATATGGATAACTTTCCGTACTTGTGGAGAATCCGGTCGAAAAGCAGGTGATAGTAGGGATAGGCCAGGACTTCCCTAAAATCTTCCTCCGTTTTCTGCCTCCTTTGCCCGCTGAATCTCAGGTTAATATCGAGGCATGGCGTATCGACGCCAATAATCTTCGTGGTCTCTATTTCGCATTTCTCCAGGATTATGTCTTGTACCTGGGACTTCAGGATATGCGCTATCTCGACGCCCCTGGTTATGTTTCCGGCAACCGCCTTCAGCTCGACCAGATCCTTGCCGTTGTTGAACTGGGAAAGACAGGATAAGACGTAATCGGTGATTCTTCTTCCGCAGATGACGATGGTGCTGCACTCACCCATGACGAACCCCCTTAAAGCCGAAAACTGACCCTGGCATAAATAATAAGGAGAGATCCGGGCATAAGTAAAGATGAAGCTTTGCAAGGTCCTTCCCTGGCCCGAGGAACAGATTTATTGCTTGTTCACCCGTCTCTAATATTAGGTAAGAGCGGACGTTCGCTTTCCATGCCGCGTCCTTCCGTCCCCGCTATTCCGCGGCTTTCTGCGCGGGTTGCTCGTAGGCCTCCATAAAGCGGTTGGCCAGGGGCGGGTTCCAGGTTGGCGTAGAAATCTGTTTTCACGAAGACCACGACGGGAGGCTCATGATTCCCGGCCCACTCGAAGGCGGGCACAAGCTCTTCCTACCGCTACACGTACTTCCCGTAACAGCCCATGCTCTCCGCCGCCAAGTCCCACCGTATGGGGTACTGCCGATAGGCTATGACCTTTGAGGTGTCTCCCTGGAAGAAGGCCAACTGCCCCATTTCCTCCATGTACCAGGGACTCCCCGGCATGCATGATGACGGTTATCTTCACCTTCCCCAGGGCCGCCGTGGACATCTCCATGAAGTTGAAACCGGCCGCACCGTCTTCGATTATGACATACATCTCCCTGTCCGGGTTGGCCAGCTTGGCACCGATGGACCGGGGGATGCCCGTGCCCAGGTGCCCGAAATCGAAGATGCCCAGCGAGGTCCTGGTCTTGGCGAAGCGCGTGTAAAGCGCATTGAACTGGCTAATGTTGCCAACGCCTATGTTTATGGCCTCAGGACCGAAGACCCTGGCCGCGGCCTCCACCGAGGTTGCTGGGTGGATCCTGTTCCCCTCATAGTCTCTGTGCGACGCCTCCGGTACGGACATCTGTTCCACCTCCATCTCCCTGTACTTTCTGGCCACATCCCCAGAGGAGGGCTTCACGCCCACCTCCCGGAGCCTGTCCAGGTAAGCCCTCCGGATGACCTCGGGAATGCGTCTTCACTAGTGGAACTCCCTATTCCGCTTTCACGCCGGCCGCATTATGTCGCTCTGGTTAACGGCCTGAAAGGCCCCGGAGACGAAGGGGTAAACGATCCCCGTGCGCCGCTTGGTAGGAAATGGTCTCTACTTGTACCCTTTCCTCACGAGCGCAGATGAGCGCGCAGGTGTGACTCGCCGGAGACGTCCCTCTCGGAGAAGGAAATTTCCACCTCCACAGGATAGACCTGGTAACCGGACGCGTCCCGGTTTCCATGATCATACCCTGGATTGATATGTCCTCCGCCGGGTTGAAGATTGATCATGCGGGCCACCAATTCCACTCTTCCGCAGGTCACGACGTAAGGTCCGGTTATGAAGAGTTCGGCGTATGAAACCCGTGTGAAGCGCACGCGATGGTTCCGCTTGCTCCGCCGCGTCCTGAGTCAGCGGCGGGCTGAGCCGTACCCGCACGCAACGCCTTTTACCGCCCGTTGCACTCACATCCTTCGTATCGTCTCTCGTGCCATTGGCGATGCCCCGGGTCAAGAAAGCCGCCGGGGATGCTGTCGCCCTTGCAAGTACCTTCACGATATGTTTTCAATCATTAAGGGACATTCCTCAACCACAAGGCGTGTGCCGCGAGAGGGATGTGTTCTCCAGGGGTATGTTCTCGACTGGTTTCGAAAATGGGGTGATGTTGCATGTCTGGTGGAAAGTTCGGAATCAAGATGGTAAAGGTAGCCCTCCTAGGCACCATGGGAGCCTATGCCGCCGCGGCGGGGGTGCGCTACGCGGACCACCGCAGGTCCCGGGGGATGGAGCCTCCCCCGGCCCTGCCGGACGGGGAACCGCGGGAGGGCATACGCTCCGCGGACGGCACCCCCATCTACGCCGACTCCTGCGGGGAGGGCCCCACCCTCTTCCTGGTGCACGGGCTGGCCTGTAACCACACCATCTGGCGCTACCAGCGGGCCTTCCTTAAGGACAGGTACCGCGTGGTCTCCCTGGACCTCCGCGGTCACGGTAAGTCCGGGACGCCCGCCAGCGGGGACCAGGGCACAGAGCGCCTGGCCGAGGACCTCCAGGCGGTGGTGGAGGCCTTCGACCCCCCGGAGTTCGCCGTCATCGGGCACAGCATGGGCGGGTTCACCACCTTGAAGTGGCACGAGCGCTTCGGCGAGCGCTACGGCGGCCGCCTGAAGGGGCTGGTTCTCGTGGATTCCTCCGGTTTGGACGTGGTGGAGGGGATGGTCTTCGGAAGCCTGGTCAAGCGCCTTTACCCCTTCCCTCTGGCCGCCGCCCTCAACCTGCTGGCCAGGGAACGGCCGTTGGCGCTGAGGGCCTGGGACCTCTACGGGAGATCCGCCCTGGGATATTACCTGGCGCGCTACACGGCTTTCGGCAAGAAACCCCCCGCGGAGGAGGTGGAATTCCAGCGGGAGCTCATCTTCTCCACCGCCCTGCCAAACTTCATGCGGGCCATGAAGGCCTGCCTGGATTACCACGTGGAACCGGCCGCCCTCTCCCGGATAGAGGTCCCGGTGCTCATCCTGGTGGGGAGCGAGGACCGGCTCACGGCGCGGAAGGCCAACGAGCGCACGGCCTCCATGATCCCCGGATCCCGCCTGGTGGTCTACCCCGAAAAGGGACACGACACCATGTTGGAGTGCCCGGAGGAGGTGAACCGCGACCTGGGGGCCTTCCTCGAGGAGTGCTTCGCCTGACGTGAGCCCAAGGGTCATACGGCGGCAGTGGCCGGGAGACGAGGCCCCCACAAGACCTCCCGACCGGATCAACCATATGGTATTATTTACCATTCCATAATCGGCCTCGTGGACGGCCAGGTGAGCGGGTAAAAGCCGTTCACCGCCCGGCGGGCGAGGACGCTTGATCGCATCCGGGACGCCGCAGCCGGCGAAGGGAGCGCAGGCAAATCCGTTCGCCCTTCACGGTTAAGGGTAAGGGCACGGTTCGAGGGAAGGAAATCCAGCCTCAACGGCCAAGAAAAAGGATGGAGTAGTTCTCCGGCCCTGGGGCACGCTTACCGGGTCCCAAGCGGCGCGGAGACCCCGGCCGAGTGGTAGTGCCGGTGTCCGGAGGCGGGAAAAGAGCAGAGGTCCGGGTATGGTCTTTAAGGGGCGCCTCGACTTACTTACAGTAGTCCCGGTGTCCGGAGGCGGGGAAAGGAGCAGAGGCCATGTTCTTCGAAATGACCGAGGCTTCGCGTAGGGCGCTGGAGGGGCTGCGCGACCTGCACACCCTGAAGTGGTACGCCGTCCCGCTGCTGGCGCTGGTGGCCTACATCTACGCCCGGGAGGTCCTGCGCTCGCGGGAGACGGGCAACTGGGATCCCATCCTGGCCGCCCTGGTGGTCTTCGGGTGCGACTTCTTCAACGAGACCTGGAACGGCTGGGTCTTCCACTTCACCGGGAGGTCGGCGGTGTGGACCACCCCGGGAGACACCGCCTTCCGCATGACCATAGGTTGGAACCTGGAGATCATCTTCACCTTCCTGCTGCTGGGGCTGGTCTATTACCACTCCCTGCTCCCGGAGAGGGAAAGGAAGATACTGGGAATCCCCAACCGCTGGTTCTTCGCCCTTTTCTTCGCCGCCTTCTGCGTCTTCGTCGAGGTGTGCCTCAACCTCGGCGGGCACCTGGTGTGGGAATATCCCTGGTGGAACCGCACCTTTGCCGGCATCTGGCTCATCTTCGTCCTGGGGTATTTCTACTGGTTCGCGGCCGTGAACCTGATGCTGGACATGAAGTCCATGCGGAGCAAGCTCCTCTTCGTGGGAGGCATCTACGCCGTGCCGGTGGTCATGAACCTCGTGGCCTTGGCCGGGGAATTCCGCTACTGAAACCGGGGTCATATCTTCGATTTTCGGAGGCAGCTCGCTGGAGATGGTAAGCTTTTCGTAAACGGAGAGGGAATCGAAAAACGAAGATGTGACCCCCATCCCTTGTGACCCCCATCCCTTATTTCCATATGTCCAGGATGATGCGCATGGGCGCCGTAGCGTAGGACAGACGGAAAGGCCTCTTGGTCCTGGTGGTCACGAAAAGGTTCACCGGTTCCACCCCGTCCACCGAGCCGTGCATGGTCATCAGGACCTGGAGACAGACCGCGTCCCCGGTAAGCACTCCCGTCCCCGCTCGCAGGGAAGCGACATGCACGTCTTCCCGCCTTATCCCCCGCATATAGAGCTGTATTTCCGTCCCGTATTCTATGGTGGGGTCGTCTGAATAATCGGCGAAGCACCAGGGCACCTGGGTGGTGTCGCTGCCGTCCAAGCGCTTCAGCTCGGCCACCAAGCGGAAATAGTCCCCGTGGTCGCTCCAACGCACATCCACCAACTGGAGGTACTCGAGCGGGGTCTTGCTGCCTATCTCCTGCCTCTCGTAGAGGTAACCGGGAGGAGGCCCGGCCTCGGCGTCCTCATCCGCCTCGGCGTCTTCATCCGTCTCGGCGCCCTCCTCCGCTTCCCGGCCGGCGGCGGTTTCCTCCGCTTCTGCTTCCTCTTCCGTCACCGCCTCCTCCTCCACCGCACCCTCCTCTTTCTTCTCCGCCTCCTTGCCCCCACACCCGACAAACGGCGTCATCCAGAAAAGCAGGAGGAGCAGGAGGATGACGGACATACTCACCGTTCTCTTCATGGTTCCCCCTTTCGCCATGCCCCCTTAGGAGCCGAGAGACACGAAGCCGTGATAAACGACAGGGTATAAACGAGACGGCATCTCGGCAAAAAACGCTTCCTCTTCACCTCAGCTCGTTCCAACCCCCTTTACATGTCCCGGAGGGAAGGTAAAACCACCTTTTTTCACTCATCTGAGTAATTATAGCCACATCCGCCTTTTTCTAATCATACCTGTCGGGGGAGACCGGAAGGCCTTCGGTCCCAAGCCACCGGGCTCCAACGAGGGGGGCGCTTTCGTCCTCCATCTCATAAGGCGTCCTTGAGCGGGACTGTGAGCCGGGGTTCCATCGAGGAACGCGTTCCGCCTCTCCATCCCACCGGTGCCCTCCCATTCCTCCTATCCGGATCATACCTTGTCGGGGGAGACCGACGAAGATCCGAGATCGGAACAAACGGGTTCAAAAGCAATGGGGTTGAGCGTGCCTTCACCGGATCCCCCATTTCAGCTTGCCTGGCAAACCGCGCCCTCATACAATTTAGGGGACGCGATCCGGAAGGGGGCCGGAAATGAAGCTTAAGGCCTCCTTCCGGAACCATACCGGTTCGGGTCGCGTCCTGGCCAGCGCCATTGAGAAGAGGGCTCGGAAAGCCGCTTCCAGTTGTCGCGTCGAGCAAAGGCCGCGGAGCGAATAAAGGACGTGTAAGGTCACGGGGACAGTGCCCGTGTATCCGCTTGAAGGGCATGCCGGACCTTCAAGATGACTCGGATACGAGGCCTCCGCGCATATAGACATAAGGAATCGTAATCATGAAGGAAAGCACGGGAGGAGCTTGATGGTAAGGGTGAACACCGGAGACAACGGTCCGCCTTTACCCCTCGGGATATTAATCAAGGACCCGAGGTGATGAGTATGAAAATCAGGAAGAAGCGGATACCCGACGACGGGATAAGGCACGCCGCTCCATTGGTCACTCCTGCCGCCTCGATAACCGCCGCGGCGTTATGCCTCCTGCTGCTCCTCCTCAACCCGGGAGGGAGGTGGGCGCGGGCCCAGGAGGAGACTCCCCCCGTACCCGAGACCCCCGGCGAAGGGGTTTCTCAGGCCGGACAGGTCTACTTCTACCTGGATGGAGTCCTGACCCCGGTGGCGAGGGAGGTGGCCGCCGGACCGCAGGCCGCGGAGTTCACGGTCATGGAACTGCTCAACGGCCCCAAGGAGGAGGAAAAGGCGCAGGGCTACGTCACCTACATCCCCGAGGGCGTCAAGCTCCGGTACACCACGGTAAAACAGGACCGCAGCGAGTTCAGCGTCAACCTGTCCAGCGAGCTCATGGAGCTCTCCGGGGACCGCGAGCGGGCCATCCGGGCCCTGGCCCAGTTGGTGAAGACCTTGAGGGAAGTGACCGGGATAGAGAAGATAGGGGTTTTCGTGGACCTGGAGGAAACCGGCGCCCAACCCGAGGACGCCTTCAAAGCACTGGGGGTGACTCCAAGGGAGGTGGAGGAGGAAATATCCGGCCCCCTACCTTCCGGCGTCAACTGGTGGCTGATCCTTCTCCTGGCCGTGGGCATCCCGGCCTTGGTGCTGCTGGTGGTGCTGGCCCTCATGCACGGGTTGAGAAAAAGGTCCAACCCGGGGAAGGTAAAGCCAGTGGTGGGAACCTCCTCCAGGCCCACCATGCGGGTGAAAAGGCGCCGGGACGCTTCGCCGCCTCCTCCCGCCCCCTGGAAGGAACCCCGTAACGCCAGAAAGGGGAGGAAGAAAGGGCGAAAACGGGACCGGAAGGAGGATTGAGTCGAGCCCGGGCCGGAAATCCCCGCCGGCTGCCGGTCCCGGGGAGTCCAGGACAGCGAATGTCGAAGGGCTTGGCGGGGAAGGATCGAGGGTTGAGAACATCACCCTCGGCCTGAAGGCACCGCCGGTAATCCGGATCGCCTGTTTCGGCGGGGAAAGATAAAGGGAATGAGAACATCACCGGGAAGCCACAACTCGGCTATGGAGCGTGCCGGGGGGAGGGCGGGAAGGGATAAGCGAACATGGATCTCAAGGTGCCATTCCGTGGGCGTTCGCGGCTGAAAGCGACTACCAGGCCATCCCCTCTGAAAGTGGTGGTTTCGGCACTGCTCCTGGCCGCCCTGGCCCTTGCGGTCGGCTGCGGGAACGCCACTTCCCCGCCGGAGGGGGAGGTAAGCGACGTCCTTGCGGAGCGCATCACAGGCATGGTGGACATCTCCCGCATGATGGAGACCGTGCGTTTCCTGGCCGGCGAGGAACTGGCCGGGCGGGCCACGGGCTCCCCGCAGAGCGCCATGCTCGAGGGGTACCTCTGCGAGCGTCTCCAGGAACTGGGCCTGGAGCCGGTAAGCCCTCTGGGCCTCACGGACTTCCGCCAATCCTTCCAGGTTCCCGCCGACCGCTGCTACCTGGACCGGGAGACCCAGCCCGGCGAGGTGGTGGAAGCGTCCAACATCCTGGGCATGCTAAGGGGGGAGGCGGAGGACATGATCATCCTCACCGCCAACTACGACGGCCTGGGACGCGACCCGCAGAGCGGGGAGGTCTACCCGGGAGCGGACTACAACGCCTCCGGGACGGCCGCCGTGCTGGAAGCGGCGAGGGTCCTGGTCTCCCTGGAAGAACCACCCGGGAAGACCCTGGTCTTCGCCTTGCTGGGAGGGGAGGAATGCGGGGGGTACGGGGCCTCCGCCCTGGCCGAAGCCATAGAGGAGAGGGGCCTTCGGGAGCGCGCCAGGATCATCAACCTGGAAGGTCTTGCCGCCGGGGACGGGGATTACATGGACGTCTGGGATCTCAACTACCGCCCCAACCGGGAGACGGTCAAGGCGCTGGAGGAGGCGGCCGAGATCCTGGGGGTCACCCTGGAGCTGGGCGGCGCGGACCCCGGGTCTTCCGCGGGGACCTTCTTCATGTACCACGTGCCCGCCGTTACCTGCGACTGGTCATGGTTTGAGCGCTCCGAGCACCCGGATTTCCACCGCGTGACCGACACCCCGGAGAGGATGAACAGCGAGGGCCTCCTCAAGGTGACCCGCGTGGTCACCTTGGCCGCCTGGTTGCTCGCCCAGGGGTGATACACGGGCCCACTCCCCCGGGCGCCCGGCCGGCCGTAGGGAATGGGCGAGAGGAAAGGGCGGCATGTCCAGTCCCGGTCAGATCCGGTGGTAGATGATCCGGTGGCCCTCCTGCCTTTCCAGGCGCTCTATCCACAGGTAGGGACGGCGGATCTCCTCCGCTGTGGGAAGGTTTTCCTCCCTTTTCCAGGCCAGGTTGAGGAACTCCAGGCCTTTCTTCTCCTCCACCTCGCGGCAGAATAGTTCTCCCACCTGGTACTGCTGCAGCTTGAGGTCGAACCCCAGCATCCTCTCCACCAGGCGCTCCGCCCCGGACTTGGAGTCGCGCCGGTGGCGGAAGGCGATGCTCATCTGCTTGTAGGTGGGGATGATCTCCCGGCCCACCATGTCCATGACCAGGTTGCTGTACCCCTCCACCAGGGACATGAAAGCCTGGATGCGATCCAGGATCTCCCGCTGCTCGGGGGTATGGATGATGGACATCAGGCCCCCCTGCCCGATTATCTCGTTGAGGCGCCGAGCGTCCCTCAGCTCCCCGGGCCTCAAGTTCAGGCTCATGTCCTCCAGGCGCAAGGAAACGCTGCGGAAATAACGCTCCATGAGCGACCTGAGGTACTCCCTCAACCACGGATGGGAAGCGAACTCGAAGCCGTGGGTCACCTCGTGGAGGGTGATCCACAGCCGGAAATCGGCGGGGTTGAGCCGCATCTTGTCCTCCGCCTTGAGCAGGTTGGGGTACACGATGTACAGCTTCCCGCTGTCCTCCAGCCGGGGAAGCCCGAGGTCGAACTGGCCCAGCACGCTGCGCGCCAGGTAGCCCATGACCATCCCCAGCTGGGCGGTGAGCAAACCCCTGGTGAACTTGCGTCCCAGCCGGTACTGCCGGTCCCTCTGTTCCTCCAGGCGATGGAGGGTCTTGGCGTAGCTCTCCGCCAGGGGCTCGAAGATGAGCTTGAAGCTGGAGAGGTTGGCCTCTATCCACTGGGGGCGGTCGAAGACGAACAGGGGCCCGACCTCCTCCAGCGGCCGCAGCCCGGTGAAGGACCTGACCAGCTTCTCGCTGCGCCGGCGCATGGCCTCGAATTGCTCGCGCACCTCGAGCCCCGGAGCCGGGGCGACGCCCTCCGACTCCGCCACCAGCTTGGCTATCTCCTTGGCCTGCTCCCAGTCGATGAACCCGTCCCCTTCCCCGGCAAAGGCCTCCCGCAGGGAACGGATGACGGGGATCTTGCGGGCCACCGCCTCCATGAAGCGGTTCACCTCCCGCAGGCTGCGGTCCCAGGGGTTCTCCGTCTCGTAGGACAACTGCTTCACCTCTCCCGGCGGTATGTTCAGGCGCCGCTCTCTCATCTACCGGGCCGCGGGAGGCCGTGGATACCACCTCCTCTTGGAGCCCGGCGTTCGCCCGTTCGGTCCCTTCTCGATCTCGCGGCGAACACCCGCTCTAACGCTTTTTCCTCCGCTTCCCTTATGGTACCAGAAAAGGGCACGCGGCCCGCCCGGCCATCCTCGACCCTCGATGCCCTACCGGCGGCATCCCCCGGCCCGCGGATAGCCCGTCGACCGAATGGCGTGGGTTGAAAAGTCGGGCCCCCAACGGCCTCCCGGCGGACTCCATCCGGCCCGCGAATACCCCGTCGTGCCAGGAAAGATGGGCCGGAAATGGCCTTCGGATGGCCGCGGAAACCGCGGGCTCAGGGCCTTTCGGCGTCCCCGAACACTAATACCGGAGTATTATTTTTTGCGGTTTAAATTAATACCTTCGAGGAATGGTATTCCGTCCCCGTCTTTTTTATGTTGTTTATCGGTGAAAGAACCTTGAAAAAGGCCCCAAGCGGACCCCGGGGATATAGTGCCAGAGAAGAAGATTGACGTCGTGGGCGAGCCGGTTACGCAATAGTCGCAGCCCCCTTAAGTAGACGCAATAGCATTCCCCTAGCACCATCCGAAGCCGACTAGCCGAGACAGCCATCTACCCCATTACATCGAATGCAGCCCAGACGGACTACTTAAAGCCCTCGCCCATGACGCAAAGTTTGAAGTACAGACGCAGACCAGTCGCAGCAGGGAAAGCAGCAAGGATCGCAGCACGATCGCAGCTCAGCCGATCATCCCTGAGGTATCCCCTGAATCCCCAATGGAGTCCGCATCAGCGGAAGGCCCCGTTCCCCCTGCGGGGCCTTTTCCGTTTTCCACATTTTCAATCCCCCCACCGATTTTCTTACAAAGACCGCGCGGGGTGAAGGGCGGATCTCCAAAACAGGAAAGAAACCTCGTCGAAGTCGCGGTTGCGCCCGTTTTCCTCCTCCATTAACCTTTTGTCAAGAGGTGGAAGATGAGCGATTCCCAAAACTGTCCATCGTGCGGCCTTCCCCTGGCCCTCAACCGGAGACTGGTCTGGGCCGAGGACGGCGGGATATATTTCCGTGAAAAGAGGTCCGACCGGCTCATCTTCCTGGAACACGAGGAGATCTCCCTCATCCTGACCGAGGGCGTTAAGCTCCGGGGCGAGGAATTATTGGACACCCTGCGCGAGAAACGCCGCTCCTTCACGCGAAGCGAGATCCTCTCGCAGCTGGGAAGAGCTCGCCGACGCCTGCTGGCCCGACGCCCGTGGGCGGCGAGGTTGATCCGCGAAGCTCTGAGGGAGGCGGCCTTCTACGGAAGCGGCAACCTCTCCGTCACCGCCCTCAAGCCGAGACGGGAGATGAAGGTGAAGGTGCGTCATCCCTACCATCCCCACCTTCTGGCCGGGGACCTCTGGGGTTTCTGGGAAGGGCTCTTCGGGGTGGAAGCCCTGGTCTCCATGGCCGAGGTGTCGGAGACGGAATACGAGGTGACGGTGAAGACCGTGGAGCGGCGTGCCTGGCCCCAGGGGAAGGAGACCCCTTCCCGGCGCCCGGAGCGCGATTACGACCTCGAGGTCTGCGAACGGTGCCGATTGCCCGTTTTTCCCATGGAGATCAGGTGGGACCCCGACCTGGGAACCATATACCGCCCCAACGACCACCGGCGCCTGGTGATAACCTCGGTGCGGGGATGGGAGGAAGTCCTCCAGGAGATAAGCGGGTCGCGCCGGGAGGAGCTCCCCCCCTCCCTCGCGGACTTGATAACCACCAGGACGGCCAGGGCACACGCCTCGCCTCCCGGCGGTAACTACAAGACCGCCTACCGCAACTTCTTCATGGGCCTACCCGTCCTCGGCTGGGGAAAGCCCAAGAGGGTGAGCCGCAAGCCCTTCCTCATCGACGCCCTCATCGAGGGGGTGCCCTTCCCGCAGCTGCTGTCCTGGAAGCTGGGGGGCGTTTTCCAGGGTTTGGAAAAAGAGGTCCCCGAGGTGGAATACCGGAGCCGGGGGGACTCCACCTGGAATTACCTGGTGGGCCCCCGCATCCAGGGGCCTTTCCTTCCCGTCTCCAGCCTGGCGGCGCCGGCGGACCTTCCCGCCGCCCTGCGGGTCATCCTGCCCTTCTGAGGCCTCGGGCTACCTCCGGACGGAGCGAGACAGCAAAGCGCGTCACCCACCTTGGCGGCCTGTATCCTCCGCGCGGCACGGGCACAGTCTGCCCCCGGCCGGGGAAAGCGGGAAGACCGGGAAGGATGCCGAGCGCGCGGCAGGGCCGGCAGAGGGTAGGGCGGGCGGGGCGTTCCCTAAACGGGCGGCTTGTCCGGTTTGACGGTGTCCTTGTCCTTGAGGACCAGCCCCCTTTCGATGGCCCAGAGCACGGCGTTGGTGCGGTCCGTCACCCCGATCTTGCGGAAGATGTTGCGGATGTGGACCTTCACCGTGTGCTCGCTGATGAAGAGGATGTCGGCTATCTGCCGGTTGTTGTAGCCGCGGGCCATCAACTTGATGACGTCCAGCTCCCTCTGGGAAAGGCCCTCGTATTCCTCTTCCCTCTTTTTCCTGCCGGCGGGCTCGCTGATCTCCTCGATGAGCTTGCGGGCCACGGAGGTGGAGATCAGCGATTCCCCCTTGGCCGCCGCCCGCACCGCCTTGACCAGCTCCTCCTTGGCGGCGTCCTTGATCACGTATCCTATGGCCCCCGCCTTGATGGCCTGCTTGGCGAACTGCTCGTCGTCGAACACGGTAAGGGTGATGGCCTCGATGTCGGGATACCGGGACTTTATGCGCCTGATGAGCTCGATCCCGTTCATACCCGGAAGCTGTATGTCCACGATGACCACGTCGGGCGGGAACCTGTCAATTTTTTCCAAGGCCTCCTCCGCGCTGCGCGCCACGCTGACGATCTTTATCCCTCCCTGTTTCTCCAGGATACGAATCAGGCCCTCCAGGACCACCTCGTGGTCGTCAACCAGCATCACGTTCACCGACTCGCCCCTGCCGGCCATGTCATTCCCCCGCCACCATCATGGGGATGCGCACGATGATGCGCGTTCCCCGTCCGGGCTCCGAGTCGATGGTCATCTCCCCGCCCAGCAGTTCCGCCCGCTCCCGTATGGCCACCAGGCCGAGGTGTTTTCCGCTTTCCTGCTCCGCGGCCAGGGACTGGGGGTCGAAACCGATCCCGTCGTCCTCCACCACCAGGTAGAGGTCGTCGCCCTTTCTCTCCGTCTTTATGTGCACCGATTCGGCATTGGAATGCTTGCGCACGTTGGTCAGCTCCTCCTGCAGGATGCGGAAGACGGCCAACTCCACGGAGGGAGAAAGGGATTCCAGCCCCTGCAGGTCCACGGTGGTGGTGATGGCGTACTCCTCCTCGAATTGCTCGGCGTAGCGCTGGATGGTCTCCCGTAGCCCCAGGATATCCAGGGAGGTGGGCCTCAGGTTGGACATGATGGCCCGCAATTCCCGGAGGCAGTCCTTGGCCCTTTGCTGCACTTCCTCGATCTCCTCCACCGCCAGCCTCGGGTCCTCCTTGAGGAAATCGAGGGCGAAACCCGCGGTGTAGATGATCTTCAGCAGGGACTGGGCCACGGAATCGTGAAGCTCGCGCGCGATGCGGGCCCTTTCCTCCTCGTGGGCGGTGTTCACCCTGGAGAGGAGGTGGTCCATCATCTTTCTCCGGGCCATGAGCTCCTGGTACAGGCGGGCGTTCTCCAGGGACAGGCCCACCGTGTCGGCGAAGGAACCGAGCATCTCCAGGTCCCTGTCGGTGACCGGCATCCCCGCCTCCGCCTCCACGTAGAAGAGCCCCTTCAAAGAGCCTTGAGGGTTCACGGGAACCAGGAAATAACGTGAACCGGGCAAGGGGTCCAGGAAGGCCGTCCTCGCCGGCTCGTCCCCGCGCCCCTCCTTCACCGCCCCGGCGAAAAAGGCCTGCGCCTCCGGGCTGTCCGATAGGGGGTGGATGGGATAGGCCTTCTTCTCCCGGAGAAGCGCATCCCCCCAGTCCTCGTCCAGGCGGTCCCGAGCCGCGGCGGGTATGAGCATCTCGTGCTCGTAACGGAAGAACACGGCGCGGCGGAAGCCGAGCACCTCGCAGGCCCCCTCGACGATCTGCCCCACCAGGTAATCCACGTCCTGGCCCGCCCGGAGCCGGTTGAGGAAGCGGTTGAACTCCCTCACCAGGGCCTGCCGGTGGCGCAGGTACTCATCGGCCACCGAGTTGGCGGCCCGGAAATAGGCGTCCCATATGGTCTCCGCCACCCCCACCAGCTCGCGGTCCGGGAATCCTTCCGCCTCCCAGAGCCGCTTGGCCCAGCTCCAGACCACCTCGCTTCCCACCTGGAAGGCGCGCAGAACGTCCACCAGCTCGAATCCGCGAAGTTCCCCCACCTCCATCCTCCAGTCGGGGGGGAGGGAACCCTCCATGCCCCTGAAGAGGGTCAGGCAGGCCTTGCGGCCCACTTCCCGGAGCAGGGGCATGAAGGATTCCGGCATCTCCGCGAAGGCGGGAACCTCTCTCCGGACGCGGTCCACTATCTCCTCGCTTATGGACTCCAGGTGCTCGCGGAGCAGGTCCACGGCCGGAGAGTGGCGGGGGGCCGCAGGGTCTTCGCCGTGCAGGGTCTTCGGTTCTTTCATCCTAAGGTGAAGTATATCAACTTCTGGTTGTTGTCGATAAAGGTCTCCTTGGGCACCGGTTCGACCTTGATCTCCAGGATGTTGCGCACTCCTCCCGTGGTGGGGCGCAGCCCGCTGAACACCACCTGCACCTTTTCCCCCGGCCCGAGCCTGTCGATGGTCTTCTCCTGGCGCACGGGCGTGGTATCGATCTTGGAGTACAAGCTCAGGGTCACGGTCACCCCGTTCTCGGGACGGTTACCCTGGTTCTCCACCACCGCGGTCACGCTGATCTCGTCCACGGCCGGAAGGCGGTGGACGTCGTCTCCATCCATGCTCACCACCGTCCCCGCGGGATCGAAGGTCACCTTTCCCAGGGCCAGGCCGTGCACTTCGGTGCCCTTGAGCGCCTGGAGGAAGGAGCGCACCCTCTCCACGGAGGCGCTCTCCCAGTCCTCGAGCCACCGGGAATCGGGCAGATCCAGGTCCTGCAGGTTGTTGGCCGCCAGGAGGTCCTCCAGGGCGCGGCGGAAGAATAGGTAATTCCCGTCGGAGTAAACGAGCTCCAGCATGTCCTGGCTGATGCTCTCCGCGTAAACGTCGATCTCCAGCGCGGATATGGCGTTGATGATGTCGGGACGGTAATTCTTCAGGGCGCGGTAGCGCTGCTCGAAGCAGATAACCAGGGCGTAGTGGGCGTTTTCCAGGCTCCGGGGTGGGACCACGGCCTTGACCTGGCCGAGGAGGTCCAGGGCCTGGCCTTCCAGTTCCTCCAGCCTGGCGCCCAGGTTCCCGGTATCCCCTATCAATTCCGCGAGGGTGGCCCGCAGGGAAGCGAAGGACTGCCCGATGCCGTTGGAGGCCTCCACCAGGGCCTTTATACGGTTGGCGTACTCGCTCAGGGAGGAGGCGTCCTCCTTCTTGCCCCTGCCGCAGGTGAGGTTGAAAAGCCAGCAACCGAGGAGGAGGACGACCACGGCGATGATGATGGCCGGGGCAGGGCTCTTTCTGCGCCGCCTGCTGAACCTCGGAGTCCTGGTCTGGGCGTACAATGGCTTACATCCTTCTCCGCCGCTTTCCGGGGCCAGTGCCACTATACAAAGGGGCGCCCGGCGGTATCAAGCGTGACAATTCAAAGGGCGGCTTGACGCCGCCCTCTTACGCCTGGTGGGCGAGGCGGGACTCGAACCCGCATGCCCCTACGAGCACTGGACCCTGAACCCAGCGCGTCTACCAATTCCGCCACTCGCCCGTATGCCCGCTTTTCCCGGGCGCAAAAGTTATTATAGCAAATACGAGCAAGGTGATCGCCGCCGATTACCGCAACCGGCCCCGGAGGCGGGACGCAAAATCCCGGCGAGACATGCGCAAGAGGGTCGGCCCAATGTGTCCCCCCCTGCCTGCGGGGCACCCGGCGTCATCCCGGCGCCCGGAGAAGCCGCGGCTCGGCTCCATTCGCGATCGTTCATAGTCGTGTTTTTTCCGCCCCTGAAAGGGGCCGGCAGGAAGGAAAAGTATATACTTTGGGTGGACCAGAAATGGGCCTGGCGGAGGAGGACGATTCCTGCCCACGTTAGACGGTAAGACGCCCGAGGCAGGCAAGGGAGAGGGAGGAGACCGGGAGGAGGCCGGCCCTTGGTCATCTTTCCGGACCACGCGAAGAGCAAGGAAGTACAAGGCATCCGTGGAGATGGCGGATTTCCAGGAAAAACGTGGGTTCGCCTCCTGATCCGCCCCGGCGATCAAGCGGTGACTTGGGGGACACATGGAGATAAGGGATTTTCAGGAACTCCTCGGGAGGACCTTCCTCGACAGGGACCGTCGACGGGGCCTGCCGGAGACCTTCGCCTGGCTGGTGGAGGAGATGGGGGAGCTCTCCCGCGCCCTGCGAAGCGGCGACCGGGACTCGCTTGACGAGGAGTTCGCCGACGTCCTTGCCTGGTTGGCCAGCCTGGCCAACCTCTGCGATATCGACCTGCAGGAGTCCGCGGGCAAGTACGCGCACGGGTGCCCGCGCTGCGGCTCCATCCCCTGCTCCTGCCCGGAGTGAAAAAGCCGCGGGAGCCCTCAGGGCTTGGGGCTCACCTCCACCACCAGGTCGCCGTCCGGGCGAACCTCCCATTCCGCGCTTCCATCCTTGCCCGAACGGAGCTCGAATATCCCCAGGACCAGGCCCACCATGGGGAGGAACAGGCAGGGGTTCTCCAGGCGGAAGCGCAACCGGTCGGCGGACCAGTCCATGTCCCGGAGGTTCCCCAGTCCCCGCAGGGCCAGGGCCTTCCGGAAGTCCTCGAAGGTGCGGGCCTCGTCCAGGGAATAGAAGCCCTCGCGCACGAAGCGCCTCTGGGCCTCGATGACCACCTCGGGGATGCTCTCCCCCAGCTCCTTCTGCAGCTCGTCGATTATGGTGTCGATGGTGGAGGGGCCCAGGATGACCATCCGCCTCCCGCTCTCCCGGTGGAGGATCATCCCCTTCTCCCAGTCCCACCGGTAGTCGGCCAGGGCCCTGGGCCCGCCGCACTTCCCGCACCTCTCCAGCCGTATGTCCCCTTCCTTGTGGGTGTAGGGAACGGGCTTCAGCCGGTCCATGAGCTCCATGGGGTGGACGGAGATGAAGCCGGTGAGCTCGAGCTCATCGGGTCCCAGCTCGCGGTAGCTCACCGCCACCTCGCGGCGGTCGATGGCGTTGAAGGAACCGGCCAGGTCCCCGCAGAAGAGGGGGATGGAATAAAGGCCGCGGGTGTGGATGGTCACGTAATCCCCCTCGTCCCGCACCCGCCTCAGGTTGGCCAGCTCGATGTTCCCGTAGCCCATGACCTTTCCCAGGGCGGTGATGTTGCGTATCACCGGCCTCACGCCCACCCTTTGCACCACCGCCTTGACCACCCCGGGGAGGATGTGGTCAACGAAGTCGAAGGTGGCCCGCCGCTTGGCCTCCACGATGATGCGCTCTATGGACATGGAAATGATTTCCTCGATGTTGCGGAAGATCCCGTTTATGTTCTCGTTCTCGATGAAGATCATGCGGTGATCGGGATTCTTGGCCTGCACGATGGTCCCGTCGCTCAGCCAGCGGTGCTCCCGCACTATGCGGCGGGAAGCTCCGCACTCCGGACAAAACCTCCGGCTGGTCATCGCCGACCCCTCCCCTAAGACTTAAACGAGGCGACTCTTATTACTTCCGCAGCCCCGCCTCCAAGGTCTTGAGTGACGGGCATGTTTGCCGCCTGTCCAAGATCCGCGCGCTTCACTAATCCTTAACATCGACCTCCGCCGGCCCGAACATTACATGGTCGTGGTACTGCGTACCGGCTACGGATCCCCGTCGTTGCTCTTAAACCATTCCTTAATTGAAGGACCAAGGCGGTTACCCTCCCCCCGTATACCAAGCACGTGGGCCCATACCCAAGTGCGGGAATCGAGATACGGCGCATCCCTGTCCCTGAACACGGCAAACGCATGAATTCCTAAAAAGGACTTCGTCGCTGGAGACCTTTTTCCCTCCAGTGACCCATCACCTTGAAGATGCCTGACCGGCACCGCCGATCCCCCTGCCCCTCGGCAACGGCAAAACCCGCCGCCCACCCGGCAATATCTCCCCTCAGTAGTAAATCCACTCGAAGCGGGAGTGGCGGTCCGCCCAGTCCACCAGGCGCGAGAGCAGGCGGTGCCGCCACCTCCAAGGAATCCTCCCGGATAGAAACACCAGGTCCAGCCAGCGCGCGGCCACCTCCCCGGGGAGGCCGGCTTCGAAGAGCCGGGAGTAGAGCTCGGCCAGGGGGTAGAACTTCTCCTTGGCGTAAGCGTAGGCCGGGTCCCGGAAAGCGGGGACGTCCAGGGCGCTGCGCCCGTCGAAGATGGTGTCCACGTGCCTCCCGGTAAGGTAACCTTTCCTTTGGCAATAGGCGTACAGGCGGGTGTTGGGATAGGGATGGTAGGTGGATACCTGGAGGCAGTCGGGGCGGGCACGGGCGTTTATCTTCACCGTGTCCAGGAGGGCCGGGAGGTCCTCGTCCGGGAGGCCGGTCATGTTGGTGGAGACGGTCTTGATGCCGTATTTCCGGCATAGACGGAAGGCCCTGACGATGTCCCCGTCGGACATGTGCCGGCCAAGCACCTTCCTCCTCAATTCCTGGTTACCGCTCTCGATGCCCATGCAGATGACCGAACACCCGGCTTCGGCGAAGGCCTTCACCGTCTCCTCATCCAGCACGTTGACCCGGGAATTGCAGATGAAGGGGAGGTTCACCTCCCGGCGGTAACGGGAGGTAAGCTCCCGGAACCACTCGGGGTGCAGGGTGAGGATGTCGTCGTCGAAGCGGATGTAGCGAAGGCGCCCCTCCGCGTCCGCGGCGACGATCTGCGCGATCTCCCGCATCACGTTGTCCACGCTTCGGAAACGGACGTACTTGCGCTTGTTGGGGTAGATACTCCTCTGGGCGTGGTTGGAGCAGTAGGTGCAGGAGTAGGGGCAGCCCCGTGAGGCCATGAGGGTCCCCCGCTCGTGCTGTTGGGGACAGAAACAGGCGGGGTCGAAGATGTCCCGGTCCGGGAAGGGAAGGGAGTCCAGGTCCTCCACCAACGGCCGCACCGGGTTGCGACGCACCTCCCCCTCCACGCGGAACCACAGGGACCGTATGCCGGTGGGGTCTTTCCCCTCCTCCAGGGCCGCGCACAGCTCGGCCAGCGCCTCCTCTCCCTCCCCCAGGCACACGGCGTCCAGGGGGGCGTCCCGGAGAGCTCCTTCCGGGTCCAGGGTGGGGTGGGCGCCTCCGCATATGGTAAAAATATCCATGTCCTCCTTTATCCACCCCACCCATTTCCGCACGTGGGGGAACATGTGGGTGGTGCTGGAGAAGGCCAGGACGTCCGGCGCCTCCGCGCGAACCCGCTCCAGGAGCTCCTCCCTTCCCACCGGGCGCACCAGGTGGACGAGGGAGGTACGGTGGCCCTCGCGCTTGAGGTAGGCGGAAAGGTAGCCGATCCCCAGGTAAATGCGACCCTCCGGGAGGTAATGCTCCTCGTCGTACTGGAAGAAGTCGGGATAGACGAAGGTGACCTTCAATCCCATGCGCAACCCCGCTTTCCGGCGTCTCCGGTTTCCACCGGCCGATCCCTTCTTTCTCCGCGCCCTCTCGCTCCCCGGCCCTCTCCGCGTCCCCTCGATTTACGGCCTGAGCCCCACCCAAGATAACCGCCCGTCGCCCCTAAAAAGGCCCCGCTCCCCCGGGGACCCCGGCTCCCCGTTCCCCGTGCCGCGGGGAACGGAAGCCCGCCGGACCGTAGCCTGGGGCTCATCCGCTACATATGACCCTCCTTCTCCGGCCGCCGCCGACCATATCACAGGGGGTGGTCGGAGCGACGGCAGTTCATGAGGAACCTCCCCATCTTGTCCCCCAGCCGGGGAAATCGGGACGTCACGGCCAGCAGGGGATTGACGAAGGCGGGGCGGTTCCCGTAGCGGATGGCCAAGGTACCATAATGGTAATATCTTCCATAATACCAATGCAATATCCTGGGGTAAAGGGCCAGGATATCCGGATCCTCGCGACGCAGGGCCGCGGCCAGGGTCTCCGCCGCCCAACGGCCGCTCTCCAGGGCATAGGTGATGCCCTCGCCGCTGATGGGATTGGTCATGGAGGCCGCGTCGCCGGCCAGGAGCACGTTGGCCCGGCGGGGAACGGCGCCTCCCAACCCCACCCGCAGAAGCGCCCCCCGCGGCCTGCCCAGGGGCTCGGCGGAGGCCAGCTTTTTCGCTGCGTGCCGAGTATCCCGGAGGAAAGCCTCCCAGAGGCGGTTGAGGTTCAGGCCCTTGGCCTCGCGGGCGTAAAGCATGAAGCCCACCCCCACGTTGGCCGTATCCCCGGAGACAGGGAATATCCAGCCGCATCCGGGAGATATGGCGTCCTCGGGATAGATCTCCAGGAAGTCGGCCAGGTCCCGGACTCCACGCATGTAACAACGCACGGAGACCCCGATGTATAGGGGGTCCCTGCGCAGGAGCCCCGCTTCCCTTCCCACCACGGAGGAAGGCCCGTCGGCGCCCAGTATGAACCTGCCCTTGAGCTCCAGCCGCTCGCCTTCCCTCTCCGCCCGCACTCCCGGTATCCTGCCCCCCGAGGGTTCAAGGAGCCCGGTCACGCGGCATCCCTCGAGCACCTCGGCTCCCCTCTCTTTCGCCCGGCGGAGGAGGATGTCGTCCAGCTCCCTGCGGGGGGCCACGTAACCGTGGTCGGGATAGCGGCTGCCCATGGGGTAGCGGACCTCGGTCACCCCGTCCCGCGTGGCGTAGAAACGGATGCCCCGGGTGCGGAGGAACCTTCCCTCCAGTTCCTCTTCCAGGCCCAGGACATGGAGTGAATGCACGGCCCGGGGAGCTATGCCGTCCCCGCATATCTTGTCGCGGGGAAAGCGGTCCCTTTCCAGCACCAGGACGCGAAAGCCGTGCCCCGCCAGCAGCATGGCGGCCACGGAACCCGCCGGGCCGGCTCCCGCAACCAGCACGTCGTACTCTTCGCCCATGAGGTCGATTATACCAATCGCCGCCTCACGGGCTGCGGGGGCCGGGGGGAATGGGGAAAAGCCGTTAGGCATTCCCACCCTTAAGAGGCTACCCGGAGGAATGGAAACCGGTCACGGCGAGGTGGGGGACGGTGAAACGCATGATCAAGCCGGGTGGTGCCTGCGCGGGCTTTCCCGTTCGTGAACCGCGGCGGGTATGCGTTTAAAAGAGGGGTACGAGGATGTTGGGAATACCCATCCACGCCGATCCTGATAGGCCGCGGGAAAAAGGCCGGTTTCAGGGAAGTTTGCCCACCACGATCTCCACCTGGCTCCCTTCCTCCACCTCGGTGCCCGCGGGCGGGTCCTGGTCCACCACCTTCCCCACGTGGGCCAGGTCCACGGTGTAGGAGACGTCGGGCTCCAGGCCCAGGCCGGCAAGTATGGATTCCGCCTCTTCCTTGCTCTTTCCCACCAGGTTGGGGACGGTGACCTTGGCTGGTCCGGTGCTCACCACGATGGTCACCGTGCTCCCCTCGGCCACCTTCTGGTTGGCCAGGGGGCTCTGCCTGATGACCCTTCCCTCCTCCACCTCGGAGCTCGCCTCCTCGGTCACCGTGACCTGGAAGCCGGCGTTCTCCAGGGTTCTTTCGGCGTCTTCCTTGAGCATACCCACCACGTCGGGCACGGCCACCTTTTTCTGCTCCACCCCCACCTCCAGCCTCACGTTGGTGCGGGGGTTGATGAGCTTGCCGGCCGACGGGTCCTGCGAAAGGACCCTGCCTATCTTGTCCTCGTCATCCACGGGCTTGTTGACGATCTCGATGATGGTGACGCCCGCCTCGCGCAGCTTCTCCTCCGCGGCCTCCCTGGTCAGGCCGACCACGCCGGGCATCTTCATCTCCCTGGAGACGGTCACGTTGACCTTCTCTCCCTTGCGCAGGAGGGTGCCCCATTCCGGGTCCTGGGAGACCACGACCCCCACCTTCTCGGAGGGGTCCTCGATGTAATAATCTTCCACCTGCCCCAACTTGAGCCCCAGCCCCTCCAGCGTTTGACGGGCCTGCTCCTCGGTCATGCCCTTCAGGTTGGGGACCTCCACCTTGGTGCCCCTCCCGGTCAGCAGCAAGGCCAGCACCACGCCCAGGACGGCCAGGAAGACCGCCGCTCCCGCCGCTATCCATCCCCAGGGAACCCTCCTCCGCGGCTCCGCGGCGGTAGCGGAAGCCTGCGCGGAGGCCCCGGGCAGCACCGGGGTGGCGGTAACCGGCATGCCTTCCAGGAAACGCAGCAAGTCGGCCTTCATCTCCTGCGCCGTCTGGTAGCGGTTGGCGGGGTTCTTGGCCATGGCCTTCATGACCACCGCCTCCAGGGCGGGAGGTATCTCGGGGTCGATGACCGAGGGGGGTATGGGGTCCTCGCGCACTTGGCGGTAGGCCACGGTCACCGGGTTGGGATCGTCAAAGGGGACGCGGCCGGTGAGCATCTCGTAAAGGACCACTCCCAGGGAATAGATGTCCGAGCGTCCGTCCACCGGGCGGCCTTGCGCCTGTTCGGGAGATATGTATTGGGGCGTGCCCATGACCACCCCCGTCTGGGTGAAGCCGCTGCCGTTGCCCTCACGCGCGATCCCGAAATCCATCACCTTGACCTGGCCCATGTTGGTCAGGAAAATGTTGTGGGGCTTGATGTCCCGGTGCACGAGGTTATGCCGATGGGCGAACTGGAGGGCGGCACATACCTCAGCGGTTATCTCCGCCGCCCGCTCCGGGAGGATACGCCCCTCGCCGCGCAACACCTCCTTGAGGTCCCGGCCCTCCACGTACTCCATGACGATGTAATAGAGGTCGCCTTCATTCCCCCAGTCGTAGATGTTCACGATGTTGGGATGATTGAGGTTGGCCGCCGCCTGGGCCTCGTGGCGAAACCTCTGGATATAAGCCGGGTCCGCGGCATACTGGGGGTGAAGGACCTTGACCGCCACCTCCCTCTCCAGGAGCAGGTCGTCGGCGAGGTAGACGTCGGCCATGCCCCCGCTCCCCAGTTTTTCCTTCAAGCGGTAGCGTTGGTTGAATATCTTTCCCAGCATAATTACTCCCGGCCTCCGAACTTACCGCGGATCTCCGTACACCCGGGCGACCGAGTCTCGGCGCTTTTCCGGTTCAACCCGGGCTTCCGCCCCTTCCCGGAAGATAATTTCCATGGTCCGGCCGGCAATCCCTCCATACCGGAAGGACCCTCTTCCCTCTAACCACCCCGCGTCTCCCTGCCTCACATCCCGTCATCGGACGCGTCATAAGCACGCTTCGAAAGGGGCCGGATATTTTGACGGCCGAGCCCTCCGGTGGTTCCCCCCTCCACATCACTGCGGCTTTCGGTTCACCACCAGGTTCACCGCGGCGCCGCTGGAGAGCTTGGACCCGTAGGGAGGATCGGTCTCCACCACGCGGTTCTGGCTGTAACCGGCCACTTCCTTGTAAATCACTTCCCCCACCCGGAAGCCCCTGCTCTCCAGTACCGAGCGCGCGTCCTCGAGGGACAAGCCGACGAGGTTGGGCACGGTAAGCGGGCCCAGGCTCTGGAGGACCTTGATCACCGTTTTCCTCTTCACCATCTCGCCCGGCTTGGGATCCTGGGAAATGACGTAATCCGCCTTGACCTGGGCGTCGTGATCTTTCCCCACCACCAGCAGGCCGAGATCCCTTTCCGCGGCCATCTTGGCGGCCTCCTCCACGCTCACGTTCACCAGGTTGGGAACTTCCACCTTGGTGCCCCCGATGAACATGGACAAGATCCAGAAAAAAAGCAGTACCGCGGCCACCGCCAAAAGGCCGCCCCCCACCCAGACCTGCCAACGGCGCAGCCGAGGCAGCGGTAGGGGAAGGGCCGCGGCGGGGGCGGCGGGCGCCTCCTCGACCCTCTCCTCTTCCGGCTCTTCGGGAGGCAAGGGGGCCAGGGGGAGTTCTTCCCTCAGGGAGGAAACGACGTCCCGGAGGGCATCCCTGGCGGTGGGGAAACCCTTTCCCTCCGCGCTCTTCAGGCACACTTCCACGAACCTCTGGAGGCGGAGCGGGACCTCGCGGTCCCACCGCAACTTCCCCTTCCGGGCGTCCTCCAGGACCTCTTGCTTGCTCCGGTTGGTTACGGAGCGGTAAATGAGGTAGCCCAGGTCCCGGATATCCCGCTGGAGATTAAGGAAAACGGGGAAGGGGCTGTCCCCGCCTCCCATGACCACCGGAAAACCGGGGTCGGACATCTTGGCCTTACGGCCGGGGTAGATGAAGATGTGCCTCTCGTCCAGCGAACCGTGCGCCACCCCCTGTTTTTCCAGGTAGGCCAGGGTCCTGGAGATCTCCAGGGCGAAATACAGGGCCCCGAGGGGTTTCATCCTCTTCCCCGTCTCCAGGATTTCGTGGAGGGTCCGGGCTTCCACCAGCTCCTCCACCACGAAGGGGCGGTCCTCTTCCAGGCCGTAGTCCAGGACCTCCACCAGGCCGGGATACCGGAGCCTGGTGGCGCGGTGAGCGGCGGCGCGGAACTGGTCGCAGAACTCGCGGTCGGATAGCAGGTGGGGAAGGGGGAGCTTCACCGCGACCTCCCTTTCCTCGAGGAGGTCGTACGCCCTGAAGACCTCCACGGTTCTTCCCAGGGCGATCCTCTCGTCCAGGCGGTAGCGCTTTCTCAGCACCTTGCCCCGCCAGTCGGGGTATTTCTCGGCCATCAACCTAAAGCCTCCGTGTGCCGGGGTCTTTCGCCACCCCTTAGGTTCGATCCGCGGCCGGCCCTGCTCCTATCCGGGGACTTTTCAGGGGTATTGTAATCCAGGAAACCACCGGGGGGACAATACCGACCCGCCCTACGCCCCCAAGGCAGGCGGCCATGATGCGCAAGCGCATTCCCATGGCGAAGAATACCCATTCCGCCTCATCTCAAGGCGGCCTTCATGACTTCACGGGCGATGGGTGCGGCAACCGTACCCCCCCCGCCGCCGCTGTTCTCCACCACCACCGCCACCACCACGCTCGGGTTCTCCGCCGGCGCGATCCCCAGGAACCAGGCATGGGGCGGCTTGCCTTCCACCTCCGCGGTGCCCGTCTTCCCGGCCACGGTAACCCCGGAGATGGCCGCCTCCGTCCCGGTCCCCCTCTCCACCACCGAGACCATCATCTCCAGCATCTCCGCCGCCGAATCCGCGGAGATGGGGTTTTTCCACACCGAGGCGTCATAGCGCTCGAGGATGGTCTCCCCCTTCCGGACTTCTTTGAGCAGGTGGGGGGCCATGATCCTCCCGCCGTTGGCCACCGCACAGCCCACCAGGCAGAGCTGGAGCGGGGTAAGGAGTATCTCTCCCTGGCCGGCACCCGACCAGGCCAGGAGGACGGCGTCCATGCCGCCGGGGGGCGGGATGCGCGAGACGGAGACCCCGGGTAAGTCCAAGGGGGGCAAGGAGTTCAGGCCGAAGGCTTCCGCGTACTTGACCAGGGCCGGAGCCCCCATCTTCACCGCCAGCTGGGCGAAGTAGGTGTTCACGGAGTAGGTGAGAGCCGTCTTCATGTCGATACTTCCGAAACTGCGCGGCGGGTTTCCGTAGTTGGTCACCCGCGAACCACCCACCTCCCAGACCCCCGGGCAATCGAAGGCCGTGGACACGGGGAATCCCGCTTCCAGCCCCGCCGAACCGGTCACCACCTTGAAGACGGAGCCCGGGGTGTAGAGACCGGCCGCCGCGCGGTTGAGCAGGGGACTGCTCGAGTCCCGGCTGTAGTTGAGCATGGCCTTCTCCGCCAGCGGCGTCCCGTCGGCATCTCTGTCCGGGGTCACCAGGGACTGGGGGTCGTAGGTGGGCCAGGAGTACATGGCCAGGACGGCACCCGTCTTGGGGTTTACGGCCACCACCGCCCCCTTGCGGGAACCCAGGGCCTTGGCCGCCGCGGCCTGCACCTCGGTGTCCAGGGTGAGGTAAACGTCGTTTCCCTCGCGCACGTCGGAGGTCATCTCTTCCACCCAGGAACGGGGGGGTTTCCTTCCCAGCAGTTGTTCGTTATAGGTTTCCTCCACTCCCGTCCTCCCGAACCGGGGGCTGTCGTAACCCAACACGTGCGAGAAAAGGGAGCCCTGGTGGTATTGCCGGCGGTAGGCGAAGGGTCCCTGGGCGGGCACGCTCTCCGCCAGGACCAGGCCGTCGGAGGTGATTATCCTGCCCCGGGCTATCCCGTACTCCTCCACCAGGCGCCTCGTATTGGCATTATTTTCCATAAGGCTTTTCTGCCCCCAGACCTGGAGGTAGCTGAGGTTGATCACCAGGACCATGGTGAGGACGATGAAGAAGGCTCCCAGGCGTTTAATCGTTCTCTGCAAGCCTTCCACCTCCCTCGGAGAGGCACAGGAGCAGCCCCAGGAGCAGGAAGTTGCTCACCAGGGAGCTTCCCCCGTAACTCACGAAGGGCAAGGTGATGCCGGTGAGGGGCATCAACCTGGTGACCCCGGCCATGATGATGAAGGATTGAAGCCCCAACACGGCGGTCATCCCCACCGCCAGCAGCTTCCCGAAATCGTCCTCGTTGCGCAGGGCCAGGTACAGCCCGCGCCCGCACAGCACCAGGTATAGGAGGGCCAACGCCGTTGCCCCCAGCAAACCGAGCTCCTCGCCGACGGCGGCATAGATGAAATCGGTCTCCACGTAAGGTATGAGGTTCGGGCTGCCCCGGGCCAACCCGGTCCCGGAAAGGCCGCCCTCGGCGAAGGCGAAAAGGGACTGGGCTATCTGGTAACTCTCATCGTTGACCGTCTCCGGGTTGAGGGGGTCCAGCCAGGTCTCCACCCGGGTTCTCACGTGGCCGAAAAGGAAAAAGGTGAGGGTGGCCCCTACCAGGAACAGGACCACTCCGGCCACCACGAAGGTCGCCCTTCCCGTGGCCGCATAGACCACCGCCAGGAAGATGCCGAAAAAAAGCAGGGAGGACCCGAGATCCCGCTGGAAAATGAGCAACAGGAGCGAGAGAGCCCACATGGTCAGGAGCGGACCCAGGTCCCGCGGGCGGGGCAGGTGAACGCCGGCCACCACCCGGCCCGCACCGGCGATGAGCTCTTTCCTTTCCGCCAGGTAGGCGGCGAAAAATATGGCCAAAAAGATCTTGGCCAGCTCCGAGGGTTGAAAGCGTAGGGGGCCCAGGATCAACCACAGCCGGGCCCCGTTGACCTCGCGGCCGAAAAACACCGTGGAAAGGAGCAGCACCAGCCCCAGGACGGCCAGCGTGTACCGGTAATTCTTCAGGGACCGGTAATCGCGCAGCAGGGCTACCAGGAGCAGCATGAGGACCGCCCCCGTCCCCAGCCAGATGAGCTGCAGGCGGGCCATGTGCATGTTGAGGCGCAGGAGCATGACCAGTCCCACGCAGGTCAGGGCGGCAGCCAGGGGGAGCAGGAGGGGGTCGGCCTGGGGACGCAGGAATCGCAGGACCAAGTGGGCCAGGAGAAAGACGGCCGTCCAGGCCAGGGGATAAACCAGGTGGCCCGGAACCAGGGCACCGGCCTCGGCCAGGTCGAGCGAGATCCAGCCCAGGAAGGAGAGGGGCAGGATAAGTGCCAGGAGAAGCGCTTCCTTCCACCTCGGGCTCATGCCCATCTCTCATCCTTCCTCGCCATACCGTTCCCTATCCCGCCTTCCGATGACCTCCAGGCCGCATGAGCGCGGACCGCCGAAACCCGGGTCAAGCCCTTCCCGTGCGCATGCGTCGCCACCACCGTGCCACCGGGTTTTTCCCCTCCCGTCGCGGAACCGCGCCCTTAGCCGGAAAGACGGACCCGTCTCCCTCCTCCAGGTCCACGAGGACAACGGTCACGTTATCCTCCCCGCCCATGGCATTGGCCGCCTCGATGAGCTTGCGCGCGCAGGCCTCCGGATCCTTTTCCTCGAGGAGGAGGCGGGCGAGTTGGTCGTCTTCCAACTGGGAAGTCAGGCCGTCCGTGCACAAGAGGATGCGATCGCCGGGCATGACCTCCACCCTCACCAGGTCCGCGGCCAGGTCGGCCGACAACCCCAGGGCCCGCAGGATGATGTTGCGCTTGGGATGCCGCCTGGCCTCGCGCCGAGTGAGAAAACCCTCCCTCACCATCTTTTCCACCAGGGAATGATCCCGGGTAAGGGGATTCAACGTCCCTCCTCTCAGGACGTAAGCCCGGCTGTCTCCCACGTGGCCCAGGTAGGCGCCGTCCTCCAGAAGCAGGACGGTGAAGGTGGTGCCCATGCCCCGGAGTCCAGGGTCCTTTTCGGCCATCTTCAGGATGACGCGGTTGGCGGCTTGCAGGCAACCGCGCAGGCGCCGCAGGGGATCCGCCCCACGGTTCTCCTTTTCGCAACGCAGGAACTCCTCCACCGCCGCGGAGCTGGCCACATCCCCCGCCTGGTGACCCCCCATGCCGTCGGCAACGATGAACAGGCGACCGTCGGCGTGGCAAAAATCCTCGTTTCTCTCCCGCACCCTACCCACATCGCTAAGGGCGGCATAACGCATGGGGCCCTCCTCCGGTTCACAGGTTCGAAAACGGCGTCCCGCAGGTCATTGCGACATTCCGCGGTTGCCCCTTCCGGATGGGGTCAAGCCCTGAATTCCATCAGGGTACGACCCACTTTTATCCGGTCTCCGAGGCGCAGCTCGATGGGATAATTGATGCGCCTTCCGTTCACATAGGTTCCGTTGGTACTTCCCAGGTCCTCCACGTAGTAGCGGCCCTGAAGGGCGTATACCCTGGCGTGGAGGTTGGAGGCGAACTCGTCCTCCAGACACACCGCGCATTCCGGGGCCCGCCCGATAACCAGCTCCTCCACGATCCGCCACTCCTTCCGTCCCCGGCGACCCTCCCCTCCCAAAAGGACCAGGGTGGCGGGGCGCCCCTTCCTGCCGGGCCTGGAGGGCTTGCGTGCGGGGGGCTCAGGGGTCTCGGGGTTGAGTTCCCGGTAGATGACCCTGATCACCAGGGCGAGGAAGAGGTACAGCAGTGCCAGGAAAAGATACCTCAGCGAGATATATACTATCTCCGGCAAGGCTATCCCCTTCCTGAAATCTCCACTCTCACCAACCGGGACCGCCCCTACGGCGCGGGGAGGGTTCCGCCTCCCCGCGGGGCGCAGGGCATGGCGCCCTCCGGGCCGACGGGGTCGGGCGGGCCTTCCCGCACATTTCCTACTCCAGGATAAACTCCATCCTCACCCCGCCCATGGAGATGATATCCCCGTTCTCCAGCAGCCTCTCCCTTATCCTCCGGCCGCCGATCATCGTGCCGTTGGTGCTTCCCAGGTCCCGGAGCACGAACCCCCGCGGCCCCTTCTCGATCTCCGCGTGGAACCTGGAGACCCTCGGATCCGGAAGGACGACGTCGTTCTCCTCCGCCCTGCCGATGCGTACCCTCGACCCCTGGATATGCACGGCGGTCCCGGCACGGTCGCCGGAAAGTATTCTCAGCACGCCCCTATCCCCACCGGTTGGGAGCGCTGCATCGGGAGCACGCTCCGCCGACCCCTCCCCCGGGGTCGTTCCCTCCTCGAAGCAGGCTTCCACCCGGAACTCACCCACCCCCAGGGCCTCGTCCCGCGCGAAACGCAGGCGCGGCCTGGAGGCGAGATGGTAATCCCGTCGGTTGGCGTAGTCGATGACCAGACCCTCCATCTCCTTGCCAAGAGTTCCCAGGAACCCTTCCAGGTGCCGGAAATCCTCCGGGCTCAGGCGGACCAGGAAGCGGTTGGGCGCCAAGGTCTCGTTAACCCCCAGCACCCTCTCGTCGTCCATGGTCCGGAGGACACGACGCCCTATCTCCAGCGGATGGACCCGCCCTTTGAAAATCCTGGTAAACGGTTCTTCGAAGGCCTTCTCCAGGCTCTGCTCGAAACGCTTCAGGAGACCCATCACTCCACGCCCTTCAGGAGATCCTCCACCTCCGCCACGCGCAGGGAAAACCTCGCCGTCTCCACCGCGGCCAGCACCAGGGACAGGGAAGCCAGGATGACGGCGCGCCAGAAACCGCCCCCGAAAAGGTAGAGGAACACGCCCAGCACCGAGGACATGCTCGTTCCCACCCCCTGCAGGCCGAACACCCCTTCGGCATAGGTCCAGGCTTTGTCCTCCCGACCTATATGTGGAAAAACCTTCCATAGCCTGCGGTAAAGGTATGTGCTGAAGAAGACCCAGGCGGCCAAACCGCCCGCTGCCATGCCCACCGCCGCCAGGTCGAGGGTCAGCCGGCTCACGTGGGCGCTTTCCGCCTTCCAGGGGGAGATCTCCATGGCCGTCATGAAGGATAGGAGCACCAACGGGATGCCCCAGGCGATGACGCACATCCTCGCGAAGACCCGCGCCTTCCCGGTTTCCATGGACGAATCCCTGACCGTTATCCTTTTTCCCGCGGCCAAATGCATTATACCAGCCGCCCACCACGGCTTAAAAACATGCCCGGCGCTGCCGATAACTTATGCGAATGATCGGTAGACATAGAGATCCCAAGGTTTCGGCGCTTGGCGTTAGGCCGGGTGGCGGCGTAAAGGGCGTCCTTCCCGGTGATAGAATTATTACATAGGTGGGACGTCAGGCCCTGGAGGTGGCGGTCATGGAATGTCCTTTCCACGCCGGTAATGAGGCTATAACCTCCTGCGCGCAGTGTGATACGCCCATTTGCCCGCTCTGCGCCACGGAGACCAACCAGGTGCTGCTGTGCATGAATTGCTACCGCTCCCGGGTCGAGGAACTCGGCGCCGGTTTGAGCAGCGCTTCAGCGCGCCTGGCCAAGGAGAGGAAGAAGGCCGAGGTAAAACAAGTAAAACCGTTCTCCAAGCGCGCAAAGGAGGGCGTGGAGGCGGAAGCCCCGGCGGAGGCGCCCCTGAGCAGGAAGGAACTGGCCCGCTTGCGCAGGGAGGAGGCCAAGCGGCGCAGGGAGGAGGCCAAGCGGCTGAAGATGGAGAAAAAGCGGGCCAAGCAGGCCGAGGCGGAGGCGGAGGCACCGGAGGCACCCCCGCCGCAACCGGTTCCCTTCGTCCAGCCCCCGGAGGAGGCGGAAGCCCCGGCGGAGGCGCCCCTGAGCAGGAAGGAACTGGCCCGCTTGCGCAGGGAGGAGGCCAAGCGGCGCAGGGAGGAGGCCAAGCGGCTGAAGATGGAGAAAAAGCGGGCCAAGC
>JACIXB010000008.1 GCA_014360685.1 Actinomycetota bacterium | reverse complement strand
TCACGGTGGGGGTGGATTCCATCCCCGGGCTGGAGAACACCGAGGTGTCGGCGCGGTTGACCTCCGACCGCCCGGTGGTGGCGGAGAGGGCCATGTACTTCGGGTACCCGGATTGCCCCGGGGGACACGCGGAGACCGGCAGGAGGCAAGCCTCCTCCCTGCACTTCCTGGCGGAGGGTTACACCTCCCCCTTCTTCGACACGTACCTCCTCTTTCAGAACCCGGGCGACTCCGCCGTTTCCGCCGTGGTCACCTTCTTCAAGCCCGACGGGACGGAGGTCCGACAGGAGGTGACCCTCGGTCCCCGCAGCCGGGGGACCCTCAAGGCGAACCAGGTTCCCGGGCTGGAAAGCTCGGAGTTCTCCGCGGCGGTGAGCGCCGACGGCTCCATCCTGGTGGAGCGCTCAACCTATTTCAATTACCCGCGCTGAAGAGCGGAGGGGCACCGGACTACGCCCGAGCAGGCCATAGAAGCGCGGCTTGCGTCAAGGGGCGTACTATAGGATAGGAAGCGGCGAGGCACGGGGCGAGCCGCGGCCTTTCCATACCCGCGGCGGACGCTTGCCCGATGCGTGGCCGCGAAGGGGCTCACGCCCTGTATGATCAGGGGACGAAGGCGAAGTGCCGGTGGTGGTAGAAGATTATTTGCGGCCGTAGGGAAATCTTACGGTCGCGGATGAGACGCCGTCGTCCGTGGACCGGATGGGGTCCGGGTCGAGTGACGGAACCGACCCGGTCGCGAAACGGGGATACGCCGTGGACGGCGCGCGCCTTACCCGGAGGACGCGGCGGGAGTCCGCCGGCGAGATGTCACCGCGCCGCCTTTTCCGCCCTTTCCTCAGCTCCGGAGGGGAGGGGCGGCGGGCGGGGCGTGGATGGGGGGACGCAGGCGCCTCGAGGCGGGCGCGTGCGCCACGGATACCGGTGGAGGTACGAGGATTGATCTGCCCGGAATGCGGAACCTACCAGCCGGACAGGGCCAAGTTCTGCGGGCTTTGCGGAGCGCCGCTTTCCCAGGACAGCCTGGTGGAAAGCTTCCTGCGCCAGGCGCCGGAGGAGGAACTCGTCCTTCCCCGGCACCGCAGTCCCTGGTTCTACTTGGCCGTCTTCCTCCTCCTCTCCGCGGCTCTCGCCGTCCTCGCCGGAGCCGCCTTTCTGGTCTACCGGGCGGTGACCGGGGGCCGCGAGGAAAGCGGGGTGGCCGAGGAAACGCAGGAGAGCACCTCCCGGTTCCACGACCCGGAGAGGGGCTTCGGTTTCTCCTACCCGGAGGGCTGGAGCCTGGAACAAGGCTACCCGGCGGGCGAAGAGCTGGCCTCGCTGCGAGTGATCCTGACCTCCAGGAAATTCATGGAAATCAAGGTCCTGGTGCTGGATCCCGTGGTCTCCATAGGGGGCCTGGAGGGCATAAGGGAATACCTGGAAGGGCAGGCGGCGGAGAAGGTCCGCTCGTTGGGGGGGGCGGTAAAGGACACGGAGGACGAACTCCTCGCTTACACCCGCGCCGGCGACATGCCCGCCCTGTACCTGGAATTCGAGGCCAACCTCATGGGTGAGAGCACCAACTTCATACTCTGTTACGCGGTAGGCGGGAAATACTGCTTCCTTTTCGAGGGTCGTGCGCCGTACGAGGAGTACAGGTCAGTGCGCCCCATGTTTTGGTCCATCATCGATTCCGTGTACGAGGACGCGGAAACGCAACCATAGGACCGCTTTCCTCCCGCATAGGTCGAGGCCGGGGGGACGCGGTGATGGAATCCCACGCCGCGAGGCGAGGGGCGAGAGGCCCGGTCGGAGGCCACCGCATCGCCCTTTCCTGGCCGGCGGAGGGAAGAGGGGATGAAAACCGGTAACGATCACGGGCATGGGAGCGGCGCCGGGAGAAGAGTGGAGCCGCGACGCCCATCCGGGATACATTCCATGGGGAGGTGAGCCCGGTGCGCATACTGGTGACGGGAGGGGCCGGTTTCATAGGTTCCAACCTCGTGGACGCCCTCCTCCGGGAAGGACACTCGGTGACCGTGGTGGACAACCTGTCCACAGGTAAGTTCGAGAACCTGTACAATGTCAAGGAAGCGGCGCGGGAGAACCGTTTCGCCTTCTTCCACACCGACATACGCGACGACTCCCTGCTGGCGGCCTTCCGGAACCGGGAACAGGAGGTGGTCATCCACCTCGCCGCCCAGCCGGACGTGAGGGTCTCGGTGGGGGACCCGGTCCTGGACGCGGAGGTCAACGTGCTGGGCACCATCAACGTGCTCCGGTTGGCGGTGGAGAACGGGGTGAGGCGTTTCATCAACACCAGCTCCGGTGGATGCGTTTACGGGGAACCGGAATCCCTGCCCGTTTCCGAGGAAGCGCCGCGGCGCCCCGACTCACCTTACGGGGTGAGCAAGAACGTGGCAGAGGAATACCTGCGGTATTACCAGCGCGCCCACGGGCTCTCCTACTGCACACTGGCGCCGGCCAACGTCTACGGGCCGCGCCAGAACCCCTTCGGGGAAGCGGGCGTGGTGGCCATCTTCATAGGGCGCATGCTGGCCGGGGAGGCGCCGGTGATCTACGGCGACGGGGAGCAGACCCGGGATTTCGTCTTCGTGGACGACGTGGTGGAGGCCTACCTGGCCGCCCTTACCAGGGGAGACGGCGAGTTCATCAACCTGGGAACCGGGGTGGAGACCTCGGTCAACCAGCTCTACCGCATGTTGGCGGATATCCTGGACTTCGAGGGGGAGCCGCAGTACGCTGCCCCCCGCCAGGGGGAACTCTCCCGCATCGCCCTCCGGGCGGAGAAGGCCGGCAGGATCCTGGGCTGGAAGCCGCGCACCCCCCTCCCCGAGGGGCTGGCCCGCACCGTGGAATGGTACCGCCTCAACCTCCGGAGGTAGGCGTTGTCCTTCACGGATCTCCATTCCCACATCCTCCCGGGCCTGGACGACGGAGCCTCCGACGAAGCCGAATCCTTGGCCATGGCCCGGGCGGCCCTGGGGGGAGGCACGACGGTGATGGTGGCCACGCCCCACTGGGACCTGGAGGAAAGGTCGGCGCCGTGGGATCTCATAGCCCCCCTGGTGGCGGAATTTAGGAGAAAACTGGAACTCGAGGGACTGGGCCTGGAGCTGCTTCCCGGCGCGGAGGTACGCCTTAACTCCGGGCTCTACCGCCTCACCGGGGACGAGGATGCTTTAAAGAAGTTGACCTTGGCCGGAAACGGCAGGTACATCCTGGTGGACCTTCCCCTCATGGACTTTCCCGTGGGCGCGGAGGAAACCCTATTCCGCATCCAGCTCCGGGGCTGTACCCCCATCCTGGCCCACCCGGAACGCAACCGACGCCTGGCGGATGATCCGGTCCTGCTTCGAGACCTGGTGGACAGGGGAGTGGAACTGCAGGTGAACTCGGGCTCCCTCCTGGGGACCTACGGTCGCGCCGCCCGACGGCAGGCGGCCGCCCTTCTCAAGGAAGGCCTGGCCAGGCTGATGGCCTCCGACGCCCACCGCCCGGCGGAAAGGGGGCCGGACCTCTCCGGAGCCTGGGAGAAGGCCCGGGACCTGCTGGGGACGGGAGCGGCGGACGTCCTCCTGCGTGAAAACCCACGGGCGGTACTGGCGGGTGCCGACCTCTCGGCCCTGCCCATCCGGGGGACATCAAGGCGACGCGCGTGGCGCCGGTGAAGCGGGCCTCCGGGGCCGGGAACCGGGCGGGGAAAAGGTGGGCTTCGCATCGCCCCGGCCTGCCCGCGTGGGCCTTTCCGCATCCGCGTCGTTGCGGCTTTCGACCGCCGAATATAACATGTTGAAAAACGAGACGTTGCCGGTCCAGGGGATAACATGTTGGAAAAACGAGACCTTACCGGTCCAGGGGACGGCCGGGACAAGGCGGGAGCGAAGGGTTGTTAGATTATGGAAGAGCACTGGGTGATGGGGTTCCGTGACCAACCCCGCCACAGCGGGATTTTCCTGGACTTCGACGGGACCATCAGCGACATCGCCCCCACTCCCGGCGGTGCCGTCCTTCACCCCCGGGCAGCCGAAATCCTGCCCCGGCTGGCCCGTCACTATCCCCTGTGCATCCTCTCCGGCAGGCGGGCCGCGGACGTGGCCTCCCTGGTGGGTCTGCCCCGCATCCATTACGTGGGGGTCCACGGCATGGAGTGGCTGGAGGGGGATGAGCCCCGCCTGGACCCGGAAGTCCTACCCTACCTCCCCGCCCTGGACCGGGCCCGCGCGGAGATCCGGGAGGTCCTTCCCGGTCTTCCCGGGGTGAACCTGGAGGACAAGGTGGCCTCCCTCACCCTGCATTTCCGGGAAGCCCCCCGCAGCGAGGAGCAAGCGGTGCGCCTGGCCGAGGGACTGGCCCTCAGGCTGGGGCTGCGGGCCAGGCGCGGACGCCGGTCGGTGGAGATAAGGCCTCCGGTGGAGATCGACAAGGGCACGGTGATCATCCGCCTGGCCCGCGGCTGGAAGCTGCGCCGCGCTCTCTTCGCCGGCGACGACCTGACGGACGTGGACGGCTTCCGGGGCCTGCGCTACCTGATGCGGGAGGGCGGTTTCGAGGGAGTGGCCGTGGCCGTCCTCTCCGGGGAGACGCCGGTGGAGCTGGAGGCGGTGGCCGACCTGACCGTGCAGGGACCCGAGGGGTTGATCGACCTCCTCACCGGGCTCTTGTTGGATTGAGGACGCCGGGCCCTCCCGGCCGGGTCACCAGACCAGCTCCATGGCGTCCTTGGGGTTCTCTATCTCCACGATCTCCGCCAGGCGCCCGCTGTGCAGGCGTATCGTCCGGTGTGACATCTCGGCGATGGCCGAGTTGTGGGTCACCAGGATGATGGTCTGCCCTTTCTCCCGGTTGATCTCCTGCATGACACGCAGCACGTTCTTTCCCGTCTCGTAATCCAGTTCCCCGGTGGGCTCGTCGCAGAGGAGGATAGGCGGGTCCTTGACTATGGCCCTGGCGATGGCCACCCTCTGCTGTTCCCCTCCCGAAAGCTGGCTGGGGAAATGGTCGGCGCGACCGCCCAACCCCACCATTTCCAGGGCTTTCCTGGCCTTGTCCCTGGTGTTGTCGGAGACCAGCTCCAGGGCGAATTCCACGTTCTCCAAAGCGGTCAGGGTGGGGATGAGGTTGAAGAACTGGAAGATGAAGCCTATCTGGGTGCGCCGGTATTCGGTGAGACTCTTCACGTCCAGACCGGAGATGTCCCTCCCGTTGACCACCAGGCGGCCGCTGCTCACCGTGTCCATTCCCCCGATGAGGTTGAGGAGGGTGGTCTTACCCGAACCGCTGGGTCCCAGAATGACCACGAATTCACCCTCCCGGATGACCAGGTCCACGTCCTGGAGGGCCTTGACCTCCGTCTCTCCCAGGGGGTAGACCTTGCTCACCTTCTCGAAGACGATGATCTCCCTGCCGTTCGTTCCCATGGGCAACGAGGTTCCCTTTCCCTCTTCAACCGCCCTTCCCACTCTCCTTATCCGGGTTGGCCTCACCGGCGGTGCGGTCAACGACCGCCCACCCGTCACGTCGTCGTCCTTCCCCCGGGCCTCCCTGGAAAATCCCGCCGGACTCCCAGGCGGCCTCCGGGAACGCGTCCCAAGAGGCCCGCCTCCTCGCCGCCACCCCCGGCGACCGCCATCCCCGTGGGCCGCCGGCCCCTCCTTACCGTTAACCCGACTTCCGCCATCGCCACCCCCGGCCGCATCCTCCCCCCTCGCAGGAGTCCTTTCGGCCTCCGGCTTCCTCATGTGGTTAGACGACGGAAAAGCCTCAGGTAATCCAGCAGGTGACGGGTGCACAGGAAGTCCCGCCTCACCTTCTCGTGGCCCGCGTCGCCCATGCGCCGCGCCGTCTCGGGGCTCTCCAGGAGCAGGCAGACCTTTTCCGCGGCCTCCTCGATGCGGTCCACCAGAAACCCGTTCACCCCGTCCTCCACCTGGAGGAGTATGCCTCCCACCCGCCCGGCCACCACCGGCTTGCGTTTCCACATGGCCTCGGTCACCGTCAACCCGAATCCCTCCCGGAGGGACTTCTGGAGCACCACGGTGGCCATGGCCTGGAAGGCGCTCACCTCCACGTTCCCCACCCCTTGTTGGTTGGACAGGAGGAAGATGTCCGGGTCGCCGGCGCTGTACTTGTAGGTCTTCTGGTAGTAGTGCCACCCCTCCGGGTCGTCGTCGGCCATGGAGGCCAGGTAGACCAGCTGCACGTTCTGGTGTTTCTTCTTGACCTCCCGGTAGCAGTCCACCAGCCCCAGCGGATCCTTCCAGGGGTCGAAGCGGGACACCTGGAGCATGATGGGCCGGTTCTCGTCCACCCCGTAACGCCGCGCGATATCCGACTGCACCCGTTTCTCCGGGATGATGTTCTTGGCGCTGAGGGGATCGATGGAGGGCATGATGAAAGCCACGTGGGGCACGGCAAGCGGGGACTTCACGTAATCCTTCATGGTGAAGACGACGGCGTCGTAGCGGTCGATGTAGGCCTTGAGGAAGCTCCAGGCGTCCTCCCTGGCATAGGTTGAATCGATGTGGCAACGCCAAATCCACTTGGCCTTGCGGTAAACGGTGCCCTCCAGGGCGGCGATCATGGCGCAGGGCTGGGGGTCGTGGACGATGACGAAATCGTACTCGCCATCGAAATGAGAGGCGTTCTCCTCGCATACCGCCAGGTATTTCATCTTCATCTCGTCGGTTATGGGGATGTCCATGCCCTGCAGGGCGTTGTGGAAAAGCTTGGTAATGGTGAAGAAGTCCTGGTCCCCCTGTATAAGCCTCCATTCCGCCTGCAGCCCCACGCTCTCCATCAGGGGCACCAGGGTGTAGAGCATCTCCGCCACCCCTCCTCCGTGGGCCGTGCTGTTGACGTGAACCAACCTCGCCCCCTTCAGGGAACGGGCCAGGCTCCGGATCTCCTCCAGCACCTCCTGGTCGGCGATGCCGCGGTACTGCTCTATGCGCCGCGGCTGCACGGGAACCCTGGGCAACATCTATCCTCCTCCGTGTTCCGGGTCCGGCGAAGGGAAACGACCATCCCGCCCCGGGCCCGTAAACCTCCTCCGGGTATTTTCCTCGGCCGAGAACAAGTGTAATTGTATACCACGTTGACCGCCATCTCCCCGCTGGGGAAAGGGCCGACCCTCATCGTCGTTCTCCTCAGAAGCGGACCTTCGGGCATGAAGGAGGCAAGAGGCGGAATCTCGGTTCCCGGGAGGCGGTTCCCGCCTTTGCACCCCCGAGCCCGCTGGGCGTCCAGCCCCCGCCGGTCAAACCCGGGCCCACCGCCCTTCCGCTCAGCTCCCGCGCCTGTCCTCTCCTCCTCGCCGGGGGAGGTCTCCTCTCCGTAACCCGTTTCGCTCACCCGCCGGGCATCCGGCCCCCCCATCAAGAATGCATAATATGATAGATTCATAAGCGACAAAACGCACTTCGCAGAGGCAAGAGCCGGAAGAGGAAGGGGAGGGTTAAGCATGGTGATGAGGGTTTTCGAGGAGAGGAGGAGCATCCGCAGGTACGGGGATCGCCCCGTGGAGGAGGAAAAGCTCCAGGCCGTCCTGGAAGCCGCCCGCCTGGCCCCCTCCTGGGCCAACATGCAGTGCTGGACCTACATCGTGGTCCGTGACCGGGCCACCCGCGAGGCCGTCGCCGCCACCCTGGAGAAGAACCCCGCCCAGAAGGCCGTGGCCTCTGCCCCGGTGCTCATCGTGGCCTGCGCCGACCCCGAAAAGTCCGGGACCGTCAAGGACCAGCGCTATTACCTGGTGGACATCGGCATCAGCATGGAGCACCTGTGCCTGGAGGCCTGCAACCAGGGCCTGGGTACCTGTTGGATAGGGTGGTTCGACGAGGACAAGGTGCGTTCCATACTCGGCGTGCCGGAGGACGTCCGCGTGGTGGCCATGACCCCCCTCGTGTACCCGGCCGTCTACCCGGAGGCGCGTGGCCGCAAGTCCCTGGAGGAGATGGTCCGCTACGAGAAATGGTGAGGTGAAGTCCGGCGGAGCGGCCTCGCGAAGAGATGCGTTGGTCTGCCAAAAAATGGTAACAACACCGGCGCCGCCGGGATGCCTTTTAAGCCCGGGTGGTGAGATGTCATGGAATGGGATGAATTGGACCTGGAGACGGTCACGCCGCGCCAAGTCCGGCAGTACCTCAGGGACAAGTACGTCATCGTGGCCTCCAACCGGGGACCGGTGGAGTTCCGCCGGGACCCGGACGGGAACATAAGGCCCTACCGGGGCGCCGGTGGCGTGGTGACCGCCATGTCCACCGCGCTCACGGCCACCGAGGCGGTGTGGATATCGGCGGCGCGGACCCGGGAAGACGCCGTGGTGGCCGGTGCCGCTCCGGGGCGCCGGCTGCACATGCCCCCCGAAAAACCCCGGTACTGGGTGAAGTTCGTGATCCCCGGCCGGGAGGATTTCCACCAGTACTACAACGTGATCAGCAATTCCCTCCTTTGGCCGCTCCAACACTACCTCTTCGACATCATCCGCCGTCCCTCCGTGGACGAGAAGGTCTACGAGGCCTGGAACAACGGCTACCGCAAGATAAACCGGCTCTTCGCCGAGGAAATAGTCAAGGAGATAAGGTCCACGGACAAAAAGCCTCTGGTCTTCCTCCAGGATTACCATCTCTTCCTGTGCGCGGCCTACATCCGGAGGCGGGAGCCGGAGGTCCTCATACATCACTTCACCCACTGCCCCTGGGTGCAGCCCGATTACCTGCGTTTCCTGCCCCAGCCCATGCGCCGGGAGCTCCTGCAGGGGATGCTGGCCAACGACGTCCTCGGGTTCCACACCCACCACTACGTGAACAACTTCCTGCAGTGCTGCCGTGAGGCGGAAGCGGTACGGGCCTCGGTGGACACCAAGAGGCGGGCGGTGCGCCTGGGCGACCGGGAGACCCTTGTGCGGCACTACCCCATATCCATCGACCACGAGGCCCTGGAAAAAACCGCCGCCAGGCCCGAGGTCCTCCATAACCGGGAGCGGCTGCGCTCCCTGGCCGCGGGGCGCAAGCTCGTGGTACGCGTGGACCGCGTGGAACCGTCCAAGAACATACTGCGGGGACTGCAGGCCTACGAGCTCTTCCTTCGCCGTAACCCCCAGTGGCACGAGAGGGTCGTCTTCGCCAACTTCCTCTACCCTTCACGGCTGGACCTGCCCCTGTACCGGGACCTCAAGAGGGAGATAGAGGAACTGGCCCACTTCATCAATCGGGAATTCGGCACCCTGGAGTGGGAACCGGTGTACCTGGAGATCGAGGACAACTACATGCGTTCGGTGGCCGCCCTTCGGGAATTCGACGTCCTCCTGGTCAACCCGGTCATCGACGGCATGAACCTGGTCTCCAAGGAAGGGGCGGTGCTCAACACCCGCGACGGGGTCATCATCCTCTCCGTGGGCGCCGGCGCCTACCTCGAGCTCAAGGAGGGGGTGTTGCCCGTGAACCCCTTGGACGTCGCGGAAACCGCCCAGGCCATCCGCAAGGCCCTGGAGATGGGCGAGAAAAAGAGGAGGGCCATGGCCAGGGCGGCCAGGGAAGCCGTCAGGGTCAATACCTCCTTCAAGTGGTTCGTGCAACAGATGCGGGCCTTGCGCCAGGTGGAGAGGATGCGCGAGGAGGCGCTCCGCCGCCCGGGAGATTTCCCCGCCCTGCCCCGCTACGAGAGGCTGACCTGAGCGTTTCTTGCCATTCAGGTAGAGGCCCGGACCTGCAGACATTCTGAAGCCCGGAAGGTCCCCCATTGCCCTGCCGGGTCGGGGAGGCCGGCACGATCCCCGTTTTCGGTCCCCCGGAAACCGCTTTTTCCCGGGTCCCCGTCCAAGCCACCCGCTCGCCGCCCCTATGCCGAAACGACCGCCATCCCTTCTACCCTGCCCACCGCCACCCGGAAGGCTCCCCCCAGGCGGGCCATCCCCCCGCCGGGCCAAGGGCAGCCCTACCCGCTTCCCGTCCCCGATGCGGCCTTGCTGAACCTGCGCAGGGCGTTCCGGGTATCCACCACCGGGAGACCGCTTTTCTCCACCAATCCGTAGTCCACCCCGTTGTGATCGGTGACGATAACCACGCAGTGGCAGGAGCGCAGGGTCTCCGGCGTCAGATCCACCCTCCTCACGGCCTCGCCGCCCACCGCGAACTCCGGGACGTAAGGGTCGTGGTAGACCACCTCCGCCCCCTCGCGACGGAGAAGGAAGACCAGCTTGGTCGCCGGGGTCTCCCTGGTGTCGGACACATCGGGCTTGTAAGCCACCCCCAGGATCAGGACCCGGGAACCGCGCAGGTTCCTCCCGGCGCGGTTCATGGCCCGGGTCACCAGGCCGGTCACGAAATAAGGCATGTTCACGTTCACTTTCCCCGCCAGTTCGATGAACTCGGTCTGGAAATCGTATTCCCTGGCCTTCCAGGATAGGTAAAAAGGGTCCACGGGTATGCAATGACCCCCCAGGCCGGGCCCCGGCCAGAAGGGCATGAACCCGAAGGGCTTGGTGGAGGCCGCCTCGATCACTTCCCAGACGTCCAGGCCCATGCGGTCGCAGAGCATCCACAACTCGTTGACCAGGGCTATGTTCACGCCGCGAAAGATGTTCTCCAGGAGCTTGGCCATCTCCGCCACCTCCGGGGAACTCACTCTTACCGTCCTCTCCACGAAGGAACCGTAGAAACGTTCGGCCAAGTCGGCGCAGCACTCGTTAATGCCACCCAGCAGCTTGGGGGTGTTGTCCAGCCTCCACCGGGTGTTCCCGGGGTCCACCCTTTCCGGAGAGTAGGCCAGGTGGAAATCCGCGCAGGGCTTAATCCCCATCCCTTCCAGGAGGGGAAGGACCACCTGGCGGGTGGTCCCCGGGTAAGAGGTGGATTCCAGCACCACCAACTTGGGCCGCCTGCCCAGCAGGATGGCCTCGCCCGCCTCCCGGGCGGCCTCCTCCACGTAGGCGAGGTCGGGGTCCCGCGTCCTGCTCAACGGGGTGGGAACGCAGATGCAGAGTACGTCGCATTCCCGGAGGCCTTCTCGGTCGCCGCCGATCTCCAGCCTGCCTTCTTCCAACAGGCCGCGCAGCCGCTCGCCGTCCATGCCCTCGTAGGGAGCCTCTCCCGAGGCTATCCTTGCCCTCTTCCCCTCCTCCTTCTCCAGCCCCAGGACCGGGAAACCGGCGGCCGCCGCTTCCACCGCCAAGGGCAGGCCCACGTATCCCAGGCCGATCACCCCCACCCGCGTCTCTCTTCTCTCCAGAGATTCGGGGAGTCCCATACCCACCTCCACCTTTCCCTTGTTCCGGCCCTCCACTTGCACATGGCTTCTGCGGGCGAAAACCCTTTCGCCTCCGCTCTTTTGTCCGCATTATCGACCTTTTCCTGAATGGTGGCACCGCGGCGGCGTGAAAGCCGCACGTAGAAAGCTTAATCGCCCCTCGCCGTGCACCGCAAGGCAACGCGCCCCCTGCCTTCCGGAAGAACCACCCGGCACGCAAAGTGGGCGTCACGCGCCTTTTCGATCTGTACCGGCGGCGCCCATTGGGGTGGCCGGCGGAAGAAAGTGGAATCCGTCCCGTTGGAACATGTTGCCCACCGTATCCCCTGGTTTCCCCTCCCTGGGTGACCGGCGGAAAAAGGGGGTCTCGCTCCGGGGAAACAGGGGTGGAAACGGCGTGCATGCTCCCCGCGTCGGAGATGATAGCGCCTGGACTGAAAGGACCACGGGAAGGGATGACTTGGGGCCCCGGACGTTCATCGGCTGTGGTATTATTCAGAAAGATGACCCCAAGTCGGAAATAGGATGCGGTCGCGCCCGGGCGGCCACTCCGAAAGGTGAGGCGTTGGAACACGAACGGAGGTCCGGGATGAAGAAGCTACCCGAACTGGACGCGCAAAAAGCCCTTCCCCGCTTGCTGAACTTCATACGGGAACGAACCGCCGCGGCGGGGAAGACCCGGCTGGTAGTGGGGCTTTCCGGGGGGATCGATTCCACCGTTTCCGCTTACCTCGCCGTGCGGGCCCTGGGAAAGGAGAACCTTACCGCCTTCCTTCTCCCCTACCGCACCACGCGCCCCGAATCCCTGGAGGACGCCCTGCTGGTGGCGGATGAACTGGGCATCGAACACCGCCGCATCGACATCACGCCCATAGTGGACGCTTATTTCCAATTATTTCCAGAAGCCGATCCCAAGCGCCGCGGCAACTTCATGGCCCGCTGCCGCATGGCCGTGCTCTACGACCAGTCTGCGGCCCTCGACGCCCTGGTGCTGGGCACCGGGAACCGAACCGAGGCTTTGCTCGGATACACCACCCTATGGGGGGACATGGCCTGCGCCTTCAACCCCCTGGGGGGCCTGTACAAGACCCAGGTCAGGCAACTTGCCGCCTTCCTGGGGGTGCCGCAGCGCATCATGGACAAGGCTCCCACAGCCGACCTCTGGGAGGGCCAGACCGACGAGGGAGAGATGGGGCTTTCCTACCACGAGGCCGACCTCGTCCTCTACCACCTGTACGACCTCGGCTACCCGGAAGAGAGGTTGGTGCGGGAAGGTTTCCACCCCGAGCTGGTGCGCAAGGTCAAATCCATGGTGGAAGCCTCCACCTTCAAACGCCGCATGCCCCCCTACTGCGAACTCTAACATATCTTGGGGTCAGTCCCTTTCCATGTCCGAGACAGATTTTGGGGTCAGTCCCTTTCCATGTCCGGATTCGAGAACCTCTTTTACTTGTCGGAGGAAATCATCACGGAAAGCAACGTCATCGTTTATCTTCTGGCGCAGCCTATAAAACCGGCAAGAAATTACGTTGTTGGATGCGTGACCTAACTTGTCTCCAATTTCGGCGTTCGAAGATTGGGTAAAATCCTTAGCCAGATACAAGAACACGTCGCAAGCCCTTCGATATGTTTGATCATGCCTATAGTCGCCTCGACGCAGGTCATCGAGCGTAAAAGCACGGCAGACCATGGAATTAATTTCCTCAAGCGACATGGATGAAAAGCCAAATTTTTTTCTAATTGCCTCGCGGCGATCATCACCATCAATGTAGGACAATACTTGTGCAATGAACTCAGGCCTGCCGCAAACAAGGCCGGCCTTTATTTTCTCCGGATAACCGGGATCGTCTTTGCCGATCCCCTCTTCCGTAAATTGTCGGAAGGCAGAAACGGCATCAATCCCCTCCCTTCCGAAATACGATGTCAACCAGTTGCGTTTAAGCCAGGATACGTTTTCGGAGTTGTCAAGGTAAATCGCGTAGCTGGACCATGGATACTGCTCGGGGAGCTCGACTATCCCCGCTTCCACCGGATTCAGATGAATATATCGGACCACCGCTAACATGTACGCTTCCCGGTCCACGAGAATGGCCTTGTACCTTCCCCTGAAAACATGTCCTTTCCAACCGCATGAAATAAGGTAATTGGCGTAGGATGAACCGAGGTAATGCATGAATTCCACAAGATTGGTTTTATTCAGTTGTAGTAGAAGGTGATAGTGTGTATTCATAATGCAAAACGCGTATATGTCTATCTCGTACCGCTCGGCTCCGATCCCCAAATAGCGAAGAAAACATTCTTTTAGGTGATCCTCACCAAAGATGGTTTCTTCTTTGTCGCCGCGTGAGATCACGTGGAACATAGCTCCTTCAAATTGGATCCTCAACGGCCTAGCCATATCTACCTCAACTCCAATTGTCATATATCGCTATGTTATACATTTTATATAATATTAATAATTCTTCTCATATCGTCAACCTATAGACAGAATTTGGGGTCAGTCCCTTTTCTATATCTGTGGACAGAGAAAGGGACTGACCCCATTAGATTTTTGAGTCGAGGAAGAGTCTTACCGCGGCGGTGCGCGATCCCACTCCCAGCTTGCGGTAGATGCCCGAGGCTATCTTCTCCACCGTCTTTGTGGAAATGAACAGGCTTGTGGCGATGTCCTTGTTGCTCATGCCCTCGCTCATCATTGCCAGCACGTCATACTCGCGGGGGGTGAGTGTGTCCAGGGGCCCGCCTCCTGCGGTGCCACGCCCCTCATCGCGCAGAGAGGCCACTATCATCTCCAGTACCTGGGGGCTGAAGGTCTTCTCCCCGCGCACCGCCTTGCGCACTGCCTGCACAAGCTCCGAACCGGCGGCCTTCTTCAGGAGGTAGCCGTCCGCACCCACCTGTATAGCCCTGTTGACGTATTCGAAATCCTCGTACATGGAGAGCACGATGACCTTCATCTCCGGGAAACGGGCCTTGAGGAGCCGGCAGGCCTCGATTCCCGACATGCCGGGAAGCTTGACGTCCATAACCACCAGGTCCGGCCTCAGGAGGTCCGCCTTCTCCAGGCATTCCTCCCCGTCCGAGGCTTCCCCTACCACCTTGATGTCCTCCTGCTTCTCCATGAGGGAGGCCAACCCCTCGCGAAGTATGGCGTGATCATCCGCCAGCAGGACACGTATTTCCATCCCTCCCGTTCCTTCTCCTTTCGTCACCGTATGCTCCTCGTAGGCCATGTTTTCCTTCCCGTGCCGCCATAGTATTGCTGACATTTGGCAAGCAACTCCCGCCGCACACCTGTCCGGCTCAACCGAAGAGGGGCCCGACATCAATTCTCAAGGGGCACATGTACGGCTACCGTAACTCCCCCGTTATCGGAGAGGACGCGGAGGGTTCCACCCAACTGGGAAGCTCTTTCCCTCATGTTCACCAAGCCCAGGTGCACCTTGCCGTCTCCCTCCCGGGAGGAGAAACCCTGACCGTCGTCTGTCACCAGCAAATCCACGCCCTCCCCGTCCCTCCCGAAGTACACCGTGGCCCGCGTGGCCCCGGAATGCTTCACCACGTTGGACAGGGCCTCCTGGGCGATGCGATAGAGGTTTATCTTCACTTCCCCGGGAAGTTCCCCTTCCTCTCCCCGGACCACCAGGCTGAAATCGATGGGGTGATCGGCGTTCAGGCGACGCACCAGGTTGCGCAGGGCCTCCAGGAACCCCAGGTCGTCCAGCACGTGGGGGTGGAGGGCGGCGGAAAGGTCGTGCAGCTTTTCCATCACCTGGGACACGGAATCCGCCGCGGAACGAAGGTGTCGGCGCGTTTCCTCGCTCAGCCCCTCCTCGGAGAGGGCCATCTCCAGGTTCACCAGGGCATTGGTCAAGTGCTGGCCCGTGTCATCATGCAGGTCGCGGGCCACGGCCGCCTTTTCCCTCTCCTGTATCTCGGTTACCGCCTGGAAAAGGGAGCGCAGCTCGAAGTTCTTCTGCTCCAGCTCACGGTTCAGTCGCGTGTTCACGAACTGTTTGTAGCTCATCTCCGTGACCGACCGGGCCAGGGCGTTGACCACCGAGAGCAGGAACTCCACCTCTTCCAGCCTCACCGTGCGCACCTTCTCCAGGGAGGCCAGCAGGGGTTCGGGATCGATGTCCAGCTCCTCGGCCAGCTTCCGGTATTTCTCCGGGTCCGGTGGGTCGGCGAGGGAAGCATCTCCGCTGATCATGCCCACCATCTCCTCCCCCAGGATGAGGGGGGCATCGAAACAGATGAACCCGGCGTGGCAGATGCGTACACGGGGGGCCATGGACTTTCTCAACTCCGCCAGACCCCCGACGGCCGAGCCGTAGCAGCGCATTACGCCCTCCAGGGAGTCTATTATCAGCTGGCAGTGCTCGCCGCCCGTGGAGCTGACCACCACCGGCATGCACTCCATGTCCAGGACCCATAGCCGCACCCCGGTGATGCGCGCCAGCTCGTCCACCAGTCCCTGGAGGTAACCAACGTCCAGTATTTCCGTGAAGGCGATGTCCCGCAGGCGCAGTGGCTCTATCAGCCTGCGGTATTCCTGGGGGAGGGAGAGCACGCCGATGCCCACCAGGAAGGGGCCCACTCCCAGGTTCCAGAGTTCCATGAAGGAGCCCAGTATCTCCAGCCTCATCCTCCCCGATTTCACCAGGGAGAGGAAGGTGGATCCGAAATCTTGCGAGGTCTTCACCACGTCGAAGGCCCCCAAGTAGCAAGGGTCGAGGAAACGGAGCTCCAGGAAGGGTTTTACCGTGGAGGGATCCACGAGAACCATCCTCCCTTCCTTCTTCATTCCCGCCGAGGAGCCTCCGGGAGCGCTCACCTTGATGGCCGCCCCGTCCTTGAGGGCTTCCACGGCCTGGCGTATGGGGCTTTCCGGGCTCACGAAAAACCTCTCCGCCAGGTTATCCAGCCGCCTCTGCACTTCCCCTTGCATCTCCAGCACCGCCTCTACTTCACGGGGAGTTCACCGGGTCCCGGCTCGACTCGACCCCCACGCGGGGGCCACAAGTTCTACCGTGCGCCGGCCGGTCGCCAACGGCCTCCCAACAACGATTATAGGTCCAGTGCCGGGAAGGAGGGCCCCTGTTTCACGTCCCCGTGCCCGTAACCACAGGTCACACGCAAAATCGGCTCAACTCCCACGGAAAGGGTGCCCCGTACGGTGGTTAAGCAACCGCGAGTCCATGGGGCGGAAGGGAGCTCGGAACCTCGCACCTCGTCTATTACCGCCGGTCCCACACAAGTGAAGCCGGGCAAGCTTGGAAAGTTCATCCAAGCGGTCATCGTTGTCAGGGTCTCCTCACCACCTCTCCGGCCTTTCCCTACCCTTTCCCTCCTTTAAACCTTTCCCTACCCTTTCCCTCCCCTAAACTTACTTATATGCGGGTGTTATGCGGGTGTTGGGGGCGGTCTCGCTCGGCACGACCTCAGCGCCCCCGTGCCCCCCTCTTTTTCTTCTTGACCACGTTGTCCACGAACTCCTGGATGAGTTCCTGGAGGGTCTCGATGGGGGTCATGCGCCTTATCCACGAATCGCCCTGCAGGACCAGGGTGGGTATGCCCGCCCGCTTCATGAGCTCGTTGCGCACTATGGTCACCGCGCTCCAGGTCTGCTTGCAGCTGTGGTGCCCGCAGTAGATGCAGCAGTCGGCGGAAAGTTCCCGGGCCGCCCAGCTGATGTCCTCCAGCCACTGCGCGGACATGGAAGGGGCGCCCATCTGGCGGGTCATGGGCATATTGCGCGTTATCTCCGCCATCCCCTCCAGCATGGACTCCCGTGACCCGGTGTCGATGACCTGGGGGAAGATCAAGTCCAGCCCGTCGCCCAGGTGGGTTATGCCGTTCTCCTCCATCCAGTTAAAGAGCCCGGCCAGGTCGAAGTAGTAGCTGGTGTAGGTCCACAGGCTGCGGGCCACCTCCTCCTCCGCCGGGTACTCCCCCCTCTCCAGCCTCTCCTTGGAAGTCTCCACCATGGAGCGCATGACCCTCACCCCGTCCTCCGTGCCCCACATGGTGTAGCGGACACCGTAGGTCATGAGGGAGAAGGCGTTGGGCACCGGGCAAGGGGAGAACCTGTGCAGGTCCCAGAGCTCCCAGTAGAGCTCCGAGGCCTGGTTGGCGTAGCCTATGACCTCCCGCATGCGCTCCTCGTCCAGCTCCTCCTCCAGGAACTCCTCCAGGTCCCGGATGAGCGCCTCGAAGTAGCGGTAGTACTGCTTTATTCCCCGCTCGGAATTGTCCACCGTCTTCTCCAAAAAGAGGAGGGGGATGTTCAGGTAGCGGGCCAGGAACTCGTGGGTCTTGGAGTTGATGTCGCAGGAGGCGAAGCAGTCGTTGATCACCGCGTCGGGGGCGAAGTCGGACTCCGTGAGGCAGGAACCCACCTCGATCATGTTCGCCGAGCAGGCGAAGTCCGGAAGGCCCAGCCCCATGGCGTAGTCCCAGTACCTCTCCCCCTGCCCCTCCAGGGCGGCCACCCCCAGGGTGGAGAGGACCTCGCTGGTGATGGGCCAGGCGTTCCGGAAGCAGTACACTATCTCCGGGGGGAAGTTGAAGGGCACCAGGATGACCTTCTTCCCTTCCCGCTTGGCGCGGTGGGCGCCGTCCAGCCAGGCCTTGATGGCTTTCAGGAAAACCAGGCTGGATTTGCGCAGGCGCGGGACGAGGAAGGCCCGCATGGTCTTCTGGAGGTCGGAGGGGAGCAGGCGGGTTACCCCCTCCACTTCCTCGTCGCTCATCCTCTCCGGCAGCTTGTCCACGATGGAGAAGATCTCGTAGACGCGGTTGATCAGCCCCTCGTAGGGCTTGAACTGCCTCATGGCCATATCAAATCCCTCCTTCGCGCCCTCCGGCCATGACCGGCACGGTCCACCGGAAGGTGTGATTCAACGGGTTGCCTCCACCCTCTCCGCCGTCCTGCCGCCGATCCTTTCCAGGAAGGCCTGCACCCGGGTGCGGATACGGCCGGCGTCGGCCGGTGACCCGTAATCCTTCTCCAGGACCAGGACCGGTATGCCATTATTTTCCAGGTCTGATCGCAGGGACACCGCCTCCACCCCGTGCAGGTCGCAGAACTTGTTATAGGTGATGATGGCCCCGTCCACCCCGGCCTGTCGTGCCCGATCCAGGATGAAATCCCGCCTCCGCTCGTATTCCATGAACATGCGGGGACAGAACAGGTTACCCAGGTACTTCTCGGCCAGGTAGCGGAGCGGTTCCTCCAAGCTCTCGCCCTCCCGGCCCCAGAAAGAGCGGGAGCCGTAGCACAGGGCGTCCGCCACCACCAGCCCGCCCTGGTCCTCGATCTCCGCCACCAGGCCCACCTCGTCGGTGGCGCTCCCCAGGAGGAGGAGGCGGGCGCGGGCCTCCATCCCCGGCTCCCTGGACTTCTCCTCCACCAGGCGGTCCAGGAGGAACAGGAAGTCCGCGGCGCGCATGGAGGAGCCGGTGCATATCACCCGCAGGGTTTCCGCCCCGCTCAGCCTTGGCTTCTCTTCCTCCCGGAGGGCGTAGAGGTCCTTCAACCTGGCCTGCACCTGGTTCATGGTCCCCACGGCCTCGCGCAGCGCATCGTCGGTTATCTCCACCCCGAAATGCTCCTCCACGGCCAGCTTGAGGAGGCTCAGTTCCTCGGTGAAATATTCCAGGGAATCCCGACGCACGAAGTGGGGCACCTTGAGATAGTGGAAGAATTCGTACTTCTTGGCGTACTGCCAGTTCTCGAACATCCCCCGCAGGTGGTCGCAACCGTTGGTCTCGATGAGCCCGTCCAGGAAATCGTAGGTGCCGTCCAGGCCCAACTGCAGGCAGGAGCGGCAGAAACGGCAGTTGAAACGGGCCAGGTAGGAGTCGCCCAGCTCGGTGTCCGGATGCCCGAAGGCCTTGATGCGGTAGGGCAGTATGCCCGCCGCCTCGATGATCTCCACCGGGGTGGCCACGCAGGCATAGCCCAGTACCTTTCCTCCCCTTTCCTTCCAGGAGCGCACGTATTCGGTTTGGACGTCCGAGGAACGGCCCTGCAACGCCTCCATTCTCTCACCTCCCAAACAGAATATGGGGTCAGTCCCTTTCCATGTCAGACATGGAAAGGGACTGACCCCAGAATATTTTTGGCTCGGTCATTTTGTCTTCTTCCTCCTGCTACGCATGCCGCGCCAAGCCAGCAAGCCCACCACAGCGCCGCCCGTCGCCAGCGCCGCCCTTCCCGCCTTGGCCAGGAAGCCCCTCTCTCGGAGTACGGCCATGGCCAGGGGCACAGCGAAACCTGCGGCCTCGCGGAGCTCCCGCCGGTCTACCGCCCGCATCGTCCGGGCGACCCTGTCAACCACGGCGTCCTGGTTTTCACGCCAGTAGCGGTTGAAGGCGGTCAAGGCCGCGTTGATCCTCTCCCCCAGGGCTTCCGGCCGGAGGGCATCCTGCACCCCTGGGTCGTTGAGGAGGGCGCCCTTCAACTGGAAGAATATGGATTTTCCGGCCTCCGCCGCCTGCTCCCGATCCAGGGCGGAGAGGAACTTCTCCACGGTCTCCCCGGCCAGGCCCGGCGCCTCCCTGAAAGCCGCGTTCAGGATGGCCGCGTTGTAATTGACCACCCTTGCCAGCTCCCGGGGGTCGAATCCCTCCCGGTACAAAGCGACCATGCTCTCCACTCCCTCGGGGGGGAGCTCCGCGAAGCGGCGCAGGAACTCCGCCGTGGCCCTCAAGGCGGCGTTGACCGCGGCATACAAGACGCCGGCCACCTGGGCCGTGGACTCCGGCGTGGCGTAGAGGTACTCGGAGACCACCTCCCCGACCACCTTCCCGTCCTCGCCCAGGGCCTTCAGGGCCTCCAGGAACCCCTCCCCATCCACTTCCTCCAGAAGTCTCCCGCTCACCCTGCGCAGAACGTCCTTGAAACGAGGTTCGTCCCTGCCCAGGACCAGGTTTCCCCGGTGAAGGGTGACGATGAAGTTGGAGAGGGCGTTCACCAACCCGCCCATCTCGGCCTGGTCAACGTCCTCCAGCAGCTGGAAGACGGCGTTGGCCAGGACCTCACCCGGTAAGGTCATCCCCTGCAGGGCCCGGGTGAGCACCCTGATGAGGTAGTTCACCAGCGGCGGTACCACCCCCAGCAGGTTGGAGAGGGTCACGGGGTTGGAGAGGGGTGGTTCTCCGGAGAGCTCCCGCCGGCGCCTCTCGAAATGTTCCGTGAGCCCCACCCTCACCTTTCCGAAATCCGCCGTGTTCCCCACCTTCTTCAGGGCCGGGCCCAGGGCTTCCAGGAGGGATTCCGTAAGCGACCCCAACCCCGCCAGAAGGGCGTCCAGGGCCTCCCGGTCCTCAAGGAGGAGCTCGTTGACCAGGGGGGCATAGGCTCCGGGCAAGGCCCTTATGGTCTCCAGGTCCAGGTCCCTTCCCATGCGGACCAGGAAATCGCGCAGGATGTCGCGGGTGAAGTTGTTCAGCTGCACCCCCAGCTCCAACAACGCGCCGGCCACCAGGTTCACCAGCTGGGGGGCGCTACCCAGCACCCCCATGGAAAAGCCTATGTCCTCCCATAAAAAGGTCCGGACCAGCTCACGGGCGGCTTCCCTATCCGGCTCCCTCAGGTGGAGGGACACCAACTCCTTGAAGCCCGGGGAGCGGAGCAGTTCCCTCACCAACCCCACCAGGGCCCCGGAGGAGCTTTCTTCCCTTCCCTCATTTTCATCAACCTTAAGTTTACCTTTATAATTTATGCCCAAGCCCGCCTCCACCGGCCCGTCCGACCCGGATCCCCGCCGTGGGGACGGCTTCTCCCTCTCTTCCCCGACCATACCGAGAAACCCCCTTTCATTCCTTCTCGCGCCCCAGGGCGCCCCGGGAATCCTTCCTCAAGCTCTCCAACACCGGCTCCAGCTTCTCCAAAAGCGCCCGGAACTCGCCGGCCGCCTCCCCCAGAGCCTGAAAGTCCACCTCCCCCGCCAAGCGGGAGATGAAGGCCACCAGCATGGGGGTGGGGAAGCCGTTGAGCTGGGCCGCCATCTCCCTGGCCGCCTGGACGAGGAAATTGACCACCTTGGGCATGGCGCTGGCCAGCCCCATGAAGGTCTCCGCGTCCTCCCACATGAGGGACCTCACCAGGCCCGGCGCGCGTTCCGGGGATATCCCGTTCACCATGATCCTCAAGCTCGACTTGAACTTGGGACTCTTGATGAGTTCGCGGACGATGCGCTCGCCCAAGCCCGCCTGATCCGCACCCGCGGGCCCCTCGACCACCTTTCCCATGGCCACCTGACTCATACCGCTCACCCCCGTCGCAAGCTCACAGGGTCTGGCACTCGAAGAACCAGCGGGCCACCTCGGCTTGGCAGAGCTGCTTGCCGCCCATCCATAGCTGGACGATCTTCAGGTCGCGCCAGTGCTTCTCCACGTCCCAGTCCCGGTCCGCCCCGTAGAGGCTCATGAGGTTCATGGCCTTGCCCACGTCCTCCATGGCCCGGTCGCAGGCCCAGTACTTGTAGGCCCGCCCCTTGGCCACCATCTCGTCGCCCCACCGGGGGCCGTACAGGTCGGGCCGGTCGATCATGCGCGCGTACTGGTAGCCCACGATGCGGATGATCTCGATGTCCTTGGCGATGTCCGCCAGGACCCCGGCCACGGCGTCGTGTTCCTTGAGGGGCTTTCCCCGGTAGGTCTCCTGGTTCACGAACTGGTAGAGCCTCTCGTAGACGTTCATCATGGAACCGCCCACGAAGGCGATGCTCCCCAGGTTCCCGAAGGTGATGACCTCCTTGAAGTACATGAGGTCCAGTCCCGGGCCATGGGCGCGGTAGTGCTTGGGGACCCGCACGTTCTCGAACCAGATGTCCCCGTTCTTGTCCGCGGCCATACCCGCCTTCTCGTAGGGCGGTCCCTGGGTGACTCCCGGGGTATCCGCGGGAACGAAGATGAAGGCGAAGTCGTTGGGGTCCTCGGAGCCCGGGTTGGTGGTGCACACCACGCCGAAGAGGTTGCACACCCCGCCGGAATTGGTGGGCCACAACTTGTGCCCGTTGATCACCCACTCGTCCCCGTCCAGGACCGCCGTGGTCTGGATGGTGGACCCCTTGACGATCTCCATGTTCTCGATGTCCGCACCGCCCTGGGGCTCGGTCATGGCGTTGGCCGCGAAACGGGGCTCGGTGGTGGAGCAGAAGATGGGGGCGAACTCCTCGCACAGCTCCCGGTTGACGTGGGGCTCCATGCAGATCATCACCAGCGGCCAGAAGACCACGCCGAAGGCCACGGCCATACCGGAATCGGCCCGGGCTACCTCCTCGAAGAGGCGGTAGGAGGAGGTCCCCGCGTAGTTGGAACGCCCCAGCCCCCAGCCTCCCAGGTCCTCGGGGAAAAGAACCCGCTGCAGCCCGAGCTCCCCCATCAACCGCTTGAAGGCCGGCTCGATGAGACGGTGGTCCTTCCAGTCCTCGTCGAAGCGGCGCCGGTTGGGGATCACGTAGGTCTCCGCCCATTCCCGGACGATCATCCCCAGGGGGTCGTCCAGGGGAGAGAGGTACTCCAGCGGCCGGGTGAAATCGTCTATGGTTCTCATCTCCTGATCCTCCCCTTCGCTCCTTGCCCGTGGCCCAGCTTTACAGGCCGCTCGCCCGGTAGAAATAGCGGGACACGTCCATCTTGGCCAGCTCGTAAGGCCCCAGGCACGACTGCATGGTCTTCACGTCCCTCCAGTAGCGCTCCAGGTTCCATTCCTTGGCGTATCCGGCGGAGGCCATCATCTCCATGGCGTTGTTGATGGCCTTCTCCGCCGACTGGGATACCTGGTGGGCCACCATTAGTGCGGTAACGTAGTTGGCCTCCGCCCCCGGGGGCCCGTAGAGATCCGGGTGGGAGAGGACGCGGGCCAGGTTCCAGGTGAGCAGGCGGCAGAGGGAGGTCTCCTTGGCCACCTCGGCCATCACCGAGGCGGTCAGCGGGTTCTCCTTGAAGATGTTCCCCCGCCCCTTTATCACCCGGTTGTCCCCCCATTCCCTGAGGATCTCGTAGGAGGCGAAGAGGGCGCCCACGTTGCTGGCGGATATCCCCAGGTACAGCCAGGAGAGCACGCCCCGGCAGGCCTCCTCTCCGCGGGCCACGCACATGCCCTCCGGGACCTTCACCTTGGCGAACCCCACCGCCGCGCTGCGGTCCGCGGCCAGGCCGGTGCGCTTGAGGACCTCTCCACGCTGGACCCCCTTGGATTCCCCGGGGACCACCAGGAGGGCCACCCCGTCGTCGGAACCCTCCAGGCGGCACAGGACGCCGAAGAGGTTGCCGTTGCCGCCCCCGGCCACGGGGCGGGCGTGGGCGGCCTCCACCGTCCACCCTCCTTTGCCCCCCTTGGCCTTCGCCTGGGGCTCACCCCGGTAGAGGGGCAGCACCAGGGAGACCAGGGCCGGCGTTTCCTTGCCGGCGATCTTCTCCTCCAGGGCGGCGCAGGCCTCCCCGTTCACCGCGCCCTCCATGGCCACCGCGCTCTGCAGGGCGAAAAGCGAGGACAGGAAGAGGGCGATGCCCACGTCGCCCCGGGCCACCTGTTCCAGGGCCGCGGTCACGGTGAGGGCGGCGGCCGGGGCATTATGCCCGTCGCCCCCGTGCTCCTCGGGCCAGAGCAGGCGCTGCAGCCCGATCTCCAGGAAGAGCTTGTGCATGGCCGGTTCCAGGAGCGCCTGGTAGTCCTCCTTGAGCTCCAGGCGCTTGGCCATGACCTCGTTTTCCGCCCACCGCCTGAGGTTTTCGGCCAGGGAAATGTCCATCTCGCTCATCCATTCGCGCAGGCAGGGGAAGATATCGTGTTCGCCCATGGGTACCTCCTCTTTTTCCGGATGGGCACGGGCCTCCGGGTGCTTCGGGATCCCTCCTCGTAGCCCAGGAAGCCGGACAGCCTAAGGGAAACAGTGCCGCATACAATCGGCCTGCTTCCGTACAGTCATATTATGACCGGGGCAGCCCGCGGGCAATGGGGGTTATCCCTATCCTCCCATGGGGATTATCCCCCATGGGGTCAGGTCTTGAATCGTGATACCCTTAGGGATATTCATGCGCCCCCCGGCCCGAGTCCACCCGCATCCGTAAAGCCGGGAGTGCCGGCCCGGGATCCCGGACCAGGGCGCGGGTACGCCTCCCCTTCACCCCCCCGCCAGGGTGGCCATGAGCACCAGCGTGTCACCCTCACTCACTGGGCGGTCCATATCCACCAGCGCCCCGTCCACGGCCACCCGCATCTCCCTTATCTCCGGCGGGGAAAAGCCCAGGGCTTCCAGGATCTCCCTTGGGGTGCTCCCCTCGGGAAAATCGCGCCAGCCCCCATCCACCCTTTTGTTCAGGGGATAAAGGGGTTTTATCTCCACCCTCATGCCCGAAAACCCCCGCCGTGACCTGTTCCGCGCCCACCGCCTTCCCGGGTCGCCTTCCCCGGTAAGAGGCCTTCAAACGCTGTCGAGCGCCGGAACCGCTCTGTCCGGACCTCCAAGAACCTCACCCCAAGATCTTGTACGCAGCTGGACCGAGGGGCGGTATGAACCCCCGGCTTTCCGGTTCGGCCCTCGATAAACCTTATCTCAAGAAACCTTACCCTAAGATCATCCGCGGCTGAACCAGGGGGTAATTTAGCCACAGTCACATCGTAGCCCGCAGCGCAGCTAGTGTTTAAGATCATCCGCGGCTGAACCAGGGGATACTTTAACTCCAGGCTTCCCTACTCGATTCTCAAACATCCTTTCCCTAAAATACCCTGTTTTCTCCTACGCAAACCGCTTACACGGAGCGATCCTTCCCCCTCACCCGCTCGAGCCAAACCTAGCCATTCGCGCCCGTGGCGGGAGAGCTCTCCCATGTGGCGTATCGTCGAACCTCAGGGTTTGCGGACACGTGGAGGTCGGGGACGGAAAACTGCTCATCTTTACGCTCCGGGCCCTTTCATCCGCGAAACGAACGCGGCTATACCCATTCCCCTAATTACCCGTTCCCCTAAGGGTCATCCGTCCGGCGCACGGGCGCCCGGGGGTTCCCCCGGGGCGGTGACCTGGTCCGCTCTCCCGCTCCTCTGGATCACAGCTTCCAGGGCGGCGCGGGCCGCCTCCCGCACCTCCCAGTCGCGGTCCTTGAGGGCGCTCTGCAGCGCGCTCACCGCCCTTTGATCGCCCATGCGGCCCAGGAGCTCGGCGGCTGTTTTACGTATCGGAATATGGTGATGCTTCAGGGCGGCCATGAGGGGCTCCACGGCGGGCTCCCCGATCTTCAACAGCGACTTTCCCGCCGCCTCCCTCACGTTGAAGAAATAGAGGGCCTCGATGAGAGGTTTCACCGCCCAGGACCCCCCGATCTCTCCCAGCAGGGTGGCCATCCGCGATCGTGACCAGGCGTCACCATCCTTGAGTGCCGAGAGCACGAAGGCGTGTACCAGGGGCTCCATGTCCGGTGAACCGTAAAAAAGGCCGATGACTTCCGCCGCCCTTGCCCTCACCTCGGCGTCCCCTTCCTTGAGCGCGGAAACCAGCGGCTGGAGGGCGGGGCTCCCTATGCGGACCAAGGCCTCTTTCGCTTCGCTGCGGACCTCCTCGTCGGGGTCACCCAGCGCAGCTATGAGAGGCTCCACCGCTTTGCGTCTCCCCGCCTGCCCCAGCGACCAGGCGGCAGCTTTGCGCACCAGGGGATGGATGTCCTGGAGGGCCTCCGCCAACAACCCCAGGGTCGAGGGATCCCTTATGCGCCCCAGGGCCCGGACCGCCTTTTCCCTCAACACCTCGTCGGAACAGGAGCGTATAAGAGCCGCCAGGGGTGGTACGGCGTGCCTTCCCAGCTCCACTACGCCGTCCCAGTCCCCGATCAGGATACGGTATACGGCTCCCTCCTCGCTGTGGTCCGCCCTCCACCCCAGTTCCCGCAGTGCTTCCGCCGCCGAGGAGCGTTTATCCCATCCGCCCCTCCTCAAGGCTTCCCTCAGTATTTTCACCGCCTCCTCGCTGCCCAGGTCGCGGAGGGCGCGGACGGCGGCGGCCCTTACCCCCTCATCGGCGTCCTCCAGTAGAGGCTCCAGGGCTCCCTCCACTCCCGGGCCCCCACGTTTCCCCAGCTCCTTGACCGCCTCCCCCCTGACCCTGGGGCTGGCGTCCCGCAGGTCCTCCATCAATTCCCTGAGGGACCGGGCTACGGGTGCCGTTGTTTCCTCGGCCTCTGAGTGTTGCGCTCCTCCCGCGGGCACTGCGCATACATTCGATTTCACCCCGCGTTTACCATCTTCCGCGAACTCCAAACCGCCGCCGGGATAACCGGAAATATGTCCCGTCCCTCCATTTATGATGCCGGGGGCCCTGGAGCTCCTCCCGGCCTCCGAGTACTCCCTTGCCAGGCGGCCCAGGAATTCCCATCCCCGGCGCAATATCTCCTTGCCCTTCCCGACTCGGCCGGTCATCCCAACCTCCTGACCACTATCTCCGGGTCTTCAAAGGCGGAGAATCCGAGAACCCGTGTTTTCCGGGCATGGCCCTACGGCGCATTAAAGCGGGGTTCTTACGCGGCCGGTCTATGGTGCCCTCAATGACTCCCAATAAATATAATACTCCCGGATCCCGCCGCCGTGAACAGGGGAAACGGCGCCGCTCCCGGATTTCAACGCCGCCAAGGGGACAAGGGGGCTCGGCGAGGAGAGGGTAAAAGCCCCGCAGTTGAAAGCGGCGCGGGGATCCAGGGATCACGGATCGCACATGGCGGGATGCGTCTACCCCGGGAAATCGCCTTCTAACCCCCATGGAAAGGGGCAAGCGGCCGCAAACAAGGTAAATGGGACGGCGACGAACGGTTATAATACCCCTGTCATGAAGGCGTTGGAAAAACCCTGGTTCATATATTTCACATTCCGGGAGAGGCACCCGCGCCTCGCGGCCTGGCTCTCACGCTACGCCATTTACATGGTGGTCCTCTTCTTCGCCATGCTCTATTGCGCCATCTCCCTGCTCAAGCACATGAACTTCCAGTCCCACGGGTGGGATCTGGGGATATTCGACCAGCACGTCTGGCAGCTCTCGCGCTTCGAGTTCGGCTTCAACACGGTGAGGATGGTCCCTTCCCTTTGGGGCGACCACTTCCACCCTATATTCTTCCTGGTGGTGCCGGCCTACTGGGTCTGGTCCGACGCCCGCATGCTCCTGGTGTACCAGGCGGTCCTGGTGGCCCTGGGCGCCGTTCCCGTCTATTACGTCTGCCGCCATGCCCTGCGGAGCGGCTTCTGCGCCCTGTGCCTCTCCATCGTCTACCTTTTTTTCTGGGGGACCATGGAGCTCATCTTCTTCGACTTCCATGAGCTGGCCTTCGCCGGCCCCATCCTGGCCCTGTCCTTTCTTTTCATTCAGCGTGAGAAATGGTCCGGTTACCTCCTCACCGTTCCCTTCCTGCTCATGGTCAAGGAGACCATGGCCCTCCTGGTGTTCTTCCTCGGGATTTACGTCATCGCCTTCCGCCGCAAGTGGTTCGAGGGCCTCACCACCTGCCTCGTCGCCGCCGCCTGGTTTTACTTCATCACCAAGAAGGTCATGCCGCCGCTCTCCGCGGGTGGGGATTACTTCTATTTCAAATACTACTCCCACCTGGGCGAGAACTGGGTGGACGCCGGGAAGTACCTGCTGACCCATCCCTGGGAAATTATCAAGCAGACCTTCTGGCCCTTGCACAAGACCAAGCTGCTCCTCTTCATACTGGCGCCGTTCCTCTTCCTCCCCCTCTTCGGGACCTTCGCCATAGTGGCCATCCCTCCCCTGTACGAGCACCTTCTATCCAATTACTTTCCCCATTGGGAGATACTCCGCCACTACCATGCCGTTTTCGCCCCCATCTTCATCTTTGCCCTTCTGGATGCCTTCCCCCGTCTTCATCGCTGGCTGATCCGGCGGGGCAGGGAGGTTGATTACCGGAGGATGGTACTGGCCCTGTGCGCGGCCATCCTGGTAATCCAGGTACCCTTCACCTTGAGCCGGTCCACCAAGACCCTCTTCGATCCCAACTTCTACCGTCTCGACCCCCGCATGGAAAAAACTGGCTACGAAATCCTGTCCATGATCCCGCTCGAGGCCTCCGTCTGCGCCCAGGACCCCGTGGTCCCCCACCTCACCCACCGCGAGCATATCTACCAGTTCGACGGCAACACCTACGGCGCGGAGTACGTCATTCTGAACAAGTTCCTGGACTGTTATCCCCTCACCGACCGCACCCTAGTCTGGGAGATCGCCAAGATGTACCGGGACCCGCGCTACGAGGCCCACCGCTTCGGGTACGGGTGGGTGGTCTTCACCATCAAGCCCCAGTACGACCTGGAGGGCAAACTTCAGCCCTTTCCGCTCTGAGCTCCCGGCCATGGTTACCTTCGGTGACCGACGATGCGCGGACACCAGCCTACTGCCGGGTCACCGGCTATCGCCGCCTTGAACCCACGCTTCCTTCCGTAACCGGCGATGCGCGGATACGGGCTTATTCCCCTACCATCAGGTCCGCGGAAAGATCGAGGCCTTGTCCTTTCCCGTCCCCTCTCGCCGCTGTGCCTGGTCCCGCCTCCCCCAAAGCGAAACGGGATTCCCGGCCTCCTCGGAACCCGGGGCCTGATCCTCGGCTGATATCCCCGTGACCGATCCTCGGGAATATCCCCGGGTGACCGGGCCGGTAATGGGGTCTCCGCTTTCCCAAGGCTAACAATCCCCTTCCCCGGCCGGAGGGGTCGGCGGGTTATCCATGCGCTCTCCACCGGGAAACCGCAACCGCCAAGGGGCATGGGATGCGGTCCCGCCTCAGGGGGCGAACCTGGTTGTCGCCCCGTAGAGGCCCACGGCCAGGACTCTCCCTCCGGCGGTGCAAACGGCCCGGTAATCGGCCCCGGCGGTGGACTCTACGGTCCACGTCCTTCCGCCGTCCCCCGTGGACACCGCCCCGCAGCTCCCTACCACCCAAGCCCTCTGTGAGCCCGAGGAGCATACCGCTCTCCATGCGATGAGGATCCCGGCATCCTGCGGGGTCCAGGTGGCGCCGCCGTCGGCGGTCTTGAGGATGACCCCGCCCTCCCCCACGGCCCACGCGGTGGTGGCGTCGACGGCGCTTACGGCGTAGAGGCCGGACGAGAGGCGGGAGTTCTGCGGGGTCCAGGTGGCGCCGCCGTCGGCGGTCTTGAGGATCACCCCGCCTTCCCCCACGGCCCACGCGGTGGTGGCGTCGACGGCGCACACCGCACGAAGCGTCATCCTTGTCCCGGATGCCTGGCGGGTCCAGGTTGCGCCGCCGTCGGCGGTCTTGAGGATCACCCCGCCTTCCCCCACGGCCCACGCGGTGGTGGCGTCGGCGGCGCTTATCCCCAGCAGGTCAACCGTGCTCCCCACGGGATGCCGGGTCCAGGTGGCGCCGCCGTCGGCGGTCTTGAGGATCACCCCGCCTTCCCCCACGGCCCACGCGGTGGTGGCTTCGGCGGCGCTTACGGCGTTCAAGCGCAAAGACACGCCGGACTCCGCCTCAACCCAGTTACGCCCCGAGTCGTCGGAGACCATGATGGTGCCGTTCTCCCCCACCGCGAAGGCCTTGTCGCCGCACGCGGAGACCCCTAAAAGATGCGGCCTGCGGACCCGGAAGACCGCGGGTTCCGAGGTGCCCGCCGGGGTGGTCACCGTAACCGGAACTTCGCCTGAGATGCCGGTGGGAACTTTGACCAGGATACGTCCGCCGGACCAATATTCGTAACTGCCCGGATTGACCCCACCGAAGGAGACGTAATGGCTCGGTCCCTCCCGGTCCCCGAACCACTCCCCCACGATCTCCACCCTGGAACCGGCGGGACCGGAGGAAGGATTGAGGTAGCGGATGACCGGCCTGGCCCGCACGGTGAAGGTCACCGCGTTGGACTGGACGCCCGAGACCACCACTTTCACTTGGAGCGTCCCCGCCGCTCCCGGAGGAATCTTGACCACCAGCAGGCCGTCGCTCCAGGAAAGGTATTCCGTGGCCCTGATCCCGCCGAAGAGCACGTAGGATGCTCCCCGCGACGAGCCGAACCTGGAACCCAGGATGCGTACCTCGCTCCCCGGGGACGCCGACGGGGGGTCCAGGAAATCCAGGCGTGGCTCCGCCCTCACCGTCGCGGCAGGTGACGCGGGGCTGATCCTTATCCTCACCGTGTTGGAAGCCCCGGATGGAGTCGTCACCCTTATTTCCGCCACAGGGGGGAGACCTTCCGGTACCCTGAATCTCACGTAATTGTTGGACCAATAATCGTACTCCCGGATGCGCACCGTCCCCACGGTAACGTAGGAATCCCCTCTCTCCCTTCCGAAGGAGGCCCCGGACAGGGTGACGCGGTCCCCGGGATGGCAGTTGCGGGGACTGGCACCCTTGAGTTTGGGAAATATTGCCACCTCCCTGGGAGCGGACGTGCCGCGAGGCGTTACCACCCTGACCTCCTCGCGGACGGAGGCCTCTCCCGGAACGGCGACCTTGATGAGCCTATCGCTCCACAGCGAACAGCCGGCGGCCCCCACTCCTCCGAAGGTGACCGCGTGTCCCGGACCCCCGCCCCCGAAGGCCAGGCCGACGAGGGTCACCGTTCCCTCGGCCTCCACCTGTGCGGGGCTGACCATGTCCAGGCGGGGCGAAGAGCGCTTGTGGAGTACGGTCCCCTTCCAACCCACCGACCACACGGTGTCCGTCTCCGGGGAGGCCACGCCGTGCAGGGCCTCAACGCTCCCGGTTTCCTCTATTTCCCAGGTAAGACCGCCGTCCGCGGTGCGGGCCAGGAGACCTCCCTCGCCGCATATCCAGGCGTGCCTGGCATCGGCCATGGAGACTCCCAGGATATCGGGTGGAGATTCGCCGTCTCCCACCTCAAAACCCGCATCCAATGCCTGCCAGGACAAGCCTCCGTCCTCGCTACGCAACAAGGTCCCCTCGTCGCCCACGACCAAAAGAACGACCCCGCCCTCGGAGGAGGCCCCGGCAATGGCCCGAAGGTTCGCCCGGGAGCCGGTTTCCACCCGATCCAGCGCCTGGCCCCCCTCCCGGATGCGCAACACCGTCCCCTTCCGGCCGACGGCCCAGGCGTCGAGGGCGCTTTCCGCCCATATCCCGGTGAGTTCCGGACCCTCTCCCTGGTCCAGCCGGTACCAGGTGTAACCCTCGTCGAAGGTACGCAAGACCACTCCCCTGCGGCCCACGGCCCACGCGGTCTTCCCGTCCACGGCGCAGAGGTCGAGGAGGTCGTAGGCCGTGCGGGAGGGCTGTTCCTCCCAACTCTTCCCGCCGTTCCAGCTGCGCAACACGGTCCCCTTTCCGCCCGCCACCCATAGGTTATCGGCATCGGCGGCGGAAACGGCGTACAGGTCCTCGGCGGTTCCCGGATACGCCGCCGACCAGGTGAAACCGCCGTCGGTGGTGACCAGTGCCGTCCCGCCCTCTCCCGCGGCCCACGCCGTGTCCGCATCCACGGCCCAGACGTCCAGGAGAGTCCTTCCCCGCGGTATATACTGCCGCGCCCAGGTCTTCCCTCCGTCGTAGCTGCGCATGGCCAGACCTTCCCCGCCCACCGCCCAGAGATCCTCGGCCCCGCACGCGAAAAGGGCGTTCACCTCTCCCGTCACCCCGGTGTCCACCGCTTCCCAGTGCTCACCGCTGTCCGAACTCCTGCGCAGGAAACCCCTTCCGCCCATCCAGAGCACTCCTCCCTCCAAGGCGCACAGCGCTCGGGGAGTTGACTCCACTCCCGTGGCCGCCGCGGACCAGGAGAGGTAGGCGTCGCGAAGCAGCCCGCCCCCCTCCCCTCCGGGTCCCCCGGCCTCCTCCCCGATCCTGCCGTCCGCGAGGAAAGAGAAGCGGGCCTTGGTGAGCATTCCCGCATCCCCCAACGCGTATAGGGTGCCCCCGTCTTCCTCGGGCACCAGGGCAAGAGCCACCAGGTGGTCCGCGGTGCCGCTTTCCTGCCGGTGCCAGGTTGCCCCGCCATCAAGGGTCAGGAGGACAGCGCCGTTATCTCCCGCCACCACCGCGGTGTCCCGATCCAGGGCCACCAAGCAGCGCAGCGGGTTCAAGTCCCCGGTATCAAGGTGTTCCCAGTTTCTACCGCCGTCCGTGGTGCGCAGTACCCGCGAACCTTCCGCCACCGCCCAGGCGGAATCCCGGTCCACGGCGGCGATATCCAGCACGTCACGCCCGATCCCCGGATTCAGGCTTTCCCAGTTCCTGCCCCCGTCCGTGGTACGCAGCACGGTGCCGCTACGCCCGGACGCCCAGACGCATCCCGAGCTTCCATCCGCCGAGGTGACCGCGGAGACGGCCAGCAGGTCTTCGCTCGTCCCGGCGTTCCGGGGAATCCAGGTCATGCCTCCGTCCTCGGTCACATATACCGCACCCCCGGAACCCACCGACCAGGCGTGATCGGCATCCGTGGCGGCTATATCCTGGAGGGCGGGCGCGGTTGTCTCCACCGTCTTCCCCGCCTCTCGCCGGTACCTCGGGGACGGAGCTCCCGGCGCGGGTAAAGCGCTTATCAAAAAGAAGAAGGTCATGGAAATAATTCCCAATATAGTGCCGCTCTTACGGAAGCCTCGAAAAGATGGCCTCTTTTCTCCCCCTCTTTTCATCATCTTCTTACCGCCGATCTTCAAGCTTCTTCCTGCCTCCAGGGTTCGTGCGCTTCCGACGCCCTCAACGTGCGGCTTGACCCTCGACCCCGCACCGGCCCTCAGCCAAAATGCGCCGGCGCGTTCCGCGGGACATCACATACCGCTGATCGCATAAAGCGAAGGGCACGTTTTTGCGCTTGCTTCCCGACCGGGAACCGACCTCCCACCCTATCGCCCTTCCCGCCGTCCCCAACGCCGTCTATCACGCCTAAATTGCCCGATTTTCAATATCCTTCCACAACATAACTTTACAATAATTATAACTTTAAAAAACGTATGGGCTATCAGTCAGGCATAGGGTCGGATAATGTGCGCCTTGCGCATTCGCGTTGCTTTTCTCGATCCCCATGATGAACGTCCTTTTCGACCCCGCGATTATTTCAACCTCACCGGCCGGAAAATCACCGGCGTCAGCCGGGCACGCCGGGCTCGGAGCCGGCGGACGGTGAAAGGTCCGCGGCTGACAGTCAGGGCGAAGAACAACCCCGTTCGCGGTGGTAGCGACATTTATAACTCCCTGCCAAGCCCGACCCCGGGAAAAACCTTGAGAATTACCTACACGGAAAACCCGGCAAAGCCAAAAGTTACCATGTCTCGTCGCCTTTCCCCCCAAAGCTCGCATCCCTTGACAATCAACATCGATAAACGATATTTTAAACGAGCAATGGTAACATGACCGGGTTGGCTTTCCGGATGGGGTTTGATTGGGGAGACAAATCAAGGAATAATGCCGTTAAGGGTCCTTGTTTTGCCTGAAACTTGAAAGGTATAGGCGGGCCTGCGCCGGCGGCCTAGGGAATCACCCGAGAGGAAAAATGAACCGCGTATCTCGGCCGAGGGAGGAGACATTATAGTAAAGGCCAAGCATCCCGCGTAAATAACAGCCGAGATGGTCTAAAGCGCAAGGTACCTTGCAAACCATCGATTGACGGCCGGCCGCAATATGCCGATATGGGAGAAATACCGGCAAAAACCTTTACGGGCAAACCAGGATTTGGTTAAATAAACTGGGGCTTTGGACTCGACGGTATTTATAAACGGGGTTAGCGTGGTTTAAAGGAGGTAGGGGATCGGGTATTAAATACGCGGCGGGTCTGGATGTTGCTTCCATTTTCATGGTTTTTTCATAGGAGTTCGCAAGGCATGGGCATCGGTGCCCGGTGGGGAAACGGGAGAGGTGATGGGAGTGCGCAGGATCATGATCTTCATCCTGGTCGCCGTTCTCGCCTCCACGACCCTCGCCCTGGCCGCCTGGAAGGTTGCCGACCTGGTGGGCGGGGAAGGCTCCGGGGAGGCAGCGAAGGAGAGGGCGGCAGCGGGCGAGGAGAGCCTCGCCGAGGAGGCGGGGGCGAACGAGGCGGGCACTGAAACATACGCTGAAGCGGAGGGGGTGGAGGCATCCGGTTACCCCAGCGGGGACAGCCTCTCGCAGGATACCCCCACCATGCGCTACGTGACCGAGACTCAGCGCCACCAGAACTTCTTCATCGCCCTGGCGGAAGGGCGCATCAAGCGGCTCGACGCCATCGCCACCGAGTATCAACCTCCGGGAGACCCCAACTCCTCCTACCTCTACTTCACCATAACCACCACCGACGGCTCCAAGCACGACGGCACCATGGTCCTTAAATACGAAGGTGGATTGTGGCGTATTGCCGCCGTCCGGCAGCTGGCGGGCGATCTGGGAGGAGGCACCAACTACGTGGTGCCCGAAAGTTTCGAGGAAGACCTGGCCCGTGAGCTGGTGGAGCTCCAGGAATTCCTCACCAAGGTGGCGCAGGGCCGGCTGGATTACATGGTCGTGGATTCCGTGTCCCGGCCATCGGACACGGAGACCATCCTCACAGGGCGAGTGGTGGGCATAGGCGGCCGCATAGAGAACGCGCGCATGACGCTGCGCAAGGACTACAACATCTGGCACCTCACGAACATCGAGGAAATAACCTGATGGTCAGGGGAGGAGGGCAGGGGTGATAACCATGAGAAAGCTGAGGAAAAACCCGGTCATATATATCATCTGCGCTCTTCTCGTCGCCGGCCTCCTCGCGTTCATCCCCATGATCTCCATGGTCCACGGTTCCGGGGATTCGGGATGGAACCAGAGCGGCGACGTGCCTCAAGACCCGCTTCACAGGTTGCCCGCTTCCCCGGAGGAAGCCCATCGGCGCCTCTTGGAAAGGAAGATATCCTGGCCTGAGGCCGCCGCACAGGGCGGAGAATTCCAGGCCTCCGGTGTGAGTGCGGGAACCCTGCGCATAGCCATCCCCTACGATACCGTGGAGGGTTTCATCTCCACCGCGGGGGGGAACGTAAAGGTCGATCTCTACCAGAGCGACGGGACCACCCTCAAGCAGTCGGTCACCGAGACGGCAGGGGACGATGGCTGGTTCAAGGCCGACCTTTCCGCCGGGGATATCGTATCCGGCGACAAGGTGAAGGTCACCGATCTCTCCGGCGGAGCGCCGGTGACCGTGGATTGCACTTTGACCGGTGCCGTGGATTTCGCCAACGACAGGGTGAGCGGAACCACCGTGGGAGGCAACCAGGTCATGGCCTGCATAGTGGCTCCCTCCACCTACTATGCCGACGTGCCTCCGGGAGTGGCGCAAGCCCAGGTCGCGGCTGGACCCGCCGGAGCTTTCATACTCGACTTCGCCGGTCTCGACCTGCGGACGGGCGACGCGGCCCTTATGTTCTCCACCGACGCCGCCGGCAATGCGGTGATGGATGTGGCCGCGGGGTCGGGTTCGGGCCTGGTGGTCTATCCGCAGTACGACGAGGCCCTCGGGTACTACGTACCGGGCACCGCTCTCACGGTGACCGCCGACACACACTCCAGGAACGTGACCACCTTCAAGGACGGCTTCTTCGAGGCCTGGTTCTCGGACTACGACATCGAGGACGGTGTCAACATCTCCTGCAACATGGGCGGGACCCGGAGCATAACCGTCCGTGACGTGAGCGCCAAGTGCGACCCGGCAAACAACCGGGTGGAGGGAACGGCGCCCGCCAACCGCGATATCCGGGTGACCATGGATCCATACGGCACACCCGTGGTATACGAGACCCAGAGCGATTCCTCCGGCAGCTTCGCGGTGGACCTGGGAACCAGGTACACAGCCACGGGCACCGACGTGTACAACGTTACCTGGTACGACGAAGACGGTGACGCCGTGGTCTACGAGTTCCAGACCTTCTCCTGGTACCTGGCCGAGGGGTGCACCCTGGGTGACAACTTCGACACCTTCGTCCTGGTGCAGAACCCGGGCACGGAGGAGGCCGGGGTGACCCTCAGCTTC
>JACIXB010000007.1 GCA_014360685.1 Actinomycetota bacterium | reverse complement strand
ATTCCCGGTCGGCGGAACCCTATCCTTGCCTTCCCTCCTCCTTGTCCCAAGCCGTGATCCTGCACCGCAACCCGCCTCCCCGGAGGCCATCCCCGCCATGTTCCCCCTTTCCCGGCGGCCTGGCGGCCCGGTGACCATTCCCGGTCGGCGGAACCCTCTCTTATCCTCTTTCCTCCTTCTCCGAAGACACGATGGTCCCTATTTTCTCCCCGAAGAGGACCTTGATGATGTTTCCGGGCACGGTCATGTTGAAAACCACGATGGGAAGGCTGTTATCCATGCACAGGGAGACCGCGGTGGCGTCCATGACCTTGAGCCCCTGTTGGAGGACCTCGATGTAATTGAGCGAACTGTACATCACCGCTTCAGGGTTCTTCAGAGGGTCGGAATCGTAAACCCCGTCAACCATGGTGGCCTTGAGGATGGCCTCCGCTCCTATCTCCAGGGCCCTGAGGGCCGCAGTGGTATCGGTGGTGAAATAGGGATTCCCCGTACCGGCGGCGAAGATGACTATCCTACCCTTTTCCAGGTGGCGTATGGCCCGACGACGTATGTAGGGTTCGGCCACCGCCTGCATCTCGATAGCCGACTGCACCCGGGTGAATACCCCCCTCTTCTCCAGGGCGTCCTGCAGGGCCAGGGAGTTCATGACCGTGGCCAGCATACCCACGTAATCCGCGGCGGCCCGATCCATCCCCTTGGCGCTGGCCGCCACGCCCCGGAAGATGTTCCCGCCCCCCACCACGATGGCCAGCTGGACGCCCAGGCGGTTGACCTCCGCCAGCTCGTCGGCGATGGCGTTCACCGTGTCCGGGTCTATGCCGTATTCCTTCCCGCCCATGAAGGCCTCGCCGCTGAGCTTGATGAGCACCCGCTTGTAGCGAGGTCGGGCTTTTCCCTCACCTTCGTCGTTCATCCCCACCTCCACCCTCGGCCCTTTCCCATACAGCAACTTCTCTCTTGTATTCTATCCCCGCCGCACGGCGACCTTCTTGCCTTCCCGCGGGGCGGTCGGCCGGTCCCACCGACCCCGGCCCTATTCGGAGAGCGTCTCCCCCAGCTGGTACCGGACGAAGCGGCGGACCACGATGTTCTCACCCACCGCCGCAATGGTTCGCTGCACCAGCTCGCCCACGGTTATCTCCGGTTCCTTGACGAAGGGCTGGTCCAGGAGGCAGACCTCCTCGTAGAATTTTTTCAGCCTCCCCTCCACGATCTTGTCCACCACTTTCTCCGGTTTACCTTCCTGGAGGGCGCGCTTGCGGTAAATCTCCTTCTCCTGTTCCAGTACCTCCGGGGGAATATCCTCGGCGGACACGTAGAGGGGGGCGGAGGCGGCGATGTGCATGGCTATATCGTGGACCATGGACCGGAAAGTCTCGTTCCGGGCCACGAAATCGGTCTCGCAATTCACTTCCAGGAGCACCCCCACACGGTTGTTGAGATGGATGTAAGCATCTATGACGCCGTCCGCGGCGCTGCGCCCGGCCTTCTTCTTGGCGCCGGCCAGGCCCTTTTCCCTGAGGATGCGCAAGGCTTTTTCCATGTCCCCTTCCGCTTCCTGGAGGGCCTTCTTGCAATCCATTACGCCGGCCCCGGTCTTTTCCCTGAGGGCCTTTACCTGTGCGGCGTTGATGTCCATGATTCCTCCTTCTATCGACATGTCTCACCGGCGTGTTGCCGCGGGCGTGGTTCATTCATCCGCCGCTTCCTCGCCCGCCGGGGAACCCTCCCCGTGTGTCCCGGCGGCGACGGCGCTGGGGTAGGCGCCTTCTTCCTCCTTGCCTCCCGATCCCGCCCGCATGATCTCCCGTATCTGCAGGCCTTCCAGTACGGCATTGGAGATGATCTTGCAGATCAGGTTGGCCGCCCGGATGGCGTCGTCGTTTCCCGGTATGACGTAATCCACCAGGTCGGGGTCGCAGTTGGTGTCCACGACCGCCACCACGGGTATATCCAGGCGGCGCGCCTCCATGAGGGCTATATTCTCCTTGCGGGGATCGATGATGAAAAGGGCGTCCGGAAGGCTGTCCATGTTCCTCAGCCCTTCCAGGTTGCGCCGTAGTTTGGCCAGTTGGTGCCGGACGCGTGTGGCTTCCTTCTTGGGCATGGTATCGATCTCACCCGAGGCTTCCATCTCCTCGAGTTCCCTCAATTTCTCGATGCGCTGCTTTATGGTGACCCAGTTGGTAAGGGTCCCCCCCAGCCAGCGATTGACCACGTAGGGCATCCCGCAGCGCAAGGCGTTCTCCCGGATGGCCTCCTGGGCCTGTTTCTTGGTGCCCACGAAAAGAAGGGTCCCCCCGTTGCCCACCAGGTCCCGGATGAAATTGTAGGCCACCTCGATAAGGGCCAGCGTCTGTTGCAGGTCGATGATGTAGATACCGTTGCGCTCGGTGAAGATGTACCGGGCCATCTTGGGGTTCCACCGACGGGTCTGATGTCCGAAATGGAACCCGGCCTCCAGGAGATGCTTCATGGATACGACGGTCATTTTACCTCCCATGGTTCTCCCTCCGCCCGCTTCCACCCCGTATCCCCACCCCGCGGGGCACCCGGGGACCGGGTCGGCGGACGTGCGTGATATGACGACCAAAAAAAATCCCGCTAGCGGCGGGCCTTCCGCACCCTGCCGTCAACCTGGATCGTCTCTTCGGCCCACCTCCTTCCTCCAAAACCTGGGTGCGCCATAAATATAGCACAGGTTCGGGAGCGGTCAAAGGCGGGCAGGAGGGCGCCTCGCGCTTGCCCGAACAGGTTCGAGCCGCCGGCCGGGAGGGATAAAAGCAACTTCTTCCCGAGGAAGGGTCTATACCTCCAGGAGGCCTTTGGTGTTGGCCAGGCGGCCACGCAGGCGGAGGATGGCCTTGGTGTGCATCTGGCAGACGCGGGACTCGGTGACTCCCAGCACCTCCCCTATCTCGCGCAGGGTCAGTCCCTCGTAGTAATAGAGGGTGATGACGATCTTCTCCCTCTCCGGAAGCCGGTTGATGGCCTCGGCCAGGATCTGCTTCATCTCCTCTATCTCGTAGGTTTTCGAAGGGTCCTCGGCCCGGGAATCCTCCAGGGTATCCACCAGGCTGACCTTGTCCCCCTTGTCCCCCCCGACGTTCCACAGTTCGTCCAGGGCCACCAGGGAGATAAAACTCATCTGTTGCAGCAACTGGTTGTATTCGTCAAGGGAGATGTTCATGTGCTTGGCCACTTCTTCGTCGGTGGGGAGGCGCTTGAGCTCGTTCTCCAGGGTGACGTAGGCCTTCTCGATCTCCCGTGCCTTGAAGCGTATGGAACGTGGCACCCAGTCGATGGAACGCAACTCGTCGATGATGGCCCCCTTGATGCGGGCGATGGCGTAGGTCTCGAACTTTATCCCTCTTTCGGGGTCATACTTCTCGATGGCGTCGATGAGCCCGAAAATCCCGTAGCTCACCAGGTCGGCGTATTCGATATTGGGGGGTAAGCTGGAAGAAACCCTGCCGGCGACGTACTTGACCAGGGGAGCATAATTCAGAATGAGCTTTTCCCTGGCCTCCTGAGACCCCTCCTCCTTGAACTGCTTCCAGAGTTCGCTTACTTCCCCTATACCTTCCAACCTCGCCCCTCTTTTGTAAAAATCTGCCGTGTTCAACATCCTCCCTGTCTCGATTGCCGGGCGCTCGCTTTTGCGGGAGCTTCACGCGCGGGGATGGGCCTGAAAAAAGGCTTCTTTGAGTTTCTTCCTGCTCAGTTGAGTATATATCTGGGTAGTGGATAAATCAACATGACCCAGAAGCTCCTGCACGGACCTCAGGTCGGCTCCCCCTTGAAGGAGGTGGGTGGCGAAGGTGTGCCTCAAGGTATGCGGGCTCACCCTCTTGCCCCCCTCCAGGTTGCGGAAGAACCGCTCCACTACCCGCCGCACCCCCCGGTCGCTGAGCCTTCCGCCCCTCACGCTCAGGAAAAGGGGGTCGCCGGCCGCCCCTGTACCGTCTCGGTTGGCGGCCAGGATGGGCCTCTCCTTTTCCATGTAGGCCCGGAGCAACTGCAGCGCCGCCTGGTGCACGGGTATTATCCGTTCCTTGCGCCCTTTACCGAGAACCCTCACCTCCCCTCTCCGCATATCCAGGTCCTTAACCTCCAGGCCGGCGAGCTCGCTCACGCGCATCCCGGTGGCGTAGAGGAGCTCCACCAAGGCCATGTCCCGCAGGGACGTGCGGTACACCTGAAGGCCGCACCGACTCTCCGCTTCCTCTATCTCCCTCAGGCTGAGTATCCGCGGCAACCGCCTCTCCCGTCGCGGGGGGGAGAGAGCCAAGGTGGGATCCGCGCTCAGGTTCCCTTTCTTCGCCAGGTAGCGGAAGAAGCTCCTCACCGCCGCCGTCCGCCGGGCGATGGTGGTGCGGGCGAAACCCCTGGTTTGCAGGTAAGCCAGGTAGCGACGCAACAGGCGGAGATCCACCCGTGCAGGGTCCTCCACCCCCTGCCGCCGGCAGAATTCGATGAAGAGTTCCAGGTCGGAACGGTAGGCACGCAGGGTCTGGGGCGAGAGACGCCGCTCGGCCCCGAGATGCCTGAGGTATCCCTCCATTTTTTCCCGCATCTCTTCCCCTCTGGGGCGCCAAGCTGTTGAATTTTAATATAATTTTATATTAAATTACATTATTGTCAATATTTGAATATCAAGTTGAAAAATATTATTATTGTTGAAATATTAAACGGACGCTCGGCCATCAGGACAAAATGCCGCGGGGAATGAAGGGCGAGAGGGCGTAAAGCCCCCCTGCATCCTGACACACAAAACCCTTCAGGACCAGGGAAGTGAGGGCCACCAGGATTTCCCTGGGTTCCTCGCCGGCGCGCAAGGAGAGGCGGTCCAGGGTTCCCGCTTCCTCGCCCAGCAATCGGAGGATCTTTTTCTCGAGGGGAGAAACCCCTCCATCGCGCAGGACCATCCCCTTCTGACCCCCCTGCCTGCCGTCGAGCGGCCGTTGTACGGCTTCCGGGGGCAACTCTTCCAATATGTCCTCCACCCCGGTCACCAGCTTGGCCCCTTTCTTGATGAGCTCATGGGTGCCCTCCGTGAGGGGATGGCCGATGGGTCCGGGAACCGCCATCACCTCCCTTCCCTCCTCGAGGGCGAAATCGGCGGTTATGAGGGCCCCGCTTTTGGAAGAGGCCTCCACCACCACCACGGCCAGGGAGAGCCCGGCTATGATGCGGTTCCGGTGGGGGAATTTCCAGGCCTGAGGCTCATCCCCCGGCGGGTATTCGCTCAATATGCAACCGCTCTCCGCGATCCCGGCCAGGAGTCCGGCGTTCCCCGGCGGATAAACCACGTCTATACCGCAACCCAGAACCGCCACCGTGAAGCCTCCCGCCTGCATGCATCCCCGGTGAGCGCAAGCATCGATGCCGTAAGCCGCTCCCGAGACCACCGCCACTCCGCCCTCGGCGAGCCCGGCGGCTAGCTGTTCGGCGCAACGACGCCCGTAGGAGGTGGCCTTGCGCGCCCCCACCACGGCCACGCAGGCCATGCCCTTGGGCATCTCCCGCCCGCGGGCGAAGAGCAGCGCCGGTGGATCGTAGATCTTCCAAAGCACATCCGGTACGCTCCCCTCCCCGGGGAGGATGACCCTGATTCCCCGCCGGGCCAGCTTTTCCAGCGAATCCCAAGGGTCCGTGCGGCGGCACACTCTCGACCATTCTCCGGCTTTCTCCCCGCCCACCAGGGCCGTAGCCCGCTCCCCTCCCCTCCGAAGCAGGTCCCACAGTTCCTCCGCGCCTCCGGCCATGCTCATCATCCGGGGAAGGGACACGGGACTCATGTGGGGAAGGAGGGCCAGGGCGGCGCGGAAAGACCTCTCCCTGTCTTTGCCCTCAAATCCCGCGTAACCCTCGTCCGCCGGCGAGGCCGCCCTCCCCATCTCATCCGGCATACCCCACCTCCTGGAGCAACCATGATCCCCTTATCCTTTCCAGGGAACGGTACTGCACGGCTTCGGCCAGGTCGGCGACGGAAACCTTTTCCCTCCCCGCCAAATCGGCGATGGTACGCGCCACCCGCAGGCAGCGGTCGAATCCCCTGGCGGTGAGCCCTATCTTCTCGGAAGCCAGATACATGAAGCGCCTTTCCTCCTCCCCCAGGCGGCAGGCCTCGTACAAGCGCCCCGTCTCCACGTTGGCATTGGTCGTGGAACCCTCTCCCCAACGGTCCCTCTGCCTCTGCCGCGCCGCCACCACCCTCTCCCGCACGGAATCGGACTTCTCACCCCCGGGAAGTTCCACCAGTTCCCGGGGGGTCAACCGCGGCACCTCCACCTGGATGTCGATGCGGTCCAGGAGGGGGCCGGAGAGACGACGGTAATAATTCCTTATCCTCCCCGGGGAACAGCAACACGTACGCACGGAATCGCCGAGGAATCCGCAGGGGCACGGGTTCATCCCCGCCACCAGCAGGAAACGGGCCGGGAAGGTGGTGGTGATCAGGGACCTGGATACGGTGACCTTCCCGGTCTCCAGCGGCTGCCGCAAGACCTCGAGGGTATCGCGGCGGAACTCCGGCAGCTCGTCCAGGAAAAGGACGCCGCGGTGGCTTAGGGTTATCTCCCCGGGCCGGGGAGAGTTCCTGCCACCGCCCACCATGCCCACGTGAGATATGGAATGATGGGGAGCGCGAAAGGGCGGGGACGCGGAAAGCGCCGTACCGGGATCCAACAAGCCGGCGATACTGTGGATGCTGGCCACCTCCAGGACCTCCTCCGGGAGCAGGGGAGGCATGATCCCGGGTAGCCTTTCCGCCAGCATGGACTTCCCCGACCCTGGAGGGCCGATGAAGAGGATATTGTGACCGCCGGCGGCGGCCACCTCCAGGGCCCTCTTGGCATGCAGCTGCCCCTTGACCTCGGAGAGACAGGGGAAGGACCTGGTGCTCTCCTTTACGGAGACCTCGGGTTGAGGTACCGGTTTTCCCTGCAGATGGTCCAGGGCTTCCCTCAGGTTCCTCACCCCCACCACGCGTATTCCTCCCGGGAGGCAGGCCTCGGCCAGGTTCTCGGCGGGAACCACCATCTCCTCCCAATCCCTGCGCCGGGCCCAAAGGGCCATGGCCAAGGCGCCACGCACTCCCCTGACCTTTCCGTCAAGGGCCAGCTCCCCGACCACCAACCTCCCCCGCAGGGCGGAGGACTCGAGCCTTCCGCAGACCGCCAGCATGGCCAGGGCGATGGGCAAGTCGAAGTACGAGCCCTCCTTCCTGAGGTGCGCGGGGGCCAGGTTGACGGTAATGAGTTGGCGAGGAAAAGGCAGCTCGGAATTGGCGATGGCCGCCTTTATGCGCCGATAGGATTCCCGCACCGCGGCGTCGGGAAGACCCACCATGTGGATGCCCGGAAGGCCTCCCGACGTGTTTATCTCCACCTCCACCCCGATGACCTCCATCCCCAGTATGGAGCAGCTGTCCAACCTGGCGTACATCCCATCACCTCCTTACAATGTTAATTATATTATATATGTTATATGAATTTAGTAAACTATATTTTATACGCGATACGCGCCCCGGGTGAAGGCACAAGTCCGGCGAGATCATGGCCCCTCGCGGCGGCAGTCGGGCAAACCCATCGGCATGGAAAGCGAAACGGCATGGGCCGATCGAAGACCGTTTTTTCCAACCACGCCGATTTCAAGCTCCCTGGGTACGGAAACCGGTTTGAAAACTCCTGAAGCGATTCCGTGAAAGCGTTTAACCTACCGGCAAAACAACCCTCGGTAGAGAACGGGCTTGGGTTCGGCCGAAGGGGAGAACCAATGGATGGAGTCGTGGGAACCCTTCCGCTCCCCCTCCCGCCCGGCGTACAAGGGAACCCGCTCCCCGCCCCTCAAGGCGAGGCGGTCTCCGCGGAAGTTCTCCTCCCCGCCAGCCAAGCTACCAGGCACCCCAGGAGGAGAAAGGCGACCGGGAACCACCAGGTGTGGAAGATGAATTCCTTGATCCCCGCTATATACCCCCGCCTCTCGAGGAACCACAGGCCCGGCGGGAGGACGGCGGCCAAGAGCACCGCGTTGGAGACCAGGGAGACGGCAACGCCCCTTATCCCCAACTTTCTCGACAGCCGGATATCGGGGTAGTAGACGGCCGCAAGAAGGGCCAGGCATAGAAAGACCAGGGCCGCCAGGGCCACCCAGGAATTGTCGTAACTGATCCATATGGCCAGGAGGGCAAAGATGAAGAAGGCTCCCACCGCCAGGAGGGCCAGGACAACCTTGCGGACCAGGGAGGAGAGTACCAAGGCCACCAGGGAGGGCGGCCTGCGCACGCGGATGCGGCGTAGCTCGCGTTCCAGTTCCAGCGCCTCTCCGGGTTCGGGAACAGCGTTCAGGTCCCTCTCGCAATTAAAGCAGTACTCGTCACTGTCCAGGTTATTCCTGCCGCACCAGGGACAGGGCTTCATACCTTCTGCCTTTCCTCGTGACCTCGGGCCATGCCGCTTACGCGGAAGCCGTTCCGCCTGGAACCGGCCTTCCAGGACACCGCATCAGTGGAGGCTGCGGATGGGCTGAGCGCCTTCGACCCCTTGAATCGGAGGAAAGTCCCGCCTTCGGCCTTGGCCCTCCTTCTCTCGCCTCTTTCTCCCCGTTTCCGCCATCCTCACGTCTTCCGGGCTCTTTCCCTCCCGCCTTCGGCCGGCTTGCTCACCCCGCCATGGAGGATCGCTCCGCGCGTCCGGAAGGTGTTCAACAATCTCCCACCTCGAAGGCGTCCCGGACGTGCATTATTTTCCACCCCTCGCCCTCGTTCAGCAAGGCGATGACGTCGAATCGGCAGCGCCTGCCCACCATGCCCCGGCGAAAAAGATAGTAGCCCGCCGCCCTGGCCATGCATGCCCGCTTCCTCTCGTCCACCGCGCCAAGGGCCTCCTCAAGGTCGCCTCCCGTCCTGGACTTCACCTCGCAGAAGGCCAGGTCCCCACCCTTCAGGGCCACGATATCCAGCTCCCCGAAGGGGGTACGGTAATTACGCTCCAGGATGCGATAGCCCCGGCGTCTCAGGAAACGTACCGCCGCTTCCTCCCCCGCTTTTCCTTTAGCCAAGTTCCCTTCTCTCATGATCTTCTTATAAAGCCCGGCGCGGACAAAAAAATCCGATATCCCCGTTCATGCATCCCACTCCCCGGATGACAAGGCCCGGCGCGGACGACATCATTCCATATCCATGCCCATCTGCATCACTCCCCGAAAGGAAGCGCGATGGCAGGGTGAGGGACCGTTTTCCGCGATACGGCGGATATGGCTCGGGGTGCCGTAACCCTTGTGGCGATCGAATCCGTAATCCGGGTATCGCGTCCACCAGGTGAGCATCAAACCGTCCCTTATAACCTTGGCCAACACCGAGGCGGCCGCCACGCTGACCGAGTGGCTGTCTCCATGTACCAGGCACCATTGGGGATGTCCCAAGCCCCGGAGGCGGTAGTAATCCACCAGCACCAGGTCCGGTCGGGGATTCAAGGCCCGCACCGCTTCGCGCATGGCGGCCAGATTGGCCTCCTGGAGTCCGTGGGCGTCTATCTCCCAGGGCGGCACGCAGGCGTAGGACCAGGCCTCGGCGATCTCGATGATGCGGGGGAAGAGCCTCCTCCTCTGGGCGGGGGAAAGCCTCTTGGAATCGGCAAGCCCACTCGGAATGTCCAGGTGCTTCCGGAACGGGAGGATGACCGCTGCCGCCACCAGCGGTCCCGCCAGGGCCCCCCGCCCCGCCTCGTCCACCCCGGCTACCCTCCGAAAACCCAGGCGGTAAGCCCATTTTTCCGCGGCCAGGGTCGGGCCTTCCACCTTCGCATCCCGCCTACAGGCCGGACCAGCGGCCCGGCGGCCACCAGATGAATATGGCCCTTCCCAGGATGGCGTCCAGGGGCACGAACCCCCATCTCCTGCTGTCGTTGGAGTTGGGCCGGTTGTCACCCATGACCATCACCGTGCCCTCGGGAACCACCGCGGGTCCCCAATCGCTCCCGTCGGAGATGAACTCGTAGTCCGCCGGGTAGGGGGAACCATTTATGTAGAGCGCGCCGCCACGCAGCTCCACTATGTCGCCCTCCACTCCGACCACCCTCTTGATAAAAGGGACCGCCTCCTGGTGGGTGACGTTGAGCACCTCGGCCAGGAGGTCCAGCGAACGGGAAAGCGAGTTGGCCCCCTGGGTGTGGTTACCGGGATCGTTGGGGTTGAAGCGGAAGACGATGATCTCCCCCCGGCGGGGTTTACGGAAATGGTAGGTGATGCGGTCCACCATCACCCGGTCTCCCTCCCTGAGGGTCGGCTCCATGGAGGGCGAGGGGATCATGTAGGGCTTGATGAAGAAGGCCTGGAGGAATATGGCCAGCACCAGCGCGGTTATGAAGAGTACGGCCACTTCCAGGAAGGCCCCCAACCACCGGTGGCCTCTTCCGCCTCCACCTTCCGCGGATATCTCTCCCGGGGCTCCGGAACGGTCTCCGGGCTCCTCCACCTCTTTTTCGCCGGCGAAAGACGGGGGTAGGTGACCCGACATCCCGAGACCTCAGAGCTTCAGGTACGGCGCTTTTCCTTGATCCTGGCCTTCTTCCCCACCCGGTCCCGGAGGTAATAGAGTTTGGCCCGTCGTACCTTGCCCTGGGAGACCACCTCGATCTTGGCTATGATGGGCGAGTGCAGGGGGAAGGTGCGTTCGACCCCCACGCCGAAGGAGACCTTGCGCACGGTGAAGGTCTCCCGGGTCCCGCCTCCCTTGCGGGCGATAACCACGCCCTGGAAGACCTGGATGCGCTCCCGGTTCCCCTCCACCACCCTCACGTGGACCCTAACCGTATCTCCGGGACGGAAGTCGGGTATATCCTCCCTGAGGTATTCGCTCTCCACCACGTCGGTCTTCTGCATCCCGCATCCTCCTTTCCGTTATATTACAAACCATCGGCCCTTCCCCCGGCAAGGGAAAGCGCCGGCGCGCGGTTCAGGCTATTTTAACGCATGCGGTAAGCATGCCGCACCTCCACCCTTCCCGCCCTGCACGGGAGGACTGGAATCCCGCCCGCCATCCGCCCGGACATCACTTCCCGCGCCCCAACCGCGGTATTTCCCTTACCCTCGGCCTTCCCGGGCAGGACTGTGGGGCAACGCGCGGGGTTTGCGCCCATCGCATCCTTGCGTCTCCCCGTCGCGCTACCCGCCCTCTCCCTTATCTCCTTCGTTCAAGAGCTCCGGCCTCATGCGGCGTGTCCATTCCAGGGCCATGCGCCGGCGCCACTTCTCCACCTCGCCGTGATTCCCGGAGAGGAGGACTTCCGGGACCTTCCATCCCAGGTATTCTGCGGGCCTGGTGTATTGGGGATATTCGAGCAATCCCCCGCTGAAGGACTCCTCGCGCAGGGATTCCAGGTTTCCAACCACCCCGGGAAGCAGCCGGGTCACGGCCTCGATGATCACCAGGGCAGCGAATTCGCCCCCGGAAAGCACGTAATCGCCGATGGACAGGGCCTCGGTGCACAGATGTTGCAGCACCCTCTCGTCTATGCCCTCGTATCGACCGCAGATCAGGGCCAAGTGTGAACGGGAGGCCAATTCCGCCACCTTGGCCTGGGTCAGCCTCTCTCCCCGCGGCGTGAGCATGATGACCGAGACCTCCCGTTTCAACCGTTCCAGCTCCTCCAGCCGGTATCCCAAGGTGCGGGTCACGGCCTCGAAAACGGGCTCCGGCTTCATCACCATTCCCGGACCTCCGCCGAAGGGGGCGTCGTCCACCTGGCGGTGTTTGCCGGGCGCGTAATCGCGGATGTCGTGGATCCGCACCTCCACCAAACCCCTGCGGATGGCCTTTCCCAGTAGGCCTTCCTCGAGGGGGGACTGAAAAATGCGCGGAAAGATGGTGTAGACGTCTATGCGCAAGCGGTACCTCCCCTCCTGGCTGAACGTCCCGCCGCGAGAGCCTGATGGCCCTTCATCGATTTTCCTACCGGGCGCCCTTATCGCCTTCCACCGGTCCCTTCTGCCATCCCGCTCGAGGGCTTCCCGGCTTCAACCCCCTTCGGAGGCGCGGCAGCCGGCGGGCTCCTGACCGCGAGGCGACCCTTGCCCTTCCTTCCCCGGGAGACGGGTTCCGCGGTCCCCCTGGAGAGTTACAAGCCGCACCTTCCGCGCGGCCTTCCCGCGTTACGGAAACCGCGGCGCACCAAGGGCTCTTTGATCATAAGAGACCGGGGAGGGGCCTGATGATCATCCTCTCCCCCGGGAGGTCTATCTCCACCACCACCTCCCGGATAAGGGGCACAAGGCGTTCCCGCCCTTCCTCGCCCCGCAAGACCAGGACGTCGTTGGCTCCGGTCTCCATGACCTCCATGACCTCCCCCAGGTACTCCCCATGGACGTCGTAGACCCTCAAACGGAGGAGGTCATGTTCCCAGTAGGATCCCGGAGGCGGCTCGCCCATCTGTTCCGGGGCGATCATGAGGTACGCGCCCGCCAGCTTACCGGCCGACTCGCGGTCATCGACGCCCTGGAACTTGGCCATGAGGGATCCGGACGACCGCCGGGCGGCCTCCAGCACCAGCGCCTCCTCCCTCCCCTCCACGATAAAGGTGTTACCCGGCTGGAAACGCCGGGGGTTTTCGGAGAGGACCTCCACCCTGACCCAGCCCAGGATCCCGTAGGGCTTGATTACCCGGCCGGCTATCACCCTGGACGGCTTGCGCGAACCGGAAGGCATGGACCCTTAATCTAATATTTCCACGATGGCGTTGCGTCCTTCCTTGGTGGCCGAGGCCTTGATAAGGGTGCGCATGGCCTGGGCGATGCGCCCGTTCTTGCCGATCACCTTCCCCAGGTCGGAGGGATCCACCCTCAACTGGAGGATGACCGACCTCTCGCCCTCCACGGAGGTCACCTCCACGCGATCCGGGTTGTCCACCAGGGCCTTGGCTAGGTACTCGAGGAGCTCCTTCATCTGCGACCCCCGGTCCCTTCCGTCATCGCCTGCCACTTTTTTCCTCCTGGAACTTCTGCCAGATGCCCTTGATCTCCATGAGCCTGCGTACCTGGTCGGTGGGCTGGGCGCCCTTGCGCAGCCAGTCCAGCACCTTCTCCTCGTCTAGTTCTATGAGGGAAGGTTCCTGCCGGGGGTCATAGCGCCCCAGGGTCTCGATGAACCTTCCGTCCCGGGGGCTGCGGGCGTCGGCCGCCACTACCCGGTAATAGGGCTTTTTCTTGCCGCCCATGCGGCGCAACCTGATCCTCACCAATGAACATGCACTCCTTTCCTGCTTCCATCCCGCTTCGCTCGCGGATCCGCTAGAACTGGAACGGGAACATCTGTCCCAGGCGGCGCGGGGACATCTTCCCGAACTGTTTTATCAGCTTCTGCATCTGCTGGAACTGCTGCAGGAGCCGGTTGACATCCTGGGTGCTGGTGCCGCTCCCCCGGGCGATACGCTGCTTGCGGCTGGCCCCGATGATGTGCGGCTTCCTCCTCTCCTCCGGGGTCATGGACTGGATGATGGCCTCCACCTTCTTGATCTGCTTCTCATCCACCTGGAGCGACCGTAGCTTGGAGGGGGATATCCCCGGGATCATGCCCAGGATCTGGTCCAGTGGACCCATCTTCTTCAGTTGTTGCATCTGCTCCAGGAAGTCCTCCAGGGTGAACTGCTGCTTGCGCAGCTTTTTCTCCAGCTCCCGGGCTCGCTCCTCGTCGTAAGTGGCCTGAGCCTTCTCGATGAGGGTGAGCATATCTCCCATGCCCAAAATGCGAGATGCCATGCGGTCCGGGTGAAAGGGTTCCAGGTCCCCTATCTTTTCTCCCACGCTGGCGAACTTGACGGGCTTGCCGGTGACCGACTTGATGGAAAGGGCGGCGCCACCCCTGGCGTCGCCGTCCAGCTTGGTCAGTATCACCCCGTCGAATCCCACCTCCGAGGCAAAGCTCTGGGCCACGTTCACCGCGTCTTGACCGGTCATGGCGTCCACCACCAGGAGGGTCTCATGGGGGCTGAACTTCTTCCGGATGTCCACCAGCTCCCTCATCATCTCCTGGTCAATGTGCAGACGGCCGGCGGTGTCGATGATCACCGTGTCCAGGGCTTCCTTCTCCGCCTTGCGGATGCCGGCGGCGATTATCTCCCCGGGTTTGGCCCCCCGCTCGGAATAGACCTGTATTCCCGCCTGCGCCCCCAGTTTCTCCAGCTGGTCGATGGCCGCCGGCCGGTAGACGTCGGCGGCGATCATCAAGGGGTGCCGTCCCTGGTTGCGCAGGTGATGGGCCAGCTTGGCCGTGGCGGTGGTCTTACCCGACCCCTGGAGCCCGACCAGCATTATGAGCGATGGGGGGCGCCCGGCGAAATTGATTCGCTCGTTGGTGCTCCCCAAGAGCTCCACGAGCTCCTCGTGGACGATCTTTATCACCTGCTGCGCGGGGGTGAGGGAACGCAGCACCTCTTGACCCACCGCCCTCTCCCGCACCCGGGAGATGAACTCCTTGACCACCTTGAAGTTGACGTCCGCCTCCAGGAGGGCCAGGCGGATCTCCCGCATGACCTCGTCCACCTGCTTCTCGGACAGCTTGCCGTGTCCGCGCAGGCGGCGGAATATGTCCTGCAGGCGCTCGCTCAGGTTGTCGAACATGTGTCTTTCGTCCCGCCTTCGTGATCGGTCTCATCCCTCCGGCGTTATATGCAGCGGGCCATGGATGCTTTCACGGCTCCAAAGAATTAAAACTATCGGAAAACAAGGCGCATGTCAAAATGGCGGGGAATTATCCCGGGCCTGCACCGGCGGCACATCAACCGGAGTCCGCCCGGCGAGTCGGCTCGGTGGGGAGAGCATCAGGCCAGGGGCACGGTGAAGAAGAAGGTGCTTCCCTCCCCGGGCGTGGACTCCACCCATACCTCCCCTCCCCAGTTGTCCACGGCGCGCTTGACGGTGGCCAGCCCGATGCCCAGGCCCAATGACGGATGCTCTCCCACGCGGGTGAAGGGCTGGAAAATGCTCTCCCGATCCTCCGGGGATATCCCTATCCCGTTATCCTTCACCCACAGGACCGCCTTTTCACATTCCAGGCGGCAACCCAGTTCGACTCTCGGTTCTCTCTCCGCGGGACAGAACTTCAGCGCGTTGCTCACCAGGTTGTACAGCACCTGGTATATGAGGACATGGTCGGCGAGCACGGCGGGGAGAGGCCCCACGATGTCCACCTCGGCCTTGAACCTTTGCATATCCGGCTTCAGGGTGTCCACCACCTCCTGGACCACGAAATCCAGCCTGGACTCCTCGGCCGTTCCCGGCCGGTGTCCGGCGCGGGCATAGGCCAGGAGCCTTTCTATATAACGTTCCATGCGCTTCGCCGCTTCCATCGTCATGCGCATGCACTCCGAAGCCAACTCCTCGTCCCTCACCTCCATGGCGGAAAGGGCGTTGCGCGCGAAGCCGTCTATGACCGAGACGCTGCCCCGCAGGTCGTGGGCCACGGAGCGGGCGAAGCCGTCCAGCTCGAGGTTGCGCAAGCGCAGCTCTTCCTCCATCCTGGATCTTTCTTCCACTTCTTCCTGCAGTTTCCGATTAGCCTCGGCCAGTCCCCGGGTTCGTTCCTCCACCATCTCCTCCAGGCGGCAGCGGTAGGCCTCCCTCTCCTCCTCCCAACGCTTCCGCTCGCGGATGTCCACCGCCGTGGCCGCAATGTACAGGGGATTCTGCTCCTCGTCCCGGATGACCACGGCGTTCATGAGCATGGGGAACTCGGAGCCGTCGCGGTGGGCGTGCCATACTTCCAGGTTGGAATAACTCCCTTCCGCCAGCAGGCGTCCGTTTATCTCCGATACCTCCTCCCGCCTCTCCGGGCGATGCAACACCAGCAGGTTCTTCCCCACCAGGTCCCGTGGGCGGTAACCGTGGACGGCGGCGAAATAGGGGTTCACGTACAATAGAAACCCGTCCAGGTCGGCTATTGCCACCCCGTAATTGGCGGATTCCACGATGGTCCGGAACTCCCTCAACTCCTCCTCCCTCCGCTCCAGTTCGCGGCGCACCATGACCATTTCCTCCACGTTGCATATTTCCACCAAGAAGCCGCCAAGGGGCTTACCGCCCCTCAGATCGGCCACCCTGACCCGGGCGTGGAACAGCGCGCCGCCACGGGTTTGCAGGCGGATAAGGCCCTCCCGGCACCCGCCCTGTCCGGATTGGGAGGAGAACATCCCCTGAAGGATTGGGAGATCCTCCCGGTAAACCAGGTCCTTCAACCTTTCACCTTTGCCTCCCGGGCCTTGCAGCCCGAGGAGCCGTTCCGCGGCGGGGTTAGCGTAGTGTATGCAACCTCCCGCATCCACTACCAGTACCGCGTCCCCCAGGGATTCCACCAGTTTACGGTGAAAATCCTCCATCCGCCGCTCCCTCAAAGCCTCCAGAAAGCCACGAAGTAAGGGATGTTCTTCCCACCATACCGCCCATATGCGCCAATCCCGCGAGTGGAAAGTAACCCCCTGCCTTGAAGCCCGTCACGCTTTTTCGGCCATCCCGTAACGGATGTGCCCTCCTGTTCCCGGTCCGTTAGGCCCCCGCGCCTATTGCTCCCTCACTCGCCGCTTATCGGGAAAAGTAAGCGCGACATTCCCCCGTTCCGCCGCGAGAACGCCTATTGCCCTCATGTTCCGGTATGCAAACCGGGCCCCTCCGCTCCGCTTCCGCCTCATCCTCCAGCCACATCCCCCGGCCCGGCACTCATCCCGGATCGAGGTCCGTGTCCAAGATCGTTAACCCTTGCACGGGTTCCGTGGAATGGGCCTGAGGTACGATTATCTCCCCCTCCGGGTACGCTTTTATCTATCCATGTCCGTAAAGGTAGGTAAAAAGGGTCGATACCCTCCCCTCCGCATATCCCGTCTTTTTCCCGCCGATATCCGACCGATTTCAGATACAGTAGATAGAGATCTTGCATATAAAATCTTACAAACGTTTGAATTTATCCCTGTCGCAGCCCCACCCGGCGGTAATCTAAAATATGGTAGCAGTATTTGTCAAACGTCGCGCCTTCCCCGTCCCTCCGTTGTTCGCGTCTTCCTCCTCACTGGTCGCCATCGCAAGGCGGTCATTCCACGCAGGCTTGAAGGGTTTTCAGGACTCTTGGGTTTCAAGAGAACAGGGCTTCGGCGAACTCCCGCGGGTCGAAGGGGTGGAGGTCGTCAAGCCTCTCTCCCACCCCGATGAACTTGATGGGGATATCCAACTCGTGAGCGATGGCCACCACTATACCCCCCTTGGCCGTTCCGTCCAGCTTGGTGAGCACCACCCCGGTGACCTCCACCGCCTCCTTGAACTGCCGGGCCTGGATGAGGCCGTTCTGCCCCGTGGTGGCGTCGATGACCAGGAGGGTCTCCGTGACCGGCGCCCGGCGCTCGGCCACGCGCTTTATCTTTTTCAACTCCTCCATGAGGTTCACCTTGGTATGGAGCCTTCCCGCGGTATCGGCGATGACCACGTCCATATCCCGGGCCAAGGCGGATTCCACCGCATCGTGGACCACGGCGGCGGCGTCGGCCCCCTGTCGGTGTTTCACGGTATGCACGCCCACCCGTTGGCCCCAGGCCTCCAGCTGCTCGATACCCGCGGCCCGGAAAGTGTCCCCCGCGGCCAGGATTACGCGCTTGCCCTCTTTTCTCAACAGGTGGGCCAGCTTGGCGATGGTGGTGGTCTTACCCGTGCCGTTGACCCCCACCACCAGGAACACGCTGGGGCCGCGAGGGTTATAATGCAGCGCCCGGTCCCCCCGGTCCAGGAGCTCGGCCACCTCGTCCCGGAAGGCGGCTATGAGCTCCTCCGGCTCGCGGATGCCTTCGCGGACCACACGTTCCTTGACCCGGTCCACCAGGTGCATGGTCATCTCCATGCCCACGTCGGCCCCCACCAGGATGTCCTCCACTTCCTCCCAGAAGGCCCCGTCGAAGCGCTTGGAGGCCACGGCCTTGGACAGGGGGGCGAATATGTTCGTCCGGCTACGGGATAGCCCGCGGCGGAGACGGGAAAACCATCCCTCCCTCCCTTCCGCTTCTTCGGGGACCTCCTGGAAGATATCCGCCTCCCGCGTGGAAGCCTCCGCTTCCCCCCCAACCCGCGGCAAAGGAGCGGCTTCCCGGGGTCCTTCCCAAACCGGCTCTCTGCTTTCCGCCGGTGAAGGCGCGCCCCACGTCGCCGCCGTTTCCTCCGCGGCGTCACCGGCCGGGGAAGGAGGCGCGCCGCCTTCCGCCGCTTCCAGGTCCGGGAGTCCCGGGAGCTTCCCGGAATCCTCCCGGGACTCCCTCTTCCTCCTCTCCCGGAGCTCCTTCTTCTCCGCCTTCAAGCGGGCCTTCTCCTCCCGCTCCCTCCTCTTGCGCTCCTCCTTCTCCCGCCTGCGTTCCTCTTTGTGCAGCTTCCTCTCCTCTTTCATCTTCCTTCCCAGGAAACGAGAGGCCTTTCCGCCCTCCGCGGAGGCCTAAACGTCCACACACGGTCCGGCACTATCCCGCC
>JACIXB010000006.1 GCA_014360685.1 Actinomycetota bacterium | reverse complement strand
TCACCGGGCCGCCAGGCCGCCGGGAAAGGGGGAACATGGCGGGGATGGCCTCCGGGGAGGCGGGTTGCGGTGCAGGATCACGGCTTGGGACAAGGAGGAGGGAAGGCAAGTGGTCGAGGACGTGTTGAAAGACGCGGAAAGAAGGATGAAGAAGGCGGTGGAGCACGTCCGCGACGATTTCGCGGCCATACGGACGGGAAGGGCCAGCGCCTCGCTCCTCAACCGGGTGTACGTGAATTACTACGGCCAGCAGACCCCGCTCAACCAGATAGCCTCCATCGCCGTTCCCGAGCCCAGCCTGCTGGTCGTCTCCCCCTACGACAAGAGCGTCATCAACGAGATCGAGAAGGCCATCCTGGCCTCGGACCTGGGGCTCACCCCGGTGAACGACGGAAACGTCATCCGCCTGCCCATCCCCAAGTTGACCGAGGAACGGCGCAAGGAGCTCACCCGTATAGTGCGCGCCAGGGCCGAGGAGGGTAGGGTGGCCATCCGCAATATCAGGCGTGACGCCATCGAGGACCTGCGGGCCTTTGAAAAGGAGGGGGAGATCACCAAGGACGACCTCCACCGCGGCCAGGAGGAGGTGCAGAAACTCACCGACCGCTACATAGCCGAGACGGACGAGATGCTCAAGGTGAAGGAAAGGGAGCTCATGGAGGTCTGACTTGGCGGAGGGGAGCAGGGAAGGGGCCGCGCCGACCGGAAAACCGCTGCGGGAGCGCTTTGCCGACTTGGCGGCGAGGGTGGTGAGCGCGGTCGTCCTGGTCCTGGTGGTGGTCCTCCTCCTTTGGTGGGGCGAGATACCGTTTACCGTGGGGATAATCTTGCTGGCGGCGGGCGGCTTGTGGGAGCTCTACTCCACCTTCCGGCGCCACGGTTACCGCCCCGCGGGCTGGCTTTCCCTGGCCGCCGGCTGCTCCTTTCCGTTAATGGCCTATTTGATCCAGAGGGGGGACAACATCGACCTGACCCCCATGCTCGCGGCACTCGCCCTCTACCTGCCCGTCCTGCTTGCATGGTGCCTCTTCGGGCCGCACTCCGGATCTCCCACCACCGACGTCGCCGTCTCCCTCCTGGGGGTCGTCCTGGTGGGGTTCTGCCTCTCCCATTTCGTGCTCATGCTCCGCTTCGACTCCGTGAGCTGGACGGCTCCCTTCGCGGTGATCGTCATGGTATGGATTTACGACGCGGTGGCCTACTTCGCCGGCTCGGCCTTCGGGAAGCACAAGCTGGCCCCCCGCGTAAGCCCGGGAAAGAGCTGGGAAGGGACCCTGGCGGGATCGGCGGGCGCCTTCATCGCCGCCTACGTGCTGTACCTCACCCTCAACCGGGAGTGGCTGACTCTGGGGGTAAGCATGGAACTGGCCGCCCTGGTGTGCGTCTTCGGTCCCCTGGGTGACCTCTCCGAGTCCATGGTCAAGAGGGAGCTGGGGATAAAGGACATGAGCTCCCTCATCCCGGGCCACGGGGGGATCATGGACCGCTTCGACAGCATGTTCCTCACCGCCGTGGCTTCTTACTACTTCCTACGCTTCCTGGTCTTCAAGCTCTGAGCGAGCCGCGGAAGAGTAATGACGCGCGACCCCTACTCGGCCGGGGATCGCCGCTCCTGGTCTTTTACCAAGCCCCGGGCGCGGGCGTGATAAAATGTCCCCGGATGGCGCCGGGGAAAGCGCATGCCGTTCTTCCTCGCCGTTTACGGTCCCTGAAAGTCACGTCCGGCTGCCCGGAGGGCTTCACCGGAAGGGAAAGGGAGGGGTGAAAGATGATCCACACTGGAATGCTTCTGGCCCGCAACGCGAGAAAGTTCCCGGAAAAGGAGGCGCTGATCTTCGAGGACAAGCGTTACACCTACCGGGAGTTGAACGAGCTGGCCAACCGGCTGGCCAACGAGCTGGCCTCCCGGGGGGTGAAAAAGGGGGACAAGGTGGGGATGCTCAGCTTCAACTCCGACTCCTTCGTCGTCGGCTATTTCGCCGTCATGAAGATCGGGGCCGTGGTCGTGCCCCTGAACTTCCGCCTGGCTCCCCCCGAAGTGGAGTACATCCTGGACAACTGCGATGCGGTGGCCTGCCTTCTGGGATCCGAGTTCATACCCCTGGCGCGGGAGATACGCGACCGGCTCCCCGCGGTGAAGGACTGGATACTCCTGGACGGGGAAAGGGAGGAGGATTTCCTCTATTTTCCGGATATAGCCGCGGGAGGGGACTCCTCCGAGCCCCAGGTGGACATCAACCTCTTCGACGAGTCGGCCATCATCTACACCTCTGGCACCACCGGGAAGCCCAAGGGGGCGGTTTTCAACCATTACTGCCACCTGATGATAGGGATGGCCATGATGTCCGAGCTGGGTATGAACGAGAAGGACAGGATACTCCACGTGGCGCCCCTCTTCCACTCCGCTGAGCTGCATCTCTACCTGTGGCCGGGGACTTTCCTGGGCGCCACCCACGTGGTAATGAAGTTCTTCATCCCCGAGCAGACCCTGCAGACCATAGAGCGGGAGCGCGTGACCCTCTTCTTTGGGGCGCCGGCCATGTATCTTTTGATGATGCAGGTGCCGGACTTCGGGAAGTACGACCTTAGCTCCGTCCGCTACTGGGCCTACGGAGCAGCCCCCATGTCCCGGGAGCAGGTGCTCAAGGCCATCGAGATGTTCAAGACCGACCGTTTCTTCTGTCTCTGCGGGCTGACCGAGGGAGGGCCGGGCGGCGTGCGCCTGCGCCCGGAGGACCAGGTGCGCAAAGCGGGCGCCGGGGGCCTCCCCGTGGTCAATTGCGAATCCCGGGTGGTGAACGAACGGGGAGAGGACGTGGCCGTGGGCGAGGTGGGCGAATGGCTGGTGCGCTGCGAGAGCAACATGCTCTACTACTACAAGAACCCCGAAGCCACGGCGGAGACCCTCACCCCGGACGGCTGGGTGCGGACCGGGGACCTCGCGGTGGTGGACGAGGAGGGATACGTGACCCTGGTGGACCGCAAGAAGGACATGATCATCTCCGGGGGGGAGAACATCTACCCGCGGGAGATCGAGAACGTCCTCCTCACCCATCCCAAGGTGGCCGACGTGGCCGTGGTGGGGGTACCCCACGAGATATACGGGGAGACGGTCAAGGCCTTTGTGGTCCTCAAGCCGGAGACGGAGGCCACCCCGGAGGAGCTTCGCGGGTTCTGCGCGGGGAAGCTGGGCGACTTCAAGATACCCCGCCTATGGCAGTTCGTGGAAGCCCTTCCCCGCAACCCCTCCGGCAAGGTCATGAAATACGTGCTTCGCGGGCAGGCCGGCTGAAACCCCACGGGCGCATCGGGGGTTTTCCGGCCGTGCCGCCGGGTGAAGGAGGCCGCCGGTCGGGGGGATGATTTTGGACGAGAAGGGAACGCACGGGGAGGATCGGGGAGGGATGGTCATGACCGAGTTGAGAGGCAAGGTCGCCGTAGTCACCGGTGCGGCCCTGGGTATGGGGAGGTCCCTGACCGGCCTACTCCTCCGGGAGGGGTGCCGGGTGGGCATGGTGGACATCAGGGAGAGGGAACTTGAGGAGGCCGGGGAGGAGCTCTCCTCCCTGGGAAGGGTGGCCGCTTTCGTCTGCGATGTCTCCCGGAGGGACAAGGTGTACGATCTCGCCGGTTTGGTTCACGAGGAACTGGGACCGGTGGACATCCTGGTCAACAACGCCGGAATCGTCAGGTCCGACCCGTTCCTGGAGAAGCCGGACGACTCCATAGAGCGCACCGTGGCCGTGAACCTTCTGGCCTATTTCTGGACCATGAAGGCCTTCCTCCCGGATATGGTGGCCAAGCGGGCCGGACACGTGGTGAATATGGCCTCCGCCGGGGGTCTGCTGGGAGTGCCCTACATCACCGATTACTGCGCCACCAAGTTCGCGGTGGTGGGGCTCACCGAAGCCCTGCGCCAGGAGTTCAAGCTGAGGGATCTCGGGAACATCAGGTTCACCTACGTCTGCCCCAACACCGTGGCCACGGGGATGTTCGAGGGGGCGCGGCCGGTCAGGGGCACCCGCCTCCTCGCTCCCGATGAGGTTACGGCGAAGATCGTGGAAGGCATAAAGAAAAACCGTTCCTTCATCGGGGTGCCCGCCTCGGTCTATCTCATCCCCCTGGTGAAGGCGCTCGCCCCCATCCCGGTCTTGGACCTCTTCAACCGGCTCATGGGTATCGCTACCTCCTCGGAGACCACGGTGGGAAGGAAATGGGACCCCTCTTAACCCCGCAGATCCGCACCTCTACATGTGGCCGGTGACCTTCCTGGGCGCCGTTCACGTGGTCATGGAGTATGTGCGGCGCGGGCAGGGCGACTGAAACCCTGGCCTTCGGGATCTGGACTCGGCCGGAGGCGAAGGAATCGCCCGGCTCGACGACCGGGAAGCGTGAGGCGGCTTTCACTCCATGTTGCTCGCCGCTGCGGTTTCCTGCCATCCGCCCCGATTCCCCTTGGTTAAGTGACATCAGGCACATTACCGGGTGGAGTTGCATCCTCCGATGCGGGCTCGAACCCCGAGCTCCGGGATCAGATCAGGGATGGTGGGCACATTTGTGGATTGAGTTCCAACTCCCGATGCGGAAGAAGGGCTTCCTGCGGAAAACCGGATCGGGATCAAAGGTTGGAAGGCAAACGCGGATTTATAAAAGACGAATCACGGCCATCCTTGCGGCCAGGGCTGCCACCCAAGGCCGGCTTAGAAGCAGCTCTCGGGGACCACCTTCCATACGCCGGACTGGACGGATTTCGGATGAAGGGCCTTGAGAAAACCTTTCCGGCACATTTGAGTCTGGAAGGGTTGAAGGAAGTTGATAGAGCGAAAATAGGGGCACTGAGCAATACCTCACGCATGTGGGGATAATCCTCGGGAAGCACGGTTATCTCACCGCCAACGTCATGGTCTCTGTGAGAAAGTCACTCGACGGCGTGGACCTGGCCCGCATGGCGGTGAGCCCCGTGGAGGTGTCCTCAAGCTACGAGGACCTCTATCACAAGCCCCTCAACAAGCCCGTGAAGGCGGCGGATGGCGCACCCTCCTACCTGGTAATACGTACCTCCCGGCAACACCCCAGCCGTTATTACCACCTTTACGATCTATGGGGTTAAGGGGATTGCTACTGCGAAGGAGGTGAATGGAAGTTCAACGGCACGATATGGAAGTACTATGCCGACGATCTATGTTTCATCACCAACTCCAACGGCGCGCCGCAGGCTGAACGCTCTGCGGGCGCTCAAGAGCGTTCCTCCCCTTCCCTTCGTGAGGTCCGTGAATCCGGCGGAGGGAACGGCGGGCACGACGGTGGCCCTCGCCGGCAGGGGCTTCGGGGCCGCCCGGGGAAGCTCCCTGGTTTATTTTGGGAATACGGCGGCGGTAAACCATCTTGGGTGGACGGACAAGGAGATCCGTTGCCGGGTGCCGCGTGGAACTTCCGGGATGGTGAATCTTTACGTCGTGACCGGGGTGGGAAAATCCAACGCCGTGGCCTTCAAGATCAACCCTTGAAACCCTGCGTCGCCGGTATTCAGGACCTGACGCGCTATTGGAGCGGCTCCAAGCCAACCCTCCGGGCCGCACCATGTATTCCACGAGGCTACCTTCTGTTTCCTTGGCCCGGGATTGCGTGGGGCGGCGACGCGAGCGCCCCGCCAACCCTTATAATGTTCCTATGGACGGGAAAGGCGAAAAGCGGGGCGTGGCCATCCTGGGATCCACGGGTTCCATAGGCACCCAGGCCCTCGAGGTGGTGGAGGCCCACGCCGACCGACTGCGCGTGGTGGCCCTCACCGCGCACCGCAATCACCGCCTCCTGGAGGAGCAAGCGCTGCGCTTCCGCCCCCTGATGGTGGGGATGGTCGACGAGCCCTCGGCGAGGGAGCTGCGGCGGCGCCTGCAGGGGACGGGGATCCGGGTGAGCAGGGGGCCGGAAAGCCTCCTGGAGGCGGCCCTCCATCCCGATGCGCACATAGTCCTCAACGCGGTGGTGGGATCGGCTGGCCTTCCGCCTACCCTGGCCGCCCTGGGGGCGGGGAAGCGCCTGGCCCTGGCCAACAAGGAGAGCATGGTGGCCGGGGGGGAACTGGTCCTGCGGGCGCTGCGGGAGGGAGGGGAGATCATCCCCGTGGACTCCGAGCACGGGGCGGTCTTCCACTGCCTGCGCGGGGAGGAGATGCGGTTCGTGGAAAGCGTCGTGCTCACCGCATCGGGGGGGCCCTTCCGCGGGCGCCGGCGTGAGGAATTGGCCTCGGTCACGGTGCGCGAGGCGCTGGCTCACCCCACTTGGAGCATGGGGCGCAAGATAACCGTGGATTCGGCCACCCTGATGAACAAGGGGCTGGAGGTCATCGAGGCCCACTTTCTTTTCGGGCTCCCCTACTCGAGGATCAAGGTGGTCATCCATCCCCAGAGCGTCATCCACTCGCTGGTGGAGTTCGTGGACGGATCCTTCGCCGCGCAGCTCAGCCTGCCGGACATGCGCCTGCCCATATCCCTGGCCCTCTCCTACCCGGAGAGGTGGGGCCCGCCCTTCACCAGGACCGTGCTCCCCGAACTGGAGAGGCTTACCTTCGAGGAGGTGGACCGGGAGGCCTTCGCTTGCCTGGACCTGGCTTACCGGGCGGGCGAGGCGGGAGGCACGGCCCCCGCGGTCCTCAACGCCGCCAACGAGGTGGCGGTGGACGCCTTCCTTCATGGAAAACTTCCCTTCCTGGGTATAGAGGAGGTCATTGCGAACGTCCTGGAGGAACACAACCCCCGCCCGGTATGCGACCTGCGGGACGTGCAGGAAGCGGAGGAGTGGGCTCGCGAGCGGGCGGAGGATGCGGTGAGAATGAAGGCCGGGTGAGGGTTTATGAGCGCCGTGTTCTACGTCCTGGGCGCCCTGGGAGTGGTGATCTTCCTGGTGCTCACCCACGAACTGGGGCATTTCCTGGCCGCCCGGATGGTGGGGGTGAGGGCCACGGAGTTCTTCATCGGTTTCGGCCCCCGCATATGGAGTACCCGGAGGGGAGGCACGGAATACGGGATAAAGTGGATCCTGGTGGGCGGGTACGTGAAGATCCTGGGGATGAACCCGGAGGAGGAGGTGACCCCCGAGGACTGGCCCCATTCCTACAAGGGGGTTTCCCGGTGGCGGCGGTTCTGGATCATCATCTCCGGTTCCCTGGTCCACATCTTCCTGGCCCTGCTCATCGCCTTCCTGGTCATCTGGCTCATAGGGGTGCCGGTGCTCACCAACACCATAGGGTCGGTGGGCGAGTATATAGAGGAGACCGGGGAAGAGACCCCCGCGCATAAGGCCGGCCTGGAGCCCGGGGATACCATCCTCTCCATGGGGGGAAGGGAAACCCGCGACTGGGAGGAGGTGCGCGATTTCATCATCGCCCATCCCGGCGAGGAGGTTGAGGTGGTGGTCCTGAGGGAGGGACAAACCCGCACCCTCGAGGTGAAGCTGGCCGAGCTTCCCGGGGGTCGGGGGTTCCTGGGCATAAGCCCCTCCGTGGGCGAGGAACATTATTCCCTCCTCGCTTCCCTGGGCGAGACCGGCAGGTGGTATCTTGCCTACTCGGCGGGCGTCTTCTACAGCATATACCGGGTATTCAACCTCTCCACCTTCAAGCAGCTCCTGGGCATTTCGCGTCCCACCGAGGACCGGCCCATGACCGTAGTGGGCATCACCAGAGTAGCTGGGGAACTGGCCGGAGAGGGGATGTACTACTTCCTGAACTTCATCGCCTTCATTCTCCTCTTCCTGGCCTATATCAACCTGCTCCCCCTGCCGCCCCTGGACGGGGGACACATCCTCATCCTCTTACTGGAAAAAATTACCGGAAAGGAAGTGGATTTGCGGAAACTCTATCCCGTGGCCGCGGCGGTACTGGCCTTTTTCGCCGTCCTCTTCCTGCTCACCCTGCGCCTGGACATCACCAACCCCGTTTCCCTGCCATGAGCGTGCGTAAGCTGACCCGGCGCTTGATGATCGGGGACGTCCCGGTGGGCGGGGGTGCCCCGGTGAGCGTGCAGTCCATGACCAACACCCCCACGGAGGATGTCGAGGCCACCCTGGGCCAGATATGGCGCCTGCACCGTGCGGGTTGCCAGATCGTGCGGGTGGCAGTACCCGCCCTCAAGGGGCAAGCACGGGAGCTCCTCCGGGATTCCCTGCGGCGGATAGTCGAGGACTCCCCCATCCCGGTGGTCGCCGATGTCCATTTCGACCACCGCCTGGCCCTGCTGGCCCTGGAGGCGGGGGTGCACGGCCTGCGCATCAACCCGGGAAACATCGGGGGAGAGGAGAAGGTCAGGGAGGTGGCGCTGGCGGCGGGGGAGAGGGGAGTGCCCATCCGGGTGGGGGTGAACGCCGGATCCCTGCCCCGCGACGTGCTGGAGCGGCACGGCCATCCCACCGCGGAGGCCTTGGTGGAGAGCGCCCTCCGGGAGATAGAAACCCTGGAAAGGTGCGGGTTTTATGATATAAAGGTGTCCGTGAAAGCCTCCTCGGTCCCGCTGACCATCAGCGCTTACCGCATGCTTTCCGAGGCGGTGGACTACCCACTGCACCTGGGGGTCAGCGAGGCGGGACCCCCTTGGTCCGGCAGCATTCGTTCGGCGGTGGGCATCGGCGCCCTGCTGGCGGAAGGGATAGGGGATACCATCCGGGTCTCCCTGGCCGGCGACCCGGTGGAGGAGGTAAGGGTGGGCCTGGCCATCCTCAAAGCCCTGGAGCTGACAAGGCGGGGCCCGGACATCGTGGCCTGTCCCACCTGCGCCAGGTGCCGCATAGACGTGGCCGGTATAGCCGGCGAGCTGGAGAGGAGGCTGCAGGACATGCGCGCCCCCCTGCGCATCGCGGTCATGGGTTGTTCGGTCAATGGCCCGGGAGAAGCCCGGGAGGCTGACCTGGGGGTGGCCGGAGGCCGGGAGAGGGGACTGCTCTTCCGCAAGGGAGAGCCGGTGGCGTGGTATCCCAAGGAGGAGCTCCTGGAAGTACTGCTGCGCGAGGCCGCCAGGTTGGCGGAAGAGCTGGACAAGGAAGAGGGTATGCCGGACGCTGGGGAGGGCGCAAGGGAAACGGAAAGGGAAGAACTAGGCGAGGAAGGGATATGAGACAATCGCGAACCTTCATCCCCACCTTACGGGAGAGCCCCGCGGACGCGGAAATAGCCAGCCACCGGCTGCTGGTGCGGGCTGGATACCTGCGCAAGGTGGCCTCGGGGATATACGAGTTCCTCCCCCTGGGGACCAGAGTGGTGCAGCGCATCAGCCGGATCATCCGCGAGGAGATGAACGCCGCCGGAGCCCAGGAGGTCATGCTTCCCATCATGCAGCCCCGCGAGCTCTGGGAGGAGAGCGGCAGGTGGGCCAAGTACGGCCCGGAGATGATGCGCCTCAAGGACCGCGCCGGCCGAGATTTCGGCCTGGGTCCCACCCACGAGGAGGTGATCACCGACCTGGTGCGCAACAACGTGTCCTCCTACCGGGACCTGCCCCTCAACCTGTACCAGATCGGGACCAAGTTCCGGGACGAGGTGAGGCCGAGGTTCGGACTGCTGCGGGCCAGGGAATTCCTCATGAAGGACGCCTACAGCTTCGACCGTGACGAGGAGGGTATGCGCCTTTCCTACAAGGCCATGTACGAGGCCTACGGGCGCATCTTCACCCGCTGCGGATGCACCTGGCGCGCGGTGGAGGCGGCCACCGGTCTCATAGGCGGTGACATATCCCACGAGTTCATGGTCCCCGCAGAGGTGGGAGAGGACCACATCGCCCTTTGCGACTCCTGCTCCTATTCCGCCAACCTGGAGTTGGCCGGCTACCGGCGGACCGAGACTCCGAGGGGAGAAGGGAAGGCGATGGAAAGAGTTTCCACGCCGGGGATGCGCACCATCGAGGAGGTCAGCGGTTACCTGGGGATGGAGCCGCGGCGCATGGTGAAATGCCTCATGTACCTGGTGGAAGGAAAGCCGGTGGCCGTGCTGGTTCCGGGGGACAGGGAGGCCAACGAGGTCAAACTGGCCCGGGTCTTGGGCACCGACGAGTTCCGCCTCTTCAACGAGTCGGACTGGAAGGAGCATCCAGATTATCTCCAGGGCTTCGTGGGACCGGTGGGTCTGGATTCCGCGGAGATCATCGCCGACGAATCCCTGCGGGGGGCGGGAGGGCTGGCCTGCGGAGCCAACGAGAGGGACGTGCACCTGGTCCATGTGGAGGAGGGGCGCGATTTCCGGCCCCACAGCTTCGCCGACCTGACCTCGGCGCGGACGGGGGATCCCTGCCCCCGCTGCGGAGAGCCCATGCGGGTGGAGGCGGGCATAGAGGTGGGCCAGGTCTTCCAGCTGGGGCTCAAGTACTCGGAGGCCATGCGCTGTTATTACCACGATGAGAACGGGGAGGTCCGACCCATGTACATGGGGTGTTACGGGATCGGGGTGACCCGCCTCATGGCCGCGGTGGTGGAACAGCACCACGACGAGCGCGGGATAATATGGCCCCTTTCCGTGGCCCCCGCCTTCCTGCACATCCTGGCCCTGGATTACCAGCGCGAGGGGAGAAGGAAAGCCGCCGAGGACCTCTACCGCGAGTGCCTGGAGAAGGGATGGGAGGTCCTGCTCGACGACCGGGAGGAGAGCGCCGGCGTGAAGTTCGCCGACGCCGACCTTTTGGGCATCCCCTTCCGGGCGGTGATCGGAAGGGGGTACGACGAGGACGGGACCCTGGAACTCCAGGAGAGGGCCACCGGACAGCGGGCGCGGCTGACCAGGGAGAATCTCTTCCGAAGGCTGGAGGAGGCGCGGGAGAGCTTCCGTGACCTGGCCGAACGGGGCGACATGTAGGACCGAATGCAGGGCTCCGGATGCACGGCAGAGGAGGGCGAAGGTGGTCATGGAAAGGTTCGTGGTACACGAGGACGGACTGGAATGGGTGCCGGCCGATTTTCCCCGCGCCCAGATGAAGGTATTGTACATGGATCCCCGAGGCGGGGGGCAGATACTGCTGGTCCGCTTCGAACCCCACTGCGAGATGCCCCAGCACGCCCACGCCGCCTCCGACGAGGCGGCCTACGTCCTGGAGGGCGAACTGCGGCAACCGCTTCCGGACGGCGGGGAGGAGGTATTCCGCAAGGGGCATTTCGTCTTCCTCCCGGCGGGGATGAGGCACGGACCTTTCCTGGCCGGTGAGGAGGGATGTACCATAATCAGCGTCTTCTACGGACCCCTGCGATGAGCGTTGGCGGACGGCGGGGAAACCGGGTTCTCGAATGGACCGGTGTCCGATCCGCCGCTTTGCGTGGACGGGTACCCGGCGGATGGGTATCCGGCCGGGGATCTCCCGGGATGGGTATCAACGGGGGCGCAAAGCCCGGAAGGGAAATCATCCCCGAACCTGAAAGCGCCGCCATTGATGGCCGGTAACGGCCCATGGCGATCCGAGGCATTTGAAAGGCGGGCGGATGGGTAGGGAGCGAGGAGGGAGAGATGGGAAGGCCCTGGAGCGTGGACGCCGGGTTGAGAAGATTTGCCAGCACCGTCTTCCATCCCCTTGGATGGATGCTGGGACATGTCCTGAGCCCCAACCTACTGACCACCTTTTCCGTGCTCACCTCGGCGGCGGTGGGTTATTTCTTCGCACGGGGCCGCTTCTTCCTGGGAGCCTGGTTGATGTTCCTCGCCGGCCTCTTCGATATCTGGGACGGGCAGGTGGCCAAGCTGACCGGTCGGGTCACCACCTTCGGGTCTTTCTACGATTCGACCGCCGATCGGGTGGCCGATTTCCTCTACTCGCTGGGAGCCCTGTACTACTTCACCGTGGAGCGCATCTTCGACGTGGCCTTCATGGTGGCCGGATACATGGTGCTTTCCTCCCTGATAAGCTACGTGAAAGCCAGGGCGGAGGGCCTGGGCTTATCCTGCGGGGTAGGGCTCCTGGCCCGCCCGTTACGCATGCTCCTCTTCGGCATACCCCTGTTCATCTACGGGTTCACCGGTAACCTGTGGACCTTCCGGGGCTCCCTGTACCTGGTCCTGGCCCTGGGCCTGGAGACCCTGGCGCACCGCGTGGCGGTGGTATACCGGGGGGCCAAAGAGAAGGACGAGGGCGCCCGGGGTCCCGGGCGGGGGGACGGTTAAGGCGGAGGAGCGAGATAGACCCGGCTTCCGCGGGGCGGGCGGCGTGCGGGAGCGCGGTGCAGGGGAGCCGGTGGCGGGAAGGGGAGTCTTGCGGGAGGGGAACGGCAGAGGGGGATGCCGAGCGACACGGAGCGATGCGGCGGAAAGGGTATCCCCGCCGATGCCGGAGAAGTCCGCGGGAAACGCGGTTCGCGTGGTTGGTCTTCTGGGGGCGAGGTTCACGGTAGGACGGGGTTTCGAGGAAGGGAGACGGAGGTCGCGAAGGTCCATGATACGGTGGCGCGAGATGACGGAACGTTGGTCGGACAGGTTGCGCGAGGAGGCGCCGGGATACCTTAAATACATCCTTTTCCGGGGTGCTTGCTACCTGGTGGGTGCATTCCCGGCGGAGGTTTCCCACGCCGTGGCCCTCGGCGTGGGGGAGGTCACCTACCGGCTGTCCAAGGGCAAGCGGGAAGTGGTCTTCGAGAACATGCGGCGGGTAAGACCGGAGGGAGGACCGGAGGAATGGCGCCGCCTGGCGCGGGGCTGCTTCCGGGAGTACGCCCGCTACTGGGTGGATTTCCTCCGCTGTTACCACCTCACCTTTCCGGAGATATTCTACGAGCTGGTGGTGCCCCACGGGGTGGAGTGGTTCGCCCGCTGCCTCTCACGGGGCAGGGGAGCGGTGTTGGCCCTGCCCCATTACGGCAGCTGGGACATGATCGGCGGATGGGTGGGGCACCAGTTTCCCTTCTGGGCGGTGGCCGAGAGGCTCAAGCCCCGCCCCATGTACGAGTTCCACACCGAGCTGCGCAGGAGGATGGGCATCCGCATCATTCCCCTGGGGGAGAACACGGTGGAGAAGGTCATCGAGGTGCTGATGCGGAACGAGATGGTGGCCCTCCTCTCGGATCGGGTGATAGCCGGGGCCGGCGTGGAGGTGGAGTTCTTCGGGGAGAAGGTCCTCATGCCCGTGGGCCCCGCCCTGCTGGCGGTGAAGCTGGGCACGCCGGTCATACCCTGCCAAATCATCCTCCAGGACGGCAAGTACCATGGTTACGTGGGGCCTCCCCTGGACATCGAGGTCACCGGGGACACCCGTCGCGATGTGCAGGTAAACACCCAGAAGCTGGCCCGGGTTTTCGAGGACTTCATCCGCCGGGACCCCACCCAGTGGCATATGTTCCAGCCCATCTTCGGGCGGGGAGAACCCGGAGCACGGGAAACAAGCGATTAAGGGCGGAGCGGCGATCGTGCGGCGGGGATCCGGCGGGGTGGGAAGTGGACTTCATCCGCCGGGACCCGGAATCAGGCCGGTCGGACCGCGAAAAAAGTCGCACCGGGAGATGCTTGCGAGGGAAAGGAAAAAGGCGGCCAAACCATGAACATCGGCTTGGTATCTCCCTATTCCTGGGACGTCCCCGGCGGGGTCAACCGCCACGTGGGGCAGTTGGCCGCCTACCTTCGGGAGAGGGGCCACCGGGTCACCGTATTGGCCCCTGGCGGCCGGGCCGAGGAGGGCTTCTATTCCGCCGGCCGCTCCATCCCCGTCCCCGCCAACCGCTCCGTGGCCAACATCTGTTTCGGGCCCCGGGCCGCGGCCCGGGTGAGGAGATTCCTGTCCGCTTCCAGGTTCGATATCCTCCACCTTCATGAGCCCCTCATACCCAGCGTCTCCATGCTGGCCCTCCACTACTCCCAGGCGGCCAACGTGGGCACGTTCCACGCCGCCCGGGAGAAAGGAAGCTTGGGCTACCTCCTGGCCCGGCCGTTACTCAAACCACTGGTGGAGCGGCTGCACGTACGCGCCGTGGTCAGCCGGACCGCCGAGGAGCTGGTCTCCCGCTACTTCCCCGGCGATTACCTCCTGCTCCCCAACGGGGTGGACACGCGCCGTTTCCATGCCCGGGGTGGTAATCTTTTCCACCTTCTGGAGGGAAGCCCCCTTTACGAAGGGGAGCGGGCGGAAGCGGTGGACGGCGCGGCGGAGATGGATTTCGGGGAGGCGGAAGGCACGCAAGGAGCCGGGGGGAAGGGCGGGACGATGGGGAGCGAGGAACTCCTCTGCCGGGTTTCCGGCCTGGACCCCGGGGCCTTTTACCTGCTCTTCGTGGGCCGCGAGGAACCCCGCAAGGGACTGCAGGTACTCCTGGAAGCCCTTCCCATGGTAAGGGAAAGGCATCCGGAGGTTCGGCTTCTGGTGGCGGGAACGGAGGGGGGAGGCCGGATGGTAGAAGGGGTGACCTGGCTGGGCCGCCTTCCGGACCGACTTCTTCCCGCCGCCTACCGGACGGCCGGGGTTACGGTCGCCCCTTCCCTGGGCCGGGAGAGTTTCGGCATCATACTCCTGGAGGCCATGGCCTGCGGGGTTCCGGTAGTGGCTTCGGACATCCCGGGTTACCGCTCGGTGGTGGAGGACGGCGTGCAGGGCATGCTGGTACCGCCCGGGGATGCGGGGAAACTGGCGGAAGCCGTCTTGCGCCTGGTGGAGGACGCGGACCTGAGGCGGCGCCTGGCGGAGGCGGGCAGGTCGAGGGCCGAGGAGTATTCCTGGGAAAAGTTGGTGATCAAGGTGGAGGAGGCTTACCGCGAAGCATTGGAGATAAGGGCCGCCCGCGGCCGTTGAGGCGGAGACGGGAAGGGTGGCGCGTATCCTCGCGCTTCGCCTGGGGTCCGGGGGTTCGGGGTCCGGAGAGGGAAGGTTTGAGCGCCATGGAGCTTAGAGAGGTAGAAGGGATATGCCGGGAGCTGGCGGAGGACATCCGCAACCTGGTGCGGCCCCGCCTGGGCATGAAAGCCTCGCGTCGCATGGAGGGCAGGGGTACCAGCGGGGATTCCACCTTCTCCATAGACGAGGACGCGGAGCGCCTGCTGGAGGAGAGGCTGCGAGGTCATCCCCGGTTAGCCTACTTTTCCGAGGACCGCGGCTTGGTGGGGGAGGAGGAGGCGGAGTGGGTGCTGGTGGTGGACCCCATCGACGGCACCCGTCCGGCGGCGGCGGGACTGGAGGCCTGTTGCATTTCCGTGGCCGCCGCTCCCCTGCGGAGGGGAGGGAAGGAGTCAGCCACCCTGGGGGACGTGGTCTATGGCATGGTGAGGGAGATCAAGAACGAAGCATGGTTCGAAGCAAGACGCGGCGGCGGCGCCGCCATGTACCTGGAAGGGAAGAGGAAGGAGATAGTCATCCATCCTCACCACGACCTCTCCACCCTTTTCTGGACCCTGGGTTTCCGGGGCCGTCCCGCCCTGCCCACCGTGCTGGTCCTGGAGGAGCTCATAGACACCTCCAGCGTGGACGGCGGTCTTTTCGACCTGGGAAGCGCCACTTTCTGCATCACCCGCCTGCTGACGGGACAGCTGGACGCCTATGTGGATGTGGGTGACCGCATGCTCCGCGAGGTGCCGCAGCTGGAGGAGATGTTCCTGCGCGTGGGCCACGGCCACCCCCTCAACAATTCCTCCTACGACCTGGCCGCCGCCGCCCTCATAGCCCGCGAGGCAGGGCTGGCCATAAGCGACGCCTTCGGGAAACCCCTCGAGGGCTACCCCCTGCTCCTCTCGGGAAGGCCCGGTCAGCTCTCCTGCGTAGCCGCCGTTTCCCCCGACCTGCAGGCGGCGATACTGGAGAGCATCGACCGGGGGATGGAGCGCATGCGGGCTCACTACGGATGGTGAGGTGGGCGCGGTGGGACTGCCTTCCATTTTCTTCATATCCCTGGGAGTGGGCCTCTCCGGGGCCCTGATGCCCGGGCCCCTGCTCACGGTCACCATAGCCGAGTCCTACCACCGGGGCTTTATCGCCGGTCCCCTGTTGGTGGCCGGCCACGCGGTGCTGGAGGGCATCCTGGTCATCCTCCTTATGTTGGGCCTGGACAGGGTGATCGGGAATAGCCTTTTCTTCGGGCTGGTGGGGGTGGCGGGGGGAGCCTTCCTGTTCTGGATGGGGCTGGATATGGCCCTGGAGGTTCGGGACGGGAAGTTGCACCTCGACCTCCGGGACCGGGGGAGCGCGCGCTTGGGCCCCTTCACCGCCGGGCTCACCGCCAGCCTGTCCAATCCCTACTGGTCCCTTTGGTGGGCCACCTTCGGTCTCAGCTGGCTGCTTCGCTCCATGGAGCGGGGAGCGGCGGGCGTCCTTTCCTTTTTCACAGGCCATATAATGGCCGACGTGCTTTGGTATTTCCTGGTAGCCTTCCTGGTGGTAACGGGCAGGAAGTTCGTCTCCGACCGGGTTTACAACTACGTGATACTCGGGTGCGGCGTCTTCCTCGTCGTCCTGGGAGCCCGTTTCGCCGGTGACGGGCTGGCCCACCTGCTCTGAGGGGTCGATGGGAGCTTTTCCTGGTGAACCCCGGAACTTTACGGGATCCGGGGACGTCCCTTCGCGGGGATGGACCGTGCGCCCGTGGCCGTCAAGGACATCCCCGTTTCTACCGAAAAGATGATTGTACGCGGACGCCGTCATCCGTCGGCAAGGGGTATTATAATGGCGGAAAATGAGGAGGAGGTTCTCGGCGGCTTGGGGGGCGTGACCGCGCCGGGCCCGGGAATACCTTCACCGTGAGAGAAAAGGAGGTTTCTTATGGTGGCTTTCCTGATAGTCGTCGCGGTGCTGGTCTTTTTGATCCTGGCGTGGTTTGTGTATTACTACAACAAGCTGGTACGCCTGCGTAACCAGGTGGACAACGCCTGGCACCAGATCGACGTGCAGTTGAAGAGGAGGTACGACCTGATCCCCAACCTGGTGGAGACGGTCAAGGGATACGCGGCCCACGAGAAGGAGGTCTTCGAGAAGGTGACCCAGGCCCGGGCCATGGGTATCAACGCCCGCACCGTCGGAGAGCAGGCCCAGGCGGAGAACGCCATCACCCAGGCGCTGAAGACCCTCTTCGCCGTGGCGGAGAATTACCCGGACCTCAAGGCCAACCAGAATTTCCTCATGCTCCAGGAGGAGCTGGCGGGCACGGAGTCCAAGATAGCCTTCGCGCGGCAGTTCTACAACGACAGCGTGATGTCCTACGACACGGCGCGCCAGAAGTTCCCCGGCAACATGGTGGCCGGGATGTTCTCGGGAACCTTCACCCCGCGGGAGTACTTCGAGATAGAGATAGCCGCGGAGCGGGAAGCGCCCAGGGTGCAGTTCTGAGGTGGTTTGTTGCGCGGGAGGGGACGTCAGGCCGGAGCACGGTGGTGGCTTGGGCGAGCCGGGGCCGTTCTCGGGGATGTTCCCGCGCAAGGCGTCGAAAAGCGGGGAGTGACGGCTAGACCGGGATGGCGTGACCCAGTGGTTATGCAAGATTTGAAAAGGGAGGACGGTAACCCCGCCATGGGCGGAATCGCCGACCATGACCCGGGTGTACTCGCCGGTGTGTCGCGAGCACGCCGGGCGAGGGGTTTGTGAAGGCAATGGGCCTTGAAGGGTTTCTCGGCAGAGGTGGTCCCGATGACTTTCTACGACCAGATAAACAAGAACAAGTGGAAATCGGCCCTCCTGGTTTCCCTCTTCATCGCTTTCATTCTCCTGCTGGGCTTCTTCGTGGGTTACATCTGGGGGCCGGAGAGGGCCATAGTGGGCCTGATCATCGCCACCGCGGTGGCCACCGTGATGGCTTTTACCAGTTATTACCATAGCGACAAGGTGGCCCTGGCCGCGGCGGGGGCCAGGCCGGTCACCCGGGAGGAATATCCATACTATGTAAACACGGTGGAGGGCTTGGCCATAGCCGCCGGGCTTCCCATGCCCCGCACCTATATCATCGAGACCCCGGCCATGAACGCCTTCGCCACCGGCAGGGACCCGGAGCACGCGGCCATCGCCGTGACCACGGGGCTCCTGGAGAGGTGCAACCGCCTGGAGTTGGAGGGGGTCATCGCCCACGAGATGTCCCACATCAAGAACTACGACATCCGCCTCATGAGCATGGTGGTGGTCCTGGTGGGCCTGGTGGTCATCTTCTCCGAGATCCTCTTCCGCATGTTCCTCTTCGGCGGAGGGGGCAGGCGTCGCGAGGGCGGCGCCGGCGAGGGGGCGGGCGTCATCTACCTGGCCCTCATGGTCCTGGGACTCATCTTCCTCATCATCTCCCCCATCATCGCCCAGCTGCTGCAGCTGGCTATCTCCCGGCGGCGGGAGTTCCTGGCCGACGCCAACGGGGCCATGCTCACCCGCTACCCGGAGGGACTGGCCAGCGCCCTGGAGAAGCTCACCCGGGAGGCCCGACCCTTCCCGCGGGCCAGCAAGGCCACCGCGCACCTTTTCATTGTCCAGCCCTTCCGTAAGGAAGGCGGCCAGCGCATTCACAGGCGCTCCAGCATCTGGGACACCCATCCTCCCGTGGAGGAGCGTATCCGCCGCCTGCGGGCCATGGCCGGCATGGAGGGCATGTACACCCAGGCCATGATGGAATCCCGGGCCTGAGGCGAGAGGATCGATTAGGGCACCGATGGTGCGAGCCGGCGGCCTGAGGCATGCGGGGGTGATGGTGGATACCTGGAGGAAGACTTAAAAGGCGGGATAAGACGAGGGCCTGTGGGATCCCCTCGAGGATTCCATAAAGTGGGTGCGCCCAGGGAATAAAAGACCATGGATTATCCGGCCGAGGCATGGGGGAAACAAGAAGGCCTGCAATGCCGGAGCCGTTACCTTTCCATTGATCAATGAGCGATCTTGGTGGGGGAGCAAGCTCAGGGTCTTTCGTTATCCGATATGTCCCATGCGGATGGAGGTCTCACGCGGCCTCGAAGCTTCCGATCCGGAGGAAGGTGGCCGATCGGCCAAGCGCTTTTTCGGCCGATGTCCCATGTCCGGATGAGGTGGTGTGGGTGCTGAGTGGATCCGGCGTCCACCGGAAAAGGGCCCGGACGGCCAAGGTGTGGGCATTCCTTCAAAGATTCCGTGAAGGAGAGTCCCCATCCTTGAGAACGGGGTCGCTCGAATGCCGGGGATGGAATTAAACTGAGATCCGTGCCCTCGCTGGAACGGGAAGGGAGAACGGCCCTCCGCGAGTTCCCGATGACCACCGCCCGCCTGTCCTTCGGGTATGACCGGACGATAAGGTTTTACCAGGAGGCGGTGTTCGAAACTTGGTTCCACCTGGCTCGTCCCCTGGGAGCGGGCCTCGAGACGGTGGGCCGAGAGTTCAGGGATTTTGAATTTCTCCCGCTTCCGCCGCGAACTCGACCTGTGGACGCAATGAAAACACCCCTACGGAGGGCCGGCCTTGTATCCCTAAACAAAGTGGAAACCCGGACTTTTTCGGCCTGTATCCGGGGTCGCCCGGGGGGTAGGAGGAGGGGAGGATGAACCCCTTGCGCTTCCGGGAGAATCCTTGTTCCGTGGATGAAAAAATAGTCGGCCTTGGGCCATCCATTCTTGGGCGCCACGTAAACAAGGGTCCGCTGCGGCCGTTTCACAGTCAAAGGTACGGGCGATCGCCGCGCGGGCGGGAGGGGGATATCGGTATTGGAGCGGCTGCCGCGTGGCCGATGGAAGTAACCCGGTTGCCGGGGAGCGCACGCAAATACCGGCATCGAAGTTTCAGAGCGGCCGCCGTGTCGCCGATGGAAGTAACCGAGGAGGCCGTTTGGGGCCGGAGATGGCTGAAGCGCATCTCCCGGCCAAGAAATTTCCCTACCTATACGGGAAGGAGATCAGCGGTTCTCAGGTGCTCTCCCGGATTTCCCGTTCCACGTCGGGCATATCCTTGCTTCTCGTCTTGAGGAATCGGTTTCTGCCGGCGGAGAAGAGTATGCCCCCGGTGTCCATAACGGCGTCCGTGAGCTGATCGCGCAGATTGGTCCAGACCAGCGTTTTCAGCTTGGGTATCAACTTCTGCACCTCTTCCTGGATGCCGTTTCCCATGCACAACATGAAAGCTATCGTGGTGGGGTTGACATGCTTCCCCATCCTTCGCGGCAACCTCTCCGCCAGCCTGTCCAGGTAGGGATAATACTCGTTGGAAAGGCAAAGGAGCTCCCGGGAAAGGTATCCGAAGAGGAAATGGGAGAGGGGGTTGAAGATGGTCAGGTTGATGTCCCTGGCCCCCAGCACGTTGCTGAGAAAGACGCTGCAGCCCACGGTGGTCCACAACAGTGCGGATACGGTCTTGTTGCCCTTGAAAAGAGTGTGGTGGAGCATCCCGCCCAGGCGGCGGAAAAAGAGAAGATTCCTTTCCCGGACGCTGGTGTAGATGCCCCAGGAGAGAAGGGTCACCACCGTACCGATGAAGATGAGCACCCTCGCACCTCTTTATCCGGCCCTCGAGACTTATCCGATAACCGCCGACTGTGGCGACGAATCGTCCCGGCTTGTGATCTCCTTTTCAATACCGCGGCCTACGTCCGTGCTGTTCTTATGCGCTCCCTCTCCTGATTTGTCGTTTATTCTACTATAGAAGTCAACTTCGCTCGCCCCCCGGTGCCCGTAAAGGTGAGCGGTTGGGAGTGGCCGCTCGAGGCATGGGTCCTTGCACCCGGAACGTGAGGTAGAAACCGGAACAACCCTTGCTTCCCGGGCGGCTGGACCCATGCGACACGGGGCCTGCGGGTTTCTGCCATGCGGTATTTCCCGGCTTGAGGATGATGGCGCTTGCAATCCGTGTCATTCCGATGTCGGGTCTTACAAGAGTTAAGGAGTTCCAGAGCGCGCGGGGATTTTCCCGAGAGCCGGGATTCCGACTTGCCCGCCCGGTGAACAGCATGGGGTGGTCGCCGACCTGCTTGAGCCGGGTAATGAGGGAGAGGATGAGCCCCTTGCGCTTGGTCCCACTGTTTTGCTCCACCTCCTCCAGGGCACGGTCCACGAACCTCTTGTACAGGGCCGCCTGCTGGGGGGCGAGATAGCAGTACTAGGCCCATGAGATCCGGCAGTCCCCGCGGCCTCTCACTCCGCGCAGGGTGCCCCGGAGGGCTGCCCGGTATTTGAGGAACGTGGCCGGCTCGCGGGGGGCATGAGGCGGATACCCAGAAGCTCGAAGGCGGTGGCGTTACGGGTAAGCAGGTCGGCCGTCTCCGTGGAGGAGATCTCAACCTTCCTCAGGCCCTTGAGTCCAGGACATCCCGCAGGTGGGGGAGATATTCCGCGGCCAAGGATAGTCGCCTGGATACCCCCCAACGAACCTGTTCCTTCATGAAATCGTTAACCACGTCGGGGATAAGAGACCTGCACCCGCATATACGCACTTCACCGCCCGATTCCCACCTTTTCCCCGCTGGCTGTCGGATGGACCGGCTGCGCCCGCAGCCCACGGGAACATGTGCGCCTCCTGGAGGGTGACGGCGTGGAGCACGGGATAACCCTCACCCGGAAGGAGCATATTTTCACCTCTCACGGATCCCGCATTATCTGGTTCTTCAACGGTGCACGCTTGGCCAAGCGGCAGGATATCGATTTCCTTGACCGCCATCGCGGTTGAGAACCTGATGGAGGATAGGGCGGCCCCGGTGACCCCCACCGCCGTTCCCTACCTCGTGCCCCGGTAATGCAGGGACCGGGTTGGATACGGACCGGGGGGCAGGGAACCTTGGCCTGTTCCATGGGGGGCGGATGCCCGGCTTTGATCCCGATATGCTCTCTCAAAGCAGGTTTTAAAGGGACGGACGGCGAAGAAAGCAGAAATTGGGAGCCGAAAGTATTATCCATGGAGGAGAGACCTCCAAGCGGGGGCGGATCCGGCAACAACGGACTTGCCCCGCCTTAGGCAAGAAGCGTGTCCTATACTGACCACCACTGCACCCGCGCAGGAAACCTGCGCCTGACCGCGGAGTAAAGCAGGCAGCCGGGATAGTCGAAACCGAGTAAGGGGGAAGATGAAAGGAGGCGGAGAAAGTATGATTCCTGCGTTGAGAAAGGAGGGATCGCCGGTAAAAACCGCCTTGCTGGTCCTGGCGACCGCTTTTCTCCTGGCCACCGCCTTCAACAGCATGGGTTGCGGCGGGGCGGAGCGTGGCGGGCGGGAAGAAGAGGCGGAGGTCATTGAGGCCACCAGGGAAGAGGTTGCCGAACAGGAGACCGAGGCTGGGCGGGAGACAGCCGGGGAGGTGGAGACGGAGGAAGAGCCGGTCACGGGAGGCTCCACGCAGTTCAGCCTGGAGAGTCAGAGGATCGGGTCGGGCACCGTCAACGCAGATCTCAGGGTGACCGATATCTACTGGGCGGACTATGGCGAGTATTTTCGCATCGTCTTCGAGTTCCGCAAGGCGGACGGCAGTGAGCCCACCCGGGTTCCCAACGTCCACACCGATTACATGGGTTTGCCGGGCCATGAAGAGTACTGGAACCTATTGATCCACCTGGACGACATCCTTGTCTACCAATTGGAAGACCCCACCTTTGCCGCGGAAGCGGTGCCGGTGAGCCTGGGGCATCCCGTGGTAAAGACCATGGAAAGGATGCCCACGGCGGATACAGAAAGCATCTATTTCCTGGTGAGATGCAGTTATAGCCCTGCCCACCCCGGGATTAGCTCGCGCCCGCACCGGCTCATGTACGCCACCCATCCCCTACGGGTCATCGTGGACATCCACGGCATGTGAAGATGGGCGTGGAGGACCGCAGGCCGGCGGGGGCATTCACCGCTGCCTTCTTTATGTTAAGGTCGCGCATGGTTTATATTTAAATTGAGTGGGCCCGAGGAGGGGCTCTTCACTTTACGTCTGGTCTGGAGGGACCCGTGAGATGGTGGAAAAAGGTACTTTGCGCGTGAAGACCGGCCTGGCGGAGATGCTCAAGGGCGGGGTGATCATGGACGTCACCACCCCGGAACAGGCCAGGATCGCCGAGGAGGCCGGGGCGGTGGCGGTGATGGCCCTGGAGAGGGTACCGGCGGACATCCGCGCCGCGGGTGGGGTGGCCCGCATGGCCGACCCCAGCGTTATCGAGGCCATCATGGAGGCGGTGACCATCCCGGTGATGGCCAAGGTGCGCATAGGCCATTTCGTGGAGGCCCAGATCCTGGAGGCCCTGGGCGTGGATTACATCGACGAGAGCGAGGTGCTCACCCCCGCCGACGAGAAGCATCACATCGACAAGTGGCAGTTCACCGTGCCCTTCGTGTGCGGGGCCATCAACCTGGGGGAGGCCCTGCGGCGCATAGGCGAGGGGGCGGCCATGATCCGCACCAAGGGAGAGGCGGGCACGGGCAACGTGGTGGAGGCGGTGCGGCACATGCGCACCATCAACGAGGAGATAAGGCGCCTCACCGTCACCCCCAAGGAGGAACTCATGTCCGTGGCCAAGGAGATGGGCGCTCCCTATGACCTGGTCTGCTGGGTGGCGGAGAACGGGCGGCTGCCGGTGGTCAACTTCTCCGCCGGCGGCATCGCCACCCCCGCCGATGCCGCCCTCATGATGCAGCTGGGGGCGGACGGCGTCTTCGTGGGTTCGGGGATCTTCAAATCCGAGGACCCGGCGGCGCGGGCCAGGGCCATCGTCCTGGCCACCACCCATTACAACGACTCCAAGATACTGGCCGAGGTCTCCAGGGGCCTGGGTAAGGCCATGACGGGCAAGGAGATCTCCGAGATCGGGCGGGAAAACCTCATCCAGTTCCGCGGCTGGTAGGGTAGATCGCGGCTGCGCCGCGGCGTGCTTTCCCAGGGCGTGGGGAGGGGGGCGGGGTGATAGGGGCCATGGCTTCTCCTCCCGCCGCGAGAGGAAAAATCGCTCTCGTCGCCGGATGACGGTACGGTTGAGAGGCAAACCCCAGCGGTGAGGGACGGGAGATCAACCTCCCGTAAAGATAGCGGCGCGGGAAGACGGTCATCGAAACAAGGTACGAACGAGGGAAGAACGGTGGAACCGATGAAGAAGCCGACCTTGGGCGTTCTGGCCCTGCAAGGGGCGGTGCGCGAACATCTCCAGATGGTCGAGAGGTGCGGAGCTCGAGGGATCCCGGTCAAATACCCCCCCGAGCTCCATCTCTGCCAGGGCTTGATCATACCGGGTGGCGAGAGCACCACCATGGGCCGGCTCATGACCACCTACGGTTTCCTGGAGGAGATAAGGTCCCTGGTCGCGGAGGGCATGCCCATCTACGGGACCTGCGCGGGGATGATCATGATGGCCCGGCGCCTGGTGGAAGGCGACCAACCCCTGTTGGGCGTCATGGACATCACCGTGCGGCGCAACGCCTACGGGAGGCAAGTGGACAGTTTCGAGACCGACCTCGTGGTCCGCGAGATAGAGGAGGCGGAAAAGCCCTTTCGGGCTGTTTTCATCCGCGCCCCGTGGATCGAGTCCGTGGGGCCCGGGGTGAAGGTGCTGGCAGAGTTCGACGGCCGGGCGGTGCTGGCTGTCCAGGGACACATGCTGGTTTCCGCCTTCCATCCCGAGCTTACCGGTGATGACAGGATACACCGCTATTTCCTCCGCCTGGTGGAGGAGAGGGTGGCGGGTTGAGGATGCGGCGATTAGGAGGAGGAGATGTCCGGACATTCCAAGTGGTCGACCATCAAGCATAAGAAAGCGGCGGAGGACGCCAAGCGGGGGCAGATCTTCAGCAAGCTCTCGCGGGCCATCATCGTGGCCGCCCGGGAGGGAGGGGGGAACCCGGAGACCAACATCGCCCTGGCCAACGCCATAGAGAAAGCCAAGAGCTACTCCATGCCCAAGGAGAACATCGAGCGGGCCATCAAGCGGGGCACCGGGGAGGGATCCGCGGAGGAGTTCGAGAAGATAACCTACGAGGGCTACGGCGCCAACGGGGTGGCCATCATGGTGGACGTGATGACCGACAACCGCAACCGTGCCGCCTCGGACATCCGCCGCATTTTCAGCCGCACCGGCGGGAGCCTCGGGACCACCGGCTGCGTGGCCTGGATGTTCGAGAAAAAGGGCAACATCATCGTCAACAAGGACAGCGGCGTGGACGAGGACGCCCTTTTGGAGACCGCCCTGGAGGCGGGGGCGGAGGACATGAACACCGAGGACGATCACTACGAGATCATCACCGACCCCGAGTCCTTCCGGGGGGTGGTGGAGGCGCTGGAGAAGGCCGGGGTGGAGATAGCCTCCGCCCAGGTGACCATGCTCCCCAAGACCACCGTGAAGCTGGACAAGGAGTCGGCCAAGAAGGTACTCAAGCTGGTGGACGCCCTGGAGGATTACGAGGACGTGCAGGAAGTCTACGCCAACTTCGACATCCCGGACGACATCCTGGCGGAGCTAGCCGAGGAATAGGCCGGCCGTTGATGATTATCATGGGCATAGACCCCGGCCTCACCTCAACGGGATACGGGGTCATCGAGAAAAAGGGCAACCGGCTCAGGGCCCTGGGTTTCGGGGCCATTACCACTTCCTCCGCGGACGACCTCACCGCACGCTTGGACGAGATCTACCGCCGGGTGAAGGAGCTCATCGCGGAATACCGGCCCGACCTGGTGGTGGTCGAGGAGCTGTTCTTCAACACCAACGCCCGCAGCGCCATGGTGGTGGGGGAGGCCCGGGGCGGCATCATCCTGGCCGCCGCCCACTGCGGGGTGACGGTGGAGGAATATACTCCACTGCAGGTCAAGCAGGCCCTGGTGGGGAACGGACGGGCGGAAAAGCGGCAGGTGGAGTACATGGTAAGGTCCCTGCTCCGTTTGGAGGGGGAGGTAGGTTCCTCCCACGCCAGCGATGCCCTGGCCCTGGCCATCTGCCACGCCCACCGCGAAAAGCTGGAAAAGCGGGTACGGAAACTCGCCGGGGAGGGAGGCGAGGTGGGGCGGAACGGGGGTGGGAAGCGGGGAACATCGCCGGTTGTTCCTCCCTAGGCGGACATCCCCGCCCTTACCGCCCGACCGGCGGCCAAGGAGCTGGTGGCCGTGCGGCCCTGGTTCGGGCGGGGGTGACTGTTGCAGGAATCATCTTCCAGGTAAACCCACTCGGTTATTCTCCTTCAGGGACCCCTCGCGGTGGGGGTGCGGGTCGGGAGCAGGTCGAGGCCGGTGGGGCGAAGAAATATGGATAAAGGCCCGGGGGAGGGAAGATGATCGATTTCGTGGAAGGGGACCTGGTGGAGAAGGCGGAGGACCACGTCGTGGTAGGCGTGGGAGGAATAGGGTTCGCCATGCATGTTTCCGCCAACACCCTAAAAGGACTTCCCCCGGCGGGAAAGAAGGTCCGCCTGTACGGTTACCTTTACGTCAAGGAGGATATGCTGCAGCTCTTCGGCTTCCGCGACCGCCGGGAGAGGCAGCTCTTCCTCCAGCTCTTAGGGGTTACCGGCATCGGCCCCCGGGCGGCCATGGCCCTTTTGTCCGCGTATGACCCCGATACCCTGGTACGCCTGGTGGCCGCCGGGGACCTGGATGCGCTCACCGCCGTCTCCGGGGTAGGGAAAAAAAGCGGCCAGCGCATAATCCTGGAGCTGAAGGACCGCTTGGCCCCGCTGGCCGGGGACCTGGCCGCCGTTTCAGGCGGCCAGGGAGGAGGGGACCTGTTGAAGGAAGCCCGGGAGGCGTTAAAAGGGCTGGGCTACACTCCCACTGAGGCCAGTAGAGCCCTGGAGGGATACCGTTCCGAGGATCCCCGGCTGGAGGACATGATCAGGTACGCCCTGCGCCGGCTGGGAGGACAGGGAGGTTGAGGGGGGTCTTCTCGTCCGGCTGACGCTGGCATGGAGGAAGGAGGCCGGGGGAATGAATGCCCGGGGGCGGGAGCAGCGGGATCGATTGCAGCAAGGCCGGGGAAAGCGGGATGTAAAAAGCGGGGCGGGCACGACGAAGCGATCTATGGCTGAGGAATGCGGAACGGGGAAGCGGAAGGGACCGAGTAGAAGAAGCGACGGGGAAGATAGGAACCCCATGGTTGTGGTGGCAAGACGAGGGATGGGAAACCTCAGGAAACCCGACCGAAGTGGGGATCGAGCGGCGTAGACACGTAGTAGGAATACGGGGCCAAAGGCGAGAATATGCCGGGAAAAGCGAGTACGGGGAGGGGCGAGCGGAAAGATCGAAGTAGAATGAAGGGCATGGAGAGGGCCGAGAAGGGCGGAGAGGGGAGGAAAAGGCGAAGGGTACCCCGTCGGGGTCTGTTGCGATGTGAGTCGGAGCGACCCGGGGACGGATAATGAGGGACCGCGATAAAAGGGTGATCAACTGGACGGGGGAGGGGCCTGTCGGTAGAGTGGTTTAAGTTAATAGTGACGATGGGTCAATGAAAAAATAACTTCGCTGGATGAACTCGGTCGGGATGTGAAGGAAGTGGCTCGCGTGGAGGATGAAGGAATGGGAACGGACCCCGGTGAGGAACGCCTCCTGAATCCCGAGCCTCGGGAGGACGAGCGGGAACTGGATCTTACCCTCCGGCCGCGCCGGATAAGCGAGTTCGTGGGCCAAGACCGCATACGCGAACACCTGGAGATCTTCATCCGTGCCGCCCGGGAGAGAAAGGAACCCTTGGACCACGTCCTCCTATCGGGTCCTCCGGGGCTGGGGAAGACCACCCTGGCAGGGATCATCGCCAACGAGATGGGGGTCTCCTTCCGCCAGACCTCCGGGCCGGCTTTGGAGCGGGCCGGGGACCTGGCCTCCATCCTCACCAACCTGGAGCCGGGAGACGTCCTGTTCATCGACGAGATCCACCGCCTCAACCGCGCCGTGGAAGAAGTCCTCTACCCGGCCATGGAGGATTTCCAGCTGGACATCATCATCGGCAAGGGTCCCGCGGCGCGCTCCATACGCCTGGACCTGCCCCCGTTCACCCTGGTGGGAGCCACCACACGGGCCGGCCTGCTCACCTCCCCCCTGCGCGACCGTTTCGGGGTGCATTGTCGCCTGGACTATTACGACGTGGAGGAGCTGAAGGCCATAGTCCTGCGCTCGGCGCGTATCCTGGAGGTGGAGATCGACGAGGAGGGGGCTTTCGAGCTGGCCCGGCGTTCCCGGGGCACCCCGCGCATCGCCAACCGTCTGCTGCGGAGGGTGAGGGATTATGCCCAGGTGAGGGCGGAGGGAAGCATCACCTACGAAGTGAGTCGCAGGGCCCTGGCTCTCTTCGAGGTGGACGAGATGGGCCTGGACAAGGTGGACAAGCTCATCCTCACCACCATCATCGAGAAGTTCAGCGGTGGACCGGTGGGGGTCAACACCCTGGCCGTTTCCGTGGGCGAGGAGATCGACACCTTGGAGGAGGTCTACGAGCCCTACCTCATGCAGATAGGTTTCATGCAGCGTACCCCACGGGGACGGGTGGCCACCGAGCACGCCTACCGCCACCTGGGACTGGATTGCCGACGCGGGGAGACCCTCTTCTGAGCGGAGGGAAGTGACGGAGGCATGGGCCGGGACAGCCTACTCCTGGACACCTGCTGCGGACCGTGTGCTCTGGTGGCGCAGCGTATCCTGGATGCCGGAGACCGAGAGGTCCATTACCTTTTCTACAATCCCAACATCCATCCCTACCGGGAGTACCGCAGCCGGCTGGCGGCCTTCGAGGAGCTCATGGCGGAGACGGGCTCCGCGTACACCGTTTTGGCCTATGAACCGGAGGAATGGTTAAGGGCAGTGGCTTACCGGGAGGAGAGTCGGTGCGAAATCTGCTACCGCCTGCGCCTGAGGCGGGCGGCGGATTTCGCCCTGGAGGAGGGGATGGAGGCCCTTTCCACCACCCTCTTCGCCAGCCCGCACCAGGACCACGCCCTTTTGGAGCTCCTGGGCACCTCCATTGCCCGTAGCCGGGGGCTGGAATTCGTAGTATGGGATGGTAGGGTGGTCTACCGGGAGATGCTCTCCGAGGCCCGGGAGAGGGGCATGTATACCCAACCCTACTGCGGCTGCCTCCTGAGCGAGCGTGAGAGGTACGACCGCTCTTACCGGGAGAGGTTGAAGGGCAGGAAAGAAAAGCCGCCGGAGAGCCTCGGAGGCAGGGGCGGGCGATCGCCTCACGTGGCGCCCGAAGATTGAGGACTCACCCTTCCAGGCCTCCCAGCGCCTTCCTCGGCATGTGGGGAAAGGGGTGGCGGGTAGGGGCGAGCGGGAAAAGGCGGAGGACCGGGACGGGCGTCGAGAAGCGGGTGTGTCCCGGCCGCCCATAATCGGGGCATGACGGCCGCCCATAAGGACGAGGATGTGAACCCGGGATGCGCGTGGACCTCTTCGATTATCACCTGCCGGAGGAGCTCATCGCCCAGGAACCACTGGAAGACCGCGAGGCGTCGCGGATGCTGGTGGTGGACTGCGAGTCGAGGGTCATCGAGCACCGGACTTTCCGGGAGCTCCCTTCCCTGGTGGAAGAAGGGGACTGCATGGTGTTCAACGAGAGCCGGGTGCGCAAGGCCCGTCTCCTGGGTGTCAAGGAGGGGAGCGGTGGGCAGGCGGAGCTGCTCTTGCTGCGTCCCTCGGAGGACGGAACCTGGGAGGCCCTGGCCCGGCCTTACAGGCGCTTGCGGGAGGGGAGCAGGATATCCTTCGGCGCCGGGGAGTTGATGGCCGAGATAGTGGAGAGGAGGGGCGAGGGCCTGGTGCGAGTGAGGCTGGAGACCGGCTTGGCCGGCGGGGTGGAGGAGGCGGTGGAAAGGCTGGGAGAGGTACCCCTCCCACCCTATATCCGGGCACGCCTGAAGGATCCCGAGAGGTACCAGACCGTCTTCGCCCGGGGCACGGGTTCGGCCGCCGCGCCCACGGCGGGACTTCATTTTACCCCGGCAACCCTGAAGGCCCTGCGTTCCCGGGGGGTGCGCCTGGCCTTCCTGCGCCTGGAGGTCAGCCTGGACACCTTCCGACCCCTTGCCTGCCGGGAGGTGGAGGAGCACCGCATGCACAGCGAGGAGGTGGAGGTGGGGGAGGAGGTGTGCCGGCGGGTGAGCGCCGCCCGAAGGGAAGGCAAGAGGGTCATCGCCGTGGGCACCACGGTAGCCAGGGCCCTGGAGAGCGCCGCCTCATCCGGCGAGCTCCGGCCTTTCCAGGGCACGACGGACCTTTTCATATACCCCGGATACCGCTTCCGGGTGGTGGACTGCCTGCTTACCAATTTCCACCTCCCCCGTTCCAGCCTCCTGGTGATGGTCAGCGCCTTTGCCGGGCGGGAGCTGGTGCTGGAGGCCTACCGCCAGGCGGTGGAGCAGGGGTACCGGTTCCTGAGCTTCGGTGACGCCTGCTATTTTCATTACCCCCACGGGTGGCGTCCCCCGGCGATCGGTTTCCGGTAAGATCCGGCTGAACGAACCCGGTGGTATCCACCCGATTCGGGGCGAAGGCACGGTTTGGGAGGGACGGGCCGAGGAGTGGGAGGATGGAGGACTCTTTGCGGTTCGAGATCCTGGGACGGGACCCGAACACCATGGCCCGCGTGGGCCGGCTCATCACCCCGCGGGGCGAGGTGGTTACCCCCGCCTTCCTCCCCGTAGGCACCAGGGGGGCGGTGAAGTCAATGGCCCCCTGGGAGGTGGCGGGGATCGGCTTCCAGATGATCCTTGCCAATACCTATCATCTATACCTCCGGCCCGGGGTGGAGGTGGTCAGGGAGGCGGGGGGTTTGCACGCCTTCATGGGCTGGGAGGGACCCATCCTCACCGACAGCGGGGGGTTCCAGGTCTTCTCCCTGTCTCCCACCCTAAAGGTGGAGGATGACGGGGTACGCTTCCGTTCCGTGTACGACGGGAGCGAACATTTCCTCACCCCGGAGCTGGCGGTTCGCGTGCAGGAGGAACTGGGATCGGACATCGCCATGGTCCTGGACCACTGCGTGGCCTACCCCGCCTCCCGCGAGGAAGTGGAGAGGTCGGTGGAGACCACCCTGCGCTGGGCGGAGAGGTCGCTCCGGGCTCACACCGTCGGCGGGCAGGCCCTCTTCGGCATCGTGCAGGGGGGCGCCTACCCGGATCTGAGGGCGAGAAGCGCGGAGTTGACCTCCTCCCTGGACTTCCCGGGATACGGGATCGGGGGCCTCTCGGTGGGCGAGCCCAGGGAGGTGATGCTTCGCTGTCTGGAGGTACAGTCGGCCATCCTACCCGAGGACCGGCCCCGCCACCTCCTGGGCATCGGGGACCCGGAAGGCCTACTGGAGGCGGTATCCCTGGGGATGGACCTCTTCGACTGCGTCCTGCCCACCCGGATGGCCCGAACGGGGGTGGCCTTCACCCGGCAGGGGAAACTTAACCTGCGCCATGCCCGTCACGCCCGCGACCACAGGCCCCTGGAGGAGGGATGTCCCTGCCCGGCCTGTACCTGCTTCTCCCGCGCCTACCTCCGCCACCTACACCGGGTGAACGAGATGCTGGCCCACCGCATGCTGACCTGGCACAACCTGGCTTTCATGCACCGACTGCTCCTTGATTGCAGGCGGGCGATAGGGGCTGGTAGAATGTTGGAGTTAATCCGGGAATGGGAGGGCTGGAGCGGCAGGCAGCCTTCCTGAGGCCGGAGAGGTTCTGGAAATTTATGGGAAGGAAGGTGCAGATGGACGTCCTTTACGCATCCATACCCCTGCTGGCGCAAGAGGGTTCGACGGGGTGGATATCCATCCTCTTCATCGCCGGCCTGATCGTGCTCTTCTATTTCATGCTCATCCGTCCCCAGCAGAAGCGCATGCGGCAGCAGATGGAGCTCATGAAGAGCCTCCGGGTGGGTGACGAGGTGATGACCTCGGCTGGGATCTACGGGACCATCAGCGAGGTGGAGGAGGACACCGTCCTCCTGGAGGTGGCCGAGGACGTGGACATCCGGGTGGCCAAGAACGCCATCGTGAAGATCTTCACCCCTCACGAACAGGACGAGGAGGCCGGAGAGGAGTCCGAGGAAGGGTCCCCCGAGGAACGCGAGGAGTCGGAGAAGCGGGACGAGGAAGGCTGAAGCGGAAGCGAGTGGGGGAAGAACCAGACCGGCGGACCGTCCCTGGTTTATCCCGAGGATGACCTGCCCCATCAGACCGGGATGGAAGGTGGTGCCGCGTTTATCCAGGGGCCGTGACCACGAGGATATGCCCGATCACGGCGCAGCGAGGCTCTCCCCCGCACGGTTTCGATACCGATCCGGGTCCCGCCGGGACAGGATCATCTAGCGAGGCCCCGCGTCTTCGCGATGGGAAAGAGTGACCTTCATGGATAGCGGGAGGTAGGCGTTGAAGGCCGGAAGGTCCTTTTGGATGCTGCTGGTTGTGGCCCTGATACTTCTGGGCCTGTTCGTGCCCATCCTGGTGGGTGGATATGGACCCCGCCTGGGGCTGGACCTGCAGGGTGGGATCAGCGTGACCCTGCAGGCGTTGGGAGAGGCGGACGCGGCCAAGATGGAAAAAGCCGCCGAGATCGTCCGGCGCCGGGTCAACGCCCTGGGTCTCACGGAACCGGTGGTCGCCCCCCAGGGCAACAACCGGGTCCTGGTGCAGATCCCCGGGGAGCAGGACCCGGACCGGGTACTCAGGATCATCGGCAGCACCGCCCAGTTGCAGTTCCGGGAGGTGCTGGAGATCATCACCCCGGGGAGCGAGAACTACGAGACCACGGAGGTCACGCCGGTCAACCCCGAGGACCCGGAGGCCTACCAGGCTCTCAAGGACCAGGAGGTGGTGCTGGAGAAGGAGGAAAAGAACGGTGAAATTATCAAGGTCCGCCTGGGGCCCACCCGCCTCACCGGAGACATCATCGATACCGCCGAGGCCGCCGTGGACCAGGAGAGGGGTGGCTACAAGATCGTCTTCCAGCTCATCTCCGAGGCGGCACCGGAGTTCGCCGCCCTGACCAAGGAACTTCTGGGTAAGCAGCTGGCCATAGTGCTCGACTACAACCTGGAGTCCTTTCCCACCGTGCAGTCGGAGATAACCGACGGCCGGGGAGAGATAACCGGTGACTTCACCCGCGAGGAGGCCCGGGATCTGGCCATGGTCCTCAAGATGGGGGCCCTGCCGGTGGAGTTCGACCCCAACCCGCTGGTGGAGAACGTCAGCGCCACCCTGGGAAGGGATTCCCTGCGGCAGGGGCTCATCGCCGGGCTGGTGGGGCTCATCCTGGTGGCTCTGTTCATGCTCGCCGTCTACCGCCTGCTGGGCATCGTCACCTGCTTTTCGTTGGTGATCTTCGGCCTCCTCATGTTCGGGATCATCACCTTGCTGGGGCGATACCTGCACTGGTCCCTCACCCTGGCGGGTATCGCCGGTGTGGTGGTCTCCATCGGCATATCCGCGGACTCAAGCGTGGTCTTCTTCGAAAGACTCAAGGAGGAGGTGCGGGAAGGGAAGACGGTGCGCGCCTCGGCCGACCGGGCCTACAAGTCCGCCTTCCGCACCATCATAGCCGCGGACGCCGCCACCTTCATCACCGCCTTCATCCTCTGGATACTGGCCATGGGCCCGGTGAAGGGTTTCGCCTTCACCCTCGGGTTGGCCACCCTGTTGGACGTCTTCATCTCCTATTTCTTCACCCGCCACGCCGTGCTGCTCCTATCCAGGCTCTCGGCCTATAACCGGCCGCGCCTGGTCGGGGTGGGCAGGGAGGCCCTGGGGGGTGAGGGCTGATGTTCATCCGTGGCCGGGAGGTCAAGTACAACCTGGTCGGCGGGAAGGCCTTTTCACCTCCCAATATCTACTGGTTCGGGTTCTCCGCCGCGCTCATCGTCATCTCCGTGGTGGCCCTGGCCGTGCTGGGGCTCAACCTGGGCATCGAGTTCAAGGGCGGGTACCTGGTGAAGATGCGCCTGGAGAGGCCCGCCGACGTGGGGGAGGTACGGGGAATACTGGCGGGCACCGGGGCCCCGGGTGTGGACAAGTCCATAGTGCAGGCGTCGGAGGATAACCATGTGCTCATCCTGCGCATGCCCTACATCGAGGATTCCGCAGCCCGGAAGGAGGTCGTGGAGGGTATCAATCAGGAGCTGGAACGGAGGTACGGCATAGCGGAGGTCCTCCAGGAGGAGCAGGTGGGATCGGAATGGGGGCGCGAGGTGAGCCGGAAGGCGGTCATCGCCCTGGTGGTCTTCCTGGCCGTCATCCTGGTGTACATCACCCTGCGCCTGGAATTCAAGATGGCGGTGACGGCCATCGCCGCCCTGATCCACGACACCCTGATCACGGTGGGTATCTACGCCCTTTCTCAAAGACAGGTCACGCCGGTCACGGTGATCGCCTTCCTGACCATCCTGGGTTATTCCCTCTACGACACCATCGTGGTCTTCGACCGGGTGGAAGAAAATACCAATTTACTGGCGCGCAGCGGGAGGGTGACCTTCTCGGGCATCGTCAACGAGAGCGTCAACCAGACCCTCATGCGCTCCATCGGGACCACCCTCACCACCCTCCTGCCCATCATCACCATCCTGGTCTTCGGGGGGGAGACGCTCAAGGATTTCGCCTTCGCCCTCTTCCTGGGGGTGCTCCTGGGCGGATACTCGTCCATCTTCATCGCCAGCCCCCTCCTGGCCATGTGGAAGGAGAGGGAACCCCGCTACGCTGCGGTGCGGGAGAGGGTGGACGTCAAGGGAGCCCGGGAGGCCATCCTGATCACCAAGCCCGTCGCATTGGCGGAGAGGGCGGAGTCGGAACCGGCGGCCGCGGATGCCCGATCCGGTGGGGGGGAGGACCAGCGGGCGGTGAAGGCCGCCCCGGCCAAAGTAGGGAGCGGTGCACCCCGTAAGAAGGCCACCACCAAAGGCCCCTCGGGCGGCAAGAAGAAGAAGAAAAAGAAAAAGAAGAAGTAGGCGCCGGGCCGCCCGTCGATTGCCAAGAGTAAAACAGGGGGCATCGGTCTACTACCTTGGACGAGGGATTAACCCTTCCTGGAAGGGCGCAGATCTCCGTGGCGGCGGTATTTCCCATCCCTCCAGGCCAGGTTCCGCGGCCGGCGGAAAGAGGGCTTGGCTGGATATTGACCGGTGGGCGGCGCCCGTTCCGCGACAAAAGGTGTCTCTTGACTCCTTCCCTTACCCCTCGGGCTTGTGGCACTATCGAGTTAGGATAACCGTTACCCGTTTAAGCCGGACGGGGTGAAGACGGGAGGAAGGATTTGTCTCCGTCCATAGATTCGCTGGTCCACAAGGTCAAGGCATACAACGGCAGGAGCGACACCCGCCTCATCCGGGAGGCTTACGAGTTCGCCCGGACCTACCATGCCCGGCAATTAAGGAAGAGCGGGGAGGATTTCATCCTCCATCCCCTGGGGGTGGCCCATATCCTGGCCGACCTGCAGATGGACGAGACGACCCTGGCGGCGGCCCTCCTGCACGATGTGGTAGAGGACACGGAGATCACCCTGGACGACGTGCGGGATAAGTTCGGGCCGGAGGTAGCGGAGATCATCGACGGAGTGACCAAGCTGGACCGGCTATCCTTCCGCAACCGCGAGGAGATGCAGGCGGAGAACTTCCGCAAGATGTTCGTGGCCATGGCTCGGGATATCCGGGTGGTGATCATAAAGCTGGCCGACCGCCTGGACAACACGAGGACCATTGGGCACCTGTCCGAGGAGAAACAGAAGGAGAAGGCCCGCGAGACCCTGGAGATCTACGCGCCCCTGGCCCACCGCCTGGGCATATCCCAGCTCAAGTGGCAGCTGGAGGACCTGGCCTTCGCCACCCTGTACCCCCTGCGTTTCCAGGAGATCGTCCAGATGGTGGACCAGCGACGTCCCGAGCGGGAGCGGTACATCGAGGAGGTAAAAGAGGAGCTTCAGGCCCACCTGCGCCAGTCGCACATCAAGGCGGAGATCGAGGGGCGGGTGAAGCATTATTACAGCATCTACACCAAGATGAAGGAGCGGGGTAAGCAGTTTGACGAGATATACGACCTCTTCGCAGTGCGCATCCTGGTGAACACCAAGGAGGAGTGCTACACCGTGTTGGGCATGGTGCACTCCCTTTGGCAGCCGGTTCCCGGGCGCATAAAGGACTACATCGCACAGCCGCGCTTCGGCATCTATCAGAGCCTGCACACCACGGTCATGGGGCCCCAGGGACGCCCCCTGGAGATACAGATCCGTACCCATGAAATGCATCGTAACGCGGAATTCGGCATCGCCGCCCACTGGAGGTACAAGGAAGCAGGGCGCTCCCATGAACGGGTTCGCGAGAGGTTGGCCTGGATAAAGCGCATCGTGGAGTGGCAAAGGGAGCTCTCGGATCCCAAGGAATTCCTGGAAAACCTGAAAATCGACCTCTTCCAGGACGAGGTCTTCGTCTTCACCCCCAAGGGGGACGTCATAGACCTTCCGCGGGGGTCCACCCCCATCGATTTCGCCTATGCCATCCATACCGAGGTGGGCCACCGCTGCGTGGGAGCCAAGGTCAACGACCGCATCGTCCCCCTGGAGTACAACCTCCGCAACGGGGATATCGTGACCATCATCACTTCCAACACCCCTCCCGGGCCTTCCAAGGACTGGTTGAACATCGTCAAGACGGCCCGGGCCAGGACCAAGATCCGGCAGTGGTTCTCCAAGGAGCGGCGCCTGGAGGATCTCCAGGAGGGGAAGGAGGTACTGGTCAAGGCCATACGCAAGGCCAAGCTGCCGGTCCAGAAGGTCCTGGGTTCCCACCTCCTGGAGGAGATAGCCGCCCAGGAATACGGTTTCACCTCCGCGGAGGACCTCTACGCCAGCATAGGAGCCGGCAAGACCTCCGCCCAGCAGGTGGTGAACCACCTCCAGAACAGGCTGGGGATAAGCGAGGAGGCGCCGCCGCCCACTCCCCGCCGCCGCCGCAAACCCCCCGCCTACACCAAGGGGGTGAGGGTGGAGGGCGTGGACAACGTGCTGGTGCGTATCGCCCACTGCTGCAACCCGGTGCCCTACGACCCCATCGTGGGTTTCGTGACACGGGGCCGCGGGGTATCCGTCCACCGCGCCGACTGCCCCAACGCCTGCCACATGCTGGAGAACGGATATCGCCGCATAGAGGTGAGCTGGGATACTCGTCAACCCACCAGCTTCCAGGTGGAGATACGGGTGGAGGCCATGGACCGACCAAGGCTCCTGCGGGACATAACCACCGTCCTGGGGGAGTACCACGTGAACATCCTCACCGCCACCATGAACATCAACCGGGAGAACGTGGCCGTGAGCCGTTTCGTCTTCGAGCTGGCCAATATCAGCCATCTGGAAGACATCCTGCGTAATATCCGCAAGGTGGACTCGGTTTTCAGCGCCTACCGCGTGATTCCCGGGGCCTGATGCTTCCCCCGCGGCGATGAAGGGCTGGCGGAGCGGCGCCGATATCGGGGAAAGCGGGGGTAGGGGCGGAAGGGAAATGCTGGAGGAATCCAGACCTCGCGCGGCCGCCGAGCGGTACCCGGTGCGGAAAGCGTGTCATCGCTCCAAAGGGAGATCACGGCACGAGGCGTGCCGGGAGGAGGACCTTGGCGCAAGGGCGGGGTTCGGAGGTCAAGGACAATCGGGCGTCGTCGCCCTTGCCATCTCGGGGAGAAGAGGAAAGGCGAGGCCGTGGCCGGAGGTCCCATCCGGCCGGAATGATCTTGGAGGCGGGATAGAATCTATCCTGGAGCAGTGTGGGAGTCGAAGATGAGGGCGCTTATCCAGAGGGTCTCCCGATGCGCGGTCCGGGTGGAGGGCAGGGAGGTGTCCTCCATCGGGCCCGGTCTCCTGGTGCTTCTGGGTGTTTCCACCCGCGATACCCGCGAGGACGTGGATTACATCGTGCGCAAGACCATAAACCTGCGCATCTTCGACGACCAGGAGGGAAAGCTCAACCTCTCCCTGGCCGAGAAGGGAGGAGAGGTGATGGTGGTCTCCCAGTTCACCCTTTACGGGGACGCGCGCAAGGGAAGGAGGCCGAGTTACGTGGAGGCGGCACCGCCCGAGGTGGCGGAACGGGTTTACGAGGAGGTCTGCGAGGCCTTCGCGGCCGCCGGGTTCCCTCCCGCCAAGGGGGTTTTCGGGGCCCACATGGAGGTGGAACTGGTAAACGACGGCCCGGTTACCTTGCTCATCGAGTCCCCGCCAAGGGTGTAGGTACGCGACCCATTCCCGGAACCCGTGCCCTGCTTGATAGGGGTACCGGGCCCGGAAGCCCGGGCGCGCCGGGGATACGACGCCTCCAAACGGCGGGTATGGCATTGTGGGAACGCGGAATTTGCCCGTACCTGGCCACGCTCACCTATAGCCATCCCGGGAAAAGACGGGGCTGATCCCGCCGGGCGATGGCCGGCCGTTAAAGCGGGCCCACCTTCTGTTTTTCACGGTAATTTCCGCCCACGGTTGAGTTATTTGGGATAACATGGGATATCATGTATGGACCGGCTTTAAAGAATCCCTTGACCGGATCGCGGGAAGCGGGAGCCGGTGGGGGCGGACCGGGGAGGCTCCTGGCCATGGGGTGGTCGAGGAAGCATAAATGAGGAGGTTGGAAGGAGGGTCGGGGCAAACGGGAGGGGAGGACCTGTGCCGGGGAGGCTCCTCCCCGTGAAGATCGATTTCTGACGGAGGACGGATGTATCTCAGGACTTTGACCATCGGCATGCTGGCCACCAATTGTTACCTGCTGGCCCCGGACGTGCGTTCGCCCGCCGCGGTGATTGACCCTGCCGGGGAAGTCAAGTCCATCGTGTCCCGCCTGCACCAGGACGAGCTGGAATGCGTGGCCATCCTCTGCACTCACGGGCACGTGGATCACGTGGCGGGCGCCGGACCGCTCAGCGATGCCGTGGGAGCCCCGGTGTATATCCACGAGGCGGACGCCGGAGCCCTGGCCAGTCCGCGTACCAGGTTGGTGGGGCTGGTGGGAGGGGTTATGGCCACCCGACCCCGGCAGGTGCGTTACGTGGATGACGGGGACATCGTCCAGGTGGGAAATTTAGCCATCAAGGTGTTGCACACCCCGGGGCATACCCGGGGCGGGGTGAGCTTTTACCTTCCGGGCTACCTCTTCTGCGGGGACCTCATCTTCCAGGGTTCCATCGGACGCACGGATCTGAAGGGAGGTTCGCTGCAGACCCTGCTGCGCTCGGTAAGGGAGAAGGTATGGGGCCTTCCAGACGAAACCCGCATATTGCCGGGTCACGGCCCGGCCACCACCCTGGGGGAGGAGAAGGCTCACAATCCCTTCCTCATGGGGCTGGGCTGAGGACCGGCGGCATTTCCCGCCTTTACTTAGGGGAGGTACAAGGTGTCCGGCAAAGGACAAGGGCGGCGGGACCAGGTCGGGGTGGATCTCAGGGCCCCCAAGGGAACCCAGGACATCCTCCCTCCGGAGAGCGAGAGGTGGCGCAGGGTACTGGACCTGGCGCACCGGCTTTTCCACGTTTACGGGTACCGGGAGATAATCCTCCCCGTCATGGAATATACCGAGGTCTTCGCCCGGGGCCTGGGAGAGGGCACGGACATCGTGCGCAAGGAGATGTTCACCTTCCTGGACAAGGGAGGCCGGAGCCTGACCCTACGCCCGGAGGCCACCGCCGGGGTGGCCCGGGCCTTCGTGCAGCACCGGCTGGACAAGGCGGGAATGCCGGTCAAGCTTTATTACTGCGGACCCATGTTCCGCCACGAGCGGCCCCAGAAAGGAAGGTACAGGCAGTTCCACCAGTTGGGGGTGGAGCTCATGGGCTCGTCCCATCCCAGTGCGGATGCCGAGGTGATCCTCCTGTGCAGCGAGTTCCTGCGCTCGCTGGGCATCGCCTCCCGCCTGGTTCTGAACAGCGTGGGGGACGCTTCCTGCCGTCCGGCGTACGAGGAGGCCCTCCGCGCCTATCTCCATGGCCGAGCGGAAGAGCTCTGTCCGGATTGCCGCCGCAGGATGGAGGTCAACATCCTCCGGGTGCTGGATTGCAAGGAGAGGCAGTGCGCGGGGGTGATCGCCGGCGCTCCGGGCCTGGGGGATTATCTATGCGAGGCCTGCAGGCATCATCTCCAGGCGGTAGAGGAGCTCCTGGGCGCCGCGGGAGTGGAGTTCTCCAGGGAGGAGAGGCTGGTACGAGGACTGGATTACTACACCCGGACGGTCTTCGAGTTCCAGGATCCCGTGCTGGGCGGCCAGAACGCCCTGGCCGCGGGCGGGAGGTACGACCGGCTGGTGGAGGAAATGGGCGGGGAATCGGTTCCCGCGGTGGGGTTCTCCGTGGGCCTGGAAAGGGTCATGAACGCCGGGCCATCTTTTCCACCAGGGGGCAGGGAGGGGATTTACCTGGTGGCCATGGGTAAGGAGGCCCGCAAACAGGCCTTCCTCATGGCCCGGCACCTGCGGGCGGAGGGATTGCGCTGCGACCTCGACCACCTGGACAGGAGCCTCAAGGCCCAGATGAAGGAGGCCGACCGCCAGGGTTACCGCTTCTGCATTATCCTGGGAGAGGAGGAGCTGCGGGGAGAATACCTGACCCTGCGCGACCTGGAAACGGGGACCCAGGAGAGGCTGGAAGCGGAGGGTGGACGCCGAGTGGAGGCGGTGTTAAGAAGGCTTGAGGCTTGGATGGTGACCCGCTGGAAGCAGACGCCTGGAAGCTGAAAAGGGCGGCGAGGCGCGCGCGGCGGTGCAATCCACCGCTGAGGCCCCGGGGATGCGCCGAGGGCGGGAGGCTTTCCGGAAAGGGGCGAGGGACGACGGGTTGTCCAGGCGTGCAGGCCGTGGAGGATTCCGGGGACGGGCTGGAGGAAGTGCCGGGGAGGAGACGGAGAAGAGGAAGGCATGGAGGATAAGAAGGACATACGGTGGGAAAAAAGGACCCGCTACTGCGGCACGCTGCGCATGGATGACGTGGGCAAGGAGGTGGTGCTCAACGGGTGGGTGCAGACCCGGAGGGATCACGGGGGGGTCATCTTCCTCGATCTGCGGGATATAACCGGCCTGGTGCAGGTGGTCTGCAACCCGGAGGTGAGCCCCACGGCACACGCCGCCGCCCGCCAGGTGCGCTCCGAATACGTGCTCTCCTGCCGGGGGATGGTGCGCGCCCGCCCCGCGGATTCGGTCAACCCCCGTCTGGCCACCGGGGAGGTAGAGGTCGTGGCGGAGACGGTGACGGTCATCAACTCCTCGCTCACTCCGCCCTTCGAGATCGAACCGGGAAGCGGGGTGGATGAGACGCTGCGCCTTCGCTATCGATACCTTGACCTCCGGCGTCCCGACATGCAGGAAGCGCTGGTGCTGCGCAGCCGGGTTACCCAGGAGGTGCGCGATTTTTTGATTTCCAGAAAATTCCTGGAAATCGAGACCCCCATGCTCACCAAGAGCACCCCGGAGGGCGCACGGGACTTCGTGGTCCCCTCGCGGCTGCAACCGGGCAAGTTCTATGCCCTCCCCCAGTCCCCTCAGCTCTTCAAGCAACTGCTCATGGTGGCCGGCTTCGACCGTTACTTCCAGATAGCCCGCTGTTTCCGGGACGAGGATCTGCGGGCGGACCGGCAACCGGAGTTCACCCAGATCGACCTGGAGATGTCCTTCGTGGAACCCGAGGACGTGATGTCCCTCGTGGACGAGATGTTCGCCCACCTCTTCCGATCCGTGCTGGGAGTGGAGCTCGCCACCCCCTTTCCCCGCCTGACCTGGAAGGAAGCCATGGAGCGATACGGGACCGACCGCCCCGATCCGAGGTGGGGCATGGAGATCCGGGACTTCTCCGCCCTTTTCCGGGAAACGGGGTTCAAGGTCTTCCGCTCCGCGCTGGAGGCCGGGGGCAGGGTGAGGGGCTTCAAGGTGGCGGGCATGCGCTCCCCGGCGCGGCGCGAGCTGGACGGGCTGGTGGACGAGGCGCGACGCCTGGGCGCGGGCGGGCTGGTGTGGGTGGTGCGCGAGGGTGAGGGCTTGAAGTCCCCGGCGGCCAAATTCTTCTCCGCGCGGGAGACGGAGCAGGTTGTGGCGACCGCCGGCCTGGAGGAGGGAGAGGTGCTGCTCCTTACCGCCGGGGGTGGAGAGCTGAATCCCGTGCTCGCCGGGCTGCGCTCCTACTGCGCGGCGCGTTACGCGCCGCCTTCCGGCGAAAGGTTCTCCTTCACCTGGGTGACCGAGTTTCCCCTCTTCGATTGGGACGAGGAGGAAAAACGGTACAAGAGCAACCACCATCCCTTTACCGCCCCCAGCCCGGGGTGCCTGGAAAACCTGGAGGAGGATCCGCTCGGGGCCACCTCTGATTCCTACGACCTGGTGCTCAACGGAGTGGAGCTGGGCGGGGGGAGCATACGAATCCACGACCCGGGGTTGCAGAAGAGGATTTTCTCCATCCTGGGCCTGTCCGATGAGGAGGCGGCGGAGAAGTTCGGCTTTCTCCTGGAAGCCTTCCGCTACGGTCCACCGCCTCACGGGGGAATCGCCTTCGGCCTGGATCGGCTGGTGATGATCATGGCCGGCAGGGATTCCATCCGTGAGGTCATCGCCTTCCCCAAGACCCAGTCCGGTTCCGATCCCCTGACCGGGGCCCCGGACATCATATACCCCCAGCAATTAAGGGAGCTGCGACTGAGGCCGATCTGAGAAACGGACGCCCGTGGGAAGGGCGTGGGCGAGGGAGGGGCCATGGAGATCACATTGGCCAGGTACGCTGGTTTCTGCCCCGGGGTGAGAAGGGCTATGCGCATGGCCGAAGAGGTCCTGGGCGACCCGCAAAGGCCGGCTTTTTCCCTGGGTCCCATCATTCACAATCCCCAGGCGGTGGAGGAGTTGGAGAGGAGAGGCCTGCGCATACTTCCCGAGGACCCCGAGGAATGGGAAGCCGCCGGGTTGGCCGGTTCGCGGGTGATCATCAGGTCCCACGGTATCCCGCCGCACTTGGCGCAGAGGTTGGTGGACATGGGCGCGGAAACGGTTGACGCCACCTGCCCCACGGTGAAGAAGGCCCAGAAAGCGGCCATGCGCCTGGTGGGAGAGGGTTACCACCTGTTCATCGTCGGGAACCGGGAACATCCCGAGGTGCAGGCCATCCTGGGGCACGTGAACCGGGACGCGGTGGTGATAAAGGAGACGCGAGAACTCAAGGAATGGTGGGAGGGTCAGACCCGCATGATCAGGAAGATCGGGATCATCGCCCAGACCACCGTGGACCTCCTCACCTTCCGCAGCCTGGTGGAAGGGTTGATAAACGAGGTCCCGGAGATGATCCGGGAGGTCAGCGAGATGAAACTCATCAACACCCTGTGCCGCAACACCCTGGCCCGCCAGGCGGAGGCCCTGCAGCTGGCTCTTTCCCATGACCTGGTGGTGGTGGTGGGAGGAAGAAACAGTTCCAACACCGAGTTCCTGCGCCGGATATGCGAGACGGCGGGCGCCCGTACCGTGAAGGTGGAGACGGCGGGAGAACTGGATACCTCCCTCCTCGAGGGAGTCTCACGGGTGGCGGTGGTAGGGGGAGCTTCCACGCCGCGGGAAAGGCTGGAGGAGGTACGCCTGCTGTTGGCCTCCGGTTAGGGCTGTACCCACGCGTACTTTCCACCCCTTTTCCAGGGGACCGTCAACCAAGGGGGTGAACGGTCCTCTACGCCGGACCCCGGTCGATATGATAGAATTTAAAAGGCGGTTATCGGGCTCGACCTTGTGCGTTGTGCGCCGTGGATTATCGTTGAGCCAACACTTCGATAAAGGGAACCGCTTTCCGCCGGCGGACGTAATGCCCCCAACCCGGGTGGGGGACTACGGAGGCCCGCGGTAGGTGCCCACCTGCGTGGGTGCAGGTTCAAGATAGCGGCGCGGACGGCAAGGTGGGGTCCGATTCCTATTTGCGGGTAGGACGCCGCGGCGCGCTGTCCCTGCGGGGGAATATGATGGGCTTGAGTTCGCGGATGGGCGGAGGTGGCGGATTGGACCTCTTCGAGGCGGCCAGGGAGAAAATGAGAGAGACCGAGGCGCCGCTGGCGCTGCGTATGCGTCCGCGCACCCTGGAGGAGTTCGTGGGCCAGGATGAAGTGGTGGGGGAAGGTACCTACCTCCGCCGCGCCATCCAGGAGGACCAACTGCAGACGGCCATCTTCTGGGGACCGCCCGGCTCGGGCAAGACCACCCTGGCTTCCGTCATCGCCCGCGTGACCCGGGCCCATTTTCAACAGATATCCGCGGTGGAGAGCGGGGTGTCCGAGGTGCGCAGGCTCATACGGGAAGCCGAGGACCGCAGGGCCATGCGCGGTCAGCGTACCATCATCTTCATCGACGAGATCCACCGCTTCAACAAGGCGCAGCAGGATGCGTTGCTCCCCGCCGTGGAGGACGGCACGATAGTCCTCATCGGTGCCACCACGGAGAACCCCTATTTCGAGGTCAACTCGGCCCTGGTCTCCAGGAGCAAGATCTTCCGCCTCCGTCCCTTGGGCGAGGAGGAGATAAGGAAAATCCTGGAAAGAGCCCTGGAGGACCGGGAGAGGGGGCTGGGATCGCTGGGCCTGGAGGTGGAGGAGGAGGCCCTGAGCCATATCGTACGCCTCTCGGGGGGAGACGCCAGGGTGGCTTTGAACACCCTGGAGGCCGCCGCCCTCCTCTCCAGGGAGCGGGAGGGACGGAGGTACGTGGACCTGCGAGCCGCGGAGGAGGCGGCGCAGCGCAAGGCACTGCTCTACGACAAGTGGGGAGACGCCCACTACGATACCATCTCCGCGTTCATCAAATCCCTGCGCGGTTCCGATCCCCACGCCGCCGTGTACTGGCTGGCCCGCATGCTCCAGGCCGGCGAGGACCCGCGTTTCATCGCCCGGCGCATGATCATCTTCGCCTCCGAGGACGTGGGATTGGCGGACAGCGGGGCGCTGCAGGTGGCCACAGCCGCCGCGCAGGCGGTGGAGTTCGTGGGCCTGCCGGAATGCCGCCTAAACCTGGCCCATGCCGCCCTCTACCTTTCCCTGGCACCCAAAAGCAACTCGGCGCTGCGAGCCATAACCGCCGCCGACCGGGAAGTGGCCGAGGGGGCGACCCCACCGGTGCCTCCCCACCTGAGGGATACCCATTATGCGGCGGCCCCCTCGCTGGGGCACGGCAAGGGCTACCTTTACCCGCACCGTTACCCCGGGGGCTACGTGGAGCAGTCCTATCTCCCCGAGGGAATGGAAGGCAGGGAGTTCTACCGTCCGGGAGCCCGCGGCGAGGAGGCATGCCTGGTGGAGCAATGGATGAAGAGGAAGGGGGCGGGAGTTCTAGGGAGGGAAGATCGGGGGAGAGAGGGGGGCAACCGATGTCCCGGGGAGGGTTGAGAAGGCCCGCGCGCCTTTTCGTTGACACCCCGAATGAGCGGGTGCTATCCTCGAAAAGCCCGGAGCAGGGAACAGGAGCGGGATGATGTACAGCGACAAGGTTATCGAGCATTTCCAGAACCCCCGCAACGTGGGCTCCATACCCGATTATGATGGGATGGGAAAAGTTGGCAGCGAGGTCTGCGGGGACATGATGGAAGTCTACATAAAGGTGGAGGGCGGCCGCCTGGTGGACGTCAAGTACAAGACCTTCGGCTGCGGGGCGGCGGTGGCCTCCGGAAGCATGGGCACGGAGATGGTCAAGGGAAAGACCGTCGAGGAGGCCCTGCGCATAACCGACGAGCAGGTGGCAGAGGCCCTGGGGGGACTTCCGCCGGAAAAGATGCACTGCTCGAACCTGGCGGCGGATGGCATCAAGGCCGCCATTATGGACTATCTCTCCCGACGTGAGGGACGTGTGGGTGAGGACTGAGGAGGATCTCCCTTGGGTGGAGTAGCCGCCCTCATTTGTGCCGCGTCATTCGCCCTCTTCATGTTATCCTTGGCCGCGGTGGCCTGGAAGCTCTCCCGGACCATGGCCGTCACCAGCCGCATCCTTGACGACATCCGGCGGGAAACCCTGCCCCTTCTGGGGAAGTTGCAGACCACCATGGACCACGTCAACCGGGAGATGGAATACGTGGACGGGGTCCTGGAGACCGTGGGGTCACTGGCCTCCAGGCTGGACTCCATGACCAGTGCCGCCCAGCAGTTGGTCACCTCGCCCTTGGTCCGCTTCCTGAGCCTGGGGATCGGAGCCCGGAAAGCCCTCGGTAAACGCACGCGGGCTGAGAGCCCGGGGGAGCGAGAGGGATCCGTGGAGAGCTGAGCCCGGACTTTCCATATCCCGGAGGCTTCCAGGGATAGGCTTACCCGGACTTTTGAATCAACCGGCGCCTTCCCCAAGGGGAGGAGCGCCATTCGCCGGACTTCGCGTGACATCACCCGGAGGGCGATCCCAGGGATATTTCGGGTTCAGGTCGAAGACCGCTATCGGATAAAATAAGCCCGTCATGGCCCGTTTCCGGCCCAGCCCAAAGGATACGGGACGGGGAGGTGTCCATTGGGGGCCGGGGCGGGACTGTAGCCCCGATAGCAAGGGCCCGGCAAGGGAGGGCGAGCCGAAAGGGAGGAAAACTTGAACAGCGGGGAGATAAGGAAAAGGTTTCTGGAATACTTCCGGGAGAGGGGTCACCGGGTGGTGAAAAGCTCTTCCCTCATCCCCGATGACCCCACCCTCCTGCTAACCAACGCGGGCATGGTGCAGTTCAAGCCCTACTTCCTGGGGCTGGAAAAACCGGAGTTCACCCGGGCTACCACCTGCCAGAAATGCGTGCGCACCACGGATATCGAGAAGGTGGGCCACACGGCCCGACACCTCACTTTTTTCGAGATGCTGGGGAACTTCAGCTTCGGGGATTATTACAAGCGCGAGGCCATCCCCTGGGCATGGGGATTCCTGGTGGGGGAGATGGGGCTCGACCCCGGGCGTATGTATTGCTCCGTCTTTCGCGAGGACGACGAGGCCTACGAGATATGGCGGGACGTGGTGGGAATCCCCGAGGAGCGCCTGGTTCGCCTGGGGGAGGAGGACAACTTCTGGGACATGGGCACCACGGGACCCTGCGGTCCCTGTTCGGAGATCATCTACGACTTGGGCGAGGAGTTCGGGTGCGGGAAACCGGATTGCCGGGTGGGGTGCGACTGCGACCGCTACCTGGAGCTGTGGAACCTGGTCTTCATGCAGTTCGAGAGGGATGAGAAGGGTGAATTGCACCCCCTACCCTCCAAGAACATCGATACCGGGCTGGGCCTGGAGAGGCTGGCTTCCGTGCTCCAGGGGGTGACCAATAACTTCGAAACGGACAGCCTGGCCGCCGTGCTCCAGGCGGTGTCCTCCCTTTCCGGGGTCAAGTACGGTGCGGAGGAGAGGAGCGACGTGTCCCTGAAGATCGTGGCCGATCATTCCCGGGCCTTCACCTTCATGGTAGGGGACGGCATACTCCCCTCCAACGAGGACCGGGGTTACATCCTGCGCCGCCTCATCCGGCGGGCCGTGCGTCACGGCAGGCTGCTGGGTATCGAGCGCATCTTCCTCCCCGAACTGGTGGACGTGGTGGTGGAGACCATGGGAGACGCCTACCCGGAGCTGGCCAAGAACCGCGTCTTCATCTCCTCCATAGTGCGCAGCGAGGAGGAGAGGTTCACCCAGACCCTGCGCAGCGGGTTGGCCTATTTTCAGCGGGCGGTGGAGGAACTGCGGGAGAGAGGCGGGGATACCCTCCCGGGAGAGGTGGTCTTCCATCTCCACGACACCTTGGGCTTCCCCCTGGAGCTCACCCGGGAGCTTTCCCGTGAAGAAGGCCTGTCCCTGGACGAGGAGGGTTTCCAGGCCCTCATGGAGGAGCAGCGCGAGAGGGCGCGGGCGGCCAGGGTGGAGGCGGGATACGCCTCCCAGGTGCGGGAGATATACGGCGAGGTTCTGGACAATTTCGGTGAGACCCACTTCACCGGGTACGAGACCCTCACGGATAGGGCCCGTCTGGTGGCGGTGGTCAAGGAAGGCAGGGCCGCGGCGGAGGCGTCCGAGGGGGAAGAGGTGGAATTCTTCCTCGACCGGACCCCCTTCTACGGCGAGAAGGGAGGCCAGGTGGGGGACCGGGGAACCATCCGTTCTCCCTCCGGGGAGGCGGAGGTGCTGGACACCTACCATCCCGCCCAGAGCCTGACCTCCCACCGGGTGAAAATAAGGAGGGGTACCTTCTCCGTGGGACAGGAGGTGGAGGCGGAGGTGGACAGGGAGTGGCGGCTGGCCGTCCGCCGTAACCACACCGCCACCCACATCCTGCACTACGCGCTGCGCCAGGTCCTGGGGGAACACGCCAAACAGGCCGGTTCTCTGGTCGAGCCCCAACGGTTGCGCTTCGATTTCACCCATTATGCCCCCCTGACCCGAGAGGAACTGCGATGCGTGGAGGAGATGGCCAACCGCATTATCATCGAGGACTATCCCGTGCGCGCCTATATCACCACCTACGATTACGCGGTGAGCATCGACGCCGTGGCCCTCTTCGGCGAGAAGTACGGGGAATACGTGCGGGTGGTCGAGGTGGACGATTTGAGCCGGGAACTGTGCGGCGGTACCCACGTGGCCAGGACGGGGGAGATCGGCCTCCTGGTGGTGATCAGTGAAGGGGGTATCGGGGCCAACATGCGGCGCATCGAGGCGGTCACGGGCACCGAGGCTTACCGCTTCTTCCGCCGGAGTCGGGATACACTGGAGGAGGCGGCCTCCTCGCTGCGGGTGGAAGCGGAAAGGTTGCCGGAGAGGGTGGAACGCCTGAAGGATCGGCTGCGGGAGCTGGAAAACGAGCTCAGGATGAGGGATAGGGAGGAGGTGGCTTCCCTGGCGGAGGGGAGCGGATCCTGGCGGGAGGAGGAGGTCAACGGAAAAAGCTTCCTCTGGGCGGAGATCCCCGGGCTGGATGCCCAGGGGCTGAGGGAGCTGGCGGAGAGGACCTTGTCCCGCCGCGGCGCGGCGGCGGTGGCCATAGCCTCGGTGAGGGGAGACAAGGTGGGCCTGGTGGTCAACCTCTCCAGGGAACTGGTGGAGGCGGGCTTGAGCGCCGTGGAACTGGTGAGGAAGGGCGCCTCCCTACTGGGAGGTGGAGGAGGAGGCCGCCCGGACATGGCCGTGGGAGGAGGTTCGCGGACGGAGAGGACGGAGGAGGCCCTGCGCGCGGTGGGTGAAGAGATGAGGCGGAGGATGGAAGAAGCCCATGCGTAGCCTGGGGCTGGACATCGGAAGGCGCCGCATAGGCGTGGCCCTGTCGGATCCGCTGGGAATATACGCTTTCCCTTACCAAACCCTCCCCGGGATGTCCCCCGGGGAGCTGCGCGCTTACGTGGAGCAAAGGACCGGGGAGGGAGTGGACACGGTGGTCCTCGGTCTTCCCCGCACCCTCCGGGGCCAGGAAGGAAGTGAGGCGAAGAGGGTCCGTGCCTACGCCGAGGAGCTCGCTTCCCTGGCCGGGGTACGGGTGGTGATATGGGACGAGAGGTTCTCCACCGTGGAGGCCGAGAAGAGGCTGCGCGAGACGGGCGGCCTCAAGAGGGGAAAAAGAGTGGACGCCCAGGCGGCGGCTGTCATCCTACAGTCCTACCTGGACGCTTGCAGGAGGGGGGGAAAGTCGGAAGGAGATGGATGATTTGCCGGGCAGGCCCGGGGAAGACGTACCGGAGGGTGAAGAGTTAACTCACGTTGAAGGTCGTCAACCGGAAGGTGGAGGCGAAGGCTTGCCTCTATCTCCGGCCGCGCGTCCCCGGGGTGGCGCGAGGGAGGCATTACCGGTCGAAGAAGCCCGGGTCAGCGCGTTGCGGAAGGCCCGCCGCCGCAGGAAGTACCTTGTCCTGGCGGCGCTGTTTGTGATCTTTCTCCTCGCGGGCGTCTTGCTTTACCGCCATTACTTCTGTCCCACCCGCCAGGACCGGCCCGTGCACGTGGTCATAGAGGAGGGGGAAAGCGCTTCCTCCATCGGGGCGAAGCTCCACGCGGAGGGCGTGGTCACCTCGGCCACCCTTTTCCGGTTGTTGGCCTGGGTGCAGGGCAGGCAGGGAAAATTCCAGGCCGGGCACTACCTCCTAAATCCCGGGATGCGCTACGGCGAGGTGTTCTCCGTCCTCGAGGCGGGCCCCAACTACCAGGTCCGCTTGACCATACCGGAAGGGCTCACGGTGGCGCAGACGGCGGAGCTGGTGGCGCGGGTCACGGGCATGGAAGCGGAGGAATTCCTGGAGGCCGCCACGGCGGGCGACTACCGCGTGGACATCCTTCCCGAGGAACAGAAGAACAACCTGGAAGGCCTGCTTTTCCCCAAGACCTACGAGCTTCCGCAGGATATCACTCCCCGGGAACTGGTGGAGGTCCTCCTCCGCCAGTTCAAAGCGGAGACCGCCGGGTTGGACTGGTCGCGGGCGGAAAGGCTTGGTGTCACCCCTTACCAGGTGATAATCGTCGCCTCCCTCATCGAAAGGGAAGTAGCCCTGGACCCGGAAAGGCCGCTGGTGGCTGCGGTGATCTACAACCGCCTGCGCCTGGGGATGATGCTCCAGATAGACGCCACGGTACAGTACGCCTTGCCGGAATGGAAGCCGGTGCTCACCTACGAGGACTTGAAGACTCCCTCTCCCTATAACACCTACCTGCACAAGGGGCTGCCGCCGGCGCCCATCTGCAGCCCCGGCATGGCCAGCATAAAGGCGGCCCTGGAACCGGCGGACGTGGATTACCTCTATTACGTGGCCACCGGGGACGGGGGCCATTTCTTCACCGCCGATTACCAGGAGTTCCTGAGGGTCAAGGCGGAAGTGCAGGGCACGTAAACCCGCCTTCAGGCTCTTGCGGACGGATTTTCATGGCAATTTCCACCAGTTTGGCGGTGGCGCGCATCAAGCCTTTCATGTTTAATAATTGAAGAAAGCGGGACAAGTTCGGGCTTGGATTGCTTGAAGCCCGGAACGGTACGGGGCGGGCGGAGACCGCTACCCCGGCTTCTGGTGGCGGGTGAGGATGGAAGAAGAACTGGAGATACTGACCGGCAGGTGGAGGGCGCTGAGTGAGATCCTCGCCATCCTCGACCGTGCCGGAGGGGAGGTGACGGGTAGGTCCACCGCCCAGCTCTTGTATTTTGCCGGCAAGGACCTGGGGAAGAGGGAATCCGCCGCTTACGACCGCACCGAGGATCTGGAACGCGCCCTCGGGTGGGTCTTTCCAGGCCGGGATGAGGTGTGGAAGGTCTCTCTCTGGAAGAACCAGGAAGACGAGGACTACTGGGTCTTCGAGGCTGAGGAAATGATGGTCAGGCTGCTGTTCGAGGAATGTCCCTTGCGTCGTTCCTGCCTGGCCTCTGGTATACCCCTCGGTGGCGTGGCCTGCCAGGCGGTACACGGCTATGCCGCCGGGATGCTCCAGGAGATCTTCGGTCGCCGGGTGGACCTGCAGACCCGGCACGCGGGCCCCGGGGCCTGCCTGGTGGTCCTCAGGACTACGCTGGAGTGAATCATGGATATCGCCCTCCTGTCCTTGAGCTCGTGCCTGGGATGCCAAATGGTATTCCTCAGCCTGGAGGAGTACCTTTACGAGCTGATCGGCGGGAACCGGGTGGTGTACGCACCCTTCCTCATGGATAAGAAGGAACTGCACCACGCCGACCTGGCCTTGGTGGAGGGCACGGTGAGGAACACGGAACATTTCCTCAAGGCCCGGGAGATCAGGGAGAAGGCGGATCGCGTGGTGGCCCTGGGGACCTGCTCCTGTTTCGGCGGGGTTCAAGGGCTGGCGGACCTCTATCCCGAATCCCGCCTTTTGAGGTCGCGCTTCGGGGATACCGCCTTCGAGGGTGGTCCGCAGGGAGTAAGGAGGCTCCTGCCCCTGGATTCCTTCATCCGGGTGGACGCTTATCTACCAGGGTGCCCTCCCGTCCCCGCGCTCCTGGAGGGATTCCTCCGCTCGGCCGTTTCGGGGGACCGGTTATCCAGGGAGGGCGCCACGGTATGCGCGGAATGCAAGGTGACCTCCCCGCCCCTCCCCCAGCCGGGACCGCGGCGACTTACGGAGGGTTCGGGCGAGCCGGGAAAATGCCTCCTCGACTCCGGTTTTTTCTGCCTCGGTCCCCTGACCCGCGACGGTTGCGGGGCCCTCTGCCCCTCCGGGATGGGCGTTCCCTGCAGGGGTTGCCGGGGTCCCTCGGGCCGGGTGCTGGAACGCAAGGGAGCGGACGTGGAGGGGGAGACGGTGCGGAGGTTGGCCAGGGCGACGGGAAAAAAGGAGGAGGAGATCAGGGCCGAGGTGCCCGATCCCGCCCATACCTATTACTTCTTCTGTCTCGCGGAACCGCTGCTGCGGAAGCGCCGCTCCGGGGGGACTTCGCCCTACCTGCATCGCTTGGGAGAATAGGGTAAATGGGAAAGAGGCCGAAAGAGGGTTGGTGAAAAGGAGCGCTTAGGGACATGGCCCATCTGGTTATAGGACCCCTGACTAGGATATTCGGCCACGCTTCCCTCCGGGTGGAGGCGGAGGAGGGGATATCCCCGCGGGTACGTTTCTCCGCCTTTGGTTACCGGGGCTTCGAGATGATGGCCCGCGGGGTGCACGTGGATAACCTGCCGCCCCTGGTCTCGCGTATCTGCGGGCCGGATTCGCTGTTCCACCAGGCGGCCGCCTGCCTGGTGGTGGAAAAGGCGCTGGGGGTGGAGGTCCCTCCCGCCGCCAGGTCCATGCGCGAACTGGCGCTTTGGGCCCAGTTTTTCGAGCGCCATGCGGTATCGCTTTTCGTGCACGGCCTGCCCGACCTCCTATTCCCCTCGTCGGACCCCGGGCTGCGCAACCTGGTGAGCATATACCGGGTCGACGAGGAAGTGGTGAGAAGGTTATTGAGCCTGAAGTCCCTGGGCACCGCGGTGCTCCGCGAGACGGGGGGGCCGACGGTGCACGGGGTCAATTTCCGTCCCGGGGGAGTGGTGCGCGATCTCCCGGTGGAGTCCCGGGAGAGGTTGGCGGACAGATTGAGGTCGGGAGAATCGCTGCTGCTGGAGACGGCCAGGCTGGTCAAGCTGCTGCTGAGGAGGAGCGAGGAGACGGTCCGCAGGGCGGGGAGCATAGGAGGTTCCTTTTTGGCCGGGCACGACCCGGGTGGAATGGGGATAACCGGGGGCAGCCCGGCACTGTTCACTCCCGGAACGGAAGTGGTGGAACCCCGTCCCGTGGAGGACCTGGGGGAGAGGCTGCGCGAGGAGCCCTCGACGAGCGGGCACGTCGTCTATGCCGGGTTGGAGGGGACGGAAGGCTTGACGGTGGGGCCCCTGGCGCGCGTCAACGTGAACGGGAGGTACGGTACCCCGAGGGCGGACGAGGAATTATCGGAGCTGAAGGAGACTTGGGGATTCCCGGTTCGCTATCCCATGGTGGCTCACGCGTTGAGGATGTTGGAGATGCTCCATGCCTGGGAGAGGATGCTCGAGCTCCTGAGGGAGCCTTTCCGGGGAACGCTCGGCGAGACCCTCAACCCGGCGGCGGGGAAGGCCGGGGTGTATATCGAGGCCCCGGAGGGGGGGTTGGTCTACGGGGTGGAGCTGGGGGAAAAGGGGCTGGTGGAAGAGCTTTCCATCGTCTCCCCACTGCAGTTCAACCTGCGGAACCTGGAGAAATCCCTGGCTGAGGCCTTCGCCTCCGTCGAGAAGGAGGGCCAGGAAAGGGTGAGCGATGTCCTGCACATGGTGGTGAGGGCCTACTCCCCCTGTGTTCCATGCGGGGTTCATTGACCGGCAGGAGGTGGGACGGGATGGCCGAGGAACGCAGTATCCTCTTGGACGAGGCCCGGTGCATCGGATGCCGGGAGTGCGTGGAACTCTGCCCTCAGACCGGGGGAACCCAGTTTCCGGTCTTCGAGAGGGGGGAGCGGGTGCCACGGGTGGCCAATCCGGGAAGTTGCCTGGCCTGCCTTACCTGCGTGGAGGTATGCCGCTCCCTTGCCTTGACCGTCGACGGCCTGAGGCGGTGGGAGGGGTACGTTGACCCGAGGGCCGGGAACAAGGAGGCGGCCATCTATTGAGGCGGTTCAGACGCGGAAGGTCCGTAACCGCTCACGGGGAGGCTTGACGGAGGGGATCGGGCCAAAGCGTCAACATCCACGGGGCCATGGTGGTCGGCCGGGGCCTGGAACCCGGCGGATGGCGGGCATGTAAACCGTCGAGGTTTTGGAGGACGAGGTTATCATGCCCGCGCGAAGGGGACTAAAATAGGGAATTGAAGCCCTGACCCGGTTAAGAAAAGGGCGAAGATGTCGATACTTAACCATTGGAGTAAGAAGTTGACTTTATTATAATTGAGCAACAGTATTAACGGACGCGGGAGGCATCCGGGTTCGGTGGAATCCGGCGGAACCGTGGCGGAGAAAGCGGACCGTTAGCCCATAAGGGCCTAGACCGGTTTTTCCCGGGGCAGGAGGTGGTGCGTTTTGCCCGATCTGAGGAAGGTTCTTGAGGAACTGGTGGCCACCGGTACGGTTCGAGCCGCGCTGGTGGTGGGAAGGGATGGTTTCATCATCGAGACCGCGGGCGAAGACGCCTCTCACCTGGAGGCCGTTGGTGCCATAGCCCCCAGCTCCTTGGGGGCTGCGGAGGTCATAGGGCTGGAGCTCGCTCAGGGTCCCATGTCCCAGGCCATGTTCGAATTCGAGAAGGGCGCCATCCTCATGAGTGCGGTGGGGGCCGACGCCATCCTGGTTTCCATCCTGCCCGCGGGGGCCAACCTGGGGAAGGCAAGGTACGACATCCGGAAGTTCCTTCCCGTCATCGAGAGCTCTCTGTGACCCGTTCCGGGAAGCTGAAACCCGGCGGCGTGCGGCAGTCCGTTTCGGGAGGTTGACTTGGTATCGGACCGCATCGAGAAGATGAATTCCGTGCTCCGGCAGTTGAGGTCCAACCTGCCGGAAATAGAGGCGGCGGTGCTCATCAGCTCCGATGCCATGGCTCTGGCCTCGGACATGTCCGACGAGGCTGACGAGGAGATGATCGGCGCTCTATCCGCCTCCGTGTTGAGCATGGGAGAAAGGGCCGCCCGGGACCTGAAGCGCGGATCCCTGGAGCAGGCCTATATAAAAGGCGATCAGGGTTACCTGCTGCTGGTGCATTGCGGGCCCGACGCGCTGCTGTCGCTGCTGGTTAGGCCGGAGGCCAAACTGGGAGTGGTTTTCATGGAGGCCAAGCGGACGGCGGAAGAACTGTCCGCCCTCTTCCAGTAGAGCGGGGTGCCTTCTGGTCCATGGCTTGAATCGTGGTCGTTTCGGGAGGTCGGTTACTTGGCGGAATCGAGGGAAGCAAGGCTGCGCAGCGCGCTGAGCGAGCTGGTTTCCAAGTCCGCGGAGGTGGACGCGGCTGCAGTAGTGAGCATGGACGGCCTGGTCATGGCCTCGGTGCTTCCCAATACCCTGGAAGAGGACCGTTTGGGTGCCATGTCCGCGGCCCTGCTCAGCCTGGGTGAGAGGACGTCCGAGGAGCTGGGGCGTGGAGAGCTGGCCCAGGTTTTCGTGGAGGGCAAGGAAGGATACGTGTTCCTCATGGCCGCCGGGGAGGACGCGGTTCTCACCGCCCTGGTGCGTAAGGGGAGCAAGCTTGGGCTTGTGCTCTACGACGTGAAGGGAGCGGCGAAAAAGATCGCCGAGATAATTAAATCGGAGTTCCGCATCGAATACGAGTAGCGCGGGCGGAATAAGCGAGCACGGGGGTGGCCGAGGTAACCGAGCAAAAATCGAGGTTTGGTTATATATTCGTGTTGGGGAGAGATGGGCTTCCGATCGCGGGGATTGTGCCGCTCGGCGAAAGTCGAGGACTGGAAGAAGGAAGAAGGGGGCCGCGGGGCGACAAGTAGAGTTATCAAAAGGGCGACTTTATACGAATAAATAAAAATGGGAGACCTGTTGGAAGACCTGAAGGAGGGTCCGATTACCACGGACAGCCGGGGCGAGAAGATCCGACCGGCTGGAGGAGAGAGGCCATGGCTCTCAAGGGAAGTTTAAAGGATTTCAGCCTTCCCGACCTGTTCCAGTTGCTAAATTTCGGAAAGAAGAACGGCACCCTCAACCTCATCCGGGGGCAAGCCAGGGGTTATATATGTTTCCGTAACGGCGAGGTCTTCTTCGCCACCACTAACTGGAAGAGGCAATCCCTGGGCATGAAACTTTTGGGGGCGGGGATCATCACCCGGGCCCAGTTGGAGGAGGCCTTGGAGTTGCAGAAGACCACCGCCAGGGGACAGCGACTGGGGCAGCTTCTTATCAGGTTGGGCTACATCACCAAGGAGCAGCTGGAAGTCTTCGTAGAAGAGCAGATCCAGGACGCCGTTTTCGAGATGCTCCGTTGGACGGACGGCGAGTTCGAGTTTCAGCCCGGAGTGGTTTTCCCCGAGGAGGATATAGGGCTCTCCATCAGCACCGAGGAGCTGATCATGGAGGGCTCGCGTAGACTCGACGAGTGGAACCGTATCGAGAAGAAGATACCCAACCTCGATACGGTCTTCAAGATGACCTCCATGCAGGGAAGGGAAGCCGCCCAGATAAGCTTGACCCCTGAGGAGTGGATGGTTCTGACCCACGTTGACGGTGAGAAGACGGTTCGCCAGATCGTGGAAAAGACCGGCATGAGTACCCTGCATACGTGCAAGATCCTCTACGGTTTGATCAGCTCCGGGCTGCTGGAGAACGTTACCCCGGACCGGGAGGAGAGGGAAGCCGGGAGCCGCCTGGAGAGGCTGGCCCAGGAGCTCGAGGCGGCCGGTGAAGAGAGGGTCCTGGAGGTGCCGCCGCTGGAGGAGCTTCCCAGGCTGGAGGAGATTCCGGCATCCGGGGAAGAGGTCATGGCGGAGGAGGCAAGTACGGAAACCCTCCAGGCCGCTCCCGGGGAACAGCTTCCCTCAGCGGAGGTGATGGAAGCGGAGGAAGCCCGGGAGGGTCATCCGGTTGCGGAGATAGAGGAGGCGGTGGGGTCGGTTGCGGACCTCCCGGCCGCCGAGGGCATAGCCGTGGCGGTCCCCGAAGCGGAGGAGTCCCTACCCGGGGAGGCCGTTGCGGAGACGTTGCTTCCTCCCGAACTCCCCGTGTCCCTGGAAGAGGGTGCCGGGGTGGAGGCGGCGGAGCAAGAGATCACCCGAGCGGTCCCCGAAGCGGAGGAGTCCCTACCCGGGGAGGCCGTTGCGGAGACGTTGCTTCCTCCCGAACTCCCCGTGTCCCTGGAAGAGGGTGCCGGGGTGGAGGCGGCGGAGGTTTCCCCGGAGGCGGGAGAGGCGGAGCCCCTCGAGATAGAGATAGGAGGCGATTCGGAGGGAGAGATACTCATCGAAGAGGAGAGCGCCGAGACCCCCACCGGAGCGTTTCCGGGGACCGGTACCGCGGATGTCAATATCCTCAATGGTTCCCTGCGTCTCCTGGAGGAGGAGAGAAGGAGAGAGGAACAGGCCATCCAGGAGATGAAGAAAGCCGCCATGGAGGAGAGCGAGGAAGCGGAGAAAGTACTGCAGATAGAGAGCAAGGAAGCGGAGCTCGAGGAGTTGAAGCGCAAGATAAGTGCCCTTTTGCCGGAAGGAATGGCCCTTGAGGAACCGGAGGAGAAGCCGTTTCCCAAGCCGGAGACGCCGTCTCCGCCGTTGGAACGGATGACCCGGGAGAGCGCCGAGGCCCGGGCGGCCAAGAGGGCCTACCTGGAGAAGAAATACGGCAAGATTGCCCGCTTGGCCAGGGATGAGGAAATACCGGAACTGGAGCCCGACGAGATACCCGAGGAATGGAAGAGCCACCTCTCGAAGACTTGGGGAGAGAAGGCGGAAAAACCTCTCTCCTTGGAGGGTCCGGTTACTCCGGCGCTGGATCCATCAAGGATACTGGGAAGCACTTTCCGCCTCCGTGGGCAGCCGGTGGGGGAAGGATCCGGGATCGAGGTCGGGACCGGGCTTCCCGAGGAACCGGAAACCGTCTCTCCCTCGGAACATCCCGATGAGGCCTACCTGCGCCGGATCAGCGAGCGTAGCCTGGACGAGATACTGGCTGGCTTGGGAGGCCCGCATGAGAAGGGCTCCATGACGGTGAGGATACCACTGGAGGAGCTGGAGAGGAGAACGGGTAGATCTCCGGCGAAAGAAGGATATCCGGCCGCGGAGGTCCTGGAGAGGGTCATGCTCGAGGACCTCCCCCCCGAGGAGACCTTGGCCGGGGAAACCCTGCCCGAGACGGCCCGGGCTGACCTGGGGACGGAGGCCCGGGAGGAGGAGAAAGAAACCGGAGAAGCGGCCGCGGAGGTCCTGGAGAGGGTCATGCTCGAGGACCTCCCCCCCGAGGAGGCCTTGGCCGGGGAAAGCGAAGTGATGGAGGTTTCCGAAACCGGAATCCAAGAGGAAGCCCACGCCGGCCTTGCTTCCGGAACCTTCTTCGACGTCGATGATTCCCTCCAGGCCCTGGGGCTGAATGAAAGAATTCCGGGCGAGGACATACTCTCGGAGATCGAGGAACTGGAAAAGGAAATCCTGGAGGGAGGACAGCCTGAGGAGGTCCTGGGACTCGAGGATCTGGAAAAGGAGCTGAGTGCCCTCGAGGAGGAGATCTTGAGCTCCGAACCTCAGGCTCCGGAGATGGCCGCCGAAATAGAAGAACTGGTAAAGGAACTGGAGGAGGAAAAGGCGCCCCCGGCGCCGGAGAGGGCCCCGGAGGAAAGCCTCCCGGTGACCGAGCCGGAGAGCACCCTGGCTCAACCGGAGCAGGCTCCACCCCCGGAGGCGGTGTCCGAGGCTCCCCCGGCGGAAGAGGCCCCCCGGACCCTGGACCTCATGGGGCAGCTGGTGGAATCCCCGCCCGCAGAGGCGCCCCCGGCGCCGGAGAGGGCCCCGGAGGAAAGCCTCCCGGTGACCGAGCCGGAGAGCGCCCCCCTGACCGGGTATGAAAAGCCGGAGACCGGGGAAGAGGCTGGATTAACAGTCGCTGAAGAGGCGAAAGGCGGCTTGGAGGAGATTTCCCCGGTGGAGGAGCAAGAAGTGGCACCAGGGGCAGGACCGTCCGCCGCTTCCACGGAGACCGTGTACCCCGCGTCCCGGCCGTTAACCCCGGAGGAGAAAAAGCCGATGCACACAATGGCCGGGACCGGGGAGGCGCAAACCGCCGCGGCGGTTCCTCCCGGAGAAACGGCGGAGGTGGAGTACGGCGAGCTGGATATCGACCGCTATTCGCTGGAAAGGGAACTGGCCGAGCTCACCGGTGCCGCCGTGCCGCAGCCGACCAAGAAGATAAAGATACCTATAAAGCCGAAAGGAGAAGAGGGCAGGGTGGAGGAAATAGAAAAGGGAAAGCCGGTGCCCAAGGTGAAACGGGATAAGGCGGTAACCAAGAGCTTGATCATGCGCATCATAGACGGCATAAAGAGGTTGTAAGGGGTGTAAGGGGAGTTGCGTTCCTTCAAGATCGTGGTCACCGGGCCCTTCAGCGCGGGCAAGACCACCTTCATCAAGAGCATAAGCGAGATCGCCATCGTCTCCACCGAGCGGGCCATCTCCGATTCCACGCGGAGGGTAAAGGCGGAGACCACCGTGGCCATGGACTTCGGCCGCATCACCATCTCCAAGGACATCGTGCTCTACCTCTTCGGGACACCCGGCCAGGAGAGGTTCGATTTCATGTGGCAGATCCTCTCCGAGGGAATGTTGGGATACATCCTCATGCTGGACGCCAGCCGCCCGGAGACCTTCCCCGAGGGCAGGCGCATCCTCGAGTTCTTCTCCACGCTCTCCGACGCTCCCTTCGTGGTGGGAGCGACCCGCATGCCGGACGGAGACCAGCAGGCGGTTATAGAAAGGATCCGCAAGGAATTGAACATCGACGGAGATATTCAGGTAATTCCCTGCAACGCCCTGGAAAAGGAAGACGTCAAGAAGGTACTCCTGGGGCTCCTCTACGACATCCTGAAGACCCTGGACAAGTAGGTCGCGGGTCCGGTAAGCCCCCCTGCCCGTTCCCGCTCCCGCAGAAGGCGATTAAAATAATGGAACGGGGATGCGGATGACGTCGTTACGGATCATCATCATTCCTTGAATAGGAGAACCTTGCGCCAGGATCACGTTCGGCGGGAAGGGCGTGAGTATATGGTAATAGATGGAAATACGCAATTGGTGGGGATTATCGGCCACGGCATTTCCTACACCCTCTCCCCGGCCCTGCACAACGCCGCCTTCAGGGCTTTGGCCATGAACTGGGTGTACGTGCCGCTTCGGGTCAAGCCTGAGCACGTGCACGCCGCCCTGCGGGGTTTGGCGGCCCTGGATTTCCGGGGGGCCAACGTGACCGTTCCCCACAAGGTGGAGGCTGCGAGGTTGGCCGACGAACTGCGCGGCGAGGCTGCGGTACTGGGGGCGGCTAACACCCTGGTGGTGGAGGACGGCCGCCTGGTGGGGCACAACACCGACCCGACGGGATTCCAGGGCCTACTGCGGGAAGCGGGGGTGGACGTCACCGGCGTGACCGTCGGCCTTCTGGGGGCGGGCGGCGCGGCGAGGTCGGTGGTCTTGGCCCTGGCGCGGGAAGGCGCCCGAACCGTATACGTGCTCAATCGCACGGAATCCAGGGCCCTCGAGCTGCGGGAGAGGTTAAAGGGCGTGGTTGCCTCGACCGAAATTAGGGTTGGGAAGCTGGATAAGGAGGGCGCGAAGGTCTTGAGGGATTGCCAACTGGTGGTGAACTGCACCCCTCTCTCCGGGGACGAGGGGGAGGAGCTACCCATCGACTACTCGTTCCTGGATGAGGGAAAGTGGGTCATAGACCTCAAATACGGCCGTCGATCCGCCCTCCTGCGTTTCGCAGCCCAGAGAGGGGCCCGGGTGGCGGACGGAGGCGGGATGCTCATCCACCAGGCGGCGGCTTCCTTCGCCCTATGGACGGAGAAGCCCGCACCGCTGGAGGTCATGCGAGAAGCTTACCGCAAAGCCGTGGAACGGGGCGACATGGAGGCGAAAAGGTAAATGGAGAAGCCCAAGAAGGAAAGACTGGGCCAGCTGCTGCTCAAAAACCGGGTGATAACGGAAGAACAGCTGCAGCAGGCCCTGGAGAGGCAGCGGGAGACCGGCGAACCGCTGGGAAGGGTCCTGGTGGACTTGAAGATGGTGAGCGAGGGCGCCCTGACCTCCATCCTGGCACGGCAGATCGGGCTGCGCTACGTGGACCTGGCCAATTACGACGTGGACATCTCCGCCTGCTCCCTGGTGGACGCGGAGGTGGCGCGCCGTTACACCCTCATCCCCATCGGTTTCGAGGGGGACAAGCTCCTGGTGGCCATGGCCGACCCCACCAACGTCTTCGCCCTGGACGACGTGCGCATCATGACCGGGATGGACGTGGAACCGGTGGTGGCCACCAAGGAGGACATAATCGCGGCCATCAACCGGTACTGCCGCACGGAGGCCGACCTGGACCTGGGGGCGGAGGAGTTCGCGGAAAGGGCGGCCGAGGAGGCGGGGGAAGCGGCGGACGCCGAGGACGCCCCCATCGTGAAATACGTGAACCTCCTCATCTCCGAGGCGGTGAACGACCGGGCCAGCGACGTGCACATCGAACCTATGGAGAACGACGTGCGCATCCGTTTCCGCATCGACGGCGTCCTCCACGAGATACGGCGCAACCCCAAGCAGATCCACCCCGGGGTGGTGGCCAGGATAAAAGTCATGGCAGACATGAACATCGCCGAGAAGAGGTTGCCCCAGGACGGGCGCACCTCGGTGGAGGTCATGGGAAAGCCGGTGGATCTCCGCGTGGCCTCCCTGCCCACCATCCACGGGGAGAAGATAGTCCTGCGCATCCTGGACAAGAGCGCCTCCCTGATGAGCCTGGAGGAGCTGGGCTTCAGCGAGGATAGTTTGGAAAGATATTCCAAGAGCTTCAACAAGCCTTACGGAACCATCCTGGTGACCGGACCTACCGGCAGCGGGAAGACCACCACCCTATACGCCACCCTCAACGTTCTCAACACCATCAAGAAGAACATCATCACCGTGGAGGACCCGGTGGAGTACCGGCTTCCCCTCATCAACCAGGTGCAGGTGCACTACAAGGCGGGGTTGACCTTCGCCGCGGCCTTGAGGTCCATACTGCGCTGCGACCCGGATATCGTCATGATCGGGGAGATACGAGACCCGGAGTCGGCCCAGATCGCCATCGAGTCCGCCCTCACCGGCCACCTGGTTCTTTCCACCCTGCACACCAATGACGCTCCCAGCGCCCTGACCCGCCTCTTGGAGATGGGCATCGAGCCCTTCCTCATCGCCTCCGCGGTGGACTGCGTCAGCTCCCAGCGCCTGGCCCGCCGCCTTTGCGTGCGCTGCAAGGAGCCCTACGAACCGGATGAGGAGTACCTGGAGAAGATCGGATTCCGTTGGGAGGAGGGGGACGAACACGTCCTCTTCCGTCCCCGAGGCTGTCCGGCCTGCAACAACACCGGATTCCGGGGTCGGGTGGGCATCTTCGAGGTCCTGGAAGTGACCGAGAACATCGAGCACCTCGTGGCACGGAACGCCCCCCACGTGGAGATCGCGGAGATGGCCAGGTCGGAGGGCATGCGCACCCTTCGCGAGGAGGGTTTCATAAAGGTCAGGCAGGGTATAACCTCACTGGAAGAGGTGCTGAGGGTCATCATGTGAAATTCGGCGAGAAAAACCATCCGAGAGGAGGAGAGGATAGTGGCCAAGCTGGACATCAACGAGCTGCTGGAGGAGGTACTTGTAAGGGGCGCTTCCGACCTGCACATCACGGTGGGAGCGCCGCCGGTTATGCGCATCAACGGGGTCCTGGTCCGCCTGGAAGAATATCCCAAGCTGACCTCCAACGACACCCGGGACATGGTGTACAGCATCCTCACCGCCCGGCAGCGTGAGCAGCTGGAGAGCAACCTGGAGTTCGACCTCTCCTACTCCGTGCCGGGAAGCGCCCGTTTCCGGGTCAACGCCTATTTCCAGAGGAACAGCATCGGGGCCGCCTTCCGCATCATCCCTTACCGCATCAAGACCATCGAGGAGTTGAACCTCCCGCCGGTGCTCTACGATTTCTGCATGCTGCCCCGCGGTTTCGTCCTGGTTACCGGGCCCACGGGGCAGGGGAAGTCCACCACCCTGGCGGCCATGATCAACGTCATCAACGAGAACCGCAACCTGCATATCATCACCGTGGAGGATCCCATAGAGTTCCTCCACGTGCACAAGAAGTGCATCGTCAACCAGAGGGAGGTGGGGGGCGACACCCATTCCTTCTCCAACGCCCTCAAGTACGTGCTGCGCCAGGACCCGGACGTCATCCTGGTGGGAGAGATGAGGGACCTGGAGACCATCTCCACGGCCCTCACCGCCGCGGAGACCGGCCACCTGGTCTTCGCCACCCTGCACACCCAGGACGCGCCCCAGACCATCGACCGCATCATCGACGTCTTCCCCACCTACCAGCAACAGCAGGTGCGCATGCAGCTGGCCTCCACCATCCAGGCCATCGTCACCCAGCAGCTGCTGCCCACCAAGGACGGCCAGTCCAGGGTACCCGCCGTGGAGGTCATGGTGGCCACTTCGGCCATCCGCAACCTCATCCGGGAGGCCAAGGCGCACCAGATCTATTCCGCCATGCAGGCCGGCGGACAATACAAGATGCAGACCATGGACCAGTCCATCGCCGCCCTGTACAAGAGGGGGATCATCTCCTACGAGGTGGCCATGTCCAGGTGCAACAACCGCGACGAGATGGAGAGGCTCATAGGATAAGCCGGCCATGGACACGGTCCTCCGCGTAGAGGATCTGCACAAGAGCTACCCTTCGCGGTGGGGTAGGCCCCCCCGGGTGGCCCTGAGGGGGCTGGAGCTGGAGGTTCCCCGCGGCGGCGTGGTGGGGCTTTTGGGGCCCAACGGGGCGGGAAAGACCACCACCCTCAAGGCCGTCATGGGGCTGGTAAGGCCGGACAGGGGAAGGATATCCCTTTTCGGGAGCCAAGGTTCTGACCCCCGGGCGAGGTCGCGGGTGGGCTTCCTCCCCGAGCAACCCTATTTCGAGCTCTATCTCACGCCTCGGAAGATCCTCCGGTATTACGGGCGGCTCTCCGGGATGTCCGAGGAAAGCATCAAGGCGAGGTCCGCGCACCTGCTGAACCTGGTGGGCCTGGGGGAGGTGGGAGATCTTACCATGGAAAAGTTCTCCAAGGGAATGCTGCAGCGCGTGGGCCTGGCCCAGGCCCTCCTCGCGGAGCCGGAGTTACTGATCCTGGACGAGCCCTCCACCGGCCTTGATCCTCTGGGGAAGATAGAAGTCAGGGACCTCCTGAACGACCTGCGACGCTCGGGGGTGACCGTTCTCCTGAGCTCGCACCAGCTCTCGGAGATAGAGGAGATCTGCGACCGGGTGGCGGTCATATCCGAGGGACGGAACGTGGCCTCGGGGGCCCTGGACGAACTGTTGCGCTCGCGGGACGAGTTCCTGGTGCGGCTGGCCGCCCCTCCTCCCGCGGGGAGGGAGCCGGACCTCCCCCCACCGGCGGCATGGGCGGACGACCGCACCGGGGTGGTGGTGCCGCGCGAGGCACTGGGAACCGTCCTCCGGCGCCTGCTGGACGCCGGGCTGGAGGTAGAAGGGGTGGGGCCCAGGCGCATGAGCCTGGAGGAATTCTTCCTGGAGCGGGTAGGCCGGTCGGGTGGTGATGGGAAGTGAAAAGGTTCGCCTCCGACCTGCTCACCGTGGCCTGGGGGGTGGTACAGGACGCCCTGCACCGCAAGGTCTTCTACGCCGTGCTGGCCTTCACCGCTATCCTCATCCTCCTGGTGCCCATGCTACCCTCGGCGGAGGTGGGGGTGCAGTTGGACCTGGCCCGGGAAGCCGCTTTGGGTCTGGTGAGCATCATGGCCTTCGTACTGGCGGTGATCCTGGCCTCCACCATCCTGCCGGGCGAAATGGGAAAGAGGACCATCTACAACGCGCTCTCCAGACCGGTGAGCAGGAAGCGCTATTTCTTGGGGAAATACCTGGGAATCCTGGCCGTTCTGGCCGCCAGCCTGCTGGTGGCCTACGGGGTGGTGCTGGCCTTGGTGGGCGTCAAGTTCGGCGTGTTCAGCCCGGGCCTGGCCAAGGCCCTTTTGGCCATCTTTCTGGAGGGAGCGCTATTGGCCGCGGTGGCCATGCTGGCCTCCGTCCACCTGAGCCCCGTGGTTTGCGTCCTCCTGACCGGGCTTTTCTACGTGGTCTGCCACGTGAAGGGCGATTTCCTCTACCGCACCATGACCGACCCCGGTCACCCGGCGGTACTCCGGGGCCTGGCGGGCCTTTTCTACTACCTGCTTCCCAACCTGGAGAGGCTGAACATAAACGAGACCGTGGCCCACGGGGAGAGGGTCTTCCGCGTAGGGGCCCCGGAACTCCTCCTTCTGCTGGGATTGGCGGCGGCCTTCGCGGCCGTCTTCCTTTCCCTGGGGGCTTTCCTCCTGGAGAGGAAGGACCTCTGAGCGCCGCGGTGGTTCTTCCCGGCAGTGGCGGATCATGGTGGTGAAAAGAGATGAAGGCAATTCTCTCGAGAGAGGGGTGGAGGAAGGCGGGACTGGTTGTCGCCATGCTGTGCCTGGCCATGGCCTTCCAGGTAGGCCTGGACCATACGCCCGCCGGTTCCGGTGAAAGGGCTGGAAATTTCCCCTCCGCGGCCAGCCTGGCCCGCTTCATGGGAGGCATCCGCCAGTATTTCGCCTACACCTTCTTCATCAAGACGGACAAGCTGTACCACGTGTACGGCAGCGACGCGGAACTGATCCCCTACTACCGGATCATCACCTACCTCGATCCCCACTACGAGGACGCTTACTATATACTTTCAGGGCTTATTTACGATGCCGGGCGCAGGGAGGAGGCCATGGAAGTGAACCTGGCGGGCATCCGGGCCAACCCGGAATCCGCCGACCTGTACTTCAGCCTCGCCGACCTGTATCTACGGGAGAAAAGGTACCCGGAGGCGTTGCAGGCCTTCGAGAAGGCCTTTTCGCAGAGGCCCAAGATCATCGGCTTGCTCACCTTATCCCGGGGACTGATAGTGCTGTACAGGAAACTCGGCAGGGAAGAGGAAGCGCGTAGGGTCTATTCCGAGATGATAATCCGCGAAAGGATCGAACTGCTCACCGGAGACCTGGACAAAGAAGGATACCTTGAGACGATAAGGAGGGTAAACGCGGACTGCGGGGAGTTGCTGCCGGAAGGCCTGGGGAACTGAACCATGAACGTCAATGGCGCTGCAGGTTAAGGAGTGGATGGAATACCGAGGAAAAATCGATCGACTGTGGAGGTGGTCTCGGTCCCCAAGCCGGATTAGGAGCACATGGGGAGGTAGAATCCCGGTCATGGGAGGACCGCTTTAGGTGCGAAAACGGTTAGGGAGGGCGTGAGAAAAGGGTTTCTATTTGCTGGTAAAGTTTGGTTAAAGGTGCAGGAAAAAATTACGATAAATATAAAAGCATGATAATTGTTGTTGATTCTGAAAAAAAGAGTGAATTGTTGACAAATTTGTTAAAAAGATAATAGATTTAAAAAGCCGGTTTTAGAGGGGCTGGCAAGAGGAGAACCGCATGGCTCATACCTACAACTACCGGGTAAGGGACCGCCAGGGGAAGATCGTCACCGGCAAGTTGGAAGCCGACAACGAGACCGCGGTTTCCCAGAGACTCCGGGAGATGGGGTACTTCGTGATCTCCGTCGAGGAGGAAAAGGTCCCCATAAGTAAAAAAGAATTACATATTTTCAAGCCCAAGGTAAAAGCCAAGGACATAACCGTATTCACCCGGCAGTTCGCCACCATGATCAATGCCGGCCTCCCCCTGGTAAAGTGCCTGAGCATCCTCTCCGAGCAGACGGAAAACCCGGTGCTCACCGAGGTGATATCCGACGTGCAGCACGAGGTGGAGATGGGCCGTTCCCTCTCCGACGCCTTGGCCAAGCATCCCGAGGTCTTCAAGGATCTTTACACCAGCATGGTCAAGGCGGGCGAGATAGGAGGCGTGCTGGACGACGTGCTGCTGCGCATCGCCACCACCCTGGAGAGAGAGGACGAGATCCGACGGAGGATAAAATCGGCCATGACCTATCCCGCGGCCATGTTCGCCATCTCCATCCTGCTCCTTTTCGTCATGCTCATCTTCGTGGTCCCCATCTTCGAGAAGATGTTCCGGGACATGGGAGCCAGCCTGCCCTTCCTGACCAGGATAATCGTGGACATCAGCCACTTCCTGGTCAGCTGGAAGGGCCTGGTCCTCCTGGCCCTGGTGGTAGTTGGGGTGGTATTCCTGCGCCGCTGGTTAAAGACGCCGGCCGGGCGGCGGAGGCTCGATTCCCTGAAACTGAGACTGCCGGTGTTCGGTTCCCTGCTTCACAAGATGTCCCTGTCCCGTTTCTCCCGTACCCTGGGGACACTGGTGGCCAGCGGCGTGCCCATCCTGCAGGCTCTGGAGATAACCTCCGCCACGGTGGGCAATGTACTGGTGGCTGAGGCCGTGGAGGACGTCAGGGCCAGTGTCAAGGAGGGCGAGTCCATCGCCAAACCCTTGAGCCAAAGCCCGCTATTCCCGCCCATGGTCACCCAGATGCTGGCCATCGGGGAGGAGACCGGTGCCCTGGACACCATGCTCAACAAGGTCTCCGATTTCTATGATTCCGAGGTTTCGGCGACCGTGGAAGCCCTCACCTCCCTGCTGGAGCCGGTTCTCATCGTCTTCCTGGGAGTGGTGGTGGGGACCATCGTCATCTCCCTGTACATGCCCATATTCTCCCTCATCTCGCAGTTCTCGAAGCAGGGGTAACGCGTCGGCGTTTGGGCGGGATCGGGGGTTTAATTGGGGTGACATGAGGTTCATTCCCATCCTTTGGGGCGGTCTCGGCCATAGAATACGTTGAATATGTTGAAAAATTTAACTATTGACAAGTAAAATATAAAAAAATTATCATTTTCTAAAAGTGTGAGAAAAATGAAAAAGTGCTAAAGCTAGTTGCCGTTGTGGGCGAATTAATGTAGTGCCGTTTATTGTTGAATGGCAACGGGTGAAAATTTCCCGGGGACGGGAAAAGGATTGAGTATAGGACGCGTGGAAGTATATAGTTTGGAGGATAAGTGGCTGGAGAGAGCGGCAACAAACTGTTGACGGTCAACGAGGTGGCCAATATCCTCAGGGTTTCCAACATGACCGTTTACCGGCTGGTGAAGAGCGGGCAGATACCGGCCATCCGCGTGGGCAAAAATTATCGTATCAAGGAAAGCGACGTCAACGATTACCTCTCCCGGGGAACCCAGAGGGTGGACAAGGGATGAGATCGAGGGGGTTGGCATGAGCCCCAGGAAGAGCAGGGTATGCGTTGGGCTGGACATAAGTTCCAATTCGGTGAAGGTGGCCGAGGTGACCTTGGGCAAGGAAGCGCCGGTCCTTTCCAACCTGGGAATGGTTCCCATCCCGGAGGGGGTAGTCCGCGACGGAGAGGTGGAGGACGGGGTCACCCTGACCGAGGCCCTCAAGGAGCTCTGGTCGGTCACCGGTATCAAGGAGAAGTCCGTTATCCTGGGGATAGCCAACCAGAAAGTCATAGTCCGTCCCATTGAGCTGCCCTATATGGAGAAAGAGGAGCTGGAAAGCGCCCTGCGCTTCCAGGTGCAGGAGTTCATCCCCATACCCATCGAGGATGCCATCCTGGATTTCGACATCATCGAGGAGTTCATGACCGCCGAGGAGGAACGTATGCTCACCGTCCTCCTGGTGGCCGCCCACAAGGAGATGATAAACACGTTCATCGAGGTGCTCCGGGAGGCGGGGCTCACGCCCTCGGCCATCGACCTCAAGGCCTTCGCCCTCCCGCGCTCCCTCGTGCCCCTGGCCGAACTGCAGGCCGGTTACGAGGAGGGGGAGGCCGTGTGCCTGATCAACGTGGGGGCGGGAATAACCAATATCACTATCCTCAAGGAAGGCGTTCCCCGCTTCGCCCGCTTCCTGCTCCGCGGTGGGGATGATTTCGTGAGGAACATCGTCAACCGCCTGGACATGAAATGGGAGGAGGCGGAGGCGTTGCGCCGGGGCAAGGTGGTCATCCCCGAGGCCCGGGAGATACTACAGCAGGACATCTTCGGTTTCGTGGGAGAGATAAGGCGTTCCATCGACTATTACATAGCCCAGACCCAGGAGAGGGCCATCCGAAAGGTGGTCGTCTCCGGGAGCGGTTCGCTGACCGTGAACCTGGTCCAGGAGATGAACCGCGGCCTGCGCCTGCCGGTGGAGGTGGGTAGGCCCCTTCAGAACGTGCAGCTCGGCAGGTTGCCCTATACCCCGGAGGAGCTGGCGGAAATAGAGCCCTCGGTGGCGGTATGCGTGGGGTTGGCCCTGCGGGAGGTGGTTGAGTGATGACCAGGATAAACCTCCTGCCGCCGGAGATAAAGGAAAAGGTGGAGCGCCCCCACCTGGTGCCCTGGATCGTGCTCATGGGCTTGGTGACGGTGGCCGTAATCGCCGGGCTCTATTTCCTCTTCAGCGCCCAGAAGGCGGGCAAGGAAGATACCTTGAAGCAAAGACAGGAAGAGCTGGAAACGCTGAAGAAACAGACCAAGCCCATGGAGAGGTTCGAGGCCCAGCAGAGGGAGCTGAAAGCCCTGCAGAACCTCTTCCAGCGGGCCAACGCCGGGAGGGTGGCCTGGGCGCAGATGCTCAACGACCTGGCCATGTACGTGCCCGAGGGATTGGCCACCGCCTCCAACCCCAGGGCCCCGACCATCTGGCTGACCAGCCTGACCATAGACGCGCAGCCCCTGGAGGCCGTGGCTGGAGGGGCTCCCACGGGACAGCAGGGGGGCGGTGGTAGCCCCATAGAGATTAAGGGTTACGCCACCCCGGCCTGGCTATGCATTCAGACCTGGCTGCCCCGGGCCAGCGACTTCAAGGCCAAGGGGTTCCTGGATGCCTATCCCTATTACTACTATTTCCGCGGCCATCCCAAGGTGGCGGAGTTCTTCGTCCGGTTGCAGAACATGGAGGAATGGTCCAACCTGTGGATAACCGATTCCACGCAGACCACCATCACCGAGACCAGGGTGGTGACCACCACGGATGACCAGGGAGCGGCCCAGGTCCAGGAGGAGAGCTTCAGCGACTGGGCCATCCAGTTCACCATCACCGGGCAGTGGAACCCGGAGAAGGCCATCTGGCAGGGCGAGAGCGCCTCCGAGGGCTCGGGAGGCTGAGGACATGAGGGTAAGGATCGGCGCGGGTTTGTGGTTGTTGGCGGTGGCCATCGTTTGCCTCATCGTCCTGGTGCTGGGGTTGTTTCTCATCGTCTTCCCCCAGAAGAATAAGGTTGGGGAGGTGGAGGACCGCATCGCCGAGGTGGAGACGTCCATTCAAACGGAACAGAACCGCCTCGCCCAGTTGAAACAGCTGGAAAAGGACCCGGAACAGTTCACCCGCCAGATCGACGTGCTCAAGCAGCGCATCCCCGAGAACGTCGAGTTGGCCGACGTGATAGAGCAGATAGACCACGCCGCCGAGGAAGCGGGCCTGGATTTCTACTCCTTCACCCCCTCCATACCTGTTGCGGCCCAGAATTTCTACGTAATGACCTGTGAATCGGTGTTCAACGGGAGGTATTTCAACCTGGTGGAGTTCTTCAACCACATTGAAAGACTACCGCGTTCGGTCAAGGTGGTGAAGCTGGAGATACAGGAAGCGGACGCCGGGCTACCTTACATACAGGCCCACATCACCTTCAGGGTTTTCTTCACCACCACCGAAGGGATTGAGGGGTTGGTCACTTCTCCAGGGGGTGGAGCGGGCGGTGCACCGTAGAATCATATGGGCAGAAGCAAGACGAGTGGCGGTGGCTTATGAAAAGGGAAAGAGAGAGGCGAGGGAAAAGCGGGAGTTGGGTTAAGCCGACGAGGACAAGGCTGCTGATCAGCATGGCGCTGGCCCTGATGATCACCGCCGTCCTGGTGATGGCCATGGAACCCGGCGGCGAGGGATCGAGGGCCGGTATGCTTTCCCAATCGCTCCTCTCCGGAAAAAGCGGTTTAAGCCTGGATTCGGGGGCATTGGCTTCCAGGATGGTGGAGCAGAAGTTCCAGATTCACATGGAGGAGATGGAGCAACAGCCCGGGGAGATCCCCTACGTGGAGGTCTGGGTGCTCAACGACCCCTTCTATCCCCTGATAGGGGAGGTGGGAAGCCTTCGCCAGAACAGCGGGAACCTGGCCAGCAAGGAATGGCAGATGCTCGGCTTCCCCGATTACGAGGCGGAAACCACCACCGGAACCGCCACCGGAGCACCGGTGACCTCGGCCCCCTCCACGACCCCGGTGACCACCGACGTTTCCCAAAGGGTGGTGATGGTCACCGGCATTTACGAGATGCGTGGAATACGCTACGCGGATATAAAAGTCAACGATACGCGATACGAGAAGTTAAAAGCCGGGAGCACCTTCGCCGAGGCCTTCAAGGTACAGGAAATAAGGGACGAACAGACGGTAATCCTCACCTGCGGGGACGAGACCTACGAGTTGAAAGTAAACCAGCTGAGGAAGTTATAAGGTAAACGTGGCGGGAACGGGGGCGGCGGGAAGCCGCCCCTTTTTGTTGGAAAGGGGGGAACGTTTCACGCGCGTGAGATAGCGCTTCGGAAGAATGACGCGTTCGGTCGAAGGAATGAGCTCCCATGGCCGAGGACGGGACCCCTTCCCGGAACGCCAAACCTTAAGCAACGGGGATAAGGGATGCTGTGCTGAAGGGGGGCTGATTCAGGAATGGGAAAAACAGGTTATGGGCAAGGCAATGTCCGAGGCGGACGAAGGAACTGGGGCGGGAGCGGGTATGTCGCTTGAGATCAGGCTTTTTTGAATCGTATTGATCATGCACGAGGGTATATGGCTTTGTCGGACAAGGATAAAAAGGGTGTGTTAGGTTTATGCGGGACGGATAATGGAACCGGGTTTGCGATCCACGCTTGGAATCGCACGTGAAAAGCGCCGCCGGGAGGAGTGGACATGGTGGCAGGCTATGAATTCGAGCGAGCCAGGCCGATGCGAGACGAGGCGATGGATACCGGTTTTTATGACGTGATCCTTAGATCTTGTGTTACAAGGAGAAGCCGGGGAGACCCGGGATCACTGACCGATTAATGATGTGGGCGGTGCCGTGAAATACAGGGTTCATCCCTATGAACAGCGGAGGACAGCGAGATGTTGAGATTCCTGGACTCAGGCGAATCACACGGCGCGGGTATGTTGGCCGTCGTGGAGGGCATGCCCATGGGAGTGCCCGTGAGGCGCGAGTTTTTGGAGTCCGAGTTGGCCCGGAGGAGGTTGGGATACGGAAGAGGGCCGCGCATGGCCCTGGAGAGGGACGAGGTGGAGATACTGGGCGGAGTGAGGGGAGGGAGGACCCTGGGGAGCCCGGTTGCCTTGCTGGTCAGGAACGCCGAGCACCGAAAGTGGCTCAAGGTGATGTCGCCGTACGGGGAGGTCGAGGCCGAACCCCTCACCAGGCCCAGGCCCGGCCATGCCGACCTGGCCGGGGCGATCAAGTACGGAACCAGGGACATCCGAGACATACTGGAGCGTTCCTCGGCCCGGGAGACGGTAGGGAGAGTTTGCGCCGGGGCGCTGGCCAAATCACTCCTTGTATGTTTGGACATCCACGTGTATTCCCACGTCCTCCAGGTGGGAGAAGCGAGGGTTACCGCCGCAGGTGAAACGCCGCGCCGTGAGGAAGCGGCGGCCGCCGATGAGGATCCCATGCGATGTCTGGACCGCGAGGCCTCCCTGCGCATGCGGGAGGAAGTGGATCGCGCACGCCGGGAGGGCGACAGCCTGGGAGGGGTCTTCGAGGTGGTGGCCTACGGGGTCCCTCCCGGGCTGGGAAGCCACGTGCACTGGGACCGCCGGCTTGACGGGCGCCTGGCCGCCGCGGTGATGTCCATACAGGCCGTCAAGGGGGTGGAGGTCGGGGAGGGTTTCCTCCTGGCGGGAATGCGGGGTTCCCTGGCTTCCGACCCTATATATCATTCTAAAAGGAGGGGATTCTACAGGCGTACCAACCGCGCCGGGGGCCTGGAAGGAGGGATCACCAACGGCGAACCGGTGGTGGTGAGGGCGGCCATGAAACCCATCCCCACCCTGGCCTCGCCACTGGAGACCGTGGACCTGGTGACCAAGGAGAGGGTTGCGGCGGCCGTGGAGAGGGCGGACGTGTGCGCCGTGCCGGCGGCCGCGGTGATCGCCGAGTCGGCGGTGGCCTTCGTCTTGGCCGACGCCCTCCTGGAGAAGCTGGGAGGAGACAGCCTCGAGGAACTGGGGGCGCGTTTCCGGGATCTTAAAAGGCGTTACAAGGCTTTCTGAAACGCGGCTTTCGGTGAGGGCGGGTAAGAGTGGTTTGCCGCACGAAACACGACCGCTCCACCGGTGGGCGTGTTTCGCGGCCTCCAGCCTTGGCGTTTGGGGGCGTAGATTACCGATCGGTGAGCCTGCGGAAGGCGAGGTTAGCGACACGGAAGGGCAGCGGAACGCCCGGGGATCCTTTCCGAACGAGAGAGGAAGGGCCGTTTTTCCGGGAGCGGATGGGATGGAGCGGAGGGAAAACCTGGCCTTGATCGGTTTCATGGGCGCGGGCAAGAGCACTGTGGGGGCCGCGCTGGCCCGCCGCTTGGGGATGGATTTCGTGGACCTGGACGGGGTGATCGCCGGGGAGGCGGGTATGAGCATCCCGGAGATCTTCGACCGGGAAGGGGAGGAGGGTTTCAGGGAGCGCGAGAGCCGCGCCCTGCGGAAGGAGCTTAAGGGCGCGGGCAAGGTCCTCGCCTGCGGCGGGGGTATCGTCCTGAGGCCGGAGAACGTTGACCTGCTGCGGGAAAGGTGCCTGGTGGTATACCTGAGGGTGGACCGGAACACGGTCCTGAATCGGGTGGGCGAGGGAGAGGGACGCCCCCTGCTCGCTGGAGGGCCGCTTCCGCGGAGGGTGGAGGAGCTCCTCTCGGAAAGGGAGGAGAAATACCTCCGGGCCTCCCACGCGGTGGTGGAGGCGGGGGGAAGGACCCCGGAGGGGATCGCGGAGGAGATCGCGGGGATATGGAAGGAGAGTTGGTAGTAAGCGCTCCCGGCGGGGAGTACGCGGTGATCGTGGGCCGCGGCACATACGCCGAGGCGCTCCCCGGGATCCTCTCCCGCCTTGATCCCGGGGGGCTGGCGGTGGTGAGCCACCCCTCCATACTGGAGCTCCACGGGAATAGGCTGCGGGAGGCCTTGGAGCCAAAGGGTGCCCCATGGGGGGAGCCTTTATGGTTCGCCTTTCCCGAGGGGGAGGAGAACAAGAACCTGCGCACCCTGGAGGAAGGCTACCGGTTCCTCCTTCGGGAGGGTTTCACCCGGGAGGGAGTGATCCTGGCCTTCGGTGGCGGGGTGGTGGGGGACCTGGCCGGTTTCTTGGCCGCCACCTACATGAGGGGGGTGCGTTACCTGCAGCTCCCCACCACCCTCATGGCCATGGTTGATTCCAGCATCGGCGGCAAGGTGGGGGTGGACCTCCCCGAGGGTAAGAACGCGGTGGGCACCTTCTGGCAGCCGGAGGCCGTGCTGGCGGACCTGGAGTTGCTGGATACGCTGCCCCGGCGGGAGCTTCTGGGCGGCTTGGCCGAGGTGGCCAAGTACGGTTTCCTCTATGACGCGGACATCCTCGAAGAGATGGAGGGATGGCCGGGGGGCGTTCCCCCATCCGGATATGACCTCGGGGGGCTGGTCTTCCGTTGCGCCGCCCACAAGGCACGGGTGGTGGAAAGGGACGAGCGGGACCTCTTCGGGGAGAGGGCCCTCCTCAACTACGGTCACACCTTCGGCCACGCCCTGGAGTCCTCCACGGGTTACCGTCTCCTGCGCCACGGGGAGGCGGTGGCTTTGGGCATGCTCATGGCCGCCAGGCTCTCGGAGCTGGCCGGACTGGCGGAAGCGGACCTCTGGGGAAAACACCGGAAAGTGCTTTTCCCCCTCCTCGGGTACGTCCGCCCCCCGGAGGACATCGATACCGGGAAGATCCTCTCGGCCATGGAGGCGGATAAGAAGAGGGGGAGAGCCCTGCGGTTCGTCCTGCTGGCCCGGTGGCAGAACCCCAGGCTGGTGGAGTCCCCGCCCGGGGTACTGGTGGAAAGGGCGGTGGGTGAGGTGCTGGCGGAGTGGCGCCGTTGGGGAGAGGCCTGAGGGTAAATGCCGGGCTTCGTGTGCCTTGGGAAAGGTTGGAAAATGTGACGGGGTAGGGAAGAGGGATGGAGGGGTACGGGAGAGGGAAGAGGTCCAGGCAGCCACGTGCCCCGGTACATGTGTCCAGGTCGCGTCTCAAATGTTGGGTTTCATGGGAAGGCGGGAGAGGCTTGGGGGTTATGGATTGACGATATCCCCATGTGCCTTTGCCGGCCCCCGGGATTCTGTGCGGGACGGCGGGTTGGCATGGAAAGGTGGGGGGCGCGGGATTCACGGACAGGGGCGATTCGCCTGTCGGCCGGGGCGGGAGCCACGTTACGGTGTATAATGCCGGGTTAAGAGGGAACGGTGGGTGACTTTTCCAGTCAGGTTTAGAGAAGCGGGGAGCGATCCCCGGGTGTACAATCACGGGTTGCGAGGTAACGGTGGGTGACGCTGGTTCAAGGACCGGGGGGACCATTTATGCGACGGATAGCGGTGGTGAACGGACCCAACCTCAATCTCCTGGGGCAACGGGAGCCGGGGGTCTACGGCCGCAAGACCTGGGCGGAGGTGAGGGAGGAACTGGAGCGGGAGGCCTCGAAGATGGGTATAGAGCTGGAGTTCTTCCAGAGCAACCACGAAGGGGCCATCGTGGACTACCTACAGGGGTTGCGAGGCCGCGCCGTCGGGGTGATCATCAACCCCGGGGCCCTCACCCACTACGGTTATTCCCTTCGGGACGCCCTGGCCGCCCTGGAGATACCCGCCGTGGAGGTGCACATAACCAACATCTACGCCCGGGAGGAGTGGAGGGCGGTATCGGTGGTCTCCCCGGTGGTGCGGGGGATCATCAGCGGCCTGGGAACGGAGGGCTATTTACTGGCCCTTACATACCTCTGCCGGGCTTGGACTTGAAGACGTATTCCGGGTATCTCGGATGGTCCGGGTTGGCTTCACACCTAACCATCATGAGCGTGAACCTGCCGGCCGGGTGGCCTGAAAAGTGATTGTAACATTTTCGTAACATGGTTCATGGATAATTAACCTCTGGTCTCCTCATCGCGTATTAAGATGTCAACATGAGAACTCGATAAAATTAGTAAAAAAGGAAGCCGGCGGGGGTGAATTTTATTGTCGTTCGACTTACCAGGGACCGAGGGAAGACTATCAGACCGCGGGTTCAGCCGCCGGGAAGAGGGTTTCACGCTTATCGAGCTGTCGATAATCGTGGTCATCCTCGGGATCGTCCTCACCCTGGCGGTGGTCAACTATGCCAACGCCAGCAGATCCATGGCCTTGAAGGGTGCCCAGAGACAGGTGGAAGCCGCCCTTTCCCGGGCCATGAATGCGGCGCGCCAGGAGAATGTAGCTTACCGGCTGATCTTCTATCCTCAATCCGATGCCGTCCACCCAAACTCTTACGAGTTCCTTCACAAGGTGGAAAACGCGGGCAATTGGACCCTTGAGCCGGTGGACAGGTCGGTGATCGGGGAAGATGTCGTCGTGGATGAGAACCATTATTTCATCAGGGTGACCAACGGAGTGAGGATCATGTCCGAAACCACGTTGGTCATCGATTTCATCCCCCGGGGGACCACCTTGACCGTCACCCCGGCCACGATCACCCTGGGGTTGGGTGGGTCCAGCGTGAGCGTGGTCCTTGATTCGGAGGGAAGGATCAATCCACGGTAACGTTCTTCGGGCTTGGAGAAGGGGAGAGAGCGAGATGTGGTTGCGACGGGAGCTTAACGGCCAAGAGGGCTTTTCCCTGGCGGAGATATTGGTTGCCGGGCTGATACTTGTTGTGGCCCTTATCCCCATAATCCGCATGTTCGATACCTCCTTTTCCGGCATGAGGGCATTTGAGAAGATACAGAGAAGCGTTAGCTGCGCCCAGGCGGCCTTGGAAAAGATCCGCTCCATACCCTTTTACGAGCCCCATAAGGATACCGACGTGGGTTTGAATTTCGATATCGACGATCATTTCTGGGGCAGCAGGTCCCCTATTACCACCAATCCCGCGGATGGGGATGGAAAACCGGATTGGAACGTAATCCCCGAGGTCACCTACTTCAACTACGGCGAGTTCGCCAGATATGAAGACTACCGGGTGACGGTACAAATCGCCTATCTCGAGGACGATACGGGCGTGGCGGTGATGAAAAGCGATTGGGGGCCCAAAGCGGTGGGTAAGGACCGGCCCACCAACAGCGAAAACCAGGCCATCCACCTCCTGCTGGTGAAATTGAACGTCTACTGGCAGGTGGGGACTGGAGAGGACAGCCATACGCTGCAGAGTATCATCACCGACACCGAGGCCATCTATAATATCGGAATATCCAGGATCATCGTCACCGGGCCGGATTCCATCAGGGATACCACCAAGCCCAACGCCGCCGCTCACTGGTCCGATCCCAACGTGAACGTGAACGTGAGGATCGAGGGCTGGGGGTTCGACGACGTGAACGACGCCGACGGGAGGGCCCAGGCCTGGTTGGTCAGGGACAGGTACGAGGATATCCCCATCACCATCACCTCGTGGTCATCCACGGTGCTCGAGGGTTGGACGACCCTTTATACGAACCACAACGAAACGAACAATCCGTGGAGGCCCAAGGCGGCCCTCGGCTTCTGGTCGGTGAAAGTACGCCAAGCAGGGGTGATCTCCGCTTACCTGTATGAGGGATTTGTAATCCAATACCCCAAGCCGGTCATCGCCGATTTCGGAAACGATCCCGATTACAGCAAGACCGGACCCAATTACTGGAACGAGGCTGTTCTGAAGATAATGGGAGGGCCTTTCTGTTTTCCGGTGGAATATCCGGCGGTGAGGTTGGTCAAGGTGGACAATGAGGGCAACGTGGAACACCAGATCGACGGAACGGTCACCGCGGTAAGCGCACCGGCCGGGTCATACGGGTATGCCGTAAGCCCAAACTGCGAGATCACGGCCACCTTCGACTTCACCGGCGCTCCGCCCGGTGAATATCATATGCAGGTGGTGAACACCAGGGAACCCACCATGATCGGCCACGTGGCCTCTGATCTGTCCAGCGCGGTATACGTTATCGAGGAAGCCATACCCGAGGTATACGACGTTTACGTCTACGAGACGGGTGCTCACCAGGCGTACAAGAACATAGGCAATCCCTGGAGATTGGTTTTTGCGGGGAAGTACTTCAACATGCAGGGGACTCCCCCGGTGGAGGTATATCTTTGCAGCGACGTGGTCGATGGCCAACCGGCGGGGAATTATGTTCAGGGAGCCGTGGTGCAGGTGTTGAACTATGCCTACGTGGTCGCCGACTTCGACCTGTCCACCCTGCCGGAGGGCTGGTACAAGGGTTATGTGAAGAACCTGAACAACAACCAGTCCGGATGGACCGTCGGTTCGCCTTTCCAGGTGAAGGCCTTCAACGCCAACATAGGCGGGTTTACGCCCGACGCCGGCTACAATTTCTATGAAAACTACTATGATATTCTCTGCAAGATCACCGGGAACGGTTTTTCCGCCGCCTCCGGGGTTTCCATCACCGACGGTTCGGTGGAATACAGCCTGGCGGGCGAGTACACCATCACCAACGATAACGAGATACGAGTGAACCTCAACCTCATCGGTTGCGACAACACCCACAACTGGAAGGTAAGGGTGTACTTCGGAAGCTTTTATCTCGAAAGGGAGTTCGATGTCATACTGGGACCCGCCAAGATACTGCCTCCCAGCGATACCAAGTACGCCTTGGCTATTTACGCCGAGAGGTGGTATTCGGGTAGGGAATGGCATTATGAGACCGCTTCAACCAAGGCATACGCCTGGAGGAGTTACTGGTACGGGACCGGTTACGCGACCTTCCGGGTGAGGGGGATGGGATTCCCCATGAACGGGCAGACGAACTTGAGGGTATGGGGCAGTGGCCTGGACGTAAGCGGCAATTTTAATTGCACCTACGACCGGGCCAACAAGATCGTGCAGATAGAGTCCTCTAGATGGACAATGCCGGGCGCTACAGGCCTTTACAACATAGAGGTCTACAGGGTCGGTGATAGCACTAAGGATACCTACACGCAAAGATGGGAGCTGAGAAGCTGATGGCGTTATCTGGAGGCACGCGAGGCTTCCGGGAACGGAAGCATGAACATTCCCTTCTCCGCAGGGCGGCAGCGGAGGAGGGCTTCACCCTGGCCGAGCTAATGGTGGTCGTGGGCATCATGATCATCTTCCTCATAGGGGTGGCGGGGATGTTGGAAAGCGGAGCCGACAGTTCCACCACCCAGTATGTTCTGGCCCGGATGGAGGAGGATGCGGGAAAAGTGCTGGACACCATGACCCGCCAGATCAGGGTGGCCACGACCATCAACTCCTTCAGCACCAACGGCACCCTCATATTCTCGGGTGACCTGGATGGGAGCGGGAACGTTCAGAACATGGTCTTCACCGTTTCCGACGGAAGGCTCATGCGGGGCTCCGACATCGGCAACCTTCAAGAATGGGTGGATGGAGTGGAGAGCATCACTTTCACCTATCACCGTTTCAACCCCGTCACCAAGGCAATGGAAACGATAACGCCGGGAACGGCCGGCTGGAACACCCTGGTGCAAAGGGTCGACTTCGCCATCCGGTTCTCCCGCCAGGCGGGCAGGATAAACCTGGTTCGGGATTACGGGGGCAGCGTGACCCTGCGTAACAACTTGTAGAGAGTTCATCAAGAGGTGTGGGCGTGATGCGTGGAGCGAGAAAGAGGATAAAAAAGGCGGTCCGCCGGTTCGGAAAGAAAGCCCGGGCCACTATCCTGGGTCCTAAAGAGGAGGGTTTCGCCATCGCCATCGTCCTGGTGGCCTTGACCATGCTCTCCATCCTGGGCGCCGCCAGCCTCCTGCTCATGGTATCCGCCCTGCAGGGCGCGGTCAACGCCAGGCCGGAGGATAAAGCCTTCCAGGTGGCCGAATCCGCGCTCTACCTGGCTCATGCCAAGATAGTCAACAACGAGATAACCGGGGAGACCGTTCATACCTATTCCGGGGAGCTGCTCGGAGGAAGCTACGAGCTGGAGATAGAGCCGGTCGCGGGCACCTACAACTACATAGTGACCGCCACGGGGTCCTACGCCGAGAGGGGAACCACCTACCGGCGCAGGATAAGGGAGGAAGTCATCTACAGCGGCCTGCAGGCCTTCGACGTGATGAAGAACTACCTCCTGTTCGCGGGGAATGACTTGAACATAAGGGTTGACGAAACAATCAACGCGGGGTCACCCATCACCATAAATGCCGGTGGAGGCATTCGAGCGGAACGGGACGTGAATATCACCGTGACCCCTGTCGTGAGCCTGGGAGACGGCTTGACCATTAACGGCGATATCGAGGCTAAGAGAAAGCTTTACGTGCATACCGGACCGCGCTGGTTCGGATCGGTGAACACTCGGCTTTACGGGAACATCAAGACAGGGGATAGTTCCACCGGGCAAAAGGGTACCGTGGAGCTGTGGGCGGACGGCATAGCCCAGCTCTTCCCGCCCGCTTTATCCTTCGCTTACATATATGCGGCCACCACGGGTTCCACAAATTGGAGTCTTTACGCCGGCACCCTTATAAGAAGGGTGGACCAACTCTTCGGGTGGAACCTGGGGGCCATCTATACCCCGCCGGGAGCGCCGACCCAACAGGCGGCGTGCGACGATGTATACGTGCCGGAGCCTAACTTCGAGTACTACCGCGCCTTGGCCCAGCAGCAGGGAAATTTCTACGTCGGGGACAAGACCCTCAGCGGCAACCTGGGCACCCTCGGCACCTCCTCGATGACCGTAGTCTACTGCACCGGTAATCTCACCCTCAACGGGGTGACCTGGGACATGCCCAACATGAAAGGTATTTTCGTCTGCGAGGGCAACTTCACCGCCAATAATCGTCTACAATTCAATTCTTCCTCCGAGTTCCAGGTAATAAGTAAGAGAGATATCACTTTCAACAACGACTGGTCTTTTCTGGGCCTGGGTTCTACCAACGAGTACTTTTTCTGGGCGGGAAACGATATAAACGTGGACCTCGGAATGTTCAACAATCAGTACTGCCAGATGACCGCCCTGCACGACATCAACATCTTCAGCTCGGAAAACCTCTTCGCCACCTGCACCATCAATTATCGCGCTCCCGACGTGGACGTGGCCGGTTTCCCCATCGAGCTCACCGTGGTGAATTGGAGGGAGCTGAGCCTGGAACAGGATTAGCGGTTTTCCGGTTGTCACGTGCCGGCTCTTCTTTGGGCTGCAAAGGCGATGAGCGTGTAAATCGTCCCTCTCGGGTATGCAAACCGCACTCCCCTTGCAGCGGCGTTTAAGGGCTCGAGAACGTGTCTTTGATTTATCAACCGAATATCGTGGGTGTGGATACATGACATCACGGGTAACGGGTTCGATCAAATCAACGGTACGGCTTGGACCGGGAACCCAGGAGATAGAATTCACGGGATTTTCGGGTTGTCCGATTTCCGTCCTGCAAATGATGGCGCGATATACGGGAGGGTTTCAAGCGCTGGAGCGAAGAAGTTAATATGAAGACGGATTCTTGAGGTTTTTAAGATTCATTTGTGGCTGTCATTCCGGTTGGTGGTGGAGATAATTTGTCGTTCGTTGCTTTCCGGTGGATGTGGAAGGAGGGCGCATGCCGGGTGGCAAGCGATTTATCGCCGCATCGGTTTACCGAGATCGCAGGTGCCGTTTCCGGGCGGCGATGCGCGAGCGAAAGCTGGACGGGTTGCTGGTGACCGCCCTTCCTGACCTGCGTTACCTCTGCGGGTTCAGCGGATCCAGCGGCTTGGCCCTCCTTTTGCCCCGCACGGGATGGTTCCTGACCGATTTCCGTTACCGGGAACGATCCACGGAGGAAGTGGTGGGATTGCGAACGCTCATATGCCCCGACAGCCTGGGCGGGGGTTTGAGGGAAGTCCTGGCCCGTGTCCGGGCGGGCGCGCCGGCCTCGGGGGGGCTGAAAGCCCGGGGAGGGATCAAATCGAAAGTCGACACTTTACCTTTAGGGGAGGAATCTTCAGCCCGGCGACCCTTGAGGATCGGCTATGATCCCCATGCGGTCACCTGCGCGGAACTCTCCATTTACCGGCGGGAGTTGCGGGATATGGCTCGGCTGGTCCCCCTGAAAGCGGGTCTCCAACCCCTGCGAGCCCAAAAAAGCCCGGCGGAAGTGGAGATCATCAAGAGGGGGATAAAGGTGTCCGAGGCCGCCTTCCGCGAAACCCTCCGCGGGCTGGTAAAAACTACCACGGAGTGGGAACTGGCCGTGGAGCTGGACTTCGCCGCCCGGCGCCGGGGGGCGGAGGCCTCCGCCTTCGAGACCATCGTGGCCTCCGGGAAGCGGGGGGCCCTGGTTCACGCCAAGCCCTCCCGCCGCCGGCTTTCCGGCGCCATGGTGGTGGACTGGGGGGTGGTGTACGAGGGTTACTGCACGGACTGCACGCGCACCTTGGCTTGGGGGAGGGTCCCTGTGGAGTTGAGAAGGGCCCACCGGGCGGTGTTGGAGGCCCGGGAGAGGGCCTTGGAGAAGGTGAGGCCCGGGGCGAGGGCCAGGGAGGTGGACCGCGCCGCCCGCGAGGTCCTGGAGAAGGCCGGCTTCGGGGAGGCTTTCGGCCACGGGTTGGGCCACGGCGTGGGACTGGAGGTGCACGAGAGGCCCCACGTGGGCCCAGGGAGCGGTGACGTCCTGCGGGAGGGTATGGTCTTCACCGTGGAACCGGGCGTCTACCTCCCCGGGGTGGGAGGCGTGCGGGTGGAGGACATGGTACTGGTGACGCCCTCGGGGGCGGAGGTCCTCACCCGCCTTCCCCGCTCGCTGGACCCTTCCGATTACGTTTGAGGGGGAAGGGGAGGGTGCGGGGACTCGAATCCCCGGAGATGGCCGGGGAGATCCCAAAAGAATAAACATCACCCTTACCCTCCTATCGGGCCGTTTTTCAAGCGTACATGGCGGAAGCGGTTGGGGAGAGCAAGAAAGCATGAGCCCACCCGATGTCGCTCCCCCGCGCGATCTTCGTACCCTGGGTATCGGCCCGTGCTAAAATGTTACCCGGAAACGAGACCGGAGAAGGAGAGAGAAGGCATGATCACCACCGCTGATTTCCGCAACGGCATAACCCTGGACCTGGACGGGACCCTTTACACCCTCATCTACTTCCAGCACGTGAAGCCGGGAAAAGGGGGGGCCTTCGTGCGCACCCGGTTGAAGAACCTCAAGACCGGGGCGGTCGTGGAGAAGACCTTCCGCGCCGGGGAGAGGGTTGAGCTGGCCGTCCTGGACAAGCGGCGCATGCAGTACCTCTACCGGGATGGGAATAATTACCTTTTCATGGACCTGGAGACCTACGAGCAGTTGCCCATACCCGAGGAGGAAGTGGGCGAGGCGGCCAAGTACCTGGTGGAAGGGGCCACCGTGGAAGTCCCCCTCTACGAGGGGAAGCCGGTGGCGGTGGAGCCCCCGGTGTTCGTGGACCTGGAGGTGGTGGACACCTCGCCGGGCGTCAAGGGGGATACCGCCAGCGGGGGCAGCAAGCCGGCCACCCTTGAGACGGGGCTGGTGGTCAACGTGCCTTTCTTCGTGGAGACCGGTAACCGGGTGAGGGTGGACACCCGCAGCGGAGAGTACGTGGAGAGGGTGGAATAGGGCTCTCCATTGGCGGAAGAACTGGAAGAGAGACAAGGGAAGGCGGTGCACATGCTCGACGCCGGGGAATACAAGCTGCGCCAGGGGGTGCTGGAGCTTATAGCCGGTATCGCCCTCAACTCCGTGGAGGGGGCCTCGGGTGTGGCCCTCCGCGGCGAGCCGGGGGAGGAAGGGCGCAGGAAGAAGAACTTCACCAAGGGGATCAAGGTCTCCCACTCCGAGGGCAGGGTGACCCTGGACCTGGAGGTACACATGGACTACGGGCTGGATTTCCATGCCGTGGGCGCCGAGGTGCAGCGCCGGGTGAAGGAGGCCGTGGAATCCATGACCGGATGGCCGGTGGAGGCGGTGAACGTGGACGTGGTGGGGGTGAACGCCGTTTAGGTGGGCGGTTCCCAGCTCTTCAGCCGGCGCACCCTGGCCAGGAAACTGGCCTGCGATGTCCTCTACCGCATGGACCTCACCGGGGAGGGAGTGGAAGAAGCTGCCGATTCCCTCCGCCGCATGCTCGAGCAGGGCGTGGAGGAGCATCCGCAGCCTCCGGACGGGATACCGGACATCTCGCAGGAGAGGGTGCGGCTTCTCCTGGGAGAAGAGGCGGAGATAGAGAAGCTCTCCTCCTTCGGTTCCAGCAGCATGGTTTACCCCGACGAGCTGCCGGAGTTCTCCCTGGACCTGCTCCAAGCCTACACGGCACACGGCAAAGAGATCGACGCGCTGATCGATTCCTACGCCGACCGCTGGTCCCTGCAGCGCATGCCCCTGGTGGACCGCAACCTGCTCCGACTGGGCATAGCGGAGCTCCTCTACCTCCCGGAGGTACCCCCCGGCGTGACGGTCAACGAGTACGTGGAACTGGCCAAGCTCTTCTCCACCGAGGATTCCGGGAAATTCGTTAACGGCATCCTGGGCCGGGTGGTCCGGGAGAGGACGGGGAAGGGCGAGGGGCACGCACTCCAGGCCGAGGGAGAAGGTGACCCTGAGGGGTAGGCTTTGCCGCCCGGGCCGGGGGTTGGGGTGGAAAAAACGGATGGACCCACGGGTTATCTAGAAGAAGGGGGGCCCCGGGAACGATGGCCGATGGAGGGCCGGGTGGTCCGGGAGAGGACGGGGAAGGGCGAGGGGCACGCACTCCAGGCCGAGGAAAAACGCTCCAGGGGGTAGAAATATTGGTTGAGTGCCGAGGGGGCAGGTCCGGCCCGCGGAAGGCAGCCCTTGTGCGCGGGGGCTCAATGCATCACGAACGTATGATCCCCGTGCGGCGGAGTGTGGCGGGCCGGGTTGTCCGCCCCCGGAGGCGGTGTTATGATGAAAAAGACCTTTAAACCAGTCCCGTGAGGCTGGCAAGGGAAAAGGTGATCCAGAAAGGCAGCCCTCCTGCGCCGGCCGCAGGGGGGCTTTTTGGAGCCGAAAGAAGGGTATGAGGGTCAAGGCCGGGGTCATGGAGGAGGACGACATCCGCCGGGCGGTGCGCCGCATCGCCCGCCCGGCGTTGCCGGGCCCTCGAGACGGGAGAACCCGGGGACACCCGGAGGTTTCATGCCCGCATTCAGTGTCCGTAAAAAGTGGCGCAGACACTCGAGCGAGCAACACCCGATGACGGGAGGCGAGAGGATGGGTTTCCGGGTCAAGGCCAGGGTCATGGAGGAGGACGACATCCGCCGGGCGGTGCGCCGCATCGCCCACGAGATAGTGGAACGCAACCGGGGGGCCTCCAACCTGGTCCTGGTAGGCATCAGAACCCGCGGCGTTCCCCTCTCATCCCGTATCGCCGAGGCGGTGTCCTCCATCGAGGGGGTGGAGGTCCCGGTGGGCAGGCTGGACATCACCCTGTACCGCGATGACCTGCATACCCTGGAACAGCCGGTGGTGAAGGAGACCTACCTGCCCCACGACCTGGAAGGGAAGAACGTGGTCATCGTGGACGACGTACTGTATACCGGGCGCAGCGTGCGGGCGGCCATGGACGCCATCATCGATTTCGGCCGCCCGGCCACCATCCAGCTGGCCGTCCTGGTGGACCGCGGCCACCGCGAGCTCCCCATCCGCGCCGACTACGTGGGGAAGAACCTCCCCACCTCGAGGGAGGAGAAGGTGAAGGTGTCCCTCAAGGAGGTGGACGGCGAGGATGCCGTGTACATCGGTTACCCGGATTGAGGCCCCGTCCACCGGGCGGGGCCTTTTCAACGTACTGGATGGCCACCGGGCGGGAGACGGGGACGGGGAGGGATGGTAAATGGTAGGCGAGGCCGGGGAGCGGAGGCATCTCCTGGACGTGGACGACCTGGCCCCGGAGGATCTGGAACGGGTGCTGGAAACGGCCCGCTCCTTCTCCGAGGTCATGCGCCGCCCCATCAAGAAGGTGCCTTCCCTGAGGGGCAAAACGGTGGTCAACCTCTTCTACGAGCCCTCCACCCGCACCAGGCTCTCCTTCGAGGTGGCCGCCAAGCGCCTCAGCGCCGACGTGCTCAACTTCACCGCCACCACCTCCAGCGTGGAGAAGGGGGAGAGCCTCAAGGACACCGCCCTCACCCTGCGGGCCATGGGGGTGGACGCCGTGGTCATCCGCCACCCGGTGGCCGGAGCGCCCTGGCTGCTCAGGCGCTGGCTGGATGTCACCGTGCTCAACGCCGGGGACGGCATGCACGCCCATCCCACCCAGGCCCTTCTGGACCTCTTCACCATGAGGGAGAGGCTGGGGGACCTGGAGGGAAAGACCATCGCCTACGTGGGGGATATACTTCATTCCCGGGTGGCCCGTTCCGGATTCAAGGCCTGCCTGGCCATGGGCATGAAGGTCCTGGCCGTGGCCCCTCCCACCCTGCTTCCCCCGGTCGTGCCGGAGGGGGTGGAGGTCTCCTACGACCTGGACGAGGTCATACCACGCTGCGACGTCCTTTACATGCTGCGGGTCCAGAAGGAGAGGCTCCTGGAGGGCAGGTTCCCCTCGCCGCAGGAATATTCCAGGTTTTACCAGTTAAACATGGAGCGGTTGAAAGCCGCCCGCCCCGGGGTGGTGGTCATGCATCCCGGGCCCATGAACCGGGGAATGGAGATCTCCTCCGAGGTGGCCGACGCCCCCCACGCGGCCGTCAACGCCCAGGTGGCGGCGGGAGTGGCGGTGCGCATGGCCGTGCTCTTCCTCCTTCTGGGGACGGGGGAGAGGGGGGATTGAAGTGGCGGAGTTGCTGCTTCGCGGAGCGCGGGTCATCGACCCCTTCCAGGACCTGGACGGGGTCATGGACGTGGCGGTGGCCCGGGGGCGGATCGCCGAGGTGGGAAGGGGACTTTCCGGGGAGGGCAGGGAGGTGCTGGAGGCGGAGGGCCTGGTGTTGGCGCCGGGGTTTCTCGACCTCCACGTGCATCTCAGGGACCCGGGCAGGGAGGACGAGGAGACCCTGGAGAGCGGGCTCCGGGCCGCCGTGCGCGGCGGTTTCACCGCCGTGTGCTGCATGCCCAACACCGATCCTCCCCTGGATAACGCCTCCCTGGTGGAGGACCTGGTGCTGCGGGCGCGCGGCCTGGGCCTGGCCGACCTCTTTCCTGTGGGCTGCGTGACCCGGGAGAGGGAGGGTAAGGAGCTGGCGGAGATGGGGCTCATGTTCGCCGGTGCGGCCCGGGTGAGGGCGTTCTCGGACGACGGGGACCCGGTGGCCGATTCCGGCCTCATGCGACGTGCCCTGCAGTACGTCCGGAAGTTCGGAGGGGTCATCGTCTCTCACCCGGAGGACAGGAGCCTCTCCCGGGGAGGCCAGGTCAACGAGGGCCTAGCCTCCTTCTCCCTGGGGCTGCGGGGCATACCGGCTCTCGCCGAGGAGGTCATGGTGGCCCGCGACCTCCTGCTCGCCGAGGAGACCGGGGCGCGGCTCCACCTGGCCCACCTGAGCACGGCGGGGTCGGTACGCCTGCTGCGGGAGGCCAAGTCGCGGGGGGTGAGGGTCACCGCCGAGGCCACTCCCCACCACCTGGTCCTCAGCGAGGCGGACATACGCGACTACGACCCGGTGTACAAGGTCAACCCTCCCCTGCGCACCCCGGAGGACGTAAGGGAGCTGCGCAGGGCACTGGCCGACGGGACCCTGGACGCGGTGGCCACGGACCATGCCCCCCATTCACCGGAGGAGAAGGAGCGGGAATTCGAATACGCCCCCTTCGGCGTGGTGGGGATGGAGAGCGCCTTCCCGGTCCTGCACACCGAGTTGGTGGAGAAGGGAGAGCTGGGCCTTCCGGTGCTCATCGAGAGGCTGACCCGGGGACCGGCGCGGGTCCTGGGCCTGAAGCCCCCGGAATACGGGGAAGGGATACGCCCCGGGGCCAGGGCGGACCTGGTGCTGGTGGATCCGGCGGCGGAGTGGGTCATCGACGCCTCCGCCTTCGCCTCCCGAGGAAGGAACTGTCCCTTCCAGGGATGGCGGGTGAGGGGGAAGGTGGCGCTCACAATGAAGAACGGGAAGGTCGTCCACAAGGCCCCGGAGTACCGCCGTGCGTTTTCCAGGGATGGCGGGTGAGGGGGAAGGTGGCGCTCACCGCTTAGGCGAATAAGGAGGGGGGCGGGGGGTTGAAAACAGGGGACGAGAGGACGGTGCTGGTGGTGGGTCCGGGACCGGTGACCCTGGAGCAGGGAGCCGGTTTCCAATACCTGGCAGCCCGGGTCTGCCGGTGCCTGCGCGGCAGGGGTTTCAGGGTGGCGGCACTGGAGGATAACCCGGCTACCCTCCTGGACGACGGAGGCGGAGACGCGGGTCTGTACGTGGAGGCGCCCCTGCCCGAGGTCGTGGCCAGGGTGGCGGTGGAATGCGGCGCTTCATCGCTGTGGCTGGGCCCCGCGGGCCGCAGGGGCTGGGTTTTGGCCAGGGAGTTGGCGGCGGAAGGGTGGCTTGAGCGGACGGGACTGCGGGTAGCGGATCTCCCCGACCGGGTGCTATGGGCCTGCGGGGACCGGTCCCTGCTGCGGGAGACCCTGGAAACGGGAGGGATCTCCAATCCCGACTTCCGCACGGCGTCGAACCTGCGCGAGGCGCAGGAAGCCGCCTCGGAAATAGGTTATCCCGTGGTCTTGCGGCCCCATTTCTCCTGTGGGGGGTGGGGCGCCGGGGTGGCCTTCAACAGGGAAGAGCTGCCCGGGCTGTTCGCGGAGGCCTGCGGGAGGAGCCCGGGAGGCGAGGTTTTGCTGGAGGAGTACCTCGGGGGATGGAGAAAGTATATCGCCTGCGTGCTGAGGGACGGCAGGGGAAGGGCGGAGACGGCGGGGATGATGGAACAGTTAGAGCCCCTTCCGCGGCACGAGGAGGACTCCGTGGTGATCGTCCCGCCCCTACCCCGCGGGGAGCTCTTCTACGCCCTGGAAGAGGTTGCCAGGGTGGTGGCCGAGCTGCTGGATTACGTGGGCCTGCTGGAAGTGAAGATGACGGTCAGCCCGGGATGCGAGGAGGTGTTCGTGCTGGACGTCGACGCCGGTCCTCGGAGGATTACACCCCTCCTGGAGGTGGCCCTGGGCGTGGACCTGGTGGGCCGGCACGTGGGACTGCTGTGCGGAGGCGCGGCGAAGGGCGTGGCTCCTTGCACGGAGCTCCCGGGGACGTTACTTGCCTTTCCCCGCTTCTTCTACCCGGAGGAGGAAGGGGGGGAGGAGGGACACCTCCCGCTGGGATGCCGTGCGGTGGGAAGGACCGTGGTGGCGGGAAGAACCGCCTGGGAGGCCGCCCGCACCGCGCTGCGCCTCCTGGAAGAAGATGGAAGGGGAGTGCAGGCGGGTACCCGGCACGTCCTCCAGGAGCTGGCGATGCGCGCCGGAGGGTTGAGGGTATGGAAGGCCGGCGCCGAATGCCGTGAGGCCCGCGAGGCGGAGGAACATACATTCCCGTCCGCGCATGGAGGTACGAGCGAGGGTGACGGAGGTAACGGGGATGGCCGGAGATACGGTGCTGGAGGGGCGCCCATCGGGGTGGAGACGGAGGGCCACGGTTTCCCGCTGTGTTTGTCGGGGCCCACGCCAGGCACGGAAAAAAGGGGGATGATGTTCCTGGCCCCGCTGGGTCCGCGGCCGGGGAGCGGGCTGGAATTCCATTTCGCCCTCTTCCGTGCCCTGCGCGCATGGAGGGAACGGGGGGGAAGAGCGGCGGTATACACGGTGGATCCCGGCTTCGCCCTCTACTTGGCGGGAGAGGCTGACGCCGTCTTCCTGGGTCCACCATCCACCGGCGGGGTGAGGCGGGCTCTCCTGCAGGCGGGTATGGGGAGCCTCTGTCCTCAATTCGGCGGCGAGGAGGCTTTCGCGCTGGCCAGGCGGTTGAGCGGGGAGGGCGGGGAAGTGGAGGTGATGGGAGGAGTTGTGGCGGAGGATCCACCGCGGTTCCTGAGACGGCTGCGTTCCTCAAGGCTGCCCCTGGTCCCCATGGCGGTGGGGCGCGAGGAGGCGGACCAATTCCTGCGCGGCTGCCGGTTCCCGGTGCACCTGGCCCTATTCGCCGAGGGCGGGGAGACGCTGAAGAGGGTTTTCTACTCCCCGCGGGAGGCAGAGGAATATCTTTTCCGGCATCCGGAGGGCACGCCGCTCCTCAGGGAATTGAGGGAGGATTCCCTGGAGGTGCTGGTGGAGGCGGTAGCCGGAGGGGGAAGGCTGTACTGCGTGCTGGCTTGGGAGAGGTTGCAGGGCCCCGGCGGAGACGCCGGGGACGGGCCGGGCGTCTACCCTCCCCTGCACCTGACCTCCCAGCAGTACGAGAGGTTGAGGGAGGTAGTGGGGGAGACGGTGGAGTTGGCTGGATGGAACGGCAACCTCTCCCTGCGGCTGATGGTGGAGGAGGGGGAGATGAGGATATGGGACCTCTCCCCGGGAACCTCCGAGCAACTACCCTTCCTCGCCCGGGCCTCCTCGCTGGACCTCGCCGAGATCGGCCTGGCGGCCCTGCTCGGGGAGGAGCCCTCCGTGGGCCTAGAGGGTGTGGGGAGCGCGGTGCGGTACCCCGTCTCGCCGCTGGGGGTCATAGCCGGAGAGGACATCCTCCTCAACCCATGTCGGCGACATACCGGGGAGGTGATGGGCGTGGGGGATGACCCTGGAAAGGCGCTGGCCGGGATTTTGCGGAGCCTGGGGATGCGTCCCCGTCCAGGCGGCCGTGTCCTGCTCAGCGTGGCCAACCGGGAAAAGAGGAGAGCGGTTCTCCTGGCCCGAGAGCTCAGCGAAGCCGGATACCGTCTGGCGGCGACGCGCGGCACGGCGCGGGCCCTGCGGGCGGCGGGCATGGAGGTGGAGGAGGTGAACAAGCTCCGGGAGGGTAGGCCCCACGTCCTGGACTTGATCCGCAACGGGGAGGTCCAGCTGGTGGTCAACATCCCCCGCGGTCGCCATCCCCACTCGGACGGGTTCTACATCCGCGAGGACGCCGCCCGCCACGGCATCCCCTGCCTAACGGACATGGAAGCGGCACTGGCCCTGGTCAGGGGGATAAGGGCCGGCGGGGAGGAAGTCCGAACCGAGCGGGGAGTCGGCCTGCCCTTCACCGGGGTCTCGGCGGGCGGAGGAGGTTGAATTTGCCGCCCCTGCTCTTCAAGACGACGCTGCTGGAGAGGAGGGATTACGGCTGCGCCTCCGAGCTGGTATTCCGAGTCCCTCCGGGATTCCAGCCCCACCCGGGACAGTTCCTGCACATCCTCTGCGACGGGGAGGGCAGGCTCCTGCGCCGCCCTTTCAGCGTCTTCGGGCATAACGGGCGGTCCGCCTCCGTTCTGGTCAGGGAGGTTGGCGGGGGGTCGGCCTGGCTGCGCCGGAGGATGCCGGGAGACGAGTTGGACGTCCTTGGCCCCCTGGGAAGGGGTTTCGACCTGGACGGGGAGGAAGAGGAGGCCCTGCTGATCGCCGGGGGAGCGGGAGTGGCCCCCCTGGTTTACCTTGGACAGCGGCTCAGGGAAAGGGGGGTGAGAGCCACCCTCTTCTGGGGTATGGAAAGCGGGAAGGAGTACGGGACACTCCCCGAGAGGCTGGGTGAGGAAATCGACCTGCGCTTGGCCACCACGGACGGTTCACGGGGGAAGAGGGGAACGGTCCTCGACCTCCTGCCCTGTGGGAGTTCCGGGGCGGGTTTCCGGTACTACGCCTGCGGTCCCCGGCCCATGCTCCTGTCCCTGGCCTCCCGACTGGCGCCCGGCGGGCTCTCCTCCCTCCAGGTGAGCGTGGAGGAGAGGATGGCCTGCGGCTTGGGCGCCTGCCGGGGTTGCGCGGTGCCGGTAGCCGATCCTCCGGGAGCATACCGGGCGGCTTGCCGGGAGGGGCCGGTATTCGGAGGGGAGGAACTGGATTGGGAACGGCTGAGGGTGTCGACCTGAGGGTGGAAATTGCGGGTATCCCCCTGAAGAACCCCTTTCTGGCATGCTCGGGGACCTTCGGCAACGGGAGGGAGATGTCCGAGCTGGTGGACCTGGAGGCGCTGGGGGGGCTGATGACCAAGGCGGTGACCCTGGAGCCCTGCGCCGGTAATCCACCTCCTCGCCTATGGGAGACTCGCTGGGGGATGCTGAACTCTATCGGGCTGGAGAACAAGGGCCTGGAGAGGTTCCTGTCCGAGGACCTGCCCTGGCTATCCGGGTTCGACCTGCCGGTGTGGGTGAACGTAGCCGGCTTCAGTGTCCGGGAATACGTGGAGGTGGCGTCGGCGGTTTCCCGCTCCGGGCTGGCCGCGGCGGTGGAGCTGAACATCTCTTGTCCCAACGTGGAGAGGGGAGGGGCCCATTTCTCGCGCCATCCCGGAGAGACGGCCGGGCTGGTAGCCCGGGTTCGGGAGGTGGTGGACATCCCGCTCTTCGTGAAGCTGCCCCCGCTCACGGTGGGTATGGGAGAGATGGCCCGTGCCGTGGCCGAGGCCGGTGCCGACGGGCTTTCCCTGGTCAACACCATCCCCGCCATGGCCGTGGACGTGGAGAGGGCATGCCCCCGCCTGGGGAACGTGACCGGGGGGCTTTCCGGTCCCGCCCTCCATCCCGTGGCCGTTCACGCGGTATGGGAGGCCTCGGGTTCTGTTGACCTGCCCGTCATCGGCATGGGGGGAGTGTGGTCCTGTTCCGATGCCGTCGAGCTTTTCATGGCCGGAGCCGGGGCGGTGGCCGTGGGCACCCTTAACCTGGTGGAGCCCCGGGCGGTTCCGCGGCTGGTGGAGGAGCTCCGAGGCTTCATGAGCGCAAATGGCTATCTTACGGTCACGGAAATGGTAGGCCTGTTGCGCCGGAAGGGATGGCGATGATGGCTAACCCCCGACGCGTGGAGGACCCGCTGATCCTGGCCCTGGACGTCCCGGACTGGGAGAAGCTGGAAGCGATGGCCGAGATGTTCCGGGGAGAGGTGGGGACGGTGAAGCTGGGCTTGGAGGCCTATACCCGCTTCGGCCCCGCCGTCTTCCGGGAGATGAGGGACAGGGGGTTCCGGGTCTTCGCCGACCTCAAGCTCCACGATATCCCCAATACCGTGAGCGGGGCGGTGGAAGCCCTGCAGAGGTGGGGGGTGGAGATGTTGACTCTCCACCTCTGCGGGGGAAGGAAAATGCTGGAAGCGGCGGTGCGGGCCGTCCGCGGAGGGGGGCGGAGGGCCGGCCGCATGCCGCTGCTCCTGGGGGTCACCGTGCTCACCAGCCTGGGAGACGGTGACCTGGAGGAGGTAGGCATGAGCGGAGGCGTCTTGGAGAGCGTGCTCCGGCTGGCCAGGTTGGGCGTCTACTGCGGGCTGGACGGGTTGGTCTGCTCGCCCGGGGAGGCCGCTGAATTGCGTCGCGAGCTGGGCGACGGACCCCTCCTGGTAACCCCCGGCATCCGCCCCGCGGGTACGGAGTCCCACGACCAGGTAAGGACGGCCACGCCGGCGGAGGCCCTTCGGGCGGGAGCGGATTACCTGGTGGTAGGGAGGGCGGTCACCGGCCACCCGCGTCCACTGGAGGCCCTGCGAGCCTTGAAGCGGGAGATTGGTTTATCATAGAAAGGGTTTCAAAGTCGGGGTGAGGCGCAAGAGGAGGAAACCCGGGGGAAGAAAGTGCGCGTGTGACGGAGATGCGGACCGGGGAGACCGGGGAAGGGGCTGCCGGGAGGGAGGGAAAATGAACCAGTGGGAAGTACTGGAGATATTGGAGAGGGAAAGGGCCGTGCAGAAGGGCCACTTTCTCCTCTCCTCGGGGATGCATAGCGACACTTACGTGCAGTGCGCCCGCGTCCTGCAGCATCCTCACCTGGCGGAGAGCCTGGCGGACGAGCTGGCACGGGGTTTCACCGTCATACCGGTTGACGTGGTGATCAGCCCCGCGCTGGGCGGCATCATCATCGGCTACATGGTGGCTTTGGCCCTGCGCCGGAGGATGGTCTTCGCCGAGAGGGTTGACGGGCGCCTCGCCCTGCGCCGGGGGCAGAACCTGGAGAGAGGGGAGAAAGTCCTCATCGTGGAGGACGTGATCACCACCGGCGGTTCGGTCCAGGAGCTGATGGAGCTGGTCGAGTCACTGGGAGGCCGGACTGTCGGGCTGGGGGCCATCATAGAGAGGGGGAAGGACCGCGACTTCGGGGTCCCTAAGAAGGTGCTGGTCCGCCTGGAAGCGCCGGTGTGGAAAGCAGACGATTGCCCCCTGTGCCGGGAGGGCCTGGAATTGGAGGCCCCCGGTAGCCGGCACCTGGCCTGATCTTGGGCCGCTGAGCGCGGACCGCCCGGGTTGTGAGGGCTGGGGAGGGGGATTATACTTAACAAGATATCGTCGTGGGGAGGATTCGACCTGAGGAGGGACATGATGGCCAGCCAGAAACTCCCGGAATTGACCGCGGAACAGCGCAAGGAAGCCCTGGAGAAAGCGGCCAAGGTCAGGAAGGAAAGGTCGGAGATAAAGAAGTCGCTCAAAGAGGGAAAATTGAAGGTCAGCGATGTCCTGGCCAGGGCCGATGACGATACCTACGGGAAGATGACCGTGAAGTCGGTCATCGAGTCCCTTCCCAAGGTGGGCAAGGCGCGAGCCGCAAAGATCATGGAGGAAATAGGCATCAGCGAGACGCGGCGCGTCAAGGGGTTGGGCCCCAAGCAGATCCAGGCCTTGAAGGAAAGATTTTCCTGACAGGGTGCGCCTGCATCGGGGGGAACCGTAATCCACGCATCAAGGTCCTATCCACCGGGAGAGATAATGCGACGTGGACGCCTTTTCGTCGTCGCCGGCCCCTCCGGCGCGGGGAAAGGTACCCTCATCGCCGAGCTCTTGAAGCGCTATCCGCGGACGCGCCTCTCCGTGTCCGCCACCACTCGCGAACCCCGGCCGGGGGAAAGTGACGGGGTGGACTACCATTTCCTGGGCCGCGAGGAGTTCCTGAGGCGGGCCGGGGCGGGCGAGTTCCTGGAGTGGGCGGAAGTGCACGGGAACCTCTACGGCACGCCGCGCGGCACCGTGGAGGAGTGGCTGGAGAAGGGACACGACGTGGTACTGGAGATCGATGTCCAGGGGGCCCGGCAGGTGAGGGAGAGAATGCCGGAGGCGGTAACCATCTTCGTTGAACCGCCGTCCCTGGAGGCCCTGGAGGAGAGGTTGCGCCGCAGGGGGACGGAGAGCGAGGAGGAGCTGCAGAGGAGACTGCGCAACGCGGTACGGGAGAGTGGCGAGAAGGAGGGGTTTCGGTACGTGGTCATGAACGACGACCTGCAACGCGCGGTGGAGGAACTTTGTGCTATATATGAGGAGGAATCCGCCTCCGCGGAGGCGAGAAAGAGAGGAGACTGGAGGTAGCGTAGAGGTGTTGATGAAGACCAAGATCGATGACCTTCTGAGGGTGATGAACAATTCGCGTTTCGGTTTGACCATCGCCGCCGCCAAGCGGGCACGGCAGATAAACAACTATTTCCGCCACCTGGGCGATGGGTTGGGGAGGGAAGCGGGTCCCCAGGTGACCTCGGCCTCCAACAAGGCCCTGACCCTGGCCCTGGAGGAGATCGCCCAGGAGAAGTTGGATTTCGAGATACCGGAGGACGGCACCAAGTAAACGTCCGCACGGGGGATGGTTCCCGCCCATGACCTGCATAGTTTTCGGGGTTAGCGGAGGCATCGCCGCCTACAAGGCGGTGGAGGTGGTGCGCCGCCTGGCGGAGAGAGGTTTCGACGTGCGGGTGGTGATGACCGAGCACGCCACCCGGCTGGTAGGCCCGGACACCTTTCGCGCCGTTTCCGGAAACCCCGTCTCGCTGCGTCTATTCGATGCCCAGGGAAAGGACATGGAGCATATCTCCCTGGCGCGAATGGCGGATGTGGTGGTGGTGGCCCCGGCCACGGCCAACATCCTGGCCAAGATGGCCCACGGGCTTGCCGATGACCTCCTGTCCACCACCCTCCTGGCCACCCGGGCGCCGGTGCTGGTGGCCCCGGCCATGAACCGGGAGATGTACCGCCACCCCGCCACCCAGGAGAACCTGAGAAAGCTGCGGGAGAGGGGTGTGAACGTGGTGGGTCCGGAGAGCGGCCCCCTGGCCTGCGGAGAGGAGGGAGAGGGCCGCATGGCGGAGCCCCCGGTCGTCGTGGAGGCCGTACTCCGCCTTCTGGGCATGAGGGGAGACCTTTCCGGACACCGGGTACTGGTGACCGCCGGGGGAACGCGCGAGCCGCTGGATCCGGTTCGTTTCATCGGCAACCGTTCCAGCGGCAAGATGGGCTACGCCCTGGCGGAGACGGCCAAGGAGCTGGGGGCGGAGGTCATCTTGGTCAGCGGCCCGACACAGCTCCAGCCGCCTCCCGGGGTGGAAAGGGTGATGGTGGAGACGGCGGAGGAGATGCGGCGGGAGGTCCTTTCCCGGTGCGGAGGGTGCACGGTGGTGGCCATGGCCGCCGCAGTGGCCGACTTCACCCCTTCCCGAAGAAGCGGAGAAAAGATCAAGCGCGCGGGAAGGGAAGGCCTGACCGTGGAACTGGTGCCCACGCCGGACATCCTGGGGGAGCTGAGGGAACGAAAGTCCCCCGGCCAGGTCCTGGTGGGATTCGCCGCGGAAACGGGAGACCTCCTCCCGAGGGCCAGGAAGAAAATGGAAGATAAGGGAGTTGACGTCCTGGTGGCCAACGACGTCTCCAGGCCGGGTTCGGGTTTCGACTCCGACTACAACCAGGCGGTTATCCTTTTTCGGGACGGAAGGGAGATGGAACTGGACCTCATGCCCAAACGGGAGCTGGCCCTGCGCATCTGGGAGGCGGTGGCCGGCCTTTTGGGGGACCGGGCGGTCAAGTGACCAGCCCGACTTGACCAGGCGGTCATCCTTTTCCGGGACGGAAGGGAGATGGAACTGGACCTCATGCCCAAACGGGAGCTGGCCCTGCGCATCTGGGAGGCGGTGGCCGGCCTTTTGGGGGACCGGGCGGTCAAGTGACCAGCCCGACTTGACCAGGCGGTCATCCTTTTCCGGGACGGAAGGGAGATGGAACTGGACCTCATGCCCAAACGGGAGCTGGCCCTGCGCATCTGGGAGGCGGTGGCCGGCCTTTTGGGGGACCGGGCGGTCAAGTGACCAGCCCGACTTGACCAGGC
>JACIXB010000005.1 GCA_014360685.1 Actinomycetota bacterium | reverse complement strand
TGCTACCATCTTCATTGAGAGAAACCTCCTTCCTGGTTCGGTTTTGGTTTTCCATCAGGATATCAGAGAGGTTTCTCTCCTGTTTTGGAGATCTCTCCCTAAACCCACCTATTCTTTACACGAACTGCAGCAGCAATCCAGGCATCGGCATGCATGAAGGGATAAACACGGAGTCCGGGGAAGTAATCCAAGGCTTGGAGCGGAGCGCGGGTAGGCGCGCCATGTGGAGAACCATGAGAGATAAAGCGCTACCTGTTCGGGCCCGCCGGGGATCAGGCGCACACCGAGACCTGCATGCCGAGGGTGGCGCGTGCGAGCTCGGTGGAAGAAAATTCCTGGTTCTCGATTCTCGAGCGGCCTTGAAGTTATAATCATAATAAGAAATAGCGGTTCGTAGGCTGTTGAGGAGGCGTTCGCAGATCGCCATGCGGGTCATCTTGCGCATATCGTTTATCGTCCTGCTCTGCCTGGTCCTGCTGGCGGGGGGTTTTCTGGCCTGGTTCTATACCGGCGTGGGATTGCCGAGCCTCTCCCGGCTGGAAAAACACCGCATGGATCAGACCTCCAAGATATTCGCGGCCGACGGGACGGTGATCGCCGAGCTGCACGGAGAACAACACCGCGAAAAGGTCTCCCTGGACCAGATATCCCCCTACCTGCAACAGGCGGTCATCGCCATCGAGGACGAGCGTTTTTACCAGCACAGCGGGGTGGACTGGAAAGCCATCGCCCGGGCCTTCTGGACCAACGTGGTAGAGGGTAAGGTGGTCCAGGGCGCCTCCACCATAACCCAGCAATACGTCAAAAACACCCTCACCGGGAAGGAGAGGACCTACTGGCGCAAAGTCGAGGAGGCCAGCCTGGCCAACAAGCTGGAGAGGAAATACTCCAAGGACAAGATACTCGAGCTTTACCTCAACGATGTCTATTTCGGACAGGGCTGTTACGGGGTGAAGACCGCCGCGGAGACCTTCTTCGGCAAGCAACCCTCCGAATTGTCCCTGGAAGAAGCCGCCCTTCTGGCGGCGGTCATCCGCATTCCCAATTACTATTCCCCCTACACCAACGCCGAGGCGGCCATGCGCAGGCGGAACCTGGTCCTGGACAAGATGGCCGAGCTGGGATACATCACTCAAATGGAGGCGGACGAGGCCAAGATGAAGCCGGTGGTGGTGCAGCCCATCCCCGAGGAAGCCCCCAGCCTGGTGGCCCCCTATTTCGTGGAGTACGTGAAGAAATACCTCTACAGCGTCTTCGCCTCCCACCCCGACCTGCGTTCCCGCTTCGGGGACCTCTCTCCCGACGACATCATCTTCCGCGGGGGGTTGCGGGTGTACACCACCCTGGACCTCAACATGCAGCGTTACGCCGAGGAGGCCATCACCTCCACCCTGGACCGGCCGGGCGATCCCAGCGCCGCCCTCTGCGCCGTGGACCCGCGCACGGGTGAGATCAAGGCCATGGTGGGCGGCAAGGATTACAGCAAGCTGCAGTACAACATAGCCGCCCAGGGAGGGCGGCAACCCGGATCGGCTTTCAAGGTCTTCGTGCTCACCACGGCCATCAGCAACGGCATCTCCCCCTACAAGACCTACGACTCCTCCCCCACCACCCTGGTCTTCCCCGACGGGACCAAGTGGAAGGTGAGCAACTGCGAGGGGTCGAGCTACGGGAGCATAAACGTGTACACGGCCACCGTGCGCTCGGTAAACGTGGTCTTCGCCCGGCTGATACGCGACGTGGGCCCGCAGCGCGTGGCCCAGATGGCCAAGGCCATGGGCATCACCTCGCCTGTGGACCCTTATCCGGCCATAGCCCTGGGAGCCCTGACCAACGGCGTGAACCCCCTGGAGATGGCCAGCGCTTTCGGGACCCTGGCGGCCAACGGGGTTCATTACGAGCCCATCTGCGTGACCAAGGTCACCGACGCCGAGGGCGAGATCATCCTGGAGAACCGCCCCAAGGGAAAACGGGTGGTGCGGGAGGACGTGGCCGCGGTGGTCAACTCCATCCTCCAAGACGCGGTGAAACACGGCACGGGAAGGGCGGCGCGCCTGAACCGCCCGCAGGCGGGCAAGACGGGCACCACGGACAATTACGCCGACGCCTGGTTCTGCGGTTACACCCCCGACCTCTCCGCGGCGGTGTGGGTGGGATATCCCCAGGGGCTCATCCCCATGCGCAGCGTTCACGGCATCACCGTTTACGGGGGGACGTTTCCGGCCCAGATCTGGAGAAAATTCATGGTAAAGGCCTTGGAAGGAGTGCCGCCCAGTGACTTCCCCAAAGTGGAGTTCGGCGGCGAGCGGAGCGAGGAGATGGTCACCGTCACCATATGCACGGAGAGCCAGCTCCTGGCCACCCCCTATTGTCCCCATACCGAGACCCGTACCTATCGGCGGGGAGAAGAACCCACCGATCATTGCCACCTCCACACCCAAGCCCAGAAGGTCACCGTCCCCGCGGTGACGGGGATGGAAGAGAGCGAGGCCAAGGCCGCCATCAAGGCAGCGGGGTTGGTGCCCAACGTGACTTATATAAACTCCACCGTGGTTCCCGCGGGCACGGTGGTGGGACAGAACCCCTTGGCCGGGGCCACGGTCAGCCCGGGATCCACGGTGACCATATCCGTGAGCCGTGGCCCCTCGCCCCAGCAGACGGTGCCCAACGTGGTGGGAATGGGCGAGACGGAAGCCAAGGAAGCCTTGTTCTCCGCAGGTTTCACCTACAAGGTGGTTTATTCGCCCTCCAGCCCGGATAAGGTGGGTGTCGTCGTCTACCAGTTCCCGGTTGGGGGATCATCGGCCACCACCGGCTCCCAGGTGATCATCACCGTGGGCAAGGGAAGCGGCTGAGGCTTGATGAAACGGGCCTTTCCATAAAGGGTTGACCATACCCCGCGAAGGAATGGATTGCTTCCTTCTCGCGGCTCTCAAGTTTTCAACGAGGTCATTCACCTTGCGGGGGGATCGATCCACCCGTCCCGGGAAAAGCGCTACCTCCCCATCGGCCGTGACCGAGAGAATCGGTTCTTGGCCCTCGAGCCGCCCTTCTTATGAAGCATCTCCCTCGAGCAGTCTGCGGAAAGCGGGGTGGTCCCGGATACGGTCCAGGCAGGCGTCGTGTTCCGCGTCCTCGCGCAGGGAAGGGTCCAGTTCCAGGGCACGGTGGAGGTGGCGGAGAGCCCGGTCTATCTCTCCCCGCAGGGCGAAGAGGCAGGACAGGTTGTAATAGGGCCATGGATAGGAGGGGTCCACCTCCAGGGCACGGCGGAAGGATTCCTCGGCCTCCTCCATCCTCCCCAGTTCCATGAGGGCCGCGCCCTTGTTGCTCAGGGCATACTTGTTCTCCGGGTTGATGGAAAGGCATCTATCGATGTATTCCAGCTCCTTCTCCACCTCGCCCAGGCACCCCAATGCGTAGCCCTTCTCCAGGTAAGCGGCGTCGTTTTCCGGGTCCAGCCTTATGACGCGGTCGTAGTAGGCGGCCGCCCTCTGGTACTCGCCCTTGTCCAGGTATATGGAGCCCAGGCTCAGCAGGGCCTCCACGTTGTCCGGGTCGAGCATGAGGATCTCGCCGTAGGTCTCCACGGCCCGGTCGTCCTCCAACATCTCCTCGTATACCGCGGCCAGCTCGAAGAGCACGTCGATCAGCTTCTCCCTTTCGCCCTTGTACAGGCTGACCGCCTTTTCCAGGCATTCCACGGCCTCCCGGTACTCACCCCTCCCGGCAAGGAGCCGAGCCCGGTTGTAATAGGGATATCCGAAATTGGGGTCCAGCTCCAAGGCCCTCTCGTAGGCCTGGAGCGCCCGCTCCTGGTCGCCCAGTTCGTGGTAGGCTATGCCCAGCTCGTTGAGGAGATCCGGGTTATCCGGGTCCCGCCGCAGGGCCTCCAGGTAATAGGTCACCGCGCGGGCGTAATCCCCTTTGTCCATCATCACCAGGGCCAGCCCGTCGTAGGAGCGGGGGTCGTCGGGGTCCAGCTCGCCCACGCGCCGGAAGCGGAGGGCGGCCTCCTCCAGCTCCCCCTTCTCGTAGAGGGCCAGCCCCAGCTGGTATTGGCCCTCAACGTCCTCCGGATAATCGTCCAGGAAGCGGCGGAAGCGCTCGATGGCCTCGTCTATCCTGCTTTCCGCCAGAAGCCGCTCGCCCTGTTCGAGCAACCGGTATCCCTCGCTCAATATCCTCAGCCTCCTCCGGCAGGACCGGGAGGAACCCCCGTCCCGCGATGATCACCCGAATTATGCGGGCTCTCCCGCTATTCACCCACGGAGGGAATTCCGTCGGTCAAGGCCCTACGGACAGGCGGGAATACCGCCCTCCAATCGGAATTCCTCCCAATCATAGTGTATACGAAAAACCTCCGCCGCAAACAGGCCTCCACTCCTTTTTTGGGTTTTCGGCGTTCCCCACGCCGCATCCTCCGTCAACCCGTCACCCGCTCGTCGCCAACGGCGCACCGTTCTCCCTTTCTCCACCGGAGACGGGATGACGGCTTGCCTCACCGACTCCCTCGTGAGGTTATGCATAGCGCAAGACGGCGGCGAGGGCAAGCAAAGCCGACATGTTCGGCCTCGGCGCGGGGCGCCCGCGAAGGCCATCGTGCCCTAGCGCTTGGCACGGGGGCGGCGGCGGGGGGCGGCGGCGCGGGAGACCCTCACCAGGCCGGAGACGGGGATGATGCGCACTCCCCTCTCCTCCAGCTTGTCCAGGATGAGGTTCATGCCCAGGGAATCGGACACGATGTGCCCGGCGATGATCACGTTTATCTTCTGCTTCTCCGCCTCCTCGCGGTGCTTCTCGGAGTAATGCATGGCCACGATGGTTCCCACGCCGGCGGCGGCCAGCTTTTCCAAAACCTCCTGGGGGCCCTCGGTCCCGCCGGTCATGTCCACCATCACCTTACCGGCGCGGTTCTCCTTCTTGCCCACGATGACCACCGGGCCTGCCTGGCTTGCTGCCGAGGCCTGGTACTCGGGGATCTCCAGGAGGATGTCCACCACGTCGCCTACGGTGCGCGGCTTGCGCTTCTCGAACAGCTCGCCCAGGTAGGAGTGGACCTGGTTGTCGGCCACGGTGTGCATGCTCATGAAGGGGATGCCCAAAAGGCGGGCGGCGTCCAGGGCCCGCTCGTGGTTGCGGGGGAGGAAGGCCCGGTAGATCTCCTGCATACGCTTGCCGATGAGCGCCTCACCCACGTTGATGGGCACCCCGTGGCGGTACCACTCGTCGGCCTGCAGGGCCATGACCTTATCCAGGTTGACCAGCCCCCTGCCCTCCGGATGGTGGCTGATAATGAGGTCCACGGGCTCCCCCTTCTCCCGCAGGCGGTCGGCCAGCAGGACCTCGGGCACCTCCATGTCGATGCCCACCAGGGCGCAGCGCACCTCCGTCTCCGGGTCACCCACCAGGATGCGGGAGTCCGGGAAGGGGTTCTCCATGCTCTCCAGGTCGAAGAACTTCTTCTCCTTCTCCGGTAGCTTCTCGTACTTATCCCGGTTGGCGGCGAGTATCCTTTCTATCTCCTCCTTGCCGCGCGGGTCCTTCTCCATCCCCATCTTCACCGCCAGCTCGTGGATCTCTTTCAGTTTCAAGGTTTACCTCCTCGGTTCCATGTTTTCTGCGGACCACGTAAGCCGTTCCCGCCTTCAGCCGAAAAGCGATGCCTGCTCCGCCTTATCCTCTTCCCGGGAGAGAACGCGCCGGATGCGGGTCACCAGGTCGTCCAGGTCCAGGCCGCTCTCCTCGCGGATGCTCCTGCGGAGCATGGGACCTACCCTCTCCATCTCATGCAGTATCCTCTCCAGGAGCTCGAAGGCCATGGAGGCCTCCGCCTCCTCGCCGGATACCACCATGTCCCGAAGGATGGTCTCCTCGGTGCGTGAGGCGATGACCGGCCCCTGCCGCCCCTCAACGTATACGTAGGTGCGGCGCGCCGGGCCCCGCTCCTCCTCTATGGGTTCCAGGCCGATGATCTTGTCCGCCCGGTAATACTTCCCGTAACCCAGCGGAACGATGGCGTTTTTCTTTATCTCCATCTCCACCCCTCCCCCGCGCGCGGCCGCCCTCCTCTTGAGCTTGCATTAAGCTACGGTTGTCCTTCCGGCACCAAGACGGCGGCCGTCCCGTAAACCATGACCTCCGCGGCCGCCTGCATGACGCCGGTGGTCATGAAACGCACGTTGAGCACCGTGTTGGCCCCCATGGAGGATGCCTGCAGGGCCATGCGCTGTAAGGCCTCATTCCTCGCTTCTTCCATCATCTCGGTATAGCCCCTCAGCTCCCCGCCCACCAACTGTTTCAGTCCCGCCGCAATATCCTTGCCCACGTGCTTGGCCCTAATGGTTTGCCCGACCACCAGGCCGAGCACCCTCTCCACGCGGTACCCGGGAACGTGATCCATGTTGGTGAGGAACATGACGCCTCCTTTCTCCCACGGCTACGACGCCTCTCGGGTATCTTACCTCTTGGATCCACGATGCTTCCCGCGGCCCGCCCACAACCAAGCGAGGAGCTCCTCGGGCTCCATGGCGTTGAGGACGTGTTCCCGGCCCAGCCATCCCCTGCGGGCGGTGGCCACCCCGTAGAACATGAAGGCCAGGTGCTCCCGCCTGTGGGCGTCGGTGCCCAGGGCTATCATCACCCCGCGGGAACGGGCCTCCAGGAGGTTCTCGTCGTTGAGGTCCAGGCGGTCGGGAAAGGCGTTGAGCTCCAGGGCCGTCCCCGTTTCCGCCGCCGCCTCCATCACCGTTTTGAGGTCCACCTCGTACGGCGGACGCTGCCCGATAAGCCTTCCCGTGGGATGGGCGATGATCTTCACGTGGGGATTGCGGACCGCCTCCAGGATCCGCCTGGTTATCTGTTCCCCGGGCTGGCGAAAGCCCCCGTGAACGGAGGCGATGACCACGTCGAGGAGGGAGAGGACCTCCGGGTCGTAGTCCACTTCCCCTCGGTTGCCCACGTTGAGCTCCGTGCCCGACAGGAGAAGCACCGGGGAATCCTTTTTGGCGTTCAGCCGTTCTATCTCCTCCACCTGCCGGAGAAGCCTCTCCCGGTCCAGCCCGTTGGCCACCTTGAGGTTCGCGGCGTGGTCGGTGATGGCCAGGTAACGGTAGCCCATGGCCTCCGCCGCCGCCCGCATCTCCAGGAGGTCGGCGGTACCGTCACTGGCCTCGGTGTGTACGTGCAAGTCACCACGGATGTCCTCCATGGTCAACAGGGCGGGGAGCCGGTGCTCCAGCGCCGCCTCCACCTCACCCCGGTTCTCGCGCAGCTCCGGGGGCGGGCAGTCCATGCCCAGCTCCGCGTAGACCTCCTCCTCGCTGGCTCCCGCCAACCGCCGGTTGTCCTTGATCCGGAAAACCCCGTACTCGCTGACCTTTTTCCCCGCCTTCTTGGCGATCTCCCGCACCCTGACGTTGTGCGCCTTGGATCCCGTGAAGTACTGAAGGGCCGCGCCGTACTCCTCGGGGGCCACCACCCTCAAGTCCACCTGCAGACCGTCGGTGGTGAGCACGGAGCTCTTGGTATCCCCGCGGAGGAGCACCTTCTCCGTTATGGGCAGGGAACAGAAGGCCTCCATGACCGCTTCCGGCTCCTTCGAGGCGGCCAGGATGTCGATGTCCCCGATGGTCTCCTTCATGCGGCGCAGGCTCCCCGCCGGGCTCAAGGACAGGCCGGGCATCCTCTCCCCGAGGAGACGGATGATCTCCTCCTGGATACGGTGGGCCCGGTGGATGGGAAGCCGGCCGGTGGTGGTCTGGAGATGCCTGATGCCCTCCAGGATGTTCTGCTCCGCCTTGGGTCCCAGCCCGTGCAGCTCGGCCAACCGGTGAGCCTCCGCCGCCTCCTTGAGTTCCTCTATGGTGCGCACTCCCAGCTCGTCGTATACCAGCTTAGCCCTCCGGGGGCCGAGGTTGGGGACCTGGAGGAGGGAGATGAGCTCCACGGGTATCTCCTCCTTGAGCTCCTCCAGCTTGGAGATGGTGCCGGTGCGCTTAAACTCCAGTATTTTCTTGGCTATGCCCTCGCCTATACCCTTGTACCTGCGGAGTTCCTTTACCTCCTCGGCCTGGAATATCTCCTCCCCTACCTCCCGGACCACCTCGGCGGCCCGGTGGTAGGCGTTGACCTTGAAGCGTACCTCCCCCTTGATGTCCGAGAGCTCCGCCAGTTCCTCGAAGGCCCGGCTCAGATCATCCGCCTTTCCCATGGGAAACCACCCTTTCCCTCCGCCGCTCCGGAATACCTCCGGGGAGGAGGACTCGCGCCGCCCGCCCGCATCGCGGTTTCGTCAGCGCGTAAGGCGCCGTCCCTCCGCCTCCAGCCAGTCGCGCGCCTCCCTGAGGGCCTCTTCCACCCTGCCCGGAGAAGTGCCCCCCGGAAGGTCGCGCGCCTTTACGCATTCCTGCAAGGAGAGGCACGAATAGACGTCCTCCTCGAAGGAAGGCTCCAGGGCCCGGAGGTCCTCCAGGGAAAGCTCTTCCAGGGGGATGCCCCCCCGGTCGAGGCACATCCGGACCGCCTTTCCCGCCGCCTCGTGGGCGCGGAGGAAGGGGACTCCCTTGCCCACCAGGTAATCGGCCAGGTCGGTGGCGTTGAGATACCCTTCCGCGGCCGCCTCCAGCATCCTCTCCCGGTCGAATTCCGCCGTGCGCATCGCCGCGGCGGTGATCTCCAGCATGGATCGGAGCTGTTCGGCGGCGTCAAAAACGCCCTCCTTGTCCTCCTGGAGGTCCCGGTTATAAGCCAGGGGCTGTCCCTTGAGCATCACCAGCAACGAAACCAGGTGGCCCACCATCCTCCCCGCCTTGCCCCTTATGAGCTCCGCCAGGTCGGGATTGGCTTTCTGGGGCATGATGGAGGAACCCGTTGTGTAGGCCTCGTCCAGCCGGAGGAAACCGAAACGGGGGTTCATCCACATCACGATCTCCTCCGCCAGGCGGCTCAGGTGCACGGAAGTGAGGGCGGCGGCGTAGAGGAAGTCGGCGGCGAAGTCGCGATCGGACACCGCGTCCACGGAGTTGGCCGTGATCCCGCCGAACCCCGATTCCTCGGCCAGGAGCCAGCGGTCCAACGGAAAGCCCACGCCGGCCAGCGCGCCGCTACCCAGGGGGCAACGGTCCATGCGGGACCGCGCCTGCGCGAAGCGTTCCAGATCCCGCTTGAACATCTCGAAATAGGCCAGGAGGTGGTGGGAGAGGAGGACGGGCTGGGCCGGCTGCAGGTGGGTGAAGCCGGGCATGATCACCCCCAGGTGCTCCTCGGCCAGGTCGAGGAAAACCTCCATGAGGTCGGTCAGCCGGTGCATGACCTCCGCCGCCTCCTCCATGAGATAAAGTCGGAGGTCCGCCGCCACCTGATCGTTGCGGCTGCGCGCGGTGCGCAGCTTGGCGCCCGTCTCGCCCAGCCTCTCCACCAGTACCCTCTCCACCGCGGAGTGTATGTCCTCGTCCCCGCCGATGGGGAAGGAGCCCTCCTCCAGCTCCCTTCCCATATCCCGGAGGGCGGAGAGCACCCGTTGGTATTCGTCGGGTGAGAGAATACCGCATTCGCGCAGGGCTAAGGCGTGAGCCTCGGTGACCCGCAGGTCCTGCCGCGCCAGTCGACGGTCGAAGGACAGGGAGGATGTGAACCGGTGCACGATGTCCTCCGTCTCCTTGCCAAAGCGCCCACCCCAAAGCTTCATTCCTTCGCGGCTCCTTTCCCGGTCTTCAAAATTTGGCCCGCCCTTGCTTTCTCCCCCACACCCGCAGGGGCAGGCCCCAGAGCTCGACGAACCCCCGGCTGGAGGCGTGGTCGAAAAGGTCCGCGCGGTCATAGGTGGCCAGGGAGTACTCGTAAAGAGAGTAAGGGGACTCCCTGCCCACCACCGTGCAGGTGCCCCGGTACAGCTTCACCCTCACCTCTCCGGTAACCGCCCTCTGGGTCTCCTCCATGGCGGCGCAGAGGGCCGGGCGCAGTGGATCGTACCACAGCCCGTAATAGATGAGCTCCGCCAGCTTGGATTCCAGGAGGGGCTTGAAGTGCTGCGTCTCCCGGGTCAGGGTCAGGGACTCCAGGGCCCGGTGAGCCTCGATGAGGATGACGGCCGCCGGTGCCTCGTAGATCTCCCGCGACTTTATCCCCACCAGGCGGTTCTCGATCATGTCTATCCGGCCCACACCGTGGGAGCCTCCCAGCCGGTTCAGCTCCCGGATGAGCTCCACCAGCCCCATCTCCCTGCCGTCCAGGGAGACCGGCCTGCCCTCCCGGAAGCCGATGACGTGGTAGGCCGGCTCCTCGGGTGCCTCCCGGGGGGAGACCGTCCACTGGTAGGCGTCCTCGGGAGCCTCCACGCCGGGGTCTTCCAATACGCCCGCCTCGCAGCTGCGGCCCCACAGGTTCTCGTCCACCGAGTAGGGGCTCTCCCTGGTTACCGGGATCGGGATTCCATGCCGGCGGGCATAGTCCATCTCCTCTTCCCGGGACATGTTCCACTCCCGCAGGGGCGCGATGATGCGGAGGTCGGGCCCCAGGGCCATGAAAGTGAGGTCGAAACGCACCTGGTCGTTGCCTTTACCCGTGCACCCGTGGGCCACCGCCTTGGCTCCCCGGCGCCTCGCCTCCTCCACCAGCACGGAGGCGATGAGGGGGCGCGCCAGGGAGGTGGCCAGGGGGTATTTTCCCTCGTAGAGGGCGTTGGCCTTGAGGGCCGGGAGGACATAATGCTCGGCGAAGACCTCTTTGAGGTCCAGCGTCACCGCGTCCACCGCCCCCAGGCTCAGGGCTTTCTCCCGCAAGGCCTCCAGGTCCCCGGGCTGTCCGAGGTCGGCGGCCAGGGCCACCACGTCCAGGCCGTAGTTCTCCTGCAGCCAGCGGATGGCCACCGAGGTGTCCAGCCCGCCGGAATAGGCCAAGATGACCGTGTCTTTCATGGCGCGTCCTTTCCCGCTTCCTCACCCGCCAAGCCCCGCCGCTTGTTACCCCTCCCGGTCAACCTCCGAAAGACCGGGCGGCCATCGGCGAGCCATTCTCAAAGAGCCGGCCCCGTTCACCCACGCTCCCCGCTTAGAATCATATCACCGCCAGTGGTGGACGGCCCTACCCTCCCTTTCCCTTCCGCGCATCACGGGAAACCGGAGATGGGCACCTTGGCGGGGCCGGAAGTTCATGATAACCCCGCCTTCTCACTCCATTCCCGAGCCAGGTCGGCGGCGTGGAAGCCCTCCCTCGCCACCACCAGAATGGTGTCGTCCCCGGCCACCGTCCCCGCCACACCCTCGTGGCCCGCCCGGTCCAGGATCACCGCCAGGGCATGGGCGTTGCCGGGAGGAGTGCGCACCACCACCAGGTTCCCGCTGGATTCCAGGGAAAGAGCGTAGGTGCGAAGCCCCTTCTCCAGTTCCGCCTTCTCCCCCAGGGCGCCCTCTCTTTCCGGCAGGGCGTAACGGCCGCCGGGAAGGCGGATGACCCCCAATTCCCGGAGGTCCCGGGAGACGGTGGACTGGTCCACCCTGACCCCCCGCTCGGAGAGCATCTCCACCAGTTCCCTCTGGGTGGCAGGTGGACGAAGGCGGATGAGCTCCCGGATGAGATCCCGTCTTCTCCCGGGTTCCAAGGCTTCAATCCTCCTCACCAACAAGCAAATGAAGAAGAGCGGCCTGGGCGTGCATGCGGTTCTCGGCCTGCTCCCAGACCACGGAGCGCGGACCGTCCAGCACCTCGTCGGTGATCTCCTGGCCGCGATGGGCGGGCAGGCAGTGCATGACCACGGCATCCGGGTGGGCGAGCTCCAGGACCTCGCCGTTGAGCTGGTAGGGGCGGAGATCCCGCAGACGTCGTTCCTCATCGCCCTGCCCCATGGAGACCCACACGTCGGTGTAGAGCACGTGGGCTCCCGACGCCGCCTCGCGGGGATCGCGAACCACCCGCACCCCCTCCTCTCCGCCCAGGGAACGCGCCCTGTCCAGGATGTCCTCGTCCGGCTCGTAGCCCTCGGGGCAGGCGATGGTGAAGCCCATGCCCGCCAGGGCGCATCCCAGGGCCAGGGAGTTGGCCACGTTGTTGCCGTCACCCAGGTAGGCCAGCCGGAGCCCGTCGAAACCCCCGAACCTCTCGCGGATGGTGAGCAGGTCCGCCAGCACCTGGCAGGGATGTTCCAGGTCGGTGAGGGCGTTGATCACCGGAACCTCCGCCGCCTCCGCAAGCTCTTCCACTTCGCGGTGGGCGAAGGTGCGCAGGGTGATGGCCTGGACGTAACGGGAGAGGACCCGCCCGGTGTCGGATATCGACTCCCCCCTGCCCAGTTGCATCTCGGAGGCGTTCATGTTCAACGGGTGACCACCGAGGTGCCGCACGGCGGCCTCGAAGGACACCCTGGTGCGCGTGGAGGGCTTCTGGAAGATGAGGGCCACCAGCTTTCCGCGCAGGCTGGGACGGACCTCGCCCGCCCGCAGGGCACGCTTGAACCTCGCGGCCTCCTCCAGGAGGAGCATCAATTCACCGGCTTCCAGGTCGGCCATGCTCAGGAGATCGCGTCCCTTGAGGCTCATACCGCCGCCTCCCCTTCACTGGTACCGCCACCCGGGCTGCGGAGGATCTCCCGCAGCGCTTCCATCAAGCCGTCCACCTCCCGGGTGGACACGGTAAGCGGGGGCAGGAAACGGAGGATGCTCCGGCCGATGTTGTTCACCACGTACCCTCTCTCCAGGCACTCCTCCACCACCTTCCCGGCCTCCATGCCCTCGAGCTCCACGGCCAGCATGAGGCCCATGCCCCGCACCTCTATTATGCCGGGAACCTCCTCTTTCAGGTCCAGCAGCCTATCCCGGAAATAACCGCCTACCCGCGCCGCGTTCTCCACCAGCTGCTCCTCCTGGAGCACGGTGAGAACCGCCAGGGCTGCGGCGCAGGCCACCGGATTGCCGCCGAAGGTGCTGCCGTGGTCGCCGGGTTGGAATCCCCCGGCCACCTCCTCGGTGGCCAGCACGGCTCCCAGGGGAAGCCCCCCGGCGAGTCCCTTGGCCACGGTCATCACGTCGGGCAAGATGCCGTAATGCTGGTGGGCGAAGAGGGCTCCCGTCCTTCCCATTCCCGTCTGCACCTCGTCCAGGATGAGGAGGGCCCCCCTCTCCTCGCATAACTCACGGGCCCCCTTCAGGTAGGAAGGCTCCGCCACGTGAACCCCGCCCTCTCCCTGGATGGGCTCCAGGAGCACGGCGCAGGTCTCTTCGTCCACCGCCTCCTGCAGCGCCGCGGCATCGTTGAAGGGCACGTGCACGAAGCCCTCCGGGAGGGGACGGAAGGGCTCCGCTTTCTCCGCTTGCCCGGTGGCGGCCAGCGATCCGTAGGTCCGCCCGTGGAAGGATCGCAGGGCGGAGACCACCTTGTAGCGCTCCTCCCCCCGGACCTGCCTCATGTACTTCCGCGCCAGCTTGATGGCCGCCTCGTTGGCCTCCGTCCCGCTGTTGCAGAAAAAGACCCGGTCGGCGAAGGTGCTCCGCACCAGCATCTCCGCCAGCTCGCCCTGGGGCCTCGTATGGTAAAGGTTGGAAACGTGGATCAACTGCGAGGACTGGCGGGCCACGGCGGCGATGATCTCCCCGTGACAGTGCCCGGCCACGCAGGCCCCCAGCCCGGAAACGAAGTCCACGTACTCCCGTCCCTCGTGGTCCCAGAGCCGGGTCCCGAAACCCCTGACGAAGAGCACCGGCAGGCGCCGGTAGGTGCGCATGAAGCACCGCTCGTCGATTTTCAAGGCCCTCTTGAGGTCGTACTCGGAATCCATCCATCCTCCCCTCGTCCAAGGCCTTCCCCGGGGTGCGGGGCAGGCCGCGGATAACTGCCTCCCATCCGCGCCGTCAGGGCCGCACCATGGTGCCGATACCGGCGTCGGTGAAGAGTTCGAGCAGCAGGGCGTGTTCCACGGTCCCGTTTATGATGTGGGCCCGGCGGACCCCGCTCCGCACCGCCTCCACGCAGCTCTGGAGCTTGGGAATCATGCCGCTGCTCAAAGTGCCCCCGCGCACCAGCTCCTCGGCCTCCTCCAGGCCCAGCTCCGGTATGAGGCTGCCCTGGTCCGCAAGGTCGCGGTAGATACCGTCCACGTCGGTAAGGTAGATGAGCTTGTCCGCCCGTAGTGCGGAGGCCAAGGCCCCGGCCACCAGGTCGGCGTTGATGTTGTAGCTCTGCCCCTTCTCGTCCACGCCTATGCTGGCCACCACGGGGATGAACTCCTCCCGGATGAGGTTGTCCAGGATGCGCGGGTTCACCGCCTTTACATCGCCCACGAAGCCCAGGTCCGTCTCCCCTTTCTCCCCCACGTGGCGGCGCTTGACGGCCTGGATGAGGTTGCCGTCCTCGCCGGACAGGCCCACGGCCAGGGTCCCGTGCCCGTTGATGAGGGAGACGATCTCCTTGTTCACCTTTCCCACCAGGACCATCTTGGCCACCTCCATGGTGGCGGAGTCGGTCACCCGGTGCCCGTCCACGAAGCGGACCTTAAGCCCCAGCTTGTCCATAAAACGGGTGATCTGGGGACCCCCGCCGTGCACGATGACCGGGTTGATGCCCACGTAGCGCATGAGCACGATGTCCGAGGCGAAGAGCTCCTTCAGGGCCTCGCTCTCCATGGCCTTGCCCCCGAACTTCACCACCACCGTTCGGCCGTAGTACTCCTTGATGTAGGGTAGGGCCTCCATGAGCACCTTGGCCTTGCGCTTCGCCGCTTCCATATCTCCTCCCCGGGCTTCAGGTATGGTATTCGGCGTTGATGCGCACGTAATCGTAACTCAGGTCGCAGGTCCAGACCTCGGCCTCTCCCCCTCCCCGGCCCAGGTCGATCTCCAGGTCCACCCGGGGAGAGGACATCACCTCCCGGAGCGCGCCCTCTTCCACCCCCAACGGCTCTCCGCCCCGGGCCACGGCGAGGCCTCCGAAGCGAACCTCCACCCCCGCCGCATCCAGGTCGGGGAGGGAGGCCCCCAGAGCCTGCACCACCCGGCCCCAGTTGGCATCCCCGCCGAATAAGGCCGTCTTGACCAGGGGGGAGTCCGCCACGGCGCGGGCCGCCGCCTCCGCCTCCCGGTCGTCCGCGGCCTCCCGTACGCGGATGGTTACGAACCTCGTGGCCCCCTCGCCGTCCTCCACTATCAGGCGGGCCAGGCGGGAGCAGAGCGCAAGAAGGGGGCCCTCCAGTTCCTCGCCCCGCACCCTCCGTCCGGAAAGGCCACTGGCCATGATCACCACCATGTCGTTGGTGCTGGTGCATCCGTCCACGGTGATGCGGTTGAAGGTGCGGTCCGCCACCCGGCGCAGGAGGTTGGAGAGCTCCCCGGGCTCCACCAGGGCGTCGGTGGTGAGGAAGGCCAGCATGGTGGCCAAGCGCGGGCTTATCATGCCCGCCCCCTTGGCCATGCCTCCCACCCGGAAACCGTCCGCCTCCAGGGACCACTGCTTGGGGAAGGTGTCCGTGGTCATGATGGCCTCCGCCGCCTGCCCTGCTCCCTCCCGGCTGAGGGATGCGGCCGCCTGGGAGATGCCCCTTTTCACCTTCTCCATGTCCAGGTAACATCCGATAACCCCGGTGGAGGCCACCGCCACCTCCCGGGCGGTTATCCCCAGCTCCCCGGCCGCCGCCTCGGCCATCTCCCTGGCGTCCTCCAGGCCCCTCCGTCCGGTCCAGGCGTTGGCGTTGCCGCTGTTGGCCACCACCGCCCTCAGGCGCCCTTCCCCCAGGTGCTCCATGCTCACCACAACCGGGGCGGCCCGGAAGGCGTTGGTGGTGAAGACACCGGCCGCCGCGCAGACGACCTCCGAATGGAGGACGCACAGGTCCGGCTTACCGCTCTCCTTCAGGCCGCAGGCCACTCCCGCGGCCATGAAACCCGAGGGAGCGCACACCCCGCCCTCTACCTCCGTAAACGCCATGCTCTCTCCCTTCAAAAAGCCTCCCTTGAAGTCCTTCGCCGCCCATGAAGGTGGCCTTGGCGGCCCACCGGCCTGCGCCCACGGGCCCCGGCACAACGTCGGCTCCGGACGAACCCCGCTCCGTCACCTCTCCGCCTCTCAGGGGAACAGCCCCGGTGCCTCCAGGCCCAGGGTCTCCTCCCAACCCATCATGATGTTCATGCACTGCACCGCCTGTCCGGAGGCCCCCTTGACCAGGTTGTCTATGGCCGAGGCGGCCACCAAGGTCCCCTTTTCCCGGTCCAGGTACCATCCCAGATGACAGTAATTGCTCCCCGAAACGCACTTGGTCTCCGGGAAACGCCCCTCCCCGAGGAGGACCACGAACGGCGAAGCGGAGTAGGCCTCCTCATAGGCCGAGGCCACATCGCCCGGGCTCGCCTCCGGCCCCAAGTCAAGGTAACAGGTGGCCAGGATGCCGCGGCTCATGGGCACGAGATGGGGGACGAAATTAACCCTTACCGGACGGGAGGAGAGCTCCGCCAGCCGGCCCTCGATCTCCGGGGTATGGCGGTGGGAGCCCACGCCGTAGGGCTTCACGCTCGCGTCGGCCTGGGCGAAGTGGGCGGAGAGGGAAAGGGTCCTCCCCGCCCCGGAAACCCCCGACTTGGCGTCGATGACGCATCCCTCCAGTGGATAACCCCTCCGGGCCAGAGGCCCCAGGGCCAGCAGGGCGGCGGTGGGGTAACATCCGGGCACGGCCACCAGCCTTGCTTCCCGAACAGCCGCGGCGTAGAACTCCGGCAGGCCGTATACCGCCCGGGAAAGTAGTTCCGGGGAGCTGTGCTCCTTCCCGTACCAGCGGGCGTACTCTCCCGGGTCGGGCAGCCTGTAATCCGCGGAGAGATCCACCACTCGAGCCCCTCCCTCCAGGAGGGGCGGCACCACCTCCATGGCCTCCCCGTGGGGGAGGGCGACGAAATGGAAATCCGCTTCTTCCAGCGCCTCCCGCGGCCGGAAGGCCCGGAACCTCATCCCCCGGTAAACATGCAGGTGGGGATACAGTTCATCCACCTCTTTACCTGCATAAGTATGCGCAGTAAGGTAAGCCACCTCCACGCCGGGATGGCGGCAAAGGAGGCGCATGAGCTCGGCCCCAGTATATCCTGAAGCGCCTATAATTCCGATTTTCGCGATGGCCATACCTTCATCCCTCTTCGAATCGCCGGCAATGATATGCTATATTATGCATATTATTGCATAGATGTCAATCAAGATCCGGCGGAGGCCAGGCGGATCACCGCCACCGTCAAGGCGTCCTCGGGCTCCAGGCGACCCGTCTTGAGGTCCCTTTCCGCCTCCACGATCGCGGCCAGGGAGCGGCGCAGGCCTTCCTCCCCCAGCCTCGAGGCTTGAGGACGGAGCCGGGAGCCGATGGTCCACTCCATGCTGCCGGGTAGCTTCAATTCCGCGGCGATTTCCCGATCGGACAGCCCGTCGTCCCGCAGGGCCTTGTAGCGAAGCAGGCGGAGATAGTGGCGGGACAGGGCGTAAAGCACCCGGTTGGGATCCTCCCCCTGCTTGAGGAGACGGCGCAACATCTTCAGGGCCTGTTCCTGGTCCCCCAGCATCACCCGGTCGGTCAGTTCGTATACCGCTATTTCCGCCGAGGGCATCACCAGGGCCACCGCCTCATCCAGTTCCACGGGCCGGTTTCCCTGGTGGAAGAGGGATATCTTCTCCACCGCCGCCTCCAGGGCCATGAGGTCCTCCCCCAGCATCTCCAAAAGGTAAGGTATGGCCCTTCCGTCCACCTTCAGCCCGCGCGCCTGGAAGCGGGACTTCACCCACATGGGAAGCTCACGGCGGGAGATGGTCGTCTCCCTCACCGTCGCCTTCTCCCGGCAGGCCTTGAGCAGGGGGGCGTTTTTCTTCAAACCCGAGGCTAGGATAATGAGCACCGCGCTCTCCGGGGGCCGGTCGAGGAAGGCGGAAAGCCTCTTCACCTCCCCGGGGGTGAGGCGTTGGGCTTCCTTGATGACCACGTATCTCCAACCGCCGGCCAGGGGGAGGGTCTCCGCCGCGGCCAGGGCCTCCTCCAGGCGGTCCTCGCCCATGCGGAAGACGTCGAGGTTGAACTCCGCCTCCGGATCGTCCCGGGAGATTTTTTCCAGTATCTTCCTGAGTTCCTCCTCCAGGAGGAGGGCTTGCTCCCCGTGGATGAGGACGGCCCTGGCCCTTTTCCCCTCGCCCAAATCCGGCCCCCCTTCACGGACGGGATACCTCAGGCCGCCAGGTCGGCAGCGGCTCCCGCATGCCCATTACGCTCACCATCCAGCGGATTCGAACTCTCCCTCCGATGCGACCCTCCCGGCCTGAAGGGATCCCCCTCCAGCGGACACGCCGAGGCCGGGATCCTCCTCGGGAGGCTGATATCCCTTTCGCCCCCCACCCCTGGGAGCCCGTTCCCCGTGAGAGAGGTCTCCTCCCGCGACGTCTGCACCCGAAATCCGCCCTCCACCACACGGATAACTATATCACCGCCGAGGTCGGTGCGGCACACGGCGCATCCCTGCCTCTGCAGCGCTCGCAAGGTGAGCGGGGAAGGATGTCCGTAGGGGTTTCCCGCTCCCACGCTGATGACCGCCAACCGCGGGCGCAGGGCCCGCAGCAACTCCTCCAACCCCTCCGCGTAACCTCCGTGGTGGGGAACCTTCAACAGGTCACAGCGGGGAACGGGCTCCCGCAAAAGCCCGTGCAAGCCCTCCTCCTCAACGTCGCCGGTAAAGAGGAAACTCCCGCCGCCCGCTTCCATCCTCAACACCAGGGAACGGTCGTTGGCGGCGACGTCGCCATCCCAAGCGGGATCGGGACCCAGCGCCTCCACCCTCACCCCACCGACCTCCAGCCCATCCCCTCTTTTCATCTCCCGCACCGGAACGCCCATATCCGCGGCCAGGGAGAAGAAGCGGTGTCCCTCCTTCCCCCGCAGCGGAGGGTGGAGGACCAGACCCACGGAACAGGCCCTCAATGCTCCTTCCAGTCCCCCGGCGTGGTCCTCCTCCGGGTGGCTGACGAGGACGGCGTCCAGGTGGCGTACGTCCCTGGAGCGGAGCTTGCGCTCCAGGACGGAGGGGTCCTTGCCCCCGTCCACCAGGAGGTTCACTCCTTCCGGGGTTTGGATGAGGCAGGCGTCTCCCTGTCCCACGTCCAGGAAGGCGAGGCGGACACCCTCGTCGCCTCCCACGGCGGGAAGGTTGAGCTGCAGGCCACAGGCCAGGAGGAGGGAGAGCAGGGCGACGAGGACCATCCCCGCCCACCTGCGAACCCTTCCCCTTCCCAAAAGGGCGGCTAAAAGGAGCGGGAAATAGACGGTAATCCAGGCCAGGGAGAAGGGGTAGATGCGCACCAGGCTCCACCTGGCGGAGGAGAAAACGCCCGCCACCTTGAGTATCCAGCGTGTCATGGGTGCGGCGACGGCCAGGGGTAGGGAAGCTCCCGGGACCCCGAGGGCCGAAAGGACCAGGGAAAACATGGTAAACCCCATGAGTAACGGGAGCACGGGAAGCACCAGCAGGTTGCTCATGGGGGCCAGGAGGGGGAATTCCCCGAAGTGATGGAGGAGAAAAGGGGCCGCGGCGGCCTGCGCGGCCAGGGAGGTGACCAGTAGATCCAGGAAGCGAGAACCGTCTGACCCCAGCAGCTTTCCGAGCGGAGGGCGCAACAGCACCACCCCGAGGGCCGCGGCCAGGGAAAGCTGGAAGCTGGGGGAGGACGCCAGGTCGACCTGGTGCAGGAAAAGAACCATCACCGCCGCCCCGGCGGCGGCAAGGAAATCGAAGTCCCTCCCCAAGAGGAAGGCCGCACCGGCCAAAACCAGCACCGTGGAAGCCCTCAGAATGGGCACGGAAAGCCCGGCCATCAAGGCGTAAAGAGCGAGAAGGGGTACCTGCAGGAGCACGGCCATCCTCCGGGAGAGGCCGAGCTTGCCCGACAACCAGAGCAGCCCGGCGGCCAGGATCCCCACGTGAAGTCCCGAAGCGGCGCACAGGTGGATCAGCCCGGACCCCCGGAGGGCAACCAGGTCGCGCAGTTCCAGCCTCCGGTAGTCACCGAGCAGGATCCCGCCGAGAAGCGCCGCCTCCCTCCCCGGCAGGGCCCCGGCCAACCCCTCCCAATTCCGGCGCAAAAAAACTGCGAACCGCAGCAGGGGATGGCCTATGGATCCCAATTGGCGGTATTTCTCCGCCCGCAGGCTGCCTACCACCCGGCCCCCGGGGCGGGAAAAGATATGGAGGTAGCCCTCCACCTCCAGCCGATATCCCCACTCCGGGTACCGGCCTCCTTCGCCCACCCTCAAAAGGTAGAGGTCTCCCGGGCTTGCGAAGGGACATCCCTTCGCCCTCTCCACCCGGAAGAGAAAGGCCTCCTCCCCGGAGCCGCCGGCGTTTCCCGGCTCCACATTTCCCTCCAGGCACGCCCACCCGGCCTCACCCCTCCGGCCCTCCAGCCGGCTTTCCCCGTGCCAACCTATAAAAAAGCCGGCATAGAAGAGCAGCAGGGCCGGCAACACCCAGCCCCATTCCCTCCTACCCCTCCCCCCGGCGCGCAGCAACATGGCCATGGACCCCGCCGCCAGCACCCAGGGAAAGGTCTTCCCGGCCCGGCAACCCAGAGCCCCTCCCAGGGCCAGGGCCAGGGCCAGGAGCAGGAGCCGGGATCTTAAGAGAAGGTCTCTTCCCGTATCCATGTCCTGGAGAACCGATTCCCGAGCAGGTGATTATCCGACGAGGGAAGGAATCCCGGAATACCCGGAATACCCGCACGTTGATAAGGCCGGCCGTGCCTCACCGCCTCCGGCGTTTCATGGAGAGGCGACCTCGGAACATCACGAGCGCGGGAAGTATCCGCGGAATCGCGCCCCCTTAGGGCGTGGTAGGTCCGGCCGCCGGGTGGCGGGCGGCCCGCGGCGCCTGTCCCCGCCACCCTATCCCTACGGGTCCCGCCACCGCGAGGTCCGATTGAGGATCATCCCCGGAACTTGCCGCACAAGATTCAGATCTCCACCAGGCCTTTGAGTTCCTCGAACTTCTTGGGGCCTATCCCGGAGACCTTTCTCAGCTCCTCCACGCTGCGGAATCCCCCATGAGCCTCCCGGTAATCCAGGATGCGCCGGGCGAGGGTGGGGCCTATGCCGGGAAGGCGCTCCAGCTCCTCCTTGCCCGCCGTGTTGATGTTCACCTTGCCGCCGCCCGGCGGCGTGTTACCGTCCCGGTCCCCGACACCCTCCCCCTTGCGGGGGACGGTTATCTTCTGGCCGTCGCTCACCGGTTGGGCCAGGTTGAGGGAATCCAGCTCCGCATCGGGCAGGGGTCCCCCGGCCTGCTGAACGGCATCCATCACCCTCGCCCCCGGATCCAGGATCACCACCCCGGGGTGGACGACCGCCCCCGCCACGTGCACCACCAGCCCGGCCTCCCCGGCGCCGGCTTCCGGCTCCTCCCGGGCAGGCAGGAAGTTGCCCTCCGGGCGGGAAGCGGGGCGCAGCAGGAGGTAGCCGCCGACTCCCAGGGCCAGGATCAGGGCGAGGACCAAGGCCAGTTGCCGGTAGGACAGGCCGGAAGCCCAGTCGAGAAAGGAGGAAAGTTTTTCCAACATATCCGTGGTCCGGATCCCGCTGCCTCTCCACGCGGCGAGGTTCTCACCGGGTCACGATGTTCACCAGCTTGCCGGGGACCACCACCACCCGGGCTATCTCCCTTCCTTCCAGGTTTTTCCTAATCTTGGGCGAGGAGAGGGCGATGCGCTCCATCTCCTCCTCGGCGACGTCGGCGTCCACCTCGATGCGGTCCCTGACCTTTCCGTCCACCTGGGCCACAAGGGTGATGCGCTCGGAACGGGCCAGGCGGGGGTCGTAATCCGGCCAGGGCTGCTGGTGCACGCTGAACTCCCCTCCCACCTCCTCCCAGAGTTCCTCGGTTATGAAGGGGGCGAAGGGCGCCAGGAGCAGGATAAGGGAGCGGATGGCCTCGTGGCCCTCGTAGGTGTTGAAGGCGTCGGGGTACTCCTCTATCTCCCGGTACAGGCCATTGGTGAACTCCATGATAGCCGCGATGGCCGTGTTGAAGGCGAAGCGCTCTATATCCTCGGTGACCTTCTTGATGGTACGGTGGGTGAGATGCGAGAGCCTCTTGAGCACCTCGGCGTCCTCGGGCACCGGTTGGGTCTTGAAGGTGAGGATGTCCAGGTAGCGGTGGACCAGCCGCCACACGCGGTGCAGGAAGCGGTGGGCGCCCTCGATGCCCGCCTCGTTCCACTCCTTATCCGCCTCGGGTGGGCCCAAGAAGAGGATGAACAGGCGCAGGGTGTCCGCGCCATAACTGTCGATGAAGCCCTCCGGGGTGATCACGTTCCCCTTGGACTTGCTCATCTTGGCCCCTCCCATGACCACCATTCCCTGGCAAAGGAGGTTGGTGAAGGGCTCGTCGAAGTCCACCATGCCCAGGTCCTTGAGGACCTTGGTGAAGAAGCGGGAATACAGGAGGTGCATGATAGCGTGCTCGATGCCCCCTATGTACTGGTCAACGGGGAGCCAGTAGCGCACCGCCCGGGGGTCGAAGGGCCGGTCTTTATCCCGGGGGCTGGCGTAACGGAGATAATACCAGGAGGAATCCACGAAGGTGTCCATGGTGTCCGTCTCCCGTTCCGCCTCGCCCCCGCAGCGAGGACAGACGGTGCGCCGGAACTCCTCGGACCTCTCCAGGGGGGAGGGCCCCTCGAAGATGAACTCCACGTCCTCCGGAAGGAGCACGGGCAGGTCCTCCTCGGGCACGGGGACCATCCCGCACCGGGAGCAGTAGACGATGGGTATGGGGACCCCCCAGTAGCGCTGGCGGGATATCAGCCAGTCCCGTAGCCGGTAGTTGACGGCGCGCTTCCCCCAACCTCGCTCCTCCAGATAATCCGGTACCCGTACCGTGCGTCCTTCCTCGCTGTCCAGCCCCTCGAAGGGACCCGAGTGAACCATGATCCCGGGGTCCACGTAGGCCTCGGTCATCTCCTCCGGGCGCAGATCCCCTCCCGGGGGCTGAATGACCACCTTGATGGGGAGGCCGAACTTGCGGGCGAACTCGAAATCCCTCTGGTCGTGGGCGGGAACGGCCATCACCGCCCCCGTGCCGTACTCCATGAGCACGAAGTTGGCCGTCCAGATGGGCACCTCCTCCCCGTTCACCGGGTTGACGGCGTGAGCCCCCAAAAAGACGCCGTCCTTTTCCGCCTCCAGGGAGGTGCGCTCGATGGCCGAGACTCCCTTGAGCCGCTCCCGGAAGGCCTGCACGCCCTCCCGATAAGGGGTCCCCTCGGTTAGTTCGTCCACCAGGGGATGCTCCGGGGCCAGGAGGAAGAAGGTCACCCCCCAGAGGGTGTCCGGACGGGTGGTGAAGATGGGTATCTCCTGCCCCGTCTCCTTCACCCGGAAGGTCACCTCGCATCCCTCGGAGCGCCCGATCCAGTTGCGCTGCATGGTGAGCACGCTCTCCGGCCATCCGGAGAGCTGGTCCATGTCCGCCAGCAACCTCTCGGCGTAGTCCGTGATGCGCAGGAACCACTGGGGGAGGGCCTTCTGCTCCACCAGGGTGTCGCACCTCTCGCACCGCCCCCCTACCACCTGTTCATTGGCCAGCACCGTCCGGCAGGAGGGGCACCAGTTGGCCCAGGCCAGGGCCTTGTAGGCCAGCCCCCGCTCGTAGAACTTGAGGAAGAACCACTGGGTCCAGCGGTAGTACTCGGGGTCGCATGTGGCGAGCTCGCGGCTCCAGTCATAGGAGTACCCCAGCCGCTGCAGGCCCTCCTTGAGCAGGGCGATGTTGTCCCAAGTGTACTTGGAGGGATGGACCCCGGAGCGGATGGCCGCGTTCTCCGCCGGAAGCCCGAACCCGTCCCAACCCATGGGGTGCAGGACGTTCATGCCCCGCCGGCGGAAATAGCGCGCCAGCACGTCCCCCAGGTTGTAATTGGCCACGTGACCCATGTGGGCGGGGCCGGAGGGATAAGGGAACATGACCAGTATGTACTTCTTGGGGCGTTCTTCGTCCTCAACACAGCGGTAGAGGTCGGCTTCCTCCCAGCGGCGCCTCCACTTCTCCTCCAGGCGCGCGAAATCGTATCTCTCCTCCATGTTCACCCCTTATGGAAACCGTTTCCGAGTACCTGCCGTTTCCTCCGCTTCCCTCTCCGCGGCTTTCAAGGATACGTTAATGGATGCTTTCCCGGCGGCGCAACCCGCGAGGGCATCCGCCGCTCCCTCCACGCACCGCGTGGCCCCCGACCACCACCCTTCCCGTCCTCCTTGTTCCTCCCCATTTTCACAAATCTTATATGTTGTACATATTATATATTATGTTACTACGATGACAAGGCCCGCCCGCGCGCCTCGTCAACGCGGCGGCCCGGACTCCCCTTGGGGCCCGTTTTCCCGCACGCAAAACGCCGCCTCCTCGAGGGAAAGGGGCCTCTTCTGTTTACCATATATTCCCAGAAGGCGGGCCGCCTCCTCCAGGGCCTCGCCTCCCGGTTCGCTTCCGCGCGGAAACCGCCGCAGCAGCGCCGTGGGCCCGGGCCTGTCCTTTTCCCGAAGGAGAAGATCGGAGGGAAGGGCGATTTCACGGAGCCGCAGGTTCTCCTCGTGCCTCCTTCCGAGGACGATCAGGGTGTCCCCCGCCCAGAACTGGCGTCCCAGCTTGACCAGCTCCGCGTCGTGGCGGTCGAAACCGGGAACCCGGGCCATGAGCTCCCTCAGGCGGGAGGAGAAACCGGGGTCGGTGAGGAGGCATCCCCCGGCCGGGCTCTCGTAGTCCACGATGCCCCACTCCTCGGCCAGCTGCATCTGGCGCCGGCGGGAGCGCCCGCTCAGGTCCAGCAGGTCCTCGCGCCTCACCCACCCCTCCCTCTCCGGGCGGGTCTCCGGAAGGAGGCGGGCGGAAAGGGGCCGCAGGAGAAGGTCATCGGCCCCCGAGTGACGGGCAACCAGTTCCAGCGCCCGCCGGTTCTGGGATTTCGGCCTCTCTCCCAGTACTTCCCCCGTGGCGATGAACCACGCGCCGAGTTCCTCCATCCTCTCCAGGGCTCTCCTCACCATGAGCGCGTGGCAGTCGATGCACGGGTTGAGGTTCCTCCCGTACCCGAAGCGCGGGTTCTTGACCACCTCCAGGTGGGGCTCGGTGATGTCCTCCACGTGGAGGGGGATATCCAGCCGGCGGGCCGCCTTTTCCGCCTTATCGCTCCCGAAGAAGGGGCTGCGGAAGGCCAAGCCCACTACCTCCACCCCGCATCGGCGCAGCAGCTCCGCGGCCAGCATGGAGTCCAGCCCCCCGGAGAGCAGAACCACGGCACGCGGCCCGCCTACCTCACCTCCCGGCATCGGCTTTCCTCCCTTCTTCTTCCCGCGGCTTCAGAATCCGGGTTGCAGGCACTTCTCTCCCCCTGTGACTTGCGTGCCCGGTGCGGTTCCCTTGCGCATGGCGCCGCCACCGCACACCGCCGATCCCCGTACCATGCTCCCGAGCTCGGGGCAACCGTGGCCTCGTCGCCGATGTTATCATTATTCCATGGATGACCTTCCGCGACTCGTGGACCGCGTGGATTACGCGGACCTCTTCTCCAGGGCCCTGACCCGGGTGGGCAGGGGCATGAGCGTTCCGGAAGCCCTGGCCTCCTGCGCCCGGGAAGATTATCCCCATGCCCACCGCGACGTCCTGCGGGAGGCAGCGGAGATCCTGGAATACCTCAAAGCACAGAGGGGATGGGGATCGCTGCGGGCGCTCCGCGAGCTGGCGGGAAAACCGCAGGCGGTGAAGGAGATGCGCACGCGCATGAGGAGCGCCTCGGCGGGGGGAAGGGACAGGGAACCGGGATCGGAGGTCTTCGCCGACTTCCCGCGCATATTCTCCCTCGCCCAGCGCAAGCGGAGGTCGGGTTTCTCGCTGGAAGACTGCGTGGACATGGCGGTCCGGGAACTCTACCCCCACACCTTCAGGCGTACCCGAGAGGCGGCCCTCCAGTACCTGCGCAAGGCGTCCCGACGCCTGAAAACCCACGAGCTCCGGGCCCTGCGGGAACTGGCGGAGGACCCCGAACTCTTCCGCACCCTCTTCGGAGAGGACTGAACCCCAACACGGGGCCCACCGACCTCCCGGTTCAGGAGCCCGGGAAAAGGCCGGAACGGTCAGGTCCCCGCTTTCTCGCCGTCTATCTTGCTCAGCAGGTCCAGAAGATATTCCACGTGCCGGGCCCTTTCCTCCAGCCTCTCCTCGTAGGACCGGGCCAGCACCTCCCGTATCACCACCACCAGGCGGTGGGGATCGAAAGGCTTGGTGACGTACTCGTCCGCACCCCGCCGCCAACCCTCGAACATGTCCCGATCATCGGTTCGCGCCGTGAGCATGATCACCGGCATCTTCTCCGTGCGCGGATCCTTCCTCAGGCGGGCCAGGACCTCGAAACCGTCCATCCCCGGCATCATGATGTCCAGGAGCACCAGGTCCGGGTTCTCCTCCTTGACCATGCGCACGGCCTCATCCCCGGAAAGCGCCTTCAAGGGGTGGAAGCCCTCGAACTCGAGCACCGTGGAGAGGAGATTGGCCATGGTGGCGTCGTCGTCCACGATGAGTATCTTCTCCCCCATGCTCACCCTCCTTCCATCTCCGCCCCACCCACGGCCAACCCTATGAAAAGACCGGACACGCGGAACGACCTCTTATCCCCATGATATACATAAGAATAATCGGCCCTGCGGCGGCTTCCCTTAACCCACCCCGTGCCTTGAATGCGGCGCTTCCCGTCCCCGGGGATGCTCTCCCACCGATGGAGGGGCAAAGGGCACCGGTGATAAGCCGAGGGTATGCACCCCGTGGTTAATCTCGCGCGCCTCACCGTGGTAACCTTTCTACCGGAGGGCCTCGTCGGTTGGGCTGGGGCGCTCGAAGGAAGGAGGGTTTTCGTGCCGCAGACGGCCAGCCGCTGAGGTTTTTCCGGCGGGTGACCCCGGAGATGCCCGGCACGCGGGAGCGCATCGGTCCCCAAGGTTCTTGCCGCGGGCATCCTCACCCTGGGGAGACAGGACGATCTGGAGGGCGGGTGGAGAAAAAAGCCTTTTCGGGAGCGGACTCCGCGAAGGGGACGGTGGCCTTCATAGCCGCCACTCCCGGCGAAGCCTCTTGTCTCCTATCCCTCCTGGAGCATCACTCGCCCTTGCCCGCCCCGTGGGGCATGGAGCTGCGGTCGGGGGGCTGGGGATCCTCCAACCTCCTCGTGCTGACCTGCGGGGTGGGAAAGGTCGCCGCGGCCGCCGGCGCGATGTATCTCGCCTTGCGGCACCGGCCCGGCGCAATGCTGAACATAGGCACCGCGGGTTCCCTTAATCCCCGCCTGCGCATCGGGGCCCTCGTGGTGGCGGAAGAGGTGCTCCCCGCGGACGTGGGGATAATCCATTCCCAGGGATTCGGGCACACCGGCCCGGGCCTCTGCGAGGCAGGCAAGGTTCTTTTTCACCCTTCCTTCAAGGCGCATGCCGCCCTGGTGGAAGAGGCCGCAGGGTCGGCCGCCAGGGCCGGTCTCCCCTGCCATCGGGGCCGGATCATCACCTGCGACCAAGTGGTCCTGGACCCCGGACTCCGAGCCCACCTGGGCACCACTTTTCGGGCCCTGGCGGTGGAGATGGAGGGTTCCGCGGTGCTGCAGGTGGCCGCGGGGACCGGGATACCCGCGGCGGTCATCAGGGCCATCAGCGACGAGATGGAGCACGATTTCGTGGGCCTGGAGGAGATGCTGCCCTACTCCGGCCAATCGCGCCCCGACCTCTGGGGCAGGCGCCTCCGGTTGACGGCCGCGGACGGTTCCCTCCTCTCCCGGGCGCGGGAGATGCGCCGGGGAATGCGGGAGGCCCTGGCCAGCCTCGGGCGTTTCCTGGAGGCCTTCCTCCCCGCCCTGGCACGCGCCCTGGCCAGGGAATAGGCGGCATGGCGCCGCCGGCGGGTTTACCCTTGACCCCACCAGCCGTCGCCACAAGAATCCGCCCCCTTTTCCGGGGCCGGGCTTGCCGTGGGCTGAACCGCCCGCCGCCCCGTCCATCTTCTCCGCTGACCGAACCCGGGGTTCAACAGGAATAGAGGAAGATTCGCCCCTGGATGCTTACCACCCCTCCCTTTCGCGGTTCTCCGCGGGCCAGCCCTCCCCGGACGTTCAAGCCCCCACCCTACCCCCCGTGGGTACGGTGAAGAAGAACACGGCGCCCTTCCCGGGCTCCGATTCCACCCATATACTTCCGCCCCAGCTCTCCACGGCCCTCTTCACGATGGGCAACCCCAGCCCCAGGCCCGGTTCCTCACAGGAGAGAAGGCGGCGGAAGGGCATGAAGATCTCCTCGGCCTTTCCCGGCTCGATCCCCATGCCGTTATCACCTATATACAGGCAGACCATCTCCCCCTCCGACCTCCAGCCCAACCTGATGCGCAACGGCGCGTCCGGCCGCCGGTACTTGAGCGCGTTGTCCAGCAGGTTGGAAAAGACCTGCTGGAGGCGCACGGGATCGGCCATTACCGGAGGGATGCCCTCCTCCACCTCCACCTCCGCCTGCAGGTTTTCCAGGTCCACGGCCCTTTCCATGGCCACCTCCCGAAATACCTCGCCCGGGTCCACCACCTCGAGCGACGCGGGCTCGGCCCCCACCCGGGCATAGGTCAAGAGCGAGCTGATGAGCCGACCCATGCGCTCCGTGGCTTTTTCCATCCTCTCCAGGTATTCCTTCTCCTCCTCCCCCAGCCTGTCCGCGGCCCTGTCCTTGAGCAGCTCGAGGAATCCGCTTATCACCACCAGCGGTGCGTTCAGGTCGTGGGAGACGGTCTGGGCGTAGGCCTCCAGCTCGCGGTTCTTCTCCCTGAGCTCGGCGGTCCTCGCCTCCACCACCCGCTCGAGTCCCCGGTAATGGTCCTCGAGTTCCTCGTACAGTTGACCTTTCCTTCTGCTCAGGTAGGCGACCACGCACCCCACCAGGATGAAGGAGAGGCCCCGGGCCACTTCCACCCACATGGAGACCTGCAGCCCGCTCAGGGCATGGGAGAGTATCAGGAGGCCGAAAAGGAAGGCGGGTACGGCAACCCCCCTCCAGTCCCACCAGAGCGTGGCCAGGACCACGGGGAGATAGAAGAAATGGCTGAAGACCACGTCCTTCCCGAGCCCGAAGTGGAAAACGACCACCAATGCCAGGGAAGCGGCCAGGATGGCGGCCAGCGCGCAAAAACGCAGCCGGGAAAGACGCCGCTTCCCTCCGTGCCTCCCGGACATCCTCAACCCCTCATCCCACCCCAGCCGCCCGGCCTTTGCTCTCCCGGAAAAACGTCGCCAACCCCAAACCCGCATCCCCTTCGCCGCCCGAACTTCTCCCTCCGTTACCGCGAAAACCACATTCCCTCGAGAGCGGCCCTTCTTCCGGGTTATAAGCTCCGGGGCATAACCACGCCATGGGCTATCTTCCCTTGTGGCCGGGAACCAAAACCTACATTTGTTATAATATCCCCATGCCTGGAGAAGCGTACGGCACGCGGGGAGGGGAAACCCTGAAGAGGCGGGTCCTGTCCTGCCTTTTGGGTTTCACGGGGGCGGCCACCGCGGGTTTCTGGATCCTCTTCTTCGCCGGGAAGATCCAGGCCACGGAGACGGAACAGGACGAGGCTTTCGAGCGCGCCTTTCCCCTCGCCGATTCCTGGATGAGCACCGCCTGCATGCTGGCCGCCTGGCACCTGTGGAAGGATGAGCCGGAGGGCAGGTTCTTCGGGGTGGCGGCGGGGAGTTCCCTCCTTTTCCTGTCCCTCATGGACATCCTATATTCGCTGGAAAACCGCAAATACTGGCCGCTGGACAAAGACCGCTTCACCATGCTCCTCATCCACCTGTGGACCCTGGGACTGGGATCGTCCACCCTTTCCTATTTCTGGAAAAGGCTCGCTCCCCCGCCGAAGTCCTCCAAGGGCGGGGAGTAGCGGCGATCGGGAAGGGGCCCCGCGGCACGCGTACCCACCCTCAGGTGGCCGCCGAACCTCCCGGACCCTTTACGCCCCCCGTTTCTCCCTGCCGGCGCAGGTGGGGGCCTTTCCGACTGACGCCTTCTTCGCTCCCGGTGAAGCCGCTTTCCCGGCTCGCCCCCGCCCCCCCTTCCTGGCGCCCGAACAGCGTTCCACCAGTCACCCGGAGACCATGGAGGACGGCTCCTTCCGGGACCGGGAGCTCACGTAGATCCCGATGTGTCCCCCGGGGAAACCGTACAGCGTCTTGTCCTCGCTTCCCACCGGGTCGTTCAGGGGGATGGAGGAGGCGGGAGGGACCAGGTGGTCCTCGGTGGCGTATACGTTGAGCAGGGGCAGGGTTATCCTCCTCAAATCCACCCGCCGGCCCCCTATGTCCGGCTCTCCCTTGACCAGCTTGTTCTCCTGGTAGAGATCCTCGATGAACTTGCGGTAAGCCTCTCCCGCTTGGGCGGGGCTGTCGAATATCCATTTCTCCATGAGCACGAAATCGACCCCCGTGGCCGGGTCGTCCAGGTTGTCCATAAACCCCACGTACTTATCCACCAGGAGCTGGAACGACTTGAGCATCAGGAACCCCAGGTTCCTGAACTCCCCGGGCATGATCCCCATGGTGTCCACCATCTTGTCCACGTTCATGTGCCGGCTCCAGACGTTGAGCAGGCCGTCGGTGACGTGGAAGTCGATGGGGGTGACCCTGGTGATGAGGTTGCGGATCTTCTCCGGGTAGAGGGCGGCATAGATGACGGAAAAAGTCCCCCCTGGCACTCTGATCCCCTCCCAGGAGCTCCTCCATGCGGTGCAACCCGTCCTCAAGATCGGGAAGGAGTTCTTCCCGCCCTTTGCACAGGTTGTCCAGCCACTCGGTGAGCATTTTCCCGCCTTCCTTCTTCATCACCCCGGCTTGCTCCAGGAGGGACCTCCATATCTTCTCCATCTGCTCCTGGAAGGAGGCCGGGGTCTCTGTGGTCATGCGCAGAAAATGCCGCATGCCCTCCAAGGTCATCTTCTGCGCCGTCTTGGGATCCGCGTTTCCTCCTTTCATTCGCCATCTCCGGAGATAAGGACATCCCTGCCGCCCCGGCTCCGCCTCGGGACCTTGCCGAGAAGCGCCTCCCCTCCCCGATGGGGATGACGCACGCATGCGGGCAAAAGGGGCACAAGAGCGGTGAGTGATCGATGGCAATGTGATTCCCCATCACCCCACGCGAGGCGGACCCTTCCCCCGCCGGTTCACGAGGCACCTCGGATCTCAAGGCAAGCAGGCCCGGCAGCCGAGGCCGATCCGGCGCCCAAAACGAGGACGGGTTGCTCGCGGAGGGAGGTGTCGGTAACCGTTAGTTCTCCTGTTGTATACTATTTCCCACGGGTCAGCCGAAACGGGCTGTCAAGATCGGCGGCCCGTCCCTTTCCCGTGCGCCCCGCGGCCGTGGAACATGACGGCGGGAATTTCGGGGCCATGGAACACGACGCAGGGAAAGTTTCCGGCCACGGAAGATGGCGGCGGGAAAGGCCGGTCGGGGCGAGAGGAGCGCCGGCGGGGCATGTGGACGGAAGAGCCGAGGGGTGATCGGATGCGTAATAAGATGGTGTCGCTTGGTATCCTGGTCCTTTTCCTCGCCTCCTTCCTCCCCTTCGCGGGATGCGGCAGCGCGGGGCAAGAGGCTTATTTCCGGGAAATGCGTGACCTCAACGAAAAGCTCGCCGCCCGGATGGGGGAACTTTTGGAGGAGACGACGGGCTCCGGGCACCCCGGGGAGGGAACGGGAAAGGCGCCGGCGGAGATCCTCGAGGAGATGGCCGCGGTCCTGGAGGAAGGCATACTGGAGTTGAGCCGGGTCAAGGTCCCGGTGGGCGCGGAGGAGGCCCACGCCGGCCTCCTGGAGCTCCTCTCCGAGGCGGTTGCCGGATACCGCGAGGTTGCCTCGGCCCTGGAACCGCGCTTGGCGGAAGAGGAGCCGGGCGCGCACGAGGAGGCGGAGGGAGAGGCCGGCGGGGAAGAAAGCGGCCATCCTACCGGAGAGGAAGGCGAAGGGGGACATCCCCCCTCCCTTCCCGGCGGCGAAGAGGTTCATACGGAAGGGCATTGAAGGGGTGGTTTAAACCCGCGCCGCCCGGGCCCTCCACTCTGCCCCCCCGGGGCCCCAGGTACCGGTTACGCGTTCCCGGACCCGCGGAGCGTATAATATCCACGTGGCGTTCTCACGGTTCAGGATGGAGAAAGGGGAAGGCGCATGAACGACGAGGATCTCTACCAGCAGCTGGCCACCAGGGTGCTCATGCCCCAGAGCAAGCTCATACCGGAACTCTTCCGCATGATCGCCGACCAGGAAGAGGCCCGCATCCTCCTGGCCACCCCGGGGACCATCCCGGAGCTGGCGGAGAAAACGGGCCTTCCCGAGGAGGGGCTGGAGGAGCAGCTGAGGACCCTTTTCCGTAAGGGACTGATCTTCAAGTCGGAGAAGCCCGGGGGCACCGTGTACCGTATGTGCCGGGACCTGGTGCAGTTCCACGACGCCTCCATACTCTGGCCCGAGGCTCCTCCAGAGTACCACCGCCTCTGGAAGCGCTTCATGGCCGAGGAGTGGCCGGAGTTCGCGGGCATGGTCTCCAGGATGCTGCCCAAGCCCTTCTCGCGCGTCGTCACCGTGCAGCAGCCGGTGGAGGCCCGTTCGCGCATCCTGGCCTTCGACGACGTGGAGCGCATCATAAGGGACTCCGGAAGGGTGGCCGTCACCAAGTGTACCTGCCGCCTCATCGAGGGGAACTGCGACAAGCCCCTGGAGGTATGCCTCCAGGTGGGAAAGGCCGCGGACTATACCATCGAGAGGGGCAGCGGCCGGGAGGTGAGCGTGGAGGAAGCCCTGGACATCATCCGGGAGTGCGAGGAGGCCGGGCTGGTACACGTGACCATGAACCGGACCACGGACAGCCATTTCATCTGCAACTGCTGCGACGACTGCTGCATGTCCTTCACCCTCATCTCCAAGGGCATCAACCTCTGCGACCCCAGCCGGTTCCAAGCCCGCGTGGACCAGGAAAAGTGCAGCGGCTGCGGAAACTGCCTGGAGCGGTGCTTTTTCGGCGCCCTCTCCCTCTCCGGCGGGGAAGGCTCCGAGGTGAGCACTGTGGACCCGGAGAAGTGCATGGGCTGCGGGTTGTGCATGGTCACCTGCCCCGAGGAGGCCATATCCATGGAGCTGGTGCGGGAGGAGGACTTCATCCCCCGTTAACTGAGGCGCAAAGAAAAGGGGGCGGATTTTCCCGCCCCCAATTTTTACCCGAGTCCTTTACACGTTGAGCCACACCGCGGCGTTGGTGATGCAGTACTCCTCCGGGCGCTCCTTGGTGGTGCAGCGGAAGATGATCTTGTCCTCCGACTCCTGCCACATCTGGGTGACGATGGTGTCCCCCGGCCAAACCGGCCGGCTGAAGCGCACCTTGATGGCCTTGAACTTGGTGGGGTCGTTCCCGCAGTATTCCCGGAGGACGGCGCGCCCGGCGTGCCCGAAGGTGCACAGGCCGTGCAGGATGGGCCGGTCGAACCCCGCCATCTTGGCGAAGTTGGGGTCGATGTGCAGGGGGTTGTAATCCCCGGACAGGCGGTAGATCATGGCCTGGATGGGGAGGGTCTTCATCTCCACCACTTTGTCCGGATCGCGCTCCGGGGGCTCGTTTCCCGGCTCGGGCCCCCGCTCGCCCCCGAAGCCGCCCTCTCCCCGGATGAAGCTGGAGAACTTGTTGAAGAAGACCACGTCGCCGGATTCGTCAACCGTCTCCACGTCCAGGTCGATGACCGCGCCCTTGGTCTTATCCCACACGGCGGCGATCTTGGGCTTGGAGGTCAACTTGCCCTGGGTGGGTATGGGGTGCTTGCGGATCTCCAGGTACTGCTCCCCGTGCACCAGCATGACCAGGTTGATGTTCACGCCCTCCACGTTCACCAGGCCCATGAGGGCCGGAAAGGGAGGGATGACCCCGAAGGTGGGCAGGACCTGCAGCCCGTTCTCGTAGACGAACTTGAGCTCGTCGTCCTCGTACCCCGCGCCCACGCCCAGGGCGTAGAGGATCACTTCCCTGACCGTGTACTCGTAATCCAGCGAGGGAAGCTCTTTGCCCACAACCGAAAGATCGATAGGCATCTTATCCACTCCTTCCTCGGCTAACCGTCATGGTCCCCGCGGCTCAGCCCAGGTTGAGCTTGGACAGGGCGTAGCCGGTCTGCTCGGTGGCGTTCTCGAAGGTCCGGGCGCCCTCCAGGGAGACGATCTTGTCGATGTTCTCGTCGATCATCTCCAGGGTGATCCCCTGCGACGGGTCGAAGAACACCCCCGGCCCCTCCATGAAGGCGGTGCGGCTGAAATACCCGGCCCCGGCCACGAAGGTGTAACCGGAGAACTCGCAGCGGTCGGAGCAGGCCCACACCACCATGGGAGCCACGTACTCGGGCTTGAGGATCTCCACCAGGTTGGGAGGCAGTACGGTGGCCGTCATGCGCGTCCCGGCGATGGGGACGATGACGTTGGCCTTGATGTTGTACTTGGCCCCCTCCTGCTTGAGGACGTGCATGAGGCCGATGATGCCCATCTTGGCGGCCCCGTAGTTGGCCTGGCCAAAGTTGCCGTAGACCCCGGCGGCGGAAGCGGCGGAAACAATGCGCCCGTAGTTGTTCTCCCGCATGTAAGGCCAGGCCGCCTTGGAGCAGTAGAAGGTCCCGTTGAGGTGCACGGCGATGACCTTCTCATAGTCCTCCAGTTCCATCTTGAGGAAGCTCTTGTCGCGCAGGATTCCGGCGTTGTTGATGAGGATGTCGATCTTCCCGTAGTTGTCGATGGCCGTCTTGATGATGTTCTGGGCGCCCTCCCAGTCGGCCACGCTGTCGAAGTTGGGGACCGCCTCCCCGCCGGCGTCCTTGATCTCCTGCACCACCTTCTCCGCCGCGGTGGTCCCGGCGCCCGTGCCGTCCACGGCGCCGCCCAGGTCGTTGACCACCACCTTGCACCCGCGGCTGGCAAGGAGCAGGGCGTATTCCCTACCCAGGCCGCCGCCGGCCCCGGTCACTACTGCGACGCGTCCGTCGAACCTTATCTCCGACATATACCCTCTCCTTTCCTTCCCTCCGGGGTCTCCCCCGACGATCCCTTACCCGTCTCCAGGACGACGCGGCAGTCACCCCCTCCCGCGTCGTATCCTTTCGCCCTCCAATCCCTGGCGCGGCTTTATAATTATATACCGGATTTCAACTCATTTACCAAACGGTATCTTGGAGACGGCCCCCTTGGAGGGAGGCTGAAACCGCATCTCCGCGTAGGGCCCTCTCCGGTATCACCATGGGCATGATCACGGGAAACGGCTTCCGCCCCGCCCGCCCGAACCAGGGAAAGCAGGCGAGCCTTGTTCTTACGGGTTTTTACGGGTATTCTTTCCTCGTCTTTTCAGCCTCTACTCGCCCCCTCACAACTTGATGCCTGGTTTTTTCTCATGCCGATTCTGCATGGTTTTCCGCGGCGGAAACGCGGAATCCAGCGTAATCCCGGGCTCACGGAAATCCTGCTCGGGGCACCGAACCTCAGCGGGCAAACCGGGAGGGGTCCGGGAGGAGACGAACTCGCCTGTCTCAATCCCCGTGACCAAGGCCAGACCCCCTCCACGGATGGGGATGATTACTGCCATTATCTGCCATATCCTTACCGTGCTTCCTCTTTCACGGGCACGGGCTGGAGGCTTCGTGCCGGCGCGTGAGCACGGTATGATGTCCATCGCCCGGACGGGGAGTCCCGGGCACGGGAGGGAGAAGGGGGTTATAATCAAACCCGGAAGGTGGTGGACCCCGCCGTCATACACGGCGGGAGGAGGATCGGACGGGGACGCTGGATTATGAACAGGTCGACTCTCATGCGCCGGGTTTTTCTCTCCCTGGCCGTTTTTCTGGCCGCGCTCTCCCTTATCGGCCTTTACGGGTGCGGGAAAGAACCAGTCGCGGAGGAAACAGCGGAGGAAGAGAACCACGAAAGGGAGATCCCCCTGCGGACCCTCGTGCAGGGCTCCATATGCGAATACGGGCGTTTCGAGCAGCCGGCCACCGGGGGAGAAACCGGGCCCGCCTTCCTGGTGCTGGAGGACGAGGAGGGGCTGAAAAGGCTTCTCTCCCTCGCCAACCTGGAACTTCCGGAAGGCGGCGTGGACTTTTCCAGTCAGGTGGTCATCGCCGCCATGCAGGGCCCCCGCAACACATCGGGCTACGCCATCTCCGTGGTCCGGGCGGTGCAGTCGGGAACCGACGTACGGGTAGAGGTGGAGATGGTGGAGCCTGAGCCGGGAAGCCTGACCGCCCAGGTGCTGACCAGTCCCTATCACCTGGTCCTGGCGGAAAGGGAGGATTTCCTGCCTCGGGGCGAGCTGTCCTTCATCTTCATGGACATGGATGGGGAGACGCTGGAGCGGACGGCGGCGGAGATATGATGCCACCGCTACGTCAATCCCGGCCCCAAGGCTCAGCATGGCGGGGAAGAGAGATACGATGCGCCCTGGCCGGGGCTGACCTCGGGCCGGCAGAACCATGAACGCCCCGCTTTATCAAATCGACCCGCCGCGGTAGCATATAGATATCCGTATCGGATTGTATGTCTGCCTCGGATGATCGGTCTTCGGGAAGCCCGGCCCCCCGCGAACATCATCGGCGATCGATCGGACATCAAGGGGCCGGAGGAAGGAGGTTTGACATGTTTTGTCCAAGCTGCGGCCAGGAAAACGACGCCACGGCTTCCTTCTGCCGCTTCTGCGGCCAGAAACTCAAGGCCGCCGCGGCCGCTCCCGGGTCGCCGGTTTCCACACCCGCCGCCCCGTCGCAGGCCGGCGCGTCCACTGCCCCTCAACCCCAGGCGGCATCGGCGCCCCCCACCGTCTCCACCCGCGGCGGGGAACTGGCGCCCACCTCGCTTAACGCCCTGATAAGGCAGTCCATGGAGGTGGAAAGTCCGGATGCCTTCAGCCTGCAGAGCAAGAAGCTCCTGCGGGTGAACATGGATGCCTGCGGGGGGCAGGTCCTGGCCAAAGCCGGGTCCATGATCGCCTACCAGGGGAGGATCAGCTTCACCCGCCAAGGAAGCGGGGGCGTGGACAAGTTCATCAAGAAGGCCATCTCCGGCGAATCGTTCACCCTCATGCTGGCCCAGGGGACGGGGGACCTCTTCCTGGCCGATGCGGCCAACGATATCGTGCTCCTCTACCTGAACAACGAATCCATCACCGTGGAGGCCCTCAACCTCCTGGCCTTCACCCCCAGCATCTCCTGGGACATCAAGATGATCAGGGGAGCGGCGGGGATGATGGTCGGCGGTCTGTGGACCGTGGAGCTCCAGGGCACCGGTTACCTGGCCCTCATCTCCAAGGGGGAACCCATGACCCTCAAGGTCACCCCGGACGAGCCCGTGTTCACCGACTCCAACGCCACCATCGCCTGGTCCCAGAGCCTCAACCCCACGGTACACGTGGACGCCAACCTGTCCAGCCTGAAGGGGATCTTCGGATCAACCCACGGCGAGCTCTTCCAGCTGGCCTTCCAGGGCGAGGGTTACGTGGTGGTACAACCCAGCGAGGAGGCCCCCAAGACCAGCCTGCAGCAACCCAAGAGCGGGGGCAGCGGCCCGGCGGGTGGTATCCTGGGTGGTTTATTCGGCCAGTAACCTCCCGCCCCGACCCGTTTACGGACCGACTTGCGCGTTTTCCGCCCCGAGGACATGGGGCCGGGAAGGAAGGCGGGAAATCCCCCGGCCGGTGATGGGGATATCCCCACTTGTTGCTCCAACGGGTGAACATTAGAATGGGCACCGTACGGAAGGCTGTCCCGGCGCGCGAGGTGGTGAGGGAAGGCCCTTCCCCGGCCCGTTCAAACCGTGTAACGGCGCGGCAACGGCCGGTCGTTCCTTTCCCGCCTCGCCAGCCGGCGGTCCGGTGGAGGGGACGGGGAAGCGATCCATGGACGAAATCTTGAGCATGGCCCGGGAGCTGGTAACCCCGAGGCTCCGGGAGTGGAAGGAAGGCGGCGGGCGGGTGGTCGGCTTCACTTGTGTGGCCACCCCCCGGGAGATATTCGACGCCGCCGGCATCGTGCCTTACCGGGTGCGGGCCCTGGGAAAACCGGAACGTGACCACGCCGACGCCCATCTCTCCCGTTTCAATTGCGGATTTTGCCGGGCCTGCCTGCAGCTGGCCCTGGAGGGCGCCTACGGTTTCCTGGATGGGCTGGTGGAGACCAACGGATGTGACCACCTGCGGGGGATGTTCGAGAACTGGAGCCGCGCCGCCGAGCCCGGCTTCTTCCATTACCTGAAGGTCCCCCACCTGGTCACCGAGGAATCCCTGGAGTTCTTCGCCGAGGAGCTGGAGCTTCTACGGGAGGCTCTTTCCAATCATTTCCAGGTGGAGATCGGCGACTCCGCCCTCTCCGAGGCCGTGCGGGCGGCCAACCACCGGCGGGAGCGCATGCGCCGGCTCTTCTCCCTGCGGGAGAGGGAAAACCCGGCCCTCACCGGCGGGGAAGCGCTGTCCGTGCTCCTCCTCGAATCCTCCCTCCCCCCCGGGGCGTTCGACGATCTGCTCGATGACCTGCTGCGGGAGGCCGAGGGGAGGGAGGTCACCGGTTACCGGGCTCGCCTCCTGCTGGCCGGAAGCGCCACCGACGAGCCGGAACTGGTGAGGGAGGTTGAGGACCTGGGAGGGCTGGTGGTCACCGACGCCCTGTGTTACGGTACCCGCGCTTTTTGGAAGCTACCGAAGGTGGAAGGGGAGCCCATCCACGCCCTGGCCGAGGCCTACCTGGGGCACCTGCTCTGTCCCCGCATGTTCGACGATTATCCCTCGCGGCTGCAATTCATACTCCAGGCGGCGGAGAGGGCCCGGGTGGACGGCGCGGTGCTGGTATACAACAAGTTCTGCGACCTGCACGGGGTGGAGAACGTTCGCCTGCGCCTGGACCTCGAGGAACGCGGCATCCCCGTGTTGGTGCTGGAGAAGGAATATGGTTCCGCCGCCGACCTGGGGAGGATACGGACCCGGGTGCAAGCCTTCCTGGAGCGCATCGGCGGGCGGCGGTTCGCAGGGAAAACAGCCTCCCCCGGGGGATCGGGAAAGCTATGAGGTGAGGGGAGATGGACAAACGCCAGGGGGTTATGGGGGACGGTCTCTTCCAAAGGGTGGAAGAGCTCATCAAGGTGGCCGTACTCCTCCCCAAGGGTATGAGCGACCAGGAGGTGGAGGGGCTTCTGCGCCTGCTCCCCCCGGATACCTCGCGGTCCATGCGTGCCCTACTCTCTCCCCGCTTCCGCGACGTGAGCCTGGATTTCATCCGCATGATCGGTGGATGGGTAAAGGAGGCCCGGGAGGCCCGGGAGGAGGGGCGGAAGGTGGTCCTGGTCCCCTTCAACTTCCCCCCGGAGATAATCTACCTCTTCCGCAACGCCGTCCCCCTTACCAGCGAGGTGCTCACCACCCTGGGGGTTTCCGTGCTGGAAGGGCAGGGTGAGCGTTATTGGGACTACGCCATGGGCTTGGGGATCCCCGACTTCCTATGCTCCTCTTCCACCATCGAGCTGGGCTCAGTCCTCACCGGCCGGGACTTTGAACCCGATATCATCGTCCAGTCGGCCCCCGGGGCCTGCGACGCCAACTCCAAGATCCACGAATTCGTCTCCCTGCACATGGGCATACCCCAGGTGATCCTGGAGAAGCCCACGGATACCGGGCCGCGGGGAAAGGAACTCCACGGCCGCTATTTCATGGGTTTCCTGCGCCGCCTGGAGGAGCTGATCGGCGAGGAGCTGGAGGAGGAGCGCATGAAGGAGGTCCTCGAGGAGGCCAACCGGGCCGCGGAGCTCTACTACGAGCTCTACGACCTGCGCAAGTTCTCTCCCTGCCCGGTGCCCAACATCTTCTCCATCTTCACCTACGGAACCCGCTTCACCCGCTGGGGTCGCCCGGAGGGGACGCGGATGATGCGGGCCATGGTGGACCTCTCCAAGAGGCGCCTGGAGTCCGGCGAGTACCCGGCTCCCGAGGAGGTGGCCCGCTGCATGTGGCTGTACATCGGCTATTACTTCGATTTTTTGGGCTTCTTCAACTGGATGGAGGAACGGGGTATAACCTACCTGAACGACATCCTTTCCCTGTGCCAGCCCCGCTTCGTGGACACCTCCAGCCGGGAGAGCATGCTCCAGGGGCTGGCGGAAGCCTGCTTCGAATATCCCATGACCAGGCAGATGGGAGCCTCCTCCATGTCCCTGGCCTGGATAGAGGATATGTGCGGCTTCATCACCGACCTGCGCGCCGACTGCGCCATCTATTCCGGGCACCACGCCTGCAAGCAGACCTGGAGCATCATCAATCAGGTGCGCCGGGAGATCCTGAAGCGCACCGGGGCCCCCGTGCTCTGCCTGCAGGGCGATTCGTGGATCCGGCGCATGACCCCCACCAGCGTGCTCCAGGAGGAAATAGAGTCCTTCGTGGAGAACGTGGTCCGGCGACGCCGGCGGCGAGCCGGGAGGGGCGCATGAGTCTCCTCACCTCCGGGAAAGCCGGGCGTGGCTTTTCCAACTTTTGGTAATCCGTCCCCCGTGCGGGCGGGAGGGCGTCGGGCACGGTTGACAAAAAATGACCACGGTCATAATATACAAACATCCCGTAAAAGTCCGGCTATGTTGGCGGGGAGGGAGGTCCGGGATAAACTTTCACCCCACCATGCCCATGGTGGCCGGTGTTCTCCGGACTTCCTGAAAATCCGGCGTGGGATGGGATAAAATTATAGTCAAGGACCCCGGAAAACAGCCCCAGGGGAAACCGGCGTGTCGGCAGAGGGAGGTGGGAGATGCGTTTCGGGGGCATCGACGTGGGTTCCCTCACCGCCCAGGCGGTGATCATGGAGGACGGTAAGATCGCCGGCTTCCGGAGCATCCGGGTCAAGCCCAACCCGGTGGACTCGGCGGAGACGGTGATGGGGGAGCTCCTTTCCGAGTTAGGCCTGCGCCAGGGGGACATCGACTACACGGTGAGTACCGGGTACGGGAGGGAACAGGTGCAGTCCCGCGGGCTGTCCCAGGCCAACGTGAGCGAGATATCCTGCCACGGCGTGGGAGCCCTGTGGCTCCTGCCCGGCGTGCGCACCATCATCGACATCGGGGGCCAGGACGCCAAAGTCATCCGTATGGAACCCACCGGGGAGCTCAAGGATTTCGTCATGAACGACAAGTGCGCGGCGGGCACCGGCCGCTTCCTGGAGGTCATGTGCCGCACCCTGGGCATAACCCTGGACGAGCTGGGCACCCTCTCCCTCAAGTCCCGCCATCCCGTGGACCTCTCCAGCCGATGCAGCATCTTCTGCGAGACGGAGGTCCTTCACTACATGCAGCGGGGGGCGGACAAGGCGGACATAGCCGCCAGCGTCAACCGGGCCATGGCCGAGAGGGTGGCCGCCTTGGCCCGGCGGGTGGGTGTGGAGCCCGAGGTCACCATGTCCGGGGGGGTGGCCAAGAACGCCGCGGTTAAGGCGGAGTTGGAACGCATCCTGGGAGTGAGGATGGTGCCCTGCCCGGTGGATCCCCAGATCGTCGGGGCGCTGGGCGCCGCCATCCTCGCCCGTCGCATGGGAGGGTCGGGATGAAGGCGTTGGGTTGCGACATCGGGAGCCTCTTCTCCAAGGCGGTGGTCATGGACGGCGACACGTTGCTTGCCTGGAAAATAATGGAAACAACGGGCAACATCGCCGGCGAGGTGGACGGCCTGGTCGAGGAGGTATGCCGCGAGGCGGGGGTCAGCCGCCACAACCTGGACGGCATGGTGGCCACGGGAAGCGGTGCCGAGTTTCTCAAGGACGCCGATTTCCTGGAGGACGAGGTGGCCTGCATCGGGTGGGCGGCCCGCTGCTTCCTCCCCGAGGTGGACCTGGTGGTGGACATCGGGGGCCAGAGCATCACCTCCATGCTCCTGGACCCCGAGGGAGAGGTCCTGGACTTCATGCGCAACGACAAATGTGCCTCGGGGTCCGGACGTTTCCTGGAGGTCATGGCCGCGGCGGTGGGCGTCCCCGTGGAGCGCATCGACGAGGAGGCCTCGCGGGCCGCGAAACGGGTTCCCATAAGTTCCCAGTGCGGGGTCTTCGTGGAGAGCGAGGTCATAACCCACGTCAACAACGGCGAGTCCCCCCAGGACATCGTGGCCGGCTTGTGCGACGCCGTGGCCCGCATCGTGACCTCCCAGGCCCGCCGCTTCGGGGGAGGCAACCGCTACACCTTCACCGGCGGCGTGGCCCGGATGCGCACCGTGGTGGACCTGGTGCGGGAACGCATGGAGGGAGACTACCAGCCCTTCCCCCTGGATCCCATGCTGGCCGCGGCGGTGGGCGCCGCCCTGCTGGTGGAAGCGAGCTGAGTTGGGACTTTTCGAGGAACCCCTGAAGGGCATCCGCCAATACCTGGAGGAGAAGCGTTCCCTGGGAAGCGCGAGGGAATTCCACTTCACCCCCGTCCTCCCCCGGGCCTCCTCCCCCCAGGTCATCCTCAGCGAGGACACCGGGCTGGAGCTGGGAAGCCCGGGGACCGCCTCCCGGTCCCTCCTCCTCTGGGACGACGCGGGGGCGGTGGCCGACGGGAGGATCACCCTGGTGGGGCCGGACTTCCCGGAGATCGGGGAGGGCAAGGCGCCCCTGGCCCAGGTGGTCATGGTGGGAGGGCGCTTCAGCGATGAGTACGATTGCTACCGCGACCTGCGCGAGGCCACCTACAACCTGGGCCTGCGCGGCTTCATGACCCGGGTCTTCCCCGGGAGGCAGAGCGTGTGGTGCCGGGTCAGCCGGGAAGCCATGCAGCGGGGCTTCAACGCCCAGATCCTGGGAAGCGCCCTCATCCAGGCGGTCAAGAGGCTGGATTTCGTGGACAGCGCCGAGGTCCTCCTGGTGACCTCCTCCCGGGAGGAGATCGAGGAGCTTTCCCCGGCCGCGGACCTGGTGCAGGAGATCGTGGAAGCGCTCATCAAGATGTACGAGGAGATGAACTTCGACTGCGACACCTGCGAGTACGTGGAGGTCTGCGACAGCGTGGTGGAGCTTCGGCGCATCCGCGAACGGCTGCAGGCGGAAAGGGGCGGCGGGGAGGCCGATCCCGGATGAACCGGAGCACGGTGGTCGCCGTCTGCGGGAAGGGCGGGGTGGGAAAGACCACCCTGGCCGCCCTCCTGGCCCGGCTGCTCCGGGAGGACGGCAAACGCCGCATCCTGGTGGTGGACGCCGACCCGGCGGTGGGACTGGGCATGGCCCTGCGCATCTTCCCCCCCCGGACGGTCAACGACGTGCGCAAGGAGATAATCTCCGCGGTGCGCGAGCACGCCGCCGACCAGGTGGACCTGGCGGCCTCCGTGGACTACAAGATGATGGAGATCCTGGAAGAGCAGGGCAACCTGGCCTTCCTCTCCGTGGGCCGCCCGGAGGAGGAAGGCTGCTACTGCCAGCTGAACACCCTGCTGCGGGAAGCCGTCGAGTCCCTATCCTCCCACTTCGACCTGACCCTCATCGACGCCGAGGCCGGCGTGGAACAGGTGAACCGCCGGGTGATGCGTTCTGTGTCCCACCTCCTCCTGGTAAGCGACGTGACGGCCAAGGGGTTGCGGGTGGCGGAGTCCATCCGGGAGGTGGCCGAGGAAGCCGTAGATTACCGAAGGTTGGGCCTGGTCGTCAACCGGGTGAGGGACCCCGTCGAGGCCCGGAGGGTGGCTGAAAGCACCGCCCTACCCCTCCTGGGATTCTTGCCGGAGGACGAGACGGTCAGGGAAATGGACGCCGCCGCGGGGAACTTCCTGGAAATCCCTTCCTGCCCGGCCCTGGAGGCGGCGCGAGAGTGCCTCGTGGAGAGCGGCTTTCTTCCTTCCTGAGCCCCGTTTCTCTCCCCCCTCGCCGGCCAACCCCGGCCGTTCCGCGCCCGGTTTATGCCGCCCGGACTGGCCCTCTTCAGGCCTGTTTGCCGGCCCAACCCCTTCCGGGTGACAACTTGTCTCAACCTTCCGCGGCCTGGTCCAGCTGGAGCTTCTTCAGCTGCATCTCCCGCAGGGCCTTCTTGTTCACCTTGAAGACCTCGGTGAGGGGCATCTCCTCCAGGAAAACCACCTCGCGGGGCACGGCGTACTTGGCGACTTTCTCCTTCAGGTAGTTTATGTAGTCCTCCTCGGTGACCTTCCCCTTGTACTCCTCCTTGAGCTGGACGAAGACCCACACCCGCTCGCTTCCCGGCCTCTCCGGGTCGGGAACTCCGATGGTGGCCGCCAGCCGGGTGGCCGGATGGTCGTAGAGGATGTCGTCCACCTCCCGGGTATAGACCTTGTAACCGGAGACGATGACCATGTCCTTGGTGCGGTCCACGATGGAGAAGTAGCCGTTCTCGTCCATCTTCACCACGTCGCCGGTGTGCACGTAGCCCTCCTCGTCCAGGCCCTTGCCCGGCTCCGGCCAGTAACCCAGCATGCGCTGGGGCCCTTTCAAGAGCATCTCCCCCACCTTACCCTCTCTGTAGAGCTCCTCGAAGGAGAGGACGCGCCCGCTGTCCACCTCCACCACCCGCACCTCGGTATCCGGGAGGGGGATGCCGATGGTGGCCTTCTTCTCCACCTTGCGAGCCTCGTCGGACTTCCGGGATCGCTTGTTCAACAAGCTGATGATCCCGGTGAACATCTTCCCGAACCTCTTGGGACCGAGGAGCCTGGCCTGGGCCCGCGTGAGGGCGATGCTCACCGGGTTGAAGAGCACGGCATTCAGTATTTTGACTCCCTTTCTCCCTCCCATCACCCTCACGTTGGTGGACACGTTGAAGTGGGTCACCGGGGAGAGCTCGGAGAGCCCGTAGCCCTCGGAGACGTAACCGCCGTCGCTGGAGGCCTCGAACTTCTCCTGGACCGTGGGGGGCAGGGCCGCGGAACCGGAGATGCCGATGACCCGGGCGGCGCGCAGGTCCTCCTCCAGCATCTTCATGAACTGGGTGGGCACGCCGAACTGGAGCACGGGGTTGTACTTGTGCATGATATCCAGCATGGCTTTCACGTCCCGGGGGTCAGGCACTATGAGCATGGTGGCGTACATCACACCCAACATGGTGTGCATGATGCAGTGCCCGTAGCTATGGAAGAAGGGTAGCCCCATGATCACGTTGATGTTCCCCTTGAGCACCTTGGTGACGGGGCCGAACACGGCCACGTTCTGCAGAGCGTTGGCCACGATATTGCGGTGGGTGAGCATGCATCCCTTGGGAAGCCCGGTGGTCCCCCCGGTGAAGAGGAGGGTCTCCAGGTCGCGGGCGGGGTCTATGTCCACCCGGGGCGGCCGGGGATCGGCCTGCTCGATGACCTCCGTGAGCCAGAGCACGTCGGGCAAGCCGGCCCGCTTGGTGGACCAGCCGGAATAGTCGTCCAGCTTGGTGATGATGATGTTGGGCGAGGCCATGAACTCCTTCAGGTACTCGGCGGTGGCCAAGTGTTCCTCCAGGCAGATGAGGGCCTTGGGGGAGCTCTCCGTGAGCTTGTGGGCCAGGGTGTCCCGGGCCTCGAGAAAACTACAGGGCACGTGCACCGCTCCCGCCTTGGAGACGGCGGAATCGGCCACCACGAATTGGATGGAAGAAGGGAGGAGGGTCACCACCCGGTCCCCCTTGCCGACCCCCATGGAGGCCAGGGCGTTGGCCAGGCGGTTGGCATGATCCCGGATCTCCGGATAGGTCATCTCCAGCCCCAGCTGGACGCAGCCCATGCGGGGATAGTCCTCGGCCGCCCGATCCAGGAGGCCGTGGGTGGGGATGGAGGGATAGGGTTCCAGGGTCCTGGGAATGCCGCAGAGATCGTACTCCTTGAACCATGGATAATCCATGATCGCAACCCCCCTTCTTAACCTCGGGCCTGAAAAAGGCGGGTGTTCCCGCCGGTAGTCATGTTCACGTTCTCACCGTGATTACGTACATAATATTTCCTGTTGTTCAAGATCTTAAACCTCGGCACGAGGGTTCAACCCCAGGGTCACTGAACACGGCGACGTCCCAAGATGTGATGATTGAACGACTTTTCACCTTCCTTTTCTTTCTTCTCTTATCCAGACTGCGGATCCGACATCCGGAAGGTCCTCCCAACTCCAGGCACACCGGCAACCAGCGGCGAATCCGTCTCCCTCTCTGGTTTCCGAACTGACACGTCATTACTATAATGTTCGGTTACCTGTTTGTCAACAATCTTCGGCCGTCGACCCATGCAGTGCCCCTTATGCACAAAGCAAGGCTCAACTCGGGCAGCGGCCGCGGCATCGATCAAGACCTTCAGGATAATGCCTTTAATGGGGACCCGAAGGCCAAGCGGGGTGTTCCGGTAATCCCATCCCCTTTCGCCCGCGGCCAAGCGACATGTCCACCAGGCCGCAACCGCGCGGAGGCCGTTATGCATCGCTTGAACCTATGGCTTCCCGTTGAAGATGGAGAAGACGACCCTTCCTGCCAGATGGCGGAGCAGCCGGCCGGCTTGGTTCTCCGACCGCGGTTGCGAACGGGCGAACCTGACCGTGAAGGGCGGTTGGTACACAGCGGACCTTAAAGAGGCGGCCCGGGTCCCCCGGAAGATGCGACGACCGGGTTGTTCCCGCCCTTGGCCGGGGAAGCGGTCTAGAAAAAGAGTGTAGGGCTCGGTTTACCTTAATGTCGAATCGATGGGCGCCGGGGGAAAACCCGTTCCAGTTTAATGTCGAATCGATGGGCGCCGGGGGAAAACCCGTTCCAGTGGCGAAACTTGGTGTTTTCCTACAAGCCTGTTCGCTGAATCCGCGGATCGGGAAGCCCGCTGGGTTCAGGGGGTGAAGAGTTCGGTTTTCCCCTGCAGGGAGTAGATGAGGATCACCGTCTCACCGCCCTCTACACGCAGCCCCACGATCACCATGCGGTCCTTCTCCGTCCGGTTCCAAGTGGCCAAGGACTGCCGGGGTTCGTACATGACAGGATCTCCCAAGCGTTCCCGGTACCAATCGAACACCGTCTCGAAGGCGTCCGCGCTGTGGAACTCACCTCCCACGGTGGAGAAACCCCCCTCGGGAGAGCTGCCCGAAACACTTCCCCCGCTTCCGGGCACGTAAGAGGCTCCGGGATATACTGGGACGCCCAGCATCTCCTCGGGCAGCCCTTCCTGGCTCACCTGGTAGGTGACCTCACCCTCCCCCACCTGGTAGGTCACGGCATCTCCCTCCGGCGGCGCGGGGTTATCGTCTCCCGGCGGTTCCTCCCCTCCGGCCACCTGACCCGGGGAGGCTTGCTCCCCGGCCGCGGGCTCTTCGGGCGGCAGGGTCTCCTCCCCGCCGCAACCCCACCAGGGAAGAGCGAGGCCGACGACCAGGACAAAACCCAGGAGCAGAATCATGACCCTCGGAAACCCTGAACGCCTTCGCACGCCCATCCCCTTCCTTTCCGGTGCCTCCGGTTCCCGTCTCGATTTTACCCCACCCTCACCCGAATCCCAACCTACATCGGCTTACCCCCATTCGAGAGGGGGGCTCGGGATCCCCACGGGAAGGGGGTCGTTAGGGCTGGTACCCTTATCCACCCGCTCCAGACGAAATGAACCGCGTCCGTGATTCCCTCCCGGCGGGCGACTCGGCACGCCTCGCCGTCCCCGTTGCGGCCCCGAGGAAAAGCCGGCCGGACGATCTTCCCTGACGACGGCAATTCGCCGGCAGCGGTTCGAAAGAGATGGGAGCCGCCATGGCGGGAGTGAACCCCTCACGGTGGGTGGCTTCACCTGGAAAGCGTGCCGTAAAGAGCCGCTACGAAGCCCTCATCCTCCACGTGGCCTTCGAGCGGCGACCATGTCCCGGCCCGCGGGGAGCACACTTATCCGAGACAAGCGCCAAGCATAAAGGGGACCGGCCCATTGCCGGCCCCTGCCAAGAGACTACGAGCGACCCGTTCCCTATAAAGATCCAGAGATACTGGTGATGGATATCAGAGTCCGTCCGTCTTCCTCGCTCACCGAAACGGTGGTCGCGGTATCCTCCGTACTGATCAACCAGCTGGCTTCCCGGGGTGAGGTGTTCTCGTACGTGGGGACACCTATCTCTTCCCGGTACCAGGAGATCACTTTTTCGATGGGGTCGTCCGTGGTGAATTCAGCCCCGGCAGTAGAAATCTCCTGCCCCTCGGAGGTACCCTCCACCGTTCCCCCGCTGCCCTCAACGTATTCCGCGCCGGGATAGATGGGGGCGCCGAGCTCCTCCTCAGTGGGGGCTTCTCTCGAGGCGCGGTAGGTGACCTCCCCTTCCTCGCCGCGGAAGGTAACGGTGCCTCCTTCTCCCTCTTCCACGCTGACCTCTCCCTCGGGGGTCTTGATGGTGGTCTCCTCCTTTCCGCATCCGGCCGAGAGCACCATGACGGAAAGCAGCCCAAGACAGAGAATGACAGCCAGTAACCTCCTCAAAGCGCCTCCTCCTTCTCTCCGTGCTTCTCTATGGTCACCATGCCCATTTCGAAGCAACCTCCTTCAATACTCAATCAATAATGGCACATCCACCGCTCCTTGTCCAGGAAACCGTAGTTGCATCGGCTATTATCTGGCATATATTGCCATCACAACCCGGCGCCGATCCATTTCCCGTGCGCACCACGTATCAATGCGAAAAAGACCGGGATGCCGCCGATGCCGGCCCTGATCGGCTCATCATTCACGGGATTTATTTTCCGAATACAGGCCACCCCGTGGGCACTCGTACCCCAGTCCACAACTTTTCGAAGGGACATGATTTCCTTCTTTCAAAGGAGACGAAGACCTTACCGGAGACGCCGGGGAAAAGCCGGTCGAAAAAGGAAACCGGGGAAACCCGCATGGATTCCCCCGGCCGAATATTGGTGGAGCCGACGGGACTTGAACCCGTGACCTCTACCATGCCAAGGTAGCGCGCTCCCACTGCGCCACGGCCCCGTTCCAAGGCTCTATCCGTGAAAAAGTATAAGGAGAGACTCCTCCCTCGTCAACGATACACGGTCCGCAAACCACGGGGTTACATGCCCGCCGGCTCATATTCCCGTGGCGGCCCGGTCATCTTTCTCTTCCCACTCCAGGACAGGGGCGTCCTTCCACAACCTCTCTATCTCGTAGTACTCCCGTTCCTCCTGGCGGAAAATGTGCACCACGATGTCCAGGTAATCGAGTAGAACCCAGCGCTTGTGCCGTACGCCCTCGCGGCGCACCGGTCTCACTCCCAGGGCGGCCAGCCTCTCCTCCACCGCCTCCTGGATGGCGGCCACCTGCCGGTCGGTGTTGCCGCTGCAGATGACGAAGAAATCGGTGAGGATGAACACCTCCCTCATGTCCAGGATAAGGACGTCGCGGGCCTTCTTGGCGGATGCCGCCCGCGCCGCCGTCACCGCCATCTCCCTGCTTTCCGCCGGTACCCACCTCCTCTCGTCTTCAGGCTACCGTTACCATGGGCAGGACCCATGTCCGGCCAGTGGATCGTGCCCACGTCACCCAGGCCTGACCCGCATCTTGAGCGGCCGGTTCCCCGCGTTCCGGGACCATCCGCTCCCGGCCCGTGTCACCTCAAGATTATCATACCCCCGGGTGCCGCCGGCCACGGGGTCCCGCCGTCTTCTTCTCCACCTCTTCATGGGTCTTCGCTTCGGATACCGGTTGTAATTCCATGGATGGCAGCAAGAAATATCGTCTTTTTTCCCTTTTTAGCTTGTTTTGCCGGGATGATAGGGTGATCTCTCAAGCTTTTTCAACCTAAAGCGCCTGCTGAGACGATACAGCGCCGTCGAGTGAGATCCCTCCTTTCTTCCTTTTTCAGCCTTTTACCGGGATGACGGGATGTCCCTCCATCTCTTTAATCCATCCGCGCACTGTTGCCGGCGCGACATTCCCGTACGAGCCCAGGCTGCCTGATCACTTTATACGGGGCCTTCTCCCCAGCAAATTAAACGGGCTCACCCCGGACGGCCACCAAAGGAGCGGAACCGGTGAGCTCCGGTCAGGTCATCTTCCCTCGGAGCACGGGGTGGATGCAGTTGCAGCGCTTCCTCGCCGCCGCCACCAGAGCACCCCGTGTTCAAGGGTCAGGTGGACAGGTCCCTTCCGGCTATCAACACCACTTCCGCCCCCGCTCCCGGCTCCTCCCTGACCTCCCGCACGGAGAGCTGTACTCCCAGGTACCTGGCGAAGGCCTTCACCCTGGGGTCCACGCTGCGGCAGATTATCAGGCTTTCCTGGTAGCTGAAATCGTTGACCTCTTCCCCGTTGACCACCGTCTTGGCGTTCCTTCCGGTATCCCCGAGGGGGATGCCCATGTCCGCCAGCCGCCCTCCCACCTTCCTCCCCAACTCCGGGACCCCGCAGCCGTTGAGCACCTCCACGCGCGGAACCCCTCTACATGGTATCTCCCGCCCCGCGGCACGCACGGCCGCCTTGAGCATGGAGGCCACGTAGGCGGCGTCCCGAGGCGCGGAACCGGTGCCGGGAACCAAGATCGTCCTCCCCCCATGGCCCAAAAGATCCTCGAGTGTCCCGCCCCCCTCGGCCTCGGAGAGCGCCTGCAGGGCTCCGGGGAGGTATCCCTTCAGGCGCTCCACGCGCTGGAAGTAGCCGTCCCAATAATCCGGGCGGTCGGTTGCCAGTAAATGGTAAAGGAGGCGGTCGGCATCACCGATCCGCTGGCCGGCGAGGACGGTCTGCCTCTCCCCGGTGAGGGGATCGAGAAACCGGGCCTCTTCCTCGAGGAGCACGGGGGGCAGCCCCAGGGACTGCGCCGTAAGAACCGCTTCCGGAAAGTCGCACAGGACGAGGTAGTCGACCCCCGCTCCGGACAGGTTTCCCACCGTGGAGCGCAGGAGGTCCTCCCCCTTCTCCCCCCGCAGGCTCTCCCGCAGGCGGACGGGTTTCCCGGAAGCGTCATAGGTCATGAGCATCTCGGGAATCACGTAAACCTCCAACTCGCCCCGGTCGGGGCGGAAGGTGAAGAGGGCCAGGTAAAGAAGGTCTTCGCCGTCCTCGGCCTCCCGGCTCCCGGTCACCCCCAGCAGCACGGAAACGGTGTCCCCCAGCTTTTTACCGCTCTGGGGATGAACCTGGAAAAGATATCTCTCCGTTTCCCCGCCCTCGTTACCGCCGCTGGAGGCCACTCTCTCCCGCAGCCACCGCCAGGCGCCGCGTGGGAAGTTGAGGACCGGGAGGTCCAGGAGGGAACCGACGCAAAAGGCGGCCACCAGGATGGCGGACAGGGAAAGGGCCAGGCGTTTCCTCAACCGCGCCTCCTCCCGGCGGTGGCGGGCCAGGCGCGAGGGTTTCTCCTTCCCGGGGACCGCGGAGGCCGCGTCCCGCTTCCTCTCCGGTTCCTTCCCCATCGTCCTCCCGGTGGTTTACCCCCTCCCGCGGGCGGGGGCGCCTGCCCCTCAACGATAAAACCCGTTCTTCTCGATGAATTCCCGCACCCCTTCCGGAACCAGGTAGCGGATGGGCCTTCCCTCCTTCACCCTCCTCCGGATGTCCGTGGAGGAAATGGCCAAGGCGGGTATCTCCATCACCAGCACCCGCGGATCGGTATGGTGGCGCATCTTCTCCGCCTCAGGCAGGGAATCCTCCAGCCGCCGCAGATCGTAGCCGGGCCGGGTGGCGGCGATGAAAGTGCATTCCTGGAGGACCTTTTCCGGCTCCTTCCAGGTGAGGATCTCCAGGATGGCGTCCGCTCCGGTTATGAAGAAGATGTGGGTGTTCTTCCCGTATATGCGATGCAGTTCGCGGACGGTGTCTACGGTGTAGGAGGGTCCCGGGCGGTCGATCTCCATGCGGGAGACCTGGAAATGGGGGTTGTCGGCCGTGGCGATCACCGTCATGAGGTAGCGGCTCTCGGGGTCCAGGCTCCGGCGGTCCTCCTTGTGCGGGGGGTGTCCGCTGGGGACGAAAAGAACCAGGTCCAACTGGAATTGCTTCCAGGCCTCCTCGGCGGTCACCAGGTGACCGTGATGTATGGGGTCGAAGGTCCCACCCATCACCCCTATCCTCTTGTAGCGCAGCCTGCCCATCTCAGCTCCGCACCTGTCCTTCACCCCAGATGATGAACTTGGTGGAGGTTAGCTCCCGAAGACTCATCGGTCCGCGGGCATGCAGTTTCTGGGTGGAGATGCCTATCTCCGCCCCCAGCCCGAATTGCCCCCCGTCGGTGAAGCGCGTGGAGGCGTTGACATAAACGTCCGCGGAATCGACCATGCCCACGAAGCGGCGCGCGGCCTGGTAATCCCTGGTAACTATGGCCTCGGAATGCTTGGACCCGTAGCGGTTGATATGCCCTATGGCCTCCTCGAGGCCGGAGACCACCCTCACCGCCAGGATGAGGTCCAGGTATTCCCGATACCAGTCGTCCTCCGTGGCTTCCTCCGCATCGGGAAGTATTTCCCTGGTCCGGGGACAGCCGCGGAGGGTCACCCCCCTTTCCCGCAGGGCCTCGGCCACCCGGGGGAGGAATTCCAGGGCCACTGCCTCGTGCACCAGGAGGGTCTCCATGGCGTTGCACACCCCGGGGCGCTGGCACTTGGCGTTGATCACGATTTCCAGGGCCATGTCCAGGTCGGCGGAGGCATCCACGTAGGTGTGGCAGTTGCCCACCCCGGTCTCGATGACCGGCACGGTACTCTCTTCCACCACGGTCCTGATCAGCCCCTCCCCTCCCCTCGGGATGAGCACGTCCAGGTATTCGCGCATGCGCATGAGCTGCCTGGCGGATTCCCGGTCGGTCAGGGGCACCAGCTGGATGCTCCCGGCGGGAAGGCCGGCGCTCTCCCCCGCCGCGGCGATAACCTCCGTGAGCACCCGGTTGGAATTGATGGCCGAGGAACTGCCCCGCAGGACGACCGCATTTCCCGACTTTACGCAAAGCCCCGCCGCGTCCACGGTCACGTTGGGACGGGCCTCGTAGATGATGCCCACCACGCCCAGCGGCACTCTCACCTTCTGGATCTCCAGCCCGTTGGGCAACCTCCACCCGGCGACCACTTCTCCCACCGGGTCCGGAAGCGCGGCCACCTCGCGCAGGCCCTGGGCCATTTCCCCTATCCTTTTGGGGTTCAGGGTCAGGCGGTCGATGAGCGCCGGGCTCATGCCGCTTTTCTCCCCCTCCTCCAGGTCCATCCGATTGGCGGCCAGTATGTCCTCTTCCCGGGAGAGGAGGGCCTCGGCCATCTCCTCCAGGGCCCGGTTTTTGACCCCCGCGGTCAGCGCCCCGAGCTTCAGGGCAGCATCCTTGGCCTTCTTACCAATTTCTTCCAAGATATGCATCTCTCCTCCTCGCCGCCTCCTAATCGAACATCGCCTGCCACGACATCCGAACCGGGCGGACACCGCCGCCCCTCCCAACGTACTGCTTCCCCGTCTCGGGGAACGTGCGTCGCCTCGGTCCCGTCCGTCCCGCGCGCACCCCGGGCCGGCCCCGGCCCCTTTCTCCGCACGGCGGGAAGAGGCGCTCAACCGCCGTTACCGGCGTTTCCCTCCTCCAGGATGACCAGGTAATCGCGGTGGATGACCTCCTCGCACTCCCCCCCTACACGCCCGGCAGCCTCCCTGCTATGCAGTCCCTTGACCCGGTTGACCTCCCCGGAGGACATGCCGCATATGCCCCGGGCTATGGGCCGGCCCCGGACATCCACCACCTCGACGGCATCCCCGGCGCTGAACCTCCCCCGGCATTCCACCACCCCGGCGGGGAGGAGGCTCTTCCCGCCGCTGAGCAGGGCCTCCCGCGCACCGTCGTCCACCACGATGGTCCCCCGCGGCGTGGCGCCGTAGGCTATCCAGTGCTTCTGGCTCCGCAGGCGCCGCGGGGAGGGATGGAAATAGGTCCCCAACCGCTCTCCCTCCAATACCCTCCTCAACACCTCTCTCTCCCTCCCCGGGGCAACCACCACCCCGATTCCCGCCGCGTTGGCGATGCGCGCCGCCTCCAGCTTGGCGCGCATACCCCCCGTGGAATGCTCCCCTCCCGCCTTGCCCGCCGCCCGGGCCAGGTCAGGCGTTATCTCCTCCACTTCGCGGATCACGCGGGCTCCCCGATCCCGACGCGGGTCCCCCGTGAAAAAGCCCTCGATGTCCGAGAGCATGACCAGAAGGTCCGCACCGGTGAGCACGGCCACCAGGGCGGCCAAGCGGTCGTTATCCCCGAAGCGTATCTCCTCCACGGCCACGGTGTCGTTCTCATTCACCAGGGGGAGGACGCCGTGATCGAGGAGCTTCCGGAAGGTGTTGCGGGCGTTCAGGTACTGCCTCCGGTGGGCGAAGTCGTACTGGGTGAAGAGTACCTGCCCCACAAGTATGCCGTGACGGGCGAAGAGATCGGCGTAGGTACGCACCAGGAGACCCTGTCCCACCGAGGAGGCGGCCTGCAGGGTGGGGATGTCGCGGGGCCGTTCGGGGAGGCCCATGAGCTCCACCCCGGCGGCGATGGCCCCGGAGGATACCAGGATGACCCTTATGCCACGGGAACGTACCTCGGCGACCTGGTCCACCAGGTTCCTCATCTGCTCCCTGTCCAGGCGGCCCCTTTCGTCGCTCAGGGTATAGGTCCCCACCTTGACCACCAGGGTCTTGGCCTCGGGAAGCTTCCTCTCCCCCATCTCCGGCGCTCCTGCCGAACCGCTCGCCAATCCGCCCTCCTGTCTTACCCCCCGCCCCGACAGCCGCCGCCGCGGGGCATAGCCACTCCCGGGTCGATCCGGCACTCAAGATCACATTTAGGTTAACACAACCATCCGCCGGCACGGGGCATTTGCCGCCCCAGGATATCCCGGGCCAGCGGGGATGATCCTCGCGGTTGGCGCAAACCTGGAATCCGATGGAAGCTTTTTCCTTCACGGAAAGCGGCCGGGCTCACGATTCGGGGAGGAAATCGAAGACATAATCGCCGATGACCACCGTGTCCCCCTCCCGGGCCCCCTGGCGGAGCAGCTCCTCTTCCACCCCCATCCTCCGCAGGCGGGACTGCACGTAGGCCAGGGCCTGCGGCCTTTCCAGGTCCAGGCGCCTGACCAGCCCCTCCACCGCCTCGCCCAGCACTCGGTAATAGCCCTCCTCGCGCACCACGCGGAAGCCCCTCTCCCGCCGGGGATCGTAAGCATAGACCACCCTTTCCCCGCTCTCAGGAAATCCCGAACCCTTTCTGCGCTCCTCCACCAGCTCGCACAGGCTGCCGACCAGCTCGGGTAATCCCTGGCCGGTGACGGCGGATATAGGAAAGAATTTCCATTTCCTCCTCCGCGCCTCCTCCCGCGCTTCCTCGAGGTGGGGCCGGTAGACCACGTCCACCTTGCTGGCCGCCAGAAGCTGGGGCCTTTGTAGCAGACGGGGGCTATAAGCCGCCAGCTCCTCCAGGACCGCCTCCAGGGCCGCCGCCGGTGGCTCCAAGGCCGCCTCGGATACGTCCACCAGGTGGAGTAGGACCGCGGTCCTCTCCACGTGGCGGAGAAATCTCAACCCGAGGCCCCTCCCCTCGTGGGCCCCCCGTATGAGGCCTGGAAGGTCGGCGATGACGAAGCTCCGCTCCTCGTCCACGCGCACCGTCCCCAAGGCGGGCTCGAGGGTGGTGAAGGGATAATCCGCAATACGGGGCCTGGCGGCGGAGAGGCGGGATATCAAGGTGGACTTGCCGGCGTTGGGAAGGCCCACCACTCCCACGTCGGCCAGCAGTTTCAACTCCAGCCTGATCCTTTTTTCCTCCCCCTTCTCCCCCCTCTCGGCGAAATCGGGCGCTCTCCTGGCCGGGGTGGCGAAGGAGGCGTTGCCGCGTCCCCCGCGCCCTCCCCTGGCCACCACCACCTCCTGTCCGGGATGGGAGAGGTCGGCCAGGAGGCGGCCTGCCTCGTCCCGCACCTGGGTGCCCACCGGCACGTCCAGTACCAGGTCCTTGCCGTCCGCGCCGTGGCGGTTGTTTCCCGAGCCGTTGCCGCCCTTCCCGGCTCGAAAACGCGTCTTCCGCGTGTATTCCACCAGGGTGTTCACGCTGTCCGAGGCGCGCAGGATGACCGACCCGCCACGCCCTCCGTCCCCTCCGTCCGGACCTCCCAGCGGGCGGTACTTCTCGCGGTGGAAGCTGACGCAGCCGTCACCCCCGTCGCCCCCCCGCACCTGTATCTCCACCTCGTCTATGAACAATCCGCCGTTCCTCCGCGATGGTCCTCCGCCCTTGCGGCGCCCCCGGCCAACCTGTTTCTAAAGGGCGTGATCGGGGCTTCCCGTTCGGCGGCGCTACCTTGCCCGGCATCCCCAGCGACCCGCGCTCCACTTCGGGCCGAAAATGAAAATCCCCGGGATACCGGGGCTTTGGCCTCCGAAGCCCTGCGCTGCACCCTTCGGCTGCCGCGGATCAGGAGCCCTCGGATGGTATGACGCTCACGAAATGACGGTCGCCGGAACGGTGGTACCTCACGTACCCGTCCACCTTGGCGAAAAGGGTGTAATCCTTCCCCAAGCCCACGTTCTCGCCGGGCTTTATCCTGGTCCCCCGCTGCCGCACCAGGATGGAACCCCCGGTCACGAACTGGCCTCCGAAACTCTTCACTCCCAGCCGCTTGGACCGACTGTCCCGGCCGTTACGCGAACTTCCCACACCCTTCTTGCTGGACATGATCAATCACTCTCCTTGGAGCCGAGTGCTTCCTCCCCATCGCCGACCGCTTTCGCGGCGGACCCCTTGCCCTCCTCGCCGACGCTTATCCTTTCCACCCGGATCTCGGTAAAGAGCTGCCGGTGTCCGCGCTTCCGGTGGTACCCTTTCTTGGGACGGTACTTGAAGACCACTATCTTCCTTCCCTTTCCGTGCCCCAGGACGGTACCTTCCACCCTGACCTTCCCGGCCTCCGGCCCCGCCAGCACCTCTCCTTCCCCGCCGGCCATGAGCACCCGTTGGAAGACGACCTTCTCCCCCACCGGCACGTCGAGCTTCTCCACCCGGATTACCGAGCCGCTCTCCACACGGTATTGCTTCCCGCCGGTCTCGATGACTGCGTACATCTGCATCCAACCTCCAGGGTCATTTTAACACGGTTTTATAAGATAACACGGGGTCGTTGCCCTGTAAAGGAATGCCCGCGGCCGGCGGGCCATCCGGCGCCCTTCCCCTCGCCGCCCGCCCGCGACGATCCGCGTCCCGCAGGATCACGACCGGGCCGGGGCCGCCCGAAAACCGGGCGGCCCCGTATATGAAACCCTCAACCGGTCAAAGCACGCAGCCCTCGGCGAAGTACCAGTCCGTGGAAGGCTCGCCGGCCCCCACGGAGCTGTTCCCGTCGGTGATGCCTGCGAAATTGAAGTACTCCGCCAGTTCCGCCACCACGGGCAGAGAGGCCGTCACCTGGGTGGAGACGTCGGTGGATTGCAGTCCGGGTATGTCGTCCACGTGCACCGTGCAGCGGGAGCGCGCAGCCAGGCGCACGGTCCTCTCCACGCGGCTCCCGTCCGGGCGCATGAACTGCAGGGACACCGTGGATTCCTGGGCATGGGGGTTGACCAGCAGCACGTAGAGGTCGAAGGCGCCCCCGGTGTAGCCCTCGGCCAGATACCATTCACCGCGGGGAGAGGGAGCCCCGATGGTGTTGTGCCCACCCGAGCGGCCGCCGTGGCTGAAGTACATGGCCCTCTCGGCCACGATGGGCAGGTCGGAGGTCACCTGGGTGGAGACGTCGGTGGACTCCAGTCCGGGTATCTCGTCCACGTGCACCGTGTAACGCCGGCGGGCGGGCACGGTGACCTGGTGGGTCACCACCCGGCCGTCGGGGCGCATGAAGCTCAGGGTGACCGCGGCGCCGGACTCGTTGGGGTTCTGGAGGAGTATCCAGGTGTCGAAGGTCCCGCCGGTGTACCCCTCGGCGAAGAACCAGTTGTTGGAGGGGTTGGGGGTGCCGATGGAATCGGAACCCCCTCTCTTTCCGGCGTAACTGAAGTACATGGACCTCTCGGCCAGGACCGGCAGGTCGCTCTTAACCCGCACGGAGAAACTCCCCCTGCCCACGGTTTCCCTGACCGGCACGGTGAAACGGCTGTAAGCCCCAACCTGGTAGGTGTAGGCCCGGTTGTCGCCGTTCTCCCCCTGGAAGGTCACCTCCACCCGGGCGGCGGCCCCGTTGGGGTTCATGATGAGTACGAAGGTATCGAAGGTGGCGGCAGGGGTAGGGGGAGGACCCGGTACCTCGGCGGTGGGCGGGATAGGTGAAAAGCACATGAACTCCTGGGTTATGTACAAACCTCCCGGACCCGGCACCACCCCGACACCGATGCAGTTGAACTCCGGGCGCAGGATATTCTCCCGATGGGAAGGACTGTTCATCAAGGCCTGGAAGGCAGCCTCCACGTTGGGAGCCTTGGCGATGTTCTCTCCGGCCAGCGTCCATCCCGTTATCCCCCGGGCCTGGATGCGCTGCTGGAGCCCGCCGGAGACCGGGGACTCGTGGCCGAAGAAATTGTACTGGATCATCTCCTGGGAATAGGAGCGGGCGAAGTCGGTGAGCTGCTGATCCACCAGGAGGGAGGGGAGACCGGCCTCGTTGCGGGCCTGGTTGACCAGCTCCAGCATGCGCGCCTCCTCGGCGGAGACGTTGACCGCCGCTTTCACGGAAGGCACGCCCACCGCCCAGGGTAACACGGCGATGAGTACCAGGATGGGGACAGCGACCAGGTAGATCGTGCCCTCGCGCCACCGAGCAAGCCCTTGCATTTGTTCCACCCCTTTTGTCCCCGAGGGCTGGTGGCAACTCTTCCCGTCCCCAAAAAAACGCCCTTTCCTTCCGGAAAGGGCGTCGCTTTCAAGGCGGCAGCCTGGCGATCATAACCGCTCGCGCGGTCTTAGACCCATGGCTTTGCGCCCTCTCCTTTCGGAAGAGTTTGCCTTTATCACCTTCAGGGATATGCGGTTTTCAATTTTCCAGTCATTTATCGGCCGATTATATATAGACCTTGAGCCCTGGGGTGGAGATATACGGGCCCTTCACGGGTCCTGCGAG
>JACIXB010000004.1 GCA_014360685.1 Actinomycetota bacterium | reverse complement strand
GGTGGAGATATACGGGCCCTTCACGGGTCCTGCGAGGGATGGCCGGGGGCGGGCTTGGCGGGAGGGAAAAAGCACTAAAGTCCTCGAGAAAGGATGACGATAAAAAAATTGCCAAACTATGCCGAGTGAGTTTTGGCGCGGACCGGAAAGCTCGCCCACTTTCCGGTCTTCTATTTTTCCGTGTTCGCCAGGCGCCCCGTGACCACGATCCTCCGGGAGGCGCTGTACCAGGGATGACAGGCGGTAAGGGTCACCCTTGGCTCCCCTTCCTGCTCCAGCACCGTGAGGTCGGTGGGTAAAACGATGCGCTTGTCGAAGACCAGGTAGGTGTAGCGCGCCTCGGCGGTCTCCAGGACGATCACGTCGCCCGCTTCCAGCTCTTCCAGGTGGCGGAAGGGAGCCCCATAGGTGGTGCGGTGGCCGCTGATGACGCAATTGCCCTCCTGCCCCGGGTAGGCGGTGCCCGGAATGTGGCCGGGGCCGCGCTTGAGGTTGGCGGTGTCGTCCAGCCCTTCCAGCTCCACCACGATGGCGTCCAGGCCGAGGCGGGGTACCACGAGGCGCGCGATACCGTCACCCACGGCGACCGGTTCCCGCTCGGGCGCCGAAGGGCTTTCCCCCCATATCCGGAAGAGCTCCGCCTGGGCCGCGGAGGCCCTGCGGTTGGTGTAGTGAATATAGGCGTAGACGCCGGCCAAGGTCAGAAGCCCGCAGGCCACCAGGCAAGCTCCCGTGGCCAGGAGCAACCTCCCCTTTCGCCTGCCGGACCTCTGCTTAACCCCGGTTTTAACGCGCCCCTTCTCCCGGCCCTTCTCCGCGCCATTGGTCACGGCCAAGGGGCTCTCCTCCCTTCCACGGGCAAACCCGCCTCCCCCGCGGGGCGTGCCGTCTCCCCACGCTCCACGGATTGACCACTCTGAGGCAAGAGGGTGCCGTCCGCCCTCCCGCCGTTACATCCCATCCCCGCCGCCTTCCCGGAAGGCGACCCCCGTCAAGGCTCGCGGAAGACCATACCCCGGCCCTTGCACACCGGGCAGGCCTCGCCGAAAGCTTCCATCAAGCCCTCGGAGACGTTCTTGCGGGTCATCTCCACCAGGCCGAGCTTGGTGAGCTCCACGACGTAGGTCTTGGTGCGATCCTTCTCCAGCTCCCGGTTTAAGGCCTTGAGAACCGCCCTTCGGTTCCGGGATTCGTTCATGTCGATGAAATCTATGATGATGATGCCGCCGATGTCCCGCAGGCGGAGTTGCCTCACCACCTCCGTGACCGCCTCGATGTTGGTCTGGAGCACGGTATCCTCGAGGGACTTGTCGCCCACGAACCTCCCCGTGTTCACGTCGATGGCCGTCAAGGCCTCCGTGGTGTCGATGACGATGTAGCCGCCCGACGGCAGGGGCACTTCGCGGCGCAGGGCGTCCTTTATCTGCCGGTTGATGTCCAGAGCCTCGAAAAGCGGCGTGGAGCCGGTGTAATGCAGGACCCGGTCGGCCAGGTCCGGCGCCACCATCCTCAGGTAGTGGCGGAGACGGCGGAAGGAGCGGTGGGAATCCACCAATATCCGTTCGAAGCCGGCGTCCATGATGTCCCGCACCACCTTTATCTCCAGCTCCGGTTCCTGGTAGAGGACGGCCGGCGCCCTTTTCTTCTCGGAATTCCTGCGCACCTGGTGCCATACCTTGCTCAGGTAGGCCAGGCTCTTCCTGAGCTCCGCCGCTTCCGCGTCCCGGGCCGCGGTGCGCACGATGAGGCCCACTCCCTTGGGCTTCACTTCCTCCACCAGGCGTCGCAACCTCTCCCGATCCTGCTCGCTCAGTTTATGCGAGATGCCCACGGTATCGTTCTGGGGCAGGAGCACCAGATACCGCCCGGGAATGGAAAGGTAGGTGGTCAACCGCGCCCCTTTGCCGCCCATGGGGTCCTTGGTCACCTGGACCACCACCGGTTGCCCCACCTTGAGGAGCTTGGTGATGTCCGGCTTGCCCCCCGCCTTCGACCGGTCGACGTAGATGTCCCCCACGTAGAGCAGGGCGTTACGGTTGTGCCCTATGTCCACGAAAGCGGCCTCCATGCCCGGGAGGACGTTCTGCACCCGACCCTTGTATATGTCGCCGACGATACTCCTCCGGTCCGCGTGTTCCACGAAGATCTCCTGCAGGACGCCCTTCTCCATGACCGCGACCCGGGTCTCTCCGTCGTAAACGGCCACGACGATCTCCTTTTCCGCCGGGCTGACCTCCCGGATCTCGAGGCCTTTCCTCCTCCTATCCAGCACCGCTGTCCTCCATTTCCTCCAGCTCCCCTTTCCCCGCATGGTAAAAATATACTTTTCCGGGATTTTCCTCCAGGATCTCGTCGCGGGAAGCGTAGATGCCCACCCTGGTCACCGCCTCGGCTTCCACGCCCAGACGTTCCTTCAGCAGCTGCAAGGCGTCGCGCAACCTGCCTCCACCCTCGCCGTCCAACCGCATGCAGAGATGGAGGGCGCCGCCTCCGCCCTCCACCCGGTAGAGGCCGTAGCGGGCCCAGCGGGAGAGCTTGGGCATGTATCCGGGCATGACCTGGAGGGAAGTCACCCCCATCCCCTCCGGCAGCGCATCGTTCATCCTCTTGATCATCTCCTCCAAGTCGGGTTCCCCCTCCACGGCCGCTTCCAGGTATTCCGCCTCCGCCGCCACCCCGAGGGGGAGGGCCGGGGAGAAGCTCATCTTCACCCGGGGATGAAAACCGGAGGTGAAGACGAGGTCCGCCCCGGAGCGGCGCAGGGCCCTCTCCAGGACCCGCATGGTCTCCCGGTGGGAGAGAAAGGCGGCGTCGCCCTTCTTGTAATATTTTACCAATAGCCGTTTCACCTTCCCCCTCCCGCCAACCGGTTGACGATCTCCTTCCCGTCACAGGCGCCGCAATCCGTGCAATCGGCGAAACGGCAGTCGGGTGTCGGCTCTCCCCGGAGGGCCTTGAGGTATTCCTCCCACAGGAAGGATTTCTTCACTCCGGCGGAAAGGTGTTCCCAGGGGAAGATCTCCTCCTCGCCCCTCTCCCTCTCCACGTACCAAGCGGGGTCCAGGCCGTACCCCTCCAGGGCCCGCCTCCAGCGCTCCCAGGAAAAGAACTCGCTCCAGTTGTCCAGACACCCCTCGCGGGCCGCCGCCTCCACCACCGGCCCCAGCCGCCGGTCACCCCGGGCCAGGACTCCCTCCAGGTAACTCATTTCCCGGGTGTGCCACTTCCAGGTCACCCCCTTGATGCGCAACCCCTCCTTGAGGATGAAATGGCGCCGGGCGGTCTCCGGCAGGGAGATCTGCCTCGCCCACTGGAAAGGGGTATGCGGCTTGGGCACGAAGGTGGAAACGCTCACCGAAAGACGGAGTCCGCGGGGAGGCCCCCCGCCGTCACCCTCCCGCATGATGCGCCGGACCAGGCCGCAGATGGCCTCCACATCCCCCTCCTCCTCACCGGGCAGGCCGACCATGAAATAGAGCTTCATCTTCCGCCATCCCTCCCGGTAGGCCGCCCCTACCGCCTCCAGGAGGTCCCGGTCGGACAACTCCTTGTTGATGACCGCCCGCAGCCGGGGTGAGGCTACCTCGGGGGCCAGGGTGAGCCCCGTCTTGCGAATCCTTCCCACCCTGGAGGCCAGCTCCACGGAAAAGGAATCCGTGCGCAGGGAAGGAAGGGAGACCGCCACCCCTTTCCTCTCCAGGTCTTCGGACAGCCTTTCCGCCAGGGAGTTGATCCTCGTGTAGTCGGCGCTGCTCAGGGAGGAGAGGGAGAGTTCGTCGCACCCCGTGGCGGAGACCAACTCCCGTCCCCAGCCATGCAGGAGGTCCTCGCTCCTCTCCCTCACCGGGCGGTAGACCATCCCCGCCTGGCAGAAGCGGCACCCCCGGGTGCATCCCCGGAAGATTTCCAGGCTGCAGCGGTCGTGCACCGACTCCACCAGTGGTACCGGAGGCCTACGGGGCTTGACCTTCTCGTTCAGATCCGGGACCACCCGCTTGTGCACCGGAAGGGGTGCACCCTCCAGGGGTTCGATGCCGGAGACTGTGCCGTCGGGACGGTAGTGCACACGGTAAAGGGAGGGTACGTAAACACCGGGGATGGATGCGCAGCGCCGCAGGAAACCACGCCGGTCCTTCTTTCCCATATGTTTCCATTCGCGCACCGCGTCCAGTATCTCGTGGATGACCTCCTCCCCCTCTCCCAGAACCAGGAAGTCGAAGAAGTCCGCCACCGGCTCGGGGTTGTAGGCTCCCGGCCCACCGCCCACCACCAGGGGGTCGGAGTCCCTCCGCTCCGCGGAGCGCAGGGGAATGCCGGCCAGGGAAAGTATCCTGAGCACGTTGGCGTAAGTCAGCTCATGCTGGAGGGTTATGCCCACCAGGTCGAAGAGCCCCAGAGGAACCCTGCTCTCCAGGCCGAAGAGGGGGATTCCCTTTCTCTCCATAAGCTCCTGCATGTCCACCCAGGGGAGGTAGGCGCGGTCGGCCATGGAATCCTCGCGGTCGTTTATCTCCTCGTAGAGGATGGCCAGCCCCAGGTGGGACATGCCGATCTCGTAAACGTCCGGATAGACCAGCACGCAATTGGTCCCCGGAGTGGAAAGGGGCTTATGCCGGGCGTTGACCTCGATTCCCAGGTAGCGTCCCGGCTTGCTCACCAGCCCGATATCCCGCTTGAAAAACGTGCTCACGGAGTCCACTCCGTCACCCATCCTCTTTCCCGCCTCGATCACGTCACTGGCCTCTCGCTGTTCCCGCGTCATGCTCCCCGGGGCGCCGCCCTCCTCCGCGGCCCGGACCGTGTCTTGGCCGACTTATACATATTAAGGAGGGGCTTCCACGCCTGACAACGTCATCCGCTCCTCCGCCTCCCCGCCATTCGACCGTGCACCGGCAAACCAAGGCGCCGCCCGCTCTTCTTTGGGAGTGATGGAAAATATCCCACCCTCCTCTCTCTTCCCCGTCCCATCCCTCTCGGAATGGGGCCTTTTTTGCCTCCTGACCCGACAAAGAAGAAAGCGAAGCGGCGCAAAACCGCCTCGCGGTGAACCTCCGGCCGCCTACCAAGTCCGGATGGCGGCAGGCGCTTACTTGTTGCGCAGGAACACGGGGATGTCCAGTTCCTCGGACTCGAAGACCATGGTCTTCTCCGGCGGTGCCTCCGTCTTCAGGGCCTTGCGGCCCGAACGGGTGGGAGCGGTGCCGAACTCGAACCCGGTGGCGATCACCGTCACCTTCAACTCGTCCCCCAGGGAATCGTCGATGACCGCGCCGAAGATGATGTTGGCGTCCGGGTCGGCCACGCTGGCGATTATCTCCGCCGCCTCGTTGACCTCGAAGAGGCCGAGGTCCGAACCACCGGAGATGTTGAGGAGAATGCCTTTGGCCCCCTCGATGGAGGCTTCCAGGAGGGGACTGGAGATGGCCGCCCGCGCCGCCTCGGAGGCCCGGTTTTCCCCCGTGGCCACGCCTATGCCCATGAGGGCCGAACCGGCATTGGACATGATGGTCCGCACGTCGGCGAAGTCCAGGTTGATCAGTCCCGGCACGGTGATGAGGTCGGTTATGCCCTGCACCCCCTGGCGGAGGATGTCATCCGCCATGCGGAAGGCGTTGAGAATGGAGGTCTTCTGCTCCGCCACCTCGAGGAGGCGATCGTTGGGGATGATGATCAGGGTATCCACCTTCTCGCGCAGCTTCTCGATCCCCATCTCCGCCTGCTGAGCCCTTTTTCGCCCCTCGAAGGAGAAGGGCCTTGTCACCACCCCGATGGTCAGGGCTCCCTGCTCCTTGGCTATCTCCGCCACGACGGGGGAAGCCCCGGTGCCCGTCCCTCCCCCCTTCCCGGCGGTGATGAAGACCATGTCCGCTCCCTTGATGGCCTCGGCGATTGCCTCCCGGTTCTCCAGGGCGGCCTGCTCACCGATCTCGGGATTGGATCCCGCCCCCAGGCCCCTGGTTATGTTGCCCCCGATATACACCTTCACGTCCGCATCGGACATGAGGAGGGCCTGGGCGTCGGTGTTGATGGCCACGAATTCCACTCCCTTGAGTCCGGCGTCGATCATGCGGTTGATGGCGTTGGTGCCTCCTCCCCCGACGCCGACCACCTTGATTACCGCCAGGTAATTGGTCGCGGTTTCCGGCATTTCCAGTCCCTCCTTTACCCCGTGCCCCCTCGACATGATATTCGCGAGGCGCTCAAAAACCTTATACCATTGCTTTAGGGTTTCCGCTTTTCCTTTTTCTTCCTCCTGCCCAAATAATAACTACGACGGCCTGAAGGCCGAATCCTTCCCCTCCCGGCTTCCTCTCGAAGCCCGAACAAGGCTTTCCCGTGTGCCAAGGCTACCTCCGGAGGAGAATGATCGGCTCCTTCCGGACTCCCTCTCCCGACGGGGAGTCCCAAGACCCGCGCGCGGGAAAGGCGTTTCTCTACGCCGCCATCACTTCGTTTCCGCCACCGGGTCGCCTCGACGGAATATTCACCATGTCAAGCAACATGTACCTTTACGGAAAGATTATACTTCTTTTATGGCCTAAATGTTAAGTCTCAATCGAAACAAGGCCGGAAAAGACGACAGGGCCCTGCGGGATAAAAATTCTCCCCTCCGCAGGGTGCCCAGCCGGGCAGCCGAGGGGCTGCCGGCCCGGATGGTGCAGGGCCTACCGGGGCTTTATCGCCGGATGGTCGGGGTATGTGACGTCCACGTACCGCAGCCCCCCGTAGCGGGGCGCGACCTCCAGGATGGCGGCCATGGCGATCTCCGTCTTGCGCCGGCAATCGGATTGATCACCGAAGATGACCTTGGTCCCCTCCACCAGAAGATAGTAACCCTCTCCCTCCGCGTAACCCGCCTCCCCTACCCGGACCCCGTTATCTTCCGGCCACTCCGCGAGTATGGCGGCCAAGCCCTGGAACCTGGGATCCTCGATCCTTTTGCCGGGGTAAAGAAGGGGTATATCAAACCCGGTTATCTCCGGGAGCTCCCGGCGCCGGTCGGTGCTCTCCAACACCAATCCCTCCCCGTCAACGAGGTGGAACCTGCCGTTCTGGACCAGGTAGCCGATGGGAGTCCTCTCCATGACCTTCAATACCACCGTATGAGGAAAGCGCCTACGCACCTCTACCCGGAGCACGTAAGGTTCGGCCAGGACCGCCTTCTCCACGGCCTTGACATCCATCTTCAACAGGTGGGTACGGGGGGTCACGCCGGATATGGAACGCAGGTAATCAGGGTCCAAGTTGCAGTTTCCATAGATTTCCACCCGTTTGACGTTCAGCGTGTCGGTGAAAAAATACACCCATACCATGGCCCCCAGGGAAGCAGCGAGCAGGGTCAGCAGGAGCATGCGCACCCTACCCCGCCGACCCGCCGCCCTTCCCCCGCGCTTCCCTTCCCTTTCCCCTTCGGGCAGTGGCTCCGCCCGGCCCTTGTTTCCCTTCGCTACCACCCCGGCACGCCGAGCAACCCGGGACCATTGGTCCGCCCTTCGCGCGGCCGCATCACCGGGGGAGGAGACCTTTGCCCCGCCGGGGGTGAGGATCTCCCCTCTCTTACCCATCGCGCGCCTCTCTCCTCTTCCCCTCGCCCTTCCCCGGCTTGCCCTCCCGCCGACCTGCTTCGCGCCCCGTGGGGGCCTGCCTGGGGAGGGCTTTCCCGCGGCCGTTCCCGTCGTCTCCCGCACCCCTTCCCTTTCCGGATACGCTTCACCTTCTCCTCTCCGAGCCCGAAAAGACAAATTCGGTTCCCTCCGTGTTCCCCTCGAACGCCTCGGGAAACCCTTCCCATTCGCGGCGTCCCCCGGCGCGCACCCCCGGTCCAGGGGTCCCGTTCCTCCGCCCTCCACTCCCCGCGTCCCCCGGCCACGCTCAACCCATCCTCCTTCACCAAACGCCGCGAGGCAAAGGGCTTCCAACCGGCCGCTTCACGCACCTAGCGGCCTTGCGGCCGCAGGTTCCGGCTTCCATGCACCTCCCAAGTTCCCCGTCCGCCTTACGCGGCACCGCGGCGACCCACCTTGACCCTCGCCGTGTTCAATATCCTCTCCACCGTCTCCTGGAAGGTATAGCCGGCGGCGGCGGCGGCCTTGGGCACCAGGCTCAGCTCGGTCATGCCGGGCAGGGTATTGACCTCCAGGCAGTAGGCCTTCCCCTCCCCGTCAACCATGAAATCCACCCGCGACACCCCTTCGCACCCCAGGGCCCGGTGGGCCCTTAAAGCCAGGCGCTGCAACTCAGCGGCAAGATCTTCCGGTACGGGCGCCGGCACCAGGTACTGGGTCATCCCCTGGGTGTACTTGCACTCGAAGTCGTATATCCCCTTGCTGGCCACCACCTCCAGAACCGGCAGGGCCTCCGGGCCCTCCCCCAAGAGCCCGACGGTCAGCTCGCGCCCTTGGATATACTTCTCCACCAGCACCACGTCGTCGTAACGGAAAGCCGTGTCCAGGGCCTCCTCCAGCTCCTCGGTATTCACGGCCTTGGAGGACCCCAGGGTGGACCCCTCCCCGCTGGGTTTGACCATGCACGGGAAACCCAAGTCCAGGGCTATCCCCTCCGCGACCCGCCTCAGCCCCGCGGCCCGGACATCGGCGGCCGTGATAACCACGTCCTCGGCCACCGGGATCCCCTCCGCGCGGAAGATGCGCTTGGACATGCGCTTGTCCATGGCCAAGGCGCTGGCCAAAACCCCGGAACCCGTATAAGGCACCCCCAAAAGCTCGAGCACGCCCTGCACCGTCCCGTCCTCTCCCAGGCGTCCGTGAAGGGCCAGAAAAGCCACCTCCACCTCGGAGGACAGGGAAACCAGTTGTTCCACCGCCAAGGATCCCAGGTCCACCTCAAGAACCTGGTAGCCGAGATCCCGCAGGGCGGAGGAGACGGCGCTTCCGGACCTCAGGGAAACATCCCTCTCCCCGGAAACCCCGCCCATGAGCACCGCCACCCGTTGCCATTTACGGCGCAACGCCTATTCCCCCTCGCCGAAACCGATCAGCTTGATCTCCTCCTGCAACTTTATCCCCTCCCTGCGGAACACCTCTTCCTTTATCCTTTTCATGAGACGCAATACCTCTTCCGCCGTGGCCCTGCCCGCGTTGACGATGAAATTCGCATGCTTGGGAGATACCAATGCGTCGCCCTCCCTGGCGCCCTTCAGGCCGCATCTCTCTATCACCTCTCCCGCGCTCACGCCCGGCGGATTGAGAAAGATGCTGCCCGCTGACGGCCTGTTGAGCGGTTGCCTCTCCCGCTTCCAAGCCAAGTACATCTCCCTCTTCGCCCTTATCCTTTCCTTATCCTCATTATAAAGCTTAAGTTTAACTTCATATATTATATCACCGTCCCCTATTCCGGTGGACTTCCGGTAGCCGAAGCCCACCTCCTCCGCGGTGAGCTCCTGTTCCACCATCTGCTCCCCTTCCAACTTGAGGACCTTTACCGATCCCACCACGTCCCCCATGTACCGCCCGTGGGCCCCGGCGTTCATGCGCACCGCGCCCCCCAGGGTGCCGGGAATTCCCGACAGCTCCTCCATTCCCGCCAGTCCGTGTGCCATGCACCAGGTGATCAGCCGGTTCAACAAACATCCACTCTCAACATAAACTTCACCTTCACCTTTAATGCGGGACCTCTTCAACCCTGGGGTTAGTAAGATCACCACCCCGCGGTAGCCGGAATCGGAAACCAGGACGTTGCTCCCCTTGCCCAGGACTGTGAAACGGCAACCTTCTTCCAGGAGTGCCTGGCATACCAGGACCAGCTCCTCTTGGCCTTTTGGCGCCACCACGAGGTCGGCGGGACCGCCTATGCGGAAGGAGGTGTAACCGGAGAGGGGCACGTCCCTCAATATCTGGCCCCTCAACCTTCCGTGAAGCCTGCGGTAGAGGTTATCGATCCCCCTCGTCGCATCCTTCCCGCGCACGGTCACCATCCCTTTCGCGCAAAAGCGCGGAGATCTCGCGGGCGCAAAGGGATATATCCCCCGCGCCCATGGTAATGACCAGGTCGCCGGGACGAAGGAAGCGGACCGCCGCCTCCCCCAGGGCCGCCCGCCTGGGAACGTAGACCACCTGCTTGCAGGGCTCTTCCTCCAGCACCGCGTTGAGGATCAATTTTCCGTCCACTCCAGGCACGGGATCCTCGCCAGCGGCGTAAACGTCGGTGAGGAGCAGCAGGTGGGCGTGCTTGAAGGCGGTTCCGAAATCCCGCCACAGGGCGGAGGTCCTGGAATAACGGTGGGGCTGGAAAAGGCATACCACGCGCTTCCCATCCTCCAGCGTGGCGGCTTCCAGGGTGGATCGCACCTCGGAGGGATGGTGGGCGTAATCGTCCACTATCCTGATGCCGCCCACCTCGTCCACCAGCTGGAAGCGGCGGCGTACCCCCCGGAAGGATGACAGGGCCTCGGCGGCGACGCGGAATTCCACTCCCATGGCGTGGGTAAGGGACAGGGCGGCCAGGGCATTGTAGGCGTTGTGCCTTCCCGGAACCCTCAAGCGCAGCTCGCCCAGCCTGCGGCCCCGGAAGGACACGGAGAAGGAGCTGCCGCCGGAGAAGACCCGCAGCTCGGAAAAACGATAATCGCAGTCCCCGCCCCCTCCGAAGGTGTACGTCTTGGCGCGGCCGATCCCCTGGAGGGAACGCGCCACCGGGTCGTCACCTCCGAGCACCAGTATCCCTTCCGGTGGGATGAGCTCCACGAAACGCTCGAAGTGCTCCCTTATCCTCTCCGGCCCCCGGTAGTAATCCAGGTGATCCTCCTCCACGTTGGTCACCACCGCCGCCCATGGCCTGAGGAGCAGGAAAGACCCGTCGCTCTCGTCCGCCTCGGCGACCACGAATTCACCGCTCCCCGCGTAAGCGTTGCTCCCCACATCGTTGAGCTCCCCCCCGATGACGTAGGTGGGATCCAGGCCGGCATGGGACAGGATCATGGCCACCATGGAGGTGGTGGTGGTTTTCCCGTGGGTTCCCGCCACGGCGATACCCTTACCCTCCTCCATGATCCGGGCCAACATGGCGGCCCGGGGAAGTACGGGTATTCCCCTCCGGAGCGCTTCCTGGAGTTCGCGGTTCCTCTCCGGCACGGCGGATGAAACCACCACCACCCCGGCGCCCTCCACGTTGCGGGGATGGTGGCCGATGGACACCCTGGCCCCCATTTCCCGGAGCCTCTCCGTGTTACGGGACTCCTTCAGGTCGGACCCGCTGACCTCCACTCCCCGGGCCAGGAGCACGGCGGCGATGGCGCTCATGCCCGCGCCGCCCACGCCCACGAAGTGCACCCTTCCCTTTATCTCCATTTCCCACCACCCGAAAGCGACAGTACCAGTTGGGCAAGGCTCCGCGCCGCATCCGGCCTGGCCACCCCCAGGGCGGCCCTTCCCATCTCCTCCAGCCTGCCCTCTTCGTCCAACAGTGCCTCCACTTCGCGGATCAGGCGCTTCCCGTTCATCTCCCGGTCGGGTATCACCACCGCCGCCCCCGCCTCCCTCAGGACCTCGGCGTTGGCGTCCTGGTGGCCCGCGGTGGCATAGGGGTAAGGCACCAGTATGGCCGCTTTCCCGGCCGCGGCCAGCTCGGAAACGGTGGAGGCCCCGGCCCGGCAGACCACGAGATCCGCCACCCGGTAGAGGAGATCCATGCGCTCCACGAAGTCCACCGGCCGGTAAATAAGGCCGCCGTAATCCACTTTCGCCGCCCTTTCCATGAATTCCTGGTACTTATCCCGCCCCACGGCGTGCACCACTTGGAGATCTATCCTGTCCTTCCAGGCGGGAAGCGCCTCCAGCACCGCCTGGTTCAGGCTGGCCGCCCCCTGGCTGCCGCCTATCACGGCCACCGTCCGGCGCCCGCGTTCCAGCCGGAAATGGGAATGGGGATCCCCTTTCCCATCCCCCCTGCGGAGCAGGGGGTTCCCGGTCACCACGGCCTTTCCGGTCCAGGTTGTCGCGTAACCCAGGGTCTGCGGAAAGGAGACGGCGATCGCCCGGGCGGCGGGGGCCAGCAGTCGGTTGGCCGAACCCGGAACCACGTTCTGCTCGTGAAGGACCAGGGGGACGCGGAGGCTCAGGGCGGACAAGGCGCCGGGGAGGCAGGCGTATCCGCCGAAGGCCACCGCCACCCGGGGGGGATTCTCCCTCATGTGCGAGCGGCAGCGAAAAAAGGCGCCGGCTATAGCTACGGCGGCTTCCAGGTCCGGCAAGCCCGGCCGCCTGCTGAACCCGCTGACCCGGACGAACACCGTCCTGAAGACGGAAACCGAGGGCGGCGGCCCCGTCTTACCGCCCAGGTAGAGAACGACCTCCACGCCTTCATGCGATGCGAGTTCGTCGGCCAGGGCCAGCAAGGGATGCAGGTGTCCTCCCGTCCCTCCCCCGCAGATGGCTATCCTCACGGTTCCCTCTCCTGTTCCGTCCTGCGGCCCGTCTCCCGCCCCCGCGGGAAACGCTTAAAAGTATACCGGTCATGCACAGGCATATCACCAGGGAGGAACCGCCGTAACTGAAAAAGGGAAGGGTGACGCCGGTTATGGGCAGTACTCCGGTGGCGGCCCCCATGTTCACCACCGCCTGTGTTCCCAGAACGCAGACCATCCCCGCGGCCAGCATCCTGCCCGTACGGTCCGGGGCCCGGCGGGCGATCTTCAGACCCAGGTACAGGAAAAGGGATAGGAGGGCGAGGACGGTGAGGGTTCCCGCAAGCCCCAGCTCTTCGCCGATGATGGAGAAAAGGAAATCGGTATGGGCGTTGGGAAGGTAAAAGAATTTCTGGCGGCTCATCCCCAGCCCCAAACCGGTCAGCCGACCCGATCCCAGGGCCAGCATGGACTGGATGACGTGAAAGCCGCTCCCCCGGGGAGCGCTCCACGGGTTCAGGAAGGCCAGGAAGCGCTCCCTGCGGTAGGAAGAGATGGCGATAAATAGCAGGGTGAGGCCCAGGCCGCCCCCGGCCAGGGTGAGCAGCTTCCCCCAGGGCGCCTCGGCCAGGTAGAGTATCACCAGGGCTGAGAGGGCTACGATGAGCATGCTTCCCAGGTCCGGCTCCAGGATGACAAGGAGGCAGGCCAGGGCGGTGACCGCCAGGACGGGGACGGTGATCTCCTTCCAGGTCTCCGGCCTCTCCCGCCGCCTCCCGTAATGGTGCACGGCGAAGAGGAGCAGGGAAAGCTTGGTGAGCTCGGATGGCTGGATGACCAGGGGACCGATGCTCAGCGAACGCCGCGATCCGTAAACCGTTTCCCCGAACAACAGGACGGCCGCCAGTCCCGCCAGAGAGAGGGCCAGGAGAAGCGGGGAAAGGCGCACCACCTTCCGGTAATCCATCCTTGCCAGCACCGCCATGGCCGCCAGGCCCGCCGTGAACCAGAGGGCCTGGCGGAGGAGGAAATAATAGCTGGATCCATACTTCTCCAGGGCCGCTCCGGAGCTTGCGGAAAAGATCATCACCATGCCGTAGAGGCACATGAGCAGCACCACGGCCATCAGGGTATACGCCGTGCCGTCCAGCCGGGCGGATACGGACCGGGGGTCGCCACCTTCCCCGGGAGGCGGCATGCGCACCACGGAGGCGCCTTTCCTGTTCCCGGATGCCGGAACCCGCCCCGCTCCGCGGCGTCCGCGCGACGCCTTCGGCGACGGTCCGCACACCCTTCTTGCCGCGCCCCTATCCGCCACCTTCAACCCCCAGGTAATATCTTACCAATTTTTGGTAATGGTCTCCCCGTTCCCGGTAATCCCGGTAGCGGTCGAAGGAAGCACAAGCCGGACTGAACACCACCGCGTCTCCCGCCTTCGCCCTGCCGGGCAGGTCGGCGAAGACTTCTTCCAGCCCCGGGAGTATCACCCGGGGCACGGCGGGGCCTTCCTCCCGGAAAGCGCTCTCTATCTCTTCCGCCGCCTCCCCGATCAGGTAGACCATGCGGATGCCCCCCCTTCTGTGCTTCCGCGCCACCTCCGCGGCCAGCTCCCGGAAGGAGAGTCCCTTGTTGCGGCCTCCCAGGATGAGGAGCACGGGTCCGGTAAAGGCGCTCAGGGCACGGAGGGCGGCGTGCGGGTTGGTGGCCTTGGAATCGTCGTAGAAGGAAACGCCGTCCCGCTCACCCACCCGCTGGAGGCGGTGAGGCAGACCCCGGTATCCACGTAGGGCCTCGCGCACCGCTTGCGAAGCGGCGCCCATGAGCAGCGAGGCGGCGGCGGCGGCCATGGCGTTCTCCAGGTTGTGCTCCCCGCGCAGGGCCAGTTCCTCCACCTTCATCACCTCCAACGTCCGGCCGCCCCGCGGGTCGCGAAAAAGGACCTTGTCCCCCTCCCGGAATACGCAGGCCTCCCGGGCTGCCCGGCGGCTGAAGAAGCATTTCCCCGCGGGAGCCGTCCGTGAGGCCTCCACGCATAGAGGGTCGTCGAGGTTGATGACCGCCTGGTCTCCCGTACCCTGGTTCATCCAGATGCGGCTCTTGGCCTCCAGGTATTCCTCCAGGTCCCGATGCCAGTCCAAGTGGTCGCCGGCGACGTTCAGGAGCACGGCCACGCGCGGCCTGAACTCCCACACGTAGAAAAGCTGGAAGCTGGAGACCTCCACAACCAGGATATCCCCGGGTTCCATCTCCTCCACGGCGGCCACCATGGGGTAACCGATGTTGCCCACCGCCCTGGCCCGCATGCCCGTCTTCCTCAGGATGGACTCGATCATGCTCACCGTGGTGGTCTTTCCGTTGGTGCCGGTAACCGCCACCACCGGCCCGCGGGCGTACCTCCAGGCCAGCTCGATCTCGCTCCACACGGGGATCCCCCTTGCCTCCGCTTCCCGTAGGAGGGGGAGGCGGGATCGTACCCCCGGGCTGACCACCACCAGGTCTACGCCTTCCAGCACCTTCTCCCGGTGGTGTCCCAGGACCACCTCCGCACCCCGCTCGGCGAGGGCCCGCCCCGCCAGCCGCAACTCCTCCGAATCCGAGATATCGTTGACACGCACCTTCCGGCCCTCCCGGAGGAGCTTGTCCGCGGCGGCCCGCCCGGAAACGCCGAGTCCGATGACCAGGACCCGCTCGTGCCTCGGCGCGGACCCTTCGCCAGCCGCCTCCCCGCCTCCGGGCCTTCCCGCAACCGCTCTCATTTCCCCCCCACGTAATTTATGTAGAAAAACAAAAACCCGATGCCCACGCAGAAACCGCCCACTATCCACAGGCGTATGAGGGTGGTGACCTCGGACCATCCCTTGAGCTCGAAGTGGTGGTGCAGGGGCGCCATGCGGAATACCCGCCTGCGGGTGGCCTTGAACACAGCTACCTGGATGACCACCGAGGCCGCCTCCATGACGTAAAGCCCGCCCAGGACCAGGAGGAGGAGCTCGGTCTTGGAGAGCATGGCCACCGTGGCCAGGCTCCCGCCCAGGGCCAGGGAGCCCGTATCCCCCATGAAGATCTTGGCCGGCGGGGCGTTCCACCACAGGAAACCCACGCAGCTCCCCATCATGGCCCCGGAGAAGATGGCGATGTCCAGGGATCCCTTCACGTGGGGGTAGAGGAACTGGTGGTTACGGAACTGGATGAAGGCGATGAGCACGTAGGCGGTCATCACCAGGATGGTGGCCCCCGAGGCCAGCCCGTCCAGGCCGTCGGTCAGGTTCACGGCATTGGAAAACCCTATGATCATCAGGTAAACCAGGAGAAAATAGAATGGGCCCAGGTCGCAGAGCACGGAGTCGCTGCGGAAGAAATAGAGCTTGGTGTCCACCCCGAAATGATTGGTGGCCAGGTAAGCGAGGGCCACGGACAGCAAGAGCTGCCAGAAGAGCTTCTGGCGGGCCTTGAGCCCCAGGGAGCGGGCGTAGCGCAGCTTGGTGTAATCGTCGGCGAAGCCCAAGAGCCCGCAACCCACCAGGGCCAATCCCAGGGCGAACCCGGTGCCCGTGCTCAGGCGGACCGCCATGAGCAGGAAACCGACCAGGGTGGAAAGGGCGACCAGCACGCCTCCCATGGTGGGCGTGCCCTCCTTGGCCAGGTGGGCCTGCGGGCCGTCCTCCCTTATGAACTGCCCGATTCCTCTCCTGCGCAGCCAGCCGATGAACAGGGGCATGCCGAAGATGCATACCACCAGGCTCACCAGCAGCGCTCCCATAACCCGGTACAAAGGAGCCTACCTTTCTCCGTTCCACCTGCCGTAGCCCGGCTCCCGTCCCCGACGCGGCTCAGCGAGTATATTACCCCTTCGGGCCTCAGGCCACCAGGTCCACGAGCTTCTCCAGGCCCAGGAACCGCGACCCCTTGATGAGCACCACGTCCCCCGGCTCGATGATGGCCCTGAGGATCTCCGCCGCCCGGTCCACGCGCTCCACGGAGAAAACGCTGCCGCGGGGCAATCCCCTCTCCCGCGCCGCCTGGGCGATCTTTCTCGCCTTGCGGCCCACGGTGATGAGGATATCCGCCCCGTACTCCACGGCCATCCTGCCCACCTCCAGGTGCGCCCTCTCCGAAACGGGGCCCAGTTCGGCCATGTCCCCCAGGACGGCGATGGCCCTCTTGCCCCTGGCCAGGTCCCCCAGGGCCATCAGCGCCGAGCGCATGGAGACCGGGTTGGCGTTGTAGGCGTCGTTGATGATGGTTATCTGGTCCGGTCTGGTAATCATTTCCATCCTCCATCCCGTCACCTTCGCCTCCTGCAATCCGGCGATTATCCCATCCGTCTTCACCCCCAGGATCTCTCCCACCGCCGCGGCCGCCAGGGCGTTCTCCACGTTGTGGCGGCCGGGCAAGGGCAGCCTCACCTCATATTTATCACCTCCCCTGAGCCGCAAGACGAACCTCGCTCTACCCCGGTGGTCGAGGGTAACCCTCTCCGCCCGGACCTCCGCCCCCCGGCCGGTGCCGAACCGGACCACGGGGCAGCCCGCCATCCCGCTCAAGAAGGGCGTGAAATCGTCGTCCGCGTTGAGCACCGCCGTCCCCTCCGGCGGCAGGGACCGCAGGAGCTCGCCCTTGGCCTCGGCCAGCCTCTCGCGGGTGCGGAACCAGCGCAGGTGGGCATAACCGATGTTGGTGACCACGCCGATCACGGGACGCGCAAAGGCGCACAGGCGGCTTATGTGGCCCCTTCCCCGCGCTCCCATCTCCAGGACCAGGAAACGGGTTCCCCTTCCCGCCTCCAGGACGGTGAGGGGCACCCCGATCTCGTTGTTGTAGCTTCCCGGGGGGGAGACCACCTTTCCCGCCCGGGAGAGCACCGCCGCCGTGAAGTCCTTGGTGATCGTCTTGCCCGTCGAGCCGGTGATGCCCACCACCTCGCAGTCCAGCATTTCCCTCTGCCGCCCCGCCAGGCGCGCCAGGGCGCCCAAGGTGTTTTTCACCCGCAGCACGGCCGAGCCCGCTTTCTCCGCCGACCTCAAGACCTCCGCCCCCGCCCGGGAGACCACGAGGGCCGCCGCCCCCTTTTCCAGCGATTGGAGCAGGAAGTCATGGGCGTCGTACCTCTCGCCGCGAAGGGCGAAGAAGAGTTCCCCCCCTCTCAAGGTCCTGGTGTCCGTGGAGACCCGGGATAGACGCCGCCCGCCACTTCCGGGACACAGGACCTCCGCGCCCAGGGCCCACGCTATTTCCTCCACGGTCATGGGTATCATGCCCGTCCCAACCTCCTCCGCAGCGCCTTCCCGGCCTCCTCCACGTCGTCGAAGGGGACCACGCGGTCGGCGAAGACCTGTCCCCGCTCGTGGCCTTTCCCGGCGATAACCACCACGTCGCCGCTCCCGGCTTCCCCCACCGCCAACCCTATGGCCTCCCTCCGGTCCGGTACCACCCGCCAGGAGCCGCCCCCTCCGGACCTGCGGGCTCCCTCCTCTATCTCCCGGATGATGGAGAGGGGATCCTCGCTCCGCGGGTTGTCGGAGGTGATGACCGCCAGGTCCGCCAGGCGCACGGCTATCTCGCCCATCATGGGCCGCTTGCCCCGGTCGCGGTCCCCACCGCACCCGAAGACCACTATCAGCCTACCCCGGCTTATGGCCCGGGCCGCCTCCAGGACCCGGCGCAGGGAATCAGGGGTGTGGGCGTAGTCCACCAACACCGCGAAATCCTGCCCCTCCTCCACGGCCTGGAAACGACCCGGCACCCCGGGATGGGAGAGGATGCCCTCCAGGCTGGCGGCGGGATCCAAGCCCAGGAGTACGCATGCGGCCAGGGAGGCGAGTATGTTGTGGAGGTTGAAGGTCCCGGTAAGGGCCGTCTCCCCTTCCTCCTCCCAGTCCCCGTAGCGTACCCGCACCCGGGAGGACTTGAGGCCGGCTTCCAAGAGCTTACCGCGCAGGTCGGCTTTCTCCCCGGTCCCGAAGGTCAGCACCCCGTCCCCCAACCTGGCGGCCAGGCGCCGGCCGTATGGGTCGTCGGCGTTCACCGCCGCCGCCGCCGCCCCCAGCCCGCCTTCGGAGCGGGGCACGAAGAGCCTCTCCTTTGTCCTGTAATATTCTTCCATATCGCCGTGGAAATCCAGGTGGTCCTGGCTGAGGTTGGTGAATACCGCCACCCGGAACTCGCAACCCTCCACCCGGCGCAGGGCCAAGGCGTGGGAGGAAACCTCCATGGCCGCCACGCGGCAACCCTCTCTCACCATCTCGGCCAGTATGCGCTGCAGGTCCGCCGACTCCGGGGTGGTGCGCTCCACCGGAAGCTCCCGCCCCGCCACCCGGTAGGTGACCGTCCCTATGAGGCCCGCCCTCACCCCGCAGCGCGCCGCCGCCGCCTCCACCAGGTGGGTGGTGGTGGTCTTGCCGTTGGTGCCGGTGACGCCCACCAGGTCCAGCTTCCCGCTGGGGTGATCCCAGAAACGGTCGCTGATAAGCGCCAGGGCCAAGCGCGTGTCGGCAGCCCGCACCAGCGCACTCCCCGGAGGAAGGGGGAAGGACAACTCCCGCCCTTCCTCCACCACCAGGGCCACGGCTCCCCTTTCCACAGCCTCCCGCAGGTAGAGATGGCCGTCGGTGCGGTAGCCGGGCACGGCCACGAAGAGGTCACCGGGCCCCACCCGCGCGGAATGGTAGGCGATCCCCTTCACCTCGGGATCCGCCTCCCCATAGGGCCTCACGCCCTCCAGGCCTTCCAGGAGACGCGAAAGCCTCATTGCGGCACCACCTTGTCACTGGTGTTGCGCTTTTCCAGGCTGGGAGTAATTTCCAGGTGCTGCAGGGCGAACTCCATCACCCTGGAAAAGCAGGGAGCCGCCGCCAGTCCCCCGTAAACCTGCAATGGCTCGTCGAGTGTGATGACCGCCACCAGGCGGGGGTTCTCCGCCGGGGCGAAGCCGGCGAAGCTGGCGATGTAAGCCTCCCGGTAACCCCCCCTGGGATCGGGCTTCATGGCCGTCCCCGTCTTCCCCCCGCAGTTGTAGAGGGCCATGGCGGCCCGCGTCCCGGTTCCCACCCGCACCACCTCGCCCAGGATGTGACGCAGGGAGGCGGCGGTGTTCTCGGAGATCACCCTCTCTTCCTCCTCCACGTCCCTCTCCTCTCGGGACCCGTCGGGATGGATCACGCCGCGCAGGAAATGGGGGTGGACCATGGTGCCCCCGTTGGCCACCGCGGCCATCACCACCGCCAGTTGCAGAGGGGTGACTGCTATGCCTTGCCCGATGGCCACGGTTGGAAGGGTGGTGGCCGTCCACGCTCCCGGCTCCGGGACCTTTCCCGCCGCCTCGCCGGGAAAGTCCACCCCGGTACGGCATCCCAAGCCGCAGCGGCGGAGGTATTCCGCCATGGCTTCCTTTCCCAGGCTGATGGCTGTCTTGATGGTACCCAGGTTGGAGGAATGGGCTATCACCTCGGTGAAGGTGAGGTCGCTCCTGGGCATGGGGTGGTCGTCTTTGAACTCGTACTTGCCCACCTGGATGGAGGGCGGGATGTGGATTACCGAACCCGGCGAGACCACCTGCTCCTCCAGGGCGGCCATGGCCGTTATCACCTTCAGGACCGACCCCGGCTCGAAGGCGTCGGTGACGGCGCGGTTGCGGGCCAGGGCTGGATCCGTTTCCGGATAGGCGTTGACATCGAAATGGGGGAAGGTGGCCATGGCCAATATCTCTCCCGTGCTGCAGTCCATGACCAGGCCCGTCCCGCCCTTGGCGCCGCTGCCCTCCACGGAGAGTTTCAGTTGCTCCTGCAGCTTGAACTGGATCTCGGAATCGATGCTCAGCTGGATGTCGCTGCCGTCCACCGGTTTCTTGATCACCCTGGTCACCCCGGGGATGGGGTCGCCCCTGGGATCCACTTCCAGTTCCGCCTGTCCTTCCTCCCCTGCCAGAAGCTCCTCGTACTGGAGCTCCAGCCCGGCCAGTCCTACGTTGTCCGTTCCCACGTATCCCAGTACCTGGCAAGCCAGCTCCTTCCGGGGGTAGAACCTCTTGCTCTCCTTCTCCAGGCCGATGCCCTGGATTCCCAGCCCTTCCACCTTCTCCGCCGTCTCCGGGTCCACCTTTCTCTCCAGGTAGACGAACCCGGAGCCCGACCGGAGCTTCCTCTCTACATCCTGCCTGGGCTTTCCCAGGACCAGTGAGAGCTCCGCGGCCGCCGAGCCGGTATCCTCCACCAGGTAGGGAATGGCATAGATGGAATACGCTTCCCGGCTTATGGCCAGCACCTCGCCGTCACGGTCCAGGATGCAACCACGCCGGGGCTTGAGGTCCGCGAATTGCAACCTCTGCTCCCGGGCCAGCGCCTGGTAACGGTCCGCCTTGAAGACCTGCAGGTAAAAGAGGCGGTAGGCGATGAGGCCGAAGGCGGCCACCAGGAGAAGGGCTGCCAGGTTTATCCTGGCATCCCTGTTTTTTCCTTTCGACACCTCGTCCTCCTTGGATGCCTCGAGCGGAGCGGCCCGGCGGCTCAAAGATGAATTCGCCGCGGGTTTTTCTCAACCCTTCAAGCTCGCAATGCTGAAGTTCAAATACCTCCCTCTTCCCATCCCTCCGCTCTGGCCTGGGCTTCCGGGAGCGACTCCTCCCGTTCCCGCAGCTTCCTCTCCAGTCCCGCGCGGTAGGCGGGGGTCTGCAGGTACTCCGCCCTGTCCACGCGGACCATCCCCAACCTGTTCACGGCCTCCTTCTCCACCCTGCCCGGGGACTCGAGGGCGGCGATCTCCGTGCGCAGGGCATACTGGCGGCGCCTTTCCAGCTCGATCTCTTTTCGGGCCTCCCGCAGGCGCTCCTCGTTCTGGGCCACTCCCACGTGGAGAAAGACGGTCAGGATGAGCAGGCCGCTGATGACGACGGCCACCGCCAGGAAGGCCGTAAAGACCAGCCTGGACCTGCGGGCCCTTTCCAGTTCCTTCCTCACGGCCTCTTCGCGGCGTCGCCTCTCCTCGCGGCGCCGCCTTTCCTCCCCCAGCGCGGGATCGGAGAGGCACTTCCAATCCAGGGCCAAGGACATCCCGCCCCTCACCTCTTTTCCGCCGCCCGCAGCTTGGCGCTCCGGGAGCGCGGGTTGGCCTCCCTCTCCTCAAAACCGGGCCTCACCGGCCCGTGTGTCAGCAGGCGGAGCTCCTCCTCCTTGCCGCAGCGGCATTCCTGATCCGGGTCGCAACCGCACCTCGAGCCGCGCCCGGCCATGAACCTCTTCACCGTCCTGTCTTCCAGGGAATGGTAAGAAATGACCACCAACCTTCCACCCTTTTTCAGGACCCGCACTGCCTGCGGCAGAACCGCCTGCAGGTTGCGGAGCTCCCCGTTGACCTCGATGCGCAGGGCTTGAAAGGTCCTGCGCGCCGGATGCCCTCCCCGCCGACGCGCCGCGGCGGGGATGGCGCCTTTCACAATCTCAGCCAGTCGATCCGTGGTGTCGATGGGCGCGCGCTCTCTTTCGACAGCGATGCTCCGAGCGATACGGGAAGCCCAACGCTCCTCGCCGTACTCGCGGATAATGCGCGCCAGCTCTCCCTCCTCATAGCCGTTCACCACCTTCCAGGCATCCAGCTCCTGGTCCGGATCCATGCGCATGTCCAGGCGTCCGCTCCAACGGTAGGAGAAGCCCCTCCACGGTGAATCGAGCTGCAGGGAGGAGACCCCCAAGTCCAGGAGCACCCCGTCCACGGCTCCCACCCCCGCCTCCTCCAGGACCTCCTGCAGGGAAGCGAAGTTGGCCCGTCTCAGGACGAGGGCGGAGGAGAAATCCCGCAGGCGCTCTCTCGCCCTTTCCAGGGCCTCCCCGTCCACGTCCAGTCCGATCAGGCAACCTTCTCCCCCCATCTCACGAAGGAGGGCCAGGGCGTGCCCCCCCTCCCCGACAGTGGCGTCCACCAGGATGCAACCGGGGCGGGGACGCATGAAGCCCACCACCTCCCGCACGAGGACCGGTACATGGCTCACATCACCTTCGCCCATTCATCTCCAGCAGACGGCGCAGGCAACGCGGGGCGTTCCCTCCCCTGCGCGTCCACTGCCTCCTGCCCGCGGCGAGTATCCGCATCATCGTCCCCTCCTCTCCGGGCCGACCGCGCGCATCAAAAACCGAACTCCGCCAGCTTCTCCCCGCTCTGCTCCAACCTCTCGATACCGCCGCGCATGGATTCCTCCCAGCGCTCCCGATCCCAGATCTCCACGCGGTTCATAACGCCCACCACCACCACTTCCCTGTCCAGGCCGGCCATCTGGCGCAGCCTGGGAGGGATGGTCAGCCTGCCCTGGCGGTCGGGGACCGCCTCGCCGGCGTTGCCGAAGAGTACCCGGGCCATCTGCCGCCTCTCGCGGCTTCCTTCCGGGAGGGCCTCCATCTTGGCCATCAGCTTGTCGAACTCTTGGCGGGGAAAGACGGCCAGGCATTCCTCGAACCAGAAAACCATGACCGCCCCCTCCTCCAGCCGGGAACGGAACCGGGCGGGCATGATAACCCTACCCTTCTCGTCTACGGTGTGCTCGTAGGTCCCCAGGAACATCCTTACCCGTTCCCTCTCCGTCTCTCGGGCCATCCGCGCCCCAGCCATGCGCCCCTTCCAGGCCCTCGGGTCACCGCTGTCGGCCCTTTCCCTCCACTGCCGCTTCCCGGACCGGGAAAGCCCTCCATAATCTACCCTTTTCCTCCACTTCTCTCCACTTTGTTACCATTTTCGACCCCCAAACGGAAAAAATCAACCCCCCTGGGAGCAAATTTCCTGAAAATACCACATGTGGTCTTCGACGGCGCCTGGAAACACAAGATGTGGAACCGCGGTGCATAAACCAAATCGGCGGGATTCACCGGTGCGTGATCCCCGGCCCGCTCGGCGCCCCTCGATGGGCGCTTGCCAGGCGGGCCGCGCCGGCGGTGGCCCGGCGGGACTCGCCCTTAGGTCTTTCCTGGAAGCGGCGGCCTCGGGGTGACGGCGAACGTCCCCCCTCAAGTCACGGGCAGCAGCCCCTGGGGCTCACCGTCCGCGGAGGCCTTGGCCTTCAACCACTTCTCCACCAGGTAGGGCTTGAGCAGCTCGAAGGCCTCGGCCTGGCGTTCCACCATCTGTTCCGCCTCCAGGTTGGACATGTTACGGGCGCGCATGGCGAAATCCGCGGTGCGGCCGCAGTACACGGGTATCAGGGCCTCCACCACCTCCCGGCGGGTGAGGCCGCAGTCGAAGTTGTAAGCCACCGCGAAATCGTATACCGCCCTGGTCCACACGCCCTCCGGCAAGGAAAAATCTTCCTCCCGGGAGCGCGCGGCGAGGGCCAGTTCCATGAAGACCGCCGGGTCGAGGACCCTCTCCCAAACCTCCCGGTACTCGGCGAAGCCGGCCTGGAAGTGGTCGACGAGGTTTTCCACGTTGATCTCCATGCTGGCCGGCTCCTCGTAGCGGATATCGCCGAAGATACGTATGGACGTGGAACCCCGGACCTGCATCCACTTCACCTCGTGCTCTCCCATGAGGTAGAAAATGGTCGAGGCCACCTGGGTGAACATGGAACCCAGGTCGCTCCCCGGGTCCTTGACGTTGTGCACCTTGACCCCCATGGCCGACTGGCAGACCCGGAAGCCCTCGGTGATGGCCGTCGTGGTCATCCAGATGTCTATGCCGAACTTGGCGATGTCCGACTGCCAGACGTCCATGTGCGAGCAGATGAGGGCCAGGGAACCGGTGAATCCGAAATCCCCCCCGATGGGCTGGCGGATCCGGCGGCCGTAGAGGGCCCTGGTGAGGGGATAGGCCAGGTTGTTGGTGATGGTCCCGTCGTACTTGTGGCGAATGTAGTAGGGGGCCACGAAACCGTAGCTCCCCTTCCATACCGGCTCCCCGAGCAGTCGTATCCACTCCGGGGTGATGCTGCGCAGGTCCGAGTCCACCACCACGCATATGCGGGCGCCCAAGCGGACGGCGATCTCGAATATGGCGTGGAAGGCGGAACCCTTGCCCGGTAGGCCCTTGTAGGGGGTGACGATCTTCTCCACCCCGGGGGGCACCGGGGTGTCCAGGACCACATGCACCGTGTCGTCGGTGGAACCCCCGTCGGAATTCACCAGGACCGCCTTCAGACCGGGGAAATAGCGCACCATCCCTTCGGCGGCGGTACGCACCACGTGGGCTATGGTCTCCGCGTTGCGAAAACTGGGAATTCCTACCAAGATATCGGCGCGCCCTATCTCCCGGCAACGCGCGATGACCTGTGGGTCGAGCACCGATCGCCTATCGTCCGGCTCCACCTTCACCACCTCGAGGACTATACCCGCAACCGCCGGCGGTGGCAATGCCTTCGCTCATCCCCTCCTCCCGGCGCGGAACAGGCCCTCCATGAACTTCCGCGACTCCGGGTCGGAGGCCAGGAAGCCCATGAGTTCCTCCCACCGCCCGCGCCACCCCAGGTACCACCGGAAGGGCGAGGCGGGAAAACGGCCCAGGTCCTTGGAGCGGATCAGGTTGGCCATGCTCTCCCGGTATCCCTCCAGATCGTTCTTGGAAAGATATTCCATGGCCATGAGCACGCAGGTCCGGTAGACGAGCTCCTCCAGGTCCTCCCGGAGGAAACGACCCGGATAGGGCTCCAGGTCCTCCACCTCCACCCGCCGGCAGCCCGCCTCCGGCTCCTGGGACCGCAGCTTTTCCCTGGTGTACAGGAAACGGTCCAGGTCCTCCCGGAAGCGGCGCCACAGGGGAGCGGTCTTGGGCGGGGGAAGATGGCGTATCCACAGGGTGTTGTCCAGGAAGAAGCGGTACCCGAAGAAAGCGGCGTTGATGAGGTAATCGATGTCCTCGCCCCGCGGCACGTGGGGGTCGAAGGCCACCCTCATGTACAGCTCACGGTGCACCACCATGTTGCCGCCGAAGACCCAGGAAGTGGCCGCCAGGCGCTCCGGGCCGTCGATGATCTCGAAAGCCCGGTTCATGTACTCCACCGCGGGCCACTCGGCGAACGCCGGTTCGGCGTTGGGTGGGAGCCGGTACCCCCCGTCCCTGTTCACGTAGTAGCCCGCCAGTCCGCCGACGAAGCCGCCCCCGCGCACCTCCCCTATGTTTTCGGCCACCTTTTCCAGGTAACGGGGGTCCTCGTACACTTCGTCGTCGTCGAAGAGCACCGCGGCATCCGCGCCGCAGAGGCAGGCCACCGCCAGGCACAGGTTGCGGATGTTGGAATAACCCCGCAGGGAGATCATGCCCGCCAGCTCCCCCTTGGGGCCCCGCTTCACGATCCCGCGCAACTCCTTCTCCTGCCGGTGGCTGAAGAGGGCCAGCGGGTAGCTATCCCTGAAGGGTGCGACCGTCGACTCCAACTTCCCTTCCACCTCTTCCTCCAGGTCGGGATGGGTCGCCGCGCCCAGCACCACCACCCGGAAATCCGGATAACGGAGCAGGCGGATGCTTTCCAGGGCGCGGGCCAGGGTCCCCTCGGCGTCCAACGGCGTGGGGTGGTCGTAGACGGCGTCCCGGGGATTGAAGGGCTCCCCGCTCTTTCTTCCCCAGTAACTGGGGATCAGGAGGGCAAAGGACTTGTTTCCGGGCATCTCCTATCCTCCCCTCACCCGTTCCGGCACGATTTGCTTCCATCAACGCCACCCACCGTTCGGCGGCAACCGCCCGGTCCGGGCCTGACGCCATGTCCTGCGCGTGTGCGGGCGGCGCAACCTCCCTGCGGGGGGCAAGGTTTAAATCGACCTCTCCGCATCCCCTCTTGAACGGGTTCGGCGCTCTCCTGCAGGAATTCAACCCCTTGTAGGCCCGTCCCCCCGGTGCGGCCCCGGGTCTACCGCGCGCGAAGGGCCCCGGGGTTCATCACGTTGCGCGGCTCTCCCCGGTAGAAGGAAACCACGTTGTCCACGGCTATGGCCGTCATGCGGTCCTTGGCCTCCCGGGTGTTGAAGGCTATGTGCGGGGTGAGGACCACGTTTTCCAGACCCACCAGCTCGTCCAGGTGGGGATGCGGCTCACCGGGGTAGTTGTCCAGCCCGGCGCCGAACAAACTTCCCTCCCTCAGGGCGGCGGCCAGGGCGTGGAGGTCCAGGACCTCCCCCCGGCTTGTGTTCACCAGGATGGAACCCGGCTTCATGAGGGAGAGCTCCCTGGCCCCGATGAGGTTGCGGGTCTCCGGCGTATAGGCCACGTGCAGGCTCACCACGTCGCACCTGGACAGCAACTCGTCCAATTCCAGGTAAGCCGCAGTGTCCTCCATCTCCGGCCGTCGCCGGGGATCGTAATAGAACACCTGCATCCCCACGGCCCTGCAAAGGCGGGCCATCTCCCGTCCCACCGACCCCAGGCCCACCAGCCCTATGCTCCGTCCCGAGAGCTGCACCCCTTCCCGCTCCGCGGATGTCCAGCGGCCCGCCCGGAGGTCGCGGTCCCCGCGCACGATGTTGCGGGCCACGGCCAGGATGAGCCCCAGGGCGTGCTCGGCCACCGAGCGGTTGCCGTAATCCGGCGTGTTGGTCACCACGATGCCCCTGCGGGTGGCCTCGGGGATGTCCACGAAACTGGCCGCCCCCACCCCTATATAGGAAACTATTTCCAGGCGCGGGCAGGAGTCCAGCACCCCGGCATCCAGTCTGGACCAGTCCAGGAAGACGGCATGGGCGTCGCGTATGCGTTCCAGGAGCAGGTGGCTCTCCTCCAGGCGGTTCTTGTAATAGCGGTAGGATCCGAACTCGAGGAGGGGTTCGAGCACCCTCTCGTATTCCCGCTCCCCGGCTATGAACTCCAGGCCGTCCAGGAAAACGAAGGTGCGGTCCGCTCCCGGGCCTTTTCCGGCGCGCTCACCCAGCAGGGGCATGGCCGGCGATCAACCTCCCCCGGAAATCTCCCGGAGCGCCGCCTCCAGCCTCCGGTTCTGCTCCTCGTCGCCGATGGTGATGCGCACGTGGCCCGGAATGCCCAGCGCCGCCCCGTCCCGGACGATTATCCCCCGCCGCAGGAGTTCCGCGAATAGGTCGGGGTGGTTCCCGTTACGCACCAGTATGAAGTTGGCCTGGGTGGGCACGTAGCCGAAACCGCACTCCTCCAGCACCCGGTAGAGCTCCCGCTTGCCCCTGCGGTTCATCTCCCGCGACCTCTCCAGGTGCTCCTCGTCCCGCAGCGCCGCCTCCGCCGCCGCCTGGGCCAGGCGGTTTACGTTGAAGGGGAGCTTGACCCTCTCCAGGGCCTCGCGCACGGGGGGCGAACAGAGGACGTAACCCACGCGCAGTCCGGCCAGCCCGTAGATCTTGGAGAAGGTACGCGTGACCACTATCCGCGGGTCGGAGGACAGGTAGCGCAGGGAATCCGGGTGCCCGGGATCGTCCACGTACTCCAGGTAGGCCTCGTCCAGGACCAGGAGCGCCTCCCGGGGCAACCCGGAGAGAGCCTCCTCCAGCTCCGCGGCGCTCACCGTGGTGCCGGTGGGGTTGAGAGGCGAGCAAAGGACCATCATCTTGGTGCGCCCGTCCACCGCCTCCAGCATGGCCCGGACGTCCTGGCGGTACTCCCGGAGTGGCACCTTCACCACCTCGGCCCCCATGGTCCTGGCCGCCAGCTCGTAGGAGGAAAAGGTGGGATCCCCCACCACCACGCGGTCACCACGGTCCAGGAAGGCGTAGGCCAGGAGGTCGAAGGCCTCGTCGGCCCCGTGGGTGACCAGGATGCGGTCCACGCCCACCCCGAGGCGGCCGGAGAGGGCCTCGCGGAGGCGCAGGCACCGGGCGTCTGGGTAGAGGTGCGCGTGGGAGAGGGCTTCCCTGGCCGCCTCCAGGGCCAGGGGGCTGGGCCCCAGGGGGTTCTCGTTGGAAGCCATCTTCACGCAGTCGGAAATACCCAGCTCCCCGGCCACCTCCTCCGGGGACTTGCCCGGGCTGTACACCGGGAGGTCCTTCACTTCCTCACGCAACAGGCGCTCCACGTCGAAGTTCATGGCTTACATTCCCAGGCTCACCGCCCCAGGCACCGGCACTCCACTCCCGACCGTAGGGTAACGCTCCCTGCAAGGCACGGGCCCGGGGCTTTCCGGTCCAGGTTCCGGTTCCACCCGAAACCGCCGGTCATACGCGGTCACTACCGGCGACCGTCCCGGGGCTCACTGGTGCAGGTGCACGTATCCTTCTCTCTTGTAATAGGCCACGTTGATGACCCTGGTCTCCCCGATGCGCAGCTCCCGTTGCGCCGGCTGGTGCACGTGTCCGTGATAGAGGTAGGCGGGGACGTTCTCCTCCACGTAGCGGAGCAGGGAGGCGCTTCCCTCCACCGGCCTTCCGGCCACCACGTCGAAGAGCGCCTCCTTCACCCGGGGCGGGATGTGGGTGCAGAGCACCTCCACGGCGCCCAGTTCCCCCAGCCGGGCTCCGAACTCCCGGTCCTCCATCTCCGCCGGCATGCGGAAGGGCGAATACACGGCCCCGGGGACGAAACCGAAGACGGTGCCGCCTATCTCCACCCTCCCCTCGGCCAGAAGGGCGTTCTCCGCCTCCCGCAGGGCTTCCCGGAGAAGGTCGGGTAGGTCCCCGTTGCCGTAGATCACGTAGGCCCGGCAACCGGCACGGCGCAGGGCGGACGCGAATTCGCCGTACTGCTCACGGGCGCGTTCCACTATTGCATGGTAATATTTCCCATGTGGCGAGATTATCTCCTCGCGAAGCTCTACGGCTGCCTCCGGCCCCTTCTTCATCGCCCCCAGCAGCTTCTCCACCAGCCTGTCCCGGCCCACCACGTCGGGTAGGATCCCGCTGAGGTCCGCCCAGTCGATGAGGTCCAGGATATCCCCCAGCACCAGGAGGGCATCCTCTTCCTCCAGCCCGTGCGGCAGGTCGGAGTAGCGCCCGTGCAGGTCGGCGACCAGCTTCACCGCCATGTCAAGGCCTCTCCCCGCTTTCCGCGCCGCGGTACACGGCTATCTCCCCGCAGGCCAAGGACCTGGCACCGCGCAGCGCCTCCACCGCGCAGGTGTAGAGCATCTCCGGAAGGCGGACCTCGTCGGGGAAGGAGGCCAGCCCCCAGTAGAGCTCGGGGCACTCCCCGCCGGCCGCCCTCGACGGCAGTTCCTTCTCCAGGTACCGGCAGAGACGCTCGGCCATCACCTTCCCTCCCCTCCAACCCGTCTCCGGAAGCAGGGCGGCGAAGGTGGCCTCGCCCAGGCGGGCGATGACGTCGCACTCGCGGGTCAGGCGGGAGATCGCCGAGGCGATGTAGCGCAGGGCCTCCTCGGTCTCTTCCTTTCCCCAATCCTCCAGCAGCCGGTGGTAGTTGCCCACCTCGCAGAGGACCAGGGCTATCTCGTGCTTGTAGCGCACGGCACGCCGCAGCTCCTCCATCATGCGGCCGTGAAAGTAACTCTGGTTGTAGAGGCCGGTCACCGGGTCCCGCAGGGGGTTTTCCATGACCTCCTTCGACCCCTGGTAATAATAGGCCGCCGCCGCCGCCTGCAGCAGGTTGTCGAAGGAGGAGTTTATCTTCTTCTCCAACTGGAAATCCACCACCCGTTTCATATCCACGGACCGGTGAAAGAGGTTCCAGAACTCGTTGCGCAGGATGACGTGTTCCTGTACCAGCTCCTCGACCGAGAATCCCTGCCGGAAGCGGAGCTTTCCCATCTCCCCCGCCAGGCGGTACATTTCTCCTCCCGGCTGAAAGGAGGCCGCCTCCTCCCCGTTCTCCACCATGGCCAGAATCGCATCGGCCAGCCTTTCCAGGCATTCCCCCGCCTCCCCGGTCACCAGATCTATGTGCGCGGGGACCGGGAGGCGCTGTATCTCCTCCTTCCATCGCTCCAGGAGCTCCCGGGCCCGGTCCCGTAAAGCGGCCATATCTCCTCCTCAGGGGATGATCTTGGTTATGGGCACCTCCACGATGTCCTCCGCGCCACGCCTGGCCAGCTCGGGGATGAGGAGGTTGATGCCCTTCTTCTCCACCACGCTCTCCACGGCGTAATAATCCTCATGGAAAAGCCTGGAAAGTGTGGGCGCTTTCATGGAGGGCAGGACCTCCATGACCGCCTCCAGGTCCTTCTCGGCCACGTTGAACTTGATGAGCACCTTCCCCCTGGCGTTGAGGGCTCCCAGGATGAGCAACCTCACCTCCTCCATGAGCCGCCTCTTCTCGGGGTCGGCGTAGCTCTCCCGGTTGGCGATGAGGCGGGTTGTGGACTCGAGGACCGTGTCTATGATGCGCAACCCGTGCTTGCGCAGGGTCCCCCCCGTCTCGGTGAGCTCCACCACCGCGTCGGCCATCTCCGGGACCTTGGCCTCCGTGGCCCCGTAGGAGAGGTACACCACGGCGCGCTTTCCCAGCCTCCGGAAATACTCCTCCACCAGGTTGGGGTATTCGGTGGACACCCGCACCCCGTCGGGGAGGTCCTCGGGCCGCCGGTAGGGGGAATCCCCGGCCACGGCCAACACCACGCGCACCACCGTCCCCACGGCGGTCTTGGTATAGGGAAGGTCGGCCAGCTCCACCACCTGGGCCCCCGTCTCCCTTATCCAGTCGTACCCGGTTATGCCCAGGTCGAAAAAGCCGTCTTCCACGTACTTGGGTATCTCCTGGGGGCGAAGGATGCGCACCTGCTCGATGCGCGGATCGTCGATGCGGGCATGGTACTCGCGGTCCCCGCTGCGCCTGACGGTCAGGTCGGCGTCGTCCAGGATCTCCAGGGTGGTGCTTTCCAGGCTTCCCTTGGGAATGACGAACTTGAGCATCTCCTTCCTTCCCTCCGATCGGCTCGTCCCCTCACGCGTTCCCGGCTCCCCCCGGACCAGGTCCTCCCTCTTTCCGACTCCTTTTCGCATCCCTTCCAGGTATTGCCTTGGCGGTTATTACCAGTCTTTTTCCCGTCTCACCTTGCCCGCTCCCGCCCCGGGTTGCCACGGTCCTCGGGGCGCAGGCGTCGTAGCCGTCCCGTTCTTCCCCACCGTCGGCGCCCCGCCGGGGGTCTATACCCTCCGCTCCCCGTCCCGCATCCCGGCGGCCTCTCCCCGCCCTTTCGCTCACCTGCCCTCAGAGCCCCGGTTCCTCCCTCTCCTCCAGTTCCCTCCCGTAGGCGTCGGTGATGCGGTAGGTGTCGTCCTCGCTGGTGAAACCGATGTCGATCTCCAGCACCCGCCCCCGACCCCGCGGGGCTTTTATCTTATGCCTTTTCTCGGCGGGGATCATGAACTCCTCCCCCTCTGAGGGCCGGAAGGTCTCCTCCCCAATGGTCACCTCCAGCCCTCCATCCAGGATTATCCACACGTCGTCGCGCAGCTTGTGGTAATGGAGGCTGGTCTCCTGGCCGGGGTTGATGGTGATGAGCTTTACCGTGCAGGGCTGGTTTAAAGCGTAAGCCCTGATGGTTCCCCACGGTTTCTCCAGGATCACCTTCATCACCTCCTCTCCCGACCCGCCGGACACGCTAATACGGCTTTCCGCCACGGGGACGAGTCCCCGCGGCCTCCGCCCTGCGGACGGTTATATACTACCAAGGTCCCCGGGCAATCCGCCATCACCCGTTTTCCGCGCTTCCGCCTTTTCCTCCAGCCAGCGCAACAGGTCGCGTTCGCGACCCGCCAGCTCGGTGTGCGCGGCCCCCCGCAGCACCCAGAGTTCCGGCCTTCCACCGGCCCTTTCCATGAAGCGTTCCAGGTCCTCCCAACGGTAGAAGGCCTCCCTCTCCCCGTGGACCAGGAGGAGGGGGATGTCCGGAAGGGACCCCGCCACCTCCAAGGGGGCCACGCCCCCCCGGCCCACCGCCTTGAAACGCGCCCCCAGGAAGCGGAGGAACAGCGACCAGAGCGGCAGCCACCTGCGGTAGGGCTCCACGTCCGGGAATACCGGCGGCGCGCTCACGGCGGCCACGGCGTCCAGGTCACCGTGGAGGGCGGCGCGTACCAGGGCCGCCATGCCTCCCAGGGAGAAACCCACCACGCCCACCCAGGAGTGGCCGCGGGATCGAGCCAACCTTACCACCGCTCCCAGGTCCTCCACCGGGCCCCCGAGGTCCATCTCCAGGCGGCCTCCGCTCCCCCCGTGCCCCCGGAAATCGAAGGTGTACACGGAGAAACGTTCGCACAGCAGCTCCGCGAAGTCCACCAGGGGAGAGTAGCGTTGACCGGTCACCGCGGGATGGGCGACGATCACCGCTTCCCCCCGCTCGTCCCCGAGCCGGCGCACATGGATGGGCGTCCCGTCCCCGGAGCGGATGGTCAATTCACGAAAGGGGAGATGGGGATCCCTTCGCGGCATCACCCGGTTCCTCCAGCGCCGTAGGGCGAGGAAGGCCGCCCCCGGCACGGCCGACCCCGCCATACACCAAACCGCGTAAGACATATGCGGGTGTTCCTTCACCTCGCCCACCACCTCCGAGCGCCGGAACCCTCTCCGGCCGGGCCGCCAAGTGGCGGCGCCGCGGGCTTCCCTCCCGCCCCTCGAAATTTCACGACCCACTCGATTCTCCTTTCCTTCCGCGCAACCCCCGCCCATTCTAACCTCCCCTCTCCTTCCGGTACGAGATCCCCAATCTCATCCTCCTCCGATCCCGTGACCGGCCTCCATTCCATGGCGAAAACGTTTCCGGGCGCCAAAACCTCATTACGGTGCTCAGCAGGAGCATCACCCGGCCTTTTGGATTCCGCGTCATGTGCTTTTTCCCCTCGGACCGCTGCCGCATCCGCCTCCCGGTCCGCCTCCTCCGAACGACCGTTACCGGTTGCCTTGCCTCACGTCCAGGATATGGGTGGGAAATCGTTCCAAATCATCCTTTGCTTCACCCCTCCATAACCACCTCTTTTTCCTCCGGCTGGGATTCCCGTTTTCACCGGGACCGGGCTCCTTAAAACCGCTCCCCGGGCCGCCGTGCCCCTCCAAAGCGGCAAAGGTCCGGTTTGGTGCGGGGATGGGAAACGGCTTGCGATCCCGCTTATGAGATTTCCAGTTAAAAAAAGGGGGGGCCGCCCGCGGGGGATGCGGGCGGCCGTATCGGCGGGAAGCGGCATCAGGAGGATCGGGATCCGGCCAGGGAACGGACGAAGCCCACTATCTCGTCCAGGTCGCTCCCCGGCCCGAAGACCCCCTTGATGCCCATCCTCTTCAGTTCCTCGGCCTCGGCGGGAGGCACGATCCCTCCCACGATCAGGGGGATGTGCCGCGTGGCCTCGTTCTCCTGCATGGCCTGGTAAATCTTGGGAACGATGGTCATGAGCCCGCCCGAGAATATGCTGATGCCCACCACGTCCACGTCCTCCTGGATGGACATCTCCACCACCTCCGGGGGGGTTATACGCAGACCACCGTAGACCACCTCCATCCCGGCGTCCCGCAGGGCCTTTCCCACCAGCTGTATGCCGCGGTTATGGCCGTCCAGGCCCGCCTTGGCCAGAAGTACCCTCACCGGGCGCCTCTCCGCCATGTCCTACCTCCGTTACCCGACCTGCCTTCCCGCTTACACCACCTCTTCGATCGCCTTTTACGCCGTTTCCCTCTCGTCGCCCGTTTCCGCCATCCCCGGGAGCCTACCGATGCCTGTCCTCGACAGCGTCCGCGAGAGGCCCCGTTCAGCAGATGAAGGCGTCCTTGCTCTCCTTTCCCGCCCCCAGCGCCTCCTGCAGGGCGTTGCGCATGTCCTCCAGGGAGGCGTAAGCCTTGACCGCCTCCATGCAGGAGGGGACGATGTTGCGATGGGCGGCGGCGTCCTCCTTCATGCGCTCCAGGGCCTGGCGCAGCTTCTTCTCGTCCCGCCCGGCCTTGACCCGCCTCACCATCTCCACCTGGTGGGCCTCGTGCGCGGGGTCAATGCGCAGGATCTCGATGGGGACCTCCTCGTCGTCATCCTCGGCGAAGGCGTTCACCCCCACCACGGTTATCTCCCCCGTCTTCATCTTGCGGTGGTACTCGTTGGAAGCGCGCACGATCTCCCGCTGCACCCACCCCGCCTCCAGGGCGGCCACCATGCCCCCCAGGTCGTCGATCTTGCGGATTATCTCGTGGGCCTCCTCCTCTATCTCGTCGGTGAGTTTCTCCACGAAATAGGACCCGGCCAGCGGGTCCACGGTGTTGGCCACCCCGCTCTCGTAGGCGATTATCTGTTGCGTGCGCAGGGCGGTTCGCGCGGCGTATTCCGAGGGCAGGGCGTAGCATTCGTCCATGGAGTTGGTGTGCAGGGAGTTGGCGCCCCCCAACACCGCCGCCAGGGCCTGGATGGTGGTGCGGATGACGTTGTTGATGGGCTGCTGGGCGGTGAGGGAGCTCCCGGCCGTCTGCACGTGGAAGCGCAGGAGCCAGGAGAGGGGGTTCCGGGCCCCGAAGCGCTCCTTCATGATGCGCGCCCACAGGCGGCGCGCCGCGCGCAGCTTGCATATCTCCTCGAAGAAGTCGTTGTGGCAGTTGAACATGAAGGACAGGCGGGGGGCGAAGTCGTCCACGTCCATGCCCCTGGAGATGAGCTCCTCCGTGTAACCTATGGCGCTGCCCAGGGCGAAGGCCACCTCCTGGGCGGCGGTGCTCCCCGCCTCGCGGATCTGGTAGCCCACGAAGCTGATGGGGTTCCAGCGGGGCACGTGCCGGCGGCAGTACTCCACCACGTCGGCGGAGATCCGGAAGCCGTCCCTCAGGCTGACCACGGACATGTTCACCGTGTAGTACTGGCTGAGCACGTCGTTCTGCAGCGTTCCCCGCAGCCGCTCGAAGGGCACGCCCCTCTTCTCCGCCAGGGCCAGGTACATGGAGAGGACGAAGGGCCCGGAATGGATTATGGAGGTGGAGACCTCGCTCATGTCGATGCCCTCCATGATCACCTCCATGTCCCGGAGGGTGCAGCAGGGCACCCCGTCCCTGCCCACCTCCCCCTCGCAGATGGGGTTGTCGGAATCGAACAGGTTGGTGGTGGGGTTGTCGAAGATGATGTTCAGGCCCGTCTGGCCCTGCCGGATGAGGTACTTGAGCCGCTTGTTGGTCTCCTCCGGGGTGGCCAGGCCGGTGATCAGGCGCCTGGTCCACAGGCGGCCCCGGTACCCGGTGGGGAAAACACCCCGGGTGAAGGGATAGTATCCGGGGAAGCTTATGTCCCGCATGTAGTCCTTGTCCGCGATGTCCTCCGGCGTGTACATCCTTTTCACGGGATGGCCGGACTGGGTTCTAAATTCGTCTTTTCTCTCCGGCCACCTCTCCATGATGGGGTTAAGAACGGTGAGCTCCCACTCCCGGCGGGCTTTTTCAATGGCCTGGAGCTGGTCCTCGCGAAACATGGCACCCCCTCCCCGCAAGCCGGAATTCCCCTGTCACCATCCGAATCCGATTGTGACTTATTTTAGTAAAGTTGAACTTTTAATGTCAAGCTTTTGTTTAGCGAGGTTGAACGTTGAATGGACGGTGCGTAAGCCTGTTTGCACGGGCCGGCCTTCGACAGGCATGCGCGAATCGCGCCGGCGCAGGCTCCGCGCCTCCCGCGGGCGGTGGACATCCCGTCCGCCCTTGCCCGGCCGGCGGGGCGAGGGAATGGTTGCCCGGCGGAGATGCGCCCCCCGGCCGAGGCGGGGCACGACGCCCCTTCCACCCGGGCGATCCGTAAGGGAGCGAAAGAAGCCGCGTCTCGCGGCGAGGGAAAGCGTGAGCTCCCTTTGTCGGCGGCCCAGGGTGTGATAAATTCTCCCTGGCGAGGCGCGAGGCGCCTTCCGCCCCGTCGTGCGGGAGGCGGCGCCGGGAAACCCGCGGCATGGAGGTGGGCGAATTGGAAATTAACGGTTTTTCGCGCCGGACGCCGCGGGGCCGCCCGCCGACCTGGGAATCCGTGCTCCAGGCTGAGGGAGCGGAGAGGGAGGAGCTCCTCCGACGACTGGTGGCGGGCATGACCCTGCGGCAGAAGGTCAACCAGATGGCCGGGCGCATGCGCCTCTGGGAGATGCTGGTATCCCTGGTGCGCTACAACTTCCGGCCCTTCCGCGCCGGGGAGGACCGGAGGCTGGGCATCCCCCCCCTGCGCTTCACCGACGGCCCGCGGGGAGTGGCCCTCAACCGTTCCACCTGCTTCCCGGTGTCCATGGCCCGCGGAGCCTCCTGGGACGTGGACCTGGAGGAGCGCGTGGCCTCGGCCATGGCCGTGGAGGCTCGTTCCCAGGGGGCCGACTTCTTCGGCGGCGTGTGCATCAACCTCCTCCGCCACCCCGGCTGGGGGCGGGCCCAGGAGACCTTCGGCGAGGACCCCTACCTCCTGGGGGAGATGGGCGCGGCCATGGTGCGGGGAGCGCAGAGACACCTCATGGCCTGCGTCAAGCACTTCGCCTGCAACAGCATCGAGGAGTCCCGCTTCTACGTGGACGTGCGCGTGGACGAGCGCACCCTGCGCGAGGTCTACCTTCCCCACTTCCGGCGCTGCGTGGAGGAGGGCGCGGCGGCGGTGATGAGCGCCTACAACCGGGTCAACGGGGAATACTGCGCCCACAACGCCCACCTTCTGCGGGACATACTCAAGGGAGAGTGGGGCTTCCGGGGGCTGGTCATGTCCGACTTCATCCTCGGCACCCGGGACACGGTGAGGGCCGCCTTGGGAGGCCTGGACGTGGAGATGCCCCAGGCCTGGTTCTTCGGCCGCCGGCTGGTGCGCGCCGTGCGCCGGGGGAAGGTCCCTGAATCCCTCGTCGACGAGGCGGTTACCCGCATCCTGCGGCGGAAGGCGGAGTTCGCCTCCGCGGTCACCGGCGATTACGGCCCCCACCGCGTGGCCTGCCCGGAACACGCCGCCCTGGCCCTGGAGGCGGCGCGCAAGGGCATCGTGCTTCTGAAGAACCGGGAGGGCGTCCTCCCCCTGCCACTAGGAAAAATAAGGAAACTGGCCGTGGTGGGGAAGCTGGCCGACCTCCCCAACATCGGCGACCGGGGATCCAGCCGGGTCCGACCCCCTTACGCGGTGACCGTCCTGCGGGGGCTGCGGGACCTGGCCGGCCCGAACACGGAGATTATCTACCGCGACGGATCCGACCTCCTCGAGGCGGTGGAGGCGGCGCGGTCCGCCGAGGCCTGCGTGGCCGTGGTCGGCCTGACCGGGAAGGACGAGGGCGAGGCCATGCCCAGCCCCTTCAAGCTGGGCGGGGACCGGGAGGACCTCTCCCTGCGTCCCCAGGACGTCCGCCTCATCGAGGAGGCGGCGGGGGCCAACCCCCGCTGCGTGGTGGTCCTGGAGGGGGGATCGGCGGTCCTCACCGCGGGATGGAGGGAGAAGGTCCCCGCCATCCTCGTGGCCTGGTACCCGGGCATGGAGGGCGGGAGGGCGGTGGCCGAGGTCCTCTTCGGCCTGGTGAACCCCAGCGGCAAGCTCCCGGTCACCTTCCCGGAGAGCAACGACCAGCTCCCTCCTTTTGACAAGAAGGCCCGCCGCGTGGAATACGGCTATTACCACGGATACCGGCTCTTCGACAAGAAGGGCATGCGCCCCGCCTTCCCCTTCGGGTTCGGCCTCTCCTACACCACCTACGAGTACCGGGACCTGCACCTGGGGGCGGAGGAGATCCCCGCCGACGGCGAGCTGAGAGTGGAGGCGGAGGTGAGGAACGCGGGCGCCCTGGCCGGGGAGGAGGTGGTCCAGCTCTACGTGGGTTATCCCTCCTCCTCGGTGGACCGCCCGGTGAAGGAGCTCAAGGGCTTCGCCCGGGTGAGGCTGGAGCCCGGGGAGAGCAGACGCGTCTCCTTCATCCTGCGGGCCGGGGACCTGGCCTACTACGACGCCGATTCCGGCAGGTGGGTGGTGGAGAAGACGGCCTATGACGTTTATGTGGGGGCCTCCTCCGCCCCGGAGGACCTCCACCTGCGGGGTTCCTTCCGCGTGGTGTGAGCCAGGCGGCGGTTTAAACCGCCGTCCCCTCCACGCAAGTCGCTTGGTATATTATTCCATCCCCGCTACACTCTCCGCCGTACCCGGAGGGACGGGGGGCGCCTCAGCCCCCGTACATCTCGTCAAACTTCCGATAGGCCTCCACCACCGCTTCGCGGATGAGGTCCTCGGCCCGGGCCGTGTCCCGCCGCGCCAGGTATTCCCGCAGCCGGGCGTGGTCCATCTCCCTCTCCGCCCGGGCGCAGGCCTCCCAGCTGAGGACGGAGCGCACCACGCGGTCCAGGGCGCGCTCCCGGTCGTCGTAGGGTCGGGGCTGTAGGTCGTGACCCTTCCACCGGAGGTAGCCCGCCTGCCGCACCAGGGCGGCCACGGCCAGGTTCATCCCGTTGATGCGCACCCCGTGGTCGACGTCGAACTTCCCCGGCCCGCCCAGGACGATGCCGTCGTTGTACCCCTGGCTGTTGACATGCATGTGCACCAGCATACCGTTGTCCGTCTCCTCCACCGTGTCGAGGACGTGGTCCAACCCGATCATCTCCGAATGGCCGAACTCCTTGTTCACCCCCTTGCGGCGGAGGTCGATCCCGTATTCCTCTGCCAATCTCTTCCAGAAGAGGATGGCGCTGGCCACGGTGGGCAGGAGCATCGCCGGGTGTCCCTCGTTGGGTTTGGGCTCCAGGGCCACGAAGAGCTCCCCTCCCTTCTCCTCCTCGTAGGCGCAGAGGGAGGCCACGCTCTCCTTGAGGTTCCGGTACATCTCCGCCAGCGCAGGGGTGGCCAGGTCGTATCCCCAGGAACCGTTCCAGAGGACCAAAGTGGGATACCTTCCCGGGTCCGGGTGCCAGGCGCCCCGGAGCGGCCCGTAGGCCAGGTCCACGGCGCGCCGGGCGAATTCCTCCGCCCTCCTCCTCTCCCCGGGGTCCAGGGAGGCGACCCCTCCATAGGCGAAATGCCGATGGGCGCCGGGGGTGATCATGGCCAGGTACATGCCGTTCTCCACAAGGGCTTGGGCCACGGCGGAGGCGTTTCCCTCGTCCACCTCGTAATCGTAGTGGAACTCCATGCCCAGCCGGACGCCCTCCGGCAGGCGGGGGACGATCTCTCGAGCCACCATCTCCACCACGCCGACCGTGTCCAGGCGGTCGGCGTCCCACTCGGGGATGGCGTCCGCGGGGACGAAGCCGCCCCTCCCGGCGTGGAAGGTCCACCGGCACACGCTGTGCAAGGAAATCCTTTCCATACCCCTCCTCCCGCGATAACCTCAGGCGCCCCTTGATTCCCGGCGGCGCGTACGGGGCGAGGCCCGTCCTTTATTTCCCGGTGGCTCCGGCTTTCCCTCCCCCGTCGACGGTCACCCTCCCTACCCGGGTCCCCGCCGTCCCTTACCTATCACGTTCAGTCCCGGTCCTCCCGGCGCCCCTACACCTGGGACTCCAACGCCCGGCGCCAGCGGGCATAGGCCTCCCGGTAGGCCTCCTTCCTCTTTCCCGCACATTCCACCACCGCCACCCTCTCCAGCCCGGTGAAAGCCTCCGCCGGGTCGCGGTACAAGCCGGCGCCCACCCCGGCCCCCCGCGCCGCCCCCTGGGCCCCGTCCGTGGCGTAGATCTCCAGGCGGGCGCCGGTCACGGCGGCGAAGGCCTCCTGGAATACGGGGCTTTTGAACATGTTGGCCTCCCCCGCCCGGATGCCCTCCGCCCGGAAGCCCATCCCCTCCATTATCTCCAACCCATAGCCCAGGGCGAAGGCTATACCCTCCTGGGCGGCCCTCAGCAGGTGCTCCCGGCGGTGCAGGTTGAGGTCCAGGCCGTGCAGGGAGGCCCCCGGGTTGCGGTTGGAGAGGGTGCGCTCGGCCCCGTTGCCGTAGGGCAGGAAGACCAGGCCCTCCGCGCCCACGGGAACCGCGGCCGCCATCTCGTCCATGCGCCGGTAATCCCATCCCGCATCCCGCCCCAGGTTCCCCTTCAGCCAACGGTAGAGGATGCCTGCCCCGTTCACGCACACCAAAAGCCCGTAGCGGGCCCGCCCCGGGGCGTGGTTCACGTGCAGGAAGACGTTGACCCTCGACTCCCGGTCCGACGCCCGCCGGTCGGACACCCCGTAGACCACCCCGGAGGTCCCGGCGGTGGCCGCCGCCTCCCCCGGATCCAGGACCCGGAGGGAGAAGGCGTTGTTGGGCTGGTCACCGGCGCGGTAGGCCACGGGGATCCCGGCGGGAATCCCCAGCTCCTCCGCCGTCTCCCGGCGCAGTTCCCCCTGCACGGAGAAGGTGGGCACCAACGGGGGGAGCAGGCGGGGATCGATCCCCAGGCGCTCCATCACCCGCTCCGCGGGCCTGTCTTCCAGGAAATCCCAGAGGATCATCTCCGAGAGGCCGGAGGGGGTGGTGGCCGCCGCCCCGGTCATGCGCGCCGCCAGCCAGTCGCCGGGAAGCATCGCCCAGCGGGTCTCCCGGTAGACCTCCGGCTCGTGGTCCCGCAGCCACCTCAGGCGGCTGGCCGTGAAGTTCCCCGGGGAATTGAGCAGGCACCCCAGACATTCCTCCTCCCTCAGCAGGCGGAAGGCCTCCTCGCCCGTCCCCACCGCCCGCGAGTCGCACCAGATGATGGAGGGCCTCAAGGGGCGCAGCGCCTTGTCCGTGACCACCAGGCCGTGCATCTGGTAGGAAATACCAATGGCCTTCACTTCCCCCAGGGCCGACCTTTCCCTTTCCCCCAAAAGGGCGGTGGCCCGCTTGAGGTGTTCCCACCACATCCCGGGATCCTGCTCCGCCCAGCCGGGACACGGCGCGGATATGGGCATCTCCTCCGGCGGCGAGGAGGCGGAGGCCACGGCCCTACCCGTCTCCGCGTCCAGGAGCACGGCCTTCACAAAGGAACTCCCCGCGTCGTAACCCAGAAGGTAGGCCATCCCTTGCCTCCACTTTCACCCGCCAGGCGGGGTTCTTCCGGAGCAGCCCGGGATCACGGCTTCTGAAGCCGCCTCATGCCGTGGGTTAGAATATAATAACCGACCGGGCGGCGTCGTAAAAGCCGGCTCTTTCGCCGGTGACAATGCCCCTTCCTGCACCGATGGCCGGGTAGCGAGGAGTGGGCCACCGGGCGGGCCGGGGGCATGGGCCGGTCCTCGTCACCGCCGGGAAAGGGCGCCCGTTGTCCCGGGAGGCACGAAGGGCGGGAGGTGCGCGGTGAGGGAGGAGGAATACGAGGTCCTCTACCGGATGGAGGACGAACACTGGTGGTACCTGGGGCACCGCAGCCTGTACGCCCGGCTCCTCGACCGCCACTGCCCGCGGGCGGCCCGGGGGAGGGTCCTGGACGCCGGCTGCGGCACGGGAGGCCTCACCGCCTGGTTGCGGGACCGCTACCGCCCCCGGCGGCTGGTGGCCCTGGACGCCAGCCGGGCGGCCCTGGCGCGCTGCGGGGAAAGGGGGCTTGAGGAACTCCTCTGCTGCTCCGTGGAATACCTGCCCTTCCCCGAGGCCTCCTTCGACCTGGTGCTCTCCTTGAACGTCATCTACCACCGCGACGTCTCCGACGACTTGGCCGCCCTGCGGGAGATGGCCCGGGTCCTGAGCCCCGGGGGGTACCTGCTGCTCAACCTCCCCGCCCTGCCCTGCCTGCGCGGGGGCCATGACCTGGCCGTGGGCGGGGCGCGGCGCTACAAGCGTTCCCGGTTCCTGGAAATGTTGGCCGCAGCCGGGTTGCGGCCGGTGAAGGTCACCTACTTCGTGTTCACCCCGCTGCCCGCCGTCGCCTCCCGACGGCTGCTCACCCGGGGCGTCCCCGAGGAGGAAGCCGCCTCCGACCTGCGCCTTCCGCCTCGGATCCTCAACCGGGCCCTTACCCGCCTGCTGGAGCTGGAGGCCCGCGCGGCTTGCGGGCCGGGACTCCCCCTGGGGAGCTCGCTCACCGCCCTGGCCCGCCGTCCCGCCTCGCCCGGCTTGGAAGGGGTTTCCCGTGGCTGAGATCCGGACAGCCGGAAGCGGCGTGAGACGGCGGGTGCGTGACGGCCGGGGAGGGAGGCGGGCACGCGTTTCGCGCCCACGTCCCAAAAAGGGGCGCGCGGTTGCTCGACGCGGGGTGCGCCGCATGTTGCACGGCAATATATTCCAAACAATCCGCGCCAGGCATCCGATTTTCCTGCTGGCCGTCATGATCGCCGCCACGGGCTGCGGCGGCTCCCTTCCCGCGCGTCGTTCCGGGGACGGGATAAGCGCAACGGGCGCCGGGGCCGGTCGTACCTATTACGTCTCTCCCTCCGGTTCAGATGCCAACCCCGGGACCAGGGAGGCGCCCTGGGCCACGCCCGGATACGCCTCCAGGCGGCTCTCTCCCGGCGACACCCTGGTCATCATGGGTGGTCGCTACGCCCTGCGGGAATACGACGCGGACATCATCGCGCCTCCACCCGGAACGCCGGAAGCCTGGATCACCATAAAGGGAGAGGAAGGCAACCGTCCCGTCCTCGCCGGAAGCGACGACCTCCTCGCCGCCGTGGACATCTCGGGCGCCGCCTACCTGCGCCTGGAAAACCTGGAGATCCAAAGCGACGGGGGAGCTCCCTTCCGGACGGGGATAACCGGAACGGCGGGGCCGGTGAAACACGTGATCATCACGGGCCTTTATATCCATCACCTGGACGAGATGGGCATGGATCTCGCCGACGTGGAGGACCTCCAGGTGCTCGATTGCATCATAACCCACTGCGGTTTCGGCGCCATGGGGGGACCCGGCGGCGGGCCGGGTTGGCGGGACGTTCTGGTGCGGGGATGCGAACTCTCCTATTCGGGCCACTATTACCGGGGCGGGCCGGGTCCGGGCCCTTACGACCGGCCGGACGGCTTCGGCATCGAGCCCTCGGAGGGGCCGGTGGAGATCGCCTACACCCGCGCGGAGCACAACCTGGGAGACGGCCTGGACAGCAAGGCGCTCAACACCTGCATCCACCACTGCGTGGCGGCCAACAACGCCTGCGACGGGATAAAGCTGTGGGGTGACGGCGGCCGGGTGACCGACACGCTGATATACGGGACGGGGGACGGCGTGGGCGGGCCCTCCCCGTGGTCAGGACTGGTCATCGAGGCAGGGGACGGCGGAACGGCGCGCTTCGAGGTGATCAACGTGACCATCCACGACAACCCGGAGCGCGAGGCCTACCCCCTCTACGCGCAATACGAGGGCTCAGCCCCCGTGCACCTGGTCCTGCGCAACACCATCGTCGCCGGCGGGCACGGCCCCGCCTACTTCGGGGATACCGTCAGGCTGCTGGCCGACCACAACCTCTTCTACCGCCCCGGAGGAGGGGTACAGGTGCACGCCAACGGCCGGGATTACACCCCGGACGAGTTACGGGCCGGGGAGTTGGGCTCGGGGAACCTCTGCGGGGACCCGCTTTTCGCCGCGCCCGCTTGGGGAGCAGCGGGCGATTATCGCCTCCGGGAAGGCAGCCCGTCGCTGGACGCCGGCTCGTCCCTCGGCGCGCCCCCAGACGATCTCGACGGCAACCCGCGTCCCCGCGGAAGGGGCTGGGACATCGGCGCCTACGAGCGGTGACGGGAAAGACCGCCGGGGAGGGAAAACAAGGGCGGCGAGCCGGCGATTCACCGCCGGCAGGCGTAATGTAACCTATCGGCAAGATACAAAGTAGCGGAAGGAGGCGAGACATGATAAAGGGAAGCAACGCCGTCGCCCCCGGCTACATCGAGACGGAGATGATCTCCTGGATGCCCGAGGACTACAAGGCCAAGATAATCCCCGCATCCCCATGCGCCGCTTCGGCACCGGCGAGGAGGTGGCCAGGGCGGTGGCCTTCCTGGTGGAGGATGCCACCTACATGACTGGCCAGACCCTCATCCTGGACGGGGGCATCATGATCGACTGACCGGGAAGCGGCGATCGGACGGTCTTTTTGCCGGCCGCTCCGGGAACGAACGGTGATCGCTCGGCCTTATCCCTTCCGGTTCCTCCTCGGCCGCTTCCTTTTACCCCGGGGAACGAGGCGCAACCCCGCTCAGGGGTTGCAGCCGGAGAGGTCGCAGCCCATGAGGGCCACCTCCAGTAAGCCAGCTTGGCCCCCAGGGCGAAGGGCAGGCCCGTTCCCAGCATGCCCATGTCCGTGGACCACAGGAAGGAGCGCGGGCGGTAGACCCGCACCCCATTCACCGCCCACAGGCCCATGTTACCGCCGTCCACGGCCACGATGGCCTCCCGGTCGAAGAATTCCACGGCCTCCCGCACCAGGCGGGCGGGGTGGATGGGCCTGGTGTCGGAACGCGCCGCCTCCCCCACGGCGGCCAGGGCGTCCTTCTCCGCCTGGCGTACTGGGTGTTGGTGATCCTCTCCGGGGAGGGCCCGGCGGCCTCCTTGACCTTTTCCAGGATCTTCCTGAGAACCAGCCGGGCGTCGCCCACCACGGCCACGTCCACCTCCCGGTTGAGGCCGATGATCTCCGGGTCCACGTCCACCTGGATGAACCTCTGTGCCGCGGGATCCCCCCACAGGGGCGGCTTGCCCCAGTATTCCAGCTCGGACATGGTGCAGCCCAGGCAGAGGACCACGTCGGCGGTGGACTCGGCGTAGATGGCCCCCGCCCCCTTGGGGAGGAGCAGGAGTGGATGTTCCTCGGGCAGGACCCCCCGCGCGGAGACGCTTGTGGTCACCGGGGCCTGCAGGTACTCCGCCAGCTCCCGGACCTCCTCCCAGGCCCCCGAGCGCAGCACCCCGCCCCCCGCGTGGATGAGGGGCCTCTCCGCCTTGACCAGGAGCTCCACCGCCCCGTCCAGGGCCTCCTCGTCCCCCGCCGGCGGGTTCAGCGGACGGTACCTCTCCGGGGCGGGGAGCTTGACCCCTTCCTCCTCCTTCACCTGGAAAAGGGTGTCCACGCAGATGTCCAGGTGCACCGGGCCGGGCCTACCGGTGGTGGCCACGCGGAAGGCCCACTGCACCATCTCCGGGATCCTCTCCCAGCAGTGCACCAGGGCGTTCCACTTGGTGATGGGCTTGAAGAAGCCCAGCTGGTCCAGCTGCTGCTGGCTGCCCTTGAAGGGGTAGCAGCGGTTGGAATGCACCTGGGGGGTGATGACCACCATGGGTATGCCGTCGTTGTGGGCCGCCGCCACCCCGGCCGCCAGGTTGAGGGCCCCGGGACCCACGGTGCCGCAGCACACCCCCACCCTGCCGGTCACCCGGCAGTAGGCGTCGGCCATGGAGGCCGCCGCCGACTCGTGGCGGGTCATGATGAACTCCATCCCCCGCGGCCTACCCACGCGGTGGACGGCGTCCAGGAAGGTGGTCAGCTGTCCCCCGGGGATACCGAAGACGTACCGCACCCCCTCCTGGAGCAGCGCCTTGACCAGCAGCTCTCCTCCGGTGATCTTTCCCATCTCTCCTCCCTCCTCGAGCTCCTCGCGCGGGCACACGAACAAGGTCATGAAGGGCGCAGGGAAAAACGATGGATTAAGGCTTCTGCGCCCCGAGGAAAACCGCAGCCCCCCTGAATCGGTGACGGACAGAAATATTTTTACTCCCCGAGGCGCGCACCCCGCCCGGTCCGCAAGTCCCGTCCCCCATGCCCCGAAGTCGCTTCTCCATCGTATGGGGCGACTGCTTTAGGGCCTCCCGTGGAGGTGACCGCCCTCCTCCCCTCCCCCATCTCGAGCCTCGCGGGGACGAAAGACATCCTCCCAATTCTTTCCTCCCCGATAAGGCATGGCGGGGAGATGCGGGCACCCCTGCTTGCGGCGTTGGAAGAGTACAAGGCCCCAACTCCGGGAAGTCCTTTTATCGCCCTCCCTTTCCTGACTGGAAGATCCTGCAAAAATCTCCGCCACGCTTGCCGTTCGCGCGGCCCGGGTAAGAGAATAAGGACCGGGGATCCCCGCACGCGCGCGGGGACGGCGCCCGGCCACCGTCACCCGGCGCATGGATTCTGCCCGCGGCCGGAGTGGACACCGGGAGGTGATAGCGTATGGGAGCGGAGGCCGGGACGCTGCGCGTAGGCGCGGTGCAGATGGAGTCGGCCAACGGGGACGTGGAGGGGAACCTGAGGCGGGCCACGCCGCTGGTGGAGGAGTCCGCGGCGCGAGGGTCGCGGCTGGTGGTCCTCCCGGAGTTCATGCCCACCGGGTACATCTACGCCAGGGAGATATGGGACGCCGCCGAGCCCCGGGAGGGTCCCACCCTGCGCTGGCTGCGGGAGACCTCCCGGCGCCTGGGCATCTGGCTGGGGACCAGCTACCTGGAGGCGGAGGGCGAGGACTTCTACAACAGCTTCGTGGTCACCGGACCCGACGGCGAGGAGTCCGGGCGGGTGCGCAAGCAGACCCCGGCCTTCGCCGAGGCCTTCTTCACCCGGGGAGAGCCCGGCCCCCACGTCATCCACACCGGGCTGGGCAGGCTGGGAGTGGGCATCTGCTACGAGAACCAGCTTTCCTATCTGCCCAAGCTCATGTGCTCCCAGGGGGTGGACCTGCTGCTCATGCCCCACTCCGCGCCCTCCCCCATGCCCAACCCCCTCTTCCCCCGCCGGGCGGTGGAGGAATACAACCGGCGCCTTAAGGAACTGGCGCCTTTCTACGCCCGCGCGCTGGGTGTGCCCGCGGTGATGGTCAACAAGTGCGGTCCCTGGGTGTCCCCCATACCGGGGCTCCCCTTCCTAACCCAGAGGTCTTCCTTCCCCGGCTATACCTGCATCGTGGATTCCGACGGCTCGGTCAAGGCGCAGCTGGAAGGCGAGGAAGGGGTCATCGTGGAGGATGTCGTGATCGATCCCTCGCGCAGGAAGGAAACGGTTCCGCCACCCCGGGGGCGCTGGGCCTTCCCGGTCCCCCGGGCCATGAACCAGTTCCGATTGATCGAGGCCGCGGGGAGGATGTATTACGCCCTCAGCCGGGAACGCCGCCGCCGCGCCCGACGGATAACCAATACTACCGCATGATCCATTTGTGGCGTGCTTGAGGGCTCCGCACGGGGCCTGCGGCAGGGAGTACGCTTCGATTCGTGCGGCGGGGACCTGACCGGGCATATGGGATATAATCTTCTCCAGTCAGGGAGGGTAGCCACGCGAAGCGCCCGTAAGGAGGCCACCATGAACATCATCGACACCCACAGCCAGCTCTGGACCGAGGAAGCCATCATGTCCATGCCCGAGTCCATGCGCCGGGGATACCTGCGCATATTCGGGGATAACCTCCCCAAGATCGGGGATACCCTGGCCGACATGGACGCCGCCGGGGTGGCCGTCTCCGTGGTGGTGGCCGTGGACGCGGAAACGCGCTGGGGCTACCGGGTGAGCAACGACCTGGTGGCCCAGGCGGTGGCCGAACACCCGGACCGCCTCATCGGCTTCGCCAGCGTCGATCCCCACAAGGGCGTCTTGGCCCGCAGGGAGCTGCGTCGGGCGGTGGAGGAACTGGGGCTGCGCGGACTGAAGCTCCTCCCCCACCTCTTGGAGCTGCGCCCCAACGACCGCGAGATGTACCCGGTATACGAGGAGGCGCGGGACCTGGGCATCCCGGTGCTCTTCCACGCCGGCACCCAGTTCCACACCGGGACCAAACTCAAGTACTGCCGCCCCATCGACATCGACGAGGTGGCCGTGGACTTCCCCGACCTGAAGATAATCATCGCCCACTTCGGCTGGCCGTGGTACGAGGAGACCATGACCATCTGCCAGCGCAACGCCAACGTGTGGTTCAACATCGCCGGCTGGGCCCCGCGCCATATCCCGGACTTCGTGGTGCGTTACATGGACCGGGTGCTCCCCCACAAGGTCCTCTTCGGGAGCGACTACCCCTTGGTCTCCCGCCAGAGGATCGTCCAGGAGCTGGAGGCCATGGAGCTCAAGGAGGAGACGCGCCGGCGCCTCTACCGGGAGAACGCCGAGCAGCTACTGGGTCTCGCCCCGCGGGCCTAGGCGGCGCTGCCGCCGGGGACCCGGGAACGCGGCCTGCTCCCTATACCGGCGGCCCTTAGTCCCTCGCTCCCGCTGAAGTCCCCATGGGTATTTACGACTCCGAATGCCGTCTCGTGTTGCGGGCTTTCCCGTGCCTTGCGCCGATGGAGGCGATTTGTCACTGGAAAAACCGCGCCGGGGGCAAGCAAACAGGGCGCCTGCCCGAGCCCCTGATGGGTTATGCGACGACCTGTAGCCACCAGGACCTCCCGGAACGGTCCAGAGCGGCGTCGGGCCTTGAAGTTGCCTCCCCGCAAGCCCGAGATCCAGAGCCTCGAGGAGGCACGGTCCGAATCCAAAGAAAAGGCCCCTTCCGGGGCCTCTGACCTTGGTAGCGCATGCGGGATTCGAACCCGCGATCTCCGCCTTGAGAGGGCGGCGTCCTAGGCCAACTAGACTAATGCGCCACGCATTCGATATTCAGTTCTGGCTGGGGGAGAAGGATTCGAACCCTCACAACGAGATCCAGAGTCTCGCGTCCTACCATTAGACGATCCCCCAATCCTTTCCGGGGGTTATGATAGCACAAGGTCTGCTTACCCTCAACAATCCTCACCAGGTCACGTGGGCGTGGAAGGCCGGGGCGCTACTGCACCCTGACCACGGCGCGTCCCTGGGATTTCCTGTTCAAGAGGAGCTGGAACCTCTCCTCCACCTGCTCCAGGGTTATCTCGGTGGCGAAATCCTCCAGGTTGTCCGGCTTCCACTCCCCGGCCATCTTCTCCCAGACCTTCAGCCGCAAATCCATGGGGCACTCCACGGAGTCGATGCCGATGAGGGTCACCCCCCGGAGGATGAAGGGATAGACGTTGAGGTTCAGCTCGTGTCCACCGGTGTTGCCGCAGGTGGTCACCACCCCCAGGTAAGCGGCCTGCCTGACCACCGTGGCCAGGACGTTGCCGCCCACGGTGTCCACGGCGCCGGGCCATATCCCCTTGAGGAGGAGTTTGCCCGAGGTGTCGTCGACCTCCGAGGCGGGTATGACCCGGGCGGCGCCCAGGGACCTGAGTTTCTCCTCCACGGCGGGGAACTCGGAATCGTCAACCAGGCCGGCGGCGGCCACCACCTCGAACCCCAGCTTGGCCAGGAAACGCAGGGCCAGGGAGCCCACGCCCCCGCTGGCCCCGGTGACCAGGACCTCGCCGGCATCCGGCTTGACCCCCGCGCCGGTCAGCTTGTACACGGAGAGGGCGGCGGTGAACCCGGCCGTGCCGTAGATCATGGACTCCTTGAGGGTCAACCCCGCGGGCAGCCTGACCACCCAGGAGGCGGGAACGCGCACGTACTCGGCCATCCCGCCCGAGGTGTTCATGCCCAGGTCGTAGCCGGTGACCAGCACCTCCTCGCCGGGCTTGAAATGGGGGCTGGCGCTCTCCTCCACCACCCCGGCGGCGTCGATGCCCGGGGTGTGAGGGTAGTTCCTGGTCACCCCCCGGTTTCCGATGGCCGAGAGGGCGTCCTTGTAATTCACCGAAGTGTAATGCACCCGGATGAGCACATCCCCCGGGGGTAGCTCGTCGGTGTCCCTGGTCTCGATGCTGCGGGTGAAGTTACCGTCCTCCTGCTCGCGCACCACGATGGCCCGGAATGCCTTTCCCATCTCATCCCTCCTCCATCCGAAAGCTTCGCTTCGTAACGCGTCACCGTTCCTGTCGCCGGCTCCGGAGGCCGGGGTAACCGAGGGCTCTTCGGGCCCACGCCTTCCCCGGACCTTCCGGCCCATGCCGTCTCCCGGGGGCGCAATTACATTATCACCGCCGCGGGACGCGGGGTCAAAAACCTACCCCAACGGCTCGGCTCGCCCGCCGCGCATCCCGTACCGTCCTGCGGGACGACCCGGCATCTCCCGCGCGGAAGGGGATCCGCGAACGGCGGGGGAAGACCCGTGCCCTGGACGTCTTTCCATCCCCGCGCCCGGAGCATAGACGGCGGGGGGGGACAACCCGTGGAGGTCCCCCGGCCGAGAGCCTCTCTCTATTCTACCCTTCCCGACCCCGCCCCTCACTTCAAGGGGGGAGGACGAAACCGTTCGTGCAAGGGATGCCGCCTTGCATGTACATGCAATTTTCCGGGACTCGACGGGGTGCCGGGGCAAAAGGGATCAGCCCCATGTAAGCCTTCTCTCCGCGCTTGTCCGGCCTTTTATAAAAGGAGCCGAAGGAAAGCCGGGCGCTGCGGGTGCCGGCGGCTTTCCTCGCCCGCTCCTGCCTTCATGTAAGGGTTATGACAGAAAAAGGTAACCGGTGACTTCGCCCGTCGGTGTCTTTAAAGCTCCTCCAGCCGGTTGATGGAGGGGACCCTCGCCTTGGCGCCGGGATGCCTTTTTCCCATCTCCGAGAGGAAGGGTTCCAGGTCTATGGCCTGGCTCAGCGGGGGGTAGAAGTCGTCGTGGTGGTGTGGGATCACCACCTCCTGCCGCACCCGGTCCACCAGGTCGGCGGCCAGGGAGGCGCACACGGTGGGCGAGGCGTACACCGGCGCATCAGAAATCCCTGCCAGCCTGGGCACGTCGTAGGTGTGTTCGAAGTGGCCGTGGGTGAGGAAGACGGCCCCGGCGTGCGCTAAATCCTCCGGCCCCAGGGGCTGGACGGGTCGGGCTTTGGGGTTGCGGGTGAGGTAAGGGTCGACGAGGATGCTCGTGGATCCGCTGATGATCTCGAAGCCCGCCGTCCCCAGCCACCGGTAGCGCACCTTCATCCCTCCTCGCTGATCCGGTCCCCTGGGCTCCGGGCCTTCATCGACTCGGCCGGACCCATGCCCTTTCGCCCCATCGCGCACCCTATCCGCCAGGCGGCTCCACGCACGTTCCTTCGGTTTGTGGACGGCCCAGGGCGCGGAATAACGCCCCTGCAAAGCGGAAGCGGCCCCAGGAGCGGTTCACGACACCGCCGCGTCTCTCCCTGCCTCCAGGGCGCGGGCGATGCGCTGCAGGCACTTCTCCCGTCCCAGGAGCTCCATGGACTCGAAGAGGGGCGGGCTCACCTTGCTCCCGGTGACCGCCACCCGGATGGGCTGGAAAGCCCTGCGCGGCTTCAGCCCCATCTCCTCCACCATGGCCCGCAGCGTGGACTCTATGTTCTTGGAGTGGAAATTTTCCAGTTCCAGCAGGCGCTTGCCGGCTTCGCGCAGCACGGCGCGGTTCTCCTCTCCTTCCAGGAAATCCCTGGAATCCTCCTCCGTCTCCACCTCCCGGAAGAGGAAGGCCAGGAGGGGCACCGCGTCGGCGAGCACCTTGATCCGCTCCCTTATCAGGGGAGCGGCGAGGCGCAGCTTCTCCATCCCCCGCGGGTCGTCATCGGCCATAAGGCCCTCGCGGACCAGGAAGGGCTTCACCGCCTCCGCCAGCTCCCGGTCGTCCAGGGCCATGATGTACTGGGCGTTCATCCAGTAAAGCTTGTCCGTGTCCCAAACCGCCGGCTTGGAGGAGACCCGGTCCAGGCTGAAGTTGGCCACCAGGGTCCCCCGGTCCATGATGGTGGTGGAGTCGTCCAGCGACCATCCCAGGAGGGCCAGGAAGTTGACCATGGCCTCGGGGAGGAAGCCGGCCTCCCGGTAGTAACCCACGGCCACGTCGCCGTGGCGCTTGGAGAGCGGCTTTCCGTCCGTGCCCACGATCATGGGTAGGTGGGCGAAGGCCGGCGGCTCCTTCGAAAGCGCCCGGTAGATGAGCAACTGCTTGGGGGTGTTGGGCAGGTGGTCGTCGCCGCGGACCACGTGGGTGATGCGCATGTCGATGTCGTCCACCACCACCGCCAGGTTGTAGGTGGGGGTCCCGTCGTTGCGCAGCAGGACGAAGTCCTCGATCTCCCGGTTGCGGAAGACCACTTCCCCCCTGATCAGGTCCCTCACCATCGTCTCCCCCTCCTCCGGCACCCGGAAGCGCAGGGCGTAGGGCCGCCCCTCCCCCTCCATGCGCCGCGCCTCCTCCTCGGGGATGGCTCGGCAGCGGCGGTCGTACATGGGATTGCCCCCCTCGCGCAGGGCCTTCTCCCGCCTCTCCCGGAGCTCCTCGGGGGAGCAGAAACAGCGGTAGGCGTCCCCCTGACGCAGGAGGCGCCTGGCGGCGTCCTGATACAGGGCGTAGCGGCCCGTCTGGCGGTAGGGCCAATGCTCGCCGCCGGCGCCCGGTCCCTCGTCCCATTCCAGCCCCAGCCAGCGCAGGTCGGCCATGATGGCCTCTATGGCCTCCTCCGTGGAGCGGGAGAGGTCGGTGTCCTCGATGCGCAGGATGAAGGATCCCCCCGAACGGCGGGCCAGGAGCCAGTTGTAGAGGGCCGTGCGGGCCCCCCCCACGTGGAGGTAGCCGGTGGGGCTGGGCGCGAAGCGCAGACGCAATCCCACTTCCTCCTTTTCTCAAGCGGTGTTCACGGGTCCGGACAACGCCATTTATGATACCACAGCCGGACCCGGCCCGGTTCACGCCTGGTCGCCCGGCAGGGTTGGAGGCGAACCGGCGGGAGGAGGGCAGACCAGCCCCTCCCCGCCCTCCCCCGGAAGCGCTTCCGGGACCGGGAAACGCCTCCCGGCGCCGCCCAGCCGCAGGAAGGTCAGGGTCCACAGGGAGGACTTGTAACCTTGCACCAGCGCCTGTCCAAAAAGAAGCGCCGCGGCCAGGAAGGCATGGGCCAGGACGCGCAAAACCCAGGACAGTGCTGGCGGGTAGACTGCTCCCGCCGCCTTTTCCCCCGCCCAGGTGAGGAAGAGCGATAGGGGCCAGGCCAGGGCCATGAAAGCGACATCCGCGGCCAGTGCCTGCAGCCATATCAGGAGACAGCCCATGGCCCCCCGCAGGAAAAGGGACCAGCCTTCCCGCCAGGCCTCCGGGGGTGCCTTGCCGTTTATTACCGCCTGGCGGGCGGCCAGGATCGCCGGGATACCCAGTAGGACATAGACCGCCAGGAACAGCATGAACCAGGCCAGGAAAACCAGGAGGTAAAGAAACAGCAGGCGCAGGTGCGGGTCCCATTTCCCCCACAGGATGACCGCCAGGGAGGGAAGGGAGGCGGTGACCACGCGGGCCGCATCCCATGGCAATAGGGTGACCGCCAGGGAGAGGTAACTCCCCCGTGATTCTCGGCAGGCATCCCGGAAGGCGGGGACGGGGCCCGGACTACTGCCTACCTGGGCCACCAGGACCATCTCCCCGGCGTAACCCACGACCCTCAGGAACAGGAAGGAAGCCAGGGCCGCCAGTAGCAGGACCGCCGTGTAGGTGAATCCCCCGCCTCCCCGTAAACAGCCGGCCACCCTCTCCCCCATCCACTGCGGCCCCCAGCCGAAGAGGACGCGCCAGCTCTCGGAGAGGCCCACGGCCGCCAGGAGGGAGGCGGGCCACAGGCGGTGGCTAAAGATAAGGCCCAGGGCCTCTCTCCAGGTTCCCCCGGTCATCTCTTTCAAGCGATCCCTCCCGGGACGGAAAACCGGGTTCGCGGCTGGAGCCCGCCACATGGCGGAAAGCGGAGCGGCGGGTTCCTCGGATCTCCGCCTCCCGCGAAACCCATACCGGCCGGAAAACCTTCCCCCGCTTTATCGTCAGGTCGATGCACGGACTGAACGTCACCGGTAGGCCACCCTTCCACTGCGGCCCGCGAGGACGACAAGCCCGTGGAAATGGGTAAGAGGTAGAAAATGGCCCGCCTTATACCCTTCCCTCGTCCGTGGAGGGCCGCGGAAGGGGCGGGGCGACCACCCGGTTGCGGAGAACGCCGATGCCCTCCACGGCCACCTCCACCACGTCCCCGGGGCGCATCTCCCCCACCCCGGGCGGGGTGCCGGTCATGATCACGTCACCGGGATAGAGGGTCATGATGCGGGAGACGAAGCTCAAGAGCTCCGCCGGGGAGAAGATCATGTTGGAGGCCGGGGAGGACTGGCGCACCTCCCCGTTGAGGCGCAATTCCACGGTGAGGGAAAGGGGATCCACCTCCGTCTCGATCCAAGGCCCCAGGGGGCAGAAGGTGTCGAAACTCTTGGCCCGCGTCCACTGCCCGTCCCTGGCCTGCAGGTGCCGGGCGGTGACGTCGTTGCCGCAGGTGTATCCCAGGATACAGGCGGAGGCCTCGTCCACGCTGACGTTGCGACATTCCCTCCCGCACACCAGGACCAGTTCGGCCTCGTAGTCCACGCGGCGGCTCATGGAGGGATAGACTATCTCCCCCCCGTGGGCCAGGAGGGAGGAGGGAGGCTTCATGAACAGCACCGGCTCCTCGGGCAGGGGCATGCCCAGCTCCTCGGCGTGGTCGCGGTAGTTGAGCCCCACGGCGATGATCTTCTGGGGGAACACCGGGGGTAGGAGCTCCACTTCCTCGAGCCGGCAGGTCCTCCCCTGCCTGTGGATGCCGGTGAAGGGGGTGCGTTCGATCTCCCGGAGAAGCCCGTCCTCCAGGATACCGAAGCGGATGTGTCCCCGGTAAAGGTACCTGGCGATCTTCATCCCCGCCATCTCCCTCTTCCCACGATCGGTGAACGCCCATATCTTCGATATGGTATATATTCCAGGAACCCGGCCAGCCATTTCCGCTGCTCCCGGGAATCCCGGGACGGAATGGAGGCACACCCCGCCCTTCTTGGTGCCCGGTTACGGATTCTCAGGGCTCGTGCTCCGAGCCCTTGAGGTGCAGGAGCCCGTACTCGATGGAGTCCACCAGGGCCTGCCAGGAGGCCTCGATGATGTTCTCGGACACCCCGATGGTGCCCCAGGTCTTCTCACCGTCCCCGGTCTCGATGAGCACCCGGGTGACGGCGGCGGTGGCCTTCTCCGGGTTGAGGATGATGACCTTGTAGTCCTGGAGCTCGATGTCCTCCAGCTCCGGGTAGGCCCGGCCGATGGCCAGGCGCAGGGCGTTGTCCAGGGCGTTGACCGGGCCGTTACCCTCCGCGGTGGCGATGATGCGCTTGCCACGCACGTGCACCTTGATGGTGGCCTCGGTGACCACCTTGCCGTCCTCCCTTTTCTCCATGATCACCCGGAAGCTCTCCAGCCGGAAGAAGACCCTATGCATCCCCAGGGCCCGGCGCATGAGCAACTCGAAGGAGCCGTCCGCGGCCTCAAAATGGTAGCCGCGGTGCTCCATCTCCTTGATCATGTCCAGGATCTCCTGCACCTTCTCCGGGTGGCGGCTGAGGTCCTGGCCCAGCTCCTTACCCTTGATGATGATGGTGGACTTCCCGGAGAGCTCGGAGACCTCGATGCGCTGCGTGTTGCCCACCAGCTCGGGCCGGATGTGCTCGTAGGTCTCGGGGTCGCGCATCACCGCGCTGACGTGCAGCCCCCCCTTGTGGGCGAAAGCCTTCTGGCCCACGTAGGGCTGGTGGGAATCGGGCTTGATGTTGGCGATCTCGCTCACGTAGTGGGAGAGCTCGGTCAGGCCGGCCAGGCTCTCCATGGTCACCGCGGGGATGCCCATCTTGAGGACCAGGGCGGGGATGATGGAGCAAAGGTTGGCGTTCCCGCAGCGCTCCCCGTACCCGTTGATGGTGCCCTGGACCATGGAGGCCCCTTCCATGACCGCCGTGAGGCTGACGGCCACGGCGCACTCGCTGTCGTTGTGGGCGTGGATGCCGATAGGGACCGGTATGTCCTCCCTTATCTCGGAGATGATGCGTTGCACCTCCCAGGGGAGGGTACCCCCGTTGGTGTCGCACAGGCATACCCAGTCCGCACCCGCCTCCACCGCCGCCCGCACGGTGTCCATGGCGTAACGGGGGTTGCTCTTATAGGCGTCGAAAAAGTGCTCGGCGTCGTAGATGACCTCCCGGCCGCGGCGCTTGGCGTATTCCACCGAGTCGGCGATCATGAACAGGTTCTCGTCCAGCCCGGTGCGTAGGGCGGTGCGCACGTGCAGTTCCCAGGTCTTTCCCACGATGCACACCGTCGGCGTCTCGGCCCGGAGGAGGTCCTCCAGCTGGCGGTCCTTGTCCGCCCCGATCATGGCCCTGCGGGTGGAACCGAAGGCCACGGGGACGGCGTGCTTGAGGTCCACCCCCTTGAGGCGCTGGAAGAGCTCCTCGTCCTTGGGATTGGAACCCGGGTACCCGCATTCCACGTAATGCACCCCGAACTCGTCCAGGCGGTGGAGGATCTTCAGCTTGTCCTCCACGGAGAGGGATATCCCCTCCATCTGGGCTCCGTCCCGGAGGGTGGTGTCGTAGAGCTTGACCGTCTTTTCCGTCATGTCCTTACCGAATCCGATCACCGTGGTCGGGGCCGGGGAACTCCACCCCGGCCCCTCCTCCCGCAAGTCCGCCCCCCTACACGCCTCCAGGGAGGCCGACATCCCGGCGTGGGCTCCTCGCGCAGGGAGCGGGCGTCAGTCCACGTACTCCAGCCAGTGGTCGTAATCCCCGTCCTCTCCTCTGACGATGGAGAAGAACTTCTCCTGGATGCGCCTGGTCACGGGGCCCGGTTCCCCGATGGGGCGGTCGTCCACCTCCCGAATGGGCACGATCTCCGCCGCCGTGCCGGTGAAGAAGGCCTCGTCGGCGTGGTAGAGGTCCGTGCGCACCAGTTCCTTCTCCCGGAAGGGGATCTCGAAATCCTCGGCGATGCGGATCACCGAGTCCCGGGTGATGCCCTCCAGGGCCCCGGACGAGGTGGGCGGGGTGTAGAGGAACCCGTTGCGCACCACGAAAACGTTCTCCCCCGCCCCGTCGGCCACGAAGCCGTGGGTGTTGAGCAGGATGGCCTCGTCGTAACCGGCCTCGGTGACCTCCATCTTGGCCAGGATGGAATTGAGGTACTGCCCGGTGGCCTTGGCCGCCGGGGGAACGGCGTTGGGGTCGTTGCGACGGAAGGAGGAGATCTTGGCCCGCACCCCGTTACGGATGCCCTCCTCCCCCAGGTAGGCCCCCCAGGGCCACACGGCGATGGCCACGTTCACCGGGGCCCCCAGAGGGTGAAGACCCATCTCCCCGTAGCCGCGGAAGGCGATGGGGCGTATGTAGCAGCTCTTCAGGCCGTTGGCCCGGATGACCACCTTGGTGGCCTCCGCCAGCTCCTCCAGGGAATAGGGGATGGGCATGCGGTAGATGGCGGCGGAGCGGAAGAGCCTCTTCAGGTGGTCGGTGAGGCGGAAAACCGCCGCTCCCCGGGGCGTCTCGTAGGCGCGTATGCCCTCGAAGACCCCCGAGCCGTAATGCAGGGAATGGGATAGGAGGTGGACCTTGGCCTCCTTCCAGTCCACCAGCTCCCCGTCCATCCAGATCTTCTCCACTTCCGGGATCGGCATGGGCTGCTCCTTCCGTTACCAGTTATTGGCAAGCATTCGACATCCTACACGATCCTGCCGCCGGCCTCACGGCGGGGTGCGTATGGAAACTCGACCCCTACCATGGTCGGGGAGCGGGGCGACCCTCGCCCCGGCTACCCGGCGTTCCCGGCCGCGGCTCAAACTTCACGGATGTATTTTACGACAAGATCCCCCACCTCGGTGGTGGATTTGCCCATCTTCCCCGCGGAGAGGGACCGTATGTCCCGCTCGCAGACCCGCATCACGGCCCGTTCCACCCGCTCCGCGGCCTCCCCCTCCCCCAGGTGGTCCAGCATCATCTGCACGGCGCAGATGGCCGCCAGGGGGTTGATCACGTTCTTCCCCGTGTACTTGGGGGCCGAGCCCCCGATGGGCTCGAACATGGAGGTACCCTGGGGGTTGATGTTCCCGCCCGCGGCGATGCCCATCCCTCCCTGGATGATGGCTCCCAGATCGGTGATGATGTCCCCGAACATGTTGTCCGTGACCACCACGTCGAACCACTCCGGGTTCTTGACGAACCACATGCAGATGGCGTCCACGTGGGCGTAGTCCGTGGTGATGTCCGGGTACTCCGCCGCCACCTCGCGGAAGGTCCGCTCCCACAGGTCCCAGGCGTAGGTGAGCACGTTGGTCTTCCCGCACAGGGTGAGCTTGCGCTCCTTGTCCCGCCGCCGGCAGTACTCGAAGGCGAAGCGGATGCAGCGCTCCACCCCCTTGCGGGTGTTCACGCTCTCCTGGACGGCCACCTCGTCCGGCGTGCCCTTGCGCAAGAAACCTCCCGTCCCGGCGTAGAGGCCTTCCGTGTTCTCACGCACCACCACGAAGTCTATGTCCTCGGGGCCCTTGTCCTTGAGGGGACACTCCACCCCCGGGTAGAGCTTGACCGGGCGCAGGTTGATGTACTGGTCCAGGCCGAAGCGGATCTTCAGGAGGATCCCCTGTTCCAGGATGCCCGGCTTCACGTCCGGGTGGCCGATGGCCCCCAGGAAGATGGCATCGAAGGCGCGCAGCTCCTCCAGCTCCTCGTCGGTGAGGGTGAGCCCCGTCCGCAGGTAGCGGTCCCCCCCGTAATCGAGGAAGGTGGGCTGGAAATCAAAACCGGCCACCTCCGCCGCCGCCTCCAGGGCTTTCACTCCCTCGCGGACCACCTCCGGTCCCGTCCCGTCCCCCGGGATCACCGCTATCCTGTACATCCTCTCCCTTTCCTCTCCACGCTTCCGGTCCTCGCCGCCGCTCCCGTCGCCCGTCCAGCGAGCGAACCTTGTGCTCACCGTGCGGTCGCCGGTAGCCGCACGATCCCCGCTCATCGCCTGTTCGCCCGGGGTGAATCCGGTCTCCCCCTTCGCGGGAGCTCGCGCACCTTCTCCACCGGCCTCCGCGACCCGCCTTCCCCCTTCCTCTCAGGCGCCTCCCTCCTCCCTCTCCCGAAGCCTTTCCCGAACGTACTCCACCAGGCCGCCACGGGAGATTATCTCCCGCATGAATTCGGGAAAGGGTTGGGCATGGTAAATCTTTCCTATGGTAAGGTTTTCCACCCTTCCCGCTTCCAGGTCCACCCGCAGCCGGTGCCCGGTCTCCGTTTCCGCCACCGCCTCCGGGCACTCCAGGATAGGCAGCCCCACGTTGATGGCGTTGCGGTAGAAGATACGGGCGAAGGAGGAAGCGATGACGCAGGATACGCCGCAACCCTTGATGGCCAGGGGGGCGTGCTCCCGCGAGGACCCGGAGCCGAAGTTATCCTCCGCCACCAGCATGTCCCCCGGCCTCACCCTGCGCACGAAGTCCGGGTCCAGGTCCTCCAGGCAGTGGGCTCCCAGCTCCTCGGGGGTGGTGGCCGTCAGGTAGCGGGCGGGGATGATGACGTCGGTATCGATGTCCCGCCCGTAGCGCCAGGCGTTGCCCTCCAGGACCATCCCCGCGCTCATCCCGCCACCTCCTCGGGGTGGACTATCCTGCCCGCCACCGCCGAGGCCGCGGCCACCGCCGGACCGGACAGGTAGACCTCGCTCTCCGGATCCCCCATGCGCCCCACGAAGTTGCGGTTGGTGGTGGCCACCGCCCTCTCCCCCTTGGCCAGCACTCCCATATGCCCTCCCAGGCAGGGGCCGCAGGTGGGGGTGCTCACCGCCGCCCCCGCCTCCAGGAAGACCTCCATCCAGCCGCGGCGCACCATCTCCAGGAGGACGGCCTGGGTTCCGGGGAAGACGATGGCCCGCACCCGCGGGTGCACCCTGCGGCCCTGCAGGATGGAGGCGGCCACCTCCATGTCCTCCAGCCGCCCGTTGGTGCAGGAGCCGATGACCACCTGGTCCACCTCCACTTCCCCAACCTCGGTGACCGGCCGGACGTTGGAAGGGAGATGGGGTAACGCCACCTGGGGTTGCATCCCGCTCACGTCGATGGTGAACCTCCGCGCGTAAACGGCGTCGGGATCGCTCTCCAGCACCCGGAAGGATCGCCGGGCCCTGTCCTCCAGCCAGGCCAGGGTCTTTCCGTCCGCCCGGAAGATGCCGTTCTTGGCTCCCGCCTCCACGGCCATGTTGGCCATGGCAAAGCGGGAATCTATGGAAAGTTCTTCCATTACCGGGCCGGTGAACTCCATGGCCCGGTAGCGAGCCCCGTCCACCCCGATAAGACCGATGGTGTGCAGGATGAGGTCCTTCCCGCCTACCCACGGCGGCAGCTCGCCCACGTACTCGAAGAGCATGCTCTCCGGTACCCGCAGCCATACCTCCCCCAGGGCCATGGCCATGGCCAGGTCGGTGGAGCCCACGCCGGTGGAAAAAGCTCCCAGGGCCCCGTAGGTGCAGGTGTGGGAATCGGCCCCCACCACCAGGTCGCCGGGGAGCACCAGGCCCTGCTCGGGCAGGAGCACGTGCTCGATGCCCACCCGGCCCACCTCGTAGTAGAACTCCAGCCCCTGCTCCCGGGCGAACTCCCGCAGGAGCGCGCAGTTGCGCGCCGCGGCGATGTCCCGGGCCGGCGTGAAGTGGTCGGGAACCAGGACCACCTTGCCGGGGTGGAAGACCCTCTCGGCTCCCATTTTCCGGAAGGCCTCGATGGCCAGGGGGGCGGTGATGTCGTTGGCCAGGGCCAGGTCCACCCTGACGTTCAGCAGCTCCCCGGGCCGGACCTCCTCCCGGCCCGCGTGGGCGGCAAGTATCTTCTCGGTGATGGTCTGACCCATGATACCCTCGCGCGGCGCGGCATCCCGGCCGGTCAGGAACCGGCCTTCCTGCTCGAGACCTTGCTACGCGTGCCCGCCTTGGCCTTGCGGGCCAGCTTCTTCTTCTCCAGGAGGCCCTTCTGGATGCCGCGGTTGATGGCGTTTATGTAGGCTCGGGCGCTGGCCTCGATGATGTCCGGGCTCACCCCCCGGCCCACCACCTCGTGCCCGTCGATGTCCAGCTTGATGGTCACGTCCCCCATGGCGTCCAGGCCCTTGGTGATGGCCTGCACCTGGTAGGAGACCAACTTGGCCTTGACCTTGGTGGCCTTGGCGATGGCCTTGCACACCGCGTCCACCTGCCCGTCCCCGGTGGCCGTGGCCTCGTAGCTCTTGCCCTCCCGGGAAAGCTTAACCGCGGCGATGGGGATGGCCCCGGTGCCCGAGGAGGACTGCATGTACTCCAACTGGAAGAGCTCCTCCAGGGTGCGGATCTCGTCCAGGGCGATGGCCTCCAGGTCCTTGACGGTGATCTCCTTCTTCTTCCCCGCCAGTTCCTTGAAGCGGATGAAGGCCCTCTCCAGCCCCTTGTCGTCCAGGTAGAAGCCCATCTCCTCCAGCTTGGCCTTCAGGGCGTGCCGGCCGGAGTGCTTACCCAGGTAGATCTCCGACTCCACCAACCCCACGTCCTCGGGGTGCATGATCTCGTAGGTCACGCGGTGCTTGAGCACCCCGTCCTGGTGGATGCCCGACTCGTGGGCGAAGGCGTTGTCCCCCACGATGGCCTTGTTGGGTTGCACGTTGTACCCGGTGAGCATGGAGACCAGGCGCGAGGTCTGGTAGATCTCCCTGGTGTTGACCCCGGTGGTGAGGTCCACGTAGTCCTTGCGGGTGTTGATGATCATGACCACCTCCTCCAGGGAGGCGTTCCCGGCCCTCTCCCCCAGCCCGTTCACCGCGCACTCGATCTGGCGGGCCCCCACCCGGGCCGCGGCCAGGGAGTTGGCCACCGCCAGCCCCAGGTCGTTGTGGCAGTGCACGCTGACCAGGACGTTCTCGATCCCCGGGACGTTCTCCATGACCCCCTTCACCAGCTCGGCGAACTCGTCGGGGAGGGCGTAGCCCACGGTGTCCGGGATGTTGATCACCGTGGCCCCCGCCTTGACGGCCGCCGCATAGACCTGGTAGAGGAACTTGGGGTCGCTGCGGGTGGCGTCCATGGCCGAGAACTCCACGTTCTCCACGTACTTGCGGGCGTAGGCCACGGCGTCCCTGGCCAGCTCCAGCACCTGCTTGGGCGTCTTCTTCAGCTGGTACTTCATGTGGTACTCGGAAGTGCTGATGAAGGTATGGATGCGCGGCCGCTCGGCGAACATGATGGCCTCCCAGGCCCAGTCGATGTCGTTGCGCTCCGTGCGGGCCAGGGCGCAGATCACCGGACCCTTGACCGCCTTGGCCACCGCCTTCACCGCCTCGAACTCGCTGGGGCTGGAGACGGGAAAACCGGCCTCGATGACGTCCACCTCCAGTCGGGCCAGCTGCTCGGCGATCTCCACCTTTTCCCGCTGGTTGAGGCTAATCCCCGGCGCCTGCTCGCCGTCCCTCAGGGTGGTGTCGAAGATGTAGATTCTCTCGGCCATCTGGTGTTCCTCCCGTCCTCACCATAACTGGATGAACTTCCCATCCCGCACCTTGGGGACGCGCCGGATCTCCTCCATGACCTCGTCGGGTATGGGGACGTCCACGTTTATCCCCATCACCGCCTCCCCGCCGATCTTCCTGCGCCCCACCTGCATGTGGGCGATGTTGATGTCGTGGTTCCCCAGGATAGTCCCGATCTTTCCGATCATGCCGGGAACGTCCGCGTAGCGGAAGAAGGCCATGTACCGGGAGGGGCCCAGGTCGATGTCGTACTCGTAGACGTGCACGAAGCGTTCCGTGTTGGAGAGGCCCACCAGGGTCCCTCCCACCGCCACCTCGCTCCCGTCGCGGCGGCCGCGGACCATGATCAGGTTCACGTAATCCCGCGTCTGCTCCGACTTGGTCTCCCGCACGGCTATCCCCTTCTCCTTGGCGAAGAGGGGCGCGTTCACGTAGTTCACCGGCTCGAAGACGATCTTTTCGAAGAAGCCCTTGAGGGTAGCCACGGTGAGCACCCCGGTCTCGTGGTTGGCCAGCTCTCCCAGGTACTCCAGCTCTATCTCGTCCACGTGACCCTCCACCAGGTGGGTGAGGAGCAACCCCAGCTTCTCCGCCAGGGGCAGGAAGAGGCGCACCGTCTCGTCCACCTCGGCGGGCACGGGCAGGTTGACCACGTTGGGAACGAACTCCCCCTTGAGGGCCGCGGCCACCTGCTCGGCGATCATGAGCCCGGCGCGGTCCTGGGCCTCCTGGGTGGAGGCCCCCAGGTGGGGGGTGGCGATGACCTTGGGGTGGACCACCAGGGGGCATTCCGTGGCCGGCTCGTTCTCGAACACGTCCAGGGCCGCCCCGGCCACCTTCCCCGATTCCAGGGCCCGGTAGAGGGCGTCCTCGTCGATTATCCCCCCGCGGGCCACGTTGAGCACCCGCACCCCGTCCTTCATCTTGGCGAACTCCTCCTCCCCCAGGAGATGGTAGGTCTCCGGGGTCTTGGGAAGGTGCACGGATATGAAATCGGCCTGCGCCAGGAGCTCGTCCAGGGTGGGGACCAGTTCCACCCCCAGGCGGCGCGCCTTATCCTCGGAGATGTAGGGGTCGTAGGCCAGGACCCGCATCCCGAAGGCCAGGCACCTCTGGGCCACCAGGGTCCCGATGCGCCCCAGGCCGATGATGCCCATGACCTTCTGGTAGAGCTCCACGCCCTCGAACCTCTTGCGGTCCCAGCACCTCTCGCGAAGGGAGTTCACGGCATCGGGTATGTAGCGGCACATGGCCAAAAGTAGGGCCATGGTCTGCTCCGCGGCGGAGATGATGTTGCTCTGGGGGGCGTTGATGACCATGATGCCCCGCTTGGTGGCCGCTTCCACGTCGATGTTGTCCACGCCCACCCCAGCCCTGCCGATGACCTTCAGGCGTTCCCCCGCCCGGATGACCTCGGCGTCCACCTTGGTGGCGCTGCGCACGACGAGGGCCTCGTACTCTCCGACGCGGCGGAGCATCTCCTCCCGGGACATGTCCGGGAGGTAGTCGACCTCGAAATCCCTGCGCAGAAGCTCGATACCGCTCTCCGCGATCTTCTCCTTGACCAGGATCCGGGCCAAACCCACCCTCCTTTCCGGCCTCTCGGAAAAGTCACTCACTTTCCAATATCTTCCACTCCATCGCCTCTTCCCGCCGCTGAACGCCCGCGGGATCCCGCCGCGTTTTCCCCTCCAGGAAGCGGGGCGTCGCCGAGCTCCTTTCCGCGCCTCCGTTCAAATCCCGTGCGCTTCCGAAGGCCTGGGCACAATCCGCTTGTCGAAAGGCAAGCAGGCGCGGCCCACCCGCCTCCCGGGGCTCGAGTGCTGCATTCGCGTTCCCTGGAGCACGGCCCCGGGAAGTTCCCTCAACCGGAACCCGCCTTTCCCTCCGTCAATTCCCAGTATAGCTGCTCCATGGCCGCCACGCCCGCCCCGGTTTGCAGGGGATACCCCAGGGACTTCAGGGTGAGCTCCAGGGCGGAGACGGCCACCACCATGTCGAAGAAGTGGTAATAACCCACGTGGCCGAAGCGGAAGATCTTCCCCTTCAGGCGGTCCTGCCCGCCGGCGATGATCACCCCGTGCGCACGGTTCATGTGGCGCACGATGTCCCCGCCCTTGATGCCCTCCGGGGCCTTGACCGCGGTGACCGCGTAGGCGCGGTCCAGCACCTTGGGAAATAGTTCCAGGCCCAAGGCCCGCATCGCGGAGCGGGTGCACAGGGCCAGCACGCGGTGGCGCTCCCAGGCCGCCTCCAGGCCCTCGGAGAGGAGCAGTTCCACCGCCGTGGACATGGCCTTGACCAGGCTCACCGCCGGGGTGAAGGGGGTCTCCGGGGATTCGGAAAGGTACTTCTTGCGCGCCTTCTTGAAGCAGAAATAGTAGGCCGGGGATTCCGCCCTTTCCACGTATTCCCAGGCCTTGGGGCTCACCGCCGCCGCCGCCAGCCCGGGCGGGGTCATCAACGCCTTCTGGGACCCGGTGACCAGGACGTCCACCTTCCACTCGTCGGTGCGCAGTTCCAGGGCTCCGGCCCCGCTTATGGAATCCACCACCAGGATGGCCGGCGTCCCGCTCACCACCTCGCCGACGGTGCGGACGTCGTTGACCACCCCGGTGGAGGTCTCGCTGTGGGTCAGGAAGACCCCTTTGATGTCCGGCTTTTCCCTCAGGCGGCGGGCTATGGCCTCGGGGTCCGCCGCCTCGTCCCAGGGGTACTCGTAGAGCTCCACCTCCAGCTTGTAGGCCTTGGCGATCTCGGCGAAGCGCATCCCGAACTTGCCTCCCGCGGCCACCAGCACCCGGTCCCCGGGGCTGAAACAGTTGGCCACCGCTCCCTCCATGGCCCCGGTCCCCGAGGCGGCGAAGGTGAGCACGTCGTTCTCCGTGAGGAGCACCTTCTTCAGCCCTTCCACCAGGCGCACGAAGAGCTCGGTGTAGGCGGGGGTGCGGTGGTGGATGACGGGCTCCGCCTGCACCAGGCTCACCTGAGAGGGAATGGGGGTGGGCCCCGGGGTCAACAGGTATTCCTTGCGGATCATCTTACCTCACGCCCTTTCCAGATCCTTCCTGATCCTGCCCTACCTCCACCGGCGCTCGCCGGACAGGGATCCGATGCCGCGAGGCACCGGCGCGATGGCCCCTCCCCACCGCGCGCGGTTCCCCTCGCCCTTCCCTCCGTATTCCCAGCGCCTGTTCATCCCGACCTCTCACCTGTCCTGGAGCCAGCTCATCATGGAGCGCAGCTCCTTTCCCACCTTCTCGATGAGGTGCTCCGCGTCCCGGCGGCGCAGGGAGTTGTACACCGGTCGCCCGGCCTGGTTCTCCAGGATCCACTCCCGGGCGAACTCCCCACTGGTAATCTCTTCCAGAATACGCCTCATCTCCCGGCGCGTCTCCTGGTTGATTATCCTCCGCCCCCGGGTCATGTCCCCGTACTCCGCGGTGTCGCTGATGGAATAGCGCATGAAGGATATGCCCCCCTCGTAGATGAGGTCCACGATGAGCTTCAGCTCATGCAGGCACTCGAAGTAGGCCACTTCCGGCTGGTATCCCGCCTCCACCAGGGTGTCGAACCCGGCGCGGATGAGCTCGGTCACCCCCCCGCAGAGCACGCACTGCTCGCCGAAGAGGTCGGTCTCCGTCTCCTCCCGGAAGGTGGTCCGGATGACCCCCGCCCGGGTGGCCCCCAAACCCTTGGCGTAGGCCAGGCCCAGCTGCAGGGCTTGCCCGGTGTAGTCCTGGTACACGGCCACCAGGGAGGGCACCCCGCTCCCCTGCTGGAACATGCGGCGTACCATGTGACCCGGCCCCTTGGGGGCCACCATGACCACGTCCACGTCCTCCGGCGGCACCACCTGGAAGTAGTGGATGTTGAAGCCGTGGGCGAAGAAGAGGGCTTTGCCCTCCCGAAGCCCCTGCCGCACGCTCCGCTCGTACACCTCCCGGTGGTCCTGGTCGGGGACCAGCATCATGACGATGTCCCCGGCCTCCGCCGCCTCGGCAATCCCGGCCACCTCCAGACCCGCTTCCCGGGCCCGCTCACGGGAGGGGCTTCCCTCGCGCAGGCCCACCACCACCCTGACCCCGGAGTCGTGCAGGTTCAGGGCGTGGGCGTGTCCCTGGCTTCCGAATCCGATAACCGCCACCGTCTTGCCTTCCAGCAGGGCGAGGTCCGCGTCCCGGTCGTAGTAGATCTCGGCCATTTCCAACCTCCGGTTCCGTTCCGTTCCCGTGTCGCCCTCTCACTTGCCCCTGGGCAGGGCCACCTTACCCGTGCGCACCAGCTCCTTGATGCCGTAAGGGCGCACCAGGTCCTCGAAGGCCTGGAGCTTCCGGGAGCTCCCGGTGACCTCCACGATGATGCTCTCCGGGGAGACGTCCACGATGTTGCCCCGGAAGATGTCCACGATCTCTATGACCTCGGAGCGGCTGTCCTTGTCCACCTTGACCTTGGCCAGCACCAGCTCCCGCGCCACCGAGGCCTCGGGGTCCAGGTCCACTATCTCGATCACGTTGATGAGTTTGTGTAGCTGCTTGCGCACCTGCTCCAGGGAGTGCTCGGCCACGTCCACCACGATGGTCATGCGGGAGATGTCCGGCCGTTCCGTGGTCCCCACCGCCAGGCTGTCGATGTTGAAACCCCGCCGGGCGAAGAGCTCCGCCACCCTGGCCAGCACCCCGGGCTTGTTCTCCACCAGCACGGACAAGGTATGCTTCATCGCCTCCGCCTCTCCTTTCCGCCCTCACAGGAAGGGCTCTTCGGCCTTTTCCGGGTGCACCTTATCCACCGGGTAGAGAAGGTCCCCGATCATGTCGTAGAGGGGTGCCCCGGGAGCCACCATGGGATAGACGTTCTCCTCCGGGTCCACCCAGAAGTCGATGAGCACCGGGCAGGGGGCCTCCAGGGCCTCGAGGATGGCCTGGTCCACCATCTCCGGTTCCTTGACCCGGATCCCCTTGGCCCCGTAGGCCTCGGCCAGGAGCACGAAGTCCGGGGTCCTCTCCCTCTGCAGGCAGGAACAGGAATACTTGCCGTGGTAGAAGAGCTGCTGCCACTGCCGCACCATCCCCAGGTAGCCGTTGTTTAGGATGGCCACCTTCACCGGCGCTCCCTCCAGGACCGCCGTGGCCAGCTCCTGGATGGTCATCTGCACGCTCCCGTCCCCGGCGATGTCGAAGACCACCTCCCCGGGCCTTCCCAGCTGGGCGCCAATGGCCGCCGGGAGCCCGAAGCCCATGGTCCCCAGGCCCCCCGAGGAGATGAAGCGGCGGGGCCTGTCCACCTTGTAATACTGGGCCGCCCACATCTGGTTCTGTCCCACCTCGGTGCACACGATGGCCTCTCCCCGGGTGAGGGCATGGATCCTCTCCACCACGTACTGGGGCTTCAGAGTCCCGGAGCCGCGGTCGTAGGCCAGGGGGTACTTCTCCCTCCAACTTTCGATTAGGGCATGCCATTCCGAGCGGTCCGGGGACCGGACCTCTGAACGCATCTCCCGTACGGCGGCGTTGAGGTCCTTGAGCACCTGCCTGGCATCGCCCACGATGGGGATGTGGGCCCGCACGTTCTTCCCTATCTCCGCCGGGTCCACGTCGATGTGAATGATCCGCGCCTTGGGGGCGAACTCGGAGAGCTTCCCGGTGATGCGGTCGTCGAAGCGGGTCCCCACGGCGATTATCAGGTCCGTCTCGCACATGGCGTAGTTGGCGCAGCGGGTCCCGTGCATGCCCAGCATGCCCATGGAGAGGGGGTGGCTCTCCGGGAAAGCCCCCTTGCCCATCAGGGTATGGGTAACATGGATACCGTTCTCCTCGGCCAGTTTCCTCAGCTCCGCGGAAGCGCCGGAGGTGATGACCCCGCCCCCGGCGTAGATGACCGGGTTGCGGGCCTCCAAGATGGCGCGGGCCGCCAGGCGTACCTGCTTCTTGTGGCCCTTGAGGGTGGGCTTATAGCCGGGAAGCACGGGGTGGTCCCGCCGCTGGTATTTCAACTCCCCCCGCGACACGTCCACCGGGAGGTCGATGAGCACCGGGCCCGGGCGGCCGGTGCGGGCGATATAGAAGGCCTCCTGAACCACGTCCGGGATGTCCGCCGGGTTCTTGACCAGGTAGTTGTGCTTGACGATGGGCATGGTGATCCCCGTGGTGTCCGCCTCCTGGAAGGCGTCTGTGCCGATGAGGTTGGTGGCCACCTGTCCGGTGATGGCCACCAGGGGGATGGAGTCCATGTAGGCGGTGGCGATGCCGGTGACCAGGTTGGTGGCCCCGGGTCCGGAGGTGGCCATACACACCCCGACCTTGCCCGTGGCCCGGGCGTACCCGTCGGCGGCGTGGGCGGCCCCCTGCTCGTGCCGGGTGAGCACCTTGCGGATGGGCGAATCGTAGAGCACGTCGAATACGGGGAGGAGGACCCCTCCGGGTATCCCGAAGATGATCTCCACGCCCTCCTCCTCCAGGGAGCGGACCAAAGCCTGCGCCCCGGTCATCCTCAACTGCATCACCTTCCCGTCGATTTTCCCGGATTAAACCTGCGTACTTTCTATCGGGTCGGGTATGAATCCCTTTCTTTCCTTACCGCCCTCCGCCCGGGCAGCCACCGCCTAGTCCACTGGTAATCAATTCCATATAATGATCGCTCTCTACTCCCTCAATCTCACCGCTCCCCGGCTGGCGCTGGAGACGCGTCGCGCGTACTCCGCCAGGTACCCGGAGGAGACGCGCGGCTCCGGCGGCTTCCAATCCCGGCTTCGCCTCTCCAGGACCTCGGCGGGGACCTCCAGCCGGATGGCCCTGGCCGATACGTCCAGCTCTATGATGTCCCCCTCCTCCACCAGGGCGATGGGACCGCCTTGAGCGGCCTCCGGGGAGACGTGTCCCACCGCCGCGCCCCGCGTTCCGCCGGAGAAGCGCCCGTCGGTCACCAGCACCACCTTCTCCGCCATCCCCATGCCCGCCAGGGTGGCCGTGGGGTTGAGCATCTCCCGCATGCCCGGCCCCCCCCGGGGGCCCTCGTAGCGGATGACCACCACGTCGCCCTCGCGGATCCTCCCCGAGCGCATGGCCTCCACCGCCTCCTCCTCGGCGTCGAAGACCCGGGCCGGTCCGCGGTGGCGCAGGAGGTTGTCGGGCACCGCGGACTGCTTGACCACCGCCCCCTCCGGGGCCAGGTTCCCCCAAAGGATGGCCAACCCCCCGGTGGGCATATAGGGATCGTCCACGGGGCGGATGACCTCCGGGTTCAGGGTCCCTTTCCCCTCCAGGAGGTCCCCCAGGCGGTCGGCGGCCACGCAGGGCACCTCGGGGTCGATGAGCCCCTTCTTGAGGAGCTCCCCCATCACCGCCGGTATTCCTCCCGCCTCGTCCAGGTCCTGCATGTGGTGCCGCCCTCCCCCGGCGGGGCTGATGCGCGCCAGGTTGGGCACGGCGTCGCAAACCTCCTGGATCTCCCGCAGGTCGATGCCCACCCCCGCCTCGTGGGCCAGGGCCAAAAGGTGCAGGATGGTGTTGGAGGAACCGCCGACGGCCATGTCCACGGCCAGGGCGTTGCGCAGGGAGGCCTTGGTAATAATATCCAGGGGACGCCGGTCCTTGCGCAGCATCTCCATGACCGCCAAGCCCGCCTCCTTGGCCAGCCGGATGCGGCGGGCGTGGGGAGCGGGCACCGTCCCGTTGCCCGGAAGCCCGAGTCCCACCGCCTCGGTGAGGCAGTTCATGGAGTTGGCGGTGAAGAGCCCGGCGCAGCTCCCGCACCCCGGGCAGGCCACTTCCTCCAGCCTGGCCAGCTCGTCGGGGTCCATGAGCCCCGCCTCCACCGCCCCCTGGGCCTCCATGACGGTGATGAAGTCCACGTCCCTCCCGGCGTGCCTGCCGGCCAGCATGGGACCCCCGCTGACCACCACCGTGGGGAGGTTGAGCCGGGCCGCGGCCATTAGCATCCCGGGGACGATCTTGTCGCAGTTGGGGATGAGCACCAGGGCGTCGAAGGCGTGGGCCTGCACCATGAGCTCGATGCTGTCGGCGATGACCTCCCGGGAGGGGAGGGAGTAGCGCATGCCCGCGTGCCCCATGGCGATGCCGTCGCAGATGCCCATGACCCCGAACTGCATGGGGGTCCCACCGCCCATGCGCACCCCGGCCTTCACCGCATCGGCCACCAGCTGCAGGTGCACGTGCCCGGGAACCACCTCGTTGACGGCGCAGGCGACCCCCACCCAGGGCTGGTCTATCTCCCGGTCGATGAAGCCGTCGGCCTTGAGCAGCGACCGGTGGGGAGCCTTGGATAAGCCTTTCTTTACGGCTTGGCTCCTGAGTTCCATGGTTTTCCTCCGGAAAGAGGGAATAAAATATCGTGAGTCCACGTAAAAGTGGTTGTTCTTTGTATTATTTAGATATGTAGCGGAGCCGTCAAGGCGTACTTTCCTGTTTTTGCTTGTTTTGCCGGGATGACAGGGTGATCTCTCGATTATTTCAACCCTAAAAGCGATCCCGCGATAAGCGGCTTCCCGCGGTAACCTTTTGCCGGTGTAAAGCGGACAGGAGAAAAGGAGCTGATATCCATGCCGCTGAAACGATGGGTCATCTTCCCTCTTGTCCCCGGGCCCTTCCGGCACGCCGCTGGGCCTGGAAGATACCGTGGGCGGCTCCCGGTCTTCGCGGCGTTCTCCTCGCTTCCGCCTCACAGCCTTTCCATGACGGCCTCGGCCATCTCCGAGGTCCCGGCGTCCCCGCCCAAGTCGTAGGTGACCCTCCTGCCCTCTCGGATGACCTCGGCCACCGCCCTGTAGATGCGCTCCGCGGCCTCCGTCTCCCCGATGTGGCGGAGCATGAGCACCCCGGCCAGGATCTGGGCGGTGGGATTGACCTTGTTCATGCCCGTGTACTTGGGGGCGCTGCCGTGCACCGGCTCGAAGACCTGTATCTCGTCCCCGATGTTGGCGCTGGGGGCCACGCCCAGCCCACCCACCAGGCCGGCGCAGAGGTCGGAGATGATGTCCCCGTAGAGGTTGGGCATCACCAGCACGTCGTAGAGGTGGGGCTTCTGGACCAGCTGCATGGCCATGTTGTCCACGATGCGGTCCTCGAACTCCAGATCCGGGTACTCTGCGGCCACGGCGCGGGCCGTCTCAAGGAAGAGACCGTCGGTGAACTTGAGGATGTTGGCCTTGTGCACCGCGGTCACCTTCCTCCGTCCCTCCCGACGGGCGTACTCGAAGGCGAAGCGGCAGATGCGCTCCGAGGCCCGGCGGGTGATGAGCTTCACGCTCTCCGCGGTGTCCTCGTCCACCTTGCGTTCGATTCCCGCGTAGAGATCCTCGGTGTTCTCCCTCACCACCACCAGGTCGATGTCCCGGTAGGGGGAGCGCACCCCCTCCAGGCTGCGGGCCGGGCGCAGGTTGGCGTAGAGGTCCAGTTCTTTGCGCAGGGCCACGTTTATGCTGCGGAAGCCGGAACCCACCGGGGTGGTTATGGGTCCCTTCAGGGCCACCTTGTTGGCGCGGATGGAATCCAGCACGTGGTTGGGCAATGGAGTGCCGTATTTTTCCATGACCACCGCCCCGGCCTCCTGCACGTCCCACTCGATGTCCACTCCCGCGGCCTCGATGACCCGGCGGCAGGCCTCCACTATCTCCGGACCCACCCCGTCCCCGGGTATCAGGGTTACCCTCCTGGCCAAGTCAACCTCCTCCCCTTGCGTTCCGCTTGCTCCCGCTTCCCCGCCTCCGGGCGCGGTGCGGGCACGGTGACCCTCGACGGCCCGGCGGCCTTAAACCTCTCGCCTCCGGCCTGGTGTTCAAAAGGCTTTCCGCGGCCGGTTCCAACCCCCCCCGGAGCTCAAAGCCTGAATCCTCCGTGCTTCCGGAGGTACGCGGTCAGTCCCCCCTCGCGCAGTATGTCCATCATCACCGGCGGGAGCGGCACCATCTCCAGGACGGTCCCCCGGGTGAGGTTGGTCACCCGTCCCTCTCCCAGGTCCACCTCCAGTTCATCCCCGTCCCGGATCCCGGAGGTGTCGCATTCCACCACCGGCAGTCCCTTGTTGATGGCGTTGCGGAAGAAGATGCGGGCGAAGGAACGGGCCAACACGGCGGCCACCCCGGCGTGCTTGATCACCAAAGGAGCCTGCTCCCGCGAGGAACCGCACCCGAAGTTGCCACCGGCGACGATGAAATCCCCGGGCCGGACCTTGTTCACGAAATCCGGGTCCAGGTCCTCCATACAGTGGCGGGCCAGCTCGTCCATGTCCAGGGTCTTGAACTTGTACTTGCCGGAGATGATGTAGTCGGTGTTCACGTCGTCCCCGAAGACGTGGGCCTTGCCCCTCAAGACCATGTTCTCGGCCATCTCAAAACACCCGCCCTTCCCCTCACAGCATGCGCCGGGGATCGGTTATCTTCCCCGCCACCGCGCTGGCGGCCACCGTGGCCGGGCTGGCCAGGTAGATGAAGGCCTCGGCGTTGCCCATGCGCCCCTTGAAGTTGCGGTTGGCCGTGGAGACGACGTTCTCCCCGTCGGCGGGCACCCCGTTGTGGGTGCCCACGCAGGGACCGCATCCCGGGGTCACCAGGGCCGCTCCCGCCTCCACCAGCCTCTGGATGATCCCCTTCTCCATGGCCCTCAGGAGTACCTGGCGCGACGCCGGGGCCACCACCAGGCGCACCTCCGGGCTCACCCTCCTTCCGGCCAGGATGCGCGCCGCCTCCTCCAGGTCCTCCAGCCTCCCGTTGGTGCAGGTCCCGATGACCGCCTCCTGCACGGGAGTACCCTCCACCTCCTCCACCGGCCTCACGTCGTCCACCCTATGGGGCACCGCCACCTGGGGGCCGAGGTCGGAGAGGTCGAATTCCAGCACATCGCGGTAGGTGGCGTCGGGGTCGGGCGAGGCGGGGCGCGGTGCCCGCGAAGTCCTCCCGGAAAGCCAGCCCATGACCTTGTCGTCCGCCTCCATGAGTCCGGCCTTGGCCCCCATCTCCACGGCCATGTTGGAGATGGTGAAGCGCGCCTCCACGGAAAGGGAGGAGATGACCTCACCCCCGTACTCCACGGCCAGGTAGGTGGCCCCGTCGGCGGTGAGCCTCCCGGCCAGGTAGAGGGCCACGTCCTTGGAATACACGCCCGGTCCGAGGGTTCCCCGCAGCTCCAGCCTGATGCTCTCCGGCACCTTGAACCACAGGCTCCCGCTGAGCATGGCCGCGGCCAAATCCGTGGACCCCACCCCGGTGGAGAAGGCGTTTATGGCCCCGTAAGTGGTGGTGTGGGAGTCCGCTCCCACCACGATGTCGCCCGGGACCACGTGCCCCTGCTCCGGGAGGAGGCAGTGGCACACCCCGCAACCCACGTCGTACAGCCCCACCCCCTGCTCGGCGGCGAACCTGCGCATCATGGCGTGCAGGTTGGAAACTCCTTCCAGGGGGCTGGGGGCGCTGTGGTCGATGACCAGCGCCACCCGGGAGGGATCCCGCACCCGGCGGCCCCCCATCTCCTCGAAGGCCCGGATGGCCAGGGGCGAGGTTCCGTCCTGGCCCATCATGAAGTCCACCTCCACCACCACCAGCTCCCCGGCGCGCGCCTCGCGCCCCAGGTGGGCGGAGAAGATCTTCTCGGCGATGGTCAGGCCCATTCCGGCGTCCTCCGGCGTTCCTCTCGGCTTCCGGCTCTTCGCGCCGCGAAACGGCGTTCCCCAACATTATTCATGAAGCCCGGATTTTTGCCAAGGGCTTCGTTCCCCGCCGCACGACCGAGGGCCCGAGCGACGACTCCCGGCCTGGGGCGAAAGCCTACGGCCGGCGTTCTTCCCGCCGCCGGTAGGTACTCCCGCCCGCGCCGCAAGGTTTATCCTGTCCTCGCCACCGGGGGAAAGGGGTCGATAACCCGAATCCCTCCGGGCCGGGATGCTTTCCCGCCCAATCCGGCAAGGGCAAGGCGCATAAGGGTTCCGGTGGCCCTTTCCAAGGTCTTCCCGCTCACGCCCGTTGCGGAAAAAAGAGGTTTATACGCCGGCGGATCGGGCGGAATCCCGCCGTCCATGCTTGTAGGGTGAAGGTACTTCCGATCGCGGTCTGGAGGCAAAAGCCTTTCCCGTCATGGATCCTCCACGGGCGCGGAGGCGTTTTTATCCCTCCCCGAGAGCCCCATTACTTCCCCGCGTGATAAAATAGCTTGGACGCGCGCCGGAAAACGAGGCGGCGCCCACCGTGCAAGTTACGTATACCATCAGCCGGAACAAGGTCCGAAGGAGGAGATCATGGCAGCCGAGAAGCAACAGGCCAAGCTGGTGATCATCGGGGCCGGCCCGGGCGGCTACGTGGCCGCCATCCGGGCGGCGCAACTGGGAAGCGGCGTGGTGCTGGTGGAGAGGAAACTCCTGGGCGGCACCTGCCTCAACTGGGGATGCATCCCCACCAAGGCCCTCCTGGCCTGCGCCGAGGTGGTGGAGACCATCAGGGAAGCCCACGAGTACGGGGTCAAGGTGGGGGAACCCGTGCCCGACCTCAAGGCCATGGTGGAACGGAAGGAGAAGATCAGCGCCCAGCTGCGCAACGGCATCGCCCAACTGCTCAAGGCCAACAAGGTGGAGGTGGTGAACGGGACCGGGCGTCTCCTCTCCCCCAACCGGGTGGCGGTGGAGAGCGAGGAGGGGGAGAGGATCATCGAGACGGAAAAGGTCATCATCGCCACCGGTTCCGAGCCTGCCCGCCTTCCCACCTTCGACTTCGACCAACCGGCCATCCTCACCTCCACGGAGGGGCTGGAGCTGACCGAGATCCCCAAGTCCCTGATCATCGTGGGCAGCGGGGTAGTGGGGTCGGAGTTCGCCACCATATACAACGCCCTGGGGACCAAGGTGACCATGGTGGAGCTCATGCCCCGCATACTCCCCACCGAGGACGAGCGCATCTCCCAGCAGATGAAGCGCATCCTGAACAAGAAGGGCATCGAGATCCTCACCGAGGTGACCATCGAGGAGATGGTGGAATACCGACCCGACGGGGTCAAGGCCCGGTTGTCCAACGGGGAAGTCCTGGAGGCGGAGAAGCTCCTGGTGTCCATCGGGCGCTCCCTCAACTCCTCCGGCCTGGGCCTGGAGGAGATCGGCGTGGAACTGGGCAAGAGGGGTGAGATCGTGGTCAACGAGCGCATGGAGACCAGCGTGCCCGGCGTGTACGCCATAGGCGACGTGGTGGGAGGGATACTCCTGGCCCACGTGGCCTCCTTCGAGGGCATCTGCGCCGCGGAGAACGCCATGGGCCTGGACTCCAAGATGGACTACGACGTGGTCCCCGCCTGCATCTTCACCGAGCCGGAGATCGCCAGTGTGGGCCTCACCCCGGCCAAGGCGGAGGAGCGGGGCGTGGAGACCCGTATCGGGCGCTTCATGTTCGGCGGCCTGGGCAAGGCCCTGGCCATGGGCAAGGGCCAGGGATTCGTCCAGCTGGTGGTGGACGCCTCCACGGACAAGGTCCTCGGGTGCCAGATCATGGGACCCCACGCCTCCGACCTCATCCACGAGGTGGCCCTGGCCATCCGCATGGGGGTCACCGCCGCGGACATGGGGCGGACGGTGCACGCCCACCCCAGCCTGGCCGAGGCCATCATGGAGGCGGCCGAAGCGGCCCACGGCCGGGCCATCCACGCCGCCCCCTCCCGCAAGTAGGAAGGCGGCTTTTCGGCATGGGTCCCGACGGCCGGGGTTCAAGGCGTACGTCCCCCTCGCGGCCCCTTTCCGCCCTCAAAAAGATGTGGCGCGGAAAACGGGGTTGGGATATGATGGCATCGTTGTGACGGAACGGACTGGAGGTGAAAACAGATGTACCCGGAGGATCTGAAGTACCATCCCGAGCACGCCTGGGCCAGGATCGAGGGAGACATGGCCACCCTGGGTATAACCTACTACGCCCAGGACCAGCTGGGCGAGATCGTCTTCCTCGAGCTTCCCGAGGTGGGCACGGAGGTCAAGGCCGGCGAACCCTACGCGGAGATCGAGTCGGTGAAGTCGGTCTCCGACGTCTACAGCCCGGTGAACGGGGTCATCGAGGAGGTCAACCAGGAAGTGGTTGAGGCCCCGGAGATCATCAACGAGGACTGTTACGGCGCCGGGTGGATGGTCAAGGTGAAACTGGGGGATCCCTCCGGGGTGGACGACCTCCTGGACGCCGCGGCCTACGAGAAGTTGGTCTCCGAGGAAGGCTGACCGCAAGCCGTAAAGAGGCGGGGCGATCCTCCCGGGCGGTTCGCTCGCCCGGTAAGCGATTATAAACACAAGCAAGGCGGGTCCTTCCCGCCTTACTTTTTCCCCGGACGTCCGCTCAAGCGCGGCCCGCATTCCTCTTCCCGCCGCGCCAGGTGATATAGGGCACCGGGTTTTCGGTCAGGTACCAGCTCCCCTCCCTTCTGACCATCCGGAACACCAGCGGCTCCCGGGAGAGATCCCTGACCAACTCCATCCCGAGGGGGTTCATGTACAGCCTCCCGGAGGTGGTGACCACGGTGGCCGAATCGCCCTCCAAGGACCGAAGCTCCAGCTCCACGTCCTCGAACCTGAAATCCACCCCCTGGAAGGAGATCTCCAGGAACCGGCGGGGATCAAGTTTTACGCGCTCCGACAAGGGTTCCGTGGTCGGGTCAGGCTCGGGGATGGGAAATTCTTCCATAAAACAGGCCATGAAGGCGTCGACGTCCTCCTCCTCTACCGCCTCCATGAACCGGCGCGCCATATCCAGGGGCTCATCCCCGGCTTCCTCTCTCCTTTCAGGGCCTGTCGTCACCAGCAGGATCACCAGGCCGATAAGCGCAAGTACCGCCACCGAAAGCGCCGGGATGATGGTTTTCCAGCTCCCGCGGCCTCCCGGCACCCCTGAAAGCATTTTCCACCCCTCTTTCGCTTTTTCCGCCCCTTCACCCGACCCGGCCCGGAAGCGGCGTGCGACCCGGATGGCCCTTATACCGTGCTGACCTGGGAGGAGTCCCCGGGAGCCTCCTCGGGGCTTTCCCCTTCCTCCAACCATTCCTGCATCTCCCGAAACCATCTCTGCATTTCCTCGAAGTCGGTAACATCAGGTAATTCCTTCCATATATCCGGCAGGCCCAGGTCCTCCAAATCCAGCTCCAGGCCGTCTTCACCGGGTAGGAATTCCGTCATGAACAGACCGTGGAGAGGGTCTTCCACCAGGTACCACCTTCCGCCCTTCCCGGCCATCCGGAAACGTACGGGTTCCTCGCCCAGATCCACCTCCGTCTCCACGCCCAGAATGGACGCGGCCAGGGTGCCGGACCTGGTGACCACCGTGGCTTCGTCGCCCTCCCGGCGCTCCAGGTCCAGGCGGACGTCCCGGAACTCCACTTCCATGAACCGGAAGCCAGCTTCCACCCACTCGCGGGGGTCGATGCCCAGGCCCTCCGGAAAAAGGCCGCCCTCGGAGGGCGGTCCGCTCTCGGCGAAACAGTCCAGGTAGGCGCGGACATCCTTTTCCTCCAGGGCCCGCATGTACTTGCGGGCCAGGTCCAAGGGGCCTTCGACTCCGCCCCCTTTGCTCCAGGTTACGATGTAGAGCACCAGCAGCACGGCTCCGGCGGCCAGGAAGGCCCCGCCGATCATCCCCAGCAGGAGGGCCAAGCGTCTCCTCCGCGCAAAGCCGGGGGCGGTGAGCTGAGCGGCGGACGCCGCTCCCCTTTCCGGTGGCCGGGGAAGGGGGGCCGGTGCGGACTTCCCGACCTCCTCCGCCTTATCCGTGCCGTTGTCCGTCGCGGCATTCAAGCGCTTCCCCGGCGACCCCCCCACTATTCCCGCCCGGAGATCCGTCCCACAGGCGGTACAGAAGGAAGCTCCCTCACGGGATTCCTTTCCGCAGCGGGGACAGGTCCTTCGTTCCCCCATTCTCTCGCCCTCCTTCCCACCATCTCCTTCCGCCCGTGACAAACCAGAGTCCATGCGCCTTCCTTGAGCGGAGCACCCCTCATCCCCAACCATACTAATCATCCCGTCACGGACGGGTTCCCGCCCACGCGTTTAATAGTCCCGGGGCACGATCCGACGGCGATATGCGCCCAGGGCCGATCGTCCTTCCCCTCCACGTGGCCACACTTCCCCTCTCTCCCGTCCACCCGGGATCATCCGCCTTCCCCGCTTTCCGCCGTCGGGAGGTCGCTCACCATCCGGGGGTTGGCCTTCCCCCCGGTCCTGCGCATGACCCGGACCGCATAGAGGCCCCCACGTCCACCGCCGGGCGGCGGGACTTCCCGGTCATCAACTTCCCCCTCCCAGCCTTTGGGCCAGGAGGTCGCTCACCATCCGGGGGTTGGCCTTCCCCCCGGTCCTGCGCATGACCTGGCCCACCAGGAAGCCCAGGGCCTTTTCCTTTCCCTTCCGGTAATCCTCCACCACCTTGGGATTTTCTTCCAGAACCTCCTCCACCAGGCGCTCGAGCTCCGCCCGGTCGCTTATCTGGGCCATCCCCCTCTCCTCCACCACCTCCCGGGGACGGCGTCCGCTCTCCAGCATCTCCTCCAGCACCGACTTGGCCATGGTCACGCTCACCGTGCCCTTCTCCACCAGGTCGATGAGCTCCGCCAGCCGGTCCGGGGTGACCTTGAGGTCCCCGATCTCCAGCCCCCGGGCGTTGAGGTAGGCGGATATCTCACCCAGCATCCAGTTGCTCGCCGCCTTGGGCGGTGCCCCGGCGGCCACGGCGGACTCGAGGTAATCCCCCATGGCCTTGGACGAGGAGAGCAGGGCGGCGTCGTGGGCGGGCAACCCGTATTCCTCCCGGAAGCGGCGCCGCCTTTCCGCCGGCAGCTCCGGGAGGGAGGACCTGACTTCGTCGATAAACCCGCGGTCCAGCTCCAGAGGCACCAGGTCCGGCTCCGGGAAGTAGCGGTAGTCGTAGGCGTATTCCTTGGTGCGCAGGGGGGTGGTCACGTTGGCGTCCGCGTCCCAGTGGCGGGTCTCCTGGACCACCTCGCCGCCGTTTTCCAGGATCTCCCTCTGCCGCGAGATCTCGTAGTCCAGCGCGCGGTAAAGGGCGCGGAAGGAATTCATGTTCTTGATCTCCGTCTTCACCCCCATCCCCGAGGACCCCCGGGGACGGAGGGAGACGTTGGCGTCGCAGCGGAGGCTGCCCTCTTCCATCTTGCAGTCGGACACCTCCAGGTGCTCCATGATGCTCTTGAGTTCCTGCATGAAGAGGCGGGCCTGTTCCGGGGTGCGGATATCCGGCTCGGTGACGATCTCCAAAAGCGGGACCCCGGCGCGGTTGAAATCCTCCAGGCTGTACTCCGAGCCGTGTATGCGCCCGCTCTCGCTCATGTGCACCGTCTTCCCCGTATCCTCCTCCAGGTGCACCCGGGTGATGCCTACCCGGAAAGGACCTTCCTCCGTCTCCAGGTCCAGGTGGCCTCCCAGGCCCAGGGGGAGGTCGTACTGGGAGATCTGGTAATTCTTGGGCATATCCGGGTAAAAGTAGTTCTTGCGGTGGAAGATGCACCGCTCGGCTATCCGGCAGTTGAGGGCCAGGGCCAGGCGAACGGCCAGCTCCACCGCCCGCCGGTTGAGCACGGGGAGGACACCGGGAAGCCCCAGGCACACCGGGCAGGTCTTGGTGTTGGGTTCCCCGCCGAAGGAGGCGTCGCAGGAGCAAAACATCTTGGAACGCGTCTTCAACTCGGCGTGGATCTCCAGGCCGATCACCGCCTCGTAGCCGCCCATCATCCCACCCCCCTTCCCACCTGCGGCCTCTCCCGGAAACCGATGGCCTCCTCCATGGCCCGGGCCACGCGCAGCAGGGTGGCCTCGTCCAGAACCTTGCCCATGATCTGCAGTCCCACAGGGAGGCCGTCCTCCAGGCCGCAGGGGATGCTTATGGCCGGGATTCCCGCCAGGTTCACCGGTATGGTGCACACGTCGGACAGGTACATGGCCAACGGGTCCTCCACCTTCTCCCCCAGCCGGAAGGCCGGGGTGGGGGAGGTGGGGCTCACCAGTACGTCGTAGCGCTCGAAAGCGCGGCGGAAATCACCCAGGATGAGGGTGCGCACTTTCTGGGCCTGCCCGTAATAGGCCTCGTAATATCCCGCCGAGAGGGCGTAAGTGCCCAGCATGATGCGCCTCTTCACCTCGGCGCCGAAGCCCGCGGCCCGGGTCTTTCCGTACATCTCCAGCATGTCCTCCCCCTCCACCCGAAGCCCGTAGCGCACCCCGTCGTAGCGGGCCAGGTTGGAGCTGGCCTCGGCGGGAGCGATTATGTAATAAGCGCTCAGGGCGTAATCCAGGTGGGGCAGGGTGGTCTCCTCCACCTCGGCTCCCAGTTCCCGGAAAAGGGACAGGCAGCGCTCCACGCATTCCCTGACCCCCGGGGTCAGTCCCTCCTGCATGAGCTCCCGCGGCACCCCGACCTTCATCCCTTCAATGCCGCCCTCCAGGCCCTCCGCGTAGGAAGGCAATTCCACCTCCAGGGAGGTGGAGTCCCGAGGGTCGTGCCCGGCGATGAGGGAAAGGAGCAACGCACAGTCCCGCACATCCCGCGTTATGGGGCCTACCTGGTCCAGGGAAGAGGCGAAAGCCACCAGCCCGTAGCGGGACACCAGGCCGTAGGTGGGCTTCAAGCCCACCAGGCCGCAGAAGGAGGCCGGTTGCCGTATGGACCCCCCGGTGTCCGACCCCAGGGCCCAGACGGCCTCTCCGGCGGCCACCGCGGCCGCCGAGCCGCCGCTGGAGCCTCCGGGCACCCTCTCCAGGTCCCAGGGATTCCGGGTGGGGCCGAAGGCGGAGTTCTCCGTGGAGGAACCCATGGCGAACTCGTCCATGTTAGCCTTGCCCACCATAGTCAGTCCCTCCCGCCGCAAGCGGCTTACCACCGTGGCGTCGTACACCGGGGTGTAGTTTTCCAGGATGCGGGAACCGCAGGTGGTGGGCACTCCCTTGGTGCAGAGAACGTCCTTCACCGCCATGGGGATGCCCGCCGCGGGCCCGGGATCCTTCCCTTCGGCCAGGGCCTTGTCCGCCTCCCGTGCCGCCCTCTCCGCCTGGTCAAGGGTCAGGGTGATGTAGGAGCGCACGCGCTCCTCCACCGACTCCACGCGTCCCTTGACCGAGTGCAGGATCTCCGCGGCGGAGACCTCCCTTCGGCGCATCATTTCCATCAATTCCCAGGCCTTGGCTTGGTGCAATTCTTCCACTTTGTTCCATCGCCTCCGTTTCCGTCATAATAAAGCGACCCGCTATTCCAGGATCCCGCCGGGATCCCCCGCCACATTCCCTCCTCCCGCGGACCTCCTGCCGCCCCACCGTTTTCCGGCCACGCCCCTCGCCAGGACCAGGGCCCCGATCAGGTAGGTCAGTTCCACCAGGGGGATGCGGGCTCCCCACCATTCCCGGGCACCCAATATACCCTCCATGACGTTGGCGTAGAACAATATGAGCATGGCGGCCAGGATGATGCCCATCCTCTGCGTCTCCCACTCCCGGCCCTCCCGGTGCAGCTCCCTCAGGATCCCGGCGATATGATAAACGGCCAGGAGGGAGTACAGGACGAGCACCGCCGCGGCTATCCAGGACGCCGGGGAGGAATGTTCCAGGGTCCAGGCCCGGCTATGGCGCGAGAACATGATATCCCCGTTGGCCAGTACCGCGGCGGCGGCCAGTTGCAGGGGCAGCGACCAGAAATAGGCCTTGTAATCCGCGCCTCTCCCGAAGGAACGTGCGAAGAGGAAGACGAAGAAGGAGCTCGCCGTCATGAGGACCGTGGCCACCTGGCAAAAGGAGAGACTCACGGTCCGGTCCTCCACCCACCAGGAGACCGCCGAGAAACCCGCCGAAAGGGCGGCGGCCATGAGCCACAGGAGGAACCACAGGCCCGTTTCCCCCCTGATCCCGCTGCGGAAACGGAACCAGAGGGCGATGCCCGCCAGCACCAGTGCGGCGGCGAGGAGCAGGACGGGACTCACCTGGCCCCCCACCACCTCAGATTATCCTGGGGACCGCGAAGTATCCACCCTCGCGGCGGGGAGCGTTGGAGAGGGCCTCCTCCTGGGTGAGTCCCGGCTCCACGACGTCGTCCCGCATCACGTTGCGCAGGGGAACCACGTGGGAAGTAGGCTCCACGTCCCCGGTGTCCAGCGACTTTATCTTCGCCGCGTGCTCCAGTACCTGTCCCAGCTGCCGGGTGAACCGCTCCTTCTCCTCGGCGGTCAGCTCCAGGCGGGCCAGCCAGGCCACGTACTCCACGTCTTTCTCCGTGATCATCTCCACGTCCTCCGTTCTCCGCGCCGCCTCGGCTACCTCCCCTGAACGGGGCCTTCGGTTCACCTCTCTGCATGCACCAAGGCCACCGCACCATTACCCGTGCAGCAGGGCGAGGAATTCCTCCTCCCCGATTATCCTCACCCCCAGTTCCCGGGCCTTGTCGTACTTGCTGCCCGGGTCGGCCCCGGCCACCACGTAATCCGTCCTCCGGCTCACGCTGGAGCTGACCCTCCCCCCTCTTTCCTCTATGGCCCGGCGCGCCTCCTCCCGGGTCATGGAGGAGAGGGCTCCGGTGAGGACGAAGGTCAGGCCCTCCAGGGGGCGCGGGCCCTCCTCCACCTTCTCCTCCATGTTCACTCCGGCTTCCTTCAGGCGCCGGATGAGCTCCAGGTTGCGGGGCTCGTCGAAGAAAGCCCGCACGCTCTCGGCGATGGTGGGGCCCACTTCCTCCACGGAGAGCAGGTCCTCCAGCCCGGCGCGCGCCAAGTTATCCATGCTGCGGAACCGCCGGGCCAGCAACTCGGCCACGTGGGCACCCACGTGCCGGATCCCCAGAGCGAAAAGCAGGCGCGAAAGCGGCCTTTCCTTGCTCTGCCGGATGGCGTTCATGAGGTTGGACACCGACTTGTCTTTGAACCCGGTGAGGGTATAGAGCTGCTCCTCCGTGAGGTAGTAGATGTCCTCAACGGAGCGCACGTAACCCTTGTCCATGAGCTCCCGGATGGTGGCCGGACCCAACCCCTCGATGTCCATGGCCCCCCGGGAGGCGAAGTGCAGGAGGCTCTCGAAGAGCCGGGCCGGGCAGTCCACGTTCACGCACCTGGCCACCACCTCGCCTTCCGGGCGGTAAACCTTTCCCCCGCAAGCCGGACAGCGGTCGGGCATGACGAAGTCCCGTTCCGTCCCGTCGCGAAGCTCCACGATGGGCTTGATGATCTCGGGTATCACGTCGCCAGCCTTGTGCACCAGGACGATGTCCCCTATCTTTATGCCCTTGCGTCTTATCTCGTCCTCATTGTGCAAAGTGGCCCTGGAGACCGTGGAACCTCCCACGAAGACCGGCTCCAGCACAGCGGTGGGGGTCAAGGCCCCGGTCCGTCCCACGTGGACCTCGATGTCCAGGAGACGAGTGGTCTTTTCCTCGGCGGGGAACTTGAAGGCCACCGCCCAGCGCGGGGCCTTGCTGGTGGCCCCCAGCCTCTCCCGCACCTCCAGGGGGTTCACCTTGATGACCGCCCCGTCCACCTCGTAGGCCAGCTCATCACGCTTGGCTATCCAGTGCTGGCAAAAGTCCAGGATCTCCTCCACGCCCTCGGCCGGCCTCCAGTGCTCGCTGACCCGGAACCCCCAAGCGGCGATCTGCTCCAGGACCTCGCGGTGGGTGCGGAAATCCCACCCCTCCACGTATCCGATCTCATAACAGATGAGGTCCAGCTTGCGGGAGGCGGTCACGCGGGGGTCCAGCTGGCGCAGGGAGCCGGCGGCCGCGTTGCGTGGGTTGGCGAAGGGAGGCTGCCCTTCCTCCTCCCTCTGCCGATTGAGCTCCAGGAAGGCCTCCTTGGGCATGAAGACCTCCCCCCGGATCTCCAGGTAGGGGACCGGCCGGTCCCCGAGCAGCCTCAAAGGAAGGGTCTTTATGGTCCGCAGGTTGGCGGTGACGTCCTCCCCGGTCACGCCGTCGCCGCGGGTGGCCCCGCGCACGAATACCCCGTCCTCGTAGGTGAGGGCGATGCCCGTCCCGTCGATCTTCAACTCGCAGACGTAATCCGTCTTCCCCACCTGGTTCTCCACCCGGCGGATGAAGGCCCGCAGCTCCTCCTCGTCGAAGACGTTATCCAAGCTCATCATGCGCGCCCGGTGTTGCACGGGCTGGAAGGCCTCCGCCGGTGGAGCGCCTACCCTCTGGGTGGGGGAGTCGGGGGTGACCAGCTCAGGATACCTCTCCTCCAGCTCCGTCAGTTCGCGCATCAGGCGGTCGTATTCCTCGTCGCTGATCACCGGGTCGTCGAGTACGTAGTAACGGTAATTATGGTAATTTATTTCCCGCCGCAGCTCCTCCACCCTGCGGGCGGCCTGCTCCACTTCCGAGGCCATCTCCTCCCCCTCCAAGAAAGCGCATCAAACCCGCATGGATTTCCCTGTTCCTCCTTACGCATTAATTTTATACCCCAAACGGGACCGCCCCGCAGTTCCCGGCGGCCGGACGACCGCGCGCGATCCACGTTTACGGCCCGGGACCCCGTGGACTGCGATCCCTCGATCCAGCCTCGCGAAGAGGCGTGGGCACCGGAGTCATCCATCGTGACGTGCCGCATCTCAAGGAAATGCCCTTGCCCGTGCCACTATCCAAACCGCTGGGAACCGGATTCGTCCAATGTGACGTGCCGCCTCCCCGCCCGAGGACGGGGAGGCCACCGGGAAACCGCGGCCCTGCCGACCGTTTTTCGACCCGGCGGGGAAAAAGCGGGCTTCGGCGGGAATATCCCAAGTTTTGGCTCTATACCCGCAGGCGGCGCGGCAGGGCGCTCTCCGCCCGTCAGGTTACCTCCAGGCGAAGGTCACCTTTTGCCCCCAGCCTGTCCCCCATGATGACCAGGCATCCGAAAACCCCCTCGATGCCCACCACGAAATCCAGGGCTTCCTCCACGTCCCGGGGTGATTTGACCCGGTTTCCCAGGGCGGTGGCCGCAGCGTCGGCCAGGACGGCGCTTTCCGCGACCACCAGCGCGGCGTCCGCCGCTCCCGCGCTGTAGGAAGGCCCCACCGTGGCCGAGGAGGTGCATATCCCCAGCCCCCCGGAAGTCGTGGGCCCCACCACGAGGGCCAGGCGGCCGCTGAGCGGCGAATCTCCGGCGAAGATGCCGATGCGCCTCTCCGCCTTGGAGATAAGAAAGATATCCCCACCGTTTTCCACCATCACCTCCGGCGACAGAGGCCGGAGGTCCAGTCCCACCGCCTCGGCAATGGCACCCGCCACGGCGGCCATGGGGCCCACATCCGCGCGGGCCGCCGCCTCCGCCATGCGCCTCACTATCTCCGGGGCGTCCCCGGGAACCGGATGGGGTCGGAAAGTGGTGGCGAAAAGGGGCTGGCGGGCTATGAAATCCTCCAGCCGGGCACGGTGCTCGAGCAACGAGGCATGGGCCTCCCGGCGGAGGTCCCGCACCGCCCATATGAAGAGGTCACTCTCCTTGATCCTGACCTGAAAGGAAACCAGGTCTTCCGCCAACATCCGCCGGCGGTAAAAGCGGTGGATATATTCCCTCCTCATCCTCCGGGTCAAAAGCCTCCCATGCTGATCTTGGGGAGGATCATCCAGGAGATGAAGGCCACGTAGAGGAAGAGGCCCAGGAGAAAGGCCGAGGCCTGCCCCAGCATAAGGGCCTGCTCCACCCCGTACCCTTCCCTCTCCATGCCCGAGGGGATGCTGCCGGAGGCGGTTTCCCCCCTTCTCTCCTCCCCTGCTTCGCCCTCGCCCCCTCCCGTCGCCGGGCCGCCTACTTCTCCGGCGAGACCCCGGCTCACACCGATATCCGAGGCCCGGGACTCCTCCCCGGAGAGGCCGGCCATGTTCACCACTCCGAGTACCACGGAAAGGGTCAGGGATATCCAGGAGGCGAAAAGCAGGTACCTGGTCCACTGGTTGGACATGAAATTGGCCATCCAGGAACCAGAGATGAGGATGACTATGGACAGGGGGATAAACATCACCGCCAGGGCGGTCAGCCATCGCGCCGTCCCCGAGAACTTACCGTTCATTTCCAACCTCCCCATGTCTCCAGCCTGGCCTCCGCGTCTCACGGACCCCAATCCCTGGGTCCCACGTCTGTGTCCCAGCACGGTTATCACTTTACGCTACCGCGCTCCCAAGGCCTCGCGCGGTACCGGAAATCGCTCTCGTTCCCTCCCCTATATTCCTGGTGATCGATTGCCATTCCTTTGCCGTCCGCTCAAGGGCAGCACCCGGTAATCACCCTCATTCCCGCCCCTTTATCTCTCATCCCTCCTTGCTCTGGCGATCCTCCTCCCCCGCCTTGCGGCGGGTGACCACCACCACGGTGATCACCGCGGCCATGATGGCCAGCCAGATGGCGGCTATAGTCACCACCAGCTTCACCGAGCTTCCCCCCTCGCCCTCCGCGACTTCCCCTTCTGCCGCCCGCGCCGGAAAAAACCCGGACACGAGCAAAAGGACCGCCGCCAGCGCCAGGATCACCATCCTCTTGCCCATTTTCGCCCTCCGATCCATCCCTTTTCGGGTTCCCTGAACCTCCTTTTGCCATCTCTTAACCCCGATCTGCGTCGTCGCGCCATCCCGCCTGCACCGGGAAAGCGTAACACACCTTCCGTTCATACCTATCCCCACCGATCGGTTCCCGCAACCCCACTCGGTCATGGATTCCCATATCTTTACAACTCATCCCCATCCGCATAACTTATGATCCACCACCCGCCTCGCCGCCTACGGGATCGATGCCCACCTATCCTTCATCTCCGGAACCGGATTCTTCGTCATCCACCGGCCGCCTTGCCGCTCACCGCCTTTCCGCTTCCAGCCGTAAAGCCCCTCCCCACGAACCATTTCACGAGGGTCCTAACCTTCTGCATAACGGATCCTTACTCCCGGCAGGCCCACCGGCCGGGCAGCGGGCTATCCCCGCGGCTACGCCGAAAGGACGGCCGGCCCCTCAGACCAGCCTCATGATCAGCAACGCCACCAGGGCCACGGCGATGGCCAGGGCTCCCAAGGCGATGTCCCGGTTCAGCCGCCGGGCGGCCTCGGGAAGCATGCGGCGGGCCTCCCGCCGGAATCTCCTCCAGTCCCTCTTGAAGGCCACCTTGGCCCTCTTCTTGAGCTTGGCATAGCTCCATCCCCCGCCGGCCAGGAAGGCCTGGAACCTCCGGGCCGCCCGCACGTACCAGTACTCGATGCGCGCTTCCCTGGGATAACGCAGGGAGAAGGGGTCGAACTTGAAGAACTTGAGGTCGAAAAGGTCGGAAGCCGCGGCATAGAGGAGCACCGCCACCCCGGCCAGGGCGGCGATGAAGGCCGCGAAAATGTCCCGGCCCAGGTTGTTAACCGCCACCAATCCGAGCATGGCCCACATCCTCTCCTCCGCCACCTGTCATTCTTTCACATCAAACGCATGATCAGGAACAGGGTAAGGGAAACGGCTATGACCAGGGCCCCGACGGCGATGTCCCCCTGGTACTCGCGGATGCGCGGCAACAACTCCCTCCGCGCACTGCCGTAGAGTTGCACCGCCTGCCGGCTCACCCAGGAAGCCGGGCGCAGGGTCAGGGAAGGGTAGAGCACGTCCCGAACCGCGTGAACGGCGGCCGAGGCGGCCCGCTTGCTCAGCGACACCACGCTTTCCTTGACCGGCGCATAGGTCCTCCTTCCCCAAAAGAGCAGCCTCAGGGAATTCCGGGCCGCGGCCAGGTACCAGAAATCCACTCCCAGCCAGCGGGGGAGACGGAGGCGGAAGAGGTCCGGCCCCCGCCTGCGCACCCCAAGCAGGTCCGGCCAGGCTCCCAGCAGGAAGAGGCCCAACCCTATACCCAGAGGAATGAAGATCTCCTTGACGTTGGCCCACAGGAAGATGGGGGTATGGGACAGGTGCTCGACGTAATGGACATCCAACCCCGGCACCGTACCCACCACCGGCCCTACAAGCCTCCGCAGGAGCAACCCGGGGAAAAGGCCGTTGAAGAGGACGCCCGCCGCCAAGAGCCCCGTACCGGCCAGCATCCAAGCCGGCGCCTCCTTGACGTGCTCCAGGTGGGAGGCGTGTTCCGGGTCCGGCCTCCGGAAGAAGGTGTAGTAGGTCATCTTGGTGATGTAGCCGATGGTGCCGCCGCTGGTGATGATGAACATGATCTCCGCCGCCTTCACCCATCCCGCGGTGGCCAGCCGGGCGCCCTCGGCCAGGTGGTGGGATTCCAGGACGGCGTGGTGCAGGAGGGTCTTGGAGACGAAGCCGTTCCCCAGGGGGATACCCATGATCCCCAGGGCGGCGAGACACCAGAACATGGTGGTCAAGGGCATGCGCCTCCACAGGCCACCCAACTTGAACATGTCCAGCTCGTGGGCGCAGAAGAGGATCGACCCGGCGGCCAGGAAGAAACAGCCCTTGAAGAAAGCGTGGTTGATGATATGGTAAAGGCTTCCACCCATGCCCATGGCCCCCTCCGCGCCCAGGTAGCCCAGGCACCCCACGCCGAAGAGGATGTAACCCATCTGACTGACGCTGGAATAGGCCAGGGTGCGCTTGATGTCCCTCTGCACCAGGGCTAGGAGCATGCCGATGAACATGGTGACCACGGCTATCCAGATGACGGCGAAACCCAGCATGCGCACGTCGGCGGCCAGGCCTCCGGCGGCGTGGACGGCCGATTCCGCCCCGTGGGCCGCCGCGGCGTGCCCTTCCGCCCCGTGAGCCGCCGGGGTCTGCAGGAAGCTGAGCACCGTCCTCAGGATGCCGTAGGCGCCGGCCTTGATCATCACTCCCGAGAGGAGGGCGCTGGCCGGCGAGGGCGCGGCGGGGTGGGCATCGGGAAGCCAGATGTGCAAAGGCGCCATGCCCGCCTTCACCCCGAAACCGGCGATGAGCAGGACAAGAGCCGCCACCTTGAAGGGCCCCGTAAGCCAGGCGCTCTCCACCAGAGGCCGGAAGGAAGTGGTCCCCGCGTAACCGAGGTAGAGGAATATGCCCCCGATGAGACTCAGTCCCCCGATGACGGTCATTCCCATGTACTTGGCGGCCGCGGCCCGCGCCCGGGGGGTCTCGGAATGGATGACCAGAAGGTAGGCTGAAAACCCCATGGCCTCGAAAAAGAGGTAGAGGCTGAAGAAATCCTGGACCATGAACACCCCCAGGGTGGCGGTCTCGGTGAGGAGCATGAAGAGAAAGAAACGGGTACGCTTGTGCTCGTGGTCCATGTACCGGAAGGCGTGCAGCGAGGCGGCGAACCAAAGGATGGAAGCGAAGAGGGCGAAGAAGGCCCCCATGGCGTCCACCTCCAGGCCGCAGGAGAAGCGCTCCCCCAGGCGCAGGATGCCCAGCTGGAAATAGATGGGACCACTTCCCACCACGCGGGCCGCCGCGCAGGCCACCACCGCCAACGTGCCCCCGGTGGAGAGCACCGCGGACCAGTTGCGCGCCCTGGGCCTTCTCTCCCCTCCCACTGCCGCTCCCAGCGCTCCCAGCAGGGGGAGGAGGAGGGCCAGAGCCGGGAGGAAGCTGAAGGAAAGAACGGCTATCTTTTCCCCGTGCACCGCCGCAACTCACTCCTCACATCGGACTCCGCCGCGCTCTTCACGGCCGCCCATGCCCAGCCCTACCGCAGCCACAGCTCTCTCCCGCGTCAGGGGAATATGACGTTGACCACCTTGCTCACCAGGGAATAGGGGAAGCCGGGAACGTTGCTCCAAATGCCCACGATGATCACCAGGGCGGCCAGGATGACCACCGGGACCACCAGTTCATGGTCCGCCTCCTTGCCGAAGACCAGCTTGGGATGGTGCCTCTCCCCGTGCTCCTCAACCTCGTCCCCCTCCCACCGGAAGAAGGCTATGTAAACGATGGGCAGGAAGTAAGCCGCGTTGAGGAGGGCGCTCGCCAGGAGCACCACGATGTACACCGGGAGCCCCGCCTCCAGGGATCCGCTGCCCAGCAGCCACTTGGTGACGAAGCCCACCGAGGGCGGGGTTCCCATCATGGCCAGGGCGCAAACCGAGAAGCAGATCATGGTGATGGGCAACTGGTAGCCGATGCCGGCCATTTCGCTGATGTTCTTCTTCCCCGTCTTCACCAGGATGACGCCGGCGCAGAGAAACAGGCATCCCTTCATGAGGGCGTGGTGGGCCAGGTGCATGACCCCGCCCAGGGCTCCGTCGTGGGCCAGCATGGCCAGGCCCAGGATGATGTAGGAGACCTGCCCGATGCTGGAGTAGGCCAGCCGCCGCTTGAGGTTGTCCTGGGTGAGGGCGAAGACCGAGGCCACCACGATGGTGATGCAGGCCAGCACGGCCACCACCGGATAGACCTTCAGCTCCCGCATGAGATCCACCCCGAACACGTTGAAACACACGCGGATGATGCCGAAGGCCCCCGCCTTGAGGATGACGCCGGAGAGCAGGGCGCTGGCCGGCGAGGGCGCGGCGGGGTGGGCGTCCGGCACCCATCCGTGCAGGGGCATGATGGCCGCCTTGACCCCGAAGCCGGCCAGGTAGGTGAAGAAGACGGTCAAAAGGGCGGCCCGGCTGGCGAACTCCAGGCTCAGCACCCCGTATCTCCCGAATCCCAACTGCCCGTTGCCCCAGAAATAATGGGCCACGATGGCGAAGAAGAGCACCGTGCCGGCGGCGATGGCGTATACCAGGTACTTGTAGCCCGCGCGGCGGGCCATGGTGGTCTCCTCGTGGATGATCAGGGGGTAGGACCCGAAGGTCATCATCTCGTAGAAGATGAAATAGGTGAACATGTTGGCCGAAAAGGCGCAGCCCAGGATGAAGGACTCGCAAAGGGCCATGAAGGCGAAGAAGCGGTTATGCTTGTGGTCGATGTAGCTTATGGAATACACCGTGGCCAGCAGCCACAGGAAGGTCAACACCAGACCGAAATAGTATCCCAGGGTATCCACGGTGAGGCGCATCTCCAGGTTCTCCACCACGCTGGCCAGCTTGATGGTGTAAATGTTGCCGTCCAGGATGCCCGGAAGCATGGAGAGTACCACCCCGAAGGTGGCCAGGGAACCGAGAAAACATAACCACAGCCGGAGTTTTTCCGCCCTCTTGGGGAAAGCCAGGATGGCCAGCAGGGAAACCCAGGGCAGAAGCACGGCCACCAGCGGAACCGCCGAAAAGGTGCTCTCTTGCATCGACTACCCCCTTGTCCGATCACCTCGATCGATTGCAGACTCGTCCCTTAGTCTATCTTTCCGGGCCCCGAGCCCGGCCATCGACCCGTCTCGCCGTCGCCGCCGGACCACCTTGCCCCAGCGGTCCCCTTTCGCCAAGGAGCCGGCGTTCGGGGCGGCTTCCTTCTCCCATCCGCCGCCTCACCTCGCTTTCCGCCCGGCAGCGCCCCCGGTTCACCTCGCCTTACCACCATCCCCTCAGCCGAGGGCCTCCGGTCCCCACCCCGTCCAGCTTACAACAGGTACGCCGCCGCCTTGAGGAGCGACGGTATGATGAGGAAAGAGAACACGCCGAAGAAGAGCGTGGCCAGGGAGAGCACCCACACCGGCAACAGCATGGCCGGCGGCGCGTCGTGCCAGTACTCCTCCCAGGCGCCCTCCTTACCCGCCTGGAAAAACATGTAATATATGACCCTCAGGCAGTAGACGGCGGCCAGGATGCTCCCGGCGAGCAAAACCGCCGCGTACAGCCACTTGCCGCCCTCCACGTTACCCAGGATGAGGTACCACTTGCTGATGAACCCCGCCGTGGGGGGGATACCGATGACCGAGAGGGAGGCCAGGGCGAAGGCGAAGCAGGTCCAGGGCATCTGGCCCCAGGCTCCCTTGAGGTCCTCTATCCTGCGGTACCCCTTGAGGTAGATGAAGTTCCCGGCGCAGAGGAAGAGGCAGGCCTTGGCCAGACCGTGGTCCAGCATGTGGTACATGGCCCCGGTCAGACCCTCCGCGGTAAAGGCGGTGAGGCCCAGGAAAATGTAGCCGATGTGGCTCACCGTGGAATAGGCGATCATCATCTTGAGGTCCTTCTGCAGGATGGCCATTATCCCCCCGTAGAGCACCGCCGCCGCCGCCGCCACGCCCACCGCATCCGCCGTTCCCATCACCAGGTCGGAGGCCCGCATGGTGAACACGGATAAGGTTATGCGCACCAGGGCGAAGGCGCATACCTCCACCAGGAGCCCGGAGAGGAGGGCGCTGATGGGCGAGGGGGCGATGGAGTGGGCGTCGGGAAGCCACATGTGCAGGGGGAAGAGGGCCGCCTTGACCCCGAAGCCCACCACCAGGAGGATGTAGGAGACGATGAGCACTTCCGTGAATCCCGACTCCGCGATGCGCCCGGCCAAGTCGACCATGTTCAGGGTCCCGGTGACGGAGTACAGGAACCCGATGGCCAGAAGGACCATGATGGAGGACGGCGCCCCCATGAGTATGTACTTGAAGGCGGCGCGCACCGCGTTGCGGTTGCCGGTTATGGCCACCAGAGCATAGGAGGAGAGGGCCAGGATCTCCATGAACACGAAGAGGTTGAAGATGTCGCCGGTGGCCACGAACCCCAGCATGGCGCCGGACATGAGGAGGTAGAGGACGTAATAGGCGGTGCGCCTTCCCCCGCTGACCTCCTTTTCGATGTACCGCCGAGAATACACCAGGGCGAGGGTGGTTATGCCGCACACCACCAGCATGAGGAAAAGACCCACGTAGTCCAGCCGGATCTCGATGCCGAAGGGCGGTTCCCATCCTCCCATGTGATAGCTGAGATAACCCCCGGAAGGTATGCGGCCGATGAGGAGAACCCCCAGCAGGGCGGACGTCCCCAGGGGAAGGAGGGAAGCGTAGGGAACCCACTTCTCCCTTACGTACCCCAGGAAAGGCAGGAGCACCGCCCCCAGGAGGGGCACGGTGATCATGAAAATGGGGAAGTGCCTCCAGGCCCCCAACTCATCCCTCCTTCCCGCTCTCCCCGGCTTCCGGCTCCTCCTCCCGCATGAGGCGGTCCACGTCCAAGGTCCCGTACTGTCGGTAGAGAAGGATGACCATGGAAAGGGCCAGGGCGGTCACGCTCACCGCCACCACGATGCCGGTGAGTATGAGGGCCTGGGGGATGGGGTTTACCATGCGGGCGGGATCGGCGCCGCCGGTGCGGATGGGGGCGATGCCCCCCTCCAGGTAACCCAGGGATATGTAGAAGAAGAAGACCGAGGTCTCCATGATGTTCAGGCCGATGAGCTTCTTTATGATGTTACGGCGCACGATGACCGTGTGCAGCCCCAGGCAGAAGAGGAGCATGGCCGCGGCGTAATGGTAGTTATGAAGCAGGCGCAATTTCCTCCTCCTCCCGTATCATGGCGAAGAGTATGGAGGTGAGCACCATGGCTCCTCCCAGGCCGATGCCCACCTCCACCAGCACGGTGAGCCACACCACCAGCGAGGGATGCAGGCCCTGGGCCACCCTCGGCCAGGCGTAGGTTAGGAAATTGCCCCCGCCCACCAGCCCCAGGGAACCCACCAGGAAGAAACCCATCACCGCCGCTCCCTCCAGGGGGGCACGCACCTTGAGGGGGATCCTCCTCGAGGATTCGTAGAGCCCGAAGATGGTGGTGAAGATGATCATGCTCCCCCCGATCACGGCGCCGCCCTGGAAACCGCCCCCCGGCGAGGTTTCGCCGTGGAGGATGGTGTACACGGAGAAGAGGATGATGAAGGGGACCATGAAACGCACCATGGTTTTGACGATTACCGAAGCGGGCACCTCCGAGCGGTCCACGAAGCCGTGTATCACCCCCCTACGCTCCCTCCCCAGGACGGCCAGGACGGCGGCCAGGGCGCAGAAGATGACCGTCACCTCCCCCATGGTGTCGTACCCGCGGTAGTTGAGGATGACGCCGGTTACCACGTTCACCGTGTGCGTCTCCTCCTCCGCCCTCTCCAGGTATCGGGGGATGACGTGGGTGGCGGTGGGGTTGTCCGGGTCCCCCATGGGGGGCATACTGGCCACCACGTAGAGGAGAAGCACGGCCAGGGCGGAGATGAAGAGGAGGGCGGCCACTTTTTTCATTCCTCCTCCCTCCTCCGGGTCTTGAAGATGGTGATGACGAAGAGGACGGTGGTCACCCCCGCCCCCACGGCGGCCTCGGTGAGGGCCAGATCGGGAGCCTGCAGCCTCTGCCACATGAGGGCCATGATCAGGCTGTACACGGAGAAGACGACCACCGCCGCCAGGAGGTCCCGGGCGGTGACCGCCAGCAAGGCGGTGGTCAGGAGGAGAAGGATGAGAACCAGGTTAAGCGCCGTGCCCATCTTCATTCGCTTCCTTTTTCTTCCAGTAAGGTATGTTGCGGCGCAGGGCGGAACGCCCGATGGCGTGCCCGCAGGTGGCGCTGGAGAGCAGGAGGAAACAGACGATGAACGCCAGCTTCAGGAGGTCCCAGGACCAACCGTTGTGTACCGCCATGCCCACGATCACCGAGCAGGCCCCCAGGGTATCGCACTTGGTGGAGGGATGCAGCCGGGTGAAGAGGTCGGGCATGCGTAAAAGCCCCGTGGTTCCGATGATGAAAAACAAGGTCCCCACGCAACAGAAGATCCCGGCCACGATGTCCTTGGCCATCCTCAAGGCACCTCCTTCCAGCCCTCCGCCTCCAGGTAGCGGCTCAGGGCCACGGTGACCACGAAGAGGAGCAGGGCGTAGACTATGGCCACGTCCAGGAAGTAGTTCTCGGCCAGGATGTAGGTGACCAGGACCACCACCACCAGGGTCTTGGTGCCCACGATGTTCACTCCCAGAACTCGGTCCTGGGTGGTGGGTCCCACCGCGGCCCGGTAGAGGCATATGAAGGCGTTGACGCTTATGACCAGCGCCACGGCGGTTAGGAACCTATCCATTTCCTTCCTCCCCTACCGGTTTCCTCACCCCGAACAGCCAGGCTACCAGCCTTTCCAGCCCGGGAAGCCCTTCCTCGTGGTAGGGACAGAGGCAGTGCACGTTGAGCACTTCGCCCCTCAGTTCCACGGTGACCGTACCCGGGGTGAGGGTTATGGAGTCGGAGAAGACCGTGCGGGGGAGGTCCCCCGGGAGGTAGGTCCGGTATTCCACGATGCGGGGGTCTATGGGCAAGCGGGGGTTGAGGATGATCTTGGCCACGTCGATGTTGGCCTTGACGATCTCCCAGGCCAGGCGGAGCATGAAGACCGGGATGCGCAGGAGCACCGCGGGGGTGATGCGTGGATCGAGGGCCCTTCCCAGCAGGGAGACGGTCAAGACCCCCACGAAGGCCGAGCACACCGCGCCCATGACCAGCTCGTGCAAGGCCAGGGAGGCGGTAAGGACGATCCAGAAGAGGAGGAGAAGGAAGAAGAGGAGTATCCGGTTCCGCAAGGCGCGAACGCTGGTCAATTCCCTGCTCCCGATGTTCATCCGAAGTCTGGATCGAAACCCGCTGAGACGCCTAAAATTGGCGATATTTTAACACGGGGTCCTCCCCTTCGCAAAACGGCGCCGTTTAAGCGACTATACTGACATCGGAGAGGATAGGTTGAACATTTGAGATATCACCCCTTCCTTCATCCAGGTGCAGCTTGTCTTACCAGGATTAGTGGTTTGCCTCTCAATGCTGTCCAACCCAAAATCGCCCACCAAAACGTCACGGCGGCCAAACGCCATGCGCCCCGCAGGGGAACGACACCTACGAACCGGTTTTCGTCAAGCACCCCTCGATCCCTTTTCGTCGCTCAAACAACAAGGTCCTCCATGACCCCGGGACCAAGGGATGCGTATACCTTCCCGCGGCTGGAAGCTCGGAAGGGAGTTTCACTCCGCGTTACGAACCCTTCTCCGCCGGGCCAGGTACCAGGCGGCGGCCGCCGCGGCCAGGATAACTAAAAGCCCCCAGCCCAGGGCGTCGAAGACGCGGTCGATGGTCCTCCAATGGATGCCGAAGAAATATCCCAGGCAGGTGAAGAGGGTGCTCCAGAGGGCGATGCCCGGGATATCGAAGCCCAGGTAGGATGCTACGGACATCCGGTTGAGGCCCGCGACCACGGGGATGAAGGCGTCCACCCCGGAGACCATCCTGCCCAGGAGTACGGTGAGCCCCCCGTGCCGGCGGAAATAATCCTGGCCTTTCTCCATCCCCTGCATGATGCGTGGACGGCCGCGGTAGCGGTGCATGATTCCCCAACCCAGCCGGCGGCCGATGAAGAAGCCCACCAGGTCCCCCAACAGGGCCGCCACCATGGCGGTGGCCACGACCAGGTAAGGGTTCAGTTCCCCTTGGGCGGCATAGAAACCGGCCAGCAGAAGCACGGTGGTGCCTGGGGCGATCCAACCGGTGAGGAATAGGCTCTCCAGGAAAACCCCTCCGAGAACGATTACGTAGCCCCAATAAGAAAAAAGGGGCATCAAAAAATCAAGCAGCCGGTCTATGAGGGAGCCTTGCATGCCCAAATTATACCCGGTCGGGTCGGAACCCCGCGGGGTGCTTCTTCCCGTGTCTCACCACCGGGAGCGGATGGCTCCATGCGTTTCCGGCGCGAGCGACGGCGGTCATCCCCTGCCCCGGTTTCCCTCAGCCCTCCTCGTCGATGAGATCCTTGATGATCTGGCCCGAGGGGTCCTTCTTGAAAGATTTGACGAAGACCACGAACTTCGGGGTCTTGTAATAGGGAAGCCTTTCCTCGCAATATTCCAGGACCTGCTCCTCGGTGAGGGTGGAACCCGGCTTGAGCTTGACGTAGGCCTTGACCTCCTCGCCCAGGTACTTATTGGGAACTCCCACCACCGCGGCCTCGGAGATGAGGGGATGGGAGGCCAGCACCTCCTCTATCTCGCGGGGATAGATGTTGAAACCGCCGCGGATGATGAGGTCCTTCTTGCGCCCCACGATGAAGAGATACCCGTCGTTGTCCATGTACACCATGTCTCCGGTGTACAGCCAACCGTCCTTGAGGACCTTCTCCGTCTCCTCCGGCTTGTTGTAATAGCCCTTCATCACGTTGGGTCCGCGGACGATGAGCTCCCCCACCTCTCCCCTTTCCAGCTCCTTGCCCTCCTCGTCCACCACCTTGACCTCCACGTCCTCCGGAGGAAGGCCTATGGAGCCGATCTTATAGGTCCCCTCCAGGGGCTGCATGCACACCAGCGGGGCGGCCTCGGTGAGCCCGTAACCCTCGTAGATGCGGGCCCCCAGCTCGTTGTTCCAGCGCTCCATGACCTCGCGTGAGAAGGGCGCCCCGCCGCACGTCCAGAGCCGCACCGAGCTCAGGTCGTACTGGTAGATGAGGGGGTGGTTCAGGATGTACACGTACATGGTGGGGACACCCATGAAGACGGTCACCTGCTCGTGCTGAAGCGACTTGAGCACCTCGCCCGGGATGAAGGACTCGTGCAGGACGATGCTGGACCCCGCGTAGATGGAGGCGTTCATCACGCAACTCTGGCCGTAAGCGGCGAAAAAGGGGAGCACCCCCATGACCACGTCATCGCTGGTCATCTTGCACAACCTGGCCGTGGTGCGGGCATTCCACTCCAGGTTGCCGTGGGTCAACATGCACCCCCGGACCACCTTGGAGGAGGTAGGCGCGTAGAGGAGGGCAGCCACGTCGTCCTTGGAGCGTGCAACGCCCTCCAGGCTGTCGGAACCGCTCTCCAGGAGCTTCTCGTACGGGATGACTCCCTCGAGCTCCGGGGCCTCGCTGACGATGATGCGGTTTATCTGGGAGCACATGGAGCCCTGCAGCTCCTTGACCATGTCGTTGAACTCGAAGTTAGTGATCAGGGTCTCCACCATGGAATCGCAGACGATCTTCTCCACTTCTTCGGCCAGGCACATGTAGCAGAGGGGCACCACCACCGCACCCAGGGCCAGCGTGGCGTAGTAGGAGATGACGAACTCGGGCACGTTGCGCAAAAGGAGGGCCACCTTGGAATCCTCTCCTATTCCCAGCTCGCGAAGGGCGTTGGCCAACCGGTTGACCCGGGACAGGAGTTCGCCGTAGGTGATGGTCTCGTGCCCGAAGTAGAGGGCCGTGGCGTCGGGATCACGCTCCGTCGTCCTCACGAGATTCTGGTATAGATTCATGTTTCATCTCTCCCGTCTCTACCCGCTCCTGGAGACCATTTCCGGAACCTCGCGTTCCGATTTGCCGCTCCCCGTTCCATGGCGCCGCGACCGGCTTATATTCTACCATTCAAAGCGCCGGGGATAAACGCACACCCGGCCTTCTTTCCATTCCCGGGCATCAGGCGGTGACGTATTCCAGGCCCTCCATGGCCTTCCCGGTCACGATGCGCACCGCGGCCACCTTGTATTCCGGGATCTTGGCCACGGGATCCAGGGCCGGGTTGGTCAGGGCGTTGGCCGGGGACTCCCCGAAGTGGAAGGGGATGAAGACCACCCCCGGTGGGACTTTCTCCGTGATCCTGGCCTTGACCTTTATGGCCCCGCGCCTGGATTCCACGGCCACCTCCTGGTCGGCGGCCACGCCCAGCCTTTCCGCATCGGCGGGGTTTATCCATGCCCGGTTCTCGGGAACCAGCTCGTCGAGCGGCTTTACGCGCCGGGTCATGGAGCCGGTGTGGTAATGGGTGAGAAGGCGTCCCGTGGTCAGGACCAGGGGGTACTCCGAGTCCGGCTCCTCGGCCGGCGTCTTGTATTCCACGGGACTGAACTTCCCCTTCCCCCTGGTAAATTTATCCACATGGAGGATGGGGGTGCCGGGGTGGTCCGGGGAGGGACACGGCCAGCGCAGCTCACCCAGCTCCTCGAGCCTGCGGTAGGAGATCCCGGCATAGGAGGGGGTCAGGCTGGCAATTTCTTCCATGACCGCAGGGGCGGATACATCCCCCATGTCGTAACCCAGCCTGGAGGCCACCTGGGCGATGATCCAGGAATCCTCCCTGGCCTCCCCGGGGGGTTCCACCGCCTTGCGCACCCTCTGCACGCGGCGGTCGGTGTTGGTGAAGGTGCCCTCCTTCTCGGCGAAGGAGGCGGCGGGGAGCACCACGTCGGCGTAACGCGCCGTCTCGGTGAGGAAGATGTCCTGGACCACCAGGAAGTCCACCTTCTCCAGGGCCTCGCGGAGATGCCGGATATCCGGGTCCGAGAGGAGCGGGTTCTCCCCCATGATGTAGAGCACCCTCACCTCCCCGCGCAGCGCGGCGTCCACCATCTCCATGATGGTCAGGCCCGGGTTCCCGGGAAGGTAATCCACCCTCCAGGCCTTCTCGAACTTCTCCCGGGCCTGGGGATCGGACACCGGCTGGTAACCGGTGAGCACGTTGGGCAGGGCCCCCATGTCGCAGGCTCCCTGCACGTTGTTCTGCCCCCGCAGGGGATTCACGCCCGCTCCTTCCTTGCCCAGGTTCCCGGTGAGCATGGCCAGGTTGGCCAGGGAAAGAACATTGTCCACGCCGGTGGTGTGCTGGGTGATGCCCATGGCGTAGACGATGGCCGCCGAGGGAGCACCGGCGAAGGTACGGGCGGCGCGCCGTATCTCCTCCGCCTCCACACCGCAGATCTCCGCCGCCCGCTCCGGGGTGTACTGCTCCACCACCTTTCGGAATTCCTCGAAGCCCTCGGTGCGCTCGCGGATGAACTCCTCGTCGGCCAACCCCTCGGCGAGGATGACGTTCATCATCCCGTTGAGCAGGGCCACGTCCGTGCCCGGCCTGTGGCGGATCCACTGGTCCGCGTAGTAACAGAGGCGGATGTGCCGGGGCTCGGCCACGATGAGCTTGCAGTCGTTCTTCATCACCGCCCGCTTGATGCGCAGCCCCACTATGGGATGCCCCTCGGTGGTGTTGGAGCCGATGACCAGGATGCATCCCGCCTTCTCCAGGTCGTCGATGGAGTTGGTCATGGCCCCGCTTCCGAAAGCCGTCGCCAGACCGGCGACCGTGGAGCTGTGTCATAACCGCGCGCAGTGGTCGACGTTGTTGGTGCCGACCACCGCGCGGGCCAGCTTCTGCAACAGGTAGTTCTCCTCGTTGGTGCAGCGCGCCGAACTCAAGAAGGCCACCGCGTCCGGCCCCTTGTCGTCCAGGGCCTTGGATATGCGGTCGGCCACCATGCCCAGGGCCTCCTCCCAGGTGGCGGGGACCAGCTCGCCGTCCTTCCTTATGAGGGGGGTGGTGAGGCGGTCCGGGTGATGGACGAAGGAGTAGCCGTAACGCCCCTTGACGCACAGGTTCCCCTCCCCCGGCCCCACCATCACCGGCGAGCTCACTTCGATGATCTCCCCGTCGCGCACGTGGAGGTCGATCTGGCAACCGCAGCCGCAGTAAGGGCAGGTGGTGCGCACCTTCTCCACCTGCCAGGGACGCCCCTTGCCCTTGGAGGGGATGGAGATGATGGCCCCCGTGGGACAGGTGGACACGCACTGCCCGCAGAACTCGCACGGGGTCTCGGTCAAAGGCCGGTTGTAGGGAGTGCCCGGGACGGCCTCGAAGCCGCGGTTCACGAAGTCATACACCCCCACCCCCTGCACCTCGCGGCAGATGCGGATGCAGCGACCGCAGAGGACGCACTTGTCGTAGTCCCTCTCGATGAGAGGGTTGTCGGCCAGCACCTCGTAATGGTGCTCCTCCCCGGGGAAACGGGTCTCCTTGACCCCGTACTCGTAGGCCAGGTCCTGCAACTCGCAGTTCCCGGCGCTCTCGCAGGTCATGCAGTCCCGGGGATGATCGGAGAGGAGCAACTCGATGATGGTGCGCCGGATGCGGCGAAGCTCCTCGGTGTCCGTGCGCACCACCATGCCGTCGGTCACCCGGGTGGCGCAGGCGGGAAGAAGCCCCCGCGCCCCCTCAACCTCCACGATACATATGCGGCAGGCCCCGTAGGGCTCCATGCGCCGGTCGTAACAGAGGCTGGGGATGCGGATTCCCGCCTCTCGCGCCGCCTCAAGTATGGTGCGGTCGGGGGTGGTGACCACGTCCACGCCGTCTATGTTCAAGCGAACCTGCTCCATCCCGGCCTCCTCATTCCGCGTAAATGGCCTCTTCCGGGCAACGGCTGAGGCATAGCTTGCACCTTATGCAGGTATCGGGGTCGATGGAATGGGGTTCCTTCTTCTCCCCCGTGATGGCCTCCACCGGACAGATCTTGGCGCAGGCGCCGCACCCGGTGCAGAGGTCCCGGTTTATCTTCACCGTGATCAGGGCGGGACACACGCCCGCCGTGCACTTGTGATGGAAGATATGGTCCTCGTACTCGTTGCGGAAGTACTTGAGGGTGGTGAGCACCGGGTTGGGGGCCGTGCCCCCCAGGGCGCACAGGCTGGCCGCCTTGATGTCCGCGGCCAGGACCTCCAGCCTCTCCAGGTCCTCGGGTTCTCCCTCTCCCTCGCATATCCGGGTGAGGATCTCCAGCATGCGCTTGGTGCCCAGGCGGCAGGGGACGCACTTCCCGCAGGACTCCGCCTGGGTGAAGGAGAGGAAGTAGCGGGCCAGGTCCACCATGCAGGTGGAGGAATCGGCCACGATCATGCCTCCCGAGCCCATGATGGCCCCGGTGGCGGTGATGGCCTCGTAATCCACCGGCGTGTCCAGGAGGCTGGCGGGCAGGCACCCCCCGGAAGGCCCGCCCAGCTGGACGGCCTTGAACTCCTTTCCCTCGCGTACCCCCCCGCCCACGTCGAAGATCACCTGGCGCAGGGTGTAACCCATGGGCACCTCGGCCAGGCCGCTGCGACGCACCTTGCCCGCCAGGCAGAAGACCTTGGTCCCCTTGCTCTTCTCCGTTCCCAGCTCGGCGTACTTCTCGCCCCCGTGGGCGATTATCCAGGGCACGGCGGCCAGGGTCTCCACGTTGTTGATATTGGTGGGCTTGCCCCACAACCCCTCGTTGGCCGGGAAGGGAGGCCTGGGGCGGGGCATGCCCCGCTTGCCCTCGATGCTGGCGATGAGGGCCGTCTCCTCGCCGCAGACGAAGGCGCCGGCCCCTTTCTTGATCTTGATGTCGAAGTTCCAGTCGGTCCCGAAGATCCCCTCCCCCAGGAAGCCGCGCTCCCGGCAGGCGGCGATGGCGATGTCCAGGCGCTTGAGAGCCAGGGGGTACTCGGCCCGGCAGTATATGTATCCCTGGGTGGCCCCGATGGCGTAACCCGCTATGATCATTCCCTCGATGACCGCGTGGGGGTCGCCCTCCAGTACGGAGCGGTCCATGAAGGCCCCCGGGTCGCCCTCGTCGGCGTTGCACACCAGGTACTTCTGGTCCCCCTTGGCCCGGCGGGCGAATCCCCACTTGGTCCCGGTGGGGAAACCGGCGCCGCCGCGGCCCCGCAGCCCCGACTTGCTCACCTCGTCGATGATCTCCTCCGGGGTCATGGTGGTGAGGGCCTTGCGTGCCGCTTCGTAGCCTCCCCGGGCGATGTACTCGTCTATGCTCTCCGGGTTCAGCCTCCCGCAGTTGCGGAGCACTATGCGGTGCTGGTTGGCCAGGAAGTCCCCCTCCCCGGCGGTGGGGTCGTCGCTGCGGCGCACCACCCACTCCTCCAGTACCTCGCCGGCGGCCGCCGCCTGCAGGAGCTGGGGGACCTTCTTGGGGGTCAAGTCACCGTAGACCACCGACCTCCCGTCGGGGTAGAAGACCTCCACTATGGGCTCCCGGAAGCAGAACCCCATGCATCCGGCGATATCCAGCTCCAGGTCATAACCCCCGGCGGAAACCTCCCTCTCCAGGGCTTCCTTCACCGCGGCGGCTCCCGCGGCGATCCCGCAGGTGCCGTAGCCCAGTACCAGCTTGGTCCTCCCGTTCCCGCTCATTCTTCCCTCTCCTCGCTCTCGCCCATGTACCTCTTGAGGACCTTGCGCACGTTGGCCGGCTTGAGCTTACCGTGGGTGTCCTCGTCCACGATCATGATGGGGGAAAGGGAACAGGCTCCCACGCACATCACCGTCTCCACGGTGAACTTGCGGTCCGGGGTGGTCTCCCCGTCCCGGATGCCCAGGATGTTATAGATCTCCTCGGAGATGAGTTCCGCCCCGGCCACATGGCAGGCCGTGCCGTGGCAGACCCGTATGAGGTGCTCGCCTATGGGCTGCAGCCGGAACTGGGTGTAAAAGGTGGCCACGCCGTAGAGCTGGCTCAACTGGTAACCCGCCCCCTTGGCCAGGGCGCGCATTATCTTCTCGTCCAGGTAGCCGTAGGCCTCCTGGGCGTCCTGCAGGAGGGGTATCAGGGCTCCCTTCTCCCCCCGGTAACGCTCCAATATTTCCTGCAGGGGCCCGAGGTCGTCCACATCGGCGAAGCGCTGGGAGCACTTGCAGGTCTCGCCATCCATCGTCCTTCCTCCTCGGGGTGGGAATCCGCCTTAACCCTTGGCCCCGCCGCATTTCCGGCCCGCCGGGCTCCGCTGATATTCCGGGAACCCCGGGGGCGGAGACGCATCCCCCGGGGGGTTCCCTCCATCCGGCGGCCCGGAAGGCGCCGGGTGCGGCGGCCGCCGCGCCTGCATCAGAGTTCCAGGTAGGAGTGGGCGTAGAGGGTCTCCTCGGTGAGCACCCTCCAGGTCTTGAGGAGCTTGACCACCGTGGGGTCGCTCTCGTCCACCTCCTCGCCCTTCACGATCTTCTCCACGATCTGGTATTCCTCGTTCTTGTTCACCACGCCCATCAACTTCTCGTCGTTGGGGTCCACGATGGCCGCCGTGAGCCCCTTGACCATGAGCACCGCCAGAAGGGTGCGGTTGAGCAGGCTGCACAGCTCGGGGTCGGGGACGCTGTTGGAGACGTTGGAGAGGCCGACCACCGTTCCCGGCTGGGGATCGAACTCGGCGAAGACCCCCTGGAGCATGTCCATGGAATCGATGAGGGCGTGCACCTGGTCCTGGGTCACGGCTATGGGGAGCACTATGGGGTCTATGAGCAATTTGTTCAAGGGTATCCCGTACTCCTGGGCGGCCATGATGATGTTGTAGGCCACCTCTACCCTCTCGTTGGCGTCACGGGGAACGTTGCCCTGGGCGTTGAGGACCAGGCCCACCACCCAGGCGTTATGCTCCACGGCCATGGGCATGAGCTTCTCGATGCGCTCCGGCTGGGAGGAGATGGAGTTGATCATCACCTCGCGGTCCCTGACCGTCTCCAGGCCGGCCTTCATGGCCTCGATGTTCATGGTGTCCAGGGCCAGGGGGACGTCGGTGACCTCCTGCACCGCCTCCACCACGAAGCGCATGCGCTCCGGCCCCTCCTTGGTGGCCGGGCCCAGGTTGATGTCCAGCCAGTTGGCCCCTCCCTCCACCTGGAGGAGCGCCATCTCCTGGATAGGCTTCTTGTCGTACTCCTTCATGGCCTGGCCGATCTTCTTCATCATCACGTTGACCTTCTCGCCGATGATCAGCATTTTCTTCCTCCTTGGTCCCTCTTGCGGAAGACGACTTTCCGCCCGTCCTTTCCTATATCTTCCATCAATTCCCTCGCCCGGTACGAGCTGCGCACCAGGGGGGCGGAGGCCACCACGGGGATGCCTGCCTCCTCCGCCTCCGCCTTAAGTTCCGCGAACTCCTCCGGGGAGAGAAACCTCTCCACCTCCAGCTGTTCCCTCCCGGGGCGCAGGTATTGGCCGATGGTGAGCATATCACAGCCCACGGCGGCCAGGTCCCGGAAAAGCCTGCGCAACTGCTTCCTGGTCTCGCCCAGCCCCACCATCAACCCGCTCTTGGTCCGCACTTCCGGGCACCTTTCACGGGCGGCCTCCAGCAGGCGCAGGGAAAGCCGGTAATCGGCCCGCGGCCTCACCCGGGGATAGAGCTCCTCAACGGTTTCCAGATTATGGTTGAGGACTTCCGGCCGCTCCCGGAGAACCGTCTCCAGGGACCGGAGGCGGCCCCGGAAATCGGGCACCAGCACCTCCACGGTGGCTTCCGGGAGTCTCTCCCTCAACTCGCGTATGGTGGCCGCGAAATGGGCGGCCCCTCCATCCGGCAGGTCGTCCCGGGTCACGCTGGTGACCACCACGTGGCTCAGCCCCAGTGCGGCGGCCGCCGTGGCCACCCTCTCCGGCTCCCCCGGGTCCAGGGGATCGGGTACCCCCTTGGGGACACCGCAGAAGGAGCAGTCGCGGGTGCAGGTCCCTCCCAGGATCATGAAAGTGGCCGTTCGCCTGGAAAAACATTCCATACGGTTGGGGCATTTGGCGCTGCGGCACACGGTGTTCAGGCGCAGGTCCCGGAGAAGGCCTTCCACCTCCCGGAGGTCCCTACCCGCCAGGACGGGACGGTGGAACCACCGGGGCATGCGCGTCCCGTAGCGGCCTTCGGCGGTATCCGTCATCCGCGTCATGCGCCCTCCCCCCAAAGTCCGCCGGCCGCCTCTCCGCGAAGGGCGGCGGAGACCTCCGCCGTCAGGCGGTAGGCCCTCTCCGCCCGTTCCTCGCTCAACCCCTCCAGCCCGCATGACGGGGTTACCATGGCCCTCTCCCGCAGGAGGTCCTCGTCCACGCCTCGGGAGGCCAGGAGGGCCACTCCCTCCTCGAAACGACGCACCAGGTCTTCAACCTCCTCCCCGTCCACCGCGGGTGTGTTGGGGACCAGGCCCCAGGCCAGTATTCCGCCTCCCTCCAGGAAACGGGAGAGCTCCTCCGGGTAGAGGGCCAGGCTCTCCATGTAGCCGAAGGCGTCGAAGTTCACCACGTCCAACCCGGCCTGGAAGAGCAGGGTCCAGTCCGTGTTCCCGCAGCAGTGGGCCCCGGTCAGGCAGCCCAGGTCCTCCGTACAACCCCTTATGGAATCCACCACCTGTTCCCGGCTCACGCTGACCAAGGCGGATCCCACGGAGACCAGGTAGGGCTCGTCCAGGAAGATGAGCACCTCCTCGGCGGCACCGGTGTTGCGCAGGAATCCCTCCATCCAGCGGGCCTTGAGGTTGAGCAGCTTGACCATCACCTCGGCCATCTGGTCATCGTAGAGTATGGGCCGGTTCCTCTGATCCAGCACCGTGAGCCCGAAGCTCACCGGCCCGGTCACCTGCCCCTTGAGGAGGGGGTACCTCTTACCCTCACCGGAGACCCTCCGAACCATGGCGTGAAGCCCCCGGGCATAATCCTCGCTTATGGCCGCCCATTCCAGGTCCCCTTCCAGGTAGGCCCGTAGGACCTCCTCCATCTCCTCCAGGAGGTCCCGCGAGGTGTCGCAGAACACCTTGCGCCCGTCCGCGTCCACCACCACCCCGGGGAGTCCCTCGCTGTACTGGGCGTACATGTTCTCCCGGAAATCGCGGCGGGGGAGCTGGGGCCAGGCGGGAGCCTCCGTGAGGTACCTCAGGGTAAGCGTACAGGCCTCCTCCGCGTCGCGATGGGGGAGGCTCCCGATGGCCGTGGCCGTGAAATACGGCCGGAAGGTCAAACTTCAGCCCTCCTCATGGAACTCCCGGACCGGCTGTAAACCGCCCATCCACGACACGGCCCCCCTTCAGGCGGGGAGCCTTTCCCCCTCCCGGCGGCGACGGATGGTCCCTAGTCGGCCACCCGGAAAGGAGGGCGCGGGGCGGTCACGGGATCGCGCAAGGGGGGAGGCGGCGATCCCGCCTCCCCCTCCTACCGCCTCACATCTTGGTGATGTCCACCCCGGCTTCCTCGAGGATCTTGGGGACCACCGATTCCTTGCCGATGGCCATGATGTGCACGCCGTCGCACAGCTTCTCGTCGATGCACTGGCGTATCTGGCGGGCCATGATGCGGATACCGGTGGCCAGCCTCTCCTCCTTGGGGGCGTCCTCCATCTCCCGGGCCAGTGCTTCGGGCACGAAGACCCCGGGCACGTTGGCGTTCATGTACTTGATCTGACCGGGGCTGGTGAGGAGCACCAGGCCGCAGCAGATGTACACCTTGTCGCTTATCTTGCGCGCCTTCTCCATGAAGCGCTTGAAGTTGTCCATGTCGTAGACGGCCTGGGTCTGGAACCACTGCGCCCCGGCCTCGATCTTCTTCTCGAACTTGAGCATCTGGGGCTCGATGGGGATCGCCTCGGGGGTGACGATGGCCCCCTTGAAGAACTTCACCCCGCCCTTGAGCTCGTTTCCGCCGGAGTCGCGGCCCTCCTCCATGTTGCGGATGATCTGCAGGAGCTGCACGGATTCCAGGTCGAAGACCGCCTTGGCCTCCTTGTGGTCCCCCACGGGGATGGAGTCCCCGGTGAGGCAGAGCACGCTGCGGATGCCCCGGGTGTAGGCGAAGAGCAGGTCGGCCTCGATGGCCAGGCGGTTGCGGTCCCGGCAGGTGACCTGGAGGTTGGGCTCCCCGCCCAGCTCTTTGATGAGGATGGCCGTTCCCAGGGAGGGGTAACGCATCACCGAGGACTGGTTGTCGGTGATGTTCATGGCGTGGACCTTGTCCTTGAGCAGGTTGATGTGCTCGATCATCTCGTCGATGTCCGTGCCCTTGGGGGGCCCGATCTCCCCGGTGACCAGGAACTTCCCGGCCTCCAGGATCTCCTGGATGGAGGGCTTGGCGTGTTCCTTGATGAGCACGGTCATCTCACTCACCCCCCTCGCCCTTCTTCTCGAAGATCACCCGGCCGGGCTTCATGTTGGCCTGCCAGTTCTTGAGGCCGTAGATCTTGCGGAAGCGGTCCAGCTTGCCCATCTTCTCCAGCTGGTTGTAGATGAGGGTCCAGCCGCAGTCCTTCTCCTTGCTGGTCTCGCACTTCCCCTCGTCGGTGCCCCCGCAGGGTCCGTTGAGGATGCCCTTGTGGCAGCGGGTCACGGGGCAGATGGCCCCGAAGTCCTCCAGGACGCACTCCCCGCACAGGGAGCACTTCTCCACGAAGTGACCGTGGCGCTGGATGTTGCCCAGGAAGACGGTGTTGCAAGCCGGGTGCACCGGCTTCTCGGTGGCCTCGCGCACCGACTGAGTCCCGGCCCCGCAGCACATGACCAGGAATCCGTCGGCGGCCTCCACGGCCTCCTTGTTCTCCCGGAACTTGCGCTTGGTGTTCAGTTCGTGGCATACCTCCTCGTAGACCACGGTGCCGGTGACCGTCTTGCCCTCGGCCTCCAGCTTGGCCTTCATCTCCGCCACCTGCTCCTCGCCCCCCGTCTCGCAGGTGGTGGCGCAGGAGCCGCAGCCCACGATGAAGACCTTGTCCTCGCCCTCGAGGGCCTTGAGCACCTCCTCGAAGGGCTTCGACGTGGTGATGATCATCTCTTGCCTTCCTCCTCCGTCGTTCGTCCTTTACCGCATTCCTTATCTCGAACTCTCTACGTCAGCTTCCTCCGACCCGGGTTCAGGTGGTGGAGAACTGGCGCAGGAAGGCGGGAAGGTCGGCCGCCTCCCTCGTGCCGATGACGATCTCCCAATCCGGGAGCTCCTCCTCCAGCTCGCCGGAGATCTGGGCCACGTAGCCGGGGATGATCAGCTTGCGGTGCTTGACCTTGTCGGCGATGCCCGAGGTGTTGATGAACTTGGCGATGGTCTCGGGAACGAACTTGCCCGCCGCCCAGGCGGTGAGCACCGACTGGCCGTCCACGTCCACCACGCCCAGCCAGGCCGGGATCTTGCTCCCCTCGATCTCGCCGGAGACGATGAAGTAGGTGAGGGAGAAGTTGGTGGTCACCAGCACCGGGCTGTTCTCGTCCGGGTTGCCGATCTCGTAGAACTTGGAATCCACGGCCATGGGGCGCTGGGGGTCGGTGTAGATGTTGAGGGTGAGGACCAGGAGCGGGTACATCCTCCACTGCTCGGCGTGGGAGAGGATGACGATCCCGCCGTACTTGCAGATGTACATGGCCGCCAGCACCGTCTCGTAGAGTTCGTCGTCGGTCTCCTCGCAGGGGAAGGTGATGGTGGGGAAACCGAAGGGAGCGAACTTCTGGTTGAGGGCCGCCCTGCGGATGGCCACCAGGTCCTTGAAGGTCTCCCTGGGCGCGCGGGGAGAGGGGTCCAGGACCAGGTCCTTCAGCCCCATGCCGGTGAGCTTCTCAGAGAGCTCGGCCAGCTTATCCAGGTCGGCGGCCTTCACCGCCAGCGGAAGGTCCTTCTCCTTGGCCAGGGCCCCCATGGCCTCCACGTTGGCCTCGGTGGCCGCGTAGAGGAGGGGGCGGGAATCGGCGGCCACCTCCAGGGCGGCCTTCATGACCTCCACGTCCTCGGCCATGAGGATGAGGGGCTTGGAAGTGGCGCCCTTCACCTTCTCCACCAGGGCCTTGAACTTGCCGGCGTCCCCGGAGGCGCACTTCACGGCCACCGTCCCCACCTTGAGGATGACGCCCACGCGCTCGTGCACGCACTCCTTGGCCTGCTTGAGGAGCTCGTCCACCCTGGCCTCGTCCATGTCGTCGCTGACCAGGACCCCCAGGACGGCGGGGTTGAAGAAGGTCTTCTCGTGGCGGAAGAGGACCAGCTCCTCCCCCACCTTGAAGGCCTCCTCACCCACCCCGACGGTGACACCCCGGATGGGGGGCGCGGCGGCCTCGGCCAGCTCCGCGCGCACCTCGTCGGTGACGTAGGGACAGTCGTCCAGGTTGGCCTGCCCCGCCGCCAGCTTCATGGCGAAGGCCAGGCAGGTCGGGAACCCGCATTCCTTGCAGTTGGTCTTGGGTAGCTTCTTGAAGATATCCAAGCCCGAAAGTCCCATCTTTCAGCTCCTTCCTACTAAAACAGCGGTCCTCCCACCTGTGATATATATCCGGTAAAGGGGGAGGGCGCACCGCCCTCCCCCTCCAGTCCTACATGAGCATGGGCTCCATGGTCAGGGCGGGATGTCCCACCTGCTCCAGCCAGGGGAGGATCTCCTCCTCGCTG
>JACIXB010000030.1 GCA_014360685.1 Actinomycetota bacterium | reverse complement strand
CGGCCCTTCAGTCAAGGAGCGGCGACCCCTGGGTTAAGGATGTCCTCCGGGGGCTTTCTGGATATCAGAGGATGGCGTGTTGAGGTTTTGCCGGGATGAGGTGCCTACTTTTTGTAGACAGCAACATTTAAGGGGTAGGACTTGATTTTTTCGTTGAGATGAAGGAAAAATTAACCCGGGGCGCGTCCGACGGGGAGGGAGGTTGACGAAGACCCCGAGCGGTCAGATGGCGCCCTTTTCCTTTGCTTGGATTTGGGGCACCAACAATCTGCACCTCGGGAAGACATGGCCCTTGAACCTGCCGGGGGAGGTAAGGGCGGGATATGATTTAAAGGGCGGGATATGATTTATTTCATTTCCTACCTCCCATCCATGTCTTAGTGTAGGCCTTGGCCGGGAGGGAGAATACCGTGGCTGGAAGGACCGGAGAAGGAAGGCTTCCAGCGGGAAGGTCGCGGTATCCCCTGGTCGGGAAAGGGTGGGAGAGCCCCGGGACCGAGGAAGCGGTGGTGGAGTGAAAAGCGCGCGGGAAGGGGATTATCCGAGGGTGAGATCCCGGGTTTCAAGTAGGGTGAGAGCCCGGGTTTCAAGTCGGGGGAGGCAAGGTTGATCGAGATCGAGCGAACGGACCTGGAGAAGGGGATTGAGGAGCGTTGCGGCGAGAAGGTGCGCCTCTGCTTCCAGTGCGGTAAGTGCAGCACGGGGTGCCTCTTCAGCCCGGCCATGGACATCCTGCCCCACCAGATCATGAAGCTGGTCCAGCTGGGACAGGAGGAGAGGCTTCTTTCCAGCCGCACCATATGGATATGCGCCTCCTGCGTGACCTGCACGGCACGCTGCCCCAACGACATCGACGTGGCCCGGGTGATCGACACCCTGCGGGAGATGGCCCTGGAGAGGGGCGTGAAACCGGCCGAGAGGAACATCCCCCTCTTCCACTCCTGCTTCCTGGGCAACATCCAGGCCACGGGGAGGATAAGCGAGCCCGTGCTCATGGGGGCCTACAAGACCCTGTCCGGGGACCTCTTCAGCGACATCGGGCTGGCCGTGGAGATGCTCCGCAAGGGCAAGATAAGGCTCGTCCCCAGCCTGGTGCGCGGGCGCCGCGAGATACGGCGCATCTTCCGGGAGAGCGGCAGGAAGGGAAAGGGGCAAGGGGTGAGCCGGGGATGAAGACCTACAGCTATTACCCGGGATGTTCCCAGCTTTCTTCCGCGGAGGAGTACGGTGATTCGGCGGTCAGGGCTGCCGGGGCCCTGGGCATCCGGCTGGAGCCCCTTCCCGACTGGAGCTGCTGCGGCGCCTCGTCGGCCCACATGACCAATCATCTCCTGGCGGTAGCCCTTCCGGCGCGGGACCTGGCCCGGGCGCGGGGGCTGGGAAGGGACCTGGTGGTGGTCTGCGCCGCCTGTTATCACAACCTGAGGTCCGCCCGGGAGGAACTCCTGGAGGATGAAGCACTGGCCTCCCGGGTGGAGGAGATAGTAGGTTCCGACCCCCGCTTCCGGGGACGCATAGTCCACCTCCTGGACGTGATTTACGAGGAAGTGGGCCTGGAAGCCCTGCGGGAGAAGGTGGTGAATCCCCTGCGGGGGCTCAGGCCGGTCTCCTATTACGGGTGCCTCATGGCCCGGCCACGGGGAATGATGGAAGGCGACAACCCGGACCATCCCACCCGCATGGACGACCTCCTGGCCGCCCTGGGGGCGGAGGTGAGACCCTGGTCCTACAAGACGGACTGCTGCGGGGGAAGCCTCTCCCTCACCCGCACCGACGTGGTGGTGGGGCTGGTGAACCGGCTCTTCGAGGCGGCGGAGGAGGCCGACGCCGACAGCATGGTCACCGCCTGTCCCATGTGCCTGGCCAACCTGGAGATGCGCCAGCGGGAGGGGAAACTCTCCTTCAGGCACGAGCACGACCTCCCGGTGTTCTTCTTCACCGAGCTCATCGGGCTGGCCCTGGGGATGGAGGAGGCGGAGGTCTGGCTTTCCAAGCACCTCCTGGACCCGCGGCCCCTTCTCTGGAGGAAGGGCGTGAGGACGGGAGCGGGGTGATCAGGCCGGTACGAGGCGGACTACCGGCGAAAGGGTCGTGGCATGAGGTCCAAGTGTCGGGCGGCAAGGCGGCCGAGGATGCGATGCGAGGAATAGAGTGACGAAAAAAGGCGATCTAAGACGGGGAAACCGGAAGCGAGGGAAGAGGCGGCGGTTTAAGGCCGGAGGGCGAGCAGGTTTAGGAGCTGACCGGCTCGAGTAGGGGCGAGAGAGATGAAGGATCACGGTCTGAATTTTTCGGAAGGAGATGCTGCGCCGGGATCGGTGGGGAGCAATCCCGGAGGGGATAGCCCTCCCCTGGGCTCGGTGATGGTGGTGGGGGGCGGCGTGGGAGGCATCCAGGCCTCCCTGGAGCTCTCCGGGCTGGGTTACCGCGTGTACCTGGTGGAGTCCTCTCCCTCCATCGGCGGGGTCATGGGCATGCTGGACAAAACCTTCCCCACCAACGAGTGCTCCATGTGCATCCTCTCCCCCAAGATGGTGGAGGTGGCCTCCGACCTGAACATCGAGGTCCTCACCCTGGCCGACGTGCTCTCCGTGGAGGGGATGCCGGGGAACATGCGGGTGCGCCTGCGTCTGCGCCCCCGCTATGTGGACGTGGGCAAGTGCACCGGGTGCGGGGACTGCACCGCCAAGTGCCCGGTGAAGATACCCGACCCCTACAACGCCGGGCTGAGCACGACCCGGTGCATAAGGGTGCCCTTCCCCCAGGCGGTACCGGGGGCGGCGGTCATCGAGGGCTCGGTCTGCCGCTACCTCACCAGGGGGAAGTGTGGAAACTGCGTCAAGGTCTGCCAGGCGGGGGCGGTGAATTTCGAGGACCGGGAGAGGGAGGAGGAACTCCGGGTGGGGATGGTCATCGCCGCCCCGGGTTACCGTCCCTTCGACGCCTCGCGCAAGACGGAGTACGGTTACGGGATATATCCCAACGTGGTCACCTCCCTGGAGTTCGAGCGCATCCTGGGGGCCAACGGCCCCACCCAGGGGCACGTTATACGGCCCTCCGACGGCAGGGAGGTGAAAAAACTGGCTTTCGTCCAGTGCGTGGGATCCAGGGACGTGACCATGGACCACGGGTACTGCTCCAGCGTCTGCTGCATGTATGCCACCAAGCAGGCCCTCATCGCCAAGGAGCACCTCCCCTCCATCGAGCCCACCATCTTCTTCATCGACCTGCGGGCCTACGGGAAGGACTTCGAGAAATATTACACCGGGGCGCAGTCCCGTCACGGCGTGCGCTACGTGCGGGGGCTGGTCTCCGGGATACGGGAAAGGCAGCGCACCAGGAACCTCCTCCTGCGCTACCTGGACGAGGGGGGACGCATGCGGGAGGAGGAGTTCGACCTGGTGGTCCTCTCCATCGGGCTGGAGGCGCCCTGCGGGCTGGCGGAGGGGCTGGGCCTGGAGGTGAACGAGTACGGGTTCGCCCGCTCGGACCCCTTCCTCCCCGTGCTCTCCTCGCGGCCGGGAGTACTGGTCTGCGGGGCCGCCCAGGAGCCCAAGGACATCCCGGACACCGTCACCCAGGCCACGGCTGCGGCAGGGGTGGCCTCCCTGGAGCTGCACCCGGCGAGGGGGACCCTCCTCACCCGGCGGGAACATCCCCCGGAGAAGGACGTGCGCGGGGAGGAGCCCCGGGTGGGGGCCATCATCTGCCGCTGCGGATCCAACATCGGCGGCTTCGTGGACGTTCCCGCGGTGGTGGAGTACGCCCGCACCCTGCCGGGGGTGGTCTTCGCCGAGGAGAGGCTCTACGCCTGTTCCCAGGACGCCCAGGAGTGGATACGCCAGGTGGTGGAGGAGCACCGCCTGAACCGGCTGGTGGTGGCCTCCTGCACCCCCCGCACCCACCAGCCCCTTTTCCGGGAAACCCTGCGCTCGGCAGGAATAAACAAGTACCTCTTCGAGATGGCCAACATCCGCGAGCACTGCTCCTGGGTGCACATGCAGGAACCGGAGAAAGCCACCCGCAAGGCCAAGTACCTGGTGAAGATGGCCGTGGAGAAGGCCAAGCGCCTGGAGCCCCTGGCCGAGGGGGAGAGCGAGGTCATCCCCCGCGCCCTGGTCATCGGGGGAGGGGTGGCGGGGATGAACGCCGCCCTGCAACTGGCCGGCTCCGGCTTCCCGGTCTACCTGGTGGAGAAGGAGGCCGAACTGGGCGGGCTGGCGCGCAACGTGCACTTCGACTACCGGGGAGAGGACGTGCAGGCCTACCTCCGGGAACTGGTGGAGAAGGTGAAAAGGGAGGAGCTCATCACCGTCTTCACCGGACACCGGGTGGTGGACGTGTCCGGCTTCGTGGGCCAGTTCCGCTCCCTCGTCCGCGACGGCGAGGGCCGGGAGACCCTCCTGGAGCACGGGGCAGTCATCGTGGCCACCGGGGGGGAGCGGTACCGGCCCTCCGAGTACCTCTACGGGGAGGACGAACGAGTGGTGACCCAGTGGGACCTGGAGGCCGGACTCGCCGCCCGCGACTCGAGGCTGAGGGGACTGCGGCGGGTGGTCATGATCCAGTGCGTGGGCTCGCGGGACGAGGAAAGACCCTACTGCTCCAAGGTCTGCTGCACGGAGGCGGTGAAGAACGCCCTGGCCCTGAAGGAGCTGAACCCGAGGGTGGATGTCTATGTTCTCTACCGGGACGTGCGCACCTACGGATTCCGGGAGGACCTCTACCGCAAGGCCCGGGAGGCCGGGGTGGTCTTCCTGCGCTTCGATGACCGGGTACGCCCGCGGGTGACGCGCTCCGGAAAGGCCCTGCGGGTCGCCGTCCCGGAGGCGGGTCTGGGCGAGGAGGTGACCCTGGATGTCGACCTGGTGGTCCTCTCGGTGGGCATCGTGGCCAACCCGGACAACGCCGAGCTGGCTCCCATGCTCAAGGTTCCCCGCAACGCGGAAGGATTCTTCCTGGAGGCGCACATGAAATTGCGACCGGTGGATTTCGCCACCGACGGCGTTTTCGTGTGCGGCCTGGCTCACGCCCCCAAGTCCATCGAGGAGTCCGTGGCCCAGGCGGCGGCTGCCGCGGCGCGGGCGGAGTCCGTCCTGTGCAGGGAAAAGATAATAACCGAGGGTGTGGTGGCCGTGGTGGAGGAGGAAAAGTGCTCCGGGTGCGGCATCTGCGTGGGACTGTGCCCCTTCGAGGCGGTGACCCTGGACCGGGAGAGGAGGAAGGCCTCCGTCAACCCCTCATTGTGCAAGGGTTGCGGGACCTGCACCGCGGCCTGCACGGCGGGGGCCAGCAGGCTGCAGGGGTTCCGGGCCGACCAGATATGCGAGCAGATCGAGGCGGCGGCCTCCGCCTGGGAGGGTTGAAGGATCGGGAGGCGGCGAGGTACGGAGATGGCGGAGACGGAGAAGCGGGAGAGGGAAGAAGGGCAGGGTTCGGCGGACGATGTCCGCATCCTGGCCTTCCTGTGCAACTGGTGTTCCTACGCCGGGGCGGACCTGGCCGGGGTGTCCCGCCTGCAGTACCCTCCCAACGTGCTGGACGTGCGGGTTATGTGCACGGGGACCATCAGCCCCTACTTCGTGGTCAAGGCCTTCCAGGAGGGCATGGACGGTGTGCTCATCGCCGGCTGCCACATCGGTGACTGTCATTATCTGAAGGGAAACTACATGACCGCCAAACGCTTCCAGGTTCTGCGCGAGGCCCTGAGGTTCCTGGGCCTGGAGGAAGGTCGCCTGCGGCTGGAGTGGGTATCCGCGGCGGAAGGAGAGAAGTACGCCGAGGTGGTGCGTTCCTTCACCGAGCAGGTGAAGGCGCTGGGGCCCTCGCCCCTGCGGCGAAAGCCCGTGGGATGGGGAGGGAAGACGGGGGAAGAGGGCTGAACGGAGGGCTGCGTGGCCGAGGGACGAGGCGCCGAAGCACGTCGGGAATAATGGGATTCCCCCTTCGGGCCGGGTGCGGCCGGGGGAGCGGTCACGGATGGAGGGACCGGAAGAGCCCCTCGGGGGACGGTTTCTGCCGCCCCGGGACAAGCGGTGGAGATTGAAACGGAGAAGGGTATATGAGCGGGCGGATAGTGGAAGTATTGAAATCCCTGATAAGGAAGAAACTGGAAGAAGGCGCCGACGCCTTCCTCTGCCTGGTGGAGGAGGAGGGAAGCCCCGTCCCCGCGTTGATCACCGATCCCGCTTCCCCGCAACTGGAAAGTTTGACGCCGGGCGACACGCGGTACCCCCTGACCAAGCTCCTCATCGACCTCCTGCGGCAATACCCGGAGCGACGCTTCGCCGTCCTGGTGAGGGGCTGCGACGAACGCGCCCTGGTGGAGCTGGCCAAGCTGGAGCAGGTGGACCTGGACCGGGTGGAGCTGGTGGGCCTGGCCTGCTCCGAGGAGGAGGCCAGGGCCTGCGGCTGCCGGCTTCCCTACCCCAGCCGGGTGGACCTGGGGGAGAGGGTGGAACCCGCTCCGGACCGGGGGGTCGTCGAGGAGGTGGCATCCCTGCCCGACGCCGAGCGCCTGCGCTTCTGGGAGGAACACTTCTCCCGGTGCATCAAGTGCTACGGATGCCGCAACGTATGCCCCATGTGTTTCTGCGAGGACTGCGCCCTGGAGAACCCCCAGCTGGTGAAGCCCGGAGTGATTCCGCCGGAGTTTCCCTCCTTCCACATCATAAGGGCCCTGGACATGGCGGGACGGTGCGTGGACTGCGGCCTGTGCGAGGAAGCCTGCCCGGCGGGGGTACCGCTGCGCGCGCTCTACCGGAGGATGCAGGAGGTCATGGAGGAACGCTTCGGCTACCGCCCGGGCGAGGATCCGGACCGGAGAAACCCCCTGAGCGAACTGGAAATGGGGTCAGGTCTTGAATTTTGATACCCCCCGGGGTATCAAGGAAAAGAATTACAGAAGGAAATATGGAGAAACGAGGTAGATTCGATGGGAGACAGGGAAATCGATTTCCGGCTGGTCCCCACCACATGCGTGTACTGCGGTACGGGGTGCGGGGTGCTCCTGCAGGCGAGTAACGGTCGCCTCACAGGAACGCTGCCCCAGAAGGACCACCCCGTCTCCCGGGGGGCCCTGTGCATCAAGGGATGGGCGGTCCACGAGTTCGTGCACAGCCCGCGCCGGCTGACCCGGCCCCTCGTCCGCCGTAACGGGGAGCTGGTGGAGGCGGACTGGGACACTGCCCTCCGGCTGGTGGCGGAGGGGTTGCGGAGGACCCGCGATGAACATGGGCCCGACGCGGTGGGTTTCCTGGCCTCCGCCCGCTGCACCAACGAGGAGAATTACCTCCTCATGAAGCTGGCCCGCGCGGTGGTCGGCACCAACAACGTCGACCACTGCGCCCGCTTATGACACAGTCCCACGGTCGCCGGTCTGGCGACGGCACTGGGCAGCGGGGCCATGACCAACTCCATCCAGGACCTGGAGGAGGCGGAGGTCATCCTGGTGGTGGGCTCCAACACCACCGAGCAGCACCCCATCATCGGGGAGAGGATCCTTTCGGCGGTAAGGAAGGGCACCAGGCTCATCGTCATCGACCCCCGGGCCATCCACCTCAGCCGCTTCGCCGCCATGTTCCTGCGTCCCCGTCCGGGGACGGAGGTAGCCTACCTCAACGGCCTGGCCCACGTCATCATCTCGGAGGGTTTGCAGGACGACGAGTTCATAGCCTCCCGGACCGAGGGCTTCGAGGAGTTCCGGAAGGCCCTGGCCGAATATACCCCCGAGCGGGTGGAGGAGATAACCGGCATCCCCGCCGCGGACCTGGTGGAGACGGCCCGCCTCTACGGGGGCGCGGAGCGGGCGGCCATCGTCTACTGCATGGGGATCACCCAGCACGTGGCGGGGACGGACAACGTCCTGGCCGTGGCCAACCTGGCCCTCCTCACCGGCAACATCGGGAAGCCGGGAACGGGAGTGAATCCCCTGCGGGGACAGAACAACGTGCAGGGAGCGTGCGACATGGGGGGCCTGCCCAACGTCTTTACCGGCTACCAGAGGGTGGATGACGAGGAGGCGGCGCGCAGGTTCGAGGCCGCCTGGGGGGTGGAGGGGCTGCCCCGCACGCCGGGGCTCACGGTGGTGGAGATGATCGATGCCGCCGCCCGGGGCGACCTGCGGGCCATGTACATCATGGGGGAGAACCCCATGGTCTCCGACCCGGACGTGAACCACGTGCGGGAGGCCCTGTCCAGGCTGGACTTCCTGGCCGTGGCGGACATCATGGACAACGAGACCCTGCGCTACGCCCACGTGGTGCTTCCCGCCGCCTCCTTCGCCGAGAAGGAGGGGACCATCACCAATACCGAGCGAAGGGTACAGAGGTTGCGGAAGGCGGTGGAGCCTCCCGGGGAGGCCCGCCCGGACTGGGAGATAATCTGCGAGCTGGGGAAGCGCATGGGAGGGGGCGGCTTCGACTTTGCCGCCCCGGAGGAGGTGTTCGAGGAGGTAAGGAAGGTGACCCCCAGCTATGCCGGGATGACCTACCGGCGGCTGGGCACGCGGGGGCTGCAGTGGCCCTGTCCAACCGAGGACCATCCCGGGACGCCCATCCTCCACGTGGAAAAGTTTCCCATCGGCAGGGGAAGGTTCACCCCCGTAACCTACCGTCCGCCGGCCGAGGAACCCGACGAGGAATACCCCTTCATCCTCACCACCGGGCGTATCCTCTTCCAGTACCACACGGGGACCATGACCCGGCGTTCACCCTCCCTGGTGAAGGAGGCCGACCGCCCCTTCGCGGAGATAAACCCCGAGGACGCCGCGGAGCTGGGAATCGACGATGGGGGGCGCGTAGTCGTCTCCTCGCGGCGGGGGAGCGTGGAAGTCGAAGCCCGCGTGACCGACCGTGTGGCAAGGGGAGTGGTCTTCATGCCCTTCCACTTCGCCGAGGCGGCGGCCAACGCCCTGACCATAGCCGCCCTGGACCCCGTGGCCAAGATCCCGGAGCTCAAGGTCTGCGCCGTCAAGGTCCAAGGGGTCAGGTCTTGAATTTTGATACCCCCATGGGTATATCTTGTTCCTCGCGATAAACCTGATTTCTCGTTTGCGTGTTTTCTTATCTCGTACGGCTGGTTACTTGACTTGAGGCATGAAATATATTAACTTGCATAAATATAATAACATAAATAACATAATGATATACTATTCGATTTACCGGAAATATCGGATCGAAGAATGCCCATGTCCAGGCCCCTGAGACTCCAGTTAGAGAATGCGCTTTACCACGTCACTTCGCGCGGCAATGAGAAGGCCACCATCTTTTTTGACGATCAAGACCGTTACGTCTTTCTGAAGAAAGTTTCCGAGGTCGCCGAGCGTTACCGGTGGACCGTGTATGCTTACTGCCTCATGGGAAACCACTATCACCTTCTTCTAAGGACAGAGCAGGCCAACCTTTCCAGGGGAATGCGTCAGTTGAACGGGATTTATGCGCAGTATTTCAACCGGCGCCACCAGAGGGTAGGTCATGTCTTCCAGGGAAGGTTCAAGGCCATCCTTATCAAGGATGAGGAGAGGCTTCTGACGGTAGCTCGCTACGTGGTCCTTAACCCTGTGCGGGCCGGCGTGGTGGAAAGGCCGGAGGATTGGAAATGGTCGTCTTATCGGGCCACGGTAGGCTTGGACAAGCCGAAAAAGTTTCTGAACCCAAACCATGTCCTGTGTCTGTTTTCCAACCGAAAAGATGAGGCTACGAGTCTTTATGTTTCCTTTGTCCAGGAGGGCATTGAGGCACCATCGCCCCTCGCGGATGCACATGGGGGCATCATCCTGGGAGAAAAAGAAGTGGCCAGGGAGGTCTTCGAGAAGGTCGGCCAGAAGATCGACCTCGAAATACCTAAAAGGGAAAGATTTGCAGCAAGGCCGGACCTGGGGGAGATATTTTCCATGTATGATCGGAAAATCGGGATCTACCTTGCTATATATGAGCATGGTTACACTTTGAGAGAGGTCGGAGTTTTTCTGGGGATGCACTATTCTGCAATAAGCAGGATCGCTAATCAGGTGGCAAGGACAGTGTCATGAGCATTCATTCCGTCCCTGCGACCTAATGCACGACCTTTCGCTGTATGGTGGTGGTTATGACCGCCCCGGCGTTTCCGCTCAGCGGGGAAATCCATGATAGTACCGTCCAGTGATACCTTCCAAGGCGGTTTTAATTCGGAGAAAGCCCGTGCTACTCTTCAATACCCCTCGGGGTATCAAAATTCAAGACCTGACCCCTTCAGGCGCCGAACTTGGTGAGGCGCCGGGCGGAGGCCAGCATCATGGGCAGGAGGTCCACGGCCGGGAAGGTCCCCAGCATGCCGCGGGCACAGGCCCTCTCCCCGAAGGAGTCCACTTCGTCCTTCCTCTCCCAGCGGGAATGGAAGAGCAGTGGTGAGGGATGCCAGCTGTGGGCCCCGAGGAGGGCGGGGGTGGAGTGGTCGCCGGTCACCACCAGCACGTCGGGTCGCAGTTCCAGTATGCGGGGGATGGAACGGTCTACCTCCTCGATGCAGGCCACCTTGGCCTCGAAGTCCCCGTCCTCGCCCCGGCTGTCCGTGTACTTGTAGTGGATGAAGAAGTATTCGTAGTCCTCCCAGGCTCCCGCAAGGGCCTCCACCTGGTCGGCGAAGGAGGCCCCGGTCTCCACCAGCTCCATCCCTACCAGGCGGGCGACGGCCCGGTACATGGGATAGGTGGCCACCGCCCCCGCCCGTATCCCGTAAAGGTCGGTCATGTGGGGAATGTCCGGTTTCCTGGCGAAGCCGCGGGTGAGGAGCATGTTGGCAGGGTGTTCGTCGGCCAGGATTCTGGAGGCTTCATCCAGGTACCTGTTGACCAGGGACGCCGTCCTCTCCGCTGCCGTGTCCCCGTCCACCAGGGGACGGCAGGTCAGGGGCGGGACCCCGGTCCTCTGGGGGTCGGTGTCCGAGATACGCTCGGAGAGTCCCTGGCCCCGGAGGACCAGCGCGGCGCGGTGTTCCTTCTCGGGGCGGATCACCGCCTCCAAGCCGTCCAGCCGGATGGCGGAGAGCTTCTCGCACAGGCGGGCGTTCTCCTCGGTGGAGATACGGCCCGCCCTGCGGTCGGTTATAACCCCGTTCTCAACGGTACAGAAGTTCACCCGGGCGGCGATGTCCTCCGGGCCGAGGTCCATGCCCACCCCCAGGGCGGAGAGCACCCCCCTGCCCACCTCGTGGCGTACCGGGTCGTACCCGAAGAGGGCCATGTGGGCCGGACCACTCCCCGGGGTGATGCCCGGTCCCACGGCGTGGACGAGCCCGCAGGCGGACTCCCGGGCCAAGGCGTCCAGGTTGGGCGTCCGGGCGCTCTCCAGTTCGGTCAAGCCGGTATCCGGGTGAGGCAGCCCCCCCAAGCCGTCCAGGACCAGGAGAACCATCCGGGAATCGGACGACGTGCGCAAGCTGGATAGAAATTCCATGCGGTCCATTTCATCAACCTCCTTCATTCCGCCATCATTATATACGCGGTAGGAGTCCGGACGATAAGCGGGCTGCTCGAGCCGGGACGGGAGCGGGGAACGGACGGCGAGGACGCATGGGCGGTAAGTAAAGGATAGGACGGGAGGGGAGACGAGGGGAAGTTTCGCAGGATAGCGAGAGGATGACCTAAGATTCATGCCCGGGTGACCGGGCGGGCAGGGCGAGGGTAAAAAGGCGAGGTGGAGGGAGACGGCAGGTGAAAGGTGCCGCAACCACGGGAAGGAAGGATATGCATGGGGAGGGAGGACTGAGGCGCGGGTGGTAGAAGCAGTCACGGATTCGTCGGGAGGGCCCCGGGGTTTTCGGGCGGACCGTGGAAGGGAAAGGCGGAAACCGTCCGGGCGTATACAATGATTATGGGGAAAGGCCAAGTCCGTGGTCCTCGATCGTCCCGTCGAGGCGGAGAGGGGAAGGAAGGTCGTATGAAGGGGTGGCTTAAGGGTTTCCGGGGCCGCTGGTGGGTGGTGGCGGTCGTCCTGGCCGCACTGGCCCTTTCCGTGCCTCTCCAGTACCTGGTCCGCCGGGAGGTGGTGACGGGCATGACCTCGGGGCATGCTCACTCGCACGCTCACGAACATGGCGAGGAACGCGGGCACGAGGAGGGCGGGGAACATGCCCACGAAGCGGAGGAGGAACACGGCGAGGAAGGGCACCCGGCATCGGATATCCCGTTGCATACCAACCTTATCAGCAACTACAGCTTCGAGGTGGGCACGGGAGAGACTATCTGGGGATGGACCAAGAAGGGGGAGGAACGGGGAGCCCTGCTCTTCCGGGACCGGGAGCGCTCCTTCCGGGGGTTCGCCAGCGCGGCGGTAAGTTCACAGGAAAGCGACTTCGTGGATGCCGGTTGGTATACGAGGCTGGGACAGACCCCCGTGGGCCACGACGTGGTCTTCCGCGGCCGGGTACGCACCGAGAACCTGCAAGGGGAAGCATATCTGGGCATCCTGGTGAGGGGGGTGGGGGAGAGCTCCGAGCCTGTTACCCTGGTGGCGGCCTACCTTGACGGAGTGGAGGGGACCACGAATTGGACGCCCCTGGAGCTGCGCTGTTACGTGCCCCTGCATGCGGACGAGATATGGATGGAATGCGGGATGTACGGAAGGGGCCGGGTCTGGTTCGACGAGGTCTCCCTGGAGGTGGAGGAAAGGGAGGAATATCCGCCTTCCGGGGTGGACCTCCTTCGCAACTCCTCCTTCGAAGAGGGTACCAGGTACTGGCACCCTTTCCTCTCCGGGACGGGAAACCTGCCCCTCTACGGCCTTGAACCCGACCGATCGGGATTGGGACAGGCTCTGCGGGTGGAAAACCGGCCGGGGACGGACAACCCGGTCCATACCGGTTTTTTCCAGACCATCCCCGGGCTCTCGGGGCGGGAGGGAAACCTGTTCCTGCGGGGAAGGATACGCGCCCGGTCAATGGCCGGCAGGGGGTGGGTGGACGCGCTGGCCTTCGGCGTTCCAGGCGCCGTGGATTTCAAGGCTTCAAGGGAACTGGCGGGAAACACGGACTGGGAGGAATTCGAGGCCTGGGTTCCCCTGGATGGAACCGTGGATAGCTTGATGATCAGGCTGAACGTGGAAGGGGCGGGAACCTTGTTAGTGGATGACCTGCAGGCCATGTTCTTCCCTGCCGGGATGTTGCCGTCCGGTCTCTCGGCGGGTTCCCCTCAAGGAGAGCAATAGGGATATTCCCTTTCCTTGAGGATCCCAGTAACTAACGGGCGCGCGAGGACGTCGCAGGCAGGTGGCAATCACGCGCGAGATCAGCCTCGCGCGCTACTCATCCTCTCCAGGTTGGACAGGTCACGGGGGGTACCCAGGGCGATGAGCAGATCCCCGGCGTCCAGGCGGGTGTCCTTGTCCGGGCTGGTGTTGAACTCGCCGCCGGCCGCCTTGCGCACGGCGACGATCAGCGCCCCTGTGCGAACCCGGATGTCCATCTCTCCGATGGTCCTTCCCGCCAGCTCGGATCCCTCTTCCACCACCAGTTCCTCCAGGCGGTAGTCCAGGGATACCCCGTGGGCCACCAGGTCCAGGTAGTCGAATACGCTGGGCCTGAGGAGGAAAGTGGCCATGCGCCTCCCGCTCAGGGCGTAAGGGGATATGACCCGGTCCGCGCCGGCGTAGATGAGCTTGTCCACCGAGTCCGGGCTCACGCAGCGCGTCACGATGGTCACCTCCCGGTTGAGGCTCCTCGCCGACAGGGTGGTGAAGAGGTTGTCGGCGTCGTTCTGCAGGGCGCACACCACCCCCCGGGCCCGATCCACGCCGGCGTTGAGCAGCACCTCCGTGGAGGTGGCGTCACCCTCCAGGCAGAGATAACCTTTGTCCTGGGCCAGGGCCAGCCGATCCGGGTCCTTGTCGATGACCACGAAGTCGGCCCCCGCCTCGGAGAGGGTCTCGCACACCACTTCCCCCACGCGCCCGAACCCGCAGACCACGTGATGATCCCGAAGTTTCTTTATCCTGAGGTCCATTCTCCTCCTCCCGAATATCTCCCGCAGGGCCTCGCCGAAGGTGTAGCTGATGAAGCTGGAGATGATGAAGAAAAGGCTGAAGACGCCGGTAAAAATGACCAGGATGGTGAAATACATCCCCGCCGTGGAAAGGGGCCGGACCTCCCGGAAGCCCACGGTGGAGATGGTGATCACCGTCATATACAGGGCTTCCGTGTAGCTCATGTGCTCGATGGTCATGTACCCCACCGGGGCCAGGGCCAGGAGGAGTACCAGGAGGGATACGGAGAAGACGAGCCTGCGGTGCATGGTCAAATCCCCATGAGGAAGGGGTTGGTGCGTTTCTCCCACCCTACCACCGTGGGGTCCAGGTGTCCGGGAAGGATGCGGGTGTCGCCGGGCAGGGTGAAGACCTTCTCCCTGACCGAGCTGAGGAGGGCCTGCATGGAGCCGCCGGGAAAGTCGGTGCGCCCGATGGAGCCCCGGAATACAAGGTCGCCGTCGAAGAGCACGCCGTCGGAGAGGAAACATACGCTCCCTTCCGAGTGTCCCGGCGTATGCAGCACCTTGAACTTCATGCCTCCCAGCTCCAGTTCCTGGCCGTCCTCGAGGGGCAGGAACTCCTCGGGGAGTTCCAGGTTTTCCAGCCCCAGCATCCTCAGGAAAAGGGGAGGTATGGATTTCACCATCTCGGCATCCGCGGGGTGCATGTATGCGGGTGCCCCGGTGGCGTCCACGATCTCCTTGAGGCCCATGAGGTGGTCGGGGTGTCCATGGGTGAGCAGCACCGCTTCCAGCTGGAGATCGTTTTCATCGAGGTATTTCAGCACCTGCGAGGCGGACACGCCGGCGTCGATGAGCACCGCCTTACCCCCCTCCCGGTTGACCGCCAGGTAGGTGTTGCTGCCGAACGAATAGTCCGTGAAGGTGACGATTTCCACCGGAACCCTCCTCCAGATCCTTTCCCCAGGTCCGTTAGCCGGCCCTGCCTGCCCGGGAACTGCGCGCCGGTCGCAACGGGATGCCATTCCGCCACCCGGCCTTACTCCGAAAAGAGCCTTACAGGACCCGGGTTGCCGCCGTTCTCCACGAGCGCTACCGGCATGACGCGCTCTATGGAATTATAGGGCACTTCCGCCTGGGGTGCGAAGCGGAAGGATCAGTCTTGCATATCCGGGGGTATCGAATTTTAAGGCCTGCCCCCTTTTGGCCGAATAGATAACGGTGAGAGAGGAGGAGATGGGCGTTGGCGCCGGTTGCCCTGTACATCGACGACAGCGGAGTGGAGCGCAGGATAGTGCAGCGTCTCCTGGAGGCGGACGGCTTTAAGGTCCTGACCGCCGGGAAGCCGGAGGAGGGCCTCGAACTGGCGCGCCAGGTCCGGCCGGACGTAATCCTCCTGGATCTCCACCTGGAGGGGGTGAAGGGATGCCAGCTGGCGGAGCGCCTCCGGGAGATGCCCGGCCTGGAGAAGGTGCCCATCGTGGCCATCAGCGCCTCCCTCAGGGAGGAGGAGAGGCCGGAGGTGCTCCAGAGTTTCGACGGCTACATCCAGAAACCGGTGGACGTGGATACCCTCCCCCGCATGGTGCGCGAGTTCATGGATCAGGTAGCGGAGGTTGGGCAGCCGGTGACCACCGGATCCCGTGCCGGCGAAGGGAGCGCCGCGCCCTCGGGCGGGGAGGAAGGAACCGCAGCAAGGCCGCCTTCTCTGACGAAGGAGACCATGGAGGTGCTGCAGACCCTGGAGAGGTTGCGAGCGGTGATGTCCCACGACCTCCGAACCCCTCTGACGGTGATGATTTCCTATGCCAGCACGGTCTCCCGGGGCAAGGCGGGCGAGATCAACGAACGCCAGAAGGAAATGCTGGACCTGGTGGTCCAGCATGGCTTCCAGTTGGATGCCCAGATGACCGAGCTGGTGAGGCTGGCCAGGGAGACCCTGCAGCGCTTCGGTTATCCCACGAGCAGGGGCTGAACGGTTGGATCGTGCTCCCGGTTCAGCAGTCCTCCCGTCCCGTCTCGCCTAGAGCTTCAGGCCCGCCTCGTAACCTTCCTGGATGGCCTCGATGGCCTTGCGCGCCTCCCGGGCGTCTCCCACCAGGTGCACCTCCAGCCCCGCGTCCTTCAGTTCCTCGTAGAGCCGGTTCTCCGGGCAGCTCCCCACGGCGATGATAACCATGTCCGCGGGTATGGACTCCTCCCTGCCCTCCACTTCCACCACCACGCGGTCGGGTTCTATGCGCCTGGCGGAGGCGTTGCTCCGGACCTCGATGCCCAGGTTGCGCATGTCCTGGAGGATGGTCCAGCGGGTGGAGATCCCCACGTCCCGGCACACCTTGTCCAGCATCTCCACCACCGTGACCCGCTTGATGCCCCGGCTGCACAGCTCCCGGAGGGTCTCCACGTCCTCCCCGTTGTTCATGAAGAGGAAAAAGAGGGTTTCCGGGGATATGGTCCCGATGCTGGCCACGTACATGGCCGTCTCCGAGCCCACCGCCCCACCGCCGATGATCACTACATTCCGGCCCTCCGGGTCCCGCTTTCCTTCCAGGATGTCCCAGGCCATGGCCACGTGGGGCAGGTCGATCCCCGGGATGTCGGGAAGGGCCTGGCGCGCGCCGGTGGCCACCACCACCGCCTCGAAGCCTTCCTCGCGGAGGAGGTCGGCGGTGACCTCCGTCTCCAGGCGCAGCTCCACCCCCGCGCTGTCCAGCTGGGTCTCCAGATCCTCGATGGCCGTCCAGAACTCCTCCCTCCCCGGGGGGACGGCGGCCAGGTTGAGTTGACCCCCCAGGTAGTCCCTCCTCTCGAAGAGGGTTACCCGGTGACCCCGCTCGGCGGCGGTCAGGGCGGCCTTCATGCCCGCCGGTCCGCCTCCCACCACGGCCACCCTGCGGGGCCTGGCGGCGGGTTCCACCCTGTATTCCAGCTCCCGCCCCGCCCGGGGGTTGAGCATGCAGGTCACCGGCTGGAGGTAGAAGACGTGATCGAAGCAACCCTGGTTACACCCGATGCAGTGGGTTATCTCCTCGTACCTGCCCTCGGCAGCCTTCGCCGCCAGGTAGGGATCGGCTATGAGGGCGCGGGCCATGCCCGTGAGGTCGGCCATGCCCATGCGCAGTATCTCGTCGGCCACGAAGACGTCGTTTATGCGGTTGCAGGCGATGACCGGCACCCCCACCTTCTCCTTGACATGGGCCGCCAGGTAGGCCAGTCCCCCGCGGGGCACGGACATGGGGAGCTGGGGAACCCGGGTCTCGTGCCATCCCCCGGTGACGTTGATGATGTCCACCCCGTGCTTTTCCAGTTCGGCGGCGAAGAGCGCCCATTCGCGGTTGGTGTTCCCCCCCTCCATGTAGTCGTGTCCGGCGATGCGGAACCCCACCACGAAGTCGGGACCCACCGCCTCGCGCACGGCGTCGGCCACCTCCAGGCCGAAGCGCATGCGGTTCTCCCAGGACCCCCCGTACTCGTCGGTGCGCAGGTTGGTCACCGGGGACAGGAACTGGCAGATGAGGTAACCGGTGCAGGCCAGGACCTCCACCATGTCGTACCCGGCTTCCTTGACCCGCCGCGCGGCATCGGCGTAAGCCTGTATGGTTCTCTGTATATCCTCCCTGGTCATCTCCCGGGGCTCCTCGCGAGTGAAGCGGGAGGCCACCGGGCTGGGCGCCAGGGCCTGTCTTCCCTCCATGGATATGGAGTGGGAATAACGCCCGGCATGGTAGAGCTGGCAGGCGGCTGCGGCGCCGTGCTTCCTGATGGCCTGGGCCAGGATGCGGTGGCCCTCCACGCAGGAGTCATCCCGCAGGTCCAGCATCCAGTAGGCCCCCGCGTAGTCGTCGATTATGGCTCCCCCCACGATGATCAGGCCGGCTCCGCCCCGGGCCCTCTCCTCGTAGAAGGCCACGATGCGGTCGTTCACCCGGCCGTCGGGGGTGAAATTGAGGTGCATGGCGGTCATCACGATACGGTTCCTGAGCTCCAGGTCCCGGATGCGCAGGGGGGTCAAGAGTTTCTTCAGCATGGCCTTCACTCCTTCTCCATAACGGTCATCCATCATTCAGGCGTGCGGAGAAGTGCGGCTCCCGGTTTTCCGCCTTCCCGGCCGCCCCTTTCCGCGGTAGTCCCGTCCTGGCGCGGGAACCCGGCGCCCTCTCGGGCCGCCGCAGCTCCCGGGAAGGGAGAACCGCGACTTATCAGCCGAATTATCCCACGTATGCAATTTTTTTGGGAAATGGAGAAGACAGGGAGCGGCAGCGCACCCCCCGGGGTTTCAGCGCGATCCGCGTCCCCCCGGCCTCTCGCTTCTGCGCAGGTTACCTAAGGCGCCCGGGCCGCTTTTCCGGTATCCGTTTCCGGGCCCGTGCCGCTCGCTCCCGGACGTGGCAGGTACTCTCTTCTCCCTCCCTACAGGCGGGAACGACCCTCAGGCGGCCGTTCCGGCAAAAAGTCGTGCTATAGTATAGCAGAAATCCGGGGAACGAAAGATGCGGAAGGAAGATGGGCCTGGAGGACCTTTTCGGCGCCTTCTCCGATCGGGTCACGGAACTACTCGAACTCTCCGATGCGGAGTCGGGCGAGGATAAGGTGATGGACCTTGCCCGGGCGGTGGAAGCACTGGTCAGGCCGGGGATGCACCTCCACCTGGGACATGCCTACATGCGTCCCAACGCCGCGCTCTACGAGATATGCCGGCGTTTCTGGCGCCGCGACCCCGGATTCACCCTCTCCTCGCTGGGCTTCATCGCCAACATGGTGCTCCTGGTGCATGGGGGACTGGCCCGCAAGCTGATAACCACCTTCTGCGGCGATTCTTATCCCTTTCCGGGACCCAACCGGGTTTACCAGGAGGCCTACCGGGAAGGAAGGCTGGAGATAGAGAACTGGACGGTGCTCACCCTTCCGCAGCGCCTCATGGCCGGGGCCCTGGGGGTGGAATGGATGCCCACCCACTCCCTCGTGGGGAGCTCCATGGCGGATGAGAACGCGGAGGATTTCCGGGTGGTGGAGATGCCGGATGGGAGCCGGGTGGGCATGGTACGGGCCCTTAACCCTGATCTTACCCTCATCCACGCCTGGGCCGCGGACCGGGCGGGGAACCTCCTCCTGACCCCGCCCTACGCGGAGAACGTCTTCGCCGCCTTCGCCGCAAGGGAAGGGGTCCTGGCCACCGTGGAAAGGGTGGTCCCCACCGACTTTCTGCGCCGCTACTCCCACTTCGTGAAGGTGCCCGGTTACCTGGTGCGCGCGGTGTGCCCGGCGCCCATGGGCGTCCACCCCTCTGGCGCTTCCAACCAGGGGATAAGGGAACTGGACGCCTACGCCGAGGACGAGGAGTTCATGCTCGAGTTGCGCGAGGCCTGCGGATCCGAGGAAACCCTCGAGGAATGGGTGCGGGAGTGGCTCCTGGGGGTGAAGTCCCATGAGCAGTACCTGGCCAGGCTGGGGCACAGGAGGATCTGGTACCTCAAGGGCCGGGCGGCGGGGGATTCCTGGGTCTCCGAGCTGGCGGAGAGGGTCCCTTCCATCCCCACCACGGAGAATTACACGCCGTTGGAGATGATGGTGGTGGAAGCGGCGCGCCTCCTGCGGGAGAGGGTGCGGGAGGCCGGTTACCGTACCATACTGGCCGGCATCGGGGCCTCCAACCTGGCCGCCTGGAAGGCCTGGTACGATCTGAGGCGGGAGAGGCTGCCGGTGGAGCTCATGGCCGAGGTGGGCTTTTACGGCTACACTCCCCGGCCGGCCGACCCCTTCATCTTCAACTTCCGGAACATCCCCACCTGCATCATGCTCACCGACATCGTGACCGTGCTGGGATCCATGGTGGGTGCGTCCGGCAGCCGGGCCATCGGCGCCCTGGGGGCCGGGCAGGTGGATCGTCACGGCAACATCAACTCCACCAAGATCCCCGAGTTGAAACTCTTTCTGGTGGGGTCGGGGGGAGCCTGCGACGTGGCCCTGGGCGCCGAGGAGGTCCTGGTGACCGTGGCCCAGGACCGCCTGCGTACCCCGGAAAAGGTTTCCTATATCACCGCTCCCGGCAGAAGGGTGAGGACCCTGGTAACCACCGAGGGAGTCTTCCGCAAGCCGCCCGGCGGGGAGGAGCTGTTGCTCGTGGCTTATTTCCCCCACGTGGCCGGGGAGGAAAGGGAGGCTTTCCAGGTCATCTCCTCCCACTGTGGATGGGAGTTGCGGGCCGTTTCTTCCCTGCGGAAAGTCGAGCCCCCCACGCGAGACGAACTTTACGACGTGCGCATTTTCGATCCCCGCCGCTATTTCCTCGAGGAAGCACCCCGATAAACCTGCTTATAACCCGGGACCAAGGATGCTCGACGGTTTGACCGAGAATCGAGGTCTCGAAAAGTTGGCGCAAGTATGCTCTCGGCATTGATCGGAATATGTTGCAATATTCGTCGTGTTCGGCCTGTTCTCGGTTACCCCGCCGAAAGGGTCGGCGAGCATCGACAATCACCGCTTGGTACACCGGGAGTTCCCGGGTTCCTTCACGGGAGGGGCGGGTTTTTGCCTCGGAGAGGATCGTTTTCCCGGTTCTCAGGCCATGCGGATACTCAAGCGTTCCTGGCCCGCGGCGCGTGTGCCGCGAGTTTCGAATCGGCCTCGCGTAAAGCAAAGGCTTGCTTAAAAATTGGTATTATTTACCATATAAATGGCAAATCATTACCTGCCTTCCTTGCCGTTTTTTCTACCTGGCGGATCGTGTCTCGCCCCTTTTCCCGGGGTGAACCGGGAACGAGAATCAGCCTCCCCCGATGGGGGTGAGGTTGACGTTGATGTTCTCCATGAGCTCGGCCACGCTCAGCTTGGCCGGGTCGATGTTGTTGTTACGGGTGTAGCGGGTGAGCAGGTAGAGCAGGAATTCCACTTCTGGAGTTTCCATCTTCGCCTCCCCTTTTCACCTGCTTGACTCCCCTGCGCAGCCCACCGTATTCGCCATTACCCCGGGGGCTGGGCATCCCCGAATCCCGCTTCTCGGATTACCTTAACCGATCACCTCCCGATCCAATATCCATTATTTCCCCCGGCATCGGACTTGAAACCCCCTGCTTTTTGACCGGGAAGGGTTGGCTCCGTCTCTTAGAACTTCAATCGCGCTTGCTTTTCGACGTGCCGCCTGTTCGGGATCCCTTTTCGCGCTGATCCCGACGTTACCACCTTCGTTCCTTCCCGGGACCCGGTTCCACCGGCCCCAGGCATCCCCACCCGCTTCGAGCTCGGCTTTCGTGCCGTACCGCCTTGGGCGGGGACGGGTTCCCCGCCCCGGGAGTGCCATGCCGGTGCTCGATCGCCGGCCAAAATGCAAGGTGAGGCGAGAAAAGAAAGGCAAGGTGAAGGTTCTTTATCCCGCCCTTCCCTCCCGCCGTGCGGCAGGGGCTTTCCCTTGCTATGCTCGGCTTCCCGAGACCAGGTGGTATATCCCCTCCGCCAGCTCGATTATCTCCTCGGCGGCCTCCACTTCCCGGCGCCAGCGCTCCGGAATCCCTTCCAGGCCGTTGAAGGCGCCGCTTATGGCCCCGGCCACCGCTCCCGTGGTGTCGGCGTCCAGCCCTCCCTCCACGGCGCGGGATACCGTCTCCTGGAAGTCGCCCGGGGTGCGCAGGAAGCAGAAGAAGGCGCTAGCCACCGTCTCCACCACGTAACCGCTGGTCCCCAGGCGAGCCAGGGCTTCCTCGGGTTCCATGTGGCGGTCCAGGAAATCTCCCGCCAGGAGCAGCCTGTCGGACACCGCGCAGGGGCCTATGAAATCCACCGTTTCGGTGATAAGGGAGCCGGGTTCCAGGTCACCCCGCGCCGCCCGCGCCACGGCGAAGGCCACCGCCTGGGCTCCCGCCACCGCCTCCGGGTTGGCGTGGGTGATCATGGAGACCTCCCGCACATCCCGACGCAGCTTTTCCAGGTCCAGGCAGTCCACCAGGCCCACAGGTGCGATGCGCATGGCGGCCCCGTTCCCCGCCGCCATCTCCCCCCGGGCTCCGCTCTCCTCAGGAGGCACCCCGGCGCGCAGCCTCTGAATGGACTCGTAGGTGGAACCGCCGATTCCCCTCCAGTCCCCGGATTCGAACCAGGCCACGAACTTGCGGGCCGTGTCCTCCACGACCACCCCTTTCCGGTCCAGGATGCTGCGGGCGTGACAGAGCATCATCTTGGTGTCATCGGTCCACTGCCCCGCCTTGAGCATCCTCCAGGGGGCGTCCATGAAATCGCGCACCCTGCCCACCCGCTTCCTGATGTTCGAGGCCCTCATGCCCTCCAGGGGCATACCCAGGGCGTCGCCGATGGCCAGGCCCAAAAGGCACCCGGAAAAACGCGAGGGATCCGGTTCAGGCATGGGGTACCTCCTTTCTATCGATGGTCAATCACCGGCATGTGATTAGGATAACAAGTCTGGGACCACCGTGTCTTGAGGCTGGGAAGCGGACAGCGCGGTGGATGCCCTTTCCCGAAGCATTCAGGCGTTTCCCCTTCCGGAACAGGGAAGCCGGCCGGACGCCGGGATACCGGGAATGCGGTGACATAGGGAGGGAAAGCCTGCGCGTCATTCCCGCGGCCAGGGCGCGAAGGTCGACCTGGACGCTGAATCTACCGGTGGAAGGATTACGGGTTCACGCGGGGAATAAGCTTGAGGAAGGGCGGGGAATGGAGCCGGAGACGCCCCGGGGCGAGACCTTGGTGGGGCGGCCATGGCCTTGGCCAGAGGGAAAGGCTTAATCGGGCGACCGGAATGGTTTACTATGTTATGGACCGGTAAAGGGTTCGTATAGCGGGCTTCGGTCGGGGTCGAGGATGGTGGAGAACCGGGACTTGGGCACCACCCTGGGAGAGGGAGAAGCGCCGGGACGGCGCCAGGTTCGCCTGTTCGATCTCCAGGGCAACCATTACGAGATGGGTTACCAGCAGGGCCTGCAGATGAGGGAGATAATACGTCACTTCTTCTCGCATCTCCGGGACCTTGAGGTCCTGCGCCGGGCAAAACCATTCTTTCTGCCCCTAAACGTATACGTTTCCATATCCGCGCGGAGGGCGGAAAGGGAGATGATGCAGGAGATGGCGGAGCTCTACCCCGCCCAGCGGGCTCGCATGGAGGGTATCGCCAAGGGCGCGGACGTCGACGAATCCCTTCTCTGCCTGGCCCTGTCCCTGGAGACTGCCATCGCGGGCATGGACTACCGCCTGGGCTCCTGTACCGCCGCGGGCCTGGAGCCCGGGAGGAGCGCCCTTGGAGAGGCGGTGGTCACCAAGAACTATGACCAACCGCTCTTTTTCCAGCCCTACTACGTAACCCGCCTGAACCGGTCCGCGGAGACCGCTTCCACCCTGGACGTCACCCTGGCCCCTCTCCCCGGTTGCCATGACGGCATCAACGAGCACGGGCTGTGCGTGTCCTGCAACCGCGCACACGGGACGGACCTGCCGACCAGCAGCATACCGGTCGGGGTTCTGGTGCAGGAGGTACTGGAAAGATGTGCCACTACGGAGGAAGCGGTGGCCTTCCTGTGCGCCGGAAAGAGGGCCTCCGGGGCCATCCTCTTGGTGGCGGACGCGGAGGGGGACATGGCTACCGTGGAGCTCTCTCCCAATTTCAGCGGGGTGAGGAGGCCGGAGGGCGGGGTGCTGATCAACACCAACCATTACCGCTACCGGGGGATGCTCTCCTACGACGTTCCCCGCAACGCCTTCTATGCCGGCCGCACGGTGCCGGCCCTCCGGGGCCTTCGGGTTCACGAATCGAGCGAGATGCGCTACGCGCGGGCGGAACAGCTTCTCTCCGGGGATGAGGTATTCTCGCTGAAGGACCTGCTGCGGGTGTTCTCCGATCATGGGGAGAGCGGACGCGGCGACGACAACACCGTGTGCCGGCATGGATCATATTTTTCCACCACCTGCTCCATAATCATGCTTCCCCGCAGCCGGAGGATGCTGGTCACCTACGGTCACCCCTGCAATTCCGTGTTCACCGATTTCCTGGACCCGTTCGCAAGGGAAGCGGAGGACGCAGGCGGGGAGACGGAGGAATGACTCACCTCCCTTGATGGAGGGCCCGACTCCATGTAGATTACATGCCGTCGTGTTTCTCGCCCTTCTGTGGCAGGCCGGCATGGAGGGTAAGTTGGTGGAACCTGACATTCACTCCACGAGGTGTCCCCGTGTCCGCCGGGACCTCTCAGAACCGGGAACCCGGGGAGGGGAAAACGTCGGGTGGGGGAGGCTGGAATGACAGGAGTTCGAACGGGGAGTGAGAAAGTCGGCGGAGTGGAGAGGGGTACGTTCACCGGGATATCCCGAAACGTCTTCCACCTGGGCCTGGTGAGCTTCTTCAACGATCTCTCCAGCGAGATGGTCTATCCCCTCCTGCCCACCTTCCTCACCGAGTTCCTGGGGGCGGGCGCATGGTTCCTGGGCCTGGTGGAGGGGTTGGCCGATTCCGTGGCCAGCCTGCTCAACCTGGTCTCCGGTTGGATATCGGACCGCCTCCGCCGCCGCAAGGGACTGGTGACCGGAGGATACGCTCTTTCGGGCATCTCCCGGGGCTCCCTGGCCCTGGTGACGGCGCCCTGGCAGGCCCTGCTGGGCTGGTTCTTCAACCGGGTGGGGAAGGGTGTGCGTACCGCGCCCCGCGACGCCCTGATCGCCGATTCCTGCCATCCCCGGGAGAGGGGACGCGCCTTCGGTTACCACCGTTCCATGGATCACTCCGGCGCGCTGGTGGGAGCCGCGACCGCGTCTTTCCTGCTGACCACCTTTTCCCTGGGTTATCGTGCGCTGTTCGCCCTGGCCACCATACCCATAGCCCTGGGAGTCTTCCTGCTCCTGTGGCGAGTGAGGGAGGGGGGGACCGAACGTGAGACCGGGGAGAGGGAGAGGTTTCCCCGTCTGGACCTTCGGTCTTTCGACCGCCGTTTCCGCTGGTTTCTTGCGGCCGTGCTGGTCTTCACCCTGGGTAATTCCAGCGATGCCTTCCTGCTGCTTCGGGCCCGGCAGGCCGGAGGTTTTCCCCTGGCCCTGCTTCCCGCCCTCTGGGGAGTGTTGCACGTGGTCAAGGCCGCGATGTCCATACCCGGTGGAGTTCTTTCCGACCGCCTGGGGCGCAGGCGGGTGATCTTCTTGGGATGGGGAATATACTGCCTCGCCTACACGGGTTTCGCTTTTCTCTCCGGCGCCGCCTGGACCTGGTTTCTCTTCACCGCATACGGGTTTTACTACCTCAACGAGGGGGCACTCAAGGCTTTCGTAGCGGACATGGTCCCGTCCGAGCTGAGGGGGAGCGCCTACGGGATCTACAATTTCACCGTTAGCGTTACCGTGCTTCCCGCCTCCCTGCTCATGGGGTTGCTCTGGAGCGCCACGGGACCCAGGATCGCCTTCCTGACCGGTGCCTCCCTGGCCCTGGTCGCCAGCCTCATCCTGTTCGCGTTGCCTTGCGCAGGTGAGGGAGGCGAGTGAATCCAGGGCGAGCTTCCTGTCCTTCCGGTACCGGCCCAGACCGCCACTCGGCGGGGGAGATTAAAAGGTAGGCAAAGGGATACCGATAAGGACCATAGAAATCAGGGTTGAACACGAGAGGATAGGATTTTGCCCAGGAAGTCGGTGAGGTAGATGGAAGGGGCGAAACAGCCCAATATCGCCGAGCACTCACTGGCCATCCTCGGTTCCCTGCACGCGGCGATGGTCAATTACCATCTCTATCCCGAGACCTCTGACATCGTCCGGGAATCCGTGCGGCGGGCCAAGCAGGACCTGGACCAAGCTTTGTCGCGGTGGGAGAGCGTGACTTTCTGCGGGCTGGAGGGTAAGTTGCTCATCAACGACTTCTGCCTTGGCGAGAGGGACCAGTCCCGGCCTAACACGGTGTCCTTCCTGTGCGACCTGGCCAGGTGGGAGGTGCGAAGCATCACCTTCGAACGAGGCCAGACGGACGAGGACCTGCGGGGTTTCCTGGAGGTCTTCAGTCGCGGAAGGGAACAGGGTTCCAGGGAGGAACTTTCCGGGCTCCTGGAGAGGAACGGTGTGGGGCATGTGAAGGTGAACGAGAAGGTCTATGTCTCCATGAGCAGGGACCAGGAGCTCCCCACCGACCGGGGGAGCGGGGAGGGAGCCTTGGACATGCTCCGGGAGGAGGTTTTCGTGCGCTTCCTGGTCGGCAACCTGCCCACCCTGGACGCCCCCGCGGAGGAAGTGACCCAACTCCTCTCCGATCCCCAGAGGGTGAACGCCGCATTCCAGGCAGTACTCCTGGGGTTCGAGAGCTCGGGTGGAGGGGTAGGGGTGGAGAAGGCCCGCCTGATAAGGGACACCGTGGATCGCATGTTCCGCCTGGTGGAGGCACTGGACGACGAGAAGGTGAGGGAGACCATGAGCGAGGAGATGGTGAACATACTGGCTGCGCTGGAACCGGAGACCCTGGTGGAAGTCCTCTCCGAGGAAGCCCCCCGGGCCATGAAGGACGCGGAGACCAGGAGGGAGATCATCTCCTCCGTGGAGGGTGAGACGTCCTCCTGCTCACCGACCAGGTCATCGAGAAGTATCACCGCCTCCTGGACGAACGGGAGAACATGGATCCCCAGGACTTCCAGGATATCCATGCCGTGCTCAACGAGATCGTGGCCGACCTGTACGCGGAATCCGATCCCCGCTACCATCCGGGAATCACCGGGCGCCTGCAGCGCTCCGGCCTGCTCTCGCGTCTCGCCGAGATCCACCCCCAGGCCAATAAAGAGATGGAAATACATTCCATAATGGCCCGCATCCGGGACGAGGGTTCCCTCCGCCCCCTGGAGGGCCTTGACGATGACCGGGTGATGGAAGTGGCCGCCAAGCTCCTGGAGGTGGGGGAGAGGGGATGGGTGGATCGCATCGCTGCCGTCAGCTCGAGGAACCTGGAGAGCGAGCGACCGGATTTCCGGCTCCGGGCCGCTCGTTTCCTGCACCGCATGCACGGCAGATTCCGCGAGCTGGGGCTGAGCATGGAGCTGGTCCCGGACCCGGGATGGCTCATCGGGCTCCTGGAGCGGGAGGTGGACGACCGGGTGCGCAGGGAGATGATAGCCCTGCTCGGTGACCAGGCCGACGCCTCCTTCGCTGAGGGGAGATGGGAGGATTTCGAACGCGCCTGCCGGGCCTTGCTGCGGTACGATGAGGCCGGCGGGGAGCTGGGGGAGGCCGCCGGGGCCGCACTGCGTTCGCTGGACGCCGGCAGGCTGGGAAGACCGCTCCTGGAGAACCTCTTTCGGGAGGACGAGTCCCTGGCTTCCCTCTCCGCCGACCTCCTCTCGCGCATGGAGGGCGCCTTCGCGGTGGAATACGTCGCTGACCGCCTGAAGGGCGAAGAGGAAATGGAGATAACCCCGTGGCTGGTGGAGTTCGCCCGTCACCTGGGGAAATCGCTCCTCTCCGTGCTCTCGGAAATCCTGGAATCCAACGCCCGGGAGGAGGTCTACGTCCGGGTTATCAGGCTCCTGGAGGGGATGGGAGGGGGCGGTGCACTGGCGCTGGTAAAGACGGCGTCCAGGAATCCCATTCCGGGGGTGAGGAAGCAAGCCCTGCGTTCCCTTGCCCGCATGTCCCCGGGGGACCCGACCCTGCTCCCCCTTTTCCTCCAGGCCATGCGGGACGATGAACCGGAGGTACGCCGGGAGGCGGTCCGCGGCCTGGGGACCATCGACGACCCGGAGGCAGTGGAAGCGCTGTTGGCCGTGCTGCGGGGGAAGTCGCCGGTGGGAGAGGAACACCCGGGGGTGGAGGAAGCGGCGTGCCTGGCCCTGGCCAGGCTGGGTCCCGAGAAGGCCCTTGACCCCCTACAGGACCTTCTGCGCCGAAGGATCTTCGCCCTGAGGAAGCGATCCGTCCATCCCCGGGTGAAGGCCGCAGCCTGCTATGCCCTGGGGCAGATAGGGGGTCCCGAGGTCGTGGACCTCATCCGCCAGTACCTTGACGACCCCGACCCCGTCCTGCGCAACGAGGCCCGCAAGGCCCTGGCGGCATGCCGGCGCCGCGGACTCTCCGACTGACTGAACACCCCGACCCTTTCATGTCCCGGATTCACCAGGCAGACCAGCCACCGTCCACGCAGAGAACGGCTCCGGTGACGTATGAGGCCTCGTCGGAAGCGAGGAAAACGGCGGCGGGAGCTATCTCCTCCGGCTCCGCGGTCCTTCCCATGGGGATGAGGGAGAGGACTCTCTCCCGGCCCCTTTCCGAGGACAGGAGCCCCTCGGTGAGTTCAGTGTTCACGAAGCCCGGACAGAGGGCATTGACCCGTATGTTGAAGGGGGCCAGCTCCAGGGCCATGGTGCGCGTGAGCTGGACTAGGGCCCCCTTGCTGGCCGTGTAGGCGCTGCACTTGTAGAGGGCCTTGAGGCCGGCCACCGAGGCCACGTTGATGATGCAGCCGCCACCCTGCTCCTTCATCACCGGGATGGCCCGCTGGGAACAGAGAAAGGCCCCCTTCACGTTAACGGCCATGATGAGATCGTAGTCCTCCTCGCTGATCCTCTCCATCCGGGTGTAACTGGGGTTGAGGCCGGCGTTGTTCACCAGGATGTCCAGGCGCCCAAAGGTGTCCAGGGTCGCCTTGACCATGGCCTCCACGTCGGCGGAGTGGCTCACGTCCACGCGGAAGCCCAGGGCCCTCCTCCCCAGGGCGCGTATCTCCTCCGCGGTGCGCCGGAATTGCTCCTCGGTCCGGCTGAAGACCACCAGGTCGGCCCCGGCTCGGGCCAGGGCCAGGGCTATGGCCTTCCCTATGCCCCTCCCCGCACCGCTCACCGCCGCCACCTTCCCGTCCAGTTCGAACATGGTCGCCCCCCTTTCTCCACCACTCCGGGAGCAAGGCCCCGTGTCTTATTCGTGGGATGATCACATAAAAGTATATCCGTGAAAACCCGCCTGTTCATCAATGTCATTGATATCAGCCTTTGCTTTTGGGCTATTTTAGACCTATATTTAGATTAGTCTAATGGATTAGATTTGAACCGTATGGAGACATACTGCCGTTCCGCTCGCTCCGTGCGCAGGGAGGTGGAGGGCTGGAGGGCGGCGGGAGAGAAGGAGGAGGACATGGGCCAGCGAGAGCCGGAGATGTTGACGGAGAAGATGGAGGAATACCTGGAGGCCCTCTTCAAGCTGAGCACGGAGGAGTGCGACCTGACCCCCACCCGCCTGGCGGAGTACATGAAGGTCACCCCTCCCACCGCCCTGGACATGCTCAGGAGGCTGGAGAGGGAAGGTTACGTGCGTTACCGAGGCCCCGGGGCCGGAAAGGGAAGGGGCGCGGGGTCGGGAAGGGCCCGGCGGGTGATCATGCTCACTCCCAAGGGGGAGAGAGCCGCCCGCACCCTCATCCGGAGGCATCGCCTCTCGGAGAGGTTCCTCACCGACATGCTCGGGCTGGACTGGGAGTCGGCGCACCGCGAGGCGTGTCGGCTTGAACACGTCATCTCCCCGGAGGTGGAGGAGAAGCTTTCCGAGATGTTGGGCAACCCGGAGACCTGTCCCCATGGTTATCCCATTCCGGACGAGAACGGGCGGATGGAGGAGGAGGAGGAGGAGATAAAGCCCCTGTGCGATTTCTATCCCGACGAGAAGGGGTGCATCGCCCGGGTAGAGGAGGATGAACCGCAACTCCTCCAGTACCTGGCCTCCCTGGGCGTTATGCCCGACGCGGACGTGGAGGTCATGGAGGTGGCCCCCTTCGGCGGTCCCCTCCTGGTGAGGATAGGGGATTCCCAGTACGCCCTGGGAAGGGAGGTAGCCTCCAAGATCTGGACCCGCAAGGGTCCGGCCCGGAGGAGGGGTAGGGGAAAGGGTCCCGGCCCGCGTAGAGGTCCCGCCGGCAGGTAGGAATGGAAATCCTGGAGGAAGTGGAGAGGCTGCGTTCCGGGGCGGAATACGTGTTCGCTCTGGCCGGGAACCCCAACGTCGGAAAATCAACCATCTTCAGCCGCATCACCGGCATGGGGGTGATGACCGCCAACTACCCGGGAATGACCGTGGGACTCAACCTGGCCCTCACCGAGTTCGACGGACGTCGACTGGGTATCGTGGACCTGCCGGGAACCTATGCCCTGGGGGCGGTGTCCGAGGACCAGCTGGTTGCCCGGCGGGGTGTCCTGCAGGGCAGACCGGACGTGGTCATCGTCATCCTGGACGCCAACAACCTGGCCCGCAACCTTTACCTCCTCCTCCAGTTCCTGGACCTCGGTTTCCCGGTGGTGGCCGCCCTCAACCTGGTGGATCAGGCGGAGAGATCGGGAATTCACACCGACGTGGACCTCCTCTCCGAGTACCTGGGAGTGCCGGTGGTCCCCACGGTGGGGGTGCGCGGGGACGGCCTCAACGAACTGATAGCCCAGGCGGTGGAGGTGGCGGAACGCCGCGAGGAGTACCCGGTAATACCCTTTTCTTATGCCGCGGACATCGAGAACCGACTGCGCCGCCTGGCGCGGCGCATCCGCAGGGACATCTCGGACCTTCCCTACGGCATCTCTCCCCGGGCCCTGGCCATACTCCTCCTGGAGGAGGACCGTGAATTCGTGGAGTGGATGCAGGGGAGGCAGGAGGGCAGGGGAATCCTGGAATACGCGCGCCGCCTGGCCTCGGAGATAGAGAGCGAACACGGGGAGAAGGCCCCTGTCATCCTGGCCCGGGAGCGTCACGGCATCGCCGGGAGCATCGCCGAGGGGGTGCATGAACGGGTCGAGTGCCGGAAGCCCCTGTGGGGGGAGAGGCTCTGGGAGTACACCACCTCCTTCCGGACCGGGCTGCCCATCCTCCTGTTGGTCATGGGCGGCGTCTTCATTGCCCTATTCTGGGGTGGCGGCGAGCTGGCGTCGCTCTTCTCACGTTTCTGGGAGAACGTGGTGAGTGCTCCCTTGGGCCGGTTCCTGGATTCCACGCTGGGCGCCAACCTGTTTTCCCGGACCATCCAGTGGGCGGTGGACGGGTTGGGGGCCGTCCTGGAGATCGCCCTTCCCTACCTCTTGGTCTTCTACGTCATCCTGGCGGTGATGGAGGACAGTGGGTACCTGAACGCGGTGGCCTTTCTCACCGACCGTGTGATGCACCGTCTGGGACTTCACGGCCGGGCGGTGATCCCCCTCATCACCGCCGTGGGATGTAACGTCCCGGCGGTGATGGGCACCCGGGTCCTCTCCACGCGCCGGGAGAGGATAATCGCCTGTGCCCTCATCGTCCTGGTACCCTGCAGCGCCCGGGTGGCGGTGATCATGGGCGGAGTGGCACGCTTCGTGGGCTGGCCCTATGCCCTGCTCCTCTTCGCCATCCTCTTCATCCTGGTGTTTACGGCGGGGCTGCTCCTTAACCGCTTCCTCCCGGGGGAATCCACTGGCCTGGTCATGGAGATGTTCCCCTTCCGCGCTCCCTCCGCGGTCAGCATCGCCAAGAAGACCTGGCTGCGCGTCAAGGACTTCCTTTACATCGCCGCTCCCCTCATCGTGGCCGGGAGCGTCATCCTGGGTATCCTCTACGAGAGCGGGTGGATAGTCCATTTCACGGGACCGCTGCGACCACTGACCGAGTGGTGGCTGGGGATTCCCGCCGTGGCCGGCCTGGCCCTCATACTGGGCTTTTTGCGCAAGGAACTGGCCCTGACCCTCCTGGTGGTGCTGGCCGCCCGGGTGTTACCGGGAGTCACGGAGAGCTCCACCCTGCTGGATTTCATGACCCGCGGGCAGATCTTCACCTTCACCCTGGTGTGTTCCATATACATCCCCTGCGTGGCCACCCTGGCTGTGCTGTGGAGGGAGATGGGCCCCAGGGATTCCCTCCTGGTGTCAGCCTCCACCGTTATCCTGGCCCTTCTGCTGGGCGGCCTCTCCCACCTGGTGATAACCCTGCTCTAAGTTCCCCGGGAGGGGAGGGGCGAGGGTTCGTGGGGGAGCGACCTTGGAGGGGGACGAAGTCTCGCTGTCTTCACGTCCGGGGCGGGGGGCCCTGGGCTCCTCGCCCGGGCGGAGATGCTTCCCCGCTGCATGCCCGTGGGTAGCGGGGGTAAAATATCAATGTCATCCGGAAGGGTAGGGAAATGAAGGAAGCGCTGTTCTACGAGAAGCTCGACGAGGGGAAGGTCCACTGCCTCCTCTGCCCCCAAGATTGCGTCATCTCCCCGGGGAAGAAGGGTTTCTGCCGCGTGCGGGTCAACGTGGACGATGTCCTGTATACGGAGAATTATAACCGGGTGATGGCCAGGTCCATGGACCCCATGGAGAAGAAGCCCCTATACCACTTCCACCCCGGGGCGCCCATCTATTCCCTGGGCACCCGGGGATGCAACCAGCACTGCGATTTCTGCCAGAACTGGCACATGCTGCAGGACGACGCTCCCACCGTGCCGTTCGACGCCGCCAGGGCAGTGGAGGAGGCGCTGGCCAACCGTTCGGTGGGCATAGCCTATACCTACAACGAACCCACCATCTGGTACGAGTTCGTCCTGGAGTGCTCCCGACTGGCCAGGGAAAAGGGACTGGTAAACGTGCTGGTGACCAACGGCTCCATCAACCCGGAGCCCTTCTCCCTCCTGGCACCCTACGTGGACGCCATGAACATCGACGTGAAGTCCATGGATCCCGATTTCTACCGCCGGATATGCAAGTCCAGGCTGGAACCAGTGCTGGCCACCTGCCGGGCGGCCCGGGAGGCCGGGATACACGTGGAGATAACCAACCTGGTCATCCCCACGCTCAATGACACGGACGAGCTCTTCACCCGCCTGGTGGATTTCGTCCATTCCCTGGGGCCCGAGGTGCCCCTCCACTTCTCAGCCTATTTCCCCAGTTACCGGATGACCATCGAGCCCACCCCCCTTTCCACCCTGCTGCGGGCCAGGGAGATAGCACAGGAGAAGCTCTATTACGTCTACCTGGGGAACGTGGCGGTGAGCGACGGCTCGCACACCTACTGCCCGCAGTGCGGCAACCTCCTCATATCCAGGCGCGGTTACTTCATCTCGGTGGCCGGCATCCGCGACCGGAGATGCTCGCGCTGCAGGAGGCCCGTGGACGTGGTCATCTGAGATGGCGGAGGACCCCGGCCCGGTGAAGGAAAGTGCGGGAAAGGGACGGAGGCGTGTTTTACGCCCCCGGCATGCCGGAGAAAGCGATGCTGCGCGGGGGAAGCAAGGTCGGTTCCCGCAGGGTATGACTGGGCTGGCGCTCGTTTACCTGGTGCCCATCCTGTTTCTCCTCACCTCGGTTCCCACCGGCTTTGTCCTCGAGAGCCCGGGTCCCTCCTTCGACCTCCAGGCGGAACTGCAGGTGGAGGGCACAGAGACCTATCCCACCGGGGGCGAGTTCCTGCTCACCTCGGTGAGCGTGCGGGAGCCCAACCTCATCTATCACCTCTTCTCCCTGGCCCGAGGTGATTACCGTCTCCTGGAGGCGAGGCGTTTCCTGGGGGAGGAGCTGGACCCGGAGTCACAGGACCGGGTGGACGCGGTACTTACCCTCCTCAGCCAGGCGACGGCGGACGTGCTGGCCTTGCGCGAGTCCTCCCGGGAGGTGGAGGTAAGGGAGCTCGGTGCCCTGGTCCTGGGAGTGGTGGAAGGCACCCCGGCCCACGGCCGCATAGAGCCGGGGGAGGTCATCGTCTCCATGGACGGGGTTTCCGTGGAAGGGGCGGCGGACCTGAGCGAGAGGATAGCGGAAGTGCCCGAGGGGCAGGAGGTGGACGTGGGGGTCAGGAAGATAGACTGGAAGGCGCTGGGGGACGCCCTGGAGCGGGGAGAGAGTATCGACCTCTCCAGACTGCTGGAGGGAGAGACGAGGGAGGAGAGGCTGGTCCCGGTCCTGGACCGGGAACGGGGAAGGATGGTCATCGGGGTTTACACGCGGGATTATTTCACCTACCGCTCCCCCATTCACGTGACTTGGGAGATGGAATCGGTCCGGGGTCCCTCCGCCGGGCTGATGATGACGCTCTCACTGCTCAACGCCCTTCTCCCGGAGGACCTGACCCGGGGACGCAAGGTGGCGGGCACGGGTGAGGTTTTCCTGGACGGTAGCGTGGGACCCATAGGAGGGCTGCCCATGAAGATCCGGGCCGCAGAGTTGCGGGGAGCGGAGATCTTTTTCTATCCGGAGGACAACCGGGAGGACCTGGCGGGCGTGGAGACGGGAATGAAGCTGATTCCCGTGAGTTCGGTGGAGGAGGCGGTACGGGCCCTGCGGCGGGAGGGGGAGTGAGGCAGGGGGTCATTCCGTGGGCCGCGACGGCCGCAGCGCATACGCGCACACCCGTAACCTTTCTACTTAATAAGTTATTGATAAAATATAAGTTCTAAGGTCAGAGTGGTGCATGGACTCGGAACGTACGTCCCGGGCAGGGCACGTGGAGGGTGGCTTCGATCCCGTTGGCCGGGTCGGGTAGACGTTCTACACGTTTATAAGGGTCAAGCCCCGTGAGCTGACCATCACCGGGACATTATGGAGCGGGAGCCGGAGCGGCGGGGGATGGATGAAGGATTGGGAAGCAGCATAAAGGACTAAGCCGGGGAATGGCGAAATCCATTTCAGAGGGAAGGGAGTTTTTGGCGGAACGTTTTCGCCAAATGTTCCGTCTTATGTGGTAGAATGTTATTGGATATAGAAAGGAAAGTCTGGTATAATCTTTCTTTACCTTTCAAGAGCGCGAGAGGTGGTAGAGAATGAAACCGACGGGAATCGAGAACCAGAACCTTTCGGACATCATGGAGAACATGCGTAAGCTGGTGGGCAAGGTGGTGCGCATCTCCGTGAAGGAATCCAAGCCCAAGACCCACTGGGAGGAGAGGGAAGGCGTCATCGAGGGGGTTTATCCCACGGTTTTCCTCTTCCGTTTCAAGAACCGCCGCAACGTTGACGAGAGGGTGGCCTACAGCTACGTGGACGTGGCCATCGACGACGTGAAGATCCTGAACTGACGGGTATTCCCATGGCCATAGCCCGCCGGGCCTCCTCCGGCGGGGTTTCTTTTTCGGGGGCATAATGAAGGGGGGAGGCCCCTGGTCATACCTCGATGTAGGTGCGGGAGCAGCGGGCGGGTCGATTTTCCCCTCTCTCGTCCCACGCCAGGCTCGAGCCCGGGCGGGGCATGAGAGGAGTTCGGTAAAAGCCTGTAGCCGCGGCGCGGTATGAAAGTTTAACCGTTAGGAAGTGGTGGACGCATGATCTATATCGGTACGGCCGGGTTCAGTTACCAGGATTGGAAAGGGCATTTCTATCCCCAGGACCAGGATAAGCGTTACATGCTGGAGTACTACTCCTCCCGCTTCCCGGTGGTGGAGGTGAACAGCACCTGGCACGCCCTTCCCTCTCCCCGCACCCTACATTCCATGGCCCGTCGCACCCCGCCGGATTTCCACTTCGTCGTCAAGGCCTACCAGGGACTGACCCACCGTTACGAGGACAACGAGGAGGATTTCCGACGTTTCCTGGAGGTCATCCGCCCCCTGGAGGATTACGGGAAGCTGGGCTGCGTGCTGACCCAGTTCCCCTGGGGCTTCAAGAACACCCCCGAGAACCGGGATTACCTGCGGCGCTTCCGGGAGCTGATCCCCGGCCGCGAGCTGGTAGTGGAGTTCCGGAACGAGGGTTGGATAACCGACGAGACCCTGGACCTCCTCCGCGAGCTGGAGATGGGGTTCTGCTGCGTGGACGAGCCACGCCTGAGGGGGCTGGTGCGACCACACGTCTTTCTCACCTCCCGCGTGGGGTACGTGAGATTCCACGGCCGCAACTACGAGACCTGGTGGGACCGCAACCGGGAGTCATGGGAGCGCTACGACTACCTGTACAGCGAGGACGAGTTGAGGGAGTGGGTACCCGGGATCCTCGGGCTGGACGAAAAGGCGGAGAGGACCTACGCCATCTTCAACAACCACTACCGGGGGAAGGCTCCCCGCAACGCGGTGATGCTGGCTTCCCTCCTTCCCGCGGAAAGGGTGGTTCCCCTGGGGTCGGGAGGGGAGCCCCCGAGGCTGTGGGAGGAATAGGCGTGGGTTCGCCTGAGCCACCACCTCTCGGAGGCGTAGGCCGAAGGCTGGGATTTGACGGGAAGGAAAGCGTGAACCCGCTTGCCGGTGTAAGCCGGAGAAACCCCTCATCCCGTGAGCCGTTCCCATGGCCGGCCGTCCCGGCGCGTGGGAAGGATGAAGCCGCCGGCTCAGCCCTCCTTCTCCCCGCCGAGGTCGCCGCGGAGCTTGTCCAGAATCTTGCGCAGCAGGCGGGAGACGTGCATCTGGGAGATGTTCAGCTCCCGGGCTATCTCCATCTGGGTCATTCCCCGGAAGAAGCGCATGTAGATGACCTTCTGTTCCCGGTCGGAAAGGCGGGAGATGAGCTTGGCCAGGGTATCCCGGTCCTCGGCCAGGGAGAAATCGTCGTCTTCGCCTCCCAGGTAGTCCAGGAGGCTGAAGCCCCGGTCATTACCATCGTTGGTGTAGATGCTGTCCAGGCTCAGGTAGTTGGCGGCGTAGGAGCTCTCCATGATCTCCACCACCTCCTCCAGGCTCATCTCCATGTGTTCGGCGACCTCGTGCAGGGTGGGAGAGCGGTGCAGTTCCTGGGTGAGGTGGTCGACGGCCTGGTTGAGTTCCAGGTCGCGCATCTGGAGGCGGCGGGGGATGCGGATGGCCCAGCCCTTGTCCCGGAAATAGCGTTTCAGTTCCCCCACGATGGTGGGGGTGGCGTAGGTGCTGAACTCCACACCGCGGTCCAGGTCGTAGCGGTCGATGGCCTTGATGAGGCCGATGTATCCTACCTGAAGAAGGTCCTCCAGGGGCTCCCCCCGGTTGGCGAATTTCCGGGCCAGGTATTCCACCAGGTGGATGTTGAGGGCGATGAGCTGATCCCGTATCCGCGGGTCACCCGTCCGGCGCAGCTGCTCGAACAGCTCCCGAATCCTCTCCCGCCTCTCCTGTCGCCGTTCCTCGTCCTCGCGCACGGATTTCTCCTCGTCGGGATCATCGGCCCGGCGCACGTGACCTAGCTCGTGCACCTCATTTTCAACAGGATGCGACAGGAATCCTCCTCCCGTTGAAGGTCCATGTGATCCACGACCGATTCCATGATCAGGCGGCTGAACGATTCCGGTATCGCGGTTCGCCTTTCCCCATCATCGGCCAGCCTGCTTCGGAGCTCGATTTCAAGGTACTCCTTTCCCGGTTCTATTGCAACTTCCAGGGAGGACCCGGGGGGGGAGTGGGCTATGGCATAGCTGCTCGCCTCGTCCACCGCCAGGCGGAGGTCCTCCAGCCTGGAGAGGTCGAAGTTCATGCGGCTGGCCACCAGGAAGACGGCCAACCTGATGAGCTGCCTGGAAAAAGGTTCAGTGGGAAGGCGTAGCCTGACCAGGTCGCCGCTATCCCTCACCGGTCAACCTCCTTCCCCGGCCTGCCGTAAGAGCCGTGCGCTTCCTCTCCCTTGTCCTCGAGGGGGCCGGTCTTCAGTCTTATAATTTTCCCCTATCTGCGGAGCTCAAACTCGGGAACATCCCCGGGTTCCGTGGGCCGTACCCGGAGGAGAGCTCTTCTGACCCTGGGGCGGGTGGCTGCCGGGGCGTAGGGCAAGGAGGGGGGCGGTCCCTGGAAGGTGAAAGATGAGGTACGCGATGGGGATACCCTGAAGGCCAGGCCGGGTGGGCGCTCGGGTTGATGAGCCGCGGAGTTTTCATGTTAAATGAGAGTTGGAGTCCTTGGATGGTATAGGCCTGGGAAAGGAGCGGGTGTGGAGGAGAAGGGGAGTGTCTTTTTCCAGACCCGGGTGAGGGAGGTGGGGGATATACCCGTGGTGGAGCTGGAGGGGGAGGTGGACCTCTCCACCTCGCCGCGGTTCAAGGAGATTGTCTACCAGCTTGTTGATTCCGGTAAGAGGGATATAGTGATAGACCTCGACGGGCTGGACTTCATGGACTCCACCGGCCTGGGAGTGCTGGTGGCGGTGCTCAAGAGGACCAGCATGGAGGGGGGACGCATCCGCCTGGTGTGCAGCAAGCGGAGCATCATGAAGGTCTTTTCCATTACCGGTCTGGACAAAGTATTCACCATTTACGATAATTTGCAGCGGTGCCTGCAGGATTAGACCCGCGGGCGCGCGAGCCGAAGGTAGAGCCGCTGGGAGGGCCAAGGATTCCCGGGAAAGAAGGGACGGCTCCACGGGAGATTTTCAAAGGTCAGAAGATAATATAAATAAAGAGGGGGAGTACCCGAGTGGCCAAAGGGGACGGACTGTAAATCCGTTGGCGCAGCCTTCGGTGGTTCGAATCCACCCTCCCCCACCAGAAACGGAAGGCAGGTCAAAAGCCATGTTGGCTGACCTGCCTTTTGTGATGCACGTGGATCCTGGGGAACGGTCCGAGAACGGTCTGTTTCTCCTGAAATCCACCACGAACGGCAGGCCGGGATGTCTTCCTGGCCTGTCTGGGTTATAAAGGGTCCGGCGGTAAGGGCATTCGGCAGGCGCCAACGATGCAAAATGAATAATGGGGCGGGACTCCGGGTTAGGGAGAGGATATCTCCTATGGCTTTGCCCATGTTCCGCTAACCCCACCCTTCTTGTGGGTGGAAGGACATATTCGCTTTTCAGGATATTCTGGCGTGGCTGGTACGCGTGCATTACCGGCATGAAGTCGCCGCCAGGCGTGGTAGACGGTTCGCCTCCGCATCAGGGCCCGGCGAATCCTCCTGCACCTAGGATGGTCAAAGAGCCGTGCGCATCGGTCTTCAGGCCCGGGGTGCGGTTCCCGATGGAGTAACGGTTGATGGGAGTTTTCCACGAGGTGGAATTCCGGCATGTTGTACATGTTCAGGGACCACAAGGCATCCACGGGTGGGTCGGTCTCCAGGCGCATTTCATACCGGTGCGCGCCGTTCAGCTGTTCCCCCTCGGCGTCAACGTAGGTCACGGCGTAGGTGGTCTCGTAGCCATGGTTTCCCCGAGGTCCCACCCATGCCGCTATGGCCCGTATAACTTGAGCGCGCTGGCGATCCGCTATCTTCCATTCCGACGAGTCGATGGCCCCGATTCCCAGGTGATCGAGGTTGTAGTCGAAGAGGTGCATCACTTTCGTCCAGCCATTGGCCGTTTCGCCCGCACCGGTCTTCGATCAGCCGCTCGACCTGCTCCTTGGCGGTGCAATCAGGGCTGGACGGTTGAACCGCTGAGGATGGCCTTGGCGTTGAACCACAGCATGTCCAGGACGGGAGCGTCCAGGCAGACGTGGGTCATGATGACCACGGAGCCCAGGGGACCGGCGGCCAGCGCGTTCACCAGTTCAGCCAGGGATTCGCTTCCCATGGCATTGAAGAGGTTCACCACGAAGTCCTGGTTATTGGCCAGGACGGAGGCCATGGCGGCGGGATCCAGGTGGGAGAGGAGGTTACCCATCCAGTCCGGGTGGGCGTTCACCAGGTCCGCCAGCATGACGGGGTCGAGCGCGGAGAGGTCCAGGTTGGAGACGAGTCCGTTGATGAACTGTGGACTGGAGTTGAGCGAGGCGGCCATCCCCACGGGGTCAAGCCGGGCCAGGAGACCGCGCAGCAGCCCCTGGTTGGCGTTGATGATACCCGCCAGGACGGTGGGGTTCAGCCTGGAGAAAAGGGTGGAGAGCCATCCGGCCACGGAGTCCGAATTGAGGGAACCTGCCAGGACGGACGGGTCCAGCGAAGTGACCAGGAGGCTTACCAGGTCGGGATGGGAGTTGATCACCCCCGCCAGCACCTGGGGATCCAGGGCCCCCACCACCTGGTCCAAGAAGGCGGAGCTCTGGGAGATGAGCACCTCCACCGTCCCCGGCTCCAGTCGGTTGAGGAGTCTAGGAACGAATTCCGGGTTGGAATTTATTCCTCCGGCCAGGATGCCGGGATCCAGCTCGGCTATGAGCCCATTCACCAGCTCGGGATGATTGTTGACGATACCCGCCAGGAGGGTGGGGTTCAGGGCGTAATCCATGATCTCCATGAGGGAGGACACATCCAACCCCACTTCCTCGGAGGCGGGGGTCGTTTCGTGGATGGTAGTCGTTTCGCGGCCCCGCAGGGCCATCGTACCCACCAAGATGATGGCCACGGTCTGCATCAGGACCAGGATGTTTATCACCGGCTGGCGCCTCTTCCGGATAGCTTTCCATGCTCGAACAAACATGCGTGTACCCTCCTCCAGGGGACCACTTTTCTGCCCTGCCCTCCGGAAGTGGAAGCTGGGACAGTTGCGTCCTATCCCATACAACCATTGAAAATATGTATCCTATGATACCAGGTTTAATGGACGAAGGTCGAAACAAGGACCCCGGGCACACGGGGGCGGTTAACTTTTCCAGGAAAAGCGAGGATTACAAGTGGCCGGCATGGAAACTATAACCAACCCTCCTGTGACCAACACACTCTCTGGAAGAAAAGGGCGAGGGCGGACCCAAAGAAGGCAAGGAAGCCGGGGGACAGGTTCATCTAACCTATGGCCTGATTCCTGAACTTGGATGAGATGCCCTCGAGAAGGAGCACGATGGAGAAGAGGACGGTGAGCAGGATGTAGTTGTCCGATTGCAGGTTGGCATCCCCAGCTTCCTTGGAATATCCTTCGGCCAGGTTGTCATAAGCCCGGGAAAGGTTGACGCTGCGACTCACGTATTCCTCCGTCTCCAGAGGGTTGCTGGGGCCTCTGGATTGTTCAGGGGATGGAGTGCCGGCCGGGCGTCCATGGCTTTTTCCAGTCGGTCGAAAAAACCTCTTCTCGTAGAGCTCGAGTTCCCCGGCGGTTACCCCTGGCTGCACTTGGGGGTCCACGAAATCCAGGAATACGGTAGCGTCGAGTATGACCTCCTGGCTGGCAAAGGCGGTGTACCGGGCGACATGGTTGCGACTGGCGTTGGCCCGGCTGAAATTGATGGTCATATAGCCGCTCCAGCGGGCCGACTGCTAGGCGCACCAAGCGGTGGCTGTCACGGCCAGGGAGATGACGATGGTGGAGGCTATCTCCAGCCAGCCCCCTTCTTTCCCCGCCATCTTTTCCGTCTCCCTCGCTTCCCGTTCTTCCGGGATCTTCCCGGCTTCCTCGTTTCCTCCCGGTATGCGAGAGCACCCTCTCTTTCTGGTCGGACTTTTCGCCCTTCCGTCGTGCAGGGCACAAGTGCCACCCGGTTGCTTCAGTCCGCTGTCGACTGAAATAATTCTCCCCCGGGAGTGCGCGGTCAATTCCCCCCGGGCGCGGCCTTGGGGTGCAGGTTCCGTCTATCCTGGAGACCTTTTCCTTCCACAACCGTCTTCACGGGATACTTGGTGCAGCGAGGCGAGGCCAGGACGGGGATATACCGGAATAGATTATTCTACTTCTTTGCCCCCATGCAGCTCATCTCCTCAGGCCGTTCATGAGCAGGTCCACGATGAAGGCCACCGCCTTGCCGGAGTCGTAACGGCGGTCGAAGGAAAGGAAGATGGCCGTAAACTCTACTATCCCCATGACTGCCCGGGCCAGGAGCTCCGGATCCAGGTCCCGTATCAGCCCTTGCCTGGCGGCATTGCGCAGCTCGCGAACGATGGGATCGGCGATGAGCTTGTGGAGGGCGATGTACTTGTGGAGGGCGTCGGGGTTCTCGGTCACCATCATGCCCCGCAGCTGGTTGATGATCCCCGAGAAGGTGGAATAATTATCCAGGTAGAACCGCGCCGTGCGGATGGCCTTCCGAAAGGGATCGTTGTCCCGGGAAGCCTCCTTTTCTATGGCCTGGACCACGCTCCTTATCATTTCATCCACGGCGTCCATGAACAGTTCCTTCTTGTCCCGGTAGTAGAGGTAGAAGGTGCCCACCGAGACGCCGGCGCGGGAGGTGATGTCCTGTATCCGGGTACCCCCGTAACCCTTTTGCACGAAGAGCTCCAGGGCGGCCTCCCGTATCTGCCTCCGCCTGCTGTCCTTGGTTCCGGCTCCACCATCGGTCTTTCCCTCCCCGGGCGTCTCCTCCCTCACCTTGCTTTCCGTACCCCGCTCCTGCAGCACGCGCTTGAGGTAGGAGATGGGGAGGCGAGAAGACCCTCCCTTGAGTTCCTGGATGGTTCTCAGGCCTTCCAGGTGGGTTTCATGGTAATAGGCGGAGGTCTTGCCGGTCTTAACCGGAGGGGGGAGAAGTCCATGCCGAATATACTGGTGGATGGTATGGCGCGGCACCCCGGAAAGCCTTTCCAGCTCGCCCATTCTCAACAACCGGGTATCCGATTCCACGACCATCACCTCGCTTCTCGTACTTGGAATATTGTAATGTAAAAAATAACAATATTGTTGATGAAGATAATGCAATATTTCTACCTGCGGGAAAAGGCGGTCCGGGAAGGACGATCAAGGACCGATTCGCCACAGCGGGTGAATTTCCTTCAGCCCCGTCCCGCATGCGCTTGACATCCTGGCTCCCTTGAATTTATATAACTTCGTCAATCAACGAATGAGAATTCACTCATCTCGTGTGACGCGAAAGGAGGCAGGGGGTTGAAAGCGAGAACGCTCGCGGCAACGGGGATGGCGCTGGGAGCCGGGGCTTGGGTGGCATACAGCCTGAGGGTCATGAACCGTACGGTACCTGGAAGGGAGGAAGCAGAGGCCTATGCCCGTTCCCTCCTGGAGAGGGTGGGGATGGGCGAGCTCTATGGGACCTGGGAGGACGAGTCACTTTCCCTCGGGGACAGGGAGCTGCGGCTCTATCATTTCCGGAGTGACCCGGAGGACCCGGTGGTGGTGTTTGTCCCCGGCACCAGCGTCTACGCGCTGCTGTACACGGAGTTCCTGTACAAGCTGAGCCGGAGGGGTTTCAACGTGGTGGGGTTCGATCCTCGCGGACACGGCATGAGCTCGGGCCGGCGGGGCGTCTACACCCTGGGAGAGCTGGTGGAGGACACCCGGGCGGTCATTGATTACGCGGCGCGCCGTTACAATCCCAGGGTGGCGGTAGCCGGCTCCAGCCAGGGGGGAATAACCGCCTTCTACTGCGCGGCGGCGGAGCCACGACTCAGGGCGGCCGTGTGCCACAACCTAATTGCGCCCGACGAGCCGGACAACTATCGCATGACCCGCAACCCCTCCCTCTTCCGTCCCCTGATGCCCCTGCTTCCCCTGTTCAAGCCGCTGATGGAGTGCCCGCTGGGGAAGCTGATGGTTCCCGTGGCCCTCTACCTGGACCTGGCCGCGGAACCTACCCGCCTGGTCCCCGACGTGGCCGAGTTCCTCAGGCAGGACCCCTTGGCGGTGACCACGGTGAGCCTGGGGGCCCTCTATTCCCTGCCCACCACCCCCCTGGCCAGGCGGGTGGAGGAGATAACCATGCCGGTGATGGTCATCCACTCCGGGAAGGACAACATATTCCCCGAGGACTACGTGCGGCGGGTCTATGACCGCCTGCGTTGCAAGAAGAAGTTCCTCTACCTCCCGGACGCTCCCCACCTGGTGATGACCGACTACGTGGAGGAGATCGTCCCGCCCCTCGCGGAATGGTTGAGGGAGGTGATGGGTCGGCAGGACGCGAAGGACGCGGGGAGCGGAGGGACGGATGATGAGGGGAGGAGCTGACGGGAGTTGCGGGGGGAGCGATGCCTTGCTCTCCCTCCTCGGAAAGGGGAGGGAGAGAGGTAATGGCGGGTGGGCTGAACCGCGAAGGACGGCAGAGGTAAGGCGAATGATGCAAGGGCCACGAGGAGGGCTAGATGATCGCTGAGGAGATCCTGGTCACCATGTGCACCCTCACCGGGACCACGGAGAGGGCGGCGGCCCGGCTGGGAGTGCGTCGTTTCCTGCCCCGGCTGTTCACCCTCCGTTACGCCAACATGGGCGGGTTGGACGCCACGACCTTCTCGCGGCAGCTGGAGGAGCTGAAGTCCTTCGAGGACTCCAGGTGGTGCGGGTACTGGAACGCCATCGCCGCTTCCTACGAGGAGAAGGCGGAGAAGGAGGCAGGCGGTGGGGAGGGTCAGCTGACCCGGGAGGCCATGGACCTGTACATCAAGGCCATCACCTATTACACGGTGAGTGCCTTCCCGGGAACCTCGCCCGGCCGCCTGGAGGCCTACCGCAAGGCCAGGGAACTGTTCGAGAGGCTGGTCCCCATGGTGGACGAGCACATGGAAAAGGTGGTCCTGGAGGCCGAGGGGGAGAGGGTGGAAGGGATGGTGCGCTTTCCCCCCGGGGAGGAGAGGGTCCCCTTGGTCATCATCACCAACGGGCTGGAGGGGACCCTGCAGGAGATCGCCCTGCCCCTCCTGGGATACCGGGATGCACCGCTGGGGGTTTTCCTCATGGAGATGCCGGGGACCTATTCCTATCGTAAGCCCATGAGCGGGGAGTCCGAACGCATCTACGCCCAGGTGATCGATCGCTTCGCCGCCCATCCCCGGGTGGATGCGGAGCGCATGGCCATGGTGGGGGTGAGCTTCGGGGGGTACTGGGCGGCCAGGATGGCGGCGGTGAGTCCCCGGCTGGCCTGCGCCGTGGTCTGCGGGGCACCGCTGCACCGTGCCTTCGGGATGTCCAATTTCCTGGGAACGCCGGAGATCATCGTGGAGGTTCTGAAGAAGGTCACCGGCGCCGGCAGCCTGGCGGAGATGGGGGAGAGGTTGCGCGCCCTCTCCCTGGAGGGGAACGATCTCTTACGCCGCATCCGCATCCCGGTCCTGGTCATCAACGGCGATCGCGACACGCTGCTGGGAAGCGAGGACTCCATACTCCTGTGCACCCGGGCACCCCGCGTCCTGCTCAAGCTCTACGAGAACGACGACCATTGCGCCATGGGGCACTACCGAGAATGGCTGGACTTCAGCTTCGAGTGGCTGGTGGAGCGTCTTGCTGCGCCGCGCGTCCCGGCGCGCTGAAGGGGGGAGGAGCGCATGAAGGTCCACTTCCTGAACTGCGGCCTGATGCATCCCCGCCTGGCCCCGGTCTTCGTCCCCCACCTGGAGCGGGTTCCCTGCCTGTGCCTCCTCCTGGAGGATGAGGGGCGGCTGGTGCTGGTGGACACCGGTTTCGGGACCCTTGACGTGGCCGACCCCCTCCGCCTGGGAAGGTTCGGGGCCTGCCTCCTGAACCCCCGCATGGAACCGGGACTGACCGCCCGGGAGCAGGTGAAAAGGCTTGGCTTTGATCCCGGCGAGGTGGGGGACATCATCTGCACCCACCTGGACCGCGACCACGCGGGAGGGCTGTCGGATTTTCCCCACGCCCGGGTGCACGTGCTCAAGGAGGAGAGGGAGGCGGCCCTCTCCCCGGGCACCCCGCGGGAGAGGGAGAGGTATCGGCCCTGCCACTTCGCCCACGGACCTCTATGGGAGACCTACGACGAAGGGGAGGGGGAGGAGTGGTGGGACCTCAAGCGCATTCCCCTGCGCGGCCTTCCCGAGGGGTTGTTCCTGGTTCCCCTGCGAGGCCATACCCGCGGCCACTGCGGGGTGGCGGTGGACACCGGCGAGGGATGGCTTCTCCATTGCGGGGACGCCTTTTACGTCAAGGAGGAGTTGAGGGAGGGGAGCGGGGCCCCCCTGGGGGTGGCGGGATTCCGCGCCGTGGCCCACGTCAACCTCCCGCTGGCCCTTTACCAGCTCGTGAAACTGAGGAGCCTGCTGGACGACGTGGTACTTATCGCTGCCCACGACCAGTTCGAGTACCGCTATCGGCTCGGCCGCCCTCTGGATTGAGGGGGAAGAGAGCGGGGAAAATGGAACCCGGAGACGGAGGTGTGAAGATGCCGGAAAGGGAGATGGTCACCAGCGAAGTCATCAAGGCCTCGCCTCGCCGGGCCTGGGAGGTGCTCACCGACCTCTCCTCCTACCCGGAGTGGAATCCCATGATCAGGTGGGCGGAAGGGGATATCCGGGAGGGCGCCAGGCTGAGGGTCCGCTTCCATCCCCGGGAGAGGAAGAGGGGGAGGACCTTTCATCCCCGACTTCGGGTAGTGGTCCCGGAAAGGGAGCTGCGCTGGGGCGGCTGGCCACCGCTGCCCGGGGTCTTCGACTTCGAACATTACTGGATACTCGAGCCGGAGCCGGAAGGGGGCACCCTGCTCCGGCACGGGGTGTTGGTCAGGGGACTGCTCGCTCCCCTGGCCATGCCGGTAGTGGAGAGGTTGTCCCGCGTGCCCTTCCAGGCCATGAACCGGGCGCACCGGGAACGCGCCGAGGCCGGCGGGTGAGCGGCGTCCGGAACATGCGGGGAGAGGGATGGGGGGTCCCCGCTCAGTTTTCCGTGATCCCCGCCTCCCGCTTTCTCGCCTCCTCCTCGCGGAGTATCTTGCGCAGGACCTTGCCCACCACCGACTTGGGGAGTTCGTTCCGGAACTCCACGCTGCGGGGCACCTTGTAGGCGGCCAGCTTCTCCCGGCAGAAGGAGATGATCTCCTCGGCGGTGGCCTCCTCTCCCGGCTTGAGCACCACGTAGGCCTTGACCGTCTCCCCCCGGTACTCGTCGGGGATGCCCACGGCCACCGCCTCTGCCACCTTGGGGTGCTGGAAGAGGACCTCGTCGATCTCCCGCGGGTAGATGTTGTACCCGCCGGCGATGATCATGTCCTTCTTGCGGTCCACGATGAAGAAATAGTCGTCCTCGTCGCGGACGGCGATGTCCCCGGTGTACAGCCAGCCGTCCCGGAGCTGCGCCGCGGTCTCCTCCGGGTTCTCCCAGTACCCCTGCATGATGAGCGGGCCGCGCATGACTATCTCCCCCGGCTCTCCCGGCGGGACCTCCTCCACCCCTTCCTCCACGTCCACCAGGCGCACCTCGTTGTCGGGGAAGGGGATGCCGATGCTCCCCGCCTTCTTCAGGCCCAGGATGGGGTTGGCGATGCCCAAGGCCGTGGACTCGGAGAGCCCGTAACCCTCGCTGAAGAAGATGCCCATGTCCTTGACCTTCTCGATGAGCTCCACGGGCATGGGAGCCGCCCCGGAGTTGAGCAGCCCCAGCTTGCGGTCCAGCCCCAGTTCCTCGGCGCGGGGATGGTTGATGACCGCGTTTATCATGGTGGGAACGGCGGGGAAGAAGGTGATCTCCCGGAAACCGGAAAGGAGGTTCATGATCTCCTCTATGTCGAAGCGGGGGACGAGGATCATGGTGGCGCAACAGAAGGTGGCCCAGTTGAGGACCACAACGTTTCCGTAGACGTGGAAGAAAGGAAGAACGGCGAAAACGCTGCGCCTCTCGGGGGGAATGAGGGAGATGGTGGGGTTCCCCCACATCGAACATTGCAGGGTCCCGGCCACCAGGTTGGCATGGGTAAGCACGGCTCCCTTGGGCACGCCGGTGGTCCCGCCGGTGAACTGGATAAGGGCCGGGTCCTCCGGGTTTACCTGCACCCGTATCCTCCTGGGGCTGGCCACTCCCTCGATGAGGGAGGAGAAGTGATGCCATCCTTCCTCGAGCTCCAGGCTGGCCGCGGTGCTCACCTCCATGCCCTTTATGAAGTCGGTGACCCTGGTCACCACTATCCTGGGAATCTCCACCTCCGCGGCCAGGGAACGGACGACGGGGAGCACCATGTCGAAGGTTATCAACGTGGAAAGGCCGGTGGTGGTGGCGATGCGTTTCAGTTCGTCGGGAGTGTAGAGGGGGTTGAGGTTCACCACTATGGCTCCCAGGGACAGGGTGGCGAAATAGGAGATGACGTACTGGGGGCAGTTGGGGAGGTGCAGGCCCACGCGGTCCCCCTTCTTCACCCCCAGGGCCTCCAGGGCGTTGGCAAGGCGCATCGCCCGGTCGCGCAGCTCCCAGAAGGTCATCTCGCTCCCGTAGAAGTTCATGGCCGACTTTTCCGGGTAGGCGTTGGCGGGTAACTGTAGGAGCTCGTGGGCGCCGAGCCGTGGATAGCGCAGCGTGGTGGGCACGTTGTAGTCATAGTGGCGGTGCCAGGGTCTCTCGTACATGTCCGTCACCTCCGTGTTCCAGCGAGAAGGGAAACGGTTCGACGCCGCTCTTCCCCACGGGCCATCCGAAGAACCCTTTCCAGGTGATGAAGGGAATCCGGATTCAATTTTAACCGATACCCTTCCCCGGGGCGACGGGCCATGGCGGGGAGGACTGCACCTTTTCCCTCCTTTCATCTCCTTTCCGCCGGGTTGACTGGGCCGCCCCTCGACCCTTATCCGTCACGGGGGAAGAAGGTGTGGCATCCCCGGACCTTCTTCCCGCTTCTCCCGAAAGCCGGGTTCGGAAACGGAGACCCGCATCACGGGTATGGCTTCCACCACCTGGGTCCTGGATTTTATACGTACCCTCCACGGATGCCTTTGCGGACCTGTCGTCCAATGATGCATTGCGGTCCGGTAAAAGGGCATTATCTACCCACCCCTCCGGCAGCCGCCCGGACTTTTCACCCGCCGGGCTCTCTGGCCGTGGTGCCTTGTTGACGTCCTTCACGTGAATGCTGTTGTATATAAAATGTTTATATACAAATATTTAATAGGAGGATGGAGGATGACGGTCGGCGGAAGGGAAGAAGGGACGGACGGCTTCGAGAAGGTGCTGGATGCGGTCACCGGAATAGCCGAGGCCTGGAACGAGAGGGCGGCCGGGTGGCTGCGCGAGAACCGGGTGACCTTCACCCAGTTCCGGGCCCTCCTGCTCTTGAGCAAGACGGGTTCGCAGACCCTGGGCCAGCTGAGCGAGGGGCTTTCACGCGCCCGTTGCACGGTGACCGGCCTGGTGGACCGGCTGGAGGCCAAGGGCCTGGTGAGGAGAAGGCGCTGCCGCGGGGACAGGCGGGTGGTTTACGTCTCCCTGACCGAAAAAGGGAGGGAGCTGGCGGAGGAACTGAAGGAGAAAGTGGTGCCGGAAATAGCCCGGCTGTGGGAGAGGATCATGGGCAGGCTTTCGGAGTCGGAGGCCGCCGCCCTCTTCGCGGCCCTGGGAAAGCTCAGGGAAGGCATTGGCGAGATCGGCCGGTGATCTGCGTATCACGGCGAATAGGACGGAGTTACGGGACGACGTGCAAAGCCCGGGGCATAAGCGGTCGAACCGCCTTCCGACTTCCCGAGGGCTCGAGAAGAAACGTGGCGGATAGGAGCGCGAGGGCACGGGACGGATTGCCCGCGTTGCGGGATTTATCGTAACCCGGAGGGAAGACGATGTCCGGAAAGAGCGTGAAAGAGATTGGCGAGGAACTGCGCGAGATACCCTTCGTGCCGCGCAGGCCGCGCCTCCTGGCCCTCGCCGAGGCCTACTCGCCGGACTTTTCCAGGATAAGCACGGACATCCTGGGCGCCAGGCCGGAGGGCCCCCATCCATATCCCGAGAACTTCGAGAAGGTAGCGTTCCCCAGCCTGGACGATACGCCCCTGGTGGGGATCCTGGGGTTGCACCGGGACGGCGAGAAGCGCCCCGGGGTGGTCTTCTGCCACGGCTTCCACGGTTCCAAGAACAAGAACTACATCATGGAGGCGGCCCTCAAGGCCTACTCGGAATGGAATTACAACGTCCTGGCCCTGGACCTGCGCGACTTCGGCGAGAGCCGGGACCTCTCCCACGCTCCCTCCACGGGCGGGTGGAAGGAGGGACAGGACATCCTGGGCGCCTGCCGCTTCCTGGGTGGGATGGAAGAAGTTACCAGCGTGGGAGCGGTGGGCTACAGCCTGGGCGCGAGCGCGGTCCTGAACGCGGCTTACCAGAACGACCTCTACGCCTACATCACCGGGGGAATCATCGCCTGGAGCGGGTTCGCCTCCATGGAGGTGATAGTGTCCCGATTCAGCCGCAGGCCTCCCGTGAATGACCCCTTCTTTCCCTATTACGCGGCCTTCGTTTTCCTGACCGAGATAAGGCGCCTGGAGATGCTGCGCCGGGGAAAGGAAGAGATGGTGGCCACCCTGGGTGACCGGCCCTTTTCCCCGGATTTCCGGCGCTACGTGCGGGAGGTGGTGGCACCCCATTACGGGAAGAGTGAGGAGGCCATCTATGCCCTCTCCAGCCCCCGGAACTTCGTGGACCGGGTGGAGCACCCGGTGCTTATAGTGCATGCCGAGGACGACCCGGTATGCCCGGTGGAGGAGATGGAGGAACTGCGCCGGGCCGCCCGCGATAATCCCAACCTGGATATCTGGGTGCTTCCCACTGGCTCCCACTGCGCCTTCATGGGCTTCGACGAGGGGTGGTACTGGGCGGTGATGCGCGGCTTTCTCGACTACTGGGCCCGGCGCGACGAGGAGGGGTTCGTGAAAGGAGCGAGGCATGAGCGAGGCGGCATGTTACCTGGGGAAGAGCCTGGAAGAGGTGGCGGAAAGGTGGAGCGGCCTCACCCCACTCATGGTCCAGATGGGCATCATCGACGACCTTCTCCACCGCAGGATAGTCCTTGAAGTCCGAGGGGATGAATCCTACACCCTGCACATCTCCAGGGAGGGCATGCGCCTGGAGAAGGGAAGGGACCCCTGGGCCCAAGCCGTCATGCGCACCACCCTGGAGGAGTGGCGGCGCGTCTTCCAGGGGGAGGGAACCTTCTGCGCCATATTCCGCATGGAACCGGAGCCTTGCAGGGACCCGGTGAGGCTGCACCAGCTGGCGGTGGTGTAGAGGTTCTCCACCGTGCTCCAGGCCATGGTAAATCTTCCCAGGATGGACGATGGGGCCGCGGAGGGGGGTGAGCGGTGACATCCCTCCCGGTGACCGAGATACTCTGCGAATGGGCCTGCCGCACGACCTTCGAGGACATACCACCTCGTACCGTTCACTGCGCCAAGGAGCAGGTGCTGAGCATCGTGTCCGCCATGCTCGCCGGGAGCAGGGCCGATTTCCTGCAGCCGCTATACCGTGGGGTGAGGTCGTGGGGAGATCGCGAGGAGGCCACGGTGGTGGGGACCGGTTTCCGGTACAGCATGCGCAGCGCGGGGATGGCCCACGCGGTGGCCGCCCAAGCCCTGGAATGGGAGGACTACCTCAAGTCCAAGCACTCGGGAGCCTCCACCGTCCCCGTGGCCCTGGCGGTGGCGGAGGGGGTGGGTGCCTCGGGAAAGGAGTTCCTCACCGCCCTGGTCATCGGCAACGAGGTGAGCGGACGCACCGGACAGGCCTACATCCGGAGCCGCCTGTTCACCAATTCCTGTCCCAACCACCAGATTGACGCGGCCATCGTGGCCGGAAAGCTCATGGGGCTGGACCGGGAGGCGATGATGGACGCCGTGGGCATCTCCTGCTTTCCACCCCTCACCCAGTGCTTCGCGGGATGGATGTCCGGCACCAAGGGGATGATAACCGGAGCCCCGGCGCTGGCCGGGATAACCGCCGCCTCCCTCGCCGCCCGGGGCATGCACGGCTTCCGGGGGATCATAGAGCATCCCGACGGTTTCTCCAATGCCGTGTTCGAGAGGTACGACCTGGAGGAGATGGTCAAGGACCTGGGGACCGACTGGAGGACGGACACCCACTCCCCCAAGGTCTATCCCTGCTGTGGGCGGCTGGACGCCCTGGTGGATTCGGCGCTGGACCTCTTGGAGGGGCATTCCCTGACCTGGAGGGACATAGAGAAGGTGGAGGTGAGGTGTCCCACGGTGACCCTGCTCCTTCGCCGGCCCCTGGAGGAGCTGCTGGACCTCATGGACCGCATCGCGGAGACGGATTGGCTGACCCCGGTCCCCCTGTTCTTCGACGCCACCTATCCCCTGGCGGTGGCCATCATGGACCGGGAACTCACTGCGGCCCAGTTCGGTAAGGAACGGATGAAGGATCCCGAGCTGCGGGGATTCCTGGGTCGTATTTCCTACACCACGGATCCCCTGCTCGACCTCAAGGAGATGGAGGAGGGGGTCAACGCTGGGGAGGTGACCCTAGTGCTCAAGGACGGGAGGGGGGTATCCAGGTTCACGGAGGCCATGAGGGGTTCCTACCTCAACCCGGTGGACGTGCGGGAGAAGCTCGCCGCCTGCACCCGGGACATCCTGGACGAGGGGCGCCGGGAGGAGATAGTGGAGACGGTGGACCGCCTGGATGAACTGGACGACGTGCGCGAGCTCACCCGCCTCCTCTGAGCGGGGGATTCGGGTTACGCACGGTACACAGGGGATCTTCGCCCTTGTGGAGGAGGCGGGTGTGGCATAATGGTGGCGTAGCGGCGGAAGGGGGGTGTACACCCCCCGACGCAAGGCGCGAAGGAAGTGGACATGGCCGGGGAAGGGGACCAGCGGGAGAGACTGGCGGAACGCCTCATCGAGAGCCTGGGCGTCATCATGCGCATCCGGGGCAACGCCTTTCGCCGGGCGGTGGGAAAGCACGGGGTGACCCTCCCCCAGTTCTTTCTCTTGAAGATGGTAAACGTTCACGGGGAGATGACCGTCACCCAGGCCTCCCAGGTGATGATGGTGGCAGCGCCCACCGCCAGCCGGATGATCGACAACCTCTGCGAGAAAGGGTGGCTGGAGAGGTGGAAGGACCCGGAAAACCGTCGCCTCACCCGGGTACGCCTGACGCGGGAAGGAAGGGAGATACTGGCGGAACTGGGAGAGATGCAGAAGGAGGAGTTCCTGAAGCTCATAGATGACCATGACCTGCGGGAGATCGAGTCCTTCCTGGGATGGCTGGAGAGGTTCACCGCCCGACTATCGGCCGCCCTGGAAGGCGAATCGGATCGAGGGTAGATCTTCCGGGGACCCCTTGCCTTTCTTGGATGTCGCGCCGGAGCGCGATTCGGTTCCAGGAAACACCTCTGCGATTCGAAGATTGAGCGGATAAGGGTGCATTGTTCTTTGAGCAGAAAAACGGTCTTTACGGGCGGGATGACGGATCGATGATGCGACCGGGGCCTGGATCGATTTTCGGTTGCCCTATGCCCGTCTTCGGGGCGGGAAGGCGATCCTCTCGGGAGTGCGGGGACCCTGGCGTCCAAGCGAGGGAAGTGAGCCGGCGGGGGGGCAGGTGGCTCCCCGCCTCCATGATCCCGCATATTGACATGGCGGCCAGGGGGGTTTAAGTTATGCTATATTTAGCTGTGCTAAAAAAGACTATGACCCGGAGGACAGGTGGCCGGGAGGAAGGTGCATGAACGGGTACACGGTAGAGGTCGAGGGACTGGTGAGGAAGTTCGGGGACCTGGTCGCCGTGAAGGGGGTGACCTTCAACGTGGACCGGGGGGAGGTCTTCGGGTTCCTGGGTCCCAACGGAGCGGGAAAGACCACCACCATCAACATGCTGTGCACGCTGCTCACCCCCACCGCGGGAAGGGCCACGGTGGACGGGTTCGACGTGGTAAGGCACAAGAGGGAGGTCCGGCAGCGAATAGGCCTGGTCTTCCAGGACCCCAGCCTGGATGACCGCCTCACTGCCAATGAGAACCTGGACTTCCACGCCGTGGTCTACGCCGTTCCCCATTCCATCCGGGAGAAGCGCAAGCGGGAACTCCTGGAGATGGTGGATCTCCTGGACCGCGCCGACGACCTGGTGATCACCTTCTCCGGGGGCATGAAGAGGAGGCTGGAGATCGCCCGGGGACTCCTGCACCATCCCCGCGTGCTCTTCCTGGACGAGCCCACCATCGGCCTGGACCCCCAGACCCGGCGGTATATCTGGGACTACATCAAGGACCTGAGGAAACGCGAGGAGATAACCATCTTCCTCACCACCCATTACATGGAGGAGGCAGAGCACTGCGACCGCATAGCCATCATCGACCACGGGAACATCATCGCCATGGACACGCCCGACAACCTCAAGAACATGGTGGGGGGAGACGTCATCCGCATCAAGACCGAAGACGATGCTCGGGCCGAGGAACTGTTGAAGGAGAAGTTCCGAGTGAACATCCTCGAGGAGCGGGACTGCCTGTGCTTCGAGGTGGAGCGCGGCGAGGAGTTCATCCCCCGGCTGATCCGCGAGCTGGACGTGCCCATCCAGTCCATCAGCCTGCATCGTCCCACCCTGGATGACGTGTTCCTCAAGCTCACCGGAAGGGAGATACGGGACGATGAGGCGGATGGTCTCGCAGGTATGAGGCAGATGGTGACCAGGGTAAGGCCCCCCTTCGCCCGATAAGCGCGGGCGGTTTGAGGATACCGGGAAGTCGGGGAGGCCACTTTGAAGCACCGGAGGAAACAGGGATGGGAGCTCTGGAGGAGAAAGCGGTAGACCTGGTATCAGGAGAGTTCACGACGCCTGCCAGGAGTAAATCCTCCGGCCTCAGCTGGGCCATGCGCGGCATATACATCATCGTGCTGAGGGAGTTCCGTCGTTTCTGGCGGGACCGGGCGCGGCGCATCGGGGGATTCGCCCAGCCCATCATGTACCTGGCCCTCCTGGGGGTGGGCATGGAGAGCGCCTTCAAGGTCTTCGGGGGTGGGGACGTCCCCTACATCAAGTTCATGTACCCGGGCATTCTCGGACTCACCGTCCTCTTCACCTCGGTCTTTTCGGCCATCTCCATCATCTGGGACCGGGAGTTCGGGTTCCTCAAGGAGGTGCTGGTGTCGCCGGTCCCCCGCTCCAGCGTGGCCCTGGGAAAGATAGTCGGCGGTTCCATCACCGCCCTCATCCAGGGGGCCATCTTCCTCGTCCTGGCCTTCACCCCCTGGGTGTACGGGTTCAGCCTGGATACCCTCTGGAAGTCCCTGGCGGTGATGCCGCTGATAATTCTCATGTCCCTGAGCCTCACCTCCCTGGGGGTTGCCGTGGCCGCGCGCATGACCTCCATGGAAGGATTTCCCATCGTCATGAACTTCCTGCTCATGCCCATGTTCTTCCTCTCCGGCGCCTTCTTCCCCCTGCAGGGGCTGCCCCGCTGGATGGAGGTCCTCACCAAGATAGACCCCCTGACCTACGGTGTGGACGCGCTGCGGGGGATAATGCTCAGGGGGATGAACCTGGCTGCAGGCATGCCCGGCAACCTGGCCCAGTTCGCCGCCTGGTTCAAGGACCCGGAGATACTGAGAATCGGGCTGGGGAAGGGGTACCCGGATCCCTCGGCCCTCTCCACCATGGCCCAGCAGGCTTCCCTCCCCGCCCAGGCCTACCCGCTATGGCTGGACGTGCTGGTGATGGCCGGTTTCGGCGCCTTCCTCTTCGCCCTCGCCCTCTGGCAGTTCAACCGCGCCGAATGACGTGGCCCACGGGGTGATTGCCCGGGGACAATCCGGCCATGGGGGAAGTAAAATCGCAAGCTTGGAACACGTATTGCGGGCGACGGATCCGAGACCGTTTGCTCCTTGGAGACGGGACCGCGATGGGTAGCCATCGATACCCTGCCGAACGGGTGATTTAATCACATGGGCCAGCCGCTGGAGGCCATTATCGTCTCCCGGGCGGAGACACCTGAGATGCGGCGGGAGTCTACGAGACGCGTGTTTTCTTGGGACAGCCTTTCGCTCGTGCCCGTTAAGCCGCCGGTAGTATAGCCGAACTCACTTTTATATAATGTACCTCGAACTCAACTTCAGCGTGGAAAGGACGTAAGGTACTTCGCAGGATGGTTGTCTGTGCTGGGCCTGGATGACATTTTTGGTGGGAAGGGAAACCAGCGTGGAGAAAAACACCTTTCGTCTTTTTCTGCGGCCAACCTTGTGGGAATCGCTGGGGTAGAGCCGGAAAGGAGGAGACGATGGCCTTCGGGAACATGGGGAAGGTACTGGTGGTGGACCTTGGCTCGGGAAGGATGGAGGAGAGGGAACTCCCCGAGGATGTGTACCGGGAATACATAGGCGGGGCCGGGCTGGCCGCCAGGCTCCTCTACGACCATGGGCACCTGGACGCGGAACCCCTGGATCCCGAGAACCCGCTTATCTTCGCCGCCGGGCCCCTCACCGGGGTGGGGCTCTCTGGGTCCAGCCGCCTCTCCGTGGGCTCCCGTTCCCCCCTCACCCGCATCTGGGGCCAGGCCTCCTGCGGCGGGAACTTCGGGCCGGAGCTCAAGCGTTGCGGCTACGATGCCATCTTCTTCCATGGCAGGTCGGACCAGCCAGTCTACCTCCTGGTGGAGGAAGGCTCGGCGCAGCTCCTTCCCGCCTCCGACCTGTGGGGAAAGGACACCTACGAGACCACCGACATCCTGAAGGGCAGGCACGGCAAGACCTACAAGGTCCTGGCCGTGGGCCCCGCCTCCGAGAACCTCATTCCCTTCGGAAGCATCGTCAACGATTACGGGCACGTCTTCGGTCGCACCGGCATGGGCACGGTGATGGCCTCCAAGAACCTCAAGGCCGTGGTGGCCAAGGGGGACCTACGGATGACCTACAGGGACCCGGAGAATTTCGAGGAACTGGCCAGGGCCTATACCGCCCGGGTGGAGCGGAGCGGGATGACCAAGGCCCTGCGCGCCTTCGGGACCCCCAGCAACATGGAGTCCAAGATGATCGAGGGGGACGTCCCCACCCGCAACTGGGGGTTGGGCATCTGGGAGGAGGGAGGGGAGCGCCTCTCCGGCGTCACCCTCACCGAGGAGATACTGGTCAGGAGGCGCGCTTGCCGCCACTGCGTGGTGCGCTGCAAGCCGGTGGTCCAGGTGGAGGAAGGTCCCTACGCCATGGGTCCGGGACCCGGCCCGGAGTATGAGACCCTGGGGGCCTTCGGGACCATGCTCATGAACTCCAACCTGCAGGCGGTGGCCAAGATAAACGACATCTGCAACCGACTGGGCATGGACACCATCACCTGCGGGGCCACCTTCGCCTGGGCCATGGACTGCTACGAGCACGGCATCCTCAGGCCCGAGGACTACGAGGGCATCGAGCTCAAGTGGGGGGACATAGACACGGTTATCGACCTCCTGCCCAAGCTGGTGAGGAGGGAGGGCAAGCTGGCCACCCTCCTGGCCAAGGGCTCCTGGGCCGCGTCCGAGGAGGTGGGAGGGGGCAGCGAGCGCTTCCTCACCGACACCAAGGGCCTGGAGGCCCCCATGCACGACCCGCGCCTGGACTGGGGGGACGGCCTGGCCTACGCCATCTCCGTGCGGGGGGCCTGCCACGTCTCCAACATGACCTACCAGCTGGAGTGGGGGGCCATCCGCTGGCCGGAGATAGGGCTGGACAGGCACCACCAGGGGATGACCACGGAGACCAAGGCGGAGTCGGTGGCCAAGGCCACCGACCTGGGCTGTATCATGAACTCCGCCTGCTGGTGCGAGTTCCCGGCCACGGACTTCACCGTTCCCATCCTGGTGGGCCTCTTCAACGCCGTGGCCGGCTACGGGTGGGACGTGGAGGCCATGATGAAAGCCGGGGAGCGGGTGTGGTTCCTGCAGCGCTGCCTGGGCCACATCTGGGGAGCCACCGGCGCCGACGACCGCCTGGGCCAGAGGATAATGACTCCGGTCAAGGAGGGGAACATCGCCGGGGTGGTCCCGGACATGGACACCATGCTCCGGGAGTTCTACGCGTACCGCGGCCTCCGCGAGGACGGGCTGCCCCGGCCGGAGAAGCTGCGTGAGCTGGGCCTTGGCTACCTGGAGGAAAGGCTCTATTAATCGATGTTGATGAGCTCGTAATCCTTGCTGCCCAGGCCCATCTCCGCGGCATAATCCACCTGCTTCTGGCAGTCCACCGCCGGGTAGATGGAGCGGAAGAGATCCTTTCCCGCCTTCTCGTTCAGCAGGTCCAGGCTGGCTTGCTCGATGGCCACGATGTCCCGGCCGGCCAGGATACCGATATCCTCCACGGCCCGGGCGTCGTTATAGTTCCAGCAGTCGCAGTCCGGGGTCACGTTGATCAGGAAGTTGAAGAAGGCCACCTTGTTCTCCTTGCCCTTGAGGGCTCCCATGCAGTATTCCACCACCTTCTTCTGGGCGTTCTCCAGGACCCCGGTGAGGCGCACCTGGATGGCGGCCTGGAAACACATCACCGTGCACTCCCCGCACCCGATGCACAGGTTGCGGTCGATCTTGGCGTACTTTTCCTTGCCTTTACCCACGATGGAGATGGCGCCAGCCGGGCACCACTTGATGCACTTGGCACAGGCCGTGCAGCGCTCCGGGTTCACCGCCGGTTTGATGTCCGAATGCATCTGCTGCTTGCCTCCCCGGCTGCCCATACCCATGCCCACGTTCTTCAGGGCTCCCCCGAAGCCCATGAACTCGTGTCCGGTGAGGTGGGACATGACCACGAAGGCATCGGACTGGTAGAAGGCAGCGGCTATCTTCACCTTGTTCAGGATGCGGCCCTCAATCTCCACCTCGTGGAAATCGTGGCCGCGCAGGCCGTCGGCGATGATGATGGGGGCTCCCACCGTCTCCATAGTGAACCCGTTGGCCGCCGCCGTCTGCAGGTGGCGGAGGGCGTGAGCCCTGCCTCCCACGTACAGAGTGTTGGCATCGCTGACGAAGGGCCGCCCCCCGACCTTTTTCACTTCCTCCACCATGGTGCGGATGTAGATGGAAGGGATGTAGGCGGTTCCCCCGGGCTCGGCGAAGGAAGTCTTGATGGCCACGAAATCCCTCTCCGCGATGATGTCCTTGAGGCCCACCTTCTTGCAGAGCTCGGACAACTTCACCAGCATCCCCCGGCTGGGGGTACAGCGCATGTTAGCGAAGTATACCTCGGACATGCAAACCTCCTTCCCGTCATTTCCATCGACCGATCGTTGTTAATTCTAATTAGTAAATGACGGCCTTTCCAGGGGAACATGAGAGGCGCCCGGAATGGAAATCCCCGATATCCCGTCTTATGGCGATGATGATAGAAAATGCGCATAAGGGGGGGAGAAAGAATATACGGCTGATATTGTTCATTAATATCGTGGGCCGGGCGGTCGATTTATTCAGTAAGGTTGAACCGTTACCTGGGAGCGCGAATCGCGGGGCGGGAGCGATCGCCCGGTAAGAGGCGCGGCCCATGTTGGCAATTGATGTTCAGGAGTTGAGGGGGCGCGGCACCCTCAGTCTCCGCAACCTGGATGACGGCCTGGCGGAGATCGCCAAGCTGAACGGGAACGTCGAGGAAGGCATCATCACCCATCCCTCCACCGGGAAGAGGCTTTCCACCACCGGCCCCAACGAGATCCAGCCGGTCCTGGATGAGCTGGAAAAGGAGCTGGGAGAGGAAATCCCCAGGATGGTGGTTGAGGCCCAGAGGCGCTATGTACGGGAGGAAGGTTTTCTCCCCGACCAGGCCCTCAAGAGCGAGGAGGTGCTCCGCTTGACCTCTTCCCTTACCTGTGTGACCATGTCCCTGGAAGCGTCGCGATCGTGTTTTGCCATAGCCTTTCTCCCTTCTCTTGGTGGCTTTCCTTGGGAGGAAGGCTATTTGATTGGTCTGGTTCTTGTCCAGACCGAGACACAATTATTAATACGCTACCACGAAGGCGACCAGCAGGGGATAGTTGTCGAAGGCGTGTTGCTGTCTACAAAAAGTAGGCACCTCATCCCGGCAAAACCTCAACACGCCATCCTCTGATATCCAGAAAGCCCCCGGAGGACATCCTTAACCCAGGGGTCGCCGCTCCTTGACTGAAGGGCCG
>JACIXB010000003.1 GCA_014360685.1 Actinomycetota bacterium | reverse complement strand
AAGTGCGGATGAGTACCCGACGCCCCTCTCGCCATGAACTCTCCCCATCAAACGTCATTGCGAGGAGCGAAGCGACGAAGCAATCTCTCATGGATCCCGTACGAGATGGCTTCGCTACGCTCGCCATGACATTTTAATTGCGGAGGAGATGGCTTCGCTACGCTCGCCATGACATTTTAATTGCGGAAGAGAAGGCCTCGCCCCTCTCGCCATGAACTCTCCCCATCAAACGTCATTGCGAGGAGCGAAGCGACGAAGCAATCTCTCATGGATCCCGTACGAGATGGCTTCGCCCCGCTCGCCATGACATTTTAATTGCGGAGGAGAAGGCCTCGCCCCGCTCGCCATGACATTTTAATTGCGGAGGAGAAGGCCTCGCCCCTCTCGACATGAACTCTCCCCATCAAACGTCATTGCGAGGAGCGAAGCGACGAAGCAATCTCTCATGGATCCCGTACGAGATGGCTTCGCTCCGCTCGCCATGACATTTTCCTTGCGGAGGAGACGGCCTCGCTCCGCTCGCCGCGGGCGTTATTCCCGCATCTCCAGCCCCGCCTCCCCCATCAGGGCCTTGATGTCCATGGGGGCGGGTTTTTCCGGGTCCAGCTCCAGGGTTATGGCCTCCAACTCGCAGCGGGAGGCGCACACCCCGCAGCCGAAGCAGCGCTCGGGATCCGCCTCCGCCACCAGGTCGTCCCCCAACCTGATCGCCCGGAAGGGGCAGGCCTCCACGCAGTTCCCGCAGCCGCTGCATTCCTCGGCGTCCACCCGGGCCACGTACCCGGAAGAGCAGATGTTGGGAGAGCCGAAGGCCAGGTAGGATTTCATTCCTATGCAACAGCAGGAGCAGCAGTTGCAGATGGCGAAGAAACGCCCCCCGGCGGCGTCCTTGAAGTAGGCGCAGTGGACGTGACCCCTCTCGTGTTCCTCCCGGAGGATGCGCGTGGCCTCCTCGGGAAGGATGCGCCTGAAGTTGTTGGGCTTGTGCTCCTCCAGGAGGCCCAGGAAGGGCTCCCCCACCACCAGGCAGACGTCCAGGGGGAGGCAAGGGTTGTTCTGCGTGTGCCGGCAGGGGCACTCGATGACCCCGAGGTGGTCCGGGTCCTCGAGGATGATGTCGTTGGCGATGGGGTAGGGGATGACCTTCTCCTGGCGGGGGAGGTAGACGTTCTCCTTCACGTTCACCAGGTCCACGGCGTGCTCCGTGCGCACCACCTTGGCGTGGTAGGTGCTGGTGGCCGGGTCGAGGGTCTCCCGCGCCACCTTCCCCACCACCACCTCCAGGATCTCCTCCAGCTCGGGGGGGAGGTCGTGGGGAGGCTCCTTCTCCGCCATGTTCACCAGCCTGCCCAGGCGGTAGACGTAGGCGTTGGGGAACCTCCCGTAGAGGTAGCCGTGGATGAAGCCCTCCAGGTTGCGGTTGCCGAACATCCGGAAATAGCGCTTCACCGCTTCTCGCATGTGCCTCCCTCCCTTTTCATGCCGCCTCCCCTCCCGGACAGCGGTATTATACCTTAACCCTGGCGGGGAAGACGGGAAGCCGATTAACGCTCGCGAAAAGGGCGGAAAGTCGATGCCGCAGGGGATATAAGAAGGGACGGCGCGGAATCTTGGGATATCGATTCCGCCCCTTCCTTTTATCTGGGGGAGGGAAAGCGATTCCGGGAGGGGGCGGAACGTGGCCTCGCGGTCTTTAAAAGGGAGGGTGGGGAACGGTTCCCGCCGTGCAAGTCCTTCCGGAATGGGATTTAATATTGGTGGCCCATGCCGGGGCGGGGGACCTGGTAACGGGGGCTGTGCCCCGTGGCGTGGTGGCGGTACGCGGAGCCGGGAAGGAGAAGCCGGGGTGGGGATCCCCCCGGCCTCCACGGGGGACAGGTCGTGGACCGGGCTACGGACCTGGGAGGGAAGATGTCCGAGGGAGAGTTCTGGAACCCGGGGATGGAACTCCTCTCCGGGGAGGAGATACGGAACCTGCAGCTGCGGAAGTTGAGGGAGGTGCTGGAACGGTGCCTCCATAGCCCCTTTTACCGGCAGTGGTTCCGGGATGCGGGCTTCGAGCCCCGAAAACTGGCCGCCATGGAGGACCTCCGCGCCCTACCCCCCATGGACAAGGAGACCCTGCGCGGAGGGGATCCGCGGCGCTTCCTCACCGTGCCCATGGAGGAGGTGGTGCGCCTCCATTCCTCCTCCGGCACCACGGGCCAGGCCACGGTGATTTTCCATACCGCCCGGGACATAGATGCCTGGACGGAGCTCGTGGCCCGGTGCATGTACATGACCGGGGTGCGCCGCCGGGACGTTTTCCAGAACATGATGGGGTATGGGCTCTTCACCGGGGGCCTGGGCTTTCACTACGCCGCGGAGAGGATCGGGGCCCTGGTCATCCCGGCGGGGTCCGGGAACAGCAAGCGCCAGATCCAGCTGATGCGGGACTTCGGGACCACGGTGGTCCACGTCATCCCCAGCTACGCCCTCTACCTCCTGGACGTCTTCCGCGAGCTGGGGCTGGACCCGCGCCGCGACACCAGCCTGCGCATGGCCTTCATCGGCGCTGAACCCCATACCGAGAGCTTGCGCCGGCGCCTGGAGGAATCCTACGGGATCAAGGCCTACAATTCCTACGGCCTGTCGGAGATGAGCGGGCCCGGGGTGGCCTTCGAGTGCCCCTTCCAGGAGGGGATGCACGTCTGGGAGGACAGCTTCATCCTGGAGGTCCTCGACCCCCGCACCCTGGAGCCGGTCCCCGAGGGCGAGGAGGGCGAGCTGGTCTTCACCACCCTCCACCGCGAGGGAATGCCCCTCCTGCGCTACCGTACCCATGACCTGGCCCGCGTCCTCCCCGGACCCTGCCGCTGCGGGCGGGCGCACCGGCGTATATCTCGGATCAAGGGACGCACCGACGACATGTTCATCGTCAAGGGGGTCAACATCTTCCCCATGCAGGTGGAACGGGTGCTCCTGGGGGTGCTGGGGGTGGGTTCCAATTACCGCATCTTGCTGGAGACGGTGGACAACCGGGACGAGATGCGCGTGCAGGTGGAGGTCTCCGGGGACCTCTGGCACGGCGAGGTCAGGGAATTGAACCAGCTCCGCCGCCGCATCGTGCAGGAGCTGCGCCAGGAGATCCTGGTCACCCCGCAGGTGGAGCTCATGGAACCGGGGTCCCTCCCTGCGGGGGAGGGCAAGGCGGTGCGGGTGGTGGACATGCGCGAACACGCGAGGGGGGATTGATCATGGCGCACCAGGTGAACGTCTTCGCCCGGAACCAGCCCGGACGGCTGGAAAGGTTGACCCAGGTGCTCATGGAGGAGAACGTGAACATCCGGGCCATAACCATCGCCGGCGCCGAGGATTTCGGGGTGGTGAAGCTACTGGTGGATGACCCCCGGCGGGCCCACCGAGCCCTCCAGAGGGAAGGCTTTTCCGCCTACCTCAAGGAGGTCATCGCCGTGATCATGGACGACCGGCCGGGCGGCCTGCACCGCGTCTGCCGGGCCCTCGGAGAGAAGGGGGTGAACATAGAGGACGCCTACGGCTTCGTGGTCCAGGACCGCCGCACCGCCGTTCTGGTGGTGGAGGTGGAGAAGATCCCCGAGGCCGAGGAGGTCCTCAGGTCGAGCGGATTCGAACTCATGAGCGACGAGGAGCTCTACGCCCTCTGATCTTCCCTTCGCCTCCCGGGAAGGAGTCTCACAGAGGATGGAGGGTTTTCCGCGGCGAAGGACTCCCGGCGGCGTTTATCTCCCTTAAGAGCCGTATCTCCTCCGTGGCTTCGCCCTTGCCCTCCATGCTGTAGATGCGGGGGGTCATCACGGAGAGGAAGGCGTTGACCACGCGGGGATCGAACTGCACCCCGCTGTAGGCGGCTATATCCTTGACGGCCTCCTTGACCTCCATGACGTCCCGGTAGGCCCTCCAGGAGGTCATGGCTACGAAGGCGTCGGCCACGCTCAGGATGCGCGACCCGAGGGGTATGGATTCCCCCTTCAACCCGTCCGGGTAGCCCATGCCGTTCCACCATTCGTGGTGCCCGCGGACGATCGGGATTATCTCCCAGTTGGGCCTGATGGCCGCCAGCATCTCCGCTCCCAGCTTGGGATGCCGCTTGATCATCTCCTTGTCCGCGGGCACCAGTTCCTTGGCCCGGAAAGCGGCGTCAGAGAGCTGGTCCGCCACCTGGAGCATGCCTATGTCCATGAGGCTGGCAGCCCTTTCCACAAGGCGCACGTAGTCTTCGTCCAGCTCCATGCGGCGGGCGATCTCCACGGCGTAGAAGGCCACCCTCTTCCAGTGCCCCTTCATGTGGGGCATCTTCTTCTCCAGCCTGGCGTGGAGGTCGTCGGTTATGGCCACCAGCTTGGATACCTCGAGTAGGGCGGTCAGGTCTTCCAGTTTTTTCCGTAAGGCGTCCGTGGTGCTGCGCAGCTCCTCGAAGACCTTCAAGGACTGGCGGCTGTAATCCTTTTCCCTCCTCATCAGGTAAAGGACAAAGGCCACGATGAGGAGGGCGAGGCTTACGCGGGTGACGTTGTTGAAGTACTCGGACCCGAAGAGCCCGCTGAGCATCTCCAGGTTGAAGGCATATACCACCACGGCGATGCCCAGGATAAGGGCCACCACCACGGCCAGGTAGAGGACGTCCCTCCTTCCCCTTTCGTACTGCAGGATCTTCTCTTTGGGCACGATGGTGATCTCTTCCCCTTGCGGCGAGGGGACCTGCTTGCCGTGGACAGCTTCACCGTCCGGACCCCTTGGTCTCCTTCTGAACATCTTCTTGACCCCCCTGAAACTCGCCTTCCTCTCCTTGAACTGCACTTTGTCCCTACACCCGCAACATCGGAGGGAGGCTTTGCCTCCCCGCATCACCCAAACGGGTTATTGGGGAGCGAAGGATGGGGGAAAGGTGCGGCCTTACTCCTCGTCCGGGTAGAGGGCGGGTTGGGGAGCGTTGCGCCTGGGGGTCCAGGAGCGGCGGGCGTCGATCACGTGCACCACTTTCCACCCGCGCTCCTCCAGGGCCCGGGCGATGAAGCGGCGGTGGCACTTCCAGGGGAGGAGCTCGGCGCACACCACGGCCGTGGGCGTCTCCGCCGCCGCCCTCTCCAGCTCCTCCATGCCGCTTTTGAAGTCCGGGGTCTGCATGTGCGCCTGGTAGCCGCCTTTGCGGTAACCGCCCAGGAGGCCGCCCAAAAAGCGGTAATCCACCCCGTGGGCTTCCAGGTATGTGGAGAGGGCCTCCCGTGAGAAATGGGGATATCTCCGGCTGGTAGGGAAGGACCTCACGTCGCAGACGCGCCTTATCCCCCAGGCCTGGAGAACGGCCAGGAACTCCTCGCGGGTCCGAGTGCTGGTTCCCAGGGTGAAAACCTTCTTGGCGTGGGCAGTGTCCCTCAACTCGACCACCTCCCCGGGGGGAGCCCTTTTCGACCGCGGCGGTTGGCGGGTTCCCCTGTCTTCGAAGGCCAACGAGGTCGACCCGGGAGGGGCGGGTTCATCGGCCCTCATCCCGAAAGCGGGTTCCCTTGGCCTCGACGGCGCCCGAGGTCAACCGCTTGGCCCTCTTCCAACGGCGGCTCGGCCCGGCCGCCGGACCCTTCCGGGGCCGCGGAGGGAAAGTATGGGCTAGGGCCTGGGGCGCTCATCGGGTTCTAGGCGCTCCCCGGGATGGCGTTCCGTTCCCTTCCCCTCCAGGACGGCGGCCGCCCTTTCCAGGATTTCCCGCTCACCCTTGTAGGAAAGGGCCTTCATGGCCCGCCGGAGGGGCATCCATTCCACGCCCTCCACCTCCCAATCGTGTCCTTCCTCGCTGCCGCCCCTGTAGCGCAGGAGATAGAAGTGGACCAGCTTGAAGTAGCGGGTGTCCTCTTCGGGGGAATAGTAGTAGTAGCGGATGTAGCCCAGGGGAGCCACGGGCTCGCCCTCCATGCCCGTCTCCTCCCGGACCTCGCGCACGGCGGTATCCCGCGGATCTTCCCCCTCCTCCACCAGTCCCTTGGGGAGGGCGCGTACCTTTCCGCCCTTCAGCCGGATGACGGCTACCTCGTACCCGCCGTCCGCGGGGCGGAAGAGGACCCCGCCCGAGGATATCTGTCTCCCGTATTTCATGGTCCCCCGCCGACCTGCGCATCCTGCTCCCGTTTTATATATCAAGGTATCCCTTTTCGCCGCTCTTGCCTACCGGGTGGGCCTCGCGGGCGGGGAAGGGGCAAGCGGGGCAAGGACGTGCGCATACATCGTCGGGGTTGAACCACGCCCCGTCGTTCACCGTCTTAACCGTGAAGTCCGGATTGTGGTATTTTTAGGGCGGCTTTTCCAGGGCGGGAGAGGCTGTCCGAACGAGAGGCGAGGGGAGGATTATGCGGCCTGGAAGACTTTTTACAGCGTTGGTCTCCCTTTTTCTGGGCCTTTCCATGTTGCTGGGAGCGGCGGCGTGCGGCGGGGAGACCGAGGGCCTCCTGAAAAGGGAGGTTCCGGAAAACGCCACCCCGGAAAAGATCATGCTGGAGGGGTTGAACGCCACGGACGAGGTAAGCTCCCTCCATTACGTGTTCGAGTACGCCTTCATCGTCCCCCCCACGGGGAAGCAACCTTACACGGCGGAGGTAAGGCTTGCCGGGGAGGGCGATTACGATGCCGCCACCGAGAACGCCAGGGCCCACCTGACCTGGTCCACCTTCAACAAGGAATTCGACTACGTCCTCTACGAAGGAGTGCAGTATTTCCGCGCCGCGGACGGGGACAAGTGGTATGAGCTGCCGGCGGAATCCACCCTGCGCATTCCCAGCATCTCGGAGATCGCCCGCAACACCGCCGAGTACCTGGACAACTTCCAGAAGATAACCCGCCTCCAGGACGAGGTAGTGGACGGGAGAGACTGCTACCACATCGCCATGGTCCCCAACTTCGACGCCGTGATGGAGGACGAGGAGTTCCTGAACATGATCCGGGGCGGGGGGGATCTGGACGAGTCCAAGCTGGCCGAGCTGGAGAGGATCAAGGAACAACTCAAGGAGGCCAGCGTCAATTACGAGTACTGGTTCGACAAGGAGTACCTGGTCCTGAGGCGCACCCTATATAACATAGAGATGGTCCAGAGGGGCGACGGCGATACTCCTCCCTACACGGTAAAGGTGATCATGGAGATCGCCTTCCCCCGCTATAACCAGAAGGTGGAGATCTCCAAGCCGGAGACCACCCTGCTCTACAAGGGCGGATAGGGAAACGGAAGGACGCCGACTTGCGAAGAAACATTCTCCAATGCCTGCCCGCCGTGTGCGCCCTCATGCTGGTCGCCGTCGCGGCGGTCGGGCCGGCGGGCTGCGGGGAGGAGAAAGGCGATTATTCCGGTGACCTGGTGGCCGCCGCCGCGGCGCTTTCCGAGGCGGGAAGCGCCCACGTCTTGGTCAACGCGCTGGTTTCTCCCCCGGAGGGCGAGGGCGGGATGTCCCTGAGCGTCCAGGGCGACGCCTGGGTCGATTTCCGCTCCCCGGCCCTGGAGGCGCGCTTCACGGTCATGGGCATGGAGGTATCCCTCCGCTACGTGGAGGGCCGGGTCTACCTGAGGGCGGGGGGCAGGTGGTACTCCCTTTCCGCGGAGGGCATGGGGGCGAGCGAGAACCTGCCCACTTCCCTGGCCGGCCTGGTAAACTCCCTTCCGGAGTTGCTCTCGGCCTCGGTGAGCGTGGATTATCTCGGAAAGAAGAGGGTGGGATCTTTCGATTGCCTGGAGGTGGAGGTTCATCCCGACGTCGGGGCCCTCTCCCGTCGGGAGGAAGTGAGAGGGCTGGCCGAGGTCATGGGGGTGGACCCCGGGGAGCTGGAGGGGATCATTTCCGCTTCCCATCCCCAGATCAAGGTTTGTGTCCAAAAGGGCGAGCCGGTCATAAGGCAGGTGTTCCTGGCCGCCGACGCCGGATTTTCCAGCCTCAACCAATGGTTGGGACTGGGCTTGCTTCCCGCGGAGGGGCGCGTGGAAATAACCGCCGATTTTCCGGAATACGGAGTGGAGGTCGCCGTGGAGCCTCCCGCGGACACCCGGCCTTTCAAGGGACTCTGAAGGAGCCGCGCCCCGCTGCCGAGGTGGGCCGGCGGAGAAGAGCTTTCCTCGTTCGGCTTGTAGCCCTTGGGCCGGCGATTCCTACCTCCATGACCGTATGCTCTCCGTGGTCCGCGAATCCCGGTGGCCTTTCCGCTTTGGGGTAGGAACGGCCGCCGAGGCCTCGCTGCGGAGGGCGCTTGGGGATGCAGTCCCGAGGCCGAGGGCGGGCCCATGACTGGGCGCCCGGCGGATGGTAATATAGCCCTGACCGGAACCCGGAGGTGATGCATGTACTTCCAGGACATGATCATGGCCCTGCAGTCCTACTGGACGGAGCGCGGCTGCGTCCTGGTGCAACCCTACGACGTGGAGGTGGGGGCGGGGACCTTCAACCCGGCCACCTTCCTGCGCGCCCTGGGGCCGGAACCCTGGCGGGTGGCCTACGTGGAGCCATCCAGGCGTCCCACCGACGGCCGCTACGCGGAGAACCCCAACCGCCTCCACCAGCACACCCAGTTCCAGGTCATCCTCAAGCCCTCCCCCGACGACGTGCAGGACGTGTACCTGGATTCCCTGCGCGCCTTGGGGATCGATCCCGCGGAGCACGACGTGCGCTTCGTGGAGGACGACTGGGAGAGCCCCACCCTGGGAGCCTGGGGACTGGGATGGGAGGTGTGGCTGGACGGCATGGAGATTACCCAGTTCACCTATTTCCAACAGGTGGGCTCCCTGGATTGCCGGCCGGTCTCCGTCGAGCTCACCTACGGGATGGAGAGGCTGGCCATGTACGTGCAGGGAGTGGACAACGTGTTCGACCTCCGTTGGAACGGGGAGCTCTCCTACGGTGACCTGCAGAGGCAGGCGGAAGTGGAGTGGAGCATCTACTGCTTCGACGAGGCGGACACGGAGATGACCTCCCGGCTCTTCGACCGCTACGAGGCGGAGGCCCGCAGGCTCCTGGAGAGGGCCCTGGTGCTTCCGGCTTACGACTGCGTGCTCAAGTGCTCCCACCTTTTCAACGTCCTGGACGCCCGGGGGGTCATCAGCGTCACCGAGCGCACCGGTTACATCGCCCGGGTGAGGGAGCTGGCCCGGGGCGTGGCTTCGGCCTACCTGGCCCAGAGGGAGCAACTGGGGTTTCCGCTGCTGCGGGAGGGATGCTGAATGGCCGGGCATGGAGCCAGGGACTTCCTCCTGGAGATAGGGACCGAGGAACTCCCCTGGGGAGCGGTCCGGGACGGGAGGGCCCAGCTCCGGGACAACCTCCTCGCTTTGCTGGAAAGGGAGCGCCTGGCGCACGGGGAGATACGCATCTACTCCACGCCGCGGCGCCTGGCCGCCCTGGTGGAGGACCTGGCGGAGAAGCAGGCTGATTACCAGGAAATGGTAAAGGGCCCCCGGCGTGCCGCGGCCTTCGACGAGAAGGGTAACCCCACCGCCGCCGCGGAAGGTTTCGCCCGCGCCCGGGGCGTGCGGGTGGAGGACCTGGAGATCCGGGAGACGGACAAGGGGGAGTTCGTCTTCGCCGTGGTCCGGGAGGAGGGGAGGGAGACCCTGGATATCCTGCCCGGGCTGGTGGAAGAGGTGCTCCGTTCCTTCTCCTTCCGCAAGTCCATGCGCTGGGGGGAGGGGGAGTTCCGCTTCGCCCGCCCCGTCCGCTGGCTGGTGGCCCTCTACGGAGAGGAAGTGGTGACCGTGGAGTTCGAGGGGCTGCGGGCGGGAAGGACCAGCCGGGGTCACCGGTTCCTCTCCCCGGGGGAGGTGGAAGTGGCCGTTCCGCGCGACTACCCGGACGTCCTGCGCCGGGCCCGGGTGATGGCCGACGAGGAGGAGCGCCGCAGGGCCATCCTGAGAGGGATGGAGGAAGCCCTCTCCTCGCGTGGCCTGCGCGCCGTTCCCGCTGGGGAGACCCTGGACGAGGTGGTGGACCTGGTGGAGTATCCCCACGTGATCCTGGGGCGCTTCGAGGAGCGCTTCCTCGAGCTGCCGCGCGAGGTGTTGGAGACGGCCATGCAGGAGCACCAGCGCTATTTCCCGGTGGAAGGAGAGGACGGGCGGCCGGCGCCCGCCTTCCTGGTGGTGCACAACGGGGACCCGGACAAGGAGGAGACCATCCGACGGGGGCACGAGAGGGTGCTGCGGGCGCGCCTGGAAGACGCTTCCTTTTTCTACCAGGAGGACCTGGAGCGCACCCTTGAGGAGCGCCTGCCGGACCTGAAGTCGGTGGTCTGGCAGGCCAGGCTGGGCAGCCTCTACGACAAGTCGCAGCGCCTGGTGGAGCTGTGCGGGGAGATCTGCCGCTCCGCCCGTCTCCCGGAGGAGACGGCGGAGAGGGCCCGCAGGGCGGCGCTCCTGTGCAAGGCGGACCTGGTAACCTCCATGGTGGTGGAGTTCACCTCCCTGCAGGGGGTAATGGGACGCATATACGCCCTGGCGGCGGGCGAGGATGCGGAGACGGCCGCGGCCATAGAGGAGCATTACCTTCCCCGCTTCGCCGGGGACCGCCTCCCGGAGACCCTGCCCGGCGCGGTTCTCTGCCTGGCGGAGAAAGTGGACAACCTTTGCGGGTGTTTCGGGGTGGGGCTCGTTCCCAGCGGCTCCGAGGATCCCTATGCCCTGCGGCGCCAGGCGGTGGCCGTCCTTTCCGTGCTGGCCAAGGCGGGCCTGCACCTGGATTTCTCCGCCCTGCTGGCCGCGGCGGCGGGCAGGTTCGGGTTCTCCCGGCCCGACGTGGTCGCGGCTGAGGTGAGCGAGTTCTGCCGCCAGCGGTGGAGACAGGCGCTCATCGGGGAGGGCTTCGACTACGACCTGGTGGCCGCGGTCCTCGACCTGGCTTCGAGGGATCCTTACGAGGCGCGGCTCCGGCTGGAAGCCCTGCAGGAGGCGCGTGGCCGCGGCCTCTTGCAAAGGGCCTACACCGGCTTCGAGCGCTGCCACAACCTGTCCGCCCGGGCGGAGGTCGCCGAGCTCGACGTGGACCTGCTCGTGGAGGATGCGGAACGCAACCTTTATTCCAAGCTCACCTGGGCCCAGGAACCGCTGCGTGGCTACCTGGACGCGGGGGAATATAAGGCCGCCCTAAAAGTGCTCCTGGACCTGACGCCGGATATCGACCGCTTCTTCGACGAGATCTTCGTCATGGGCGAGGACGCTCGACTGCGTGACAACCGCCTGGCCCTGCTCAAGAAGGTGGCCTCGCTCTTCCTGGAGTTCGCCGATTTCACCCAGGTGGTGACGGAAGGGGAACGCTGACCGCGGGATCCTTTTCCCGCAACGGGTCCCGCCGGCTGCGTGCCGGTCCCTGCGAGGGGAGGGTTCCCGGAGCCGTGGTGCGCGGCGGATGGAGGAAGCCGGATTCCGCCTCCCGCGGGTGGGAAACGCCGCCGTTATCCGCGGCCCGCCTCCGCGCTCCCGCAGCAAGACGCGGGTGGATACCGCGCCCCAAAGGCCCGGTGGATGGGCGGGGCCTGGGCCGGAGATCCAGGGCCGCGGATGTTCCGTTAAGGCGACCACGAGGGCGGCGATGCCCGTGCATGGCCCAGTATAATTGTTTATAATTTTTCCATTATTATGTCCTATCCGGAACATCTCCCGCCCGGGCGGCGAAGGTTCTTGCCACCGCGGGATAGGCGACGAGTGGTTCGCGCGGAGTCAGAACGTTCGAATCGGGAGATAAGGTAGAGGAAGGCGAGGGGGAAGAGGAAATGGCCAAGTACGTGTATGACTTCGACGAGGGCGACGCGGGGATGAAGAGCCTCCTGGGAGGCAAGGGTTCCAACCTGGCGGAGATGACCAGGTTGGGGCTTCCCGTCCCCCCCGGGTTCACCATCACCACCGAGGCCTGCAGGTACTACACGGCGCAGGGCGAGTATCCCCCCGGCCTGCAGGATGAGATCGATGAACACCTCCGCCGCCTGGAGGAGAGGATGGGCAAGAAGCTGGGGGACAAGGAGGATCCCCTCCTGGTGTCGGTGCGCTCCGGGGCGGCCATCTCCATGCCCGGGATGATGGATACCGTGCTCAACCTGGGCCTGAACGACGAATCGGTGAAAGGCCTGGCCGCGCAGACCGGCGACGAGCGCTTCGCCTACGACGCCTACCGCCGCTTCATCCAGATGTTCGCGGACATCGTCATGGGGGTGGACAGGGACCTCTTCGAGGAGAAGATCGAGGAGAAGAAGCGGAAGCGTGGTGTCACCCAGGACGTGGAGTTGACCGCCGAGGACTGGAAGGAACTGGTAGAAGAATTCAAGGCCATCGTGCGCGAGAAGGCGGGGCGGGACTTTCCCTCCGACCCCCGCGAGCAGCTCGACCTGGCCATCCGGGCCGTCTTCCGTTCCTGGAACAACCCCCGCGCCATCACTTACCGCAAGCAGTACGACATACCCGACGACCTGGGGACGGCGGTCAACGTGCAGACCATGGTCTTCGGGAACAAGGGCGAGGACTCGGCCACCGGGGTGTGCTTCACCCGTGACCCCTCCACCGGGGAGAAACGCCGCTTCGGCGAGTACCTGGTGAACGCCCAGGGCGAGGACGTGGTGGCCGGCATCCGCACCCCCAAGGGCCTGGACCGGTTGGCGGAAGAGATGCCCGAGCTCTACGAGGAGCTCACCTCGGTGATGGACAAGCTGGAGAAGCATTACCGGGACATGCAGGACATCGAGTTCACCATCGAGCAGAAAAAGTTGTACATGCTGCAGACCCGGACCGGCAAGCGCACCGCCGCCGCCGCTCTGAAGATCGCCGTGGACATGGTGGAGGAAGGCCTGATCACCAAGGAGGAGGCCGTGGCCCGGGTACAACCCGAGCAGCTCGACCAACTCCTCCATCCCCGGCTGGATCCCGAAGCCTCCTACGACGTCATCGCCAAGGGCCTTCCCGCCTCGCCGGGTGCGGCGGTGGGCGAGGTGGTCTTCGACGCCGACACCGCCGAAGTGCGCGGTTCCCGCGGCGAGAAGGTCATCCTGGTGCGCTGGGAGACCACTCCCGATGACATCCACGGCATCATCGCCGCCCAGGGCGTGCTCACCAGCCACGGGGGCATGACCAGCCATGCCGCGGTGGTGGCCCGGGGCATGGGCAAGCCCTGCATCTGCGGGGCGGAGGCCATCAAGATCAACCAGGCGGAGAGGATCTTCGAGGTCAACGGCCTGGTGGTGAGGGAAGGGGACACCATAACCATCGACGGCACCTCGGGAAAGGTCATCCTGGGCGAGGTCAAGCTCATCGAGCCCAAGGTGGATGTCAACCTGGAGAAGATCCTTTCCTGGGCCACGGAGATACGCCGCCTGGGCGTGCGCACCAACGCCGACACCCCCGAGGACGCCAGGCGCGCCAGGGACTTCGGCGCCGAGGGCATCGGCCTGTGCCGCATCGAGCACATGCTCATCGGGGAGGACCGCCTGCCCATCGTGCGCCGCATGATCCTGGCCGAGACCGAGGAGGCCCGGGAGGAGGCTCTCATGGAGCTGGAGCCCCTCCTGCGCCGGGACTTCGAGGCCATCCTGGAGATCATGGACGGCCTCCCGGTGACCATCCGCCTCCTGGATCCTCCCCTGCACGAGTTCCTCCCCGATCTCACCGAGCTGCGGGTGGAACTGGAGCGGCTCAAGCACGTGCCGGGGGAGAGGGAGGAATACGAGGCCAAGGAGAAGCTGTTGGCCAGGGTGCGCGCCGAGGCGGAGGCCAATCCCATGCTCGGATTGCGGGGGTGCCGGGTGGGTTGCACCATGGGCGGGGTCACCGAGGCCCAGGTCCGGGCCATCATCAAGGCGGCCTGCGACCTGAAAAAACAGGGCAAAAACCCGAGGGTGGAGATAATGGTCCCCCTGGTGGCTTTCCGCAGGGAGCTGGAGATAGAGCGGGAGAAGATAATCCGGGTGGCCGAGGGAGTCAAGGAGGCCATGGAGGTCGAGCTGGACTACCTGGTGGGGACCATGATCGAGCTCCCCCGCGCCGCCCTGACCGCGGACCAGATAGGGGAGGTGGCGGATTTCTTCTCCTTCGGGACCAACGACCTCACCCAGACCACCTTGGGGTTCAGCCGCGACGACGCCGAGGCCAAGTTCCTTCCCCAGTACATCGAGGAGGGCATCCTCACCGACAACCCCTTCCAGACCCTGGACGTGGAGGGGGTGGGAAAGCTGGTGCGCATGGCCTGCGAGCTCTCACGTAAGGTAAACCCCGGTATAAAGCTGGGGATCTGCGGCGAGCACGGGGGGGATCCCCGGAGCATAAAGTTCTGCCACCAGGTGGGGCTGGATTACGTGAGCTGCTCCCCCTTCCGCGTTCCCGTGGCCATCCTGGCCGCCGCCCACGCCGCCCTGGGGGACGTCCAGGACGCCACCAAGTGAAGCCCGGCGGTGCGGAAAGGCCGGGTAGGGTTCCGCGAGGGGGGTTGGAAATCCCCTTACCTTGAGGGAAGTCCCGGCCTCCCGGGAGGGCGGTGGGGATGCGTCGAACGGGGCCTGGAGGGGGTTACTCTCGGGCCGGGACCCACGGCTTCCCGGAGGGCCGGGATGATCGCTTGAAGGGGCGGGCGTCGACCTTTTCACCCACGGGAAGCAGCCCCCACGGTTCCTGACACTGCGGCGGTATACAATTTTCATCGGGCGCGTGCTCCTGGGCGTGGAATCCGCAGGAGCGCCCACGCCTTGTGGATGACTTGCCGGAAAGGAGGTTTTGCCGCATGTACATCCTGGCCGTCAACGGAAGCCCCAACCGCAAGGGGAACACCGCCTTGCTCCTGGAGAAGGTCCTCGAGGCGGCTCGCGAGGAAGGGGTTGATGGTAAAATATTCCATGTCATGGACGCCCTCAAAGACCAGGAGAACCCCTTCTGCATGGCCTGTTCCAGCCCCTGCAAGGAGGCCTGCCACGCCAAGTCCACGGCTCTCCGGGAGGCCTGCGAGTCCTTGGAAGAGGCGGCGGCGGTGGTCCTGGGAAGCCCGGTGTACTTCGGGACGGTGTCCGCCCAGCTGAAGGCCTTCTGGGACAAGACCCGCGCCGTCCGTTCCCGCAGGTCCCTGGTGGGGAAGCCGGCGGCGGCGGTGAGCGTGGGGGCGGCCCGATTCGGCGGCCAGGAGACCACCCTCAAGGCCCTGCATGACATGCTCCTCATACAGGGGATGAGCATTGTGGGGGAGGGGACGGATGAGGACGACGCCGGGCACCAGGGAGTATGCGCCCAGAAGCCGGCCGGGGAGGATTCCTTCGCCCTGGAGCGGGCGCGCATCCTGGGAAGGCGCCTGGCCCGCGAGGCGAAGAAGGCGGCGCGCGGAGAGAAAACGCCTTGACCGCGCGGTAAAGACGTGGCGGCGGGATCGGGCTTTTGGCATGGTTTGAGATCCTGGCCCCGAAAACGGCTTAAGGCACAGGAGGATTCTTCCCGGGCCTGGAACGATGTTCAAGGGATGACGTGACGGTTGGCGGCACCCTTCCCGCCTTGTCATCTGGAATGGATGGGCGCCCCCATCTCAAGGCGGGAAAGCAAGGTAAAGGCGGTAGGGTTTTGGGGATGAGCATCCGGGAGGAAATAGAGCGCTGGGAAGAGGAGTGGCTCTCCCCCCATGCCGTGCGCAGCCGGGAGAGCCGGGGCCGCATGAGGGAGGAGAAGCCCGACTCGCTGCGCACCTGCTTCATGCGCGACCGGGATCGCATCATCCACAGCAAGTCCTTCCGGCGCCTGAAGCATAAGACCCAGGTCTTTTTGGCCCCCGAGGGCGATCACTACCGCACCCGCCTCACTCACACCCTGGAGGTCAGCCAGATATCGCGCACCATCGCCCGGGCCCTGCGCCTCAACGAGGACCTCACCGAGGCCATCGCCTTGGGGCACGACCTGGGACATACCCCCTTCGGGCACATGGGGGAGGAGGCCTTCCGCGACCTCACTCCTACCCCCTTCCGGCACAACGAGCAGAGCCTCCGCGTGGTAGACAGGCTGGAATATAACGGAAAGGGCCTCAACCTGACCTGGGAAGTCCGGGACGGCATCCTCAACCATAGCGGGCAAAGTCCCTTGCCCGCCACCTTGGAGGGACGCGTGGTGCGCATCGCGGATCGCATCGCCTATGTGAACCACGACATAGACGACGCCCTGCGGGCGGGCATCCTCGCCGAGGAGGAACTGCCGGAGGGGCCCATAAGGGTGCTGGGAAGGAGGCATAACCAGCGCATAGACACATTGGTGCGGGACATGGTGGAGAACAGCCGCGGTAAAGACGACATCCTCATGAGCGAGGAGGTGGCCGCCGCGCTGGACCGGCTGCGCGATTTCCTCTTCGAGAGGGTGTACGTGGGATCGGTGGCCAAGCAGGAAGAGGACAAGGCCATCCTCGTCCTGCGCCAGCTTTTCCACTTCTACCTCGAGCACCCTGACGAGATGCCCCGGGAGTTCCGGGAGGGAGAGGAGGATCTGCGGGTGAGGGTCTGCGATTACGTGGCCGGCATGACCGACCGCTACGCCATGCGCAAATACCACGAACACTTCCTGCCCCGCGTGTGGGTGGGGGGGCTTTGAGGTGAGAACCTTGGCCGGGGGAAGGATCCGGGACGAGGACATAGAGCGCCTGCGCGAGCAGGTGGATATCGTGGAGGTCATCTCCGAATACGTCCAGCTCAAGAAGGCCGGCAGGCTCTTCAAGGGGCTGTGCCCCTTTCACGACGAGAAAACCCCCTCCTTCATGGTTGACCCCGCCAAGCAGCTCTACCATTGTTTCGGATGCGGCGAGGGGGGCGACGTGTTCACCTTCCTCCGCAGGAGGGAGGGCCTGGACTTCCGGGAAGCGGTGGAAAGACTGGCCTCCCGGGTGGGTTTCACCCTCCACTACCAGGGAGGCGCCCGCGAGTCGGCTGGACCGGAGAGCCGCCGGGCGAGGCTCTACCGCATCAACCAGTGGGCGTCGGAGGTCTACAACCGCGTCTTGCTGGAGGGCGAGGAAGGGGAGGCGGCGCGCCGGTACCTCGATTCCCGGGGGATCGACTTGGAATCCGTGCGTCTCTTCGGCTTGGGCTACGCCCCGCCGAGGTGGGATTTCCTCTACCGGCAGGCCGTACGCCGGGGTTTCGAGGTCCAGGATTTCCTGGCCTCCGGCTTGGGCCTGCGCGGAGAGAAGGGCGTCTACGACCGATTCCGGGGCCGGATCATATTCCCTATCCGGGACCTACAGGACCGGGTGGTGGCCTTCGGCGGAAGGACCCTTGGCGAGGAGCAGCCCAAGTACCTCAACTCGCCGGAGACGCCCGTATACGTCAAGAGCCGCCACCTCTACGCTCTCAACCTCTCCCGCAGGGAGGTGGTAAAGGAGGGGTTCGCCGTGCTGGTGGAGGGTTATACGGATGTCATCCTGCTCTGGCAGCACGGTATCCGCAACGTGGCCGCCACCCTGGGCACCGCCTTGGGACAGGACCATTTCCGTCTTCTCTCCCGCCTCACGGAAAGGGTGATCCTGGCCTTCGACGCGGACCGGGCGGGCGTAGGCGCCAGCCTGAGGGGCCTCGACCTCCAGAAGGATTTCAACCTCGACTTGAGGGTTATAGTGATGGACGAGGGGACCGACCCGGCGGATTTCGTGACCTCCCGCGGGGCGGAGGAGTTCAGGAGAAGGCTGGAGGAAAGCGTTCCCCTGGTCGATTTCTCCCTCCGGAAGGTACTCGAGGAGCACGACCCCTCGGACACCAACGCCCGGCTGCGGGGTGTCCGCAAGGCGGTCGCCCTGGTGGCCGACCTGGGAGGGGAGATAGACCAGGAAAGGCACATCCGGGCCATCGCCGACTGGGCGGGGTCCAGCTACCAAGCGGTCCAAGAACTCTACCGGAGGGCGCGGGGAAGGAGTTCCGGACCTGCTCCCGCCGCCGAAGCCTCCATCATCCTGCCTCCCCAGAGGCGGGCGGAGAGGGAACTTCTGCGCCTCCTCCTGCATCAATCCTTCCTGGTGGAGAGGGCGCTGGAGGAGGTGGATCCCTCCCTCTTCGAGGACGCCGATTGTTCCCGGATACTGTCCGCCCTCCTGGACCTTTGTCGGGAAGGAGGAGGAGAGGCGGGGTTAGAGGAACGAGAGGCGGTGCGACTGGTGGAGAGGCTGGAATCCGAAGGGGCCCGAAACATGGTTACGGCGTTAATTATGGACGGAAGTGGGAATGTTGATAATATGGGGACGGAAAACGCAGTCATGGTATATAATGACCTGCTGGCGACGCTGAAGGAATTCTATCTCGAACGTCAAATAAGGAGATTGAAAAAGGAGCTGGAAGGCCTCTCCTCCGCGCCCCATCGGGATCATGAGCGTGAACGAGAGCTCTCGGAGGAGATTTATTCCCTCGAGCGCCTGAAAAGGGAGCTCAGAAGGGGCCGCGCCGGCTAAAGGGCGGCACGGGAACGCTCGATTAATCTTAAGCAACCCTCCTTTCAGGTGATTTATATGGATGACTGGAAAGAACTCGATTACGACGAGATAAAGGAGCTGCTCTCCAAGGGCCAGGGAAGGGGCATCTTGACCTATGACGAGATAAACGAGTCCGTGCAGGGCCTCAACCTGACCTCGGAGCAGATGGACCACCTCTACATGCTCCTCGACGAGCTCAACGTGGAGGTGGTTGACGGTCCCACGGACGAAAGCCTCCAGGACCTGGAGGACGAGGAGGAAAAGGAGACCACCCGCCTGGACAGCCTGGAGAGGGAGCTGGAGCTGGCCGGGAAGACCCCCACCAACGACCCGGTACGCATGTACCTTAAGGAGATAGGGAAAGTCCCCCTGCTGACCGCCCAGGAGGAGGTGGACCTGGCCAAGAAGATCGAGGAGGGCGAGAAGGCCTCGGCCAAGCTCCGGGAGATGGGGGATAAGCTGAGCCGCGAGGAGAAGCGGGCCCTGCAGCGAAAGGAGAGGGAAGGCCAAGAGGCCAAGCGCAAGCTGGTGGAGGCCAACCTCCGGTTGGTGGTCTCTATTGCCAAGCGTTACGTGGGACGAGGAATGCTGTTCCTCGACCTCATCCAGGAAGGCAACCTGGGGCTCATCCGCGCCGTGGAGAAGTTCGACTTCCGCAAGGGGTACAAGTTCTCCACCTACGCCACCTGGTGGATCCGCCAGGCCATCACCCGGGCCATCGCCGACCAGGCCCGCACCATCCGCATACCCGTGCACATGGTGGAGACCATAAACAAGCTCATCCGGGTGCAGCGGCAGCTCGTGCAGGAGCTGGGCAGGGAGCCCACACCGGAGGAGATCGCGGAGCGCATGGAGCTCACCCCGGAGAAGGTGCGGGAGATAATCAAGGTTTCCCAGGAGCCTGTCTCTCTGGAGACTCCCATCGGGGAGGAGGAGGATTCCCACCTGGGAGACTTCATCGAGGATGCCGACGCCGTGGTGCCCGCGGACGCCGCGTCCTTCATCCTCCTCCAGGAGCAGCTGGAGGACGTCCTCAATTCCCTGAGCGAGAGGGAGAGGGAGGTCATCAAGCTCCGCTTCGGCCTGGTGGACGGACACCCGCGCACCCTGGAGGAAGTGGGCCGGGAGTTCGGGGTCACCCGGGAGCGCATCCGCCAGATCGAGTCCAAGACCCTGGCCAAGCTCCGCCACCCCACCCGCTCGGCCAAGCTCCGCGACTTCCTCGAATAATGGGGTCAGTCCCTTTCCATGTCCACAAACAGATTTGGGGTCAGTCCCTGTTCATGTCTGAGGCACAAGAGAGGCGGGTTTTTCGGTTTTATGGTTCGGGAAACATTCTTTAACCGTGGCGCAGGTCGAAGGCCCGATCCTTTATAAGCCTGGCAGTAAGAATTGCGAAGACCTCATTTTCATGAAGGCCGCGTCTTCGATACCTGGTGAAACACTTCATGGCCTGGAATCATGGAAGTCCCGCTCGGCCTCGTCAGTGCGGGCCAAAACGGGAAAACGCGGCGGAAGAGGAGCCATCATTACCTTGCTATCTCCAGGACGGTGATCTGTGGTGGTGCGTAGTTGGAAACGAAGAGATACTCGCCCCTCGAATCCACGCACAGGCCGATGGGTTTGGAGGTGGGGTAAGTGAATACCTGGCGGCGGGCCTCCAGGTCCACGCATCCCACCGTGCCGTCCTCGTAGTTGCAAACGAAGAGGTATTTACCGTCCGGGGTGATGTCCAGGGTTCGTGCCGCCCTGCCGACCTTGATGGTGGCGAGAACGGTGCCCGCCACGCGGTCTACGACCGTTACCGTCCCCGGTAAGTTGTTGCTCACGTAAAGGAGGTCTCCGCCCGGTGAGGAGACGACGTGGCGCGGGTTCTGCCCGCAGGGTATGCGGCGGGTTATAACGTGCCCGCCGTTCACATCCACCTCGGCCAGGCTATCGCCACCCATTATACACACGTAGGCCCTATCGCCCTGGGGTGAGAAGCATATTCCCCGCGGCGTGGCGTAAACCGGGATGTCCTTCACCCGGGCCCTGGCTCCGGCGTCGATCACCGTGACCGTGTTGGAATTCCAGTTGGCCACGTAAACCCAGGTCCCGTCGGGGCTCACCGCCACTTCCTTGGGGATGCTGCCCGTGCTCACCTCTCCCGCCAGGGTTCCGGTCTCCGTATCCACGACAACCACCCTGGCAGAGTTGTACAGGGAGACCCAGGCCCACCTTCCGTCGGGAGAGAAATCGGCTTCCACCGGCTCGTCGGGAAGGGGTACGGTGAGCAGCCGGACGAAGGTCCGGGCATCGAAAACAAAGCTCTTGTGCGCGTAAAGGTCGTTTACGAATATGCGGTCCCCGCCGGGCATTAATTCCACCGACTTGGGTCCCGCCTCCACCTTGATAACGGCCACGGGTCGAAGGCCGTTTATCCGCCCGGTGGCATATTCAGGCGCCGGCTTCTCCTTTAGCTCCCCGGTTTGCTCCGGCGCGGAGGCGGGACTTTTAGCGTCATCGGTACCCGCCGCGCTGCAGCCCGCTGACCCGCAGGCCAGGAGCACGGGCAACAGCACATATGTAATTATTTTCCATATCAACCGCGCGACCGCCATGGCCTTGTCCTCCCCCGGGCTTTCTTTGGGGGGATTCCCCGCTCCCCGCGAGGCCTTCTCACGGCATCCATCCTGAATTTCCCGCACTCGTGACGGTCGGTGGAAATGGCGTACCGTTGCCGGAAGCCGGGCCGCACGGATCCATCCTGAATTTCCCGCACTCGCGACGGCAAGGGACGCCCGAAAGGCCTCTCGGGACTCGTCACCGCGTCCCCCGCCTTTTATCCCCGTGCTTCCCCTTGACCTGGCTGTCCTTGGACCCGTTTCGAATAGGTCAGCCGGTGGCTCCCAAGTCTTTCTCCGCAACCTCGCGGCTTGCCGGGCGGGATGCGCTCGGTGAGAACCGGGGTTCCTCCCTTTTCTGCCGCTCGGCGGTTGATGCCGGTGGCCCCCTACCGTATACTTGCCATTTTTGAATTCTTCGGCCCCGAAGGCGAGAAGCCCTTTCCGTTACGGCTGATCGATGCCGGGCATCATGGCCTTACCTCGACCGGCTCGACTTCCCGCGCCGGACTCCCCTGGCATCCCGGCCCGCCCAAACCCTTCGCCGCCCGCGGATCGGTCGGGCGCGGCAATGCTCCCTTCGCCGTAGGGAAACGGGCTTGGCCTGAGTCTCATATCCTGAGCCAGCCGGGGACCAGCAGAAAGGCGTAGCGCAGGGCGAAGGGAGCGTAAAGGGGGTAGAGGCCGAAGCCGAGCCTTGTTATCCACCGGAGGCCCCAAGGAAAGGTGGCCTCGATGAAGCGGCGGTTCAGGTAGCTCACCCTCCATAAACGGTTCACCCTCCGGAATTCCCGGTAGGCCGCCTCGGGATCGTCAACGGCAAGGGCGGCTATCCTTCCCGTCACCAGGGCCCCGTGCACGCCGAAGAGGAGCACCGGGTCCTGGGCCCCGGCCAGCGTCCCGGCCAGGATGAAGCGGTCGTGAAACAGCCGCGGATTGGAAAAAGATCCCATAGGAAGGACGCCCACGTCCAGCTCGTGCCATTCGGGGAACTCCAGGCCTTCGTCGCGGGCCAGCCGCTCCGGGAACCATCGCTTGGCCTCCTCGCCGAGGGGCCTCCTGCGCTGGAAGAGCAATGCCCCGGCCACCCCGTGGATGGTGGAGAAAAAGGCGTAGTCCCAGGTGTACTCATCCATGTAGAGGATGACCTTGGGGCCACGGTAGTCCTCGGAGACCGCGCCCTGGCCGAAGAGGCCGTACACGGGGACGAAGGGTATTTCCAATACCTGGAAGGAATCCCGGAACAGGCCGGTGGCCAGGATGCTGCGTGGCGGCAGGGCCTCGAAATCGCGGCGCGTTTTCAGGGGATGGTTGAACTCGAATTTCACCCCCTCCTCCACGGCGATGCGGTAGAGATGCATGTCCAGGGACGCGGAACGGGACCCCCTTTCCACCAGGTAAGCGGGTACGTTGGGCGGGAAGCGCCTATCGTAACGCTTCCCGAATCCGTAGACGCGGGTCCACTCCAGGGGCTCGCAGGCGGGAGATATGTCTATGCCCGTGTAGGCCCTGATGCGTTCCGGCTCCATGGGTGTGCCGTCGGCCATCACGTAGGTCAATTCCCCGGTGGGCATGTCCCGCGCCGGACCCCCTATTCCGTCGCGTCGCTCCAGCACCCTGACCTCGTAACCCCGCCGCCTGAGGTTGATGGCCGCCGTGAGCCCGGCCAACCCCGCCCCGACCACGATCTTCTCGCCCATGGGTTCTCCTCTCCCTCCGACCCCTCCCAGGGCGTGCCCCTCGGCGGCTTCACCGCCGTCGCCGCGAGGACTAAACCATTCTATGACAACGCCCCGCGCCGTTCCAACCGGGAAGGGGAACCATGCGGCTTGACGCGGCTTCCCACTCCAAGATCAGGCCATACCGTCCGGGATCGCCACCGGGAATGGTGCGCTCCCACCGTACCTTCCGGCTGGGGCGTGGTCCGTGGGGGTTGGCCGAGGAAAGGAAGGTGTTGCAGAATGCCCGCGAGCATCCGCGGTCATGCCCCTCAACCCCACTGGGGATAGGTCGCCAGGCCTTCGCCCACGGTCAACCCATCCCGCCCCCAAGGGGGTGGGCTTCCCGGCGCGGCTACTCTTGGGGGAAGCCTCGTCTCCCACCCCTCGGAACATGGCGCTCACGCGCCACATCCCCGGGTCTGGGAAAGCGGCTCGGTTGGATGGGGATTTCACGGCCCGTACCAGGAAAACCATCCATTAGAGGATGAAGCAACAGGAAAACAGCCCGGCATGGAAAGGGAGTCCCCGTCTGCCTGAACTTGCCATCTTAAAAGCCGGTGCTATAATTCTATTCCGACATGATGTCGGGAAGAGAAAGGAGGAGGTGCGGGACCTACTCCGAAGAGGAATGGAAAACCGTCTGTCCGGCAAACCGCTTCTGGAGGTCGAGAGCGTCCGGTCGTTTTCCCTCCGAGGCGTGAACTCTTATATATTGAACGTCGTGAAAGGAGATGAACGTGAAGGCATCCTGGCCGCGGAGTACATCATCAAGGAGGGCAACCGGATATTGAACGTCGTGAAAGGAGAT
>JACIXB010000029.1 GCA_014360685.1 Actinomycetota bacterium | reverse complement strand
GCCGCCTCGGCCTCCGAGGAGCTGGCCGCCCAGGCCTCCCAGCTGCAGGAGATGGTCTCCACCTTCAGGCTCAAGGGAGGGGTGGAAGTCTCCTCTCCCCGGGCCAAGGCCCCACGGGGAAAGAAGAAGGTACCCGTGTCCCACGGGGCATCCCTCACCGGCGGTGACGGGAAATCCACCCGGGGGGAGCTCTCCCCTGAGGAGGTCATCCCCCTGGAGGACTTCGAGGAGTTCTGATCCCCCCGGACGGGATGGTCGTAATACGTGAAGGGTAAAAGGACGGCAAAGACACGCGGGGGTTACGCGGAAATTCTCCCCGCTGATAGCCCCGGGTGAACAAGGGCCGGTCGCGGACAATCTAAAACCCTAAACCCCTCAACGGGAGGAGGGTTAAAGAGGAAGGGGGCGGGGCACGGGCCCCGCCCCCTTCCTTTCCCCCGTCTATTCGCCGGCCGCCTCCGTCCCTCACGCCGCCGGGTCGTGCCCCGGGACAGGGAGGCATCCCCGAGCCTCACAAAAAAGGAACCAGGTCCAAGCGTTCCATCCTCTCTGCCAGGGCACGATTTCCTACCCCTACTCCTGTTCCTGCTCCTGCCCTGCTCCTCATGCCGATGCCACTCTTACTCCCGTTCCTATCCTACCTATCTTCCCGTTCCTGCCTCCAATCATGCTTTTTTCCCTCCCTTTCCACCTCATCCGCTTTCAATCTCTTTGTCCTCCGCACCGCGTCATCGGCCGGTTCCTGAAAGGGAGTAGGAATAGGTCTTTCGGCTTTTACCCCCTTCCGCATCTCCCAGACCCGTTATCCGCTTTTAGGTCCGTCGGAAGATATCGGCGCGTGATTGCGTACCAACCGTTTTTCTTTTCATTACCAACCAGCTTTACGATTCCAACCCGGGGAAAAACCTCTACCCTGCAACCGGTACCCGGGGAATGCGCGTGGCAAACTCCCAGTGGATACCGGCGAAAAAGCATCCCTTGGTTCCGGGGAAAAGCGAAAACACGGGGCCCGCCGTTAAACCAAAGCCGGGCGGGATGCTCTTGCGACCTCGACGTGGTTTGGAGAAGGAGGCCGGAAGGCGAGGGAGGCGAGGCGATGAAAGGAGCTTCCGGGTTTTTCCGATCAACGCTGCGGTTCTTCAGGACCACCAAGGGGAGGATACTCTCCCTCGCCGTGGCCGTCCTCTTGGTCATGGTGGCCCTCAACGTCCTGTGGGTGGTTCCCAGCGCCAGGGCGAAGCTCGTGGAATCCAAGCGCCAAAAGACGCTGGAGGAGACCCAGACCGCCTGGTCCCTTCTGGAACATTACCACGGGATGGAAGAGGCAGGAGTAATCACCCGCGATGAGGCCCAGGCCAGGGCCAAGGAGGCGCTGAGATCCCTCCGCTACGGGCCGGAGATGAACGACTACTTCTTCATCATCGACTTCCGGCCGGCCATGGTCATGCATCCCTTCAAGCCCGAGATGGAGGGCTCCGAGCTTTCCGATTACAGGGACCCCAAGGGCAACGCCCTCTTCGTGAAGATGGTAGAGGTCTGCCGGAGCTCCGGTGAAGGGTTCGCCGACTACTTCTGGCAGTACAAGGACGACGCCTCGCGCATCGTGGAGAAGACCTCCTATGTAAAATCATTCCAGCCATGGGGTTGGATCGTGGGCACCGGCATCTACACCGAGGACGTGGCGGAGACCGTCAACCCCTGGAGGAACACCATCGCCCTGGTTTTCGGCCTCCTGGCCCTCGCCGGCCTGGTGGGCGCCTACCTCTTCACCGCGATCATCAACCGCAACCTGGAGAGGTTGAAGGCGGCCGCCCGCAACATCTACAAGTCCGCGATCCACGGCGACCTCCTGCACCGCGAGGATCCCGCCACGGTGGGTTGGGAATACCGCGACCTGGTAAAGGAGATGAACTCCATCCTGGAACTGTTCACCAACTACATAGAGTCCAGGCCCGCTCCCTCCTTCACCGTGGACCGGGAGGGGCGTGTGCAATACGTAAATTCCGCGGGGTTGAACTTCGTGGGCAAGTCCATGGATCAGGTGAAGGGGCAGAGGTGCCGCGACCTTTTCCACCACGCCGCCTGCGGTACGTCGGAGTGCGTGGGAGAACGCTGCCTGTCCTCCCACAAATCCGCGGGTGGCGAGTTCACCATGACAAAAGATGGAAAGGAGCTGATCGTACACGCCAACGCCCTGCCCATATACGGCTCCGAGGGGGAGGTGGAATCCTGTTTCGAGCTCATCTCCGATCTCACCAGGATCAAGGCCGAGGAGCAGAGGAAAGAGAAGGTACAGGAATTCCAGTCCCGGGAGACGGAGAAGCTCATCTCCGCCATGGAGTCCCTGTCCATGGGGGACCTGGACATCTCATTCAAGGTGGATGAAGGTGACGAGGATACAAGGGAGGTCAGGGAGTCCTA
>JACIXB010000028.1 GCA_014360685.1 Actinomycetota bacterium | reverse complement strand
CAGGGGATGCTCGGGCTTAATCATCTCTTTGCGCTCGTCCCGTGAAGCTTCCCGAGCGCACTTGATAAAAAATCGTTCTCCATCACCAGCTGGCCGATCTTGGCGTTGAGCTCACGCACGCTGGGACCCTCCTCCGGGGGCCTCTCCTTCTCGAAGGCCTCGGAGGCCCTCTCCAGCGGTTGCTTTTTCCACTGCGTGACCTGGTTGGGGTGGACGTCGTAAATCTCGGCGATCTCCACTACGGTTTTTTCCTCCTTGACCGCCTCCAGCGCCACCTTGGCCTTGAAGGCCGCCGTGTGGTTCCTCCTCGGTCTCTTTGCCATTTCCACTGCTCCTTTCGTCTCTCGGGAGCAGTTTACCACTTAAGCGCCTGTCCAGTTTTCCCCGGCCAGCTCTCCTCCAGCTCCTCCACCACCTCGGAGGCCTTGCCGCGGCAGGCCAGGGAGGAGAGGCGGGAGGCCTCCTCCGAGAAGCCCAGGGCGCGGGCAAGGGACCTCTTCAGGTGGAAGCGGTCCAGCTGGGCGTGGGTGCAGGAGAAGAGGCCCGGTCCCTTGGTAAGCCAGGAGGCCCCGCCCGGGGACCAGATGACCTCCTTGACCTTGGCGTGGTCGCAAGAGGTGGCCAAATCGGCGCTTCAGCAGGAAAGGAAGGCGCCCCCGTCTGCTGCGGAGAGATGCACCCTCCTTCCCGTGGTGCTCCACTTCCCCTCGCCCACCCGTTGCCAGCCCTCGTAGGAGATGCCCACCTTGAGCTCGTGCTTTTTGCTCTTCTCCCGCTTGAGGGGAATCATGCAGCCGTCTGCCTCCATGAACAGCCTCTGGGTTTCCCTTCTCTCCGAGGGGGGCAGAACGCCAAAGGAGAAGAGCTCTTCTGCGAGCCTTCTTTTCTCCTCCGCCCTCTCCGATCCCCGCATCTGCACCCTGCGGTGCAGAAGGGAATGCCCGACGTCCTCCGCCAAAAAGAAGGAGAGGTGCTCGGCCGACTGGCGATAGGAGACCTCCGAGCACATCTTGAGGGCCTGGGCCTCCACGGAGGGGGTCATGGCCATGCCCCCCTTGTCCCAGCCCAGGGCCTCGCCGGGAAGGAAGCGGGTGTTTCCCTCTCCGTCCCGGTAGTACCTCCTCTTTACCCTGACCACCCCGAAGCGGGTCAGGAGGTCCCTTTCCCGCATGCCCAGGTGGCGCAGCCCCTTAGAGCTGGCCGGGGAAAACTGGACAGGCGCTTAAGTGGTAAACTGCTCCCGAGAGACGAAAGGAGCAGTGGAAATGGCAAAAAGACCGAGGAGGAACCACACGGCGGCCTT
>JACIXB010000027.1 GCA_014360685.1 Actinomycetota bacterium | reverse complement strand
GAACTGGCCCGCTTGCGCAGGGAGGAGGCCAAGCGGCGCAGGGAGGAGGCCAAGCGGCTGAAGATGGAGAAAAAGCGGGCCAAGCAGGCCGAGGCGGAGGCGGAGGCCCCGGAGGCACCCCCGCCGCAACCGGTTCCCTTCGTCCAGCCCCCGGAGGAGGCGGAAGCCCCGGCGGAGGCGAGCAGGTTGGAACCGCCTCCTTTCCCGCCGGACTTGAGCCTGGAACTTCCCATGGAACCGAAGAGAGAGGGGGTAAAGCTCCCCCGCCTCGAGGACCGGCTGGAATTCCTCCCGCCCCTCGAGGAAAAGCAAGAGGAACTGCCTCCCGGCCTGGAGCCCCCGGAAGGCTTCTTCGACTGATAGCCTGGGCCTAGGGGCGCTCCCTGCGCAGGCGGGCCCCCCACCTGTCCAGCTGGGAAGCCCAGGGCGAATACCTCTCTCCCTTGACCACCGCGTGGCGAAGTGAAGCCATAAAGCCTTCCCTATCGAAAAATTCTTCCATCTCCACGTATACCAACCCCACGTGGTCGGCAGCGTGGGCGTCGCTTCCCGCCGTGGCCGGAAAGCCCAGGCTTTCCGCAAAACGTGCCGCCCTTCCGTTGGCACCGGGATAACGCGGTTTCCCGTTCAGGACCTCGAGGGCGTCGATCTCCCCGGCCAGCTCGCGTAGGCGTTTCGCGGTCATGCGCCTCAACTTGACGTAATCGAAGGGGTGGGGTATGACCACCACTCCCCCCTGCTCGTGTATACGGGCCATGGTCTCCGGGGCGGAAAGACCTGGGGGCACATCCTCCTCCAGAAAAAGCCCGATGATCTCTCCCTCCGCCGACCTTATCTCCGAGCCGGGGATGATCAAAAGATCCGGCAATTCGGCGGCGAAGGACAATCCGCCTCGTACGCAGTCATGGTCGGTCACCGCCACGCCGTCCAGGCCCCGTCGCCTGCAGGCCTCGAGAAGCCCCTTAGGGTCGATGGAGCCGTCGTGTGAATATATCGTGTGCACGTGAAGGTCCAGTCTTATCCTCATCCTCCCCCCGCGGTCTTGCCCGGCGGATCCGGGAACCCCGGAAAAACGGGGCCCAAAGCGCCTGCCCAGGAAGCGGGCATCACTCCTCCCCGGATTCCGCCGGCCCTCTCTCCTTCCACCCGGCCCCGGCGCGCCCAGCGGCACAGCGAGCAGCGGTCACCGATACTTCTCGGGAACCGTGCAGTACCTCTCCACGGAGTCCACGAGCTCCCTCATCCCCGCCGCGTCGAGGAAATATACGCTGGCTCCTCCCGCCGCTCCCGTCCTGCCCGGCGCCACTCCTCCCTGCACGTTCACCACCGGGAAGGAGGCGAATTCACGTGCCAGGCGGATGAGCTCCTCCCGGGTAAAGTCGGTGTCCAGGGAATCCACGGCCGCGTAAAGGAACCAGGCCGCACCCGGGTACCCGGCCATCTTCTTTCCCTCGTAGAGTGCCTGGATCACCAGGCGCTGCTGCCGGCGCACCCTCTCCAGGTCTCCCCGTGGATAGTCGCGTGACCTGGCCATGATCAGAGCGTGGTCCCCGTCGAGCACCTGTCCGCCCGCGGCGATGTTGCCCAGCTTGGGATCGGAGATGGGCTCCTCGAGGGTTATGGGGATCCCGCCGAACAGGTCCACCAGCCACCGGAACTCGTCGAAATCCAGCGCCACGTGGCGGTCCATCCTCATCCCGGTCACCGACTCCACCGTGCGCCGCGCCAGTTCGGCTCCCCCCAGCGCGTAAGCCTCGTTTATCTTGCTCTTCTTGTGCCCGGGGATCTCCACATAGGAATCGCGGGGAATGGAGAGCAGGCATACCCTCTGTCGGTCGAGGTCCAGGTGTGCGATCATCATCACGTCGCTCCTGCGGTTGCCCTCTTCCGGCCTTCCCAGGCCGTGGTCCAGGCCGAGGATGAGCACGTTGAGGGTTTTATAGGAAAGGGGCCCGCCTTCCGGGAAAAGCGGAGGGTCGGCGATCCCCGGAAAGGGCTCCGGTGGAGCCGTTTCCCGGCCCTCCGCCCAGAACCGGTTCCAGGGATCCACCAGGATAAAGGCGCAGCCCGCCGCCGCCAGCAGGCTCAGGAAAAGCAGCGTGGACCTCAGCCACTTCCTTTTTCTCAATCCGGACAGCTCGGTTTGCCTCCTTTCTTCACCATGCCATGAGAATATTAACCCACCCGGCCCTCCGCCGTCGCAACCCGGAGGCGCCTTGCGGCGGGAACCCACGGTTCACCGCTTCGCCTTCCGTGCCCGGTTCCGCGCATCGCGGATCTCCAAATCCAAATACGACCCTTCCCGCGTCCTTCCCTTCGCGAGGATGGGAGAAACCGGGACATGCGCCGCCAAGCGGCGGCCGCGCCCCAAAATCCCCTCCACCTTCCCTTCACGGGAATGAGAAAACGCCCTTGTCCGCGCCCGGAGCGCCCGGCATACCTCCGCGCGGCGCCACCAACGCGTCCCCGCGGGGAACAGGTCCCCGCTGAGGAGGTAACGGGAACCGTGTCGCACGTGGGCATTCCCTCTCCGCGACTGTATAATAGGCACGTTCCCTTTTAAAGGACGCCTTTGCCGGTTTCCGGCTCGCGGAAAGGCGGGAGGCACGTGCTGGATTGGCTTTTGAGCCTGGATTACGCCCTCTTCCGGTGCGTCAACGGCTTAGCCGGAAGGAACATCCTGCTGGACTCCGCCATGAAGGCCTTCTGCAACGACCACCTGGTCCCCTTCACCCTGGGCCTCCTGGTCCTGGTCATGGCCCTCAAGGGGCGCCGCCGGGCGGAGGACCGGGAGAACCTGGCGGCGGTGATCCGCGTGTTCCTCACCGTGGCCCTCTCCGCCGCCCTGATGCAGCTGGTGATAACCCTGGTGCACAGGCCGCGCCCCTTCGTGGACCACGAGGTCAACCTCCTCTTCTACAGGCCCGTTGACTGGTCCTTTCCCAGCAACCCGGCCACGGCCACCTTCTCCTTCTTCTTCTCCGCCTGGTTCTCGGACCGCAGGTTCTCATGGTATTTTCTTCCACCTGCCTTTCTCATGTCCTTCGCGAGGGTGTTCTGCGGGGTCCACTACCCGGGAGACGTGCTGGCCGGGATCCTCTTGGCCCTTCTCAGCGCCTGGTTGGTGCACCGGCTCCGCTTCCTCAGCCGGCCCTTCGTCTCCGTAGCCCTGGTGCTTGAAAGCCGCCTCCGATCGGCCTTGAGCGTGAGGGAGTGAGCGGTGAACGAGGTCTTTCACGAGGATATACTGGAGACCTTCCTCTTCTTCTTCCTGGCTTCCCTGGGCATCATCCAGGCCATGGCGGCACGGAGGGGCTGGCACGGCCTTTCCCTCTACGGAGGCCGGGTGCGGGAGAACGTCAATCGTGCCCTGGGAGCGGGGCTGGTCATCTTCGCCTATGCCTGGTATTTCAGCGATCCCCTGCACCGCAACGTGCGCAACATCGAGGCCCTCATGAGCATGGTATGCCTGGTACTGGGCATCCTGGCCGCGGCGGCCTTCTCCCTCCTCGCCGCCTCCCTCTCCGAATATCTGCGCCGTCTGCGCCGCGGGGCCGGGGTAGGAAAGCCGGAAGGGAAGGGAGAGCGGGATCGCCGGGTCTCCCTCACCGGTGGTACGGCCATCCTCCACGGCGTTCCGGGCGCCGCGGGAGCGGGAAGGCGGCTGGTCATGGTGGGAGAACCCGGCGGCCTTAACCGTCGCCTGCTCGGTATCCTGGCCCGTTCCCTCCCCCCGGGCACGGAAGCTCTGTCCCTATGGACATCGGAGTTTCCCACCTTGGAGGGAGAGGACCCCCGGGAGGCGTTCCGCAGGCCCCTCTGCTCGATGCTGGAGGAGATGGAGACCCGGGGGGTTTTCTCCCCTCAGGGAAGCGTTTTCCTGGGATTGGGCTGGGGCGCGGACCAGCTTCTCTTGGCCCGCCGATTCCTGGAAGGGCGTTTCCGGCCCGACTCGCTGGTGGCGCTGGCCCCCGTGCTCCCCGGACCCGAGAGCCCGACCCTGGGAGACGCGCTCCTTTCCAACACCCCCTCGGACATCCTGGGGGCCGTCCGGGCCATGAAACCGTGGCGGGAAAGCCGCTTCCGTTCCCTCCTCCGCGCCTGGATCCCCACCTGCGCGCTATGTGTCCTCGCGGCCACGGCGCTCACCGCCTCCCTGCAGTTGAGGTGGTGGTTCCTCTCCGGCCCCCTGGGAGGGGCTGTCGCCTCTCTATGGCTCGTCTACTACCTGGATCGCACCGGGAGGAAAAAGGGGGTTTCCCCCCGAAAGAGCTGGGAGGAGAAAGCGGCCTCGGCCCTTTCCTCCCTGGAGCTCCGGGACGGCGAGTGCCCGCTGACCGTGGTCCTTCCCGGTGACATCGAGGGCGGACTTTCCCAAGACATCGCCTCCCGCTCCGGTTATCCCGGATTTAACATGGTGACCTGGCCCGATGCGCTGCGCGGCAAGTTCCTCCTGGAGGGGCGCAACGCGGAACGCCTGGCCGGTCTCCTCTTTCCTGCCGGTGGAAGCCAGGCGGGGAGGGACCATGGATCCGGCCACGACGAGGTAAGCCGCGGGTGAAAGGGATAGGGAAGCGAGCGGGCCCGAACGGCGTGCCATCCATTCCCGTGGCCCCTGCCCTCCCAGCCGAAGAGGGCGACCGCGCCCGGATGCCCTTACCCTCTCCACCGCGGCCGCCGTCAAGCGCCCCTGAGCCGGGCACGCCGCGGTCAACCGCGACCGGAGACCATAACCCCCTCCACCACCACCGTGGGGGCTCCCAAGCTCCCCTCGAAGGGGAGAAAGCGGAGGTCCTCCCCCACGGCCACCGTCTGGCGCAGGAATTCCAGGGCCTTGCCCGCCAGGGTTATCTCCCGGAGAGGCTGCTCGGGTTCCCCGTTCTTGATGCGCAACCCCAGGGCCCCCAGGGATATCTCGCCGCTCACGGGGTTGGCTCCCGCATGGGCGCCCACCACCTGCAATATGAGGACCCCGTCATCCACCCCGCGCACCAGCTCCTCCCGGGCACCCTTGCCCTCGCAGAGGAAGAGGTTGGTGGCCCCCACTCCGGGTCTCTCCCGGAAGGAGGAACGGGTGGCGTTTCCCGTGCTTTGGGTACCGGAACGCGAGGCGGTGTACATGTTGTGCAGGTATCCGGTGAGCACGCCGTCACGGATGAGCTCCTTGCGGCGGGAGGGCACTCCCTCGTCGTCGAAGGGAGCCGTGGACGGCCCTCCCGGGAGCAGACCGTCGTCCACCACGGTCACCAGGGAGGAGGCCACCTGCTCTCCCCGCTTCCCGGCCAGGAAGGAACGGCCCTTGAGGACCGCCTCCGCGGACAGGGCCGCGGCCAACATGCCCATGAACTCCGCGGCCACCATGTTATCCAGCACTACCGTGGTCCGCCGGGAGGGCATGCTCCTCGATCCCAGCAGGCAAAGGGCTCTCTCCGCCGCCTCGCGGGCCACACGCTCCAGGTCCAGGTCGGAGGGTCTCACGCCCTGGTCGAAGGAGAAGCCGGTCTGCGACTCCTCCCCGTCCTCGGCGATGGGGAAGACGTAGCAGTGGCAATCCGAGGAGCGGTAGGACCCGGAAACCCCCAGGCTGTTGGCCACCGCCACCACGGACACCCCGTCCGCGTACACCGCGGTCTCCACCCTCTTGACGCGGGGGTCCAAGGATATGGTAAGTTTTTCCAGGCGGAGAGCCAGGTCCACCTTATCCCTTGAGGCGGTCTCCTCCACTTCGGGGTGATAGATGCCCAGGTCCCCGGGGGTTCGATCCACCTGGGAAGGCAACAGGTTGTGTTCGTCGGGGGCGCTGAAGCGCGCGTTGGCTGCGGCTTCCTCCACCGCCCTCGAGCAATCCCTCCAATCGAACCCCGTGCAATAGGCGTATCCCAACCGGCCCTCCCTCAGGACCCTCACGCCCACTCCCCTGGAATGCGCGTAACGGAGGGATTCCACCTCGCCCCGGAACACCCTCACCGTGAGACCCCGGTGTTCCTGGGCGTAGAGCTCGAGTTCCGCCCCCGCCCCCACCAGGGCGCGGCCCCTCTCCACCCATTCCTCCAGCCGGGCGACGAGATCCGCGTGCGACTCCACTCAGACCACCTCCGTGGTTCCTCCCACCACCAGCTCCCGTACCCGGAGCGTGGGCTGGCCGGTGCATACCGGGACGGCCTGTCCCTCCTTCCCGCACATCCCGGTGTCGAAGTCCAAGTCGCTTCCCACGGCGTCGATGTCCAGGAGAACGCGTGGACCGTTCCCGATAAGGGTCGCCCCCTTGACCGGCTCGGCCACTTTTCCACCGCGAATCATGTATCCCTCGGTCACGGCGAAGATGAAGTCCCCGGTGACCGGGTTCACCTCCCCTCCTCCCAGCTTGCGGGCGTAGAGGCCCAGTTCGGTGTCGGCGATGATGTCCTCGCCGCGCTCCCTGCCCGCCTCTATGTAAGTGTTGCTCATGCGGGGTATGGGCACGTGGCGGTAAGACTGCCGGCGACCGTTTCCCGTGGGCTCGGTCCCGTCCCGCATGGCCCTCTTGCGGTCGTTGATATAGCCCACCAGCACCCCCTCCCGGATGAGGGGGGTGCGGCCGGCCCTCACCCCCTCGTCGTCGTAAGCGAAGGATCCCCACCGGTTGACCAGGGTGGCGTCGTCGAAGGCGTTCACCAGGGGTGAAGCCACCTTTTCGCCCAGCCGCCCCGCGAAAACCGAGGCCTTCTTGTACACCGCGTCCGCCTCCAATCCGTGGCCGCACGCCTCGTGGAAAAGGACGCCGCCCGTCCCGTTGGCGATGACCACCGCCATGGGGCCGGAGGGCGCGGGCCGGGCTTCGAGCATGGTCAAGGCCTGCAGGGCTGCGGCGCGGCCGACTTCCTCGGGTGGAAATTCCTGGAATAACTCGTAACCCCCCAGGATGCCCGGGCTCTCGTGGCCGGTCTGGATCTCCCCCTCGTGCGCCGCCACCGCCTGTACCACCATGCGCACCCGCATGCGTAGGTCGGTGACCGCCTCGCCCAGCGAGTTGGCGATGAACACCTCCTGCCGGGCGTCTCCCAGGACCACCACCACCTGGACGATACGCGAACCCGCCTCGCGCGCCGCCTGGTCGGCGCGGTGGAGAAGCTCCACTTTCCGCTCCCGCGGGAATTCGTCGATGTCCAGGCGGACAGGATGATCCTCCCGTCTCGGAAGGAGCCGGAGCGGTTTCTCCAACCCCACCACCGCCGACCTTCCCGCCTTGGCCGCGGCGGCCGCCGCCCGCGCGGTCTCCTCGAGAGAGGCGAGGGAGAGATCGTTTGTATAGGCGTAAGCCACCGATTCCCCGCAGATGACGCGGATGCCCGCCCCCGTCTCCCACCCGGAGGTGTTCTCCTCCACCTTGCCCTCCTCCAGGCGCAGGTTGTAACCGCTCCGGCGCTCCGCGAAAAGCTCGGCGAATTCACCTCCCCGGGACAGTGCGGTCCTGATCACCCGAGCGGCCGTATCCCGGTCCAGTAAAGACATGCCCACCTCCCCGTCCGTCGGTCGACATCACGACTCCCTCCGGACGCGGCCGCCGTTCAGGCATGAGGCCGCGCCGCGAAACCCCGCGCCGGAAAACCCTCCCTTCCCCGGAAATAAAACCCAGGAACGATACCGGCGCCGGCCCACCCCCGATCCCCCCGGCGGGCCTTGTCCACCCGGAGCCGTTCACCCGAGTGTACTCCGCCGCCGTTCACCACGCGCCGGGCATCGGGGCGGAGCAACCCGCCGTTCATCCCTCCTCCCCTTCACCGCTTGCCTCTTCTCTCCACGGGATCTCGAAACTGACGACCGCCCCACCGCCGGGACGGTTCTCCGCCCATATTCTTCCCCCGTGAGCCTCGACCAGCTCCCTGCAGATGAAGAGGCCCAGACCCACCCCGGAAAAAGACCTCTTCATGGAGGAATCCACCTGGTAAAAGCGGTCGAATATCCGCTTCAGCTGCGAGGGGTCGATGCCGATTCCCCGGTCCATGACCCTTACGCGGACCCGGTCCCCCATAACCCTTCCCGTTATGCGTATCTCGCCCTTCCCCTTCGAGAACTTGGAGGCGTTGGATACCAGGTTGGTGAGCACCTGCTCCATGCGGCGGACGTCGGCCATCAGCATGGGAAAATCGGGCGAGAAGTCCACCACTATGGGCTGGTCGGGGTTCCTGGCCGCGTGTTGCGAGGCCACCTTGCGCGCCAATCCCTCCAGGTCGCACTCCTCCCTGTGGAGCCGCACTTTCCCCATCTCCAGCAGGGAGAGGTCCAGGAACTCGTCTACCAGCTTGGACAGGAAGTCGGTCCTGTCCAGGATGACCTGGAGGCACTGCAGCTCCTCCTCGTAGGTCAGGCTCTCGTAATAGTCGCGAATGGTCTGGGCATAGCCGCTTATCAGGGAGAGAGGCTGCTTGAGCTCGTGGGTGATCGTGGAGATGAAATTGGATTTCATCTCGTCCAAGGAACGCAGTTCCCGGTTGGCCCTCTCCAGCTCCTCGGCGCGTTCCTGGAGCTCGCGGTAGAGTATGGCGTTCTCCAGGGCGGTCCCAACCTCCCCGGCCAGGGCGGAAAGGGTGCGGCGGGATTCCTCTCCCAGGTACCCGGCCTTTTCGGAAGCGGTGCAGATGAGGCCCAGCGTCCTCTTGGCGGAACGCAGGGGGAGGAAGACGGCCAGACCCCGGGGGAAAAGGCGCGCGAGGCCGGTGCCGTCCTCTTCAACCCCCGCCTCCAGGAAGACGGCCTCCCCCGCGGCGAGCACCTCGCCCAGGGGGCCCTCGCCGGCGGCGAACCTTTCCGGTAGCCTACCCAGCCCCCCACCCGGCGTGCGGCTGTACAGGAGATTGAAGCTCTCGCCCGCCGCCAGGTAACACCACCCCATCTCGCAGGAGGCGAAATCCATGACCGCCTGCAGGGCCTTGTGCAGGATCTCGTCCGGATCCCGGTAGCCGCGGAGGGAGAAGACCATCTCGTAGAGGGTCCGAAGCTCGGCGGTCCTCTTGCGTACCCTCTCCTCCAGGACGGCGTAGGAGCTCTGCAGGGCGTCCGCCATGCGGTTGAAACTGGCGGCCAGCCCCCGCAGCTCCTCGCCACCCCGGACCTCCACGCGGAAATCCATGTCTCCCAGGCCGAGCTTTTCGGCGGCCTCCTGCAGTCGCCGCAGCGGTCCGGCGATCATGCGCGCCAGGAATATGGCGGCCAGCATGGAGGCCATGGCCAGGGCGGACACGATGTAGATGATGAGGTTGCGAAGCCTCGTGAGGTCGGCGAAGGCCTTGTCCGCGTCTTCCTCCACGAGGATGCCCCATCCCGTCTCCGGTAAATGGAAATACCCGCCCAACACCCTTTGTCCGGCGTAGTTTTCGTACTCCGCCACCCCGTTCTCCCCCCGGACCACCCGGCGCACCCCCTCCGTTTCCAGGGGCTTTCCCATGATCTCTATTTCCGTCCCCTGGCGGGCGCGGGGCGGACGGGTGATGAGACGACCCTCGGCGTCCACCAGGTACACCTCGCCGGATATCCCCACCGCGAGGGAACCCAGCTCGCCGCTTATCCCCTCGGGAGTGATATCCCCGACCAGGACGGCCATCACCTCCCCCTCCTTCACCACGGGGGCGGCCACGGTCATGAGGTACTCCGTCTCCACGCCTTCACCCTCCCTGCGGAAGGGGGTTACCCTCACCTCCTCCGGCCGAATGCCGCCTATGTCCTCCTCCACCCGGCCCCGGTAGGAGGGATCCGTGCTGCCCAGGAAGAAACCGCCGGGGTGGAAGAGGTTGAGCCTCTTGAAACCCGGCACCTTGAACTGCCGCCCGGCCAGGGCGGACTTCAGCGTCTCCGGAGCGGAATCCAGCGCGTACAGGGTGGAGGCCACCTCGGCAAGCACCTGCATCTCCATCTTCAGGGTGGGAACCCATACCCCCTCGATGATTCTGCGCACGTCGTTTCCCACCCCGGCGACACCCTTCTCCACCCGGTCCTTGATCATGGAGCGGGCGACGGCGTAGGAGGCCGTTCCCACGGACAACCCCACCACCAGCCCGGAGAGCAGGACGGCGAGAAATATCCTCCCGCGAAGGCTGGTGAAGATCCTGCGAAATGCGCGCATCTTGACCCTTTCCCGCGGAACGGCGGAAACATGGAGTTTCCCGGCCGCCTTAAACCCCCGGCTCCCACCCCCGACCCCCGCCGAAACTCCGCTCTCACCAGTTAGATTATATCCCCCGATGCGGGGAAAAGCTTCGGGAAGCGCCTTAAAAACGCGCTCCCTTCCATGCCGCTCCACGGGTGGGATAATTTAATAGAGGCCCGGTAGGCCCGCGCCCCGCACGCGTGGGGACCCGCGAAGCGCGGGTACCACGCCGGCTGCGGTTTCCCGGGGGGAGAAACGAAAGGCTTCCGCTGAGGAACCCGTGAGGAGGTAAGATTGGCCGACATCCGCGTGGGAACCTCGGGGTGGCATTACCCGCACTGGCGGGGGGTTTTCTACCCTCGGCGCCTCCCGGCCCGCGATTGGCTGGAGTTCTATTCCCGCCACTTCGACACCGTGGAGATAAACAACTCCTTCTACCGCCTCCCCTCGCGGGAAACCTTCACCGCCTGGAGGGAGAAGGTCCCCGACGGCTTTCTCTTCGCCGTCAAGGCCAGCCGCTTCATCACCCACGTCAAGAGGCTGCGAGACCCGCACGATGCTCTTGCCAACTTTTTCCATAACATGGACGGGCTGGAGGAGAAGGCCGGTCCCGTCCTCTTCCAGCTCCCTCCCCGCTGGAAAGCCGACCCGGAACGCCTGCGCGTTTTCGTGCGTTCTCTCCCTTCCGGGCGCCGTTACGTGTTCGAGTTCCGGGATCCCAGCTGGTTCGTCCCCGAGGTCTACGGAGTGCTCGAGGAGGGAGGATGCGCCCTGTGCGCCGCGAGTTCCCCGGTCTTCCCCGAGGCGAGGGTGGAAACCGCGGACTTCGCCTTCCTCCGCTTCCACGGCGGGAAGGTGCTTTATGGTTCCAAGTACTCCCCGGAAGAACTCGAGGAATGGGCCGCCTACGCGCGCTCCCTTCTGGAGGAAGGAAAGGACGTTTACGCCTATTTCAACAACGACGCTCACGGATACGCCGTGGAGGACGCCCATTCCTTCCTGGAACTGGTGCGCGGATAGACGGGCTTCCCAAGGGCCCTCCCGGGAAATGCCGTATCCTAAACCCCAACCCTGACGTACGCCTTGGCTTGCGTCCGGGCTCGCGGAACCCCGTCCCTTAAACGGCGAGCGCTCCCCGGGCCACGCAGCGGCCCGGCGGTTTTCGGATGCCTAACCGGGGAGGCGCGAACAGATCCGGCGAGTACCGGGATACCTTTCCACGCCTTCAGGCCTTGCGGGCCAGTTTGCGTCCCAGCTCCTCCAGGCGGGCCACGTCCTCCGGTGACGCCTGGGGACCCTTCCACAGGCTCAGGGGAGCCCCAGCCTTAACCGCCACCCCGCGCAGCACCACCTTGGCCCCCCGCCGCCGCAGGAGACGGCGCAGGCGCCGCAGGGTGGCCTTCCCCCGGAATCCGGCGTAAGCGCTGAACACGGTGGCCTTCTTGCCCTTGAGGGCCTTGCGGTCCAGCCCCTTGATGAACCTCTTCACCTTCCTCGCCGGCCTCGCTCCCCGCGTAGGGCTGCCCACGGCTATTATGGAATAATCTTCCAATTCATCCGGCCGCGCCTCGGAAACGTTCTTTACCGTGGCGTCGATCTTCCCCGCTTTAAGGCCCCTGGCCACCGCCTCCGCCGCCTCGGCGGTGTGCCCGGTCTTGGTGTGGTAGACGACCAGCGCTTTCTTCTTCTTCCCGAACATGTGACCCTCCTTGCAAAAACGGTTGACCCCTCCCAGGTACGTGGAAATGATACCCCTTGCTTCCTGCATTCAAACCAGCGGCGGCGACACCGCCACCGTCATGGTTTACCGGATCCGGGAATCCCTTTCCCCTCCAGGGGGAGGGAGAAGGCCAGCACGGCCCCCATACCTTCCTCGTCCTCCAACCACACCTTGCCGCCGTGAGCCTCCACGTAGGTACGCACGATGAAAAGCCCCAACCCCAGGCCCCCCTCCATGCCCTCCGGCTTGCTGCGGGTGAACTTGTCGAAAAGCCTTTCGCGGTCCTCCGCCGGGAAGCCGGGCCCGTTGTCCTTTACCCTCACCACCGCCTCCCCGTTCTGGACGTCGCCGGTCACCACCACCCGCCCTCCCGGGGGGCTGAAACGGAAGGCGTTATCCAACAGGTTGATGACCACCTGCCTCACCTTGTCCCAGTCCGCCTCCATTTGCAGCTCCCGAACGGAGGTGACCAAGTGGATGGGCCGCGCTCCGGGGACCACGGACATGGTCTTGGTAATGTCCTCCAGAACGGAGACGAGATCACCCTTGCGCCGATCCAGGAATATCTGCTCCGACTCGATGCGGCTCATGTCCAGCACGTTCTCCACCATGCGGTTCAGCCGCCGGCACTCCCTCAGCACGCGGTCGACGCACTCCAGCTTGCGCTCCTCCGGCATCCGGTCCCAGTGGTCCTTGAGGGAGGAGGCGTAACTGTTGATCGCCGTCAGGGGAGAGCGCAGTTCGTGCCCGACGATTCCCACCAGCTCGGTTTTCAGCCGGTCCAGCTCGCTCAGCCTGCGGTTGGCCTCCTCGAGGAGGGCGTTCCTGCGCATCAATTCCAGTTCCATCTCCCGGGATTGGGTCACGTCGCGGGCGATGACCAGTGCGGCCTCCTTCTCCGTGTACAGCCTGGTCCCGGTGATGGAGAGGATGACCGGTTTCCCGTCCGGCTTCCTCAAGGTCACTTCGAAGAACCTTATCTTCTCTCCGCCCAGGCCGCGCGCCAGGGCGGAGAAGGCGCGCTCCATCTCCCGGGGATCGAGGAAGTCCAGGTATCCCTTGCCCAACACTCTCTGCACGGGGAAGCCGAGGACCTCCTCGGCGTCGGTGTTGATGGCCAGTATGTTTCCCTCCCGGTCCATGGTGAAGATGACGTCGTAGCTGTTATCCAGCATTTTCCGGAACTTGGCCTCCGCTTCCTGGAGCCTCCTCTCCCGCAGACCCAGCTCCTCCAGCGCCCGCAGGTGCTCCTCCTTGGCCCGCAGGAAGCCTACCACCAGGATGTCATAAGCAAAGCAAGCCTCGAAGGCCAGCATCCCGTAGGTCTGGAAGCGCAGCCCCCAAAGGTTCCAGAGGATGTCGGCGACCTGGAGGCATGCCCCCAAGGTGACGAAGACCGCGCCCAGAAGGGCCAGCAGGTGCTCCCGGTCCCTCTGGCGGTGGTAATCCCAGGCCATCAAGGCCACTATCAGCGTGGAGGCCAGCAGCAGGTATATTCCGAAGATAGCTTTCCATATATTGGAAGTTGGCAAAACGCCCACGATGGCGGCGACCATGAAGACGGCGGATACGGGAAAGGCAAACCCGTAGAAGAGGCGGGAAAGGCTCTTGTTGCCTTCCAGGGAATAGACGGCGAAGAAGAGCACGGCCAGGGCCACGCACAGGGCTCCAAGGGCCCAACTTACCGCGTCCACCCAGGCCTCCGTGGTCACCAGGGGATGGGCGAAGTCGAAGGCCTTCCAGGTGGCCAAGGCCAGGCACAGCGTCCCGAACAGGCGCCCCCGCAGGTCCTTCCAGTGGCCGGCCAGGACGATCAATCCCAGGAGGGCGGAGCCGACCACGGCGACGGTCTCCGTAACGTTGGTCGGGTTGACTTGCACCTGCATGGCCCACGCCCCGCATCTCGCCCGGACGGTGGATCCCGCCCCACCAACCGGCCCGGTCCTTCCATATTATTCTAAACGATGAGCCGGCCCGCGGTCTTCCCCGCCGGATACTTTTCGCTTCGGGCAGCGATCGCAGCCACCTGGACCCCGGTGAGAAAAACAAATGACTTTTCCATTTCTTTTATCCGTTTTCGCGCCACGACAAGGTGGCGCTTTTCTTTTTTTTCGACCCTGCGCCCACGTGAACGATGCTCCGTCCCTGACGCATGGGACGCGTGAGCCGACATGGTCGCTCCGCGTCCGGCATCGACCGGATGGGGATAGGATGACGCGTTCCCGGCGCCCGCGGCGTGCGCTTCGACCATAACTCCGGATCAGGCCGGCAGGAGAAAAGAGGGGCTTCCCCCCCGACCGTGGACAGGCCGTCGTGCGCGCTTTCCAAGAATGATCCGTGAATCATCCCTTCCCGCCCACGCCAGGCGGAGAGCGCGGCCTCTCCCGGTCGCATCAGCCGAAATCGCGCAGGATGAAGTCGGCGGCCACCATTCCCGAGCCTACCGTGGGGGCGATGCCCCCTCCCAGGTGGGTGGAGGCCCCGGTGAGGTAGAGCCCTCGGAAGACCCGGGAGCGCACGCCGGGCCGGAAGGCGGCGGCGCAGGTGATGTCGTTCTGCAGGCCGTAAACGGCGCCCTCGGGATGAAGAAGCATCCTCTCGAAGTCCTTGGGCGTGTTCACCTTGGCCACCTGGATGTGATCCCGGAGCCGCAGGCCGAAGTTGCGCTCCAGGAGCCCCAACATCATCTCCAGGTACTTCTCCTTGTGGGAATCCCAATCCCCCTCCGCCAGGCGGTAGGGGGCGAAGGACACCAGGTTCAGGCAGTGGTGCCCCTCCGGGGCCAGGGAGGGATCGGCGTGGGTGGGCCAGGAGATGAGCATGAAACCTCCATCGGGGACGCGCCCGCTCAGGTAATCCTCGAACCAGATGCGGTTCATCTCCTCGAGGGTGGCATAGCAGAAGGTGTGGTGGGCGTCAAGGTCCGGCCTGGCGTCCAGGCCCAGCATGATCATGGGCGCCGGGATGGAGACCCGGTAGCTCTTGATGGCCCGCTTGGCCCAGGCGGGGAGCTTCTCCTCGCCGATGAGCTCCAGGTAGAGGGTCTTGGCGTTGATGTTGGAGACCACGATGCGGGCCTCGATCTGCGTCCCGTCGGCCAGTTCCACGCCCCGCACCCTCTTACCCTCCGTGAGCACCTTCACCGCCCGGGAGTTGAACCTTATCTCCCCGCCGAATTCCCGGAAGGCGGAGGCGATGCCCTGGGGGATGGCGATCATCCCCCCGCGGGGGTAATAGATGCCCTCGTGCTCGGAGTAGGCCAGGAAGGCCACATAACCGGGGCAAAGGGCCGGGGGCAGACCTATGAAATAGGACTGCAGGCTCATGGAGGCGCGCACGGTGTCGTTCTTGAAGAACTTGCACAGGACGCTCTCGAAATTGAGCACCATGTACTTGAGGTACTTGGCCAGCTTGGGGTTGGCCATGGCCACCCTGGCCATGTCCCGGAGGGATCCCATGGACTCGGTCATCACCTTCCCGAAGGCGAAGTTGATGGCCTCCGAGCCTACGGCGGCGAAGCGCTCCCAGGACCGCGCGTCCTCCTCGGAAAAGCGGGCGATGACCTGCCGGGTCTCCTCCACGGAGACGGGGTAGGAGAACCTCCTGCCGTCGGCGGTGACGAACCCGTAGATGGGGTCGATGGGGATGAAGTCTATGTAATCCGCGGTTTTTCTCCCCAGTTTCTGGAAAAGAGTGTCTATCACCCAGGCCAGCTCCACGATGGAAGCGCCGATATCGAACCGGTAACCCTGGTGATCGTAGGAGGAACAGCACCCCCCCACCTGCCCGGTGTTCTCCACCACCAGGGTGCGGAACCCGTTGCGGGCCAGGTCGGCGGCGCAGGAAAGCCCTCCCAGCCCGGCCCCGATGACCACGGCGTCGTAGTCCACGTCCTCACCTCCCATAGAGTCCCCGATAATCGGAGGTCACGCCCCGTGCCTCCCCACCGGCTTGCGCGCCGATACCGCGGCCCACTCCTTGCCCGCCCATCAGATGAAGTAGCGGTAGGGGAGGTAGGGGACCTGCTTGCCGATGTGGGCCAGGTAACGCCGCGTGCTCTCGTCCAGGGAGAAGTAGAGGGCCACCAGCCCGGCCAGGGCTCCCGCTTTCAGCAGCCTTCTCAATTTCCTTTCCATGGTCCGTCCTCCTCGCCTTTCTCGGTCAACCTTTTTCGGTCCGTCCTCTCCATCCCCGCTTGCGGCATCCAGGCACCGGCCGCGCCCATGTCCGCCCTCTTCCCGGCCTCCGTGCCTTTCCGTTTCCCGGAAACTGGACACCATGGCCAGCCGCCTTCCCAACCTTCCTCCCGTGGAGAATTATCCCCTCCACGGGTCCGCCCGCCATACCTCCGGCACCGCCCGGGGTTACCGACCGCCGCGGCGGCCGGGCCTCTCACCCGCGGTCCTTCAAGATGTACCCGGAGGTGATGATCCCGGAGGCGATGGTGGTGGGCACGCCTCCTCCCAGGTGGGTGGAGCTCCCCGCCAGGTACAGCCCCTTGATGACCCGGGAACGGGCATGGGGGCGGAAGAGGGCCAGGGAGGTGAGGTCGGAGAAGAGCCCGTAGATGGACCCTTGGGGGCTGAGTAGGCGCCTCTCGAAGTCCAGGGGCGTGGACACCTCCAAGTAGTCGATGTGGTCCCTGACCCCGGGCATGACGAAGCGCTCCAGCTCCCGGACGGCCTCTTCCTTGTACCAGTCCTTGAGACGGTCCCAGTTGTCCCCCAGGGGAGCGTAGGGCGCCGGCGCGTTGCACAGGAAGTTGAGAATGTGGTGTCCCTCGGGAGCCAGGGAGGGATCGGCCTCCGTGGGCCAGCAGATGAGGCTCATGGCCGTGCGGGGGATGACCCCCTTGGTGTAGTAGAGGTTCCACACCCGGTTCATGACCTCGATGGACCCGGAGACCACCGTGTGGTGGGCCTCCAGGTCCGGTTTTTCGTCCAGCCCCACGTAGATCATGGGACAGGGCATGGAGAGGCGGTAGCTGTCGATGGCCTTCAGGGCCCAGGGCGGCAGGTTCTCCGGGCCCACCATCTTGAGGTAGGCCACCTTGGCGTTGACGTTGGAGACCACCACCTCGGAGGTGATCTCCGTCCCGTCCTCCAGCACCACCCCCCGGGCACGCCGGCCGTCCAGGATTATCCTCTCCACCTTGCACCCTGTGCGCACCTCCAGCCCGTGTTCCCGCCCGGCCCGGAGCATGCCCTCGGGTATGGAGATCATGCCTCCCCTCGGATAGTAGATCCCCAGGTGCTCGGAAAGGGCGATGAAACCGAAGATACCCGACCCCAGCTCCGGCGGCGCCCCGGCGAAGTAGGACTGGAAGGCTACCGAGCTCAAGATAACCGGGTTCCGGTAATAGGAGCGGACCACGGACTGGTGCCGACGGGCCAGCAGCGGCAGGTAGCGCATCACCCTCGGCGTCTTGACCACCATGGCCAGCGCCTCACCCACGGTGTTCAGCGGGGAGGTCATCATAGCGTCCATCATCTCGTCGATCATCTCCAGGCCCAGGCTGCAGAACCTCTTCCACCCCTCCACGTCCTCGGGGGCGATGGACTCGATGACCCTGGTGGTCTCGTCTATGTCCGTGGGATAGGAGAAGCGCCTGCCGTCCTCGGTGATGAAGGAATAGATGGGGTCACAGGGCAGGAGCTCTATGTAGTCCTCCCTTTTCTTGCCCATGAGCTGGAAGAATTTTTCCATGGGATGGAGGATCTCCACGATGGAAGCCCCCACGTCGAACCTGTAACCTTGGGACTCGAAAGTGGAGCAGCAACCCCCGATGATGTCGGACTGCTCCAGGATGAGGGTCTTCATGCCGTTCTTGGCCAGTAGGGAAGCCGTGGAAATCCCTCCCAAGCCGGCCCCGATGACCACGGCGTCGTAATCGGCCATCGCCCAACCTCCTCCCCGTTTCCTCGCCGGACACCGGTTATCCCCGCCGGACATCCGTGCCTGGACCATTCGCCAGCGAAGTTCGCGACATGATTAGTTAGCATATTTGACTTTTCATTACATTTTACTATCTATCAATTGTCGTGTAAACGCCTCGCGGCCAATCAGGAGGCGGAACCGTCCCCGGCGAAGCAAAGCGCGGACCCCCGGCGACGGCAATCCCCGCCGCGTTCCGCGCCCGCTAAACGCCGTCCTCCCGAGTACCGATAAATCATATGGTCGCCACTCGGAGGAAGGAGAAAGGCCTTGTCCGCGCCTTGCATGGAGATGACCGTGACCCAAGGAGGTTAAGCCGTGAAAAAGGTGTTTCGCGTTCTCGTTTTCATCCTCCTTACCGCCCTCGCCGCCGCCTGCTCCCTGGCCGACACCGGCTGCCAGGCGAACAGCCCGGAGGAGTCCATACCCCCCGGAGGGAAAACCGGCGGCGAGTCCATGCCTGGAGACGACCTGTTCCAGGAGGCCCTCCAGGTCATGCGGGGAGATATCTCCTACCGCGTAAGCGGGGAGCTGGACCTCGAATTTCAGATCCCCTCCGCTTCCCTGGCTAAAACCGGCTCTGCCTACTTCTCGGCCCCAGCGGGTATACCCTACGAGGCTTTTCACCTTTCCAAAGCCGGGAAGAGCGCCTCCAAGGCGGTACTTTACACGGATAAGATGGTGTTGGACGAGAACGTCCCCCCTTCCCTTCTGCCCCTGGAGACGGGGAACACTTTCTTCCTGGTGGACGGCGTCTATTACTGGGAAGACCAGTCCGGGTGGCACAGCGAACCCTACGACCCGGTGGAAGCCATGCTCCGGCTCAACCTGCGGGGATTGATGCCCGAGGATATCCTCAACTGGCTGCTGTACGCGGAATCCGTGGAGGTTGTGTCGGAGGAGGCCGACTCCGTGGGCTACCAGGTAAAGCTGGGCGAAAAATACCTGCAGGGTTTGAAAGCCCAGGCCCAGGAGGCCCTCGGCGGCGAAGCGCTCGAGGAGTCCTTCTACACCTTGCAGGCAGTGGAAAAACTCCTGCCCTCCACCAATATCCTCGTGGTCATCGAGAAAGCCACCAAGAGGATAAGCGATGTCCAATTCGGCTATCAGGGTTACTTCTCGGACCTGGTTAAAGGGCTCCCCGAGGATTCTCCCCTCAAGGACCTGGGATTCTTTTACAGCAGCTTCCTGGTATACGGGGATTACGGAAGCGCCTTCGAGATCCAGCCTCCTATCTGAGGGCGGGGGCGCGTCTCTTCGTCCCGAGGAGGGGTTGCCCGAGCGCCTGCCGGGTGCTCCTCGCCGGGGAGGCGATGGAAAACCGGGACGTCCGATTCAAGCGTATAAAGCCTCCTATCTGAGGGCGGGGGCGCGTCTCTTCGTCCCGAGGAGGGGTTGCTGTCACCCGTGGAAGAGAGCGAAGCGGCCTCTACTTTCCGGGTAGGGCCGCGCGAGAAGGGAGCGGCCTTCCCGGCGCGTATTGATGACGCCTGCTCCTTTGGGGAATAATCTGGTAATGGGCTCACCTGGGCCCGGCGGAACGGCTTCCTGCATGAGGAGGTGCATGGCAATGCGTCGCTCGGCGGTCCTCGCGGCTTCGGCCCTCCTGCTCCTCGCGGTAACGTTCCTTCCCTCGGGATGCGGCGGGAAGGAAGCGGAGCCGCCCTCCACCCTGGAGGTCCCCCGGCTGCACAGCGGCCCCATCAGTGGGACGCGTGAGGACGGGATATGGGTGTATAAGGGCATTCCCTACGCCGCTCCCCCGGTGGGCGAGCTGCGCTGGAAGGAGCCACAACCGGTGGAACCCTGGAAAGAGGTGCGACCCTGCACGGAATACGGGTCTGCCTGCCCCCAGCCCGACTGGCCTTACTCAATCCAAAGGGAGATCTTCCAGATCACCGACCAGGACGAGGACTGCCTGTACCTCAACGTCTGGACACCGGCCGAGAGCCCCGATGAAAGGCTCCCGGTGATGGTCTGGATACACGGGGGCGGCTTCACCACCGGCGCCGGCTCCCAAGTCCTCTACGAGGGCAAGTACCTGGCCCGCAAGGGCGTGGTGGTGGTTACCATAAATTACCGCTTGGGCCCCCTGGGCTTCATGGCCCACCCCAAGCTCTCCGAGGAGTCGCCGCACGGAGTCTCCGGCAACTACGGGCTCCTGGACCAGATCCAGGCCCTGAAGTGGGTGCAGAGAAACATAGCCGCCTTCGGCGGTGACCCGGGCAACGTGACCATCTTCGGCGAGTCGGCCGGCGGGGCCAGCGTGTGCGCCCTCCTGGCCAGCCCCCTGGCCGAGGGGCTCTTCCACCGCGCCATCGCCGAGAGCGGGGCTTTCCTCACCATGGGGATGCCCTCCGCCGCGAGGTCGGAGACCCTGGGGGAGGGAGAGAAACTGGGCGAGAAGATCTCCCACGAACTGGGGTGCGACCGCGAGGAGGACGAACTGGCCGCCCTGCGCTCCAGGACCCCGCAGGAACTCCTGGATGCTTTCCAGAAAGTGGGAACCGGCCTTTTGGGGCGCGCCAGCATAGGTCCGGTGGTGGACGGGTACGTCCTCCCCGAGAGCCCGCAGGACGTATTTGCCGCCGGCAAACAACACAAGGTACCCCTGCTCATCGGGACCAATGCCGACGAGGGCATGCTCTTTTCGGCCGGCCAGTCCCTCACCGCCCAGCAATACGAAAACCTGGTCCGGCTGGCCTACGGGAGGTACGCGGACGAGGTGCTCTCCCTCTTCCCCGTCCAAACCGGGGAGGAACCCAAAATCGCTTACAGCCGCCTCTTCACCGCCATGGGCTTCGCCGCCCCTTCCCGGTTCGCCGCCGAGAGGATGGCCGAGGCCGGCATGCCCGTCTACGTGTACCTCTTCACCATGAGGTCCAGCGTGCCGGGGACGGAACACATGGGAGCCTACCACGGCTACGAGCTCCCCTTCGTCTTCGGGACCCTGGTGCGCTTCCTGCGCCCGGAGGACCAGGCCCTCTCGGAGACCATGATGAACTACTGGACGCGCTTCGCCGCCGTAGGTGACCCCAACGGGGGCACGGATCCGGAATGGCCGCGCTTCTCGGCGCAAAACGATTCCTTCCAGGAACTGGGAGAGCAGGTGCGGTCCAGTTCCGGGTATTACCCGGAGGCTTACCGCCTGGTACTGAAGATCAACGGGCTCGAGTGAACGGCGCCGGCGGAAGACCGGAGGTGAGAAAAGGAGGAGGGCGGGCGATGCGGTCCTGGAGAGTCCCCGGGGCCCTTCGCGGCTACGCCATGGTTGAAGCCTAAGGAGGATGAAAGATGGGCGAGGTGGCATCGGAGATGCTGGAGAGCGGAGAGGAAGTCATCTTCGACCGCCGACATTCCCTCTGGGAGATCTGGAGGAACTTCCTGGCGGGCATAGCCGCCGTGGCCGCCCTGGTGCTCCTCCTGACCAGGTTCAAGCCGGGACCCGCGGCCGTTCCCGGGGAGACCAACTGGGGATACATCATTCTTATAAGCCTGCTGGCACTCATTACCCTGGTCCTGTTCGGTATCCGCCCACTCCTCAAACAGCGCGGGCAGGAAGATAAGAATTACTTCGCCCCCTCGCTGGGAGCCCTGCTCACCGTGGCCAGCTGGGCGGCCCTCATGTGGTTCCGTAACAGCCGCGGCTTCGCCGACCTCTGGACGGTGGTGGCCTGGGCGGTCTTCGCGGCGGTCTTGGTCGGCTGGTTGCTCGTCCCCCTCCTGCGCTGGTACTTCACCCACTTCATCCTCACCGACCGCAAACTGATCCTCGTCTCGGGCATCTTCAGCAAGAGATTCAAGGCCATCCCCCTGGACCAGGTGAACGACATAAGCGGGAGCCAGAACCTCTGGGAGAGGATCTTCAACTACGGGGACCTGGTCATCGAGTCAGCGGGAGAGTTCGGCCAGCAGCCCTTCACCAACATAGGAAGCCCCCGGGAAGTCCGGGACCTCATCCTGAGCCAGAGGAACGCCTTACTCGAACTACGGTCAAGACAGGCCTCCTCACCCGGGATCGTCACGCCTCCCGGGCCCCCTACGGAATCTTCCCGCGGCGCGGGCGGGGAGGCTTCCCCTGACGTTTCCGCCACCCGGGACCTGCAACTGGTGGAGGGCCTGCGCAAGCTGGACGAGCTGCGCCGCAGCGGAGCCCTCACCGAGGAGGAGTTCGAGCGGGCCAAGAGGGAGCTGTTGGAGAAGATGGAAGGCTGACGACGGCTTTCCCCCCAAACCTTATCCTTCCCCTTTCCGGGTTGAGGAAAGGCCGTGCTGGATGAAATCCATGAGCTTGACGAAGAAGGCGGGGACGTCGAAATCATCCTCCAGCACGTGCAGGTTCCCGGCCATCTCCGCGATGCCGATGAGGGCGTAGGACACGTTCATGGGATCCACGGGCCGGAATACGCCCTCCCTTATCCCCCGGCGGATGTCCTCGGCGAGGAACTCCGCCACCCGCCGGTAGGCCTCAGCCGCCTTCTCCCTCAGGCGGCGGTTCCCGGACAGGGCCTCGGAGACCACGCTGGTGAACATGAACTGGATATCGCGGTAGCGGGAGATGAAGGACAACCCCTCCAGGCCCAGGCGGGTCAGGGCGTTCCGCGCCTCTCCCGCCACGCTCCCGGCCTCGGAGAGCAACGAGCGCAGGCTTCGCTCCATGGTGGCGATGAAGATTTCCTCCTTGCTTGGGAAATACTGGTAGCAGGTTCCCTTGCTCACCTGCGCCTCGGCGGCTATGTCGTCCATGGTGGCGCTGCGGTATCCCCGGGAGGAGAAGACCCGGAAGGCGGCGTCGAGGATCTCCTCCTTTCTCCTGTCCTCTTCGCTCATGGCCGCCAGGCGTTCCTCCTCCGCCAGTTCGTGGGGCCTCTTGTTGCGCGCCTTTTCCCGGAAACGTTTCCAATCGGCCACGTTTTCAAAGGGATAGCGGTCCAGGATGCTCTTTATGCTCCGCACGGAAAGCCCCTCGGCGCGCATGCTCTTGACCACCAGGAGGCGTTCCAGGAAGGCGCGGTCGTAGTAGGCTACGTTGGGTTTCACCTTGCGGGGAGGAGGCAGCAGGCCCTTGGCCAGGTAGAACTTGATGGTGCTCACCGGAAGGCCGGAGGCCCGGGAGAGCTCCTTCATCTTCATCGGACGGTCGGGTTCCTTAGCGGCCATCTCTCGCTCCCTTTTTCCTTTGATTACCAAACCATGCGCTTCTCTCCGCCACCGAGACCGGGATCCGACCCCACGCCGACCGGGGCCGGTCAGAGCACCTTCTCGCCGTGGGCGCGCACCTTCTCCCAGTCCACTTCCACCCCCAATCCGGGCCGGGAGGGGACGGCGACGTAACCGTCCGAGTCCACGGTGATGGGCTCGGCGAGCATGGCGTCCCGCCCCTCCGGGGTCCAGCCGGGCGGGTCGTAGGGGAACTCGCAGTGGGTGCAGTTGGGTATGGCCCCCATGAGCTGGAGGTTGGCCGCCAGCCCCAAGCCGTTGGTCCAGGTATGGGGGTTGTAGGTGATGTGGGCCGCCTCTGCCATAGCGGCGATCTTACGCCCGGCCAGTATGCCCCCGGCGAAGGTGACGTCCGGCTGGATGATGTCGTAGCAACCCCGTTCGATGAGCTCCCGGAAATCGTCCAGGTCATCGTTGAGCTCCCCGCCGCTTATGGGCACGGTGGTCGAACGGCGCAGGATGGCCAGCCCCTCGAAGTCCCTCATGCGCAGGGGCTCCTCCAGCCAGGCCACGTTCAACTTCTCCAGCTCACGGGCCAGGGCCATGGCCCGCTTCAGATCCCACTTCGGGTAAGGCCCGAAGCCGTGGATGAGCCAGGCCTGGTTGGCGTCCACCATGATCTCCACCTCGTCTCCCACCGCCACGCGCACCGCCTCCACCACCGCCAGGTCCCGGCGGATGTCGTCGTACCGTATGCGCAGCTTGATGGCCCGGAACCCCTCCTCCACCATTCGCACGGCGTCGTGGGCCCTGGTCTCGGGATCGCGCAGCTCGCCGGTGGAGGCGTAGGCCTTCACCATGTCCCGGGCTCCTCCAAGCAAGCGGTAGACCGGCTGTCCGGTCGCCTTGCCGATTATATCCCATAGGGCGATCTCCACGAACCAGGCCCGGAAGCCGACGACCTTGGCGGAACGGAGGACCTGCACCAGGTCCTCCACCCGGAAGGGGTCCCTTCCCAGGAGGAAAACCCTTATCAGTTCCGGAAAGCCCTTCCATTCCCCGGCGAAGGCCACCCCGCTGCAGGCCCCGTCTATGCCCTCGTCGGTGACCAGGCGCAGGATGACCGCGCTGTTGGCGTGGGAGGGCAATCCGGGGATCCAGCTGGGATGGAAGGGCTCCCGCAGGGGGAAATGACAGATATAGGCCTCGGCGTCCACGATCTTCACCTTCACCCCTCCCCAAGGTAGACTTTCAACTTCCCGCGCGCATGGAAAACCGTTCCATTTCCTTAATCATAGCCCAAGCCGGCTTCCTCCGGAACATCGCCACCGCCGGCCGTGGGCCAAGGCGCCGGACCGCGCCTGCCTTCCCGGCGCCCCCCGCCGACCGCCGCCTGGTTTCGCTCCCGTAGCCACCGGGGCGACAAGCCGCCTTCCGGGACCGAGACGAACACCCTGCAATTGCCGTCCGGACCCCGGGCCGTTCCCGCCTCGGAACATCCTCCCGCGCACACGTATCCCTCCTCCGCGCCCTTCAACCAGCCGCTACCAACCCCGGTGCACCATCACCATGCGCCGATATGCACGTCCCGTTGAACCGGGCGGCCGCTTCCGCGGACCTTGCGCGTGCTTCCCCCGGCCGTGCGCCTGGTCCTCGACCAGTCATCGCCTGCGGGTAGACTTTCTCCGGACCCCCTTCCGGGTCATATGATAAGGATCGGGGATCAAGGCGGTGGACCGATGACGGGAATCAGGGGAACAACGCCCCTCCCGCCCCAGCGGGGACGCCGGGCGGAGGATAACCTGAGGCATGAAGACGGGGTTCGCCGGTGGCGGGAGCGTCCCGGCTCCACCCTGCCAGGAGCCGGAAAACAAAGCGGCCGGGACGAAGCTCCGATGAGCGGGCGATGCGCCCCTGATCACTCCCCTGGCGCGAGGTGCGGCGCGCACGGGAAACGGGGGTTAGGGCCTTGAAGGACCGGCGAGGCGGTCTCTGCATACTCAGGGTCATCGCCGCGGAAGGGGATCCCGGGGAATTCATCCCCTTCGAGGCGGCAGCCCTGATGTGGCAGGAGGGCGAGGAGGTAAAGGCCTTTTCCTGCCCGGTGGATCCGGGGTGCCTTCCCCCTGCCTGGCTCCTGAGGCGCAGCGGGAGGAAGGAAGAGGACTCCGGGCCCACGTATTCCCGAAGGGAAGCCGCCGGGGAGATCCTGCGCTTCGCCGGTGGAAGGCCACTACTCGTTTACCACAGGGGAGGGCCCGAACTCACTCTGCTGGGAGAAGCGCGAAAGCCCGTTCCCCCGGACATGGTGCTGGAACTGCGGCAACTGGCCTGGCTGGCCCTTCCCTACCTCAGGGACCACTCCATGGGTACCCTGGCTTCCTCGCTTTTGGGGGAGGAGCTCCCCTGGAGGGCCCTCGAGGAAGCGCGCATCATGGGCCGCCTCCTCGACCGTTTGCTGGATGCCTGGATGGAGGCGCCTTCCCGGGTAAGGGCCGCCGTGAAGTCCGCTCTCCACGAGGCGCGTAACCCCTGGTATCCCTTCCTCCCCGGCCCGCGGGGAAGGTCCCCGGGTGCCTTTCCCGACCTCGCGGAACTCCTGGCCGGAATGGAACTTTATTCCAGCAGGGAAGGAGGCCCACCGGGGCCGGAAGAGGGCCGAGGCGAGGATCAATCCGTGGCGGTGGCGGAACGAGCGTGGGAGCTCCTTTCCGGTGACGGCCCACTGGCCTCCCTGCATTCCGCCTACGAGCCCCGGCCCCAGCAGCGGGAGATGGCCCGGGCGGTGGCCGAGGCCCTCGAGGACTCCGCCTTCCTGGTGGTGGAAGCAGGTACGGGGGTGGGGAAGTCCCTCGCCTACCTGGTTCCGGGGGTCCTTCACGCCCGCACATCCGGATCCCCCTTGATCGTCTCCACCTATACCCGCAACCTCCAGGAGCAGCTTTACCACCGCGACCTCCCCATCCTGAGCCGAGCCCTGGGATCCTTCGACTACTCCCTACTGAAGGGCAGGAGTAACTACCTTTGCCTGCGCAAGTGGTCGGAATGGTGCGCCTCCCTCTCCCGGGGAGAACCCGTGCTGCCGCTCTACGGGTTGACCCCCGCCGAGGGATACGCCTTCCTGGCTTCCTGGATAGCCCGCTCCCCCGCGGGTGACCTGGAGGAAATTTCCATTGACCTCCGGCTGGCCCTGGAGGGGACGGCGGAGCGGCTGGCCTCCCAACCCGAGGACTGTCTCCGCTCCCGCTGCCCCTTCCAGGGAAGGTGCTTCGTGGAGCGCGCGCGGGCACGGGCGGCGGAAAGCCGGGTGGTGGTGGTCAACCATGCCCTGCTCCTCTCCCAGATCGGCACCTCGGAAGGGGTGACCTCCGACCTCATCCTCCCTCCCTACCGTTACCTGGTCGTCGACGAGGCGCACCACCTGGAGGAGGTGGCCACGCAGGCCTTTACCCTATCCTTCTCCCTCGGGGAGTGCCTTCACCTCCTCGAAGAAGGGGCGGGAAAGAGGGGGCTGGCCTCCATCTGGGAAGGCCGCCTGGGGGGCGGCGGGGAGGGGAAGGAATTGTCGCGCTACCGGGAGCTCGCCGAGAGGGCGGCGTCCCTCGCGGAGGAGTTCTTCCAGCACTCCCTGCCCTCCGCCCTCGAACCGCCGGGCGGCCAGCCCCCACGCGCGCAGGATACGGAACCCAGGAGGCTCACGGCCGGTGACCTCTCCCTCCCTCGCTGGGAGAAGGCGCGGGGGGAGGCGGAAGAGCTCGCGGAACTTTTGGATTCCTTCGCCTCGGCCACGGTGAGGCTGAAGGACAGGGCCTCCTCCGCCGCTTCTGGAGACGAGGACCAGGAGTTCATCCTCTCCCTGCGCCGGGCCGAGGTGCTGGCCGAAAAAGCTTGGACGGGGGCTTCCGCCCTGTCCGTCTTCTTCCTGCCACCTCAAAGCGACGATTTCTCCCTCCACCTCCGCTGGGTGGAGTACCCGCCGCCCGCCGCCGACGGGGAAAAGGAAGGGGGGGCGGCCCCACGCCTCTATTGCGCCCCGGTGAGCGTGGCCGAGAGCCTGGCCGATTTGCTCTTCCTGCGGCTGGATTCCGCGATCCTCACCTCCGCTTCCCTGCGCGCTCCCGGGGAGAGACAGGGCTTTTCCTTCTTCCTCCGGCGCACCGGCCTGGAAAGGGTGGAGGAGAGCGGGCGCGAGGTCCGGCTCCTGACCCTGGATTCCCCCTTTGATTACGCTCACCGTTCACTGCTCCTGGCGGTGAATGACCTCCCGGAACCCACCGCGGACCCCGTTCTTTCCGGGTCCTACCTGGAGGAGATCTGCCGGGTATGCGAGGAGGTGATCAGGGCGGTGGGAGGACGCTCCCTGGTCTTGCTCACCTCGCACTATCAGGTGGGCTACCTTCACCGGCGGCTGAAGCCGCGCTTGGAAAGGGAGGGTATCGCCTGCCACCGCCAGAGCCGGGAACTTCCCAACGCCCTGGTCCTGGAGCGATTCCGCGAGGACCGGGACTCGGTGCTCTTGGCCACCGAGGCTTTCTGGGAAGGGGTGGACGTCCCCGGGGAATCCCTCTCCGCGGTCATCGTGGCCAAGCTCCCCTTCCGGCACCCCGGCGATCCGGTGGTGGCCGGGAGGGTGGAGGAGCTCGACCGCCGGGGAAGGAACGGGTGGCGCTCCTATTACCTGCCCCTGGCGGTGACCCTCTTCCGCCAGGGCATCGGGAGGCTCATGCGCCGCTCCACCGACCGCGGGGTGGTGGTCATCCTGGACCCCCGCTTCCTCAAGCGGTCCTATTCCCGCGCCTTCCGCGCCGCCCTCCCGCCGGGGATGAGGGTGGAGGAAGTGAGGGGGGAGGAGGTGGGAGAGGCGGTCCGGCGTTTCTTTCACCCCAGCCGCGAGTCACCGGGAGGGGAATGAGGTCCGTGGGTATCCCGGATTGACGCCCATGGCATGCCGTAACCGGAAACGGCCACCCACCCCTCGCATCCCGGACCTCCCCGGGCGGAGAGGACTCCCTCCCCCAAGCCCGGACCGCCTCTGGCGACCCGAAGCCGACGCGGGGAAAGGCTCCGTCCGGTTCGGAGGGCGCCTCAAGGGCAGACGTGATATACTTTTACCGACATCAAGTCGAAATCATGTTCCCGGGAATCGCAGCGCCCTGGAGACGGGGAGCCAGCCGGCGCCCGGATGTCCACGGGAGGGGATATGAAAACCGCCAAGACCAGGAAATCCCAGATGACCCGGCAGAACCTCCTTCACGCCGCGCACAAGGTATTCCGGGAGAAGGGGTATCACGACACCAAGGTGGTGGACATAATAGAACGGGCGGGTTGCGGGCACGGCACCTTCTACGATTACTTCAAGGGGAAGGACGACGTTCTCATGGCCCTCCTCTCCGACCTCATCCTGGAACTGGAACGCCTGAGCGAGTCCGCCTGGGTACTCCTGGAACGTATGGCCTTCGACGATTACCAGGCGGTGCGCATCCTCCTCCGGGGCATCCACGACATCTTCGACCGCCACGGGGACCTGCATAACGTGTACATGGAGGCGGCCATAGAGAACGCCCGTTTCGGGGAGCTCTTCAACGACTTCCACCGCCGCTTCTCCGACATCCTGGAGAAAAAGCTGCTGGAGATGCAGTCCGCCGGGAAATGCGAGGGCCTGGACGCCAAGATCGCCTCCCAGCTCCTGGTGACCCTGATCGGGTTTACCGTCTACGGCCGGCAGGCGGGGTTTATCTCCGGGTCCGCCGAGGAAGTGGTGGAGAACCTCGGGCTGCTCATCTTCCGGGCCCTCAATTTTTAAACCGACCCCGGAACCCCTCTGCCGGTGCGCCCGGCGGCTCCCTGTAACCGGGCGGGGACGCCCCTCCCGCGACCCCGCGCGCTCGATACACCGCGCTTCCCGCCTTTCCGGGAGGAGGCTTTCCGCCTGACGGGCGGATCACCGCCTCTCCTCTTCGGCCGGGGAGGAAGTAGCGCCGCGGGGTTCCCGCTTCCTACAGGTCCAGAAGGTCCACGTACCAGCGCCCCTCCTCCCTGCGCAGGGCCACGCGTAATGCATCCCCCTGCCCCAGGGAAACCGCGTTTCCCTCCGCGTCCAGGAACTCGCCCCACACGTGGACCACGGCCCGGTCTCCTTCCTCGCTCACTTCGAAAAACAGGTCTCCGGCCCCCGCGTAAGGCACTTCCTCCGAGAAACCGGCCAAGAGCACCGCCCCCAAGGTCTCCGGTTCGGCATCCGGCATCTCCGCCCTGGCCCGTTCCAGGAAGGAAGGGGCTACCAGTTGGAGGAAAGCCACGGCGTCTCCCCGCATGGCCACCCGAACGGCCTCCTCGGCCACCCTCTCCTCCTCGCTCCTCTCCGGGGCAGCGCTTTTTCCGCAACCGGAGGCCGTCAACGCCACCATGAGAAGCGCCGCCAACGCGAAAACGGCCAGGCGCAAGAAACCCTTCACGACCCGCATTCCTCCTCCCGCGCGCGGCTCATCCACACCGTCTGCTCGGAGACCTTCTTCCACTTCCCGCCCTCGCGGCGGAGGAAATAACGGATTCCCGCCCCGGTCATGGGGCCGTACAGGGACCCGATCTCCACCACCGCCTCTCCCTTCCCCGGGTCGTACTCCATGACCGTCACCGAGTGTTCCCCGTAAGTCCAGGTGTTTCGCTCACCCTGATGGGTGCCCACCAGCCGGCGGTATTCCTCCAGGCCTATCTCCGAGAGTATCCCTCCCTCCCACTTCCAGATGCGCTGCGCCAGCGCCTCCACAGAGACGTCACCCGCCCCCTCGGACTTCCTCGTCCAGACGGCCACGAAATTTCTCTCCCCCTCGCGCGGGACCAATATCTCCCGGACGGCGAACTCCGCCAGCTCGGCCTCTTCCTTCTCCACGCCACCATCGCCCCCGCAGCCCGAAAACGGGGCGAGGGCCAGGAACAGGCCCAGCGCGCAGGTCGCGGATATCCTCCATACCTTGGACATGGCCTCATTATAATCCGCGCACGCGAAGAGTTAGAAACCTCACCATGGCGGGAGCGCGCCCAACCTTATCCAAGAGGGCTGGAGGCGCTCCCCGCACGGGCTCGAGTAATCCCCACGCCGATCCGCCGGCTGACGGACCCGGGCCGACCACGCCGCGAGTAAGTTCTTGTCTTCATTTCTGCGACCCTCTCCCTCGCGACGACCCTGTGGATAGACGACGCGAGCCCTTCCCCCTCGCCGAGGAAGGGCGGGTCCAGGCGGCGGTGTCGGGGCTGGGGAGGGGCTTTCGCCCCGTGAGGTCACCGACTTTCCACGAGAGTATCCCTCCAACCCGGAATGGAAGGGGGGATGGTGTGTAGGTCCACGCGATCTTCCCGGAGTGAATATGAGAATACCTCACCCACGAAGAGGAAGGGGAATGATGCATAAGCCTCATGTTGTTTCACCGGCGTGGATAAGAGGGTATGCCTCCACCGGAAAGGCAAGGGGAAGCGACCCAGCCGGTCACCTCCCCTTTTTCTATAATGTTTAAACGACGGTTATTATCATCCCCTGGCGGCGATCAACGAGCGGTTTTCACGCCGACCACTCTGCGGGCATTCCCGGCCGCACCCGACATTCTCCTTCCATATTATTCCATAACAGTACCGCTCTCCGGCCGCTACACGTCGCTCAGGCGTCCGCTGAGGTATTCGTCGTATGCGGCCAGATCCAGCAAGCCATGCCCGGAGAAGTTGAAGAAGATGCACTTGGACTCGCCGCTCTCCCGGCACCTTATCGCTTCGTCGATGACCGCCTTGATGGCGTGGGAGGTCTCGGGAGCGGGGATTATCCCCTCCGTGCGGGCGAAGGTCACCGCGGCCTCGAAGACCTCCACCTGGTGGTAGGCCCTGGCCTCCATGACCCCCTCCTTCACCAGTAAGCTGATGATGGGCGCGTCGCCGTGGTACCTGAGGCCCCCGGCATGGGACGGCGGGGGCACGAACTCGTGGCCCAGGGTGTACATGAGCAAGAGAGGGGTCATCTCCGCGGTGTCCCCAAAGTCGTACTCGTAACGGCCGTCGGTGAGGGTGGGGCAGGAGGTGGGCTCCACGGCGATGAGCCGGATGTCCCTGCCCTGCAGGCGGTCCACCACGAAGGGAAGGGCCGTCCCCCCGAAGTTGGAGCCTCCCCCCACGCATCCGATGACCATGTCCGGGTAATCGTCCACCAGCTCGAAGGCCTTCCTGGCCTCCAGGCCGATGACCGTCTGGTGGAGCAGGACGTGGTTGAGCACGCTCCCCAGGCTGTACTTCACGTCGTCGCCCTGCACGGCCAGCTCTATGGCCTCGGAGATGGCGATGCCCAGGCTGCCCGGGGTGTCCGGGTCCTTTTCCAGGACTTTCCTTCCCGTCTCCGTCATCTCGCTGGGGCTGGGCTGCACCTTGGCCCCCCAGGTCTCCATGAGCACCCGCCGGTAGGGCTTCTGCTGATAGCTGGAGCGGACCATGAACACCTGTAGCTCCAGGCCGAAGAAGTTGCAGCCCATGGCCAGGGCGCTCCCCCACTGGCCGGCTCCCGTCTCCGTGGTGAGCTTGCGCACCCCCTCCTTCTTGTTGTAGTAGGCCTGGGCCACGGCGGTGTTGGGTTTGTGGCTGCCCGCCGGGCTAACCCCCTCGTTCTTGTAGTAGATGCGGGCCGGGGTCTGGAGATGCTCCTCCAGGCGGGTGGCGCGGATGAGAGGCGTGGGCCGCCAGATGCGGTATACGTCCAGGACCGCCCCCGGTATGTCGATGTAGGGCTCCTGGCTCACCTCCTGCTCGATGAGCCCCATGGGGAAAATGGGGGCTAGGTCGTCCGGTCCCACGGGCTGCCTGGTGGCAGGGTGTAGAGGCGGGTCAAGGGGTTTGGGGAGGTCCGGAAGCACGTTGTACCAGGCTTCCGGGATGTCCTTCTCTCCCAGGTTGATTATCTTGGGCTGTTCCTTCATCTTCCCTCCTCCTCTCATCGAACCTCGCGACCACGGCGCTCAACCGCAACGGCCGCCGTGAACCGCGCGTCCACTTTACTTTCTCCCCGTTCGACCATGATTTCCTTGCTCGTCTGCCTTCCGCCCCACGCCTCGCCAGGCGCATGGACCCGCATTCTTCGGCGCTTCAAACGAAAGGGCCACGGAGCCTTCCTCTCCCGGACATCCCTCCTCCACATCCTGCTACTTTATCCGACGCCTTAAACGAAAGGGCCACGGAGTTTCTCTCTCCGTGGCCCCTGATGCCTGTCCGTGTCTCAGCTCATGCTGGGCGGGCAGGCACCGCCACGGTGCGCCCGCCACCACCAGGCGAAATCCCCTTTCGTCCTCGTCAAGTTCACGGCCCACATGAGACGCTCTCCTTCGCGATGATGGAAAAAATTATCGTTTTCCCGCCCCGGCTTGTCAACCTTCCTTCATACAACACCGTGTCCTCGAGGTCCAACGTCGAGAGGTTCACGCCCTTCGTCCTGTCGATCCGGCCTTTTTACGCCGCTTCCCTTGACCATCACATCTTCGGGCTTGACCTTAATCGACCCGTCGTGGAGGGAGGCGGTTTCAGCCCTTTTTCTCCCAGCCGGGTACCTCCTGCTCGTATGTCTCGTTTATCACCTCGTCGGAAAGCCTCACCTCCGGCAGCAATCCCTCCTCGATGATCTCGGTGACCGTTTTGCTGTATCGCCCGTCGGGATCGTACTGGTGCAGAAACTCCAGAAACTCGTACAGCTCCTGCGCCTCGGAAGTCGTGCTGTGCAATACCACACCGTATACGCCACCGTCCAACTTCCCGAACGCCTCCATGGCAGCCTTGGTGCGTTGCGGGTTGGTTATCTGGTAATGTGCCAGCCACTTTCTCTCGATGCCCTTGACGGTACCCACGGTCACGAACTCATTCACCCCCTTGGAGGGCGATGTTCTATCGTCCTCCCTGGTCCCCGGCTCACCGTGGTTGGCGAACCCGGATCCGGTGTCGTAGATTATCTCGTCCGGAAGGGCCCTCTTGTCGAACTCGTCGTTGAGGCATCCCGACTTGATGTCCGGGTCTATCCTATGAAGTTCGCGCATGTAATCATCGAGGGTACCCAGATATTCCTCCGAAAATCCCCACATCCTCACCCTCATCGCCTCGACCTCTTCCCGGGGGTAATCGGTGTATCCATCCCAATTGCCGTGATAGATATCGTGGTGGTGGGCGGCTATCTCGTGCCCCCTCTCCTTCCAGGACCGCACCTCGGCCAGCCTCTCCGGGCTCTCGGCTATATAGCCCGCCCACTGAGCGGAGAACATCAAGGTGAGTTTCACGTTGTATTCATCCGCCCTCTCCACCATCTCTTTGAGGATGGCATAGGACTCCGCTATCTGTTGCCTGCCGTTGGGGCGATGGCAGGGTTCGTTGTGCACGGCAATAAAGTAATAAGGGCCGCCTTCCGCCCCCCGCACATCGGCCCGCCGATCACCGGGATGGGCGGTGGTTCTCGTCCCCGCTCCATTTTCTTGAGAACCACATCCCGTCCAGAGCAAAGCCAGGACCAGGAGCATGACCACCGACCCCGCCCAAACCGGATACCTCCGCCTCGTTTTCATCACACTCATTTCAAATGACTTTGGTTCCACACGTTCCATGTTATACCTCCTGAGGACAGATTTTTATCCGGATCGAGGCAGGCCGAAACCAAAAACCACGTTTCTCGTCCTTCGCCATGAGGCTCTTTCCCCTTCGCACGCCGGGAGCTGCAACCCCAGCGATACACTTGGAAGTTTGAGCGGTTGCGGCGTGTTTTACATACGGCTCCTTTCGCCATCCATGCTGCGAGTGGGAGATGCGGCCAGAGCCTCGGCCCGGAAGGCCCTCCGCGTTTCTCCTATTCGCATCCCTGCCGATGCTGTTTCGATGGATATTTCAGCATTGCAAGGGAGAAATCCTTGCCGGTTCAGGCCCTTGTTCCCGGTTTGCGATCAGGTTCCGGGCTCCCGCACACCACCCGCGGTGAAGGCCGGCCGGTCTCGATTTGCCCGCCCTCCCGGCCCGGATGATAAACTCTTCACTGTGGATCGGAAGGGTGATGAGGTGGTAGATGGAGATATCTCGCGGCGAAGCTGAAGGGGATCCCTTTCAGGTGTGGCGCGACCTCGCGGGAAGAGCGTCCCTGGCGGTCCGCAACCTGGTGGAAGCGGTGAGCCGGCAAGGGGAACCGGAAGGGCTGCTCGGGGATGTGAAGGCGCTTTTCAGCGAGGGAGGGACGCTGCGGGGAGCCGCGGACCTCCGGCAGGCGATCCGGGTACTCCTGGTCAAACCGGGCGTTCAGGCCCTGCTCTTCTACCGGCTCTACCGCCGGCTCTACCTGCGGGGCCTGCGGCTGCTGCCCGAGTTCCTGTCCCGCCTCAATTATCTCTTGACCGGGGCGGAGATAGACCCTGGGGCGGACATCGGCCCGGGGTGCCGCATCTGGCACACCGCGGGGGTGACCATCGGCCGGGGGGTGAAGATAGGCCGGGACGTGTGGATCCTGCATAACGTCACCCTGGGAGGCCGGGGGGCCTCGCCCTTCGACCCCGGAGAGGAGGGATATCCCCGCATCGGTGACGGGGCCATCCTCTATACCGGAGTCACGGTGCTGGGAAACGTGGAGATCGGACCGGGCGCGGTCATCGGCGCTCATTCCCTAGTGCTGGACGACGTTCCCGCCGGGTCCCTGGCATACGGCATCCCGGCCCGGGTAGTGAGGCGCCCCGGGCGGCACTGAAAAACAGGGGATGATGCGCCTACTCCAGCCCCGCCGCTTGACTGGTTGTCTCGGAGACCCCGACGGTCATTCACCTGGGGATGGAGACCTTTAATACGGGCCTCAGGCGGGCGACCATGCAGGAACCGACCTTCATGTCCACCATATCACCAGGGGATGTCTGCCGACCGCCGGGAGGCGGGACGCGCGGTGGGAAAAAGCGCGCCGCATCCGTGGAGCGGAGACGTGGCGCCGGTTTCTCCGGAATTCGAGAACGATCCGGTAAGAGCGCCACGGCTGGAAGGAGGAGATCTCGAGGTAGGGCTTGAACACCTGCTTCCCTGGAACTTGCTTCCCCGAGGCTTGAGGGGATCTTACCCGCCCGCCCGGACCTTCCGTTTCAGCTCCTCGGTGACCTGGTGCGCCCTGCGCTGGGGCTCCGGGAGCCTGGTGCCGCGCAGGCAGGCGAGCACCGCGCGGATCGAGCTGGGAAGATCTACCATATGCCCCACGGACACGTAAAGGGGCTTGACGCCTTTCCGGGTGCGCAGAACCGCGCCCACCGTCCTCCCTTCGTACACCAGGGGAGTCCAGTCGCCCACCTCCGGCCCCGGCTCTTCGGCCTCTCCCAGCAACCTGGACTTGGCGCAGCCTATGGTGGGTAAGCCGGTGACCACCCCCAAGTGGGAGGCCAAGCCGCATCCCCTCGGGTGGGCGATCCCCTGACCGTCCACGAACACCACGTCCGGCCGGGAACCGAGTTCCTCCAGGGCCGGGAGCAGGGCCGGCAACTCACGGAAGGAGAGCAGGCCCGGGACGTAAGGGAAATCTACGTTCACGCAGGAGGTCCCCACCTCCAGGATCTCCAGGTCGGGGTAGCTCATGAGTACCGCCGCCCCCAACGCCAGTCTCCTCTCCCGCAGGTAGGAGATGTCCGTCCCGGCCACCAGGCGCACCTTCCCGGGGTCCAGGGGTAGGTCGCAGCGCACCTCCTCCCTCAACCGTTCCTGCAACTCTCGGGCCTCGGCCACGCTCACCTCCAGGGGATGGAACAGGCGGAAGACACCCGGCCCCGTGCCAGGCGGACCCGCCGCCCTTCCACCCGGCCTTTCCCTCCCCTGCTCAAAGGGTTGGCGAGCGGTTATCCGGTCCATCGGCAAGCCTTGATCGGGTCGGAGATACCAGGGTTTCGTGCCCCGCACGGCGTCTTCGAGGCCCCGTTCTCCCGATCTCCACCGCCGGCCCTAATCTTTATCGTGGCGGGGGTTCTTCCGGACCACCTTCATGGCGTTGGTGACCGCCACGGTGACGTCGGCCTTGAACTGGCTCTCCAGCTCGTTGACCTTGGTATAGACGTAACCCTTGTCGGTGACCACGTACTTGGGCGGTAGGTGGTTGAGGGCCAGGGCCTTGATGTCCATCTTGCAACGTTCGCATTTACAGACGTCGTCCCGGCGGGAAAGTATCTCCTCCAAGGTGGAATCGACTACCTCCTCCATGTAGTTCTTGAAGAGCACCTTCGTACCTCCTCGCTGGTCTTGCCTTACCCTGATAGTATATCGCCTCCGATCCGGTTTGTAGGCCTCGACCTCGAGGCGGTAATTGGGAATATATACCATACCCTCCGCGTCGGGAGGGCAATCCTCGAGGTAGCGGTCCACCATCCGGTATATGAACTCCTCCCTTTCCCCTTCCGGTATGCAGAGGGTGAAGGGAAGCCAGGTGGTACGGATATGCCCGGCCAATCCTTCCCGGCCTCGAAAAGCGGTGTGAATCTTGGTCAACTCCACCCGCACGGGCCGTAAGCCGGCTTCCGACAGCCAGGCCCGGTAGTCCTCCGGATCGTGAAATCCGAAGCCTCCCGACCAACGGGAAAAATACTCCCGCCACCTCGCGCTCATTATGAGCTCCATGAGAATAGTCTCCAAGCGCCCCAGCTCCCCCCTCCCCCTCATCCGCAGGTATACCTTTCCGCCCGGTCGGAGACTGCGTTCGATGCCGGAAAGGACCGGCCTTTGATCCGCGATCCAGTGCAGGCAGGCGTTGGAAAACACCACGTCGAACTCACCGTGAAAGGGGAGTCGGGTAGCATCCACGACTTTCCAGGAAAGGTTGGGATATCTATGCTTCGGATATCTCTTGCCGGCGAAGTCTATCATCTCCTCGGATGCGTCGACTCCCAGTACCCTCCCTTCCGGAAGCAGGGTCGAAAGGATGGCGGTGATCTTCCCGTCCCCGCACCCTATGTCCAGCAGGTGTTCGTTCCCCCGTATCTCCATTCGCCGGATAAGTTCCAGGGCGCTTCTCAACTGGGGGATGGAGTGACGCCGGTAATCCTCCGGATCCCACTTCAACCGCGAGGGAGCACCATCCGCCCGCGCCGTACGATCTCCGCTTCTCGAAACGCTCATCACCATCCTCCATTCCGCTGCTTGCTTTCCACGCCATAAAGATACAGGACCCCGGATGGTCATCCACGCCGTCGGAGCCGCCGTTCATGCCCCACGGCGCCGTTCCCCGCATTCAACCGGTAAACCCGGCCTTAGCCTACGAAATCAGCGCTATCTTCTTCTCCCTACCCTGCCTGCTCGGTCGCGGACATCCACCGCCGCGCCAGACGATAACCTATCCCCATGCCGGGCAAGCGGCCGCGAAAAAGGCAGCGGAAGGGCAGCGACTCGACCGACGGGCGGGTTATCGACCTCGCCCCCGGTTACAGCGGCGATTTGCCTGGTTTCACTGGAACCACGGATGTTATAATCTATTCTCGCGCGCAAAGGCCATCCTGCTCCCGGAAGGACCGGGAGCCGCTTAGACCGGAGGAGGTGATCATGCGCGAGTACGAGCTCATGTACATCGCCCGCCCCAACCTGGAGGCCGCCCAGTACGAGGCGCTCCAGGAACGGGTGACCGGCCTCATAGCCCGGGACGGGGGAGAAATGACCGGGCTCGAGGTCTGGGGGAAGAGGAAGCTGGCCTACCCCATCAAGCACGAAAAGGAAGGCTACTACGTCGTCCTCACTTTCAAGGGCGGGGAGGCGTTGGTGCAGGAGCTGAACCGGGTCCTGTACATCACCGACGAGATCCTCAGGCACAAGATCTTCCGCCTGGACGGGCGCAGGTAAGCCCGCGCCGGAGAATTTGTCACTGCCCCGTCCTACAATCACCTTGTCCGTCGGGAAAGTACGGCAAGGAGGAGATCATGGCCGGATTGAACAGCGTAGTGTTGATAGGGAATCTTACCCGCGATCCGGAGCTGAGGTACACCCCCAGCGGAATCCCGGTATGCACCTTGCGTTTGGCCGTGAGCCGCAACTTCCCCAACCAGCAGGGCGAGGTGGAGGCGGATTACTTCAACGTCGTCGTCTGGCGTAACCAGGCGGAGAAGTGCGCCGAGTACCTCACCAAGGGGCGACAGGTGGCGGTCACCGGGAGACTGCAGAGCCGCAGCTGGGAGGGCGCGGACGGTCAGAAGAGGTCCACCATCGAGATCGTGGCCGACCGGGTGGTTTTCCTGGGACGCAGGGACCGAGCCGAGGATGTGGTCGGGGACCTCACGGAGGTAAATCTCTCCGAGGACAACGACCTGGACGTCGACCTGGAGCCCAGGGTGGAGGACGAGGTGGTCTTCTGATCTCAACGAGGGTCTCCCGAGGCACTGAAAACGCGGCGCAGATGGAGTAGAATTACAACCGAAAATTTCATCGGGAGGAGTGGTATGAGTTCCAACCAGAGCAAGAAATCGTCTTCCAAGGACAAAAAGGCCAAGGAAGGCTACGGCCGCAAACAGCGCAAGAAGGTCTGTTACTTCTGCTCGGAGAAGGTGGACTACATCGATTACAAGGACACCAATCTCCTTAAGAAGTTCCTCTCCGAGAAGGGCAAGATACGCCCCCGGCGGGTAACGGGAAACTGCGCCCAACACCAGAAGCGCTTGGCCCTGGCCATCAAGAACGCCAGGGAAATGGCCCTCATCCCCTACACTTCACGCCAAGGGGAGATAAAATAGTAACCGCCCAGGGGGGAGGTTTCGCATAACCTGAGGGTCGGGATACCGGCAACCGCAGGAAACAGGAGTCGCGAAGCGGAGCAAATCGAGGAGTGGCCTTGAAAGTCATACTTGTAGCCGACGTCGAAGGTCTGGGCAGCCGCGGCGATACCGTGGAGGTCAAGGACGGTTACGCCAATAATTACCTCATCCCCAAGGGCCTTGCCGTGCGCAGGACCAAGGGCAAGGCCAAGGAAGCCGAGCAGCTGGCCCGGGAAAAGATGGCCAAGGCGGATCGGGAACTGCGGCGCGCGGAGGAGACCGCCCAGGCGATCTCGGGGCGGACCTTCGAGGTCAAGGCGAAGGCCGGGGAGGAGGGGAAGCTCTTCGGGACCATCACCCCCAAGGACATCGCGGAGCTCGTCAAACAGGAACTCGGCCTGGAGATAGACCGCAAGAAGATCCACCTGGACGAACACATAAAAAATCTGGGTTTTCACGAGGCCCGCGTCAAGCTTCATCCTCAGGTGGAAGCCATAATACATCTCAAGGTCGTGCCGGAGTGAGCCGCTTTCCGCACCTCCCTCGTGGAGGTCGGCGCTGGGAAGAGGGGTTGTCATGAGCACGGTTGTGCAGGCCTTCGACCGACACGATCAACTTCCACCGCACAGCCTGGAGGCCGAGCAATCGGTGCTCGGATCCATGCTCCTTTCCGCGGACGCCGTCATGGAGGTCTCCGAGATCCTGGAGCCGGAGGACTTCTACAAGGAAGCCCACGCCATCATCTACCGGACCGCGCTGCAACTCTTCGCCTCCGGGGAACCGGTGGACCCCGTGACCCTCTCCGAGGCCCTCCGCGCCCAGGGTAACCTGGAAAGGGTGGGTGACCGGCCCTACATAATGAACCTCATGTCCGCCGTGCCCACCCCGGCCAATGCCAAGTACTACGCGGAGGCGGTTTCCAAGTTGGCCATATACCGCCGCCTGATCGAGGCCGCGGGCAAGGTCGCCGCCGTGGGGTACCGGGCCCCCGAGGACCTGGTGGAAGCCCTGGACGAGGCCGAGGACATCATCTTCAACGTGGCCCAGCGCCGTCGGAGGGAGAACATCAAGCCCATGAAGGAGCTCATGGAGGCCACCTTCGAGGACCTGGAGCAGATCGCCGAGGGCCGAAAGCAAACCGGAATCCCAACCGGCTTTACCGACCTGGACGAGCTCACCCAGGGCTTGCAGCCCTCGGACCTCATCGTCATCGCCGCCCGCCCCTCCATGGGCAAGACCTCCCTGGCCCTGAACATAGCGGATCACGTGGCGGTGGAGGAGGGCATCCCGGTGGCCATATTCAGCCTGGAGATGAGCGCCCAGGAGGTGGCCAAGCGCATGCTCTGTTCCCGGGCCCGGGTGAACAGCCAGAAACTGAAGTCCAGTTTCGAGGACGAGGAGATATGGGAACGGCTCTCGGAAGCAGCCGGGGATCTGTCCTCCGCCTCCATCTTCATAGACGACAGCGCGGACATAGGGATCATGGAGCTGCGCTCAAAGTTGCGCCGCCTGAAATCTCAACACGACATCGGGCTGGTGATCATCGATTACATCCAGCTCATGAGCTCAGACCGCCGACTGGAGAACCGAGTGCAGGAAATAGCCGCCATATCCAGGGGCCTGAAGGTGATTGGAAGGGATTTCAACATCCCGGTCATCGCCGTCTCCCAGCTCTCCCGGGAGCCGGAAAAGCATAACCGTGAGCCCATCCTCTCCGACCTGCGGGAATCGGGGGCCATCGAGCAGGACGCCGACCTCATCATCTTCATCCACCGCAAGGAGGTGTACGACCCGGACAACGACGAGTACAAGGGCCGGGCGGACGTCAAGGTAGCCAAGCACCGCAACGGGCCCATCGGCCCGGTGAGGCTCACCTTCCAGGCCCAATACGCGCGCTTCCTCAACTACACCGCCCGCAGGGAGTAATACGCGCTTCATGCCGAAATCATACCGAAAGGGACAGTTCGGATAAGTAGTTTAAATGGCAATTATTACCTTAAAGAATACCGTCCTTTCTAACTTCGCGTTGGATGATTCCTTTATTCTTCAGGCCGCCCTGGGGTTGTCCCCTCGGGCGCCACGGCAAGGGTACGGGTCTGCGGGTCTCGTCACCCGGCAGAATTATCCCCACCGATTGCTCACCCGTTGGGGAGAATGGGCCAAAACTTTCAGCCTCCCAGCAATTCCCGGGCCAGGTCGATGTCCAGGGGAAGCAGGCCCCCTTCCTCGAGGTACAGGGAAAGGGCTCCCTGGGGGCAGTTCTCCACGCACAGCTCGCAACCGTAGCAACTCTCGGCGTGATAGACGCGCTCCCCGTCCCTGATCTCCACCGCCCCGAAGTTGCATACCTCCGCGCATTTCCCGCATAGGCGACATTTCCCAGCGTCGTGCCTCACCTTGTATCCGGAGGGCGCGTACTGGGAGATGTCCTCCGCCCCCTTTATCCTCCGGGTCAGGGCCGTGGCCCGCATGCTCACGCAGCAACGGGGACAGCAATTGCATATCACCCCCATACTCCCCCCGGTGGCCACCTTGAAGAAGGCTTGGTTGATGTGCCCCTTGCGCCGGTGCTCGTCGATGATGGCCAGGGCCTCCTCCTTGGTTATACGGCGAACGTGGTATTTCTGGCAGTGCTCCAGCCAGAAATCCACCAGGGGCCTCCCCACGGCGATGCAGGAGGCCACCGGCTGGCAGGGGTCGTCCAGCTCCAGCTTGCAGGGACAGTCCATCACCGCCAGGTGGGTCGGCTCCCGCAGCACGATCTTGTTGGCGTACTTGAAGGGGATGATGCGCCTGGTGGTGTCCGTCCCCAGCATCACCGTCTCCTCCAGGTTGAGTATCTTGTTCACGTCTCCCCGGGAGAGCACCTTGGCGTGATAGCGGTCGAAGATGAACCGGGGAATGTACCTGGTGGCCTCCAGGCGGGAGAAAAGGGCTACCACCGCCTTGGTGAGGTAAAGCGCCCCCTTCACGTAGAGATCGTAGAACACGAAGTAGAGGTAGTTGTGTACGGCGCGGTCCACACGCCAACCATGCAGCCGAAAGATCCTCTTCGTGGACTCTTTCATCCTCATCCCTCCCCTTCTATCTCCCGCCGACGGACTCGAGGAAATTATAAATCCAAGGTACTGGAGGGATTATAAACCCCGGGATAACCCGATTTCATATACAATGTGGTGGACGAGCGCGACATGGATGAATTTTCCTTCAAGCGGAACGGGTCATGGCAGAGATAACCAAGAGGGAGCGCAAGAAGCTCGAACACCGCCAGTCCATCCTGCGGGGGGCGGAGGAGCTCTTCTCCGTCAAAGGTTACCGGGAAACCACCATGCAGGAGATCGCCGAGAGGGCGGGTGTGGCAAAGGGAACCCTCTATCTCTACTTCCGCAGCAAGGAGGAGCTCTACCTCACCGTGTGCGTGCAAGGCGTCTCGGGATTCGGCGAAAACCTGGAAAAGGCCCGGGCCCGGGCCCGCGGGGTGGAGGAAAAGATCAGGGCCGTGTACCTGGCCTACATAAGGCATTCCCTGGAACAGCCCTCGGTCTTCCGGGTGCTGCGGGACACCTTCCTGGAACAGGTGCGCCGGAACCTCTCCCCGACCACGGTCCGGGAGGTCTCCACCATCATAGGAGAGTGGCTGAGAAACGAGAGCGAGCTAGTCAGGGAAGGCATAGAACAAGGGCTTTTCCGACCTGACCTCGATCCCTACCGCTTCAGCGTGCTGGCCTGGAGGATGGCCACCGGCCTGGTGGAGCTGGCCCTCCTTCGGGAGCCACTGGTCATCGAGGGTTCGGACCTCGAGGACCTCTTCGAGGAGTCCATTGACCTCCTACTGCGGGGAGCGAAAGGGCCCGCGGGAGAGCCGGGCAACCGGTAAGACCCACGAGCCGCCATAGCCCTGCCGTTTCACGCTCCTATCCTTCCCCGTCGGTGGTCCCGCGAACCACGCATTTTTCATCTCCGCTCCATCTTCTTTCCCCGCACGGCCCTGAACCGGGAGGAGGCGGGAAAGGGGGGCGGCGCGCTCGAGGGCCAGGTGGTGAGGCGGGTGTTCAAGCCTCTCCGTTCCGCCTTTTCCCCGCACGGCCCTGAACCGGGGGGAGGCGGGAAAGGGGGGCGGCGCGCTCGAGGGCTAGGTAGGGAGGCGGGTGTTCAAGCCTCTCCGTTCCGCCTTCTCCCCGTCCGGTTTAAAGTTGGTAGCGGTGGATAAATAAGAAATATGAACTTGGCGGCAACCGGGTCTGTGGTCCGGCATGCAGAAGAGAGTCACCCCTCCTAGATGCCCTGAAGCAAAGGGTGAATTTGAACGGACCCCAAAAGCCTAAGAATTTTTAATTAGGAGGTTGACAAAAAATGACCGCGGTCATATTATACAAACACCAAGAAAAAGTCCGGCTGTATTCCAGGGGAGGGAGTCACCGCCAATAAGTGAACGGCTGAAAGCTTAGAGATGTTTTTCCCTACGCCGTCTTGGAGGGCATGCAGAAGAAGGGAAATCTCTCCTCGCATCCACATACGGAGCGGCGTGCGTAACTGGGGCGAAATGCTGAAGCGCGGTAAAAGCGCGTGGAGCGCGTGGCAAAGAAAGATAAAGGCTAACATAGGTGCGGGGGAACTGGATATCCTGGTGGTGGGTATCCATGTATCCATGTGCGGGTGAGCCGGGTCTCCCGGGCGCAGGGGACCGGGGCGCGGCAGGACAAGCACTACGCACAAGCAATCGCCGGCGCGCTTGAAGCGCTTTGCCACGGAGCGGCGGCCTTAGGGGCCTGGGAAGTTCAACCCAACCCGGAGGCGAAAAATCCCTGCCTCCCGAAGGAGGCCCATTCACGGATAGAAAGAACGTCCCGAAGACAGGGTTACCGCGGGAGAGGCGGGAATCGGGTCGGAAGGCGGCCCTTTGTAGGCAAGGGAGGGAACCGGAGGAGGCACGGATGAGGACCATCGACGACTTCACGCGACCGCTGGAATACGTATCCCCCATGGACGGACTCCTGGGCTCCATCTTTCGGGACTGGGTGGAGAGGGAGGTCATGCCTTACCGGAGGCGGTTCGACGAGGATTACCGTGACCACCGGCTCATCCACCCTCCCTTCAAGAAGCTCCTCGGCGAGTACGGCCTACAGCGCATGATCTTCCCCGAGGACTTGGGGGGCTGGGGCATGGGGCGCTCCAACTACATGTGCACGGCCGCCTTCCGTATGTTCGAGGAGATCGCCCGCGCGGACACGGGCATGGCCCTGGCCTTCGGGGCCCTCTTCTGGCCCTTCCTGTTCATCGCCTTGGAGCCCCACGAGAACCGGCGCCTCCTGGAGGAATTCGCCCCCATGTTCTGCGAGACCACGGAGGCCGTCTTCGCCGCCCTGTGCATGACCGAGCCCCAGGGAGGCTCGGACATCGAGAACATCGAGATCGTCAAGGGGAGCACCATCCGCACCACCGCCGTGCTGGACGGTGACGAGTGGGTGATAAACGGGCACAAGTTGTGGCCCTCCAACACGGGCGGCCTGGCCAAGCTCATGGCCGTTGTGTGCACCACCAACCCGGGCTCCGACGACCCGCGGGACATCGCCGTCATCTACGTGACCTCGGACACGCCGGGGGTCACCCAGGGACCTCCCTATGAGAAGGCGGGGATGGCCGCGGACATGAACTCCGACGTGTGGTTCGAGAACGTGCGCGTCCCCTCCTGGTACCGGGCCTGCGGCCCCGGTGACGACGCCAAGTACTTCGGGGAGATCATGTCCACCGGCAACATGGGCATCATCGCCTGGATCTCCGGGGCCATGATGAACATTTACGAGCGCCTGACGGAGTTCGTCAACCGCAAGAAGTTCCGCGGCCTGCCCCTCAAGGAGAACGACGCCGTGGCCGGGGTGCTGGCCGATTTCGCCGCCCACATCGAGGCCATCCGCATCGTGGGCTACCAGTGCGCGCGCATGTGCGACCGTCACGACCTCTACGGACCCCTTTGGGACCCCGGGCTGGTGGCCAAGACGCGCGCCCAGCGCTACCTGGCCATGGACCGCTTCATCGAGGTAACCGGAAGGGTGATGAACCTCATGGAATGCTTCGGCGCCGACCGGGACTGGGACGTGGAGAAGCACTGGCGGGACCTCAAGATACTCCAGCTGGTAGAGGGGTCCAAGCAACTCTGCCAGATAGAGACGGCTCGCTGGTTTTACGAGTGCACGACTCTGTAGAGAGGAGGAATGTAAGGGGGTGCCCATGAACGACCTGGAACTGTTTCCCTATCCCAAGAACCGCCTGCAGAAGACGGACCTGGACCTGGCGGCCAGCCTGCAGGACCTGGTGCAGAAGGAGATCGTGGACAAGCGCCTGGAACTCAAGGAGGACTACCAAGGCCTGCTCAGGCCCAACCTGGACAAGCTGCTGGTGGAGGTTGGCCTGCAGCGCATGTTCTGGCCTGAAGACCTCGGTGGCGAGGAACACAACGGCCCCGAGGCCGCCTACACCGTGGCCGCGGCCCTGGAACAGGTGGGCCGCGCGGACACCGGGCTGGCCTACCTCGCGGCTCACAACCTAGCCCTGCAGGCGGCGCTGGCCATGCGGGAAAACCTGGACCGGGAAGCCTGCGCCCGCTTCGCGCCCCTGTTCTGTGACGGACGGGGGCCGATGATCGTGTCCTTTATCCTCCCCGTCTTCGGCGAGGACGAGAAGGCCCCCGCCTGGCGTGGTAAGAGCTTCCAGGTAAAGGCCCGCTCCGCCTCCGGCGGCTGGGTGCTGGAGGGAAAGGGGATCCGCCCCACCTGCTCCGGCGCCGACGCCACCCTTTTCGGGGCCTGGTGCGCCGTGGAGGGCGAGGAGGCACCGGCCTTCATCCTGGTTCCCGGGGACGCGCCCGGCCTTTCCCGCGGCCCGGAGTTCAAGAAGACGGGCCTCGCCGCCAGCCGCAACGCCGACCTGGACCTCTCCGGGGTGGAGGTACCGGCGGAGAACTGCCTCTTCCGCGGCGACCTGGAGTACCGGCGCCTCCTCTCCTGGTTCTACCTGGGGATCACCGCCACCACCGTGGGGGGGCTCCTGGCCGCCTACCAAATCCTCAAGGAATGGGGGGACAACCGGGTGATCAAGGGGACCGGGAACATCTTCAAGGAGAACCCCCTGACCGGGGCCCTCATGGGGGAGATAGCCCAGGATATCTCCATGTCCCGCCTCCTGGCCTACGACCTGGCCGGTATGCTGGCCGACCCCTCCTCCTTCGGGGATGCCGGCTCGGACATGGTGTACACGTCCGCCCTGATGATCGTCCACCAGGTGCTGGCCACCGCGGAGCGCGCCCTGCATCGCACCATGGAACTCATGGCCTCCGCGGGTTACGCCAAGGAATGGCAGCTGGAGCGCTACTGGCGGGATCTCAAGACCGTGCAGTGCTACGTGGGTTCACACGAGCTGGCCAAGCACGATTTCTCCCGCTGGTTCTACGGAGCCCGCACCCTCTGAGGAGGTGAGCTCGCCATGCGCGGCATCGACGTCTTCAGCCGGCCCCTGGAGTACCTCACCCCACTGGGGGAACAGGTGGGGGAGATCATCCGGGAGTGGGTGGAGAAGGAGGTCATACCCTACCGGCGCGGATTCGACGAGGATTACCTGGAGCACCGCCTCATCCATCCACCTTTCAAAAAACTCCTGGGAGAGTACGGCATCCAGCGCATCCTCTTCCCCGAGGACCTGGGCGGCTGGGGCCTGGGCCATTCCGAGTACCTGTGCGTGGCCGCCTTCCGCATGTTCGAGGAGATAGCCCGGGCCGACTCCGGTATGGCTGTGGCCTTCGGGGTGGTCTTCTGGCCCCTGGTCCTCATCTGCTGCGAGCCCCACGTCAACCGCCGCCTGTGCGAGGAGTTCGCCCCCATGTTCATGACCAACGAACCGGTGTTCTCCTGCCTGGCCATGACCGAGCCCCAGGGAGGCTCGGATATCGAGAACGTGGAGGTGCTGAAAGGAAGCACCATCCGCACCGTGGCCGTGCGGGACGGGGACGAATGGGTCATCAACGGGCACAAGCTCTGGCCCACCAACACCGGCGGGGTGGCCGACCTAATGGGCGTGGTGTGCACCACTAACCCCGGTTCCCGCAACCCGGAAGACATAGCCATCATCTTCGTCCCCGCCGACGCCCCCGGCGTGACCCAGGGCCCGGCCTACGAGAAGGCGGGCATGGCCGCGGACAAGAACGGGGACATCTGGTTCGAGAACGTGCGCGTGCCATTGTGGTACCGGGCCTGCGGCCCCGGGGACGACGCCAAGTATTACGGGGAGATCGTCTCCATGGGCAACATGGGGAGCATCGCCTTCGCCGTGGGGGTGATGCTCAACATCTACGAGAAACTGCAGGAGTACGTGAACCGCAAGACCTACCGCGGCATGCCCCTCAAGGAGAACGACGCCGTGGCCGGGGTGCTGGCCGATTTCGCCACCACCATCGAGGCGGTGCGCATCATCGGCTACCAGTGCGCCCGCATGTGCGACCGCCAGGACCTCTACGGCCCGCGCTGGAGCCCGGAGGTGGTGGCCCGGGCGCGCGCCCACCGCTACTTCGCCGCCGACCGCGCCCTGGAGGCCATCGGCAAGGTGATGAACCTCATGGAATGCTTCGGGCCGGACCGGGACTGGGACGTGGAGAAGCACTGGCGGGACATCAAGATGGTCCAGCTCTGGCTGGGCGGAAAGCAGCTCAGCCAGATGGAGGTCGCCCGCTGGTTCTTCGAGTGCGAGACGCTTTGAGGTGATGAAGATGGCCGTGGAAACGGAGACCCGGACGGAAATGGAGACGCGGGGGCTGGTGGACGCCCTGGACCGCATCCTTCGCCAGCTCATCCGAACCCCCAAGTTCAAGGAGACGGTGATAACCCTGCTCAACGCGGTGGACCCGCCGGCGGCCCGCCGGTTGGTACGTACCATTTTCTGGCAGGACCCGGGGCTGCTCATGTCCGTTATGGGAACCCTGCCGGCCATCCTGAACACCGGCTTCCAGGCCCTGGCCGAGGTCGCCGCCCAGATGAACTCCATGCCCTCCCCCCTTCTCCAGGACCTCCTGCACCGCGTAGTGGAGGGCCTGGACGGTGCCGCCCTGGGGGAGGCGGCGGGGGGCCTGGTGAAGATGGGCCTGTCCCTCGGGGTTTCCGAGAAGGACAGCGGGCTGCGCCGCAGCCTGTCTTCCCTGCGCGGGGATTTCTCCTCCTCCTTCTCCGCCGCCCTGGGAGAGGCTTCCCTGGCGGAGAGGCTGAGCGCCTGGATGGCCGCTGCGGCGGAGAGGGCCAGGGACAAGGAATCCTCCACCCATGCCTTCATCCAGGCCTTCAAGGGAGCCCTCAAGGAGAACCCGGACTTCGCGAAGCACGTCATGCAACCCCTGCTGGAATTACCTGCCAAATCGCCGGCCAAGAAGGCGGCCTCCAAGTCCGGCGCGGCAAAGAAATCCGCCGCCAAGAAGACCGGCGGCGCGAAAGAAGAATGAGGGGGTGAGGGCATGGCTTTCGCCCAGTCTTTGAGCGCGGCGGCCGAAAGACCTCGCGGGAATGCGTTCTCCTCGGCCTTGAGAACGACCGTTGGGGAAGGGTAAGGGGGTGAGAACGTGGAGCGCCAGGAAGCGAGCCCGGGAATCGGGGAGAGGATACTCAAGGAGATCATCGCCACCCCCGCCCTCAAGGAGGTCTTCCTCCTCCAGATAAAGGACATCAAGCCGGAGAGCGCCTCCGGCCTGGTCAAGACCCTGCTCTGGGGCGACCCGGGGATATCCATGAGCCTCTTCGGCGCCCTTCCGGACGCCGTCAACTGGCTCCTCGAGTTCCTGCTCGAGCTGGGCCGCCAGCTCAACGGCCTGCCCGAGCCGCTGCTCAAGGATATCCTCTCCCGCATCGGCGGGGGCATAGACCGGGAACGGTTGGCGGATATTCCCAAGGAATACGGTAAGCTCGTCCGGCGCCTGGTGGTGGGGGAAGGCAGGCCTCCCGAGGAGGTGCGGGACGCGGTGGTCTCCGCCCTCAACCGCGCCCTCGAGGCCCTGGACCGATCCACCTCGCGCCTGGAGGAGAACCGGGAGGAGATAGCCCGGACCGTGCGCAGGGCCTGGAAGGAAATGGATAAGGACTCCCTGGCCAGGACGGCGCGCCGCCTGGCCTCCCTGGCCGCCGCCGCGGCTCGACCCGAGCGAAGGGAGAGGGAAGCGAGGGGCGCGCCCGGGGCCGCGAAACTGGCCGCCGTGGCGCTGGCCGCCCTTTTCGCCCTGCGCTTCCTGAAGAGGGGCCTGGGCAAGAAGAAACGCGGAAAGGATCGTCAAGGCCGGCACGCGGGGAGGGATGAACCGTGACTGGAGGCAACGGCTCCGGCGAGAAGCTCAAGAGATGGCGCAAGTTCATGTACGCCTACAACACGGCCATGTGCTTCAGCCTGGGTCCCCCCATGATCGTATACCAGAAGCTGCCGCGGGCCATCCTCAAGTGGCCCTACGAGGACCCGGTGATGATGGGGATATACGGGACCATCGTCACCTCGGTGGGGGCCTGCTCCGCCGCCGCCCTGCGCAGCGAGGAGGCGCAGGAGAGATTCCTCCCCCTTTTCCTGGTCCAGATCCTTTACAAGACCATGACCTGCGCCCTGCTGGCCAGGGAGATAAAGAAGAGGGAGGTGAACACCTGGGGCCTGCACCTCATCCTCTGGTTCTTCGTGGCCTACGTGATCATGCTCTGCGGGGCCCAGCCCTGGAGGAAAGATGCGGGGTGAGCAACCCCCGTTCTGGAGTAAGCAGCAAGAGACGCCGAAGAACGAGTTCCATCGCACGCCGAAGAAGACGTTACACCGCGTGATAGCGACGGAAGAAGGACTTCTCGAACCACCACATGCGCAACACGAGAACCCCTTTATCGCAAGTCAAAGGGCATTGCAAGCTAGGTCCTTGCCATTCTATGCCGGGATCAACAGGTGAAGACGAGAAAAATCGTTCGGGGCATTGCGAAAGCGAAAGCCCTGCAGGTCGTTGCGAGGTTTAACCGTTGTCCAAGATAGCAAGCGGCTTTAGCGGGATGACCGGTAAGGCGTTCAGGCGAGCCATGAGGAGGTGGCTTTCCGCGTTCCCGGAATCCGAAACCCTAAACGGGGACGGACTAAGGGTTGACCTTGGTTAGTGGAAAAACTCAACGTGCCTGGCCAGTTCCTCTTGGTAGGCCCTGGGAACGGGGCAATAGATGAAAATGGTTTCCGGACGCGGGATGGGGACCCGCATGGACTGGCCCAGGAATCGATTGAAGAAACGCTGCAAACGGTAAAAGACGGCTGGATCGGTGAAAAAGGCCGAACGGCTAGGGGGGCTGAATCGGTAAAAGGACGCCGCAGAAAAGAGGCACGTGGCCTCGCTTTGAGGCAGATCATTCGCAAAGTAGATCACACGTAGCGACGACCTGAAAAGGCCTCGGGCCAACGAAGGTGGGGCCTTATGACCGCATTCCCGGTCCCGTTAAAAAACGGGGTCGGGAGCTCGCAACGTAAACGGGGAAGAGTAGCCACGACCGGAAAACGAGGGACGAGGTGGTGGGTATGACCAGAGATAACGGTGGAAGTGCGGTGAAGGTGGAGGACCTGCGGGAGAGCCTCAGGAATTTCCTGGAAACCATGGGCGGGAGCGACCCGCGGGAGCTGGCCCGCGAGCTCCTGGACGGCGAGGGTCGCCTTTCCGAGACCCTCCTGGAATCCCTGCCCACGCTGGCCCAGGCCATCCTGGAGGCGGCCCGCCTGGTCCTGGAGCGGATGGAGAGCCTCCCGCCGGAGAAGGCGGCGCGCATCCTGGCCCGGGCCTTCCCGGGAGCGGAGGGCGAGCTGGCGGGGGAGCTCCTGAACTCCCTCTCCCGCCTGCTCATCCGCCTGCACGAGGAACGCCCCGAGCTCCTGGTGGAGGAGCAGGTGGACTTCTTCTCGAGGGCCACACGGGCGGTGGATTTCGGGAAACTGCGCAAGCTGCTCGCCTACCGGGCCTCGGACCGGCTGGAAGGCCTGCGCCGGGAGATCGAGATCCTGGGGGACAACCCGGTGGCCCTGGTGAACATCTTCAGCGTGGTGGCCCCGGCCGCCAACCAGGCCCTGCAGGTGCTGAAGACCCTCTTCAAGGTGCTGGACCTCCCGGCGGAGGCCCTGACCTACGCCCTCTTCAACATCCTGGAGGAGATCGACTGGAAGGACGCGGCGGAAGCGCTGAACGGCGCCGCGGCCTTCGTGGTCAACCTCCACCGCGGTAGCTACATCCTGGGAGACGGGAGCCTCTATTCCGCGGCGCCCTTCTCGCGCATCGCCTCCCGGCTGGTGGAGGGGTTGGACAAACCGCTCCTGGCCGAGGCCCTGGCCGCTCTGGGCGAGGAGGGGGAGGCCCTCCTCTCCTCCCTGGCCGAGCAGGCATTGGAGGACGCGGACCTGGCCGCCTCCCTCCTGGAGGCCGCCGCCTCCCTGGCCAACTCCTCCCTGCGCGCCCTTTCCAACGTGCTGGAGAAAGCCGCTTCCCTCCCCGCGGAGGACCGTTCCCGGCTGCGGAAGGCTTTCTCTGGCGGGATCGACGCCGAGGAGCTTACCCGCCTATCCCGCTCCCTGGCCGCCCTCCTGCGCGCCGGCCGCCTGGCGGAGACGACGGCCGCCACCGCTGCGGCCGAGGGACGGGTGGCCCTCCCCTGGCGGGAGATGGCCGAGCCCCTGCGCGCGGAGCTCCGGGAGCGGCTGGAGGCGCGCGCCCTGGCCCGGAGCTTTAACCAGGCCTTGCGGACCCTGAACCGCCGCCTCCGGGAGCCCTCCGCCGGTGGGGGATACGCGTCCGCCCTTATGGAGTCGCTGGACCGCGGGGAACTGGAGGAACTCTTCCGCGCCTCGGCCTCCCGCCTGCGCGAGGCCCTGGCCGCCCGTCCCGAAACGGCCAGGGTGTTGGTCAAGGGGCTTTTAACCATAATTTACCAGGGTATTAGAGGTTACCTGTCCGGCCTGCGCGCCGGCAGGAAATCCCGCCGGGGGTGATGATGATGGCCGTTTCCGGAACCGCGCTGGAGATATGCGAGGTATACGACCCCTACGTCCGGGAGTGGAAGGAGGGAGGCGGCCGGGTGGTGGGTTACTCCTGCGTGGCCACGCCCGTGGAGCTCATCGAGGCCGCGGGGCTCCTTCCCTACCGCATCAAGGCCCTGGGCAACCCCCGGACCGACCTGGCCGACGGGGAGATGTCCCTCTTCAACTGCTCCTTCTGCCGCTCCTGCCTGCAGCTGGCCCTGGACGGGACCTACGACTTCCTGGACGGCCTCATCGAGACCAACGGGTGCGACCACCTGCGGGCCATGTTCGAGAACTGGCAGCACAACAAGAACCTCCCCTTCTTCCACTACCTCAAGGTGCCCCACTTCTTCCGCGACGACTCCCTGGAATACTTCCGGAGGGAGCTGGAGCTGCTGCGCAAGCACCTGGCCTCCCACTTCGACGCCCCGGTGGAGGACGACGCCCTTAAAAGGGCCATCGAGGACTGGAACCTGGTGCGGGAGAGGTGGCGGGAGCTGTGCTCCCTGCGGGAGCTCCCCGAACCCCGGGTCACGGGGAGCGAGGCCCTGGCCCTGGAGCTGGCCGGTTCCCGCATGAGGGGCCAGGATTTCGCCGAGCTCCTCTCCTCCTTCATCGAGGAGAGGAAGAAGGCGCCCGGAAAGAAGCCCCGGGCCCGGCTGATGCTCTGCGGGCCGGCCACCGACGAAGTGGCCTGGATGGAGGAGATGGAGAGCCTGGGTGCGGTGGTGGTGGCCGACGCCCTGTGCTTCGGTTCCCGGGCCTTCCTGCACCGGCCGGGGACCGGGGGCGATCCCCTGGAGGAGCTGGCGGAGGGCTACCTCACGAGCATCTTCTGCCCCCGCATGTACAAGGAGTACGACAAGCGCCGGAGCTACATCATGGAGACGGCGAAGAGGGCCGGGGTGGACGGCGCCGTCTACCTGTACAACAAGTTCTGCGACCTGCACGGCACGGATTCCGTCCTGGTGCGCCGCGACCTGGAAAATTCAGGCATCCCGGTCCTGGTGCTGGAGAAGGAGTACAGCGCGGCCGCCGACCTGGGCCGGATCAAGACGCGGGTCCAGGCCTTCCTGGAGAGGATCGGAGGGGGTGTATGACCTTGGAGAAGGGTTACGTGATGAGGCCGGGAGAGAACGGCTTCGAGAGGGCGGTGGGCATCCTGGAGATGGTCTACAAGTTCGCGGAGAACGTGAGCGACGAGGCCGTGGAGGGCGCGGCCAACTTCGTCTTCCCCGAGCTCAAGAACACCGTCCTGGGGCTGCTGGAGCTTCCCGCCAACCGGGACCTGGAGATCTTCTTCTTCCAGAGGCTCCTGGAGCTCTTCTGGGAGGCGCAGAGGGCGCAGTCGGAGGGGAAGAAGCTCATCTTCATCCCCTTCACCTTCCCCCCGGAGCTCTTCTGGGCCTTCGACTCCCTCTTCCCCCTGTGCACGGAGATCGTCTCCGGGGCCATCGTCAACATCTGCTACGGCCAGGGGGAGCGCTTCTGGGACTACGCCGTGAGCCTGGGGCTGCCCGACTCCCTGTGCTCGGGGAACACCATCGGCATCGCCTCCCTCCTGGCCGGGCCGGGCCTCAAGCCGGACGCCATCGTCTACAACACGCCGGGCAGCTGCAACCCCAACGCCAAGATCCACGCCTTCGCCGCCGACTACCTGGGCGTCCCCCAGTTCATCCTGGAGAAACCGGTGGACGAGTCGCCCCGGGGCAGGGAGCAGTACTACAAGTACCTCCTGCGCTTCGTGCGCGAGCTGGAGGAGTGGACGGGCGAGGAGCTCAGGGAGGAGCGCCTGCGCGAGGTCATGCAGAGGGCCTACCGGGCCGTGGACCTCTACAACGAGTACTGGGAGCTGAAGAAGGCCCGCCCCTGCCCGGTGCCCAACATCTTCAGCATGACCCTCCTGGTGCTGCGCAGCCAGATGTGGGGGCGGGAGGAATGCGTGGAAGTGCTCCAGCGCATGGTGGACATCTCCAAGGAGAGGCTGCGCAAGGGCGAGTACACCGCGCCCGAGGAGGTGGCCCGCATCTACATTAGTTACATCTATTGGCTTTTCGACTTCTACAACTACTTCACCTGGATGGAGAAGAAGGGCATCTCCATCCTGGGGGACATCCTGGCCATCCACTACTTCCCGCCCATCGACTACTCCTCCAAGGAGAGCATGCTGCGGGCCTACGCGGACATCGCCTTCGACTACCCCATGACCCGCCAGATGGGCGGGGAGTCCATCTCCCTGCGCTGGGTGGACGACATCTGCTACGCCGCACAGGACCTGGGCGCCGACGCCTGCGTCTTCGGCGGGGTGCACGCCTGCAAGCACACCCTGGGCACCATCTCCTTCTTTCGCCGCGAGCTCATGAAGCGGCTGGGCATCCCCACCCTGGTCCTTATCGGCGACGTCTTCGACAAGCGTCAGACCCCCATGGAGATCTTCCAGCGCGAGGTGGAGACCTTCGTGGACCAGGTGGTGTCCCGCAAAAAAGCCGGAAGGCGTAGAAAGTAGATAGGTAGATGGGGTCATATCTTCGTTCTTCGGTCTGTCGTAGATGAGTAGATGGATAGATGGGGTCGAGCGAGGTGATCGATGTCTCCAATGGCCGAATATCGAAGATGTGACCCCGACGCGAGGTGAGGTTGGATGAAGGGGAGGATCATCCCCAGGAACTGGAAGACCTTCCTCAAGGTGGCGGCGGTCTGGCAGCCGGTCACCGACCTCTGGACCAGGAGCACCGCATGGCCGGTGGTGGGCAGGCTCACGGGGTGGATAGTGAACCGCGAGCACTACGACGTCACCCTGGTCCCCGTCAACCGGGAGCTGGAGGCGGGCTCCACGGTGGTGCCCCGCCGGGCGGTGGAGGAGATCATCCGTCGGTCCTGCCACCGGGTGATACTCCCCCTGTGCCTCTGCCGCGTGGGATGCCGCTGTCCGGATTACCCCATGGAGATCGGCTGCATCTTCATGGGCGAGGCGACCAGGCAGATAGACCCGAGCATCGGCAAGCCGGTCTCCGTGGAGGAAGCCCTGGCCCACGTGGAGCGGGCGGTGGAGAAGGGCCCGGTCATCCAGATCGGCCGCGTGGACCCCGACCCCTTCATGCTGGGGATACCCATGAGGGACTGGGGGCGTTTTCTCACCTTGTGCTTCTGTTGCCCCTGCTGTTGCATCGCCATGCGCAACATCCACAGCTGGGCCCCGGACATAAGGAGCCGCATCCACCGCCTGGAAGGCCTGCGCATCGAGGTCACCGAAGAGTGCAACGGCTGCGGCAAGTGCGTGAAGGCCTGCTTCACCGGGGCGGTGCGCCTGGAGGACGGGCGCGCCGTCATCGGCGAGGAGTGCAAGGGCTGCGGGCTCTGCGCCTCGGCCTGCCCCCGGAACGCCATCCGCATCGAGGTGGCGGACGGCGACCGGATGATGGAGGAGTTCTTCCGCCGCGTGGAGAGCTACGCCGACGTGAGTTGAGAGATCGTCTATAATACGCACGTGGGATGATCTTCGCATGGCCACGTATCGGCTGTTGAGTGCGCTGGAGGGCCGGATGGCGGTGGGGATAAACGGATCCCGGGATCTGCGCGAGGAACTCTTCCAAGGCATCTCAGAAAAGCTGTTCACCGCGCACGTCGTAGCCGCGCGGGAAGGGGTGGTCTCGGGGTCGGACGACGTGTCCGAGGAAGCCCACAGGCTGGGCTTGATCCTCGGTAAGGTCGCCGGGGAGGGCACTTGGGTGCGCGAGGGGGAGGTCCTGGCCTCCTTCCGGGCCACCCCCAAACAGGTGGCCGCCGCCGAGGAGGTCCTGCTGGGGATTCTGGCCAAGACCTCGGGCATCGCCACCGCCGCCCGCGCCTTCGTGGACCTGGCGGGCGAAAGGCCCCGGGTGGTCTGCGGGGCCTGGAAAAAGATGCCGCCACAGCTCAAGAACGCCGTACGGCGGGCCGTGGTGACCGGAGGCGCTCACTATCGCATCACCCCCGAGCCCTTCGTCTACCTGGACAAGAACTATGTGCGCATGCTGGGGGGCATCCGGGAAGCGCTGGAGGCGGCGTCAAAACTGAAGGGCCTCACCAAGGTGATCCAGGTCAAGGGGGAGACCGGGGAAGTGGCCCTGGAGGCATGCGAGGCCGCCGGCTGCGGCGCGGGCATCATCTTCATCGACACCGGCAACCGGGAGGACATCCGCCTGGCCTCCGAAGCCCTGCGCGCCGCCGGCCTGCGCGATAGGGTGAGGATCGCCTTCGCGGGAAACGTGAGGCTCGAGGACGTGGCGGAGCTCAAGTCCATGGACGTGGACATCCTGGACGTCGGCCGGGCCATAGTGGATGCCCCGCTCCTGGACATGCGCCTGGATGTCGTCGGCCCCTAGGCCGGTGGCGCCCAGGGATAAGAGGAGGCGTCGCCGCGGAGGCGATCCGGAAAAAGCCGGAAAAAGGAAGGGAGCGGGTTAGCCATAAAGGGGGAGGGGGAAAGGCCGGTGGTCTTCGGGATGATCCTTTATCTCTGCTACGTCGCGCTGCGCCTGCTGTTCGCGCTGGCCTCGCTCCTTGACCCCTCCTTCAGGGAGCGCCTCAAGGAGGCCGAGCTCTCCTTCCTGGTGCGCTCCAGGACAAGCTCGTCTTCCGGTCTCTTCCAGCTCCGGGGAGGAACGATCCGATACCGGCGGGGGACCGGCGCTCAAGACGGCGGCATCTCCCCATTACGGTCCCGCCGGGAAGGGAAACCCCTTTGCCCTTCGACATCCACCGGGCCGGCCGACTTCGCCGTGTGCTGGAACGGGTGGGGCGACGCGGACACCTGGGGCAAACGGTTGCGGCTCAACATGATGGCCTTCCTGAACACGGGGATGGTTAGCCTGGAGGGAGACCTCTCCTGCCTGGTCACCTTCTTCATGCTCCTCGGAGAGGCCCTCGGGTGCCTGGCGAGGAAAAAGCCCGTTCCGGTCAGGAGGGCCGAGCCGGGAAAGGAGATAGGATGATCCCCCGCAAGCTGATCAGGCCGGCACTACAAGGGCATATAGAAAGGAACCCGCGGGGAAAGGAGCGTTTGACCCTCCGCGAGTCAAGCGATCAGCCTCAACACGAAAACGACGACAGAAGCCGGCCGGGAAAGGAGGCCCCGTGATCCTGCGCGAGTACCTGCCGAACATAGACCAGTCCCGGTGCCGCAAATGCCGCCAGTGCGAGGAGATATGCCCGGCCGCGGCCATCGCCTTGGCGCGGGAAGGAAAGAGAATGGCCGTGGACCCGGAGAGGTGCATCGACTGCCAGCGTTGCATGGACGCCTGCCCGGAGAACGCCATAACCATGGTCCCCCGCCGGGCGGGCCGCGTGCTCCAGGTGGACCTCTCCCGCCTGGACCCGGAGGAGGTAAAGCGGCTCTGCCGCAGGGCCGGCCTGGCCCCCGGCGAGGCCGTCTGCGCCTGCTCCTTCATCACCGCCCGCGAGCTGGCCGGCGCCGTCCTTTTGGGAGCCAAGACCCCGGAGGACGTGTGCGCCATGACCGGCGTCCGCCGGGGCTGCGGCATCTACTGTCTAGTGAACGTCTTCAAGATCCTGGAAGCGGGCGGGATCACGCCGGAGGAAAGAAAAAAGAGCCGCCTCTACCACCTCCCCCTGGACCCCCTGGACATCCCCGAGGAAAAACTGCGCAAGATAGAGGCGGAATTCCCGCAGTTCAGGCTGCGCGAGGACGTCTCCCTGATCGGGAAGTTCCGGGGGCGGGAATTCCGGGAGGAGGGGTGAGAGATGTACCTCCAGCTATCTCCTGTGCTTTCCAAGTGGAAAAAACTGGGACGGGAATTCCGGAAGGAGGAGTGAGGGACGAGCCCCGACGGCAGGGAGCTCACGCAATGACAGCCATGTGGAAGAACGCGGGGGTGCCGGATAATGTATCGGCCTGGACCTGGGGATATTTTCCATTTTCCGCCACGTCGAATGATCAAAGGGGAGGGGTGAACCATGCACCGCCCAGAACCCGGAACTAAAGTGGCTTTCACCAGCGAAACCCTTTTCAAGGCGTTGAAAGGGCGAGTCGTGTATCGGCCCGGGTCTCGAACCATTATCGTTTTCCGCCACGGCGAAAGACCGAGCGTGGAGGGGTGAGCCATGTACCAGCCTGCCGTGGTCCCCTTACCCTTCATGGAATCCGTCTACCAGCCTCCACTGCGCAAGCGCGCCGCCGAGCACCCGGGGTTCGTGTCCCTGCCCGTGAGGGACCTCTTCCCCGAGTTCCCGGAGGCCGTCTACTGCTACGGGGATGATTTCTCCGCCATACGCCGGCACACCCTCTATGCCCTGGAAAAAGTTGACATGGGGATGATCGAGCCCGGCCACCGCGCCCACATCCTGGCCTCAGAGCACGGGTTCAGCATCTTCGGAGGGTGGCCCTACCGGGAGATGCTAGGCGCCGTCAGGGACGCCGTCCGGGAACGCACCGGCTGCCGGGACGTCCGCCTGGGGGTGGCGGCCTACCGGGGCTTCCGGGAATCGCGCGAGGTGATCGAGGCCTTCCGCCTGGACGAGCTCTTCGAGGGCAAGGTCTTCGGTTTCGGCCCCTACGACGAGGGGGTGGCCATAGAGACGGAGGTGGGCACCCTCTACGGCGTTAAGAAGGCCTACGACGCCGACCGGTTCGTGCACGCCTACTACGACGACCCCCGGGAGATGTACTTCCACCGCTTCCTGGCCAGGAGCTTCAAGGCCTTCGCCATGTCCTACGCCCGCCTGGAAACGCGCTCCGCCTACCATTACTCCTTCAAGAACCGCAGCAGCAACTTCCTCCCGGTGGCCGTCTTCCGGTCCCCCTTCGTCCAGGAGAGGTACGCCTTCAGCTGCATCATGAGGACCTCCCCCACCGGGATAATGGCCATAGACGCGGACAACGACCTCTTCGCCCTGGACCGCCGCGTGACCCGCGGGCACCTGGAGCGGTTCGGGAAGATGCAGAAACTCCTGGAGTCCATCGAGGAATGCGTGGCGGTCATCGACGGCGGCCGGTGGGGCTACTACGTCCACGCCGGGGGCGTAACCTTCGGGGTCCTTATGTTCTCCAACTGCGAGGGTCACGACATCATGGACCTGGATTCGCCCTCCGCGATGATGATGATAGACGAGGTCCCCTACGAGGAGAGGGAGGACCTGGCCACCAAAATGCTCCGCACGGGTATCAATCCCGCCCTCAAGGCGGTGGTCATCAACCAGCAGTGGGCGGGCATCCCCTTCCTGAACCTCTTCTCCAAGCCCATATTCGTGGTGGGGCGGGACCAGATGGAATACCTGAGGCTGGACCGGGCCAACCCCCTCTTCAAGGCCATGGGGGACCTGGGGGTCATCCGTGTGGCGAAGGACTTCCAGGCGGCCATGCGAAAGGCCCGCCGCGCGGCGCGAACCGACAAGGCGCTTATCTTCGACGGCAGCTTCGGCCACCTCAACCTGAGCCCTTCCCTGGCCGACGAGCTGGCCCAAAAGGCCCCCGGGGTGAGGAAGAGGGTGGAGGAGGAACTCCTGCCGCGGTGGCTGCGGCAGAGGAACCTGGAGTGAGGGGCGGTCACGGAAGGGTACGACCTGCTGCGCAGAACGGAGCGAGAGATGGAGGGGCATGACCTGCTGCTCAAGACGGAGCTGGAGATTGAGGATAGGACCTACTTCGCAAGACGGAGCTTCAGATGGACGGTTACGACCTCCTGCGCAAGACGGAGCTGGAGATAAGGGGTATATACCTCGAGCGAGCCAACCTCACCGCCGTGGCCGAGGCGGCCGCGGAGGCCCTGGGCCTGCCAAGGCGGGATGTGCTGGTCACCGACTACCGCCCCGGCACGCTGGTGCTCGACGTCCACGCGGAGAACGTGGACCCCGCGCGGATAACCGGCGGGGAGGCGAGGCTGCTCCAAAGACTGGGGGAGGTCCCGGGCGTCACGGTCACGGAGGGGGCGCGCGTCGCCTCGCGGGGGATGCTGGGCTGGATAGCCCACGAGGGGGAGGAGGCGGCGCGGGCCATGGACCGCGGGAGGGAGCTGGCGGCGGAGATAGCGCGCCGCGTCTCGGAGCGGGTGATCGTCTTCCCCTCGGGGAGCGAGGTACGGGACGGGGAGATAGAGGACACCAACACCCCGGCCATCATGGAACGCCTGGAGAGGGAGGGCTTCAGGGTCTTTCGGGGGGAAGCACTGCCCGACGACAGAATGTCCATCGCGGCCAGGATACGGGAGGCCTCCGAGCTCCACGGCTACGGGGTGGTGATCACCACGGGCGGGGTGGGGGCGGAGGAGAAGGACCAGACCGTGGAGGCGGTGAGGGACCTGGACCCGGAGGCGGCCACACCTTACATCTGTCGCTACGAGGTGGGTACGGGCAGGCACGCCAAGGACGGGGTGAGGATAGCCGTGGGGGAATACAACCGGACCCTGATCGTCTCCCTGCCCGGGCCCAACGACGAGGTCAGGGCCTGCCTGGACATCCTGGCCCGGTCCCTGCGGGAGGGAAGGGACAAGCGCTCCCTGGCCCGCTCCCTGGCCGAAAGGATAAGAGGGCTTTTCCGCGAACGCTCCTCCCCCCATTGAGGATCACCATTCAATTACATTCCGATGTAATTGTTTTTAAAAAATAATGACATTTTTTCTCTCGGGATCCGCCTCCATCGCCATGGCCAAGGAGAGCAAGGAAAGCCTTGCCGGGCGCTTCTTCGAATTCCTGGTCGAGCCATTGGATCTCGAGGAATACTTGGAGTTCACGGGCACCGAGATCGATCGGAGACGGGAGAAGGTTTACGAATTGGAGATCAAGCGCAGCCTACGGCACCATGCGCTTACTGGGGGCTTCATAGAGGCCTTGGCCCTCGACGACATCCAGAGGAAAAAATACTTCCGCGAAAGCCTCCTAGAGCGCGTTATCTACAGGGACATCCCGGAGCACTTTACCGTGAAATCCATGGATCTCCCATACCTCCTCATGTCCGTCTTCTGTGACCGCCCGGGGATGCTCGTGGATTACAGGAGCCTGGGCAATGACCTGGAGCATGACCAAAGAACGGTGGCTGGCTACGTTTCCTACCTGGAGTATTCCCTCCTGGCGCACAAACTTTATAATTTTTCCCCCAATCGGCTTACCAGCGAGAAAAAAGCGAGAAAGATCTATCCCTCGAGCACGGCTTTTACCGCGGCCCTCTCGGGCGTGAGCGACTTCGCGGCCCTGGCCGAGCAATATTTCGCCATCAACCTCAAGGCGAGGTTCTTCTGGCGCTCGCCCCAGAAGGAGGAGGTGGACCTGGTGCTTACCCCGGACGACAGGATAATCCCTGTGGAGATAAAAATGCGTGAGACGATCAAGGAAAGGGATGCCAGACCCCTGTTCAAGTTCATGGCAAGATATGGTATTTCCCGATGCCTCGTCATCTCACTGGACATGGAGGGAAGGTTCGACGACGGCGTGCGCGCCGTGGACGTAATCCCCTACTGGAGGCACTGGACTATAAGGCGGAGGTTTGAGATATAGCTCCTCGCAAGAATCCGCGGGGAGTCGAATCCCGGCCACCTTTGGTGGGCTTGCCCGCTCTGACCGCTAGAATTACAAGTTTAAAGCCCTAAAAGGTCGAATATTTCGAGAGCCAAGCGGCGGCTTAACTGTACGTGGTAAAGCTGGTTGCTGTAATCCCGCAGGCATCCATAGCAGGAGGATTCGGGGCTGCATTCGCATGCCTCCACCATCCGCTTGCCCTCCTGTAGTGAGCGCAGCAATAGATCCTCCTTGGTCGCCAGCTGGCGGCAATGACCCGCGCCTCCGGGAACGTTGTCGAAAAGGATGACCGCCGGCCTTCCGTGCACGCTGGTGCGAGGGTAAAGGCACCCGTCGAGGTCGCTCCGTTCCACACCCAGACCCCTGGAGGCCCCCTCCAAGAGCGCGTATAGGAAGGAAAGCCACGCTTCCCGAGGCCTAGGACCCGTATCCACCTCGATGTAGGCGACATCGGTCAAGAACTCGTGGCCGAGTTTATACCTAAGAAGCGTCCCTGCGCACTCGTATCCATAGGCCGTGGTGTGCTTGTCCTTGATCTTTTCGCCCTCCGGGACGGCATAACCGCATACTCCGCAGACCTTGTAGGCCGTGTTGTTCAACACCGCCAGCCGGCTGCGGGGAACGTAAGTGGCGCGCAACCGGGCCTTCCCGCTTTCGAGCTCCAGAATGATGTGAGATTCCCCGAGAAGATCATCGGGCAGGAAAAATACATGGGTAGTATGTCGGCGCGGGGGCCTTTTCAACCCTGGTCGCCGAAATTCTTCCTCCACGGAACCCAGGAAACCGAACCTGGGTATCAGGTATGATCCCTTCCAGCGGCTACCTCTTCCTGGACGGAACTCTTTTCCGCAAGATTCGCACTTATCGAAGGGGTTTTCCTCCGACTCCTCTTTCCTCCTTCTATGCAACATACCGCACTCATCACATATCGCGTAGTGGAAGGCCTCCCATTCCTTGTCCGGCACCCTCTTGATCGCATAGCTCCCTATCTCCCATCCCCCGGCCACGATCCTGCTCCCGGGGGCGTACTCGGCTATGGCGATGCGCAGGTCTCTTTGCAGCTCCACGTGCTTGGCCACATCGCTCTCGCTAAGCAGCCTCAATTCCACGACATCCACGGGGAAACCGTATTTCGGGATGACCCCGCCCTTGGCCAGCCTGTCTATCAGGTTTTCATCCCTTAGGGTTTTGATCAACCTCAATATGCTGTCGGCGGGAACCTGTTTTTTAGTCCTTTCCTCGTACAGCCGGGTTAGGTTCTCGATGTCCCTGCGTATTTCCAGGGCGAGGGTGGCCAGCGCTCCATCCTCGCCCACTAGGTATTCCGCCCAGCTCCCATCCTCCAGACCCAGCTGCACGGACATGTGATCACGGAATATGAGGCGCAGCCTCTCCTCGAGCTCACCTCCTCTCTCCTCTAGATAGGACCGCAAGGCGTCCAAGCCCACGCCTTCGCCGTCCATCCCGAAAAAGTCCTTGACCTGTCCCTTCCCGTAATATCCCGGGTTCTGGCGGAAGAAGGAGGCGATGACGAAAGAATGCAGATGGCGCCGGGCTATCTTTTCGTTCTCCAGGTAGAATACCGGAGGCTTGATCTTGCCCGCTATCATCTCCAGGGGTTCCCGGAAATAGTAGAGGTCATGGGAGCGCAGCGGGGCGTAGGTGAGAATATAGGCTACCGAAGATGCCCTGCGCCCGGCTCGCCCGGCGCGCTGCACGTAGTTGGAGGGCTTCGGTGGGACGTTGCGGAGAAAGGCCGCTTCCAGTTCGCCAACATCCACCCCCAGCTCAAACGTGGTGCTGCAGCTCAGGACCTGGATATTCCCCCTCATGAACTGCTGCTGCAGTTCGCCGGCCCTGCGGGCTTTAAGCTGCGCGGTGTGCTCCTCCACCTTCATGGGCAGTGGCCTGAGCTCATGGTAGAGGCGGTAATAGTGGTTTTCAGCGAGTTCCCGGTGCGGGTCGCAGGGTTCCAGGCGGCCCGTACACCGGAAGGTAGACGGGCACAGGCCGAGGACGTTATGGGTGGTGATCTTCTGGCACTTGTTGCAGCGGAACCACCGTTGCCGGCCGTCTATCCCACCGGGTGTAACTCTGAAAATCCTAGGGCTGAGGCGGAAAACCAGCCCCTCCCCATTCTCCAGGTCGCGGCTCACGTACCCTCTTTTCATGAAGGGGCCATCCTCTCTAATGATAATGTTTTTCCAGATATTTTCCAGGATATTCCTGCACAAAACCTCTTCCGCCCGGCCACATGACTCTTCCATGACCCGCATCAAGAAATCCAGCCTCTTGTTGCTCCATCCGGGGCTGGGAACCCACGCGAAAATGTTCCTCTTATTGTTGGCATCGCGGAGCCGGAAAGAGCATCTCCTGTTCTTGGGCCGGAAATATTCGTCCCTCGGGTCCACGCCATCGGGAAACCTGACCGCGCCCTGTTCCCTCATGGAGTCCAGGAGCACGCATATCAAGTTCAGCGCTTGTTCCTCACCAAGATTCAAACCCCTCATAAGGGCTGGGGGCGACGGCATCCAGTTCCGAAAGTCGTAATCGAAGGCCAGGATGCCCAGCTCCTCGAGGTTGTTCCTCCTCTCCACGCGCAGGAGCTCGGCCATCACCCACTTGTATGCTTCCTCCCTCTTATCCCATCGCGACAAATCCGCGGGAAAAAGTCGATGTTCATCCGCCACCAGGTAAACCTGTTTGGCGAAGCGTTCCAAAGTCCACGGGTCTTCCATCATCTCCTCGGCAAACCTCTGAACGGTCATGGTTATCAACCTGCGGCGTAAAAACCTGAGATATGACTCCTCGAAGAAGCAGGCGAAGAAGGCTGCATCTTGCCGGTTGTCCGAGAAGGCCAGGAGGCGGGAAGGCATAAAATGCGGTTCTAAGGCTGGTTTTCCGTAATACTCGGAGTCGCTTACGAAATCGACCGACCAATCCTTGTCCTGGGAGGCGGTGGGTTCTGCCTCCATGGCAGGCTCGTGCCCCGCAACCCGGTTCTCGTGCTCCACGGCCGTGCTCTGGTAGAAGGCAGTGCCTAGGACGGCGCAAGTAGGGTCCTGCCGGGAGACGAAGCGGCGCAGGGAGGTGACCGGCGCCGAGCAGCGCGGACAAAAGTCTCTTACCTTGGAATCTTTTTCCAGCAAGATTCCCCTCAGCATGCGGGACGAGCTATCGGCGCACGAGCACCCCGGGATCGCGCTTGCCCCTCCCGGAGAGAGGGCTCCGCACTTCAGGCAGAGCAGGCGTTCATCCCGCCTCGAGGGCAGATCCCCCTCCAGTACCTCGTCCTCGTCTATTTCCATGTCGTAACCCTCCGGGAGAGGGTAGAAGAAGGACGCCTTCTCCTCTTCGTCGTCCCCCAGATCGTACACAGGGGCTTCCTCGAGGCTAAGCGAGCCCCCGATTCTTTTTACCTTACCCACCAGGAAGTGTGACCCGCAGTTCTCGCATACCGCGAGCTCGAAAGCCCTCCAGCTCTCGCCGTTTTCCTCGTAGGTCCTATGCCGCCTTAAGAAAACGTGACCCGGAGAAGAAAAGGAGACGTAGGCGCCTTCCACGGCCCTGACGAAAAGGTGATACCTCGCGGGGAGCAGCCTTCTTTCCCCCTTTGCCCTACAAGCCAGTTCCACAAGGGCGGCGAGGGCCGGGAGGGCATCTTCCTCGCCGGGAAAGGCCAGCGAGGCGGCTTCTTTTACATCCAGCGGCCGCTCTAACAGGGCCTCCCTCAGCCTTCCCAGCCGGGCATCCCGGCAGAGCAAAACATAAAGCAGCCCGTCCACGTGACGTACATCTAGGCCTCCGCTCCCGTCCATACCCAAAGCGGGGAACGCCTTTTCCATCTCCGCCCTCACAGCAGGCGGGATATCCGCCCTGCCAAGGAGCGGCACTAAGCTCGGCCTCGTGCTTTCCACCATCTCCCGCAGCTGGAAGTAGAAGCCGGGGTCGGGCTCCCAACGCTCGGCCCCACCTCCGTGCCGCAAGGCATCATGTTCCTCCAGCGCGGCCTCGACCATATCCGGCTCGCCCTCGTATTCCGCATCATGGGAGAAATGTTCGTCGAAGAGTTGGGAAGCGAAGTCGGCGATAGCGGAGATGTCCTCCGTGCCCCCTCCCAGGGTGGCGCTGGTGGCTATACAGCGCAGGCGGCCGCGTTCCCCGTCCGCCACCCTCTCCTTGAGGCGGCGGATGAGGTAGCCCATCTCCGTCCCCTTGGCACCGCTATAGACGTGCGCCTCGTCAAGTACCAGAAACTTCCAAGTCCGTCCCCAAACATCGGAGAAGAAGACGTGTTCGCGCGGCCGTATCAGGAGGTATTCCAGCATGGCGTAGTTGGTGAGCAGTATGTGCGGTGGGGACTCCAGCATCTCCTCCCGGCTTATGAGCTCGTTGGGTATGCGTTTCTCGCCGGGGAACATCTCCTGGAAGTTGCCCTCCGCCTCCTTGCTGGTGTGCGGCGTCTGCCCTATGTACCTCCCGAAGGTGAAATCCGGCGCCCTGGAGAGCACCTGCCTCAACCTCTTGATCTGGTCGTTGGCCAGGGCGTTCATGGGGTAGAGGAGAAGGGCGCGCACCCCGGGACCCAAGCTTCCCGCCTCCCTCTCCCGGAATAGGTGGTCGAGAATGGGAATGAGGAAGGCTTCCGTCTTGCCGCTCCCCGTCCCCGTGGCTATGACCAGGTTCCTACCGCCGGCCACCACCTTTCTCACCGCTTTTTCCTGGTGGAGGTAGAGGGGGCGGTGGATGGGAAAGCACTCTTCGTCATGGAGGCCCTTGAATCCCGGGTGTAGGACCCCCTCGTCCACCAGCTCGGCCACGCTCTTCCCCGGCCGGTAGCCCGGGGTGGCCTCCAGGTAAGGGCCCTTGACGAGTCGCTCCGCTTCCAGAGCCTCCCTGAACTTGAGGGCCAGCTCCTCGTCCTGGATGGGGAATATGGTCCTCAGGTAGCGGAGGTAATAGTCCTTTATCCGGTCGGTGACCTCAAGGGGGTTGACGGCCATTCTTTACCTCCACCGTAAGGCCTTTTCTATCTCATCCCTTTCTCCAGCTTGAGCTCTCTTCTAATGGACCCAGGGCTCGAATTCCACGTGCTTGTCCAGGGGGAAGAAGTTATAACATTGCTTGCAGTCCTTGCTCGATGGCCGCTTTTTCTCCCTCTTCCGTGGCTCATCGACATTCTCCATCTTCAACATGGGCTTCGTCTTCCCCTCGATCTTTTTCATCTCCACCTCCAGGAACCGGAAAACGCGCCCGTCCGGCTTGTATCTCAGACTTTGACCGGGATAAAAGGGGCACTCAAATGCATCGGGGTGCAGGCGGACGCGCAGGCTTTCCGCGGCCGATGCCACGGACATGCCTCCTTCCTCCTCCAGCTCCCGGAGCATCCTCTCCACCGATTCCTCCCTATCCCCCGCGGAAGCCCAGTCCTTCACCGCCTCGCAGAGTAGATCCTCCACCTCGCGGTGGTGGCCGCCTAGGCAAGACGACCAGTACAGGTAGGTGAGAAGCGCCGCCCGGATTTGTTCCTCCGGGGAATCGTCCATCAGCCCATCAAAGGTTATGCGGCGCCTCCTCTCGATCGTCTCCGGCAGGTCCCTGTAGAGCCGCTCCGTGGCCATTTCCAGTTCCTGGTATATCGTGACGCCTTCCGCGGATCCCAATCGCGTCTTCACTTCCCAATCGAAAAACTCCCTGTGGGCATCGGGCGGAAGCTGGAAGGGAAGGTGGGGCACCGGGATATCCCATTCGTCGCACAGCCGGAAGCAAAGAGCGAACCTGCCGCCGGCCCACCTCCCGCCCGGCATGGGAAGGGCGCAGGAGTTTACCCCCACTTCGACCCGCACCGAGGTCGGCTCCTCCCAGGGGCGGTAGAGGTTCTTGAGGAGGACCTCGCCGACCAGCGTCCTACTACCATCCTCTTCCCACCGGAGAAGCAGATCGTCTCCTTTAACCTCGCGGCCCAAGTTTAGGACCGTCCACCCTTTTCTCACGACCATGAGGGGAAATCGCAAGGTTTCTTCCCCGTCTTCGCTGACGCGTGCCACGAGGCGGAAGGAACAGGAAACGTCGCTCTCCATGGCGCTTATGAACTTACCCAGGTCGAAGTGGACTTTGCGCGTGCCCCTGGCGTAGGAATGAACGTCCTTTCCCTCCAGTTCCAGCTTGACCTCCTGGCAGGTCCGGGGCAAGAAGAGCCCCAGGCGGGCAAAGCGGGAGAGGTCGTCGAGGCGAACAACCTTAAAAGAAGTGTGATGGACATGACCCAGACCGCCTTCTCCCCCGGCTCCCAGTCCCCGATCGGTATCTCCCTGGTGGGACTCAGGGCTGTGAAAATCATTCTTTACGGAACCCCCAACCGCTTCCTCCAGGCGGTAGTTGAACCTCGGGACCCGCACGAGCAACGTCGCCTCCATGTCACCTGCGCGGAGATGAATGGGGAACGATGTCTCGTACGGGGGCACGCGTACCAGCATCCCGTTCGCCACCCCCTCCCTCGGAAGGGGATTCAGATAATTATCCACCCTCACTTCCATGGAAAGCGGGTAACCGATATAGCCCTCCAAGTGCGAGGCGATTCCTTCCGCGTCCGGGTAGCGGTTCTCCTCCTGGAATCCGACCTCGAAACCGGGCAGGTAGGCGAAATCCAGCGGGGCGCGCTCGCCGAGCTTGCCCCACAGGACGCAGCGGAAAATGCCCGGTTTCGAGTCCTGGAAGGGCTCGAGCTCGCCGAGGTCAAGGACCAAGGAGCTCTCCTTCTTGCGCACCACATCCCCTAGGTCATACGCGCCTAGCAAGCGGCCTTCTTCGTCTTCCACCTCGAACCTGAACCTCTCCAGGTCGCGGATGGCCGGGAGCTCGAGGACGGGAGGCCGATTGTATACCTCTCTCCCGGCCCAGGTCACGTCCGGCAGGAGCCCGCTTCTCCTCACGGTCAACTGCTCCCGAAGGTCCAGGCGCACAGGCACGCAGGACAAAACTTCTCCCCGCTCGTCCTTCAGGGTGAGTTGGTCGGTACCCGAGGTGTCCAACTTCAAGGCGTGGTAGCCAGACCATCCCTTTTCGTGCAGTTCCACCTCCTCCAGGGCGGTGACCTCTTCCGCCACGCGCATATCCCGTTTCTTTACCAGCCAGCAGCGGGTGGCCTTCACCGTATCTCCCATGAAACGGCAATAGCCTTCCTCGTCTTCCTCGCCGAACACGAGGTATGGGGTTTCCGGGCCTCCGGCATCCTTCTCCCCGCCGGCCGTTGCGGTAAAGGAAAGCCTGCGGGTGTCTATTTCCTCGCCGTTATGGCCATGGAGAAGGGTCACGACCAGTTCCTTGCGGGGCCCGGGGAGGGCCACGCTCTCGTCCGCGAGGAGAACCCTGTCCCGCAGATAACGCTCGACGCCCGCCTGGAACTCGTGGAGTATCTTTTCCTCGTCGCGGATGCGGTATAGGAGACGGCGCGAACCGGAATCCTGCGCGCCCGCCAGGGGCACCTCCGCCTCCCTCAAGTGCAGCACGATGGACCCGTCACGGGGCGAGAGGCATATCCTCGGCCGGATGAGCGCCTTCCTCTGGCGCTCCCTCCCCCGCTCGAACGACCTTCCCTTGACGTGCTCGTAAAAAGCCTCCACGACGGCGGGAGGGAGGTGCACCCGGCGGGGATCCATCACCTCCCGGCCCTCCAGGTAACGGAGGGCCATCATGCCGCACCTGCGGACCAGGTCGCGGGCTATGTCGCCGCCGTAGACCAGGAAATTTCTCACCGGGACATCGGTGAAGCTCGAGCGGTATTTCTCGAAAAAGGCGTTGATCACCGCGTCCAGGTCCTCCAGGTCATCCCCGTAATGGCCCTGCGCCATGGGAATTATCAGGTTGTCGAAGAAATCCCCCAAGCAGTAGTCGGGGATTCCACCGTGGGCGAGGATGGGAGTGACGTAATGGTGACCGTGCTCGGCCAGCCAGGGGAAACCCTCCAAGCCATTCTTTTCCAACGCCTGCCGGAACAACTCGCCGAGTACCCGCTGGAACCTGTTTTTCCTGGACTGTCCCACTTTATCCATCCCCAGGCGGCGCATCACCCCGCCCCAAAAGTTGCCCTGCCGGTAATCCTTGATGCCGCACCAGGCCAAAAAGACAGCGATACTCAAGGGCGCGTTGGCGGATAGGAAACGCTTGGCATCGTCTTCCTTCCGCCTTTCCAGCTCCTGACCGATCTCCCGCCCCAGGATCTCCAGGTCCTCCGCGGTGATATTCACCTGGCCGAGCAGGGTCTTGCCCTCCAGCTCGGCACGCAGGACGCTTTCCCTCTCCGACCAGCTCCTGGCCTTCTCCAGCATCCCTCACCTCTTCGGTTACCGATCATTTTCCGCCAGCCACGGGATTCATCCCCTGGCAGCGCGGCCCGGGATCTCCAGCCATGGTGCCCATGAGAACACCATGGATCGCCATCCCGGCGTCCACATCCTATTACGAAAAAGACGCCAGTTTCGTTACCTTCCCTGGCAGGTTAGTCCATGCGATGAAGCCCGCGATTCCCGCCATATGTCCTACTTTCATCCATATTTATCATATTTAGCATAAGCCGGTGACATTTTTACCCAGGTCAAGGCGTGGATAGCCTCTTGACTCCTACTACACCGTGTTGAGAATGAAATATCGCCGGGTCGTGTTCCAGGCAGAGGCATGGGGAAGCTGTTAAAACACGGAGTTCCCCTTTCCGACGGTCACCCGAAGTGATCCACGAGGAGGAGATCTCAAAGTTCTATGAAGCGGTGCCCGGCCAGCCTTTCCTCCAGGTCCGGGATCTCCCTGCGGATAAAGGGCAGGGTAAAGGCCACGAACTCATGGAAATCCTTGCGGTCGCGAGTCTCGTTGCTGTGCTCCACCATGGAGAGGTTTCTCCGCTGGGCGATGTCCTTGAGGGCTTTAAGCTCCTCCAGGCTCCCGATCCCCGACTCTCTGTCTCCCAGGCTCAAGAGCAGAGTCCAACCGTCCATGAGAGCGAGTTTCTTGGGGACCCCCTTACGTCCCTCGTAGAGCTCCGCGTTGAGCTCGGCGAACCTCTCCACCGCCTCAGGAGGCACCCCTTTTACCGAACCGGCATCGATGCCGTGGACACGAGCCAGCCTGGACTGGGAGATGAGCTCCAGTATCCGGTAGAGCCTGATTATCCCGTCGTCGTACCTTCCCTGCCCCTCCCTCCTCAAGGCGTTGGCGTAGAGGTCACATATGAGGTAGGCCGTGAACTTTTCATCCCTTAAGAGCTTGGAAAGGTTTTCCTTCTGGTTGCGCTTCAGCGTGTCCAGTATACTCGCCTGTGCCTCGAGCGCGTGGACCTTTTCCTGGGCAAGAAGCGGCGTGTTCTTGAGCCTGCGCAGGACATCCTCCATCTTGGAGCGGGCCTCGCGGTAGTTGAAACGGTCCCAGCACTCGTATGCCTCGCTCAGCAGGCAGAAGGTGCGGGACCTGGGCTCGTCTATCCCGTTTTTGGCCAGGCGGTTGAAAACGCCCCGAGCCCCGGTGTAAGCATGTTTGTTGAAGAGCTCCACTCCGATTTCCATATCCAAGTCCCCGAATACCTCGTAGGGATTTTCCAGCTTGACCAACCTCTCGGAGCCGGGCCTTGACTTTCCCAGGCACCAGCCGAACTCGGATTCCACGTAGAAGATGTCCGCCCGGAGGAGGGCAGCGGCCATGCTGCAGCCGCCCACCATGACCTTGGTGCCACCGGTGATGTCTATGGCCAGCTTTGCAACGCCGCCCAATTCTTCAACGATATCCTTCACCGCCTTGTAGACGTCGCGGGCATCCGAGGGGCTGACCCGCTTTCTCTCCACGTCGCGTATTCTAAGGCCACACGCTTCGGCGACTTGGTCGATGGTTTTCTCGCTGCCCCCCGTGTAGAGGAAATAAGCCCTGCGCGGCTTGAAGGCGGACAAGCTGAGCACCAGGGGCTCCGGTGTCATACCCGTGGTCAGGATGAGGTATTGGTACTTCTTCCCATGGAGGACATCGTGGGCCTGCTCGACGAAGCGCTTTCGCACTTCCGGGAAGACCCGCTCGGCGTAGATCCTTAGGGCCTCCTCCCTTCGCCCTTGGGCTTCGAGTTCGACTACCCTCCGCTCGAATTCCTTGAGTTGACGGCTGGAATCCGGCGCTCTCTCGCTCATCTCGGGACGACCTCTCTTAAGCGGCAGAAGCCCATGAGGGCCAGGGGTACCCTCCCCTGGTAGGCCACCCTCCGGGACTTGGGGAAGTCGCGCACCCTCTTATCGTATTTAGGGAAGAATCTGTTTCGGATCTTGTCTTTCAATTCCTCCGGGAGGAGCATAGATATGCTCGCCCCCACCAGACCGGATCCCCAGCCCAGGCGGAAGTTGGCCCTTCCCCGAAGGTCGGCCACCGACCTCCTCAGCCCATCGGCATTTATGCACCCCTTAAAGAAATCCTCTTCCCACGCGATTTGGTCCTCGACGAAGGCCCGGCAGGCCTCGAGGACATCCGAGATTCCGCGGGGATAGAGCAACCTCCCCGCATCCACGCGTCGGCGGTTCTCCTCCAGGAGCCTATCGGCCAACCATTCGTCCCAGGTTACCTCGAACCGGTAGGTGCCGGACGTCACCGCCTCGATGTAAAGCGGCGACTCCTCTTCGAGTTTCTGGTCCGGGCCCTTGTCCAAGACCCTGGCGTTGACCGCCGCCACCTCGCTTTGCACCGGATAGGCGTCGGTGACCCGCAAGCAACGGAGCACGTCCGTGTTGGGACCGTGCCGGGGTTGATTATTCTTCCGGTCCAGGAACCCGGGCAGGTTGAACTTTTGCAGGAACTGCTTGTTTAGATTGTCGAAAAGGTTCTTCGACTGCCTTCCGCGTTCCCTCGATCCGGGCTTGATATTATTTTCTATCGCTTTTACGACCTCCCGAAAATCCTCAGGCCTTTCCTCCCTCATGACTTTGAGGAAGACATAGGTACAGGCCGTGCGCATGGCCCCCTTGATGGAAGAGCCAGGCAGGTAGTCCCTGCCCGAGGCGTCCCGGATGTGCGGTTGCAATTCGCGGATGCCGGCTCTCTCATCGGCGGCGATGCGGTACCTGGATATGCTCTCAAGCTCTTCTTCGGTCACCCTTAGGCGATCCAAGAAATCGCCTATGTCGAACCGGTTGCCCTGTCTCTCCACCACGCGCGTGAACTCCTCCACCTTGCCCCGGGTCGCGAGGAAATCGGCGAGCTTCCCCTGATGGATGACGTAGAGGTTACCCCCGGAGATGGCGTAATCATAGGAGCTGAACTTGCCCTCGTGGGAGCCTACATGCACCGGGGTGATTATCTCCAGTTCCAAGACCCTCGTTTCCATGCCCGCCTCCTATGAGGGTAACGGCAGGTAAAAACCGATCCCGTATCTGTAGATCTTGTGTCCCGGCCATCCGCCCGGGGTGACGTCCACCAGCGCTCCCGCGAGCGGGGAAGCCAGGACGGAGCCCTCCTCGATCATCAGGGTCCTCTTCTTGCGCATGCTGGCGCGAAGCTGTGGGGAGTCTATCCATCCCTTCCTCTCCAAGAGGCCGACGCGCGACCCGCGGAGCTTTTCCCTCTCCTCGGTCCCCGGGAACACCAGGGAGAGGGCCATGAAGCGCCCGGTGTCACGCCTCAACAGCTCCCCGAAGGTGGAGGGGTCACCTTCCTCCAGCAGGTAACCGCCATACCCGGTGCTGCGGTCACCTCCCAGGCCCATGTCCCCCAAGAGCCGCAAAGCCCCTCGGGCCGTTTCCAGAGTTTCCTCCTCCCCCTCCGCCAAGAAGTACAGGCCCCACCCCCTGGCGAAGGCCAGCGCGGAGAGGTGGTAGGGAACGGCGCCCATGGTCAGGCGGCAGAGGGCGGAGCTTATGCGGGTGTCCACCCTTATACCCTCCCGCAGCCTTTTGGCCTCATCCCTAAGAAGTTCCTCGTCCCTTGGCGAGACCTCGACCTGTCCCTGGGAATCCATGCCATAGCCGCTCCCCTCGAGGAAGAATTTCCGGAAAAGGCCCAGGGGGAGGAACGGCGTCCTCTTGGGCAGCTTACGGTCCTCGAGGCGGAGGAACGATCGACTTCCCCGGGGCCAGGGAAGGTAGTAGGTGAAGCCCTCCCCGCCCCCGCCCTCGCGGTAGGGGAAGGCGGAGGATATGCGCAGGGGAGGAAGGCCAGCGGAAAAGGAGGCCAGAAACGACTCCAAGGCTTCGGTACCGAAAAGGCGCTGCCACGCGTGGCACAGGCCGCTGAACAAGGTGTCGGAATGGGCTATCTCTCCAACCCGGTCCATGGCCCCCGTGGCCTCACCGAGATGGAAGGGGGAGAGGGGCTTGAGGTGGAAGACCCGGACCGCCAATTAACCCTCCCTCCCGAAAACAGGCTTAATATCCCTCTCGTAAAGTTCGCCCAGGATTTCCCTCAACCGGGGAAGGGACTCCTCCTCCTTGGCCAATACCTTTTCGCCTTCCTTGCCCAGGTAGTAATCCTTGCCGCGGAGGGTCAGCCGGTTGTTCAGGAACCTTATCTTGCCGTAACCCCGCGAGCCGTGGCCTCCCAGGTAATCGTCCTCCAGCACGGCCATGCAATTGAGCAGGTTCTCCAAATCCTCGAGGCACTGCTCCTCGTCGTCCAGGTCGTAGACGATCTCGTAGGAAAATCTCGCCCCGGCGGGTATCCTTTCCACAGGTCGAGGATCGGCGTGACAGGTCACGCGGTCCAGGGTGTTTTCGTACTTGAGCTCCGTGAAGCTCAAGGGGGTGTCGATCCCCCGCAGCCATTCCACGCTCTGGGAAGCGAGGAAAGCGTCCCGCACCCGCAGCCGGGAGGGGATGTTCTCCTCATCCTTCTCTTTAGCCGTGGAGCCGAAGAGGCGGCAGACGGCGCACTGGCGTTCGGAGCATTCGTGCCTAAAACCGGGACGTATGCTTCGGTTGAACTGCTTCCCCTGTATCCTCTCAGCTATGGAGCGCAGTTTTCCCTTGAGGCTGCTTCCGGGGATATACGGGTAGCCGGTGAACGGGTCGCGCATGACCGGGTTGTCCAAGCCGCCTATCTCCATGATGTCACTGGAAGCCCCGACGTGCAGTCCGGTCTCGCACCTCACGGTACCGCTCAGGATGAGCTTCCCGTAAAAGGGTTTCTTCTTGTTGCCTGCCATCTCTATACCTCCCATTATCAGTCTTTACCGCCGTGGTACTTGTGGTAAGCAATCACCGCCTCCATGAAAGCCGCCAACCTGCCGAAATCCCGAGCATCCCTCACCTTGTCGATGAGGGCGTCCATGACCTTTTTGAAGGATCCCAACTTTTTCTCCCTCGCCGCCAGGTAGGCGATCTTGGGTTTGAGGAGCTTGACCCTGTCGGGGTTGAAAACCGCTTGAGACCCGGGAGAGCGCGCCTCCAGGTGCATGTGTTTTATCTCGGTGAAGACCTTCCTTATCTGGCTGTTGGTAACCTTTTCTTCCTTCAGCTCATGGCCGAACCGGTCGCAAAACGAAACCAGGTCGTCGGCGCTCAATTCCTCCAGCTTGCCCAGGGCTCCCACTTTTTTCACTATCTCGTCCACCACGCTCGGCCGTTCCCTTCTCTGGTGCGCCATCCCTCAACCTCCTCTGCTCAAAAGGTCGGCGCAGCAAAGCGCCGCGAAAGTGATCTCCCTGTTCCGGTAATCCTTGAAGAAGGCCTCCAATTTTTCCCAAGTGGGCCGCTTCGCTTCCCAGCCCTCCTTCTTCTCCTTTTCCAGCCTTTCCCTGGCCCTGGCCAGTAGATAGCACAGCCTGGGCAGGTTGAGCTTTCCCCCGTCCTCTTCCCTGTCCCGGTAAAGCTGCATGAGCCTGCGCAGGAGGGCCTTGGGCAGGGGGAGCTCCACGTAATACCGTTCGCCCTTCTCGTCCCCTGAGGTTACCTGGACCGGCTTTATGGCCGCCATCTTGCCCTCCTCGAGGGTCAGGAGGGGGAGGAGCACCGACCGGAAGGTGTCCCGGTATTCACTCCATGCCGCTTCCCGGCCGAAGAGGCAGAAGGCGTTCTTCCCGGGGAGCCCTTTCGCCCTCCCCTCCTCGGCCTCCGAGAGAGTGGCCAACCGGTAGAGGGGGTGGTCATGGGCGTGAACCACGAGCCCCCCGGAGATGTGCAGGGAAGGGTTCTCACAGGTATACATCTCAAAAGCGGAGGAGATGTCGAAGGCCGCCTCCAGAATGTCGTTCCAGGCCCCCACGATGAAGAGATCGTCGCCACCGGAATAGATTATCTCCGCCGCCCTTCTTTTATCCGGCGGGCGCTCGAAAAAGGCGAAGGTGTCCAGGCCTTCCGCCTCCACGGCCAGGACGGCGGGTAGGTATTCGCGGAAGTAGCGGTTGAGCATGCGCGAGAGGACCGAGTAACGGGTGAAGGACAATTGGCTTTCGGGTATCCCTTCCGAGAACACCTTTCCCAGGTCGTCCACGTCCATCCTCAAGACCCCGAGCCTCACCTCGCCCACCGATTCCTCTGCCATCTCCTGAAACGTGGACGCCTCGTGCTCGTAGGACGGGATGGCGAAACCGACGTACTCCTTTCCCCGGTAAGAATAGGCCTCCCATCTCTCCCTCAGCACCAGGGCCAGCCGAACCTGGGCCGGCGTGTCCTTCCATGCGAGCCTGCTGAAGGGGAGGTCGATCCGGATACCCCGGGGTTCGCCAACCCCCTCGCGGGGTTCGAGGTAGATACAGCGCAGGCGCTTGAGGTCTCCCCCCAAGCTCACCAGGCCCTCGCAGGTGGGGCAGATGAGCAGCGGCTCCTCGCCCTCCTCTCCGGCCAGCGCCTTCGGCTCGGCGGTCTCCACGTGGCAGATGCGGCATTCCTCCCTTAGGGGTTCGAAGGGGCCGAGCTCCATCCCCTCCTCTATCGCCTCGGCCGCGCGGGTCTGCTTGCGCAGCTCCGACTCCGCGGCCAGCCTTTCCAGGACCCCGCGGAGCGCGGAACCGCCCTCCGGCGTGATCACCATGTCCGTACCCCTCATCTCCACCCAGGAGATATTCGCCGCAAGGCCTCCGCCCAGGGCGCCTAAGAACTCGTTCGCCTCCCTCTCCACGTCGCGCAGTTTTGACTTGACCTCGTCGAGGTTGGGCGCCAGTATCCTCACCCTGCCTCCCCCGCTGAGGAGCAGGTTCGGCCTTTCCAGCCCGCATCTCTCAAGCACTTCATGGGCCAGGTCCTCGCAGAGGACCTCCAGGTAAAAAGATCGGGCCCGCAGGGACCTGGCCGCCCTCTTGGTGGAGATGTTGTAGATGAAGTTCTGGATGCCGGATAGGTCTATGTCCACTAGGAGGAAGGCGAGCTCGTCCTTCAGGCCTCCGGCGCCCCCGCTTTCCTGACCCTTTCCTTCCTTTGTCAAGCCGGACAAGATGTTTTCCAGCGTTTCCCGGCTCCACCCGTCCATATCGCGGCCCCAACGTCCACCGCAGTACAGGAACAGGCAGAGGGCGATCGCCGCCGTGAGCTTGCAGTGGTCGTATAGGCTTATGTCCGGGTCGAGCAAGGGGTTCTCCACGGCATGGCGGGTGTAGCTCGGAACGAAGGAGAGGTACTTCTCAAGAAGGAAGAGCACGGAATTTATCCCCACGTTGGGCCCCAAGGCCTTGATGTCCCCTTCCATACCGACAAGAAGGGCGCCGTAATTCTCCCGCGAACCCCTCCTCTCGACCTCGCCGAGCCTTTTAGGGAAGACCAGTTGGCTGGCCGGGACAAGCTCGTAGTACCGAGCATCCCGGGGATCCGTCACCCGCTCCTCCTGGGAGGATATTTTCGAGAACAGGGAAAGCAGCAGCAACTCGCGCTCCCAGACCGTTTTCTCTGTCTCGCTATCCGGCTCAAGGCGTTCTCCGGCCGCCAGCCAGTCCGCGAGATGCAGCAGCCCCAAGAGAACGGTTTCCCCGTACTCGCTCGGAGAGTGATGGTACCTGGCGAAGTCGGAGAACCCGCGAAGGGATTCGTGCTTTTCCAGCCATTCGGCTCCGAATTCCGAGTGGGTCTTCGAGGTGGGTCTGGCGTCGGCCCTCTGGACCAACTTCCCTATGTCGTGGAGCAAGGCTCCGAGCACGAGTTTATCCTTCATGCTTGACCATTTTTCTTGGGGATTTTCCACCTGCCCTTACCTCCACGTCCGCCTCTTGCTAATGATATTCTTTGATTCCCATGCCTATATTCCTTCACCTTTTATTACGGTCCGGGAAGCGATTTCGTTACAATCCGGCAATAACTCTTGTCGCGGGCGGGAAACCTAAGACAACTTCGGCGCCGGCGAAAACATGTATTTAGATCAATCCCTGTTACCATAAAGAACCGGTTTACAGCGAAGATTCCCGTTATTAAGCCTGCTCGCTCACTCACGGTCAAATCGAGGACCATTATCTCAATCTCCTTCGCGGAGATTTTTTTATTTCCACCCGCTAAGACTCCGTTCGAGCTGCCCGGCCTTATGGAGGGTTTCAATCTCCTTCGCGGAGATTTTTTTATTTCCACGGGAGATCGATATCATGTTCCCGGTGGATGACCGGGAGTTTCAATCTCCTTCGCGGAGATTTTTTTATTTCCACGAGCATGAAGAGACAAGACTTGCTGTGGACTTATCGGGCGTTTCAATCTCCTTCACGGAGATTTTTTTATTTCCACTGAAGTTGCGCAAACTATGACCGATATTGCAAGAACTGGGTTTCAATCTCCTTCGCGGAGATTTTTTTATTTCCACTGCCCATTCTGTAACGGTATCGTCAGCGAGGACTGAATTGTTTCAATCTCCTTCGCGGAGATTTTTTTATTTCCACGGGAGATCGATATCATGTTCCCGGTGGATGACCGGGAGTTTCAATCTCCTTCGCGGAGATTTTTTTATTTCCACTGCGAGTTTAAGGCAATCGCGCTCGACATTATAGAGAAATAGTTTCAATCTCCTTCGCGGAGATTTTTTTATTTCCACCTCTACTCAACATGATC
>JACIXB010000026.1 GCA_014360685.1 Actinomycetota bacterium | reverse complement strand
TTTGGAGGGATTCAAAGCTTAATCGATTCTTCCTTGCTTGGTCAGGTATGTACAATTTTAAGTGGCCAGAATATGATCATTTTTATCTGGCCATCGACACTTCTGGGTGGATGATGGAGTTTTTTCGAAACAACGGCCTATTCGCGGCTGTGTTAATATCTTGAGAATAATCTTTTAGGCGGTGCCGGGTTGACGGAGCTTTTCCAAAAAGATGTTGATCCTTGACAATGCAGGTGGAGAGTTCCGAGATATGGGAAAATCTCCTGCTCTACAATCTGAATGAAGAGGCAGTGAGGCGAGGGTAGGATACCTGAACGAGAAGATGGAAGAGGTGAGACAAACGGTGTGTCAGGAAGTCGGCGGCTGCCGGGAATTGGTTAATAAGGATGCACCGAACCGATTGGCGGCTATGGGAAGGAGGGGTTGAAGATGGAAAACCATATCGCCAGCACGGCGAGTATAAGCGGGAGCGCCGAGCTGGGCTTCAATTGTGTCATTGAAGAGGGGGTTCGCATCGGAGAGCGGGTCAGGATTGGCAATAACGTGGTAATCCACGAAGGTACGCAGATTGGAGACGACGTGTACGTTGGGGATAATGCCGTCCTCGGGCGTCAACCTAGGGCCGGAACCAGCGTCACCCGGAAAGCGGAGTGCTATGGGCCTTTGCATATCGAATGCCGGGTGGTGATAGGGACCTCGGCAGTCATCTATGCGGGGACTTGGATAGGGAAGGACTCCATGGTTGCTGACCTTGCGGCCGTGCGTGAGGACACCGTTATCGGAGAAAGAGCGCGGATTGGGAGAATGGTGGCCGTGGGGAACAATGTGCGGATCGGCCATGACTGTGTGGTGCAGACGGGGACAGTTCTTTCCTCCGACACCATGCTGGAGGATGATGTATTCATTGGCCCGGGGGTCTGCACTTGCAACGACATGTATATGTCCAGGAGGGATTACGCCTTCCAAGGACCGGTCATCAGGAAGGGAGCATCCATCGGCGGCCAGGCGACGTTGCTGCCCGGGATTGAGATCGGGCCAAGGGCGGTGGTGGGGGCAGGGGCGGTAGTGATAGGAGATGTACCCGGGGGTGTACTGGTGGTGGGCAACCCAGCACGCATAGTTAAGAGATACGAGGATCAAGGCGGTTAATGGCCTCCTTGGGAAAACCGGCTCAGGCTTTCAGCGCCGCCTGATGAACAGCAAGGCACCTTCCCTGAAGGGTCTTGCAACTTCAATATGGTAGTCTTGGAAAAATTTTGTAATAACGTCCAAACTCCAGAAATGGACGTAGAAGAGATGTTTCGTCGTTCTTTTATGTACCGGTCCCAGTATGAAGACACCATTTGGGGCCAGGCAATTCTTTACGTTGGCCATAGCGGAAGCGAGGTCGTTTTCGTTCACGATGTGCTCGATGACGTCGATCATAATTATGATGTCGAATTTTTCGTCCAAGTTAAGATTGCAGACATCAGCCTTGATGAAATGGACTTCCGGATAACGCCTGGACAGTTCCGCAAACAGGGCATCGGTTATATCCACGGCGCAATAATAAGCGGAATCCTTGGCACAAAAATTCAAGTAAAATCCGTTGCCTACTCCTATTTCCATCACCTTTTTCCCGGCGAAATCGACACCGGCCTGAAGGAGCGCGCTTTGGAACTCCCGCAGGGATCTTTCGTATTCCAAGCGATTCCTTGTTTCATCGAAACCTTCGTTGCCCACTCCCCTGAAGGACATGCCATGTTTTAGGAAGCGGTCTTTCCAGTAGGCTTCCGCATCGTAGCCGCGTTCATGTCTGTATTTCAGCGGAAAAAACGTGATCTTTGCCATTCTGTTTAGCATGTTTTGGAAGAACATATCATCTCCCAAGAAATTGCTTCAATTTTTCCAAACAGTTCCAGCCTTCCTTGTCCTAATTATAACAGGGAGCGCGCCACCCAATGTCAGGGAAAAAGTCGCCTTCATGACCGCAGTGTACAGGGCTAGCGATTTAACCCAGAAGATAGATGCCAAGGTAGCACAAAACACCAAGGACGCAGCGAGAACAAGCACTTGCCACGGCCTCCCCTTGAACAAGCTGGCCTCCCGATTTCTACATTCGTCCTGGACATATACAAAAGAAGAGAGAAAGAGAAGCAAAAGCGATGCCTCCCACGGCAGCCCGCATATTGCCGCCCTAGTGCCGCTCATCCATGCCAGCATGCCTTTTCCCAGGAGCACGGCGGATATGGCCGTCAAAACGGAAAACGCGGTTAGGTATGGCTTGTTCGAAAGAGGAGCGGCCGTTTTACGGGCTTGGGGGTGAGGAGAGGTGAGGGGGTGGATGCCACAAACATGATCGGAAAGAAAGAGGAGAGCCAAAAGAACCAGAGATGCCGTAAAAACGACGCGGTAAAACCCGGTACCGCGAGTTTCATAAAACACAATAAAAGTGGGAATCAGCACAACGGCGGAAGACGCCATGAGGCGGAGCAACCACGGCCTATTCTTGTTTTTCACTCTTTCTCACCACGTAAAGAGAATTGTATTCCTCCGATCTGGATGTCCTATATCCTCTTTCGGTCAAGGTGACTAAAAGCTCCGGACAGTCCGAGGCGGCGAGGACCAGATAGCCATCCTCAAGCAGATGGTCTATGGCAGGCAGAACCTCCCTTTCGATATCCACTATCGGGAAAAGGGCTTTTATGTCCGGCTCCCTGGCAACGTCCTCCCGGGTATAGCAGAGACCTACCTGGACATCATCGTAGAGGTCTTTATCGCAATGCTTGGTGAAGACGACGATGGGCTGATCAAAACTCGCCAGCAGGGAGGCCTTGGCCTGCCCGATTGTCTCGGCACGCGTTACCAGTCTCTGAAGGTTCATGTACTCGAGGTCGCCGAAGGTGAAGAGGGCATACATGCACAAGGTCACGGTGAGGACGAGGAGGACAGCTGTTTTCCTTCCCCGTCGGAGGGCATATTCCAGATAGAGTGAGGCGTAGATGATCACCACGGCAAAGAGGGGTATAAAGTAGCGGGCCATGGAGGAGGTGATGGAGTAGGTGCTGAAACTCCAGGTTCCAGAGCGGGAGGCGTAGGAAACAACGGTCAGGACGGCTAGGCTAGCCATGAACGTGTTCAAGGCCTTCATGGAGGTGCCCGGTTTCCCCTTGCAGGCCAGCACAAAGCCCACGATCCCCAGCACCAGCAGGAGTGGAAGGTAGGCGACCAGGTGATTGGATAAGGAATTCAGGACGGCATTGAAATCCATTTTCGGAAAGATGGTCTGGAATGGACCACCCTTGCTTCCCGCTATCTGCCCACTGCGGTAAAGGCTTCCGTAGACCAACTTATTCATGGTCATGGTGGCAAGGGCCATAGTACCCGCGGTGGCAAGGAAGGCTGACCATTGGCGCATATCAAGTTTTTTTCTCAAGGTGAACAGGAGGGCGAGCAGGGCAATTATGTAGATGGCGTTCGCTTGCCGGATAAAAAAGCAAAGGCCAAGTGCTGTTCCGGATATGGCCGGTAGAAAAACAGACTTTCGCTTGGTGGCCGCCAGGATGCAGCCCAGGGAAACGAGATACATGGAGAAGGAGGGGGTGGCGTCAAGGATCTGGTTGGAGATGAAGACGTTGGTGGGCAGTAGTCCATAAAGTGCCGATGCCATGAGGCCGGCCCGCTCGCCGGCCATCTCTTTCAACACCAGGTATATGCCTATGGCTCCCAGGGAAGCCAGGAAGGGAACTACGAAAAAGGCTAGCCCAAGGTACATACCTCCGGCCACCAGGAAGGAGAGGCCCAGCGAATTGAACGCCGTGTACCTGTTCTTCCCGGCCTCCACGTACAGTCGTCCCCGGAAGATCTTCATCCCCAACTTTTCGTTGAGATGGGAATGGAGGTAGACGGTATTCCTCGTGCGGATCTGCTTGGCCACGCAGTAGGTGTTGTTCTCGTCGGGAGAAAGGAAAGAATTACGGTGGGGCACGGCGAAGGCCAGGTAGGAGTAGAAGAGGAAGACTACCAGCCAGATGATCAGCAAAGACAGGTGGATTTTCCTTTTGGAGAGGAAACGCTTTATCGATGACCTCGACAACATGTGCTCCCCATAGCCTAAACCGCTTTTTCGATATGGTCGACGACTGTCCTCGAGGGATGGACATGGTCAAAACGGCCTATCCCTTCCGGTAAGCGATAGTCATCCAGGCGGAGGAGGAACTCCCGTACCCTGGAAGGGTCGAAGCCGGAGACACACACATTGGGGAACCCCTCTTGTTCCACGCTTTCCCGGATAACAATGCAAGGAACTCCCAGGAGGTACGATTCCTGCTGGGGGCCGCCCCCGTCGGTTACCAGGAATTTCGCCTGGGCCATGAGGTGTATGAACTCGTGGTACGGGAGGAGGGGTAGTATGTTCATGTGCGGAAGGCCGGTCAGCCGGTCCAGCAATCCCGCGCGTTGCAGGCCCCAGCGAGTGGACTCGTGCATGGTCATGACCAGTTTTTCGGTAGCGAGCCGGCTCTCCAGTAGTTCCAGGATAAAGGAGAGGCGCGATCGGGAATTGGTGAGCTCGAATCGGTGAAGAGAGACAAGGACATATTCATGCGGAACGAAAGGCACGTCGTGTTTTCGGTTTTTTAAGACGAAGCGTACGGCGTCAAGAACGGTGTTCATCCCGATATCGATTATCCTCCCCTGCACGCGCTCCCTCTTCAAGTTTTCCAAGGCGTTTTGGGAACCGGCGAAGAGCAGGTCCGAGTAGCGATCGACCAGCCTTCGGATTATCTCCTCCGGGAAGGGTGACAGGAGGTTGTGGGTGCGCTCTCCAGATTCCACGTGGGCGATACGCAAGTGGAAGCGCTTGGCAAGGATGAGGGACAGGAGGGCCGGGGGGGCGTCGCCGTGGATGACTACCAGGGCATCCTTGGCCAGAAGGTCCTTGATGCGCCGTATTTCCGAACCGTCTTTCAGGGTTCCCCTGAGGGCGAGCAGCAGGTTACCCGCCAACCAGGACAAGGCCTCGGTGCTCTTGGCGATGTCCTTCCGCAGGCCCCAGAGCTCCATGTCCGGGGGGCGAAGCCCGAAGGTATCGGATATCTCCCGGGTGATCAGCGGATGCTGGTTGGCATGCACCAGTACGTAGGGGATGCCTCGCCTATCCATTTCCAGAAGAACGGGGGCCATTTTCACGTATTGCCCCTTGGTGCCGATGACCACCATCAATTTTTCCATGTCCAAGCCTCTTGAATCCTGGGAATACCGGTCTTTGGCCAGATGCCTATCGACTTTTTATCAGCCTGCCCCCGGGTTTGCAACTACTTCTTCCCTGAGTGAGAGAAAGCGGCGGGGCCGTTTCGGTCTTATATCGCCTCGAAGCGAAGATTGCCCCCGCAACGGGCAGGGAAGGAGCGACGCTCCAACAATGCGGGCGAAATGTAAAATCGACGTTCGCCCCGGCACCCGACCTTTTCCCATCCCTTTTGGGACCTCGCATCCCCAGTATTTAGGGTTTCGAGTGGCTTATAATTGATATCTATATGAGTTCCGAGGCAAAGTATGTCCGCGGGACGTAGACAGAGGTAGCAATGCGGCCGGAAAACCTGCGTCTGCATCGCCGGCGGAAAAGATAAGCCGGTAAGGGATTACCGCCAACCATGATGAACGAGCGTGAAGCTGGAAACGCGGCAGCACGCGACGATACGGACCAAATGGAAGCCCTGCCGTGCAGGCCAAGAGAGGTCATTCTTAGGGTGGGGGAGGAAACAGGAAGTCTATGGGAGGGGAAAAGGGGAATCAGAGAAAGCTGGAGGTTGGGGAACCCGTAGCCAGGGGTTTGGCTTTTCTTCTGCTTAGCCAAGGGACTTTCCTGGCGTGCGGCTACGTCATCCATGTCTATTTGGCCCGTCGTCTTGGACCTCTGGATTACGGGATTTTCGGGTTTATCATCGCCGTGCTCACCTGGGTGGAGATTCTCGCCTACGGAAGTTCCAACTTGGCGGTCAAGTATATACAGAGCTGGCCCGAACGATTCTCGACATGGAAGTCCTTGTTTTTCCAAGCCCAATGCTGGATAACCGCGGGTCTCTTCTCGCCCCTGGCCGGGGTCGCTGTGGTCATCGGCCTGCTAAGCGGAAAATATGGTTTCCTTTTTCTGATTGCCTTCCTTGACCTGCTGTTTATCGGGTTTTACCAGCTGTATTTAGGTTACCTGAACGGATTTCGCTTATATAGGCGGCAGGCCGCGGCTTCCATAGCCTATTCCGTTTCCAAGGTCTGCGGCATGGTCGTCCTGGTGGAATTGGGCCTGGGGGTCAGGGGCGCCCTGCTGGGGAACATCATCTCCTCTCTGGCCGGATTGCTCGTGGGTTTTCTACTGTTTCGACCATTCGGTGTGGCAGTTTCCATAAGCCGTCTTGCGCCCGGAGAGGAAGGGCCAGGTAAGACCCCCGTCACCGAGATAATAAGGAAATCCTTTATATTTGCCCTCGTACCCCTTATGGTGAACTTCGTCCTGAACTTGGATCTCTGGGTGGTCAACTTCCTGCGGGGAGGGTCGGAAGTTGGATACTATGTCTCCGCAGGCACCCTTTCCAGGACGGTATTCTTTCTCTTTTCCGCTATCTTCATGGCCACCTTTCCGGCCATAGTCTCTTCATTCCGTACAGGTACGACCTCGCAAAGGACCCGGAGGTTGTTCGGCCTTTGCGGCGATTTTTTCATGGTCGTGGCTGTGCCCTTCGCGCTGGCCATAGGAGTCAACGGACGACAGCTGGTAACCCTCTTCTACGGGGAGGCTTATCTGCCGGCAGGCACGACCACCTCCATCCTCAGCCTGGCCATGATCTTTTTGACCGTTTTCGTTTTCCTGATCTACGTGCTTTATGCCGCGGGAGAATATCGAAGGGCGGTACGGACACTGGTTTATGTAGTTTTCCTGGACATAATAACCGCTCCCCTCTTGGTTCTTGCAGCGGGCATAAGGGGAGGGGCGATGGCCACGACCGTGGTATCCCTTGCCGGGTTTTTTCTGTCCTACAGGTCGGTAAAGGGCAAACTCACCTTGTGGTGGGATTGGCGAAGGGCAGGTAAGACAACCCTTTTATGCTGCCTGAGCTTTCTGCCCCTGCTGCTGATTCCCAGGGATGGCTTGGTTTTCATCCCCCTTTCATTGGTTGCTTTCCTAGTTTATTATATAGTGCTGTTCAATGCAGGTATTATTGAGAGGTCCGAGATGGAAGCGGCGTTTAAATCAGTGGTACTGGGTATATGATCTATGAGACTACGATTTAAGGTTGGTAGTCTTGTGGGTGAGGAGATGAAGGGAGCCACTAAATTTATAAGCGTTTTCGATCCGGGTGCCGAATACAGGTTGTATTCCGAGGAGATAAACAGGGCAGTCCTCACCGTGCTGGAGTCCGGAGGTTACATACTAGGAGACCAGGTCGCCCGTTTCGAGGAAGAGCTGTCCAGCTATCTGGGAGTCCGCCACGTGGTGGGCCTGGCATCGGGAACCGATGCCTTGATCATCGGCCTACGCGCCTGCGGTATCCGGCCGGGAGACGAGGTGATCACTACTCCGTTCTCCTTTATTGCCACGGCCACGGCCATATTGCATGCCGGTGCCAAGCCGGTATTCGCGGACATCTCCTTGCAGGATTACAATCTCGACCCGGAATCGGTACTCGCATGCGTGACCAAGAAGACGAGGGCCATAATTCCGGTACATCTTTACGGGCATCCGGCTCCCATGGATGATTTGAGAAGAATAGCCGAGGAGTATGGGTTGGCGGTAATAGAAGATGCGGCGCAGGGGTTGGGGGCGGACGTGAAAGGGAGAAAGGTGGGTACTCTGGGACATGCCGCCGCCTTCAGCTTTTACCCCACCAAAACACTGGGAGGCTATGGTGACGGAGGAGCCATTGCCACCAACGACGAGGAGATCGCCGAGAGGGCGCGGGCTCTCCGGGATCATGGAAGCGTCGACGGAAATGTGTATGCAATACTGGGCTACAACAGCCGCCTGGATGAGATACAGGCCGCCGCCCTTCGGGTTAAACTGCGTCATCTGGACGAGATGCTGGAGAGGAGAAGGTCCCTCGCTTCCGCCTATGGAGAGCTGCTCCAAGCGACGGATGTGGTCATCCCCCGGGAGAGAAAGGAAGTACGGCACGCCTTCGGGCTATATACGGTGAGGTACCGCAACCGCAAGCACCTGGCGGATTTTCTTTTACGGAGGAACGTGGGTTACGGAATCTATTACCCGCGACTTGTTTTCGAGCACCCGCTTTTCAGGGATTATTCCTACGAGGCCATGGAGTGTAAGCGGGCGAGGCTAGCCTGCCACGAAGTGATTTCCCTCCCCATGCATTCCGGATTGTCCCCGGAGGAAATTCAACATATATTTTGTGTTTTAAAGGAATGGATGGGGATAGGAAATAAAAAACGGTAAGTATCTGAGACAGTTACTTTAAGGGCGGAGGCGTCCCTGTGAGGGAAGGACTGGTGTTCCAACCGGGATGTTTGGAGGTGGCGTGGAGTTGTGCACTCATATATCCGAGAGGGCGTCGATAGACCCATCAACGTCACTGGGGATGAACTGCGTAGTGCAGGACAACGTGAGGATAGGAAAGAGATGCGAAATAGGCAACAACGTGGTCATTCACTGCGGGACGGTCATCGGGGACGAGGTATATGTGGGGGACAACGCGGTGCTTGGGCGCAAGCCGCGTTCCGGCCCCACCAGCATCCGCAAGACGGATGAACAGGCCCCTCTGGTGATCGGGGACAGAGTGGTCATAGGTACCAGCGCAGTCATCTATGCGGGGACGAAGATAAAGGATGACGCCATGGTCGCTGACCTGGCTGCCGTTCGCGAGGGGTGCCTCATCGGCGAGGGGGCAAGGATAGGGAGATGTGTCACCGTGGAATGCAATACGATGGTGGGAAAGGGCAGCGTGGTCCAGACGGGCACGCACCTAACCGGCGACATGATCGTCGAAGACCAAGTGTTCATAGGTCCCGAGGTATGCACGGCCAATGACAAGTACATGTCCAGGAGGTTGGACGTGATATTGAAGGGGCCGGTGATCCGGAAGGGGGCATCCGTGGGCGCCAACGCTACCTTGTTGCCGGGAGTGGAGATAGGTCCCGAGGCGGTGGTGGGCGCCGGGGCGGTGGTCATCAAGGACGTCCCGGCCGGGGAAGTGGTGGTGGGAAACCCGGCGGTTGCCTTGCGCAGGAGTAACGATATAAAGGACCATCCGGAAGGATAGGAAGGGGAAGAAACAGGGTGACGGTGAAAGGAAGCACGCTTCGTGCTGGAGTGGTGGGCGTGGGTTCCATGGGGGAGAACCACGCCAGAATATACAGCTGCCTTCCGGACGTGGAGCTGGTTGGGGTGTGTGACGTGGATTACCGGCGGGCGGCGCTGGTTGCCGAAAAATTCGGGACCGTCGCCTTCCATGATCTTGAGCATCTTCTGGATTCCGGGATCGACGTGGTAAGCATTGCCGTTCCCGCCAGCGGGCATCACGAAGCTGTTTCCAAATGCGCGCGCGCGGGTTGCCATATCCTTCTGGAGAAGCCTCTGGCTGCAGACCTGTCGCAAGCGGAGAAGATAATCCTGGAAAGCCAGCTAAACGGCGTAAGGATTATGGTGGGTCATGTGGAGAGGTTCAACCCCGTCGTGCGGGTCTTAAAAGAAATCCTTGATGTGGATGAAGTGATATCCATAGATATCGTGCGGGTGGGTCCGAAGCCCCCGCGGATAAAGGACGTGGGAGTAATAAAGGACATGGGGATACACGATATAGACCTACTGCGCTACCTCACCGGAAAGGAGATAGCATCTCTATATTCTCTGGTGGCCGGCGAGGGCGCTAAAGAGGATATCTGCCGCGACAGGGAGGATATAGGTATTTTGGCCTTCAGGATGGAAAACGGCATCCTGGGGCAGTTAACGGTTAACTGGATCACGCCGTTCAAAGTCAGAAAGATACAGATAGCCGGCTCGACCGATTTCATCGAAGGCGATCTATTTCACAGGAAGGTTCGCTTGTACAGAAAAGGACGAGATGGAAACACCTGCCTTGCTTCGGAAATTCCTATAGTCCAGGAAGAACCTCTGGAGACGGAGATAAAGATTTTCCTGGATTGCATATTAGATGGGAGGGAATTTCCCATATCCCTTTCTGACGCCTTACGGGCGCTGGAGATCGCCGAGCTGTGCACGAACAAGCCGGGGGAGCTTATAATCTGCCATTCACCGGCGGGATCCGGTGGAACTTTTCTCCGAGGTGGCGGGGAAAGAAATGATTAACCAAGAATCGATGATAAGCGTGGTCATCCCGGCCTATAACGAGGAGAAGGCCATCGGGGATGACCTGCGCAAGATAATTGAAACCCTTCGGGTTGAAACGTGCCGCTGGGAGATCATTGTCGTGGAAGACGGGTCCCAAGACCGAACCGCGGAGATCGTCTCCTCCTTTCCCGGGGTGAAGCTCATCCGCCACCCCTACAACATGGGGGGAGGACGGGCGAGGAATACGGGTATAATGGCGGCTTCGGGCGATATAGTAGTTATCACTGACGGTGACGGCACCTATCCCGTACAGGACATCCCCCGTCTGGTGAGAGAGCTCGAGGGATGCGACATGGTTGTGGGCGCAAGAACCCGGGAGGCGGGGACCATGAAGTTCCTTCGCGTGCCAGCCAAGTTCCTCATACGCAAGCTGGCGGAGTTCGTCACCGGCATGCGGATTCCGGACCTCAACTCGGGGATGCGGGCCATCAAGCGGGAGGCCTTGCTCCCCTATCTCCACATGTTGCCCCATGGGCACTCCTGGGTGAGCACCATAACCCTGGCCTTTCTCAACGATGGCCGCGCGATCAAGTATGTTCCCATAGACTATTATCCGCGCAAGGGAAAATCCACCTTTCATCCGATTCGGGATACCTGGAGCTATGTCATGACCATATTCCGCACCATGGCCTGGTTCAACCCCCTCAAGATATTCCTCCCGCTAGCCGCGCTTCTGCTGATCACGGGTTTCGGAAAACTGATCGCCGACATCCTCCGTTACGACTGGCACATCACTAGCAGTACGGTGGTATTACTGCTCGGAGGACTACAGGTCCTTGTGCTTGGCCTGATAGCTGATATGATCGCCAAAAGAAGTAGCTTGTGACCGTTAAATTGGATTAGGCGGGCCCGAAGATACTATAAATAAAGAGCAAGCCCCTTCTCGATTAGATCATGCGAATTCTTTCTTACGACGATAAGATCGGGGGAATGCTTCATGGCTGAAAGGGCACTGATCACCGGCGCGGACGGCTTCGTGGGACGGCACCTGGCCCGCTTTCTGCTGGACCGGGGGTTGGAGGTGCTGGGGCTGGGGCTGCACCCGCCGCGCGAGCCGGAACCCTGGAACGCCTGCTCCTACGAGGTCTGCGACGTGGTGGACCGGGAGAGGGTGTTCTCGCTGGTGAGGGATTTCCGACCTGGGTACGTCTTCCACCTGGCGGCCCAGAGCTCGGTACGGCGGTCCTGGGAGGATCCCCTCCTCACCTACCGGGTGGCGCTCTTGGGGCAATCCAACGTCTTCGATGCCCTGGTGGAGGCGGGGGTGGACCCCATGGTCCACGTGGCCTGCTCGGCGGAGGAGTACGGCCCGGTCGGCGAGGGGGAGCTACCCATTCCCGAGGACCGGCCCCTGCGGCCCGTCAACCCCTACGCCCTGAGCAAGGTGATCCAGGAGGAACACGCCCTCTTCTTCCACCGCGTGCACGGGACGCGGGTAGTCATCACCCGCGCCTTCAACATCATAGGGCCGGGGCAGACCAGGGAGTTCGTGGCCTCCGATTTCGCCCACCAGATAGCGGAGATCGAGGCCGGCCTCCGGGAGCCGGTGATACGGGTGGGGAATCTCGAGGCGCGCCGGGACTTTTCCGACGTCCGGGACCTGGTGGAGGCCTTCTGGGCGCTGGTCAACTGGAGCGGGCCGGGGGAGGTCTTCAACGTGTGCAGCGGGGAGGACCGTCCGGTGCGCGAGATACTGGAGCTCCTGGTGTCCATGAGCCGGGTGCCGGTGCGGGTGGAGGTGGACCCCGGTAAGCTCCGCCGGGCGGATATCCCGGCCCTGAGGGGGGACAACCGGAAGCTCCGCGGGCTGACGGGATGGGAGCCCTCCATCCCCCTGGAAAAATCCCTGCGGGACCTCCTGGAATGGTGCCGGGAGGAGGTGTGCGGCCTCCGGGAGACGGGGTGCGGCTCGTGAGAGGCCATGCTTCCTGTTGATAGCCGCATCCCAGGATCCGGATACCGCGGCGGATGGAGAAGCGGTATACCTCCCGGGAAAGGGTGGTTTACCGCGCTGAGGCGCATAGCTTAATATGTTGGATTGTTTGTACCCCGGGAGTCTCGACTTTCCACGGGGAGACAGAGACGGGCGAAAGGTGACGGTTGGGAGTTGGCGGGCATTGTTCCGCGACGAGGCTCAACAGGCAAGGACCGGGTCTACCTTCAAGGATAGCGGAAAAAGGCCCCTCCGGGTCCCGGAACGGCGGAAAGCGAAAGACCTTTTCGGAGGTGTGAGATGCAGGCGGTGATCCTGGTGGGCGGCCAGGGAACGCGGCTGCGTCCGCTGACCCTCACCACCCCCAAGCCCATGATGCCCATGATGAACCGTCCCTTCCTGGAGTTCCAGGTGAACCTGTGCCGCCGGCACGGGGTGGAGGAGATCATCCTCTCCACCGCCTACCTGCCGGAGGTGTTCCAGTCCCATTTCGGGGACGGGAGCCGAATGGGGGTGAGGATGGTCTACGTGACCGAGGAGGAGCCTCTGGACACCTGCGGGGCGGTGAAGAACGTGGAGAGGTATATCCGGGGCACCTTCCTGGTCTTCAACGGGGACGTGCTCACCGACCTGGACCTCACCAACCTCATCGCCTTCCACCGGGAAAAGGGAGGAAAGGCCACCCTCTACCTCACCCGGGTGGAGGACCCCACCGCCTACGGGCTGGTGCCCCTGGACCGGCGGGGACGGATCATCGAGTTCCTGGAGAAACCCAGCTGGGACCAGGTGACCACCGACCTCATCAACGCGGGGACCTACGTGCTGGAGCCGGAGCTCTTGGAGAGGGTGCCGGAGGGGGAGCCCTACTCCTTCGAGCGGCAGCTCTTCCCCCAGCTCCTGGAGGACGGGGTCCCCATGTACGGGTTCCCCAGCGAGGCCTACTGGATGGACATAGGCACGCCGGCCAAGTACCTGCAGGCCCATTACGACATCCTCCGGCGCCGCCTCCCCTTCCGGTTCGAGGGCCGGGAGATAAAGCCCTCCGTGTGGGTGGGAGAGGGTACGGATATCCACCCCGAGGCGGCGGTCTTCGGGCCCACGGTCATCGGGCCCGGTTGCCGCATCGAGGCCCACGCCACGGTGTCCAGCAACTGCGTCCTGGGGCCCGAATGCCGCATCGGTGAGGGCAGCCACCTGGAAGGGGCGGTGCTCCACGAGGGCTGCCGGGTGGACGCGGGGTGCGTCCTGCGCTCCTGCGTGCTCTCCCGCGGGGTGAGGTTGGGGGAGAGGGTCCACGTCTCGGACCGCGCCGTGCTGGGGGAAGGGGTTCGGGTGGGCCCGGACAACGACCTGCGCTGCGGCATCCGGGTGTGGCCGGGAGCGGACATCCCTCCCGAGACCTTGAAATTCTAAGAAAGATTTTGGGGTCAGTCCCTGTCCATGTCCGGCGGATCTTCCGCCCATGACCCAGCGGAGGCACCGATGGAACGGCAGGTATCCAACCGGGATTTTCAGCCGGTGACCGCGATTTCTATAGAAAGATTTTGGGGTCAGTCCCTGTCCATGTCCGGCGGATCTTCCGCCCATGACCCAGCGGAGGCACCGATGGAACGGCGGGTCTCCAACCGGGATTTTCAGCCGGTGACCGCGATTTCCGGGTGGACCATGACCGCGAGGGGCCAATGCGTGGGTAAGGATGGAGGGCAATAGGATCGGTGGGAGCAAATCCTTGGCGGGGGTTCAATCCGGGTAGGTGGTGGTGATCGATGGTGGACCATGACCGCGAGGGGCCAATGCATGGGTAAGGATGGAGGGCAATAGGATCGGTGGGAGCAAATCCTTGGCGGGGGTTCAATCCGGGTAGGTGGTGGTGATCGATAAACGATAGCTTTAAAAAGGCAGTGGGATCCGGTATCTTCTTTCCGCGGGCCCGGGAGGAACTTCCCGCCGGGAGGTTGCCTTATAATAGGGCAGGCTCGAAAGGAGAGCGGCCTCCTCCGGGTTAGGAGTGTATGGGCGAGTTGACGGCTGCTGCGGAATACCCGGGCCTTGGAGGAAAGGGGATACTGGTGGGCATAGATAAACGCGGAGTGGAGAGGTGAAGAAGGAGGAAATACCTTGCGCATTCTGATCACAGGAATAACCGGCTTCGTCGGCAGCCACCTGGCGGAATACGCCCTCTCCCGGGGGGGCGTGGAGGTCTACGGGACGGTGCGCTGGAGGTCGCGCATGGAGAACATCGAGGGGATCCTGGACCGGGTGCACCTGGTGGATTGCGACCTTCGCGACGCGGTGGCGGTGCGCAAGACCCTGGAGGAGATCAAGCCGGAGTACATCTTCCACCTGGCGGCTCAGAGCTACGTACCCACTTCCTGGAAAGCGCCGGCGGAGACCCTGTTCACCAACATCATCTCCGAGCTCAATCTCCTGGAGGCCATGCGGGACCTGGACTTGGAGGCCCGCATACACGTGGCCGGCTCCAGCGAGGAATACGGCCTGGTTTTCGAACACGAGACCCCCATCACCGAGGATAACCCCCTACGTCCCCTCTCCCCATACGCGGTGAGCAAGGTGGCCCAGGACATGCTGGCCTACCAGTACCACCGCAGTTACGGTCTCTATACCGTGCGCACCCGGGCCTTCAACCACGAGGGCCCGCGGCGGGGGCACGTCTTCGTGACCAGCAACTTCGCCAAACAGATCGCGGAGATAGAGAAGGGTAAGAAGGAACCGGTGATCGAGGTAGGCAACCTCAACGCGCGGCGCGACTTCACCGACGTGCGGGACATGGTCAAGGCCTACTGGCTGGCTCTGCAGAAAGGGGAACCGGGCGAGGTCTACAACATCGGCTCCGGGCGGGCGGTGACCATCCGGGAGATGCTGGACATCCTTCTTTCCTTCACCGACCTGGAGATAGAGGTCCGCCCGGTGCCTGAGCGCATGCGCCCCTCGGACGTGGAACTCCTGGTGTGCGATTGCAGCAAGTTCCGCGCCCTCACCGGGTGGAAACCGGAGATACCCCTGGAGAAGACCTTGAAGGACACCCTGGACTACTGGCGGGAGAGGGTCTAAGGGGGTTTTCGGGAAAAGGCCCCTCTCGAGGTCTTCTAACACGGGCGGGGGGTTCGGCGACCTGGACCCGGAGCGAAGAAGGAGTGGAGATGGATTACCATATCGCGGACATCGGCCTGGCCGAGGAAGGAAAATTGAGGATCGAGTGGGCGGAGAGGGACATGCCCGTCCTGCGCCTCATCCGGGAGCGTTTCCAGCGTGAGAAGCCCCTGGAGGGCATGCGGGTGGGGGCCTGCCTGCACGTGACCACGGAGACGGCCAACCTTATGATCACCCTCAAGGCGGGGGGAGCGGAAGTGGCCCTGTGCGCCTCCAACCCCCTATCCACCCAGGACGACGTGGCGGCCTCCCTGGTCAAGCACCACGGCATCCCCGTCTTCGCCATCCGGGGCGAGGACAAGGAGACCTACTATTCCCACATCAACGCCGTCCTGGACACCCGACCCCAGGTGACCATGGACGACGGGGCGGACCTCATCTCCACCCTGCATGCGGAGCGTGAAGAGCAAGCCCGCGAGGTCTGGGCGGGGGCGGAGGAGACCACCACCGGGGTCATCCGGCTGCGGGCCATGGCCGAGGCAGGGGTGCTCCTCTACCCGGTGATCGCGGTGAACAACGCCATGACCAAGCACCTTTTCGACAACCGTTTCGGGACCGGCCAGTCCACCCTGGACGGCATCCTGCGGGCCACCAACATCCTCCTGGCGGGAAGGAGGGTGGCCGTCTTCGGCTACGGGATGTGCGGGCGGGGCGTGGCCTCACGGGCCCGGGGCATGGGTGCCCTGGTAACCGTGGTGGAGACCGATCCTTTGCGGGCCCTGGAGGCGGTCATGGAGGGCTTTCGCGTCACCACCTCTTTGGAAGCCGCCTCCACCTGCGATGTCTTCATCACCGTCACCGGGGACATACACGTGCTGCGCCGGGAGCATTTCCAGGCCATGCGGGACGGGGCCATCCTGGCCAACTCGGGGCATTTCAACGTGGAGATCGATATCCCCGCCCTGGAGGAGATGGCCTCATCCCGCCGCCGGGTGCGCGATAACGTGGAGGAGTTCCTGTTCCCCGACGGGAGGCGTCTCTACCTGCTGGCCGACGGCCGGTTAGTCAACCTGGCGGCCGCCGAGGGCCATCCCGCCTCGGTGATGGACATGTCCTTCGCCAACCAGGCCCTGTGCGTGGAGTACGTCAAGGGGGCCCACGCCTCCCTGGACCGGGTGGTGTACGACGTCCCCGAGGAGCTGGACCGGGAGATAGCCCGCCTGAAGCTGGCCTCCATGGGCATCGAGATAGATTCCCTCACCCCGGAGCAGGAGGAGTACCTCTCCTCCTGGGAGATGGGGACCTGAGGGGGTTTCACGATCCGAGGGGGAATGGGCGTGCCCGTGTCCGCGTGGCATGCCTGGGCGTATCCACATTCCGGGTGTCAGTGAGGTCGTCGTGCCGGCGACGTGAGGGATGGCGAAAAGAGGTCGGGAAGAAAGGGAATGCCGCGTGGGCGAAAAGGGTGAGTTGCGCGCCGTGGACTGGGAGGACGGCCGGGTGGTCCTCATCGACCAGACCCGCTTGCCGCTGGAGGAGGTCTACCTGCGCCTACGCCGCTGGCAAGAAGTGCGGGACGCCATACGGTCCATGCGCGTACGCGGCGCGCCGGCCATCGGCATCGCCGCCGCTTACGGAGTGGTCCTGGCCGCCCGGCAGGGGGGCCTCGGGGAGGTGGAGAGGGCCTGCCAGGAACTGGAAAAAGCCCGTCCCACGGCGGTGAACCTCTCCTGGGCGGTGGGTCGGATGCGGGAGGCGGCCCGGGAGGCCGCGGAGGACAGCCTTTTCGAGCAGCTCCTGACCGAGGCCCACCGCATGGCCCGGGAGCAGGACGAGGCCGACCGGGCCATAGGGAGGCTGGGAGCGGAACTCCTCCCCCCGCGCTGCCGCGTGCTCACTCACTGCAACGCGGGGGGGCTGGCCACCTATTCCTTCGGCACCGCCCTGGGGGTCATCAAGGAGGGTTTCCGGCGCGGAAAGGTGAGGTTCGTCTGGGTGGACGAGACGCGGCCCCTGCTGCAGGGAGCCCGCCTCACCGCCTGGGAGCTGCGGAGGGAGGGGGTGGACATGGCGGTAATCTGCGATAACATGGCCGGCCACCTCATCTCCCGGGGAGAGGTGGACGTGGTGATCACCGGGGCCGACCGCATCGCCGCCAACGGGGACACGGCCAACAAGATCGGCACCTACACCCTGGCCGTCCTGGCCCACCGTCACGGGATACCCTTCTACGTGGCGGCACCCCTTTCCACTCTGGACCTGGACCTTCCCGACGGTTCCCTCATCCCCATCGAGGACAGGGATCCCGGGGAAGTGACCGTATGCGGGGGGATGCGCACCGTGCCGGAGGGGGTGGCGGCACGCAATTTCGCCTTCGATGTGACCCCCGCCGAGCTAATCACCGGCATCGTGACCGAAATGGGCGTGGCCCGGCCCCCCTACCGGGAGAGCCTTTCCTCCCTGGCCCGGGGATGAGGGAGTGGTTCGCCGCAGGGGGCGCCGTACTTCGCGGGCGCGGAACGGGAGGGCCGGGGACTTTGGCACCGGAGGGTGTCGTATCATTTAAGGGGGGCCGGATGGCCCCTGAGATGGGTTCGTGGTCGGGGAGAAAAGCGGTGAGGACATGAAGGCCATGATCCTGGCGGCGGGGCTGGGCACCCGCCTTCGACCCCTCACGGAAGAGATCTCCAAGCCCATGGTGCCCATCGTCAACCGGCCGGTGATGGAGCATATCGTGGAGCTCCTGGCCCGCCACGGCTTCCGCGAGATATACGTGAACCTTCACTACCATCCCCGGGTGATCACCGACTATTTCGGCGACGGTGCCCGGTGGGGGGTCTCCATCTCCTACTCCTACGAGCCGGAACTCTTGGGAACCGCCGGGGGGGTCAAGAAACTGGAGTCCGAGTTGGGCGGCGACACCTTCCTGGTCATCAGCGGCGACGCCCTCACCGACCTGGACCTCATCTCCCTCACCGCCTTTCACCGGGAGCGGGGAGCCACGGCCACCATGGTGGTCACCCCGGTGGAGGACCCCTCCAAGTACGGCGTGGTCCTCCTGGACGAGGAGGCCCGGGTGGTGGGTTTCCAGGAGAAACCCAGCCCGGAGGAGGCCAGGAGCCGCCTGGCCAACAGCGGGATATACGTGTTCGAGCCGTCCGTCCTGAAGATGATCCCGGAGGGTGAGTTCTACGATTTCGGCTCCCAGCTCTTTCCCCGCTTCCTCGAGGAAGGCGTGGCCTTCTACGGTTACCGCCATACCGATTACTGGAACGACGTGGGGAGCCTGGAGGAGTACAAGGCGGGCAACTTCGACGCCCTTACCGGCAGGGTGAGGGTACGCATCCCGGGGGTGCGCATCGGGGAGGACGTATGGATAGGGGAGGAGACGGTCATCGAGGACGGGGTGGTGATGGTGGGTCCCATCTGCATCGGCGCCCACTGCCTGGTGAAGAAGGGAGCCCGCCTTTTCGGCCCCCTGGTCATCGGCGACCGCACGGTGATCGACGAGGGTGCCATCCTCTACCGGGGCATAAAATGGGGCAACGGTTACGTGGGAAAGGAAGCCCATCTTATGGACACCATCGTGGGCTGGGAGGCGGAGATAGGGGATCGGGCGGCCTTGCTCGCCGACACGGTCATCGGCCACCGGGCGGTGATAGGGGAGGGGAGCATTATCCACCCCGGGGTGAGCATCGTCCCCGGGGCTTACGTGGAGAAGAACCTCCATTTCCGGGGAGAACCCCCGGAAGAAGAGTGAGGTGGTAAAAGGTTTCCCCCGCCGTGAGCGCAATTCTCGAGGCCGCGGAAGAGGACTCGGGGATCTGGGGCGGTGGGTTTCCGCAACTCGGGGTCTGCGTTTAAGGGGACTCGTGTCCTGCGCTCCACCACCTTCTTGCCTGAGGGAGGGCCGGAGAATTTTCGGGTGGGTCGCCATCAGCGGTCCCGGTTCGGGGATCATCCGTAAGGAACGGATATCCGTGATAATCCTCTCCTCTCGCAGAATAGGCCCCGCCGGGACCGGATGGCTACCGTGCACTACCGCGGTCCAAAAGTCAGAGATGCCCTCGCGCCCTGGCGGAGATTCAGGGTCCAGGCCATCCGTGAGAATAGCCGGAAAATCGGTTACGAAAAGTTATTGACATATTATTAATGTTATATAACTATATAAACATGATGAATCACGGTACGCTGGCCGAGCTGCTCTTCCCCACCCGCTGCGCCGCCTGCGGCTTGTATGCCGGGAGGTTGCTGTGTCCTTCCTGCACAGCGCGCCTCCCCTACATAAGGGGACCGGTATGCCGGAGGTGCGGAAAACCGGCCCTCTACGAGGTGGAGGAATGCGAACAGTGCCGGGGGAGGGTGAGGAGGCTGGACTTCTGCCGCGCGCTGGCGCTATACGATGACCCCATGCGCTCCGTCATCCACCGCATGAAATACGGTGGAGCCTGGAGGTTGGCCAGGCCGCTGGGATACATGGCCGCCACCACCCTGGCGCCTTGCCTGGAAGGGTCGACACCCTGCGTCACCCACGTGCCCATGCACCCCCGGAGGAAGAGGTCCCGGGGTTACGACCAGGCCGAGCTCCTGGCCCGGGCGGTGGCGGAAGCCCTGGGGCTTCCGCACCGGGTGTTGCTGGTGCGGACAAGGCATAGCCCGGCCCAGGCCTCCTCCGATCTCTCCCGGCGTCGGGAGAACGTCCGGGGAGCCTTTCGCGCCCTCGCCGGAGGGGGCCTGCCTCCCGAGGTGATACTGGTGGACGACGTGATGACCACCGGGTATACCCTCTCCGAATGCGCCTGGGTACTTAAAAAGGCGGGCGTGGGGAAAGTCCTGGCCTGTGTCGTGGCCCGGGACCTGGCGGACGGTGGGTTGCCCGGGAGGTGAACTTGGGGCCGCCCATCCCGTTAACTAACCCTTCGACGATGCCGATAAAGGGATTGGAGTCCAAATAGGAGGCAAAGATGCAGATTTCCGACCGCGAGATAAGGAATTCCCTTCGAGGGCTCCGCGGAGACATCTTCCAAGGGGGTGGCGGGACGACCCCGGATCCCAACGCCGCAAGGCTCCTCCTGGCCCAGGTGCAGACCATTCCCGAGGTCCGAAGGGATAAGGTGGAGTCCCTGAAGCGGGCCATCCGGGAAGCGCGCTACCAGGTGCCCAGCGAGGAAGTGGCCGGGAAGTTGTTGGGCCGCCTGATCGCCGACAGCCTCCGCTGAGGCTCCAGGCGGTTTTCCCCGCCTACCAGCCCCGTTGCGCCTCCTTCCCTCCTCATACCTTAGCCTCCTTCCCTCCTCATGCCTTATAATATTCATGGAAGGCTTCGACCCGGGTCTGTGGTTGAAAGTCGATGCCAGCCGCAGGCGAAGCGACCCACGTAAGCCAACTCTTGGTTGGTGAGCATGGTGCGGCTTAGGGGTAAGTCCTGCCCGGACCTAGAGCCGGAGAAGCGTAGTAGTGGCGGGCGAGGAGACGTTCCCGCGGGGTATTCCCGCCCGCTGCGAGCCGCTCAGCAGGCGAGTGTGGGGGCAAAGACCAGGTCAGCCGGGTTTCGAAGCCTTCCCCTTTATTGACGTTCTCGGGATGCGCGGGGTGGCGGAAGGCTCCGTTTAGCCCCGAGAAGCCCCACGCGGGCGTCCGGACCCGAGTTTGGCAGGGATCGCGTCATATGCTAACCTTATTCGCGTCGCTTGCGGGGACCCCTTCCGGGAGGGGTCCCGGGAGCGGAAGGTGATCACGTCGCTGGCCCATACCCCGTCCGCGGTATGGGCTTTTTACGCGAGGAGGAAGGGAGAAGAGGACCATGCAGATCATCGTCAAGGGAAAGAACCTCGAGGTCACCGACGCCCTGCGCGATTACGCCACGGAGAAGGTGGGGCGGGTGGAGAAATACCTGGATCGCATCATCAAGACGGAGATAGAGCTGAGCGTGGAGAAGAACCCCAAGATCCAGGAGAACCAGGTGGTGGAGGTGACCATCTTCTCCAGCGGGCCGGTGATTCGGGCCAAGGAGTCGGCCTCGGACATGTACCAGGCCATCGACCTGGTCTGCGCCAAGCTGGAACGCCAGGCCCGCAAGGTGAAGAAGAAGATCATCGACCGACACCATCACGCCCGGAACCCCTTCAAGGAGGCGGCCATTTCCGCGGAGGAAGAAGGTGAGGAAAGGGAGCCGGTGATCGTGAAGACCAAGAGTTTCCCCCTCAAGCCCATGACCCCCGAGGAGGCCTGCCTGCAGATGGAACTGGTGGGGCACGATTTCTTCGTCTTCATAAACTCGGAGACGGAGGAAACCAACGTCGTCTATAGAAGAAGGGATGGGAACTACGGTTTGATCGAGCCGGGAGGATGAGGACTTGAGGCGTTTTGCGGATATCCTGCGCCAGCTCTTGGATTACGTGGTGCGCAGGGGCGCTTCCATGCGCCTGTGAGCGGCGGCCGCGTTGCCGGGCGCATGCGGGCGGCGTGAACCCGGGGTGCGATAAGGCGGGTGGTTTTCCCGGGGCGGCGAGGAAGGGTTAAAGGCCAGGTGGTTCGAGATCCGGAGGGGTAAAGGTGGCGGAGCCGGAAAAGGTCACGGAGCCGGATATGGAGGTGCCCGAGAGGGCGGAGAAACGGCATCGCCGGGGCGGCGGGGGAACCTTCCCCGGATGGGGGACCGGAGAGGGGGGCGGCGTGTTCGCCCTGGCCGGGTTGGGATGGCTGGCCGCCCTCGGGGTCATCCTCTTCTTGACCCTGGCCAAGGACCAGCCGGTACTCTGGTTCTCGGTATTGCTTCTGGGGGCTTCCGTCATCCTCTGCGAGAGCATGGGGGAGAGGATGTCCCTGGGCGGCAGGTCCACCTACGGGATCATCGTGCTTTTCGCCGCCGTGGCCGCCCTGAACACTCCCTCGGCGATGATCGTGGCCCTTTTCGGGGGTTTGAGGCTGGGGGGCGGAGAGGAGGGCGTTTCCCCCCAAAGGGTGCTCTACAACGGGGCCATGTATTCCCTGGCCGTTTGGGCGGCATCGGCGACCTATCACGCCCTGGGGGGCTCTTCCCGCTCCTTCACCCTGGAAGCGGGGCTGAAGTCCGTCCTTCCCGCCCTGGTCGCCGCCGCCGTCTTCTGGGTCCTGAACGCGGGAGGGATGGCGCTCGCCCTGGGCCTCAAGAGGGGCGTGCAGCCGGTGCGCTTCCTCAGGACCGATGCCCTGAGGCTCCTGCCCAACCAGCTCGTTTACGGCCTGGTGGGCCTCAGCGTGGGGATCATCTACGCCCAGAACGCCTTTCACGTCCTGCAGGACCTGGAGGGACACGCCGTCCTGGACGCCATGGGAAGGCCGGTGATACTGGGCTCCACGGCCGAATACCTGCGCGGGTTCTTCGCCGTGCTCTCCTTTACCGCCCTCCTGGGGACCGCTTGGTACTTCAGCGGCAGGAACATCGAGCTCCTGGAATCCTACGACCGCAGCCTGGAGACCCTGGTCACCTACCTGGAACGCCGGGAGCCCTACCTGGACGGCCACGCAGTACGGGTGGCCGAGTACGCGGTGATGATCGCCCGGAAGATGGGCCTTCCCTTCTACGAGGTGAACCGGCTCCGCCACGCCGCCCTCCTGCACGACCTGGGCAGGGCCGCCGTGCCCCTGCGGGTTCTCCTGCGGGCGGGACACCTGGACGAGGAGGAATTCGAGGAGGTCAAGAGGCATCCCCTGGAGGGGAGTTCGCGCCTGGAGGAGGTTCCTTACCTCTCGGACATGGCCGACGCGGTCAGGCACCACCACGAGTTCTATGACGGGGGCGGCTACGTGGACCACCTGGCCCGGGAGACCATCCCGCTGGGGGCACGCATCATCGCCGTGGCCGACGCCTATGACGCCATGACCCACTCCCGCCCCCACCGGGAGGCCAAGGGACATGAGAGGGCGGTGGCGGAGCTCCGCCAGAACAGCGGCCTGCAGTTCGATCCCCAGGTGGTGGAGTGCTTCCTGGCCGCCCTGGAGGAGGCCGGTACGGTGGGGCTCCCCGCCGTGGAGGAAGCGATCCAGCGGGAGGGGGTGGAGGAAGCGGCCCCGGCGGAAGGGGCGGCCCCGGAGGAGGCGGCCGCCTCGAGGGTGCGCGGTGCCCGTGCCCGCAAGGGAAGGCGGGCGCGCCGCCGCGAGGAGAGGCTGCGGGAACGACGGGAAGCCAGGGAACGCCTGGAAAGGGAGGCCCTGCGGGCCCTGGAGGAAGAGGGGTCGGGGGGTGCCGAGGAGGTCAAGGCGGAGGAGGATAAGGATGCGGGGCCTCCCATCGACGGTCCAGGGGGGGAAGGCCGGGCTTCAGGCGAGCCCCGGGTTCGAGGGGAAGGAGACCCGGGAACCCCGCGGAAAGGGGATGAAGGGGGTGGCGGTCGATGAACGAGGGACGAGCCAAGGCCCTCAAGTACCTCTCGGTCGCAGCTTTCCTGGTCGTCCTGGGGGTGTGCGCAGCCCTGGTCAAGTGGGGAGATCTCGATCCCCTGCGCACCATAGGGCTCATCGCCTTCCTGGCCTTTTTGGAGACCTGGAGGGTGCAGTTTCCTTGGGGGAGGTCCCTCCGCCTGGGCATGGCCGCCGTCCTCTGCGTGATGGCCATCCGGCCGCTTCCGGAGGCGGTGTGGATATTCCTGGTGGGAAGCCTCTTGGGCCGCGTTTTCTACCGCGTCCAGCGATCCGAGGAGGGTGACTTCCTGCATATCGTGCAGAGAACCTACATCGTGGCCCTCTCCGGGCTGATCTACCGGGCGTTGATCTTCCTGGGATGGGAATATTCCTGGAAGGCCTATCCGGAGTATTTTTCCGACTCTCCCACGGCCCAGAACGTCTTTTTCACCTATTACAACCCCGCGGTTATGCACCGGGCGCTGGTCTTCCCCATCGCCTTCCTGGTCATGGCCCTGGCCTTCTACCTGGGGGAGATGCTGACTTCCTCGGCGGAGACGGCCGTGGCCGGCAGGGGAAACTGGCGCGCCGTGCTTCCCCAGCATGCGCGCCAGACCTTCCCCGTTTATCTGGCCATAGCGGGGGCCGGCGCGCTCATGGCCCTCTACTTCCCGCGCATCCCGTGGTTCAACTTCCTGGTCTTCTTCGTCCCCCTGCTCCTGGTGAGGGCGGAATCCAACCGGGACAAGGAGCTTGACGATCGCTATTTCTCCACCCTGCTGGTCATCGGCGATGCCTTCGACTTGGCCAGGGGAATGCCCGGTCATTCCGGGCGGGTATCCAACCTGGCCGCGGAGGTGGCGCGGGAGATGGGGCTTCCCGCGGGGGAGGTGCGGGATATCCGCTACGCTTCCGCCCTGCACGACATCGGGCGCATCGAGGCGGAGGCCCAAGGGGAGGAGGAGCACGCGGAACTGGGGGCCCGGGTCCTGGAAGGGATTCCCCGCTTGGCCCCCATCGCCCGCATCGTACGCCACCATCATCCGGCTCCCGAGGAGGAGGGCGGGGCGCGCCTTCCCATGGGGGCCAGGATAATCGCTGCGGCCACGGACTACGACCTCCTCACCAACCGGGCCCGTAATCGCCTCTCCAGGAGCGAGGCCCTGGAGGAGATGGGCCTGGAGAGGGGGAAGAAGTACGACTCCAAAGTCCTCCGCACCATGGCCCAGGTCCTGGAGGCCCAGGAGCGGGCCAGGCGCCGACCGGAGAGGGAGATAAGGCAGCGGGCCAGGGTCCTGGAAGAGGAGGAGCTCAAGGAGACCTTGGAGGAGATCTTCCGGGAAGAGGAGCGGGAATGAGGGCCTTCCGCCCGCAAGGGTGGGCGGTGTGGAGTGAGCAGATCCGGCCGACGATCATCATGCCGTTCCGTCCTCCCCGCTGCTTTCTCCGGTTTAAGGCTTGCATCCCACCGGCTGACCGGCACGGAGAGGACTTTATTATCCTGGCGTGAGGGAACCATCGGTGACGGCCGAGTGTAGAATAGTTTTGTGGAGAGTAAGGCGTTAACATGGATTAGGAAACCTGCCGGAAGCGACCTGCGGCGAGAGATGGCAGGATAGATTAGCGGGAGGAGCGGCGGACCGCGGGGAAAGAGCCGGTCCCAGGAGGCCCGTGCCCCAGGGGAGGTTGCCGGGGGACGGCGCGGAGCCCGGGAGGAGGAACGGAGAATGCTCAAGGCGCTGGGCAAGGTGCTGCGCATGGGCGAGCGCAAGCGGCTGGAGCAGCTGGAGGAGACAGTCCGGCTGGTGAACGCGCTGGAGCCCGACATGCAGCGCCTGGGCGACGAGGAGCTGAAGGCCAAGACGGGGGAGTTCAAGTCCCGCCTGGAGCGGGGGGAATCCCTGGACGACCTGCTCCCCGAGGCCTTCGCCGTGGTCCGGGAAGCGGCGGTGCGCACCCTGGGACAGCGCCACTTCGACGTCCAGATCATGGGCGGCATCGTCCTCCACCAGGGGAAGATCGCCGAGATGAAGACCGGGGAAGGCAAGACCCTGGTGGCCACCCTGCCCGTTTACCTCAACGCCCTGGAGGGTAAGGGCGTGCACGTGGTCACGGTCAATGATTACCTGGCCCGACGGGACAGCGAGTGGATGGGGGTCATCTACCGCTTCCTGGGCCTCACCGTGGGCCTCATCCAGGCCCAGATGCCCAAGGAACAGCGGCGGAAAGCCTACGCCGCCGACGTCACCTACGGCACCAACAACGAGTTCGGGTTCGATTACCTGCGCGACAACCTGGAGGTCAGCCTGGAGGGGATGGTGCAGCGCGGCCACCATTACGCCATCGTGGACGAGGTGGACTCCATTCTCATCGACGAGGCCCGCACCCCCCTGATCATCTCCGGAGCGGCGGAGGAATCGGCCCGCCTCTACCGACAGTTCGCCTCCATCGCCCCCCGCCTCAAGCTGGGAGTGGATTACGAGGTGGAGGAGAAAACGCGCACCGTCTCCGTGACCGATGAGGGTATCCGCAAGGTGGAGGCCATGCTGGGGGTGGATAACCTCTATGACCACATCAACACGCCACTGGTGCACCACCTCCAGAACGCCCTCAAGGCCAAGGAACTCTACCGCCGGGACGTAGACTACGTGGTTACCGAGGGCCAGGTGGTCATCGTGGACGAGTTCACCGGCAGGCTCATGCCCGGGAGGCGCTGGAGCGACGGCCTGCACCAGGCCATCGAGGCCAAGGAGGGCCTGCGGGTGAGGCAGGAGAACCAGACCCTGGCCACCATCACCCTGCAGAACTACTTCCGCATGTACGAGAAACTGGCGGGCATGACCGGCACGGCGGCCACCGAGGCGGCGGAGTTCGAGGAGATCTACGGGTTGGAGGTGGTGGTCATCCCCACCAATCTCCCCATGATCCGCGAGGATATGAACGACGTCATCTACAAGACGGAGGAGGCCAAGTTCCGAGCCGTGGTGGAGGACATCGCCTCCTGCTACGAGCGCGGTCAGCCGGTCCTGGTGGGGACCATATCCATCGAGAAGTCGGAGCGCCTCTCGGCCATGCTGCGCAAGCGGGGCATCCCCCACCAGGTCCTCAACGCCAAGCACCACGCCCGGGAGGCGGAGATCGTGGCCCAGGCCGGACGGCTGAAGACGGTGACCATAGCCACCAACATGGCCGGCCGGGGGACGGACATCATGCTGGGCGGGAATCCCCGCATGCTGGCCCAGAAAGAGCTCCTTGGCCGGGTGGAGATGGACGAGGAGGCCTGGCGGAGGACGCTGGAGGAGGAGGGCATACCCTGGGAGGAATGGGAGCGCAAGCTGGCCGAGGTCACCGCGCGCTGCGAGGAGGAGAAGAAGAAGGTCATCGAGCTGGGCGGCCTCTACGTCCTGGGCACGGAGAGGCACGAGGCCAGGCGCATCGACAACCAGCTGCGCGGCCGTTCCGGGCGCCAGGGCGACCCGGGCGTATCCCGTTTCTACCTCTCCCTGGAGGACGACCTCATGCGCGTCTTCGCCTCCCAGACCGTGGCCTCCCTCATGGATAGGCTGCGCCTTCCCGAGGACATGCCCATCGAGAACCGGATGGTCACCCGGGCCATCGAGACGGCTCAGAAGAACGTGGAGGCCAACCACTTCGAGATGCGCAAGAACCTCCTCAAGTACGACGACGTCATGAACACCCAGCGGGAGGTCATCTACGGGGAGAGGAGGCGCATCCTGGAGGGCGAGGACCTCCACTCGCGCGTCCGGGAGATGGTGGAGGAGGTAGTGGACGCCGCCATCGCCGGGCACGTAGACCCCGATGCTTACCCCGAGGACTGGGACCTGGAGGGCCTCTTCCGCTACCTGCGGACCATCTACCCGGTGACCTTCGAGCCCTCCCAGATCGACCTGAACGGCGTGACCCCCGAGGCCCTGCGAGACGCCCTGGTGGAGGACGCCCTGGAGGTCTACGAGAAGCGGGAGAGGGAGTTCGCCGAGCAGGGACAGGATATCCGGGATCTGGAGCGCCTGGTGATGCTCCGGGTGATCGACAACCGCTGGCGTGACCACCTCTACGACATGGACCACCTGCGGGACAGCGTGGGGCTGCGCTCCTTCGCCGGGAGAGACCCCCTGGTGGAGTACCAGAACGAGGCCTTCCGCACCTTCCAGGAGCTGATCTTCAACATCCAGGAGGAGTTCCTGCGCTACATGTTCCACGTGCGCCTGGCCAGGGCGGAGGAAAGGCCTTCCCTGCGCGTGGTGGAGGGAGAGGGGGGGAAAAGGAAGGAGAAGGCGGAGCCAGCGCGTTCCCGGAAGGTGGGGAGAAACGCGCCCTGTCCCTGCGGGAGCGGAAAGAAGTACAAGCATTGCTGCGGAAGGAGTGCCTGAACCCCACGCCTTAACCGCGGGCCGCGTGGTCGAACCCAAGGCATACGCTGTGCATGCCTGCGCGGCGGTAGAGAACCCCGGCCCCCACCGGGAAACCGGGGAAGCGGGACGCCGGGGGTCGGAGCGGGGTGCCCGGCGGAGGCCTTCGCTTTTCGGGGCGAAGGAAAACCCGTCACCTGACCGGGAAGGGCGGGGGCCACAGGCGTCATCCCCCGGGGCCGCGGCGCCGAAGGCGGGTTCGGCGGGACGCGGAAAACCTCCCGGCCGCCGCGTTGGGAGTCCGTGGGGTCCCGGCCCTGTGGTATCCTTTTTACCGCTGCCGCCGCGCGGCCGAGGTCCGCAGAAGAACCCGGAGGTGGATATGGGAGAGGTCGCCGAGAGGCTGGAGAAGATAAAGGAGTATCTTTGACATCGAGGGCAAGAGGGCCCGCCTCTCCGAGCTGGAGAGGGAAGCGGCCCGGCCCGACTTGTGGGACGACCAGGAGAAGGCCCGCCGCCTCCTGGCCGAGCTCTCGGAGCTGAAGGACCTGGTGGGGCTCTGGGACCGTCTGTGGGCGGAGGCCTCGGACCTGGAGGAACTGGATCTGCTGGCCCGGGAAGAGGACGACGTCGATCTGCTCCGGGAGGTGGAGAGTGGGCTGGAACGCCTGCAGCGGGAGATAGACCGCCTGGAGGAGGAGAGCCTGCTGGGGGGCGAGTTCGACTCCCACGACGCCATCGTCAGCATCCATCCGGGGGCGGGAGGCCTGGAATCCCAGGACTGGGCGGAGATGCTCCTGCGCATGTACCTGCGCTGGGCGGAGAACCGGGGCTTCAAGGTGGACTTGAACGACGTCCAGCCCGGGGAGGGCGGGGGCATCAAGAGCGCCACCTTCACCGTCCACGGGCGCAACGCCTACGGGCTGCTCCTGGCGGAGAAAGGGGTGCACCGCCTGGTGCGCATCTCCCCCTTCGACGCCTCCAGCCGGCGCCACACCTCCTTCGCCTCCCTGGACGTCATCCCCATGCTGGCCGAGGAGGAGCGGGTGGAGATAGACCCCAAGGACCTACGCGTGGAGACCTACCGCTCCAGCGGGGCGGGCGGACAACACGTCAACGTCACCGATTCCGCGGTGCGCATCACCCACCTGCCCACGGGCATCGTGGTTTCCTGCCAGAACGAGCGCTCCCAGATCCAGAACCGGGCCACGGCCATGCGCATCCTGGAGGCCCGCCTCTTCGAGCTGGCCCGCCGCGAGAGGGAGAAGGAGATCGAGAAACTGCGCGGGGAGCGGAAGGAGATCGGATTCGGCAGCCAGATACGCTCCTACGTCCTGCATCCCTACCGGATGGTGAAGGACCACCGCACGGGCATGGAGACGGGGAACGTGGACGCCGTGCTGGACGGGGAGCTGGACGGGTTCATCGACGCTTACCTGCGTTGGAAGGCGGCAAAGGGGGTCAGGTCTTGATTTTTGCAACCCATGGGATTCACATGGAATTCGACCCGGCGGTCGGAAGGGCGGAAAGAGGGCGTGGGGGATGAAGGTTACCGGAGCGGGCAAAAATCAAGACCTGACCCCCAAAGTGGACCTGCACGTGCACACCGTGTCCAGCGGGCACGCCTATTCCACGGTGGAGGAATGCGCCCGCTGGGCGTCGGAGAAGGGGTTGCAGGCCATCGCGGTGACCGACCACGGGCCGGCCGTCCCGGGTTCAGGTAATATTTACCATTTCTGGAACCTCAAGGTGATACCCCGCCGCCTCCACGGCGTGGTCATCCTGCGCTCCGTGGAGGCCAACATACTGGACACGGAGGGGACCCTGGACCTTCCGGACAAGGTACTGGCCGCCCTGGACGTGGTCCACGCCGGGCTGCATCCCTACACCGGATACCCGGGGGAGAGCGAGGAGGAGAACACCGCCGCCCTGCTGGCCGCCATCCGCCATCCCCTGGTGGACATCATCGTCCATCCCGACAACCCCGCCTTTCCCGTGGACATGGAGGCGGTGGTGGAGGCGGCGGTGCGGGAGGGAAAGGCCCTGGAGGTGAACAACAGCTCCTTCGTCTACACCCGCAGCGGGAGCGAGGAGAACTGCCGGGTCATGGCGCGCCTTCTGGCGGAGAAGGGAGGGCTGGTGGCGGTGGGGAGCGATGCCCACGTGGCCGCCTTTGCAGGAGAATTCGGAGAGGCGATAGAAATATTACGCGAAACTGAAATCGCTCCTGACAGCGTGATAAACTACTCCATCGAAAGGCTGGAGGAATTCCTGGCGCGGAGGGGAAAGCCGCTGCGCCTGGGATGAGGCCGGCAAGCGAGCTGGAAAGGCATGGAAACATGAGCGGCGTAGGCCCGGGGACGGAAGGAATGGTCTTGGAAGGTACGGAGGCAGAGGAGCTCAGGAAGAGATTGGAAACTATTTCCAGGGAACTCCGCAGGGACATCGTACGCATGATAGGGCTGGCCGGGAGCGGGCACCCCGGCGGCTCGCTGTCCTGCGTGGAGATCCTGGCCGGTCTCTACTTCTACAAGATGAGGCATCGACCGGAGGATCCGGACTGGCCCCTGCGGGACCGTTTCGTCCTCTCCAAGGGCCACGCCGCGCCCGCCCTCTATGCCGTCCTGGCCCGGTGCGGCTACTTCGACCGCGAGGAGCTGTGGCGCCTCCGGCGACTGGGCTCCATGCTCCAGGGCCACCCGGACCGGCTGCGCACTCCCGGGGTGGAGATATCCACCGGGTCCCTGGGTCAGGGCCTCTCCGCCGCCTGCGGTATGGCCCTGGGCCTGCGCATGGACGGTCTCCCCTCCCGGGTGTACGCCCTCGTCGGGGACGGTGAGAGCCAGGAGGGGGGCATATGGGAAGCGGCCATGCTCGCCGCCCACCAACGCCTGGACAACCTCACCGCCATCCTGGACAACAACGGGCTGCAGATAGACGGGCGGTGCTGCGAAGTGGTCAGCCTGGGTGACCTGCCCGCCAAGTGGCGTTCCTTCGGGTGGGAGGTCCAGGAGGTGGACGGGCACGACGTCTTGGAGATCTGCGAGGCCTTGGACCGGGCCGACGCGGCCCAGGGCCCCGGCATCATAATCGCCCGCACAGTGAAGGGTAAGGGCGTCTCCTTCATGGAGAACAACGTGGATTTCCACGGCAAGGCTCCCACCCGGGAGGAGATGGAAAGGGCTCTCGAGGAACTGGGTGAGGGAACATGACGGAGTGGGAACTGCGCAACACACGCGATGGTTACGCCGAGGCCCTCCTGGAGCTGGGAGAGAAGGACCCCCGCATAGTGGTCCTGGACGCCGACCTGGCCAAGTCCACCCAGACGGAGAAGTTCAAGCTGCGCTTCCCGGAGCGCTTCGTGGATTGCGGGGTGGCGGAGCAGAACCTCATGGCCACCGCCGCCGGGTTGGCGGCCACGGGGAAGATCGTATTCGCCTCCACCTTCGCCATCTTCGCCACCGGGAGGGCCTACGACCAGGTGCGCAACACCATCGCCTACTCCGACCTCAACGTGAAGATCTGCGCCAGCCACGGGGGGATAACCGTGGGCGAGGACGGGTCCTCTCACCAGGCGCTGGAGGATATAACCCTCATGCGGGCCGTACCGCGCATGAAGGTGGTGGTACCTGCCGATTACTTCGAGGCCCGGGAGGCGGTGAAGGCGGTGGCCTACCTGGATGGCCCGGCCTACGTGCGCCTGGGGCGGCCCAAGGTCCCGGTGCTCTTCGGGGAGGATTACCGCTTCCGCTTCGGTAAGGCGCTGGTCATGAGGCCGGGAAGGGACGTCACCGTCATCGCCTGCGGGTACCTCCTGCACAAGGCGCTTTTGGCGGCGGAGGAGCTGTCCGGGGAGGGGATCGAGGCGGAAGTGATCAACCTGCACACCGTCAAGCCCCTGGACCGGGAGGGCCTCCTGGAGTCGGCGGCCCGCACGGGCAGGGTGGTCACCTGCGAGGAACACACCGTGCACGGCGGGGTGGGGAGCGCGGTGGCCGAGCTGCTGGCGGAGGAAATGCCCCTGCCCATGCGCATGGTGGGCATCCGGGACCGCTTCGGGACCTCCGGGGCGGCGGAGGAGCTGGTGGAACATTACGGGCTGGGCGCCCGTCACATCGCCGAGGCGGCGCGGCGACTCTGTCACGGAGATAACGGCGGAAAACCGAGGAGATGATGGAAATTGATCAGGATGCGGAGGGTGACCAAGATCTACAAGGGCAACGTCTACGCCCTGGAGGATGTCACCCTGGACGTGGAGAAGGGGGAGTTCGTCTTCCTGGTGGGTCCCTCGGGTTCGGGCAAGACCACCCTCATCAAGCTGCTCATCAAGGAGGAGGAGCCCACCAGCGGGCAGATCTACATCGCGGACACCAACATCAACCAGCTGCGCAAGTGGAAGGTTCCCTACCTGAGGCGCAAGATAGGATGCGTCTTCCAGGACTTCAAGCTCCTGCCCCACAAGACCGTCTTCCAGAACGTGGCCTACGCCATGGAGGTGACCGGGAAGTCCCGCCGACTCATCGAGCAGCAGGTCCCCGAGGTGCTCAAGCTGGTGGGCCTGGGCCACAAGCTGGACGCCTTCCCGGATGAGCTCTCCGGTGGGGAGCAGCAAAGGGTGGCCATCGCCCGCGCCTTCATCAACCGGCCGCCCATCCTCCTGGCCGACGAGCCCACCGGCAACGTGGACCCCTCCCTCGGAGAGGGCATCGTGCGCCTGCTGGAGAAGATAAACTCCACGGGCACCACGGTGATCGTGGCCACCCACGACAAGAACATAGTGAATGCCTTCCGCAAGAGAGTGATCGCGCTGGAGAACGGGCGTATCATCCGCGACCAGGACAGGGGCGTATACGGCTATGAATAAGATCAAGTATTTCGCCGGCGAGACCTGGGCCTCCCTGCGCAAGAACCTCATCCTGGCCGTGGCGGCCATAGCCGTGGTCTCCGTCTCCCTGGGGCTTTTGGGCCTGGTGGTGATGGGATGGAACATGTTCAGCAACATGATCAAGAACACCGAGCGCAAGGTGGGGGAGATAGATATCTACCTCTCCGACCTGACCACCCAGGAGGAGCTCCAGGCCATCGAGGCCTTCCTGGCCTCCATACCCGAGGTGGACGCCAAGACCATCTACTTCAAGAGCAAGGACGAGGCCCTGCAGGAGTTCAAGGAACGCTTCAAGGACCAGCCCGAGCTCTGGGAGTACATAGACGAGAACCCCCTTCCCAATTCCTACCAGCTGATGACCAAGGACCCCAAGGACGTGGGCGTGGTGGTGGGCAAGATAAACAACGAGGCCCCCTACCGGGAGCGCATAGAGGACATCAAGTCCGCCAGTGCGGCCATCGAGAAGCTGGAGAACATCTTCGACAAGTTCCGCCAGATAGGCACGGTGGCCGTCATAGCCCTGGCCCTGGTGGCCGTCCTCCTGGTCTCGGTGACCATCCAGGTGGCCATCTTCGCCAGGCGGCGGGAGATCGGGATCATGAAGTTGGTGGGGGCCACCAACTGGTTCATCCGCTGGCCCTTCGTCCTGGAGGGGGTCTTCGAGGGGCTCACGGGTTCCCTGCTCGCTATCCTTGTGGTTATGGCGATCAAGGTGTGGATACTGGACCGGCTCATCGAGAGCCTGCAGTTCCTCAGGTTGTCCTTCTCCTCGGGACTCTTCGCCGTCCTCGTCCCCTGCATCCTGGTGGGGGGAGTGGTCATCGGGGCTTTGGGAAGCGCCTACGCCCTGGGCCGTTTCCTGGAGGTATAGTGCGGGGCGCCGGCTCCGCGGGAGTGGATCGGGATGCAGCCCGCCCCTGATTTTTCGCCGGAAAGACTGAAGCGCCGGGACCGGCGCGTAGCCGTCCTGGCCGTGGTTATTTCCCTGCTCCTGGTGGGTTCCTGCTTTGCCCTGCCCTACCTACTGACCTCCGCGGGTCGTCGTTCCGGGGGGCGCAGCGCGTCGCCGGCGCCGGAGGGGCGGTTTTCGGAACCGGCGGAGGAGCTCGAGGGCCTCCTGGAGGAGAGCGAACCCTTCCGGCGCGCCGTGGACATCGTGGAGCAGAACTTCGTGGAACAGGTGGGCGAGGAAGAGCTCCTGCGGGCCGCGGCGCGGGGTATCCGGCGCATGGCCGAGTCCGGGGCGGATCACGATGCCCTGGTGGCGCGGGGCGTGGAGTCCATGTTGGATTCCCTGGACGACCCCTTCACCTCCTTCATGACCGCCGAACAGCTGGAGATGCTGGACACCCAACTTTCCGGCCACTTCTCCGGCATCGGGGTGGCCATGCAGAAGGTGAAGAACGAGATACGTGTGGTCCAGGTGCTGGAGGGCACCCCGGCCCAGGAGGTGGGCATACGGGAGGGGGACATAATACGCGAGGTGGACGGGAAAGACGTGACCGACCTGGAGTTGGACGATGTGGTCTTACTCATCCGGGGTCCGGAAGGCACCATGGTCCGCATCGGGGTTTCCCGTCCGGGAGAGCCGGAAATCCTGCGCTTCGATATCGTGCGTCGGAGGATCGATATACCGGTCCTGGAGGAGGAGGTTAGGGAAGGAGGGGTGGGATATATCCGCCTCACCGACTGGACCCAGGACGCAGCGGAGCGGCTGCGGGAGGCCCTTGCCGACTTGGCGGCCAAGGGCGTTTCCTCACTGGTCATCGACCTGCGTTCCAACCCCGGAGGGTACATGGAGCCGGCCATCGAGGCCGCCGACCTCTTCCTTCGCGGGGGAGTGATCGTTTCCTCACAGGGCAGGGTGGCGGGGATGAGTCGGGTTTACCGGGCGGACGGGGAGGTTGCCTGGGAGCTCCCGGTTTGCGTGCTGGTCAACCGGGGTTCGGCCAGCGCCTCGGAGATATTCGCCGCCGCCCTCCGGGAGAACAACCGCTGCCTGCTGGTGGGGGAGACCACCTTCGGCAAGGGCTCCATCCAGCAGATCTTCCGCCAGCCCGACGGCACGGGAATCCGCCTGACCATCGCCCGCTATTGCACTCCCTCGGGAAAGAACATCGACGACCAGGGGATAGCCCCGGATATCCTGGTGAAGAACCCCCTGGTGGGCGAGGAGGACCTCCAGCTGGAGCGGGCGCTGCAGCAGGCCCGAACCCTACACTAGGGCGGGACACCGTCCTTCTCGGCCTGGGCATTCCTCCAAAAATTTCCAGCGCCAGCTTGCACATGTCGGAGGTTTGCACCACGGGGGTTTCCGGCATCTCCCATTTCTCCTTCCGCAACGTGAAGAAGGAATATTTCCTCCGCCTGCTCCTCCCGGGCGTGCTGGGAGGCGTCCTGGGCGCCTATCTCCTGGCGGACGTGCTGGACGGCGCACGCGTCAAGCCCTTCATATCCCTTTACCTTCTTTTCATGGGGTTCACCATCCTCTACAAGGCCTTCCGGCGGGCTTCCGCGAGGACGGCCGAGCGGACCCTGTTTCTCTCCGGCCTGGGCGTGGCGGGTGGGTTCTGCGATGCTTTAGGCGGTGGAGGATGGGGGCCTATAGTGACCTCCACTCTGGTGGCCAGGGGAAACCACCCCCGCTTCGTGATAGGCTCGGTTAACGCCTCGGAGTTTTTCGTCACCCTGGCCCAGTCGGTCACCTTTTTCCTCACCGTCAAGGAGATCGACTGGAGGATAATCCTCGGCCTGGTCATCGGGGGAGTGATGGCCGCCCCCCTTTCCGCTTACACCGTGCGCAAGGTATCAATGCGTCCCCTGATGTTGCTGGTCGGATGTCTGGTGGTGGGCTTGAACCTTCGCACCATCATCCCCTACATCCTGAGGGCATTTTGAGCTTCTCGGCGGTGACCTTGAGCCGCGTTTTCCGTGGAACCACGGGTGCTTAAACATGAAGTGCTTGAATGTGATCCCATGATAAGCAGCCTCCCGTGGTAACCTCTTGCCAGTGTAAGCAAGACAAGAGAAGGGAGGCTGATATCCATGCTACACGCGGGAGTGGACATGCACAAGCGCTACTCGG
>JACIXB010000025.1 GCA_014360685.1 Actinomycetota bacterium | reverse complement strand
CCCATTCCCGCACCACCCTCAACGTCAACCACCTCCTGGGGCCGGGCCGGGACCTGTCCGTGCACGTCCACGCCGCCTCCCCCATCGTGGCCGAGCGGCCCATGTACTTCCGGTATCCCCGCTGACCGCAAGGCTTTCCCGGGTGGCCTGGAGCGGCTTGCGCAACCACCCTTTACCCCGCCCCATGGTTGTAGACTTACAAACGCCGGGGCCGAAAACCCCGCCGGCCCCGGCGTTTCTTAACCGAATCTTTACATCCATCCAAGACAACCTTAAAACTCCCCGCTGATTGTGAAACGTGGAGGGATGAAAAGGCGGCGGCGCGGAGTACCGGGTGGGGGCGGTATGGAGAGGGGAAGGAAACGAAGGATAGGGGAGGCCTTATCCCCAGGGAAGGGAAGCCGTGGAGCGGTGTTGGGCGCGGCGGATACGAGGAGGGGTGAATGACTGCATCACTCGACGGCGTGGGTGCGGAGGGGTGAAAAGGAGGGATCCCGGGAGCCGGGAGGGGCGAGACCACGGAAGGAGAAAGGGATGGAAAGCGCGGGGAGGGAAGGAAAGCGGACGCGGGGCGGGATAGAGCCCTGGGACGCTCTTTCCCTCCTCTTCGTCCTGCTGTTCTTGGTCCTCATCCTGGTCAACCACTCCCTGTACCCGGTCTTCCTCGACGCTCCGTACCACATGGCCGTGACCCGGGGTTTCCGGGAGGCCGGGGGGGTGAGCACCTGGGATTTCTGGGACTATGCCCCCGCGGGGAGGCCGCACCTCTACCCGCCTCTCCTCCACGTGGGCATGTCCCTTCTCCAGGACCTGGGCCTTTCCGACCAGGTGACCATCACCCTGGTGTGCATGCTCATGTTCCCCCTCCTCATGCTCGCCCTCTGGTGGGCCATGCGGGGCCTTTACGGGCCCCGCGTGGCCTTCTTCTCCCTGGTCCTCCTGGCCGTTCCCGGGGCGTTCCTCTGGGAAGCGGGGGTCACCATCGCCGCCTCACTGGTCATGGTCCTGGCGCCCCTGGTCTTCCTGGCGCTGGAGAGGGGGCGGAAGGTCGCGGCCGCGGTTCTTTTGGCCATGGCCCTCTATTCCCACCTGGTCCTGGGCCACCTCCTGTCCCTGGCCCTCTGCATCTACCTGGTGCACCGCAGGGAGCAGTGGAGACGGGTAATCGCCGTGCTGGGCGTGGCTTACCTCCTCTACGTGCCCTGGGCGTGGCTCATCATCGGCAACTTCTCCTCCCTGGGCTTTTCGGAGCCCGCGGCGGGAGGGGGCATGGCCTTACACCTCCTGGTCTGGGCGCTGGCGGCTGTCGGGCTGGTGGCCTGCTACCGGAGAAAGGGAAGCTACCTGCTCCTGCCCTCCTTTTTCCTCTCCATGGTGCCCATAGCCTTCTTCTACCCCCATCGATTCTGGCAGGGGCACGCCCTTCTCCCCCTGGCCATGCTGGGGGCGGTGGCCCTGGACGGCCTATATATCGCCGCGCGAGGGAAGATGGAGAGAGCCTTGCGCTCCCCGGCCCTCTCCTCGGCCGCCATGGTCACGCTTTTCTGCGCCCTGCTCCTGGTGGTGCTCCTGGTTGACCCGGTGCTGGCATGGGGTTCCCGGCCCGTGGGCGCCGCGCCGTCTCTTCAGGCGAACGGCACGGCGTTCGGGAACGCACTTTGGCTTGCGGGGGAAGAGGATGGGGGCGCCGGGACGGCCATCCGGCGCCTCCCGGCGGCCTTGAACGCCGGGGCCTCGTCCACCCTCCGGTTGGAGCTCCAGCCCACCTCCCTCGAAGCCTTGCTGGGCTTGGAGGAGCTCCGCACGCCGGCGAGGGGCGTCGGGACCTTCGGGCCGGAGAACCTGGAGCTGGTACGGGTGGTCGAGGAGTGGAGCGAACCGGGCGACCTGGTCCACGTGAACGACGGCGTGTTGGGGGACTTCATCTACGCCATGACCGGGAGGTACGTCACCCGGGGGATGTTCCACGAGGTGCATCCGGAATCCGGGCAAGCAGCGCCGGAAGAGGCCGACTTGGTGGTGGTCCACTCTCCCGCGGCGGGCGCGAGGCTCTCCCGCCGGGTTCCCGCCGCGAGGCTGCTCCCCCTGCGGGGTTGGCAAGTGGTGGGTAGGGCGGGATCCTACCTGGTCTTGAAGAGGGAGGCGAAAGGTGCGGAAGAAGAGGAGGTCAAGGATATGGGAACGGTGATACCCATGTGGTTGGTCTACGTCCTGGCCGCGATGGCGGCGCTGGCGGTAGTCCTGGACGCGCTGAGACGCGGTCACCCGGGAAAGGGGGGGAGCGGACCCGAGGATCCGTTCGCATGGCCCCCCGGATTCGGGGAGGGCGAAGGGCACAAGAGGAGCGACTCGCTGGTCCTGATCCCCGCCCGTGACGAGGAGGGGAACGTGGGCAAGGTGGTAAGCGAGGTCCGCGAGAAGTTCCCCGGGCTGGATATCCTGGTCCTGGACGACGGCTCCCTGGACGGGACCTGTGACCAGGCCCTCCGGGCGGGGGCCATGGTCATGAGGTCAGAGGACCAGGTGGGCTTGGGGGAGATGATGCGGCTGGGTATGACCTATGCCCTGAGGGAGGGATACCGGGCCGCGGTCAGGGTGGACGGCGACGGCCAGCACGCCGTCCAATATATTCCCTCCATGCTGTGGCCCGTCCTCAAGGGAGAAGCCGATGTAGTCGTCGGCTCGCGCTTCACTCAAGGGGGCGGTTACGAGGGCAGAGTCAGCATCCCCCGCCGGGCCGGGATGGCCTACTTCCGCTTCTTGCTCCGCTTGTGGGTGGGGCGCGACTTCTCCGATCCCACCTCCGGCTTCCGCTCCTATTCCCGCCGCGCCATGTCCCTGGTCGCGGAGAGGCGGGCGGTGCGCTACCCGGAGGTATCCGAGTTGCACCTCTTCTCCTGCCGTGACCTGGTGATCCGCGAGGTCCCGGTGAGGATGAAGCGTCGCCTGAACGGGAGGTCGAGCCTGGGTGCCGCCCACGCCCTGTGCATGTTCTGGGGTGCCACCTTGACCTCCTTCCGGTTCGCGCCGAGGCGCCCCCGGGATGACCGCCGCGCCAGAGAAATCGTTTTTCTGCCGGCCACCGAGTATCGGGGATGAGGCCGGACCCGGTGAGCGATCGAGAGGTCAGCGCTGGCAGCGGGGGCAGTAGTAGGTACTGCGGCCGGCCACGCGGTCCCTGCGGATGCTTTCCCCGCAACGAGGGCATGGTTCACCGGCGCGCCGGTAGACGCGGTGGTCGACCTGGAAATTCCCCCTTTCCCCCTTGGTGTCCACGTAGTCGCTGACCGAGGAACCGCCGCCGTTTATGGCCTCGCGAAGGACCTCGCGGATGGCCCGGTGCAGCCGTTCCAGCTCTTCCGGGGTAAGCTCGTTCAGCCGGCGCAAGGGATGGATCCCGGCGCGGTGCAGCGCCTCGTCGGCGTAGATATTGCCTATACCGGCCACCCGGGACTGGTCCAGGAGGGCCGCCTTCAGGCGGCACCTGCCTCGCAGTGCCCGGCTCAGCTCCTCGGGCGTGAAGCCCTCCTCCAGGGGTTCGGGGCCCAGCCGACATAATCCGGGAAGGGACCGGAAATCCCCCTCGCGCAGCAGAGCGGTCTCCCCGAAGGTGCGGGGATCCACGTAAAGGAGCTCCCTTCCGTCCTCCAGGCGGAAGACCAGGTGGGTGTGGCGGGGCCGCTCCCGGCCCGGCTGGGAAAAGCGCAGGGAGCCGGTCATGCCCAGGTGTATCACCAGAACCCGGCCGCCCTCCAGGCGGATTAGAAGGTATTTTCCCCTGCGCCCCACATCGCGGATGATGCCGCCCCGCAGGAAGCGACGGTATCGGTCCGCACTGGGATATTTTACCAGGCGCGGCAGGAGGACCTCCACCTCGGAGATGCGCGCCCCGCGTAGAACGGTATCCAGCTGGCGACGGATGGTCTCCACTTCCGGCAGCTCGGGCATGCCTCACCCCCGGAAAAGAGGACGCAGGGGGAGGTCCACGGTGAAGACGCTTCCCCGGCCCGGTTCGCTCCAGGCGGAGATCCTCCCTCCCAGGAGGGTCACCAGCTCCCTGCACAGGGCCAACCCCAGGCCGGAGCCCCCGTGGTCCTGGGAGCGGGAACGCTCCACACGGAAAAAGCGCTCGAACACCCTCTCCAGGTCCTCGGGCGGGATGCCCTTCCCCGTGTCCCGGACCTGGATGCGCAGGTCTCCCCCGGGAATGAGGTCGGCGGAAAGGGTCACCTTTCCCCCCGGAGGAGTGAACTTCACCGCGTTGTCTACCAGGTTGGTGAGGACTTGTTCCAGGGCATCGGAGTCCGTTTCCACCTCCGGGAGCACCTCGGCGAGATCCAGGGAGAATTCCAACCCCCTTTCCTCCGCCCGGGGACGCAGCTTTTCCGCCAAGCCCTGCAGGAAGGCGCGCGGCGAAAGGGGAGCGGGATGGAGAACCCAGGCTCCGGCGTCTATACGGGAGAGGGACAGCAGCTGGGATAGGACCCTCTTCAGCCGGCCGGACTCCCGTAAGATGATCTCCAGGTATCGCTTTCTATCCTCCTCCCCCTCCACCACCCCGTCGAGGAGGGCCTGGGAGAAGCCCTCGATGGAGGTCAGGGGAGTGCGGATCTCGTGCGAGACATTGGCCACGAATTCCTTCTGGAGGCGCGCGCTCCGGGCTATCCTTTCCGCCATGTAGTTGAAATGCTCCGCCAGCCTCGCGATCTCGTCATCTCCCGAGACTTCCACCCTTCGATCCAGGTCGCCGTGGGCCAGGTCCCAGGCGGCCTGGCTCAAGCGGTGCAGCGGACGGGTGACATAATTGCTCAGGTAAAGGGCCAGCACCACGCTGACCACCAACGCCACCAGGCCGGCGAGGGCCAGGTAGCGGGTCAGGGTGGAGGCGGGGGAGGCGACCAGCTCACCGGTGCCCTTGATGACCACGAGGTTGAAGTATTCCCCCTGCCCCTCCTGGGCCTGTTGATCCAGCGGCAGCGAGACCACCATCACCTTGCCCAGCCGCGGGATCTCCGTCTCCTGGGCCTTTGCCTCCGCTTCCGCCAGCAGGTCCGCGTCCAGGCGTCGCGGTACGCGCGGGGCTAGGGGGCGTGGCGCTATGACCGTCCCTTCCCGGTCCACCACCAGGCTCAAGGCGTTTATCAGCTTGCCCTCCAGACGCAGCAGCTGGGCCAGTCGTTCCAGGTTGAGGAACGAGGCCTCCGGGTAACGCCGGGAAAGGGACAGGGCGGTCATGAGGTCGTCGGCCATCTCCTTGGCTTGTTCCACGAGCTCCGAGCGGGCCTGGTCGAGAAGGCGCCGGTTCTCCCTCCATATGAAGTAGGCGAAGAGGGATCCGAAGATCAAAAGGCTGAGGGCGGTGAGGGCGAGGAAGTGGAAAAGAAAGCGGGCGCGCAAGGAGCGGAAGAGGTGCTTGCCCCCACCCTGGAGCCTCATCGCTTACCTTCCCGGAACTTGTACCCGACTCCCCAGACCGTCTCCAGGTAGCGGGGTTCCTGCGGGTTGTCACCCAGCTTGTCCCTGATGTGGCGGATGTGGACGTCCACGGTCCGCGTGTCCCCGTAATAGTCGTACCCCCACACCCTTTCCAGGAGCTTCTCCCGGCTCAACACGATACCCCGGTTCAGGGCCAGGGCGTAGAGGAGGTCGAACTCACGGGGTGTGAGCTCCACCTCCCTTTCGCGCTGGAAGACCTTGCGCCGGGAGGCGTCGATGACCAGGTCTTCAACGTGCAGCACGTCCCGGGGCTCCCCCGCGGGAGCGGTGCGGCGCAACACCGCCTTCACCCGGGCCACCAGCTCGCGGGGGCTGAAGGGCTTGGTGAGGTAGTCGTCGGCTCCCAGCTCCAGCCCCACCACCTTGTCCACCTCGTCCTCCCTGGCGGTGAGCATGATGATGGGGAGAGCGGAGCGCGATCGGATACGGCGGCATACTTCCCAACCGTCGGGCTCGGGGATCATGATATCCAGGACCATGAGGGCCGGGTGCAGGTCCTCGAAAAGGCGGAGCGCCTCTTCCCCGCTCCGCGCTTCGGCCACCCGGAAGCCCTCCTTCTCCAGGTATAGCCGGGCCAGCTCGATGATGTTGGGCTCGTCGTCCACCACCAGGATCAGCTCTCCGGCCACCCTCGTTCCTCCGGGATAAAAGTATTTTTCTCCGGTTGCGGCCCAAACCTCCCGCGTTCACCGCCCATGGCCACCCTCATTCCTCCAGGACGTACGCGCTCTTGCCGAAGGAGCGGGCTTTCATGAGCGCTTGGGCCGACCACTCGGCCAGGGCGGTGTAGGTGGCCACGAAGCGGCGGGAATTGCAGACCCCACCCATCACCAGGTTTACCAGGGGTGCCTTGATCGTGTTTCCCCGGTAGTCGTAATACACAAGCTCGCCCCTCTGTCGATGCTGTTCCAAGTAGAACCGACCCTTCTCCGCCTCGAACCGCTCCACAAGGCGGGTGCAGAGCGATTCCGCCTTTTCCGGCGGGGACAGGAGGAGGAAATCGTAGTAAGCCGGGTGTCCCAGGAACCTGTCCTCTTTTGGCAGGGCTCCCATCTCCTCCTCCAAGATCCTGGCCACGCGCAGGAGCAGGCGGTCGGCGCGGCTCACTCCGTAGGCTTCCCGGTATTCCTGCAGGTGGTCGAGGGCCACGAAAACGGCGGTGAATATCCTGCCCTGCTGCAGCCGCAGGTTCACCTCGTCCTCCACCGTGGAGGCGCCGGGTAACCCGGTGACGGGGTGGCCGGCCAGGTTCTCCTGGCTGTGGCGGATGTGGGCCCTGATGCGGGCCAGGAGTTCCTGGTTGACGAAGGGCTTGGTGATGTAGTCCACCCCACCCGCCTCAAGGCCCTGTATCTTGTCTTCCACCGATTCCCGGGCGGTGAGGAAGATGACCGGGATCATGCGCGTGCGGGTGCGGGACCGCAGTTGGCGGCATACCTGTATCCCGTCCATGACCGGCATCATCACGTCCAGGATTATGAGATCCGGCCGCAGGGATTCCGCCAACTCCACCGCCCTGGTCCCGTCGGTGGTCACGTGGACCTCGAAGTCCTCGTCCTCGAGGTAGAACTTGACGGCGTTGAGGATCTCTGGCTCGTCGTCGACGATGAGTATCCTTCCCTGCATTTGCAACCCTTTCTATCCGCCGCCCCTATTATTATCGCAGAACCGCCGTCGGGCGGAAAGGAAAGGAGGTTAAAGCGCAAAACGCCGTCGTGGGATGAGAAAACCATGAGGGGAAAGCCGCGGTGGGGCTGGAACGAAAGCGGTTTGACGGGGACAAGCGGGGGAGCGGAATGAAGGAGCGATGGCCTGCGAACCACGCTCGGGGTGAGGGAAGGCCGGATGGCCGGCGGGTGCGAATTTTAAGCGGCTCGTCGCCGTCCGCGAACCGCCGGCGGGTTCGGGTAACCGCCCGGGGTGAAGGGAAGACCCACGCGGTGGACGGGGTTATAATTGGTGTACGGAACTCCGTCCGGGAGTCCGAGGAGAAGGAGAGACCGGGGCGGTCCGGTCCCCGGGAGATTGAGCCCGCCATCCAAGGTGGTCGTGCCTGGTCGGGGGGTGACCATGAAAGCCTTGAAATATAGGGGTTTCTCGTGGTGTGCGGCGGTGACGGTGGCCGTTTTCTTACTACTCGCCTCTCCCGCCGCGGCGTCACCCGGGAGAGGGGTGGCGGTACGCCCGGATGACGGCGAGGTGGTCGCCCAGCAGGCCCCGGTCATCGAGAATATCTTCCCCTCCGCCGCCTGGCCGGGGACCCCGGTGACCATCCAGGGGAAGGATTTCGGCCTCGTGCAGTTGCCGGCCGTGTGCACGGTGACCTTCAACGGCGTGGATGCCGGAACCGCCGTCCTGTGGACGGATACCTACATCGTGGTGATGGTCCCCGAGGGAGCCACCAGCGGTCCGGTGGTGGTGACCACCCTCGCGGGATCGAGCAATCCCTATCCCTTCACCGTCTACGAGCAGCCCCAGGCCGTGTCGGCCTATTTCGCCGAGGGATGCACCCGGGCGGGTTTCGAGGAGTGGCTGACCCTCTTCAACCCCTATGACGCCCAGTACACGGTAACCGTGACCTACATGGTGTCCGAGGGGGCCAATCGCATCCGTTACTATAACCTGCCCGCCCATTCCCGCACCAACGTTTACGTCAATTCGGAGATCGGTTCGGACCGTGACGTGGCCCTGCAGGTTACGGCCACGGACCGGATATATGCCGAGCGGTCCTTGTATTTCCGCTACGGCACGGACTGGCTGGGCGGCCATTGCTCCATACCGGCGGTGGAAGCCGCGCCGGACTGGTACTTCGCCGAGGGATGCACCCACGCCGGGTTCGAGGAGTGGCTGTGCCTGGCCAACCCGGGCTCCCAGGATGCCTCCGTGGAGGTGAGATACCTGTTCCCGGACGGAGACTCGGAGACCCGCACCTATTCCCTCCCGGCCTGGAAACGGTACACGGTGAACGTCAACCGGGAGGTGGGTCCGGGACGGGACGTGGCCCTGGCCGTGCATTCCGACCTCCCCATCGTCGCCGAGCGCCCCATGTACTTCGATTACGGCGGCATGTGGGACGGCGGCCATATCACCCTGGGCGCCTCCTCCCTCTCCCCGAACTGGTACTTCGCCGAGGGATGCACCCACGCCGGGTTCCATGAATGGCTCCTGCTCTTCAATCCCGGCGAGGAGGCGGCGCAGGTGCACGTCACCTTCGCTTTTTCCGGCGGGGAGGCACGGGAAGAGGAGCTGGAGGTGGCTCCGCGGCGGCGCCTGACCCTCTTCGTGAACCGGGAGGCAGGAGAGGGCAGGGACGTCTCCCTCCGCGTGCACTCGGACCGGGACCTGGTAGCGGAGCGCTCCATGTACTTCCTCTATCACCAAGCCTGGGAAGGAGGGCATAACAGCATGGGAGCCGTTCCCTGAGCCCTCATCCTCTCCTCATCCCCCCGGCCTTTTGGGCATGGATGGGCGGTGAGGCGGAACATTTCTCCAAGGCCTTCCCCTTTCCCCCGGCCCGGAAGGCCCGCGAAGAGGGCATGGTGGTCCGGTTGTAGTTCCCCTAAACCCCTGCCCTCTAACTCCCCCTCCGTTGAGGGCAGCCGGCGGTGCGCGTGTTATAATCTCCCCATGCAGTGATCGAGAGGTTGTCCCATGGAGCTGCTCGGCAGGTGACCCGCAAATGGATGAGGAATGCATAGGGCGCGCGGCGCGGATGATCCTGGATTCCATCCAGGTGGTGGCCCTGACCGGGGCCGGCATATCCGTGGAGTCAGGCATCCCGGATTTTCGCAGCCCGGGAGGCCTGTGGACCAAGTATGACCCCCTGCTCTACGGCACCTACGAGTCCTTCATCCATCACCCCGAACGCTTCTGGGAGATGGCCAAGGAACTCAACCCTACCCTGGAGAGTGCGGAACCCAACCCCGCTCACTACGCCCTGGCCGAATTGGAAAAACTTGGAAAATGCCGAGCGGTGATCACGCAGAACATCGACCACCTACACCAGAGGGCCGGAAGCACCGACGTCCTGGAACTGCACGGCACGCACCGCACCGGGCACTGCATGAGATGCGGCCGTGTGTTCAGCCTGGAGGAGATGAAGGAACTGAGCGCTCACGGGGATCGGGTGGCCTGTTGCCCGGACGACCAGGCGATCATCAAGCCGGACGTGGTCTTCTTCGGTGAACCTCTGGACTCGAGGGTGTTGGCCAGGGCGGCGGAACTGGCCTCCACGTCGGACCTCATGTTGGTGATCGGCTGCAGCCTGGAAGTATATCCCGCCGCGGCGCTTCCCGAGTACACCAAGAGGCGGGGAGGGAAACTCATCTTCTTCAACACCGTGGCCACCTATCACGACCATCTGGCTGACCTGGTGTGCCTGGGAAAGGCCGGGGAGAGCCTGCCCGCGGTGGTGGAGGCCTACAAGAGGTTGACGAGCATGGCGTGAAGGGGCGCCTGAAAGCAGCATTTGAGCCTCCCGGCCCGAAGACGTATGGTTGGGGGCCAAGGTGGATAATGTTGTTTGCCCGGTGGGAATAGTAAGGATAAAGGTTGCCGGCGGGCCTGCTCGGATGTCGAAGCAGAATGTTGAGCGGGGTCGGATGCGCGGATATCGATTTCCGGGAAGGAGCGAGTGGCCATTGCCTCCGGGGGAGATTAGCGGTGTCGACGGCACAAGGAGGCCTCGCCGCAGCGACGTGCGCGATAAAAAGGGGGGACTTTCCGCCGCGGACGGCGGGTTAAACGAGCGATTCGGCGGCGGGCGTAAGATATGCGTAGGTAAAAGGAGCCAAGGGGTGAATGGGTCTTTGGTGACGAGGCCTTTACCTCGTGGTCCTAAGGTTAAGGGAAGGTGAAACGGGTTTGGATAGCGATCGTTTTCCGTGGGAATCCCTTTTCCGCCGTCCCGGTAGGGAGGAGGTCCCCTTCATCCGCCGGAAGGAAGGCGGGGAGGAGGGAGGCGGTTTCGGCGAGAGGTGGAAGAAGATAAGGCCGCGCACAAAATGGATAGTGGGCATTATCGTCCTCGTCCTGCTGGCCCTGCTGCTCAGCGCTTCCTGGCTCTCCACCTTTTACACCGATTATTTGTGGTACCGGGAGGTCGGCTACACGTCCGTCTTCTGGAAGAGGATCGTCACCCAGGTGTGGCTCTTCTTCGCCTTCGCCGCGCTTTTCTTCGTCCTTTTCTACGGGAACATCTACCTGGCGAAACGCCTGACGCCCCGCTACGAGAGGCCGCTTTCGGAACTGTCCCCGGTGGAGGAGTCCGTGTTGCGCTTCCGGGAGAGGGCCGGGAGGTGGCTTGACCGGGGCCTTATCGTGGGCTCCTTGGTGGTTTCCTTTTTCGTTGGGTGGGCATCCGCTGCCCAGTGGGAGAACGTCCTGAAGTTCTTCACCCACGCCTCTTTCGGCAAGGCGGACCCAGTCTTCGGCAAGGACCTGGGTTTCTACGTGTTCGAATTCCCCTTGCTCCGCTACTTCAGCGGGTGGCTCTTCGCCGTGCTCCTCTTCGCCGCCCTGGCGGCGGTGGCCGTCCATTTCCTCTACGGGACCATCAACTTCGGGGCCAAGGGACAGCGCTTCGCGCCTCACGTGAAGGCGCACCTTTCGGTCCTGGCCGGGGTCCTGCTGCTGGTCCAGGCCTGGCGTTTCCGGCTGGACATGTTCGCCCTGCTCCATTCCCACCACGGCCCGGTGGCCGGGGCCACCTACACCGACGTCCATGCCCGCATCCCGGCCTATTGGATACTCATCGTCACCTGCCTGGTCTGCGCCGCCCTTTTCCTGCTCAACATACGCTATAGGGGGTGGCGGTTGCCCTTTGCCGGAGTGGTGGGCATCGTGGTCGTCTCCCTCCTGGCCGGATCCCTGTATCCCTTCATCGTCCAGACCTACGTGGTCAAGCCCAAGGAATTGGCCAGGGAGAGCGAATACATCGGGTACAACATCGAGTTCACCCAGGACGCTTACCGCATACAGGACGAGGGGGAGGAGGCAACGGTGGAGAGGCGCCTCTTCCCGGCCTCCACCGACCTCACCTACCAGGACATACTGGCCAACCAGGTCACGGTGGACAATATCCGCCTCTGGGACCCTCGCCTGGTGCAACAGGTTTACAACCAGCGCCAGGAGTTGAGGCAGGAATACGATTTCAGCGATGTGGACGTGGAACGCTACACGGTTTTCGATGGTAGATATACCCAGATGCTGGTCTCCGGGCGGGAGCTGGACGTCGACCAGCTGCGCGAGGACGCCCGTTCCTGGCAAAACCTGCACCTTTCCTATACCCACGGCTACGGCCTGGTCATGAGTCCGACCAACCGGATGACCCCCGAGGGCGACCCCGTGCTGCTGATACGGGACATACCTCCCGTCTCGGACCAGGGCCTGGGGGTGGAGGTACTTCGCCCCGAGATATATTACGGGGAGCGGGCCCACGATTACGTGGTGGTGCGCACGGGGGCGCCGGAGATCGACTATCCCTTGGGCAACACCAACAAGTACGTGGAGCCCTATTACCAGGGCGAGGGCGGGATACCGGTCTCCAGCTTCCTGCGGAGGCTGGCCTTCTCCATCCGCAACCGGGACATATCCTTCCTCTTCAGCGGCTACATCCACCGGGATTCGCGCCTCATGTTCCGGAGGAACGTCAGGGAACGCGCCCTGGAGGTGGCTCCCTTCCTGCGCCTGGACGGGGACCCTTACCTGGTGGTCACCGGCGATGGGCGGCTGGTGTGGATACTGGATGCCTATACCACCACCGACCTCTACCCCTATTCCGAGCCTTATAACGGGGAGTTCAACTACATCCGGAATTCGGTGAAGGTGGTCATCGATGCCTACGACGGCCGGCTCACCTATTACCTGGCCGATCCCGATGACCCCATTGCGCTGACCTACGGGAAGATCTTCCCCCGGCTCTTCACTTCCATGGAGGAGATGCCCGAGGACATCAAGCGCCATGTGCGTTACCCGGAGGACCTGTTCTCCATCCAGATGGAGATGTACCGCACCTATCACATAAACGACGTCAGCGCCTTCTACCAGAAGGAGGACGTGTGGGACGTCTCCACCGAGACCTACGGGGCGGGGGGCGAACCCCAGGCGGTGACCCCCTATTACGTCATCCTTAAGATACCCGGGGAAGAGAGGGAGGAAATGGTACTCATGCTCCCCTTCAACCCGCGGGGGAAATCCAACATGGTGGACTGGGTGGCGGCCCGGTGCGATTTTCCCCACTACGGGAAACTCCTCAACTTCTCCTTTCCCGCCGGCAAGTTGGTGAACGGTACCCAGCAGTTCGAGTCCCTGGTGGACCAGAAGACGGAGATATCGGAGCAAATCACCCTATGGAACCAGGCGGGGTCGAGGGTCATCCGGGGCAACACCCTGGTCATCCCCATCGAGAACTCGCTGATCTACGTGGAGCCCCTTTATCTTTTGGCCGCCAACCCGGCCATACCCCAGCTGAAGAGAGTCATCGTCGGTTACGGGGACCGGGTGGAGATGGAACCCACCCTCAATGAAGCCCTGCAGGCCCTCTTAGGTGAACAGCCAACCCCCCAACCCCAACCCCAACCCCAACCTCAGCCGGAGGGCGACCTGGCCAACCTGGTGGAGGAGGCCAACCGCCTCTACGACGAGGCCCAGGCGGCGCTGCGCTCCGGCGACTGGGCTGCCTACGGCGCGAAGATGGAGGAGTTGAGCCGGGTGCTGGACCGCATGTCCGAGCTCACCCGGACCACCCCCTGAGGGGGCGGGGTGGTCTTGGCCTGTCCGCCTCCTGGGGCCTCGTACGATTTTCCGGTTAGCGGGAAAGGTGCCTTCTCGTTCCGGGGTGCCGGTCGGATCGTCAGGTGGCGGGTTTATGGAGCTCGAAATCGAGGCGCCTTCCCTTCGGAAAGGGTCCCGGGTGAGCGCCTCCCTCCCGCGAAAGTGATTCCGGGAAAACCCGGAGCCGGATGTTCCAGGGCAACAAGGGGGAAGAGAACCCGCTTCCTGCCCGGGGGACCCCCGGGTTTATACTTTAATTTAATGGTGGGTTTGCGCGAGGCATTTCCTGGCGCGCGTTGTGACTGGCGGTATCTGCCTGGTCCAACCTTGGAGGAGGTCGTCTGGCATGGGCCTCTCCCGCTGTCGTCGTTGCGGTCTGCCCCGTGACATCTCCCGCCGCTACGTGTGGAGGAAGGACGGGACCATATTCTCCCGCCTGGATCCAGCCATGCGCATGGTGTTCTTCGAGGCTTCATACTACCCCTTCCTGTGGTCGGAGCTGGAGAACAGGCTGGGGGTGAACATCACCGAGCTGTACATCCGGGGCCAGAAGGCCTCCGTCCAGGATTACCTCGACCGCAACGTGCTTTACGGGTGGCGACGCCTCTTGGTCCGCTCCCTTCCCTTCGCCGCGGTGATCCAACGCGTGGTGGACGAGATGGCCCTTTTCGGATTCGGTCGTTTGCGGCTCGAATCCTACCGGAGGCGCAGGGTGGCCGTGGTCCGTATCAGCAATCCCTTCGACATCATCTCCATGGCCTGGGGAGCCAAGGGTTTCTACGAGATGGTGGAGGGGGTTCCCGCCGAGGTGGCCTGGTTCCGGCAAGGGGAGGATTACCTTCTTACCGCTGTGCCCGCGGTGGGGGGCCGCGAGGCGGGGGAGTCGGAGAGGTCGGCCCTGCGGCGCCTGAGGGAGGCCAAGAAGGAGCTTGCCGAGGTGAGGGAGGATTTCGATCCCCCCAAGGGGGGGCCCGCGTCCTGCACCTCCTGCGGCCTGCCCTCCCCTCTCACCGTTCTGGAATGGAGAGAGGGAGAGGGAGCGGTGTATCACCGCCTCAACGGGATGCGCTACATCTTCAGCACCGGCTACGTCCTCTTGAGCATCATCAAGGAGCTGGAGGCCATGACGGGGCGCGGGCTGGAGAGGGACCTGATGGAGATAACCAGAAATTACCATCTGAAGAACCCGCCGGCCTTCAGCGCCGAAAGCGAGGGCGAAGTCTACCGGGAGATGGCGGACCGGCTGATGGCGTGGGGCTACGGGGTCCCCCTGGAGATGTCCTACGGGGCCGGGCACCTGGAAATGGTCCTGGGCAATCCCTTTCACCCACCCCGGCTGGCGGGTTACGTGGCCTCGGTATTCGAGGCCCTGGAGGGCACCGGGTCGGAGGTCTCTTACCGTTTCACGGAAAATCGCGTCCTCAAGATAGAGGCAAAGTCCACCTGAGGCAGGATGTCCTCTCCGCCCTGGTACATTGGACTCCGAAAAACCTCCAGGTAAAGAGCGCTGCGGGATGAAGGGAAGCCGCTTCCTGGAAGGAAAAAAGGCGGCGTCAACCGGTTTGCGCACTTCCAAGCCCCGGCGGGTTCCATGCCCCCGGCCTGAGTCCAGGGTGTCGATCTCCATCCCGGAGCGGGCCACGTTGAAGGACGGATCCACCCATGGCGGGGTGACGGACGCCGATGGCCCATAGCTCATAACGGTTGGAGAGGGACACGGGGTGAGGCACCCTGTTCCCCAGGCCCGGTCGCGCGGCTTCTCGCTATTCCAGCTCCTCCACCGGGGTGAAGGAGGCCAGCGAAGCGCGGATCACCAGGCGCTGCGTGGATCTCCCCTCCGGAGCGCAGGTGGTCAGGGTGAGCACCGGCTCCTCGGTCTGGAGGGTGACGTTCTCGGCCGGGTCAGCGTACCTGACCTGGTAGACCCGGTACTCATAGATGCCGCGCGGGTTTTGAATAAGAACGGGATCCCCGGGTTTGAGCTCGTCCAGGCGGTTGAAGGGACGCGTGTAGGTGGTGCGATGGCCGCTTATCACGCAGTTGCCCGGCCAGCCCGGGAAGCCGGTGTGGGGGAGGTGAATGGGTCCCGCGGCCAGCAGTCGGTAGAGCTCCTCTTCGTCGTCGCTGCCTTCCCTTACCTCCTCATCCACCCCGATGGCCGGGATGCGGATGAAGGCGGGGGTCTCGAAGGAAAGGGGAGGTCCGACGAGCTCGTCGTGGTAAAGCGGCCGGGAAGGTGGCTCCTCCGGGCGTGGACCGCTTTCCTGCGCGGCGGTGCGGCGGAAGTGATCGTATAGCAAGGGGATGCCCACGGCGAAGGAGATCACCAGGGCCGCCGACATGGAGAGGGCTATCCACGTGCTTTTTCCGCCCCTCAGTTCCCTCACCCCCGGCAATTTACGACCCACCGCATCTAATTCTACATTCCGACGCCAAAGGGATGATCTCCTTCCCGGCTTCTCTACGCCTTGGGTCCCGGCCGTGGTGGGTCCCCCGCCCCTTTGGCATTGTTTGGCATTGTACGGCAACGGTCTCCGCCCGGGTCTCGCCTTCTTTGCGCCCGCGGCAAGAACGGGCCGAGTCTTGCGGGCGCCGGGGAGGGTTAGGCTCGGCGGGAAGGGAAAGAAAAGTTAATAAAAATTAATAAGGACCGGTTGTGAAAATAGAAGCGCAATATATTATAATAGCTTTAGTCAGGAGCCGACGCGGGGTGGAGCAGTCAGGTAGCTCGTCGGGCTCATAACCCGAAGGTCGGTGGTTCGAATCCACCCCCCGCTACCAGAGAGATGACTGGTCGGCATCATGCCGCCCAGTTTTTTTATGGGGTCAGTTCTTGAATTTCGCATATTCGCAAATTCCTCGCGGAAGGGGACCATCGGACTTTTCCGGGTATAGAATGAAAAATTCAAGACCTGACCCCTCAATACTTGGTGGAGAGGAACCACTCCCAGGGCAATCGACGCAACATCTCCTCTCCCAGCCTCCTCTTCCAGGAATAAGGCACCTTGGAGCTGGAGAGGAAGGCGTCCAGGGCCCTCTCCAGAACGGAGGAGAGGGGGGAGGGGAGCGAGAAGACCTGGTTGTAAAGGTAGGCCAGGGGGGTTATGAACTCGCTGATCAGCTTCAGCTGCTCGTCGGTAAGGCTCCGCAGGCGAAGGGTGGAGCGCCTGGTGAAGATGGTGTCCGCCTCCTCCTCCGTGTAATACCCTTCCTCGATGCACGAGCGGTAGAGCTCCGTGCCCGGGAAGGGGTGGAATACGGTTATTTGGGTGATACCCGGCTCGGCCCGGGCGTTGAGCTTCACCGTGTCCAGGACCATGGAGAAGTCCTCGTGCGGGAAGCCCATCATGTTCAGGGATACGGTGCCGATGCCGTATTTTCGGCACAGGCGGAAGGCGCGCAGTATCTGATCGTCGGTCATCCTTCTCCCCAGCACGTGCCTCCTGAGCCAGGGGTTGCCGCTCTCGATGCCCATGCATATGGTCTTGCACCCCGCTTCCTTCAGTTTGGCCACCTTGTCCTCGTCCAGGAGGTCGGCCCGGCAGTTGCATATGAAGGGCAGCTTCACGCGACGCGGGTATTCCCGCACGAACTCCTCGAACCAGCGGGGGCGCAGGGCGAGGATGTCGTCGTCGAAGCGCACGTGGTCTATTCCCTCCGTCTGTTCCGCCAGACCTTCCACCTCGGCCAGGACGTTGTCCACGCTGCGGAAGCGTACGTAACGGTCCCCGTTGGGATAGGCTCGGCGTTGGGCGTGGTTGGAGCAGTACCGACAGCGGTAGGGGCACCCGCGGGAAGCCATCACCGTTATCCTCTCCCGCTGATCCGGGGCCATCTTCGACATGTCGTATATGGAACGGTCGGGAAAGGGCAAAGTGTCCAGGTCCTCCACCAGGGGACGCACGGGATTGGAGAACTCGCGGCCCCGCCAGCGCCCCCACAGGCTGCCGATCTCCTCCACCCGGCCCCGGCCCTCCAGCGCCTCGGCCAGTTCCACCAGCGTCCATTCCCCCTCCCCGAGGCACACGAAATCGATGTGCGGGACCTGGAGGGTCCCCGAGGGATCCAGGGTGGGGTGCACCCCTCCCACCACCACCGGTAGGCCGGTCTCCTCCTTGGCCCAGCGGGCCAGCTCCTTGACCTTGGGGAACATGAGGCTGGTGGTGGAGAAGGCCACCAGCCCGGCGTCCTGGCTTCCCAGCCACTCCAGGAATCCCTCCCTGGTCACGGGCTCCACCAGGTGGAGATAGGCCACGTCGTGGCCGAAACGCTTGAGGCAGGCGGACAGGTAACCGCTTCCCAGGTGCACCCTTCCCTGCGGCTGGCCGCGTATGCAGCCGGACTGGTAGTAATCGGGATAGACCAGGGCCACGCGCATTCGCTCCCTCCCTTGTAGGTGACCCGTGCCGCTACCGGCGTACGGGTGCCGGATCCGGGGAGACTCCTTCTGGCAAGTACATGATAGAACATGATAACCCAAGTCCCTCGGAGGTTAAAGCGGGGACGGGGAGGGCCTGGATCTCGAGGGACGATGACCCTTCCCGGTCAGGGGAGAAAAAACCGCCCGCCTGGCCGAATACGGTGTGAAGTGCGTGGGCATCCCCCGGAAGATCCACGATGACCTCCCGGGCTAGGATTACTCCGTAGGCTTCGATATCGCCGCCTCCGTGGCCGCCGTAAAAAAGCCCTGGCCGGGATCAGTCGCGTGGACCTGGGCTCTACCGCATGGCCCAGCTCTTTTGTTGAGGAGGGCTCAAGGAGCCCTGACCACGGACATGTCCCTTTCCAGGAATTCCGGCAGGCCCACGTGCCCCCAGAAGTCCTCGATATAGAAACCGTCCACCTGTCCGCTCTGCCTGCCCTCGATGAGCAATCTCACCTTCTGCACCGTGGGGAACTCGGTGAGGGTGTTGGCGATGGAGGTCAAGGCCAACCCCTCCATGGCCGCTCCCGCCCCGCCCTCCTTGGCCTTGTCGATGAGGACCTCCTTGCTCAAGTCGACCGTGCATATGCCGTCCTTGACGCTCACGTCCAGGACTTTCACCGTGCTCGGGAATGCGGCCAGCAACCCGTTGCCCTCCGAGGGGCCCTTGATCAATTCCTCCATGGCCGCCCGCGCCACCGCCGTGGTATAGGGGATGGTCCGTTTCACCGCCACCAGGTAGAAGTCCGAGGGTTCGGACTTGATGAAGTAGAGGGTCAGGGTTATCGTCTTGCCCTCCGCGTTCTCCTCCACGGTTTCCTCCCCGCTCCGGGCATCTTCAACCTCCTGGGCCTTGCCTTCCCCGGTCACTGCATCGGACTTTCCGCAACCCGACGGCAAGAGCAAGACCATGAGGGCGAAGAAAACCGCCGCCAGAAGGATGCACGGCCGCGCAAATCTCCTCATGGGACTCTCCTTTCCCTCCAAGCCCTCCTTCCCGACCCTGATCTATCCCCGCACTAACGGCTGTCCTCGAACTGCGGTCAGGAGGTTTCCAGGGTTCTGGAAATTTAATCTTTTTGATTATATCGGCTTGATCGTTGTTCTCGCTTACCCTCCGGGTATCTCTCGTGGATCACCGGCGGCTCCATCGCCTTCCACGCCTGCCGCGGGCAGGCTCCACGCGTGTTTCACTTGGCTGGAAGGCGCATACTCACATGTTATTTTCGACTCGAAGAAGGGATCCCTTTCCGCCTTTCGCCGGCGGAACGGGTGCTCCTGACCCTGGGCAAGGATACCGGCGGAAACCTGGAAATCCCCGGCCCGGGCCTTTTCCCCGGGAAGGAGGCAACTGGCGGGGTTTCCGCGCTCCCACGCGTGGTGACCCGTTACTATCTCCGGGGCCGGAGGGCCGGCGCCGTGAGGACGCCCCAGGCGTTGGCCCGGGACCCTTGGAGCCGGGAGGCGTCCGCGACATGCACGGGGGCGTGAGACCCTGCCCGTTGACCCCCCTTATACCTGGGCGGCGAGGTATATCTATACGTGGGGCCGGGCCCGCCGGTAGGGACGGGAAGCCCTTCTCCGTGTTAACCTGATCGCGTTATCGTGCGCATGGGAGGGCCGGCTTACGCCGGGGACTTCCGGCGGGAGGAATGGAGCCCTCTCCGGGAGTCACAAGGCGGAATGCAAGGCGGAATGGAGGGAGGAGGACATGGCTCATTACGACCGGAAGGACCGGGATGAGTGGAGGGGGTTCAAGCTCGGATTTCCCTACCGGGAAGGCTTGGAGAACCTGCGGGAGAAAGTCCTCTCCAACAAGGAGTTCGACCCCGCCGTACTTTGGGTCTGGGGGACCATGCAGGCTACGGCGGTCATCGAGATCCTCAAGGCCTGCGAGAGGGAGTTCGGCGAGCGCGGGCAACGGGTGGTGAAGGAGGCGCTCCGAGGGGTGGGACTTGAGGTGGGGAGGCAGATACTGGAAGGAGTGGAGTGGCCGGAAGGCATGTCCGAGGCGGAAATGGCCAGTTTCTACGCCACGGTCATCAACTGCGTGGCCTATGCCTCCCTGGAAGATCCTACCATAGAAGGCGAGGACCGGGTGAGCTTCCACATCCTGTGGTGTCCCCACCAGGACAACTACGGAGCCTTCGACTGCCGGGTGCAGCGCTACTTCGTGCAGGGTATGCTGGAAGCCCTCAAGGAGAGGGGATGGCTTACGGACTGGCAGGTGCGCTTCACCCGCACCATTCCCGCGGGGGCGGAGACCTGTCATTTCGAGCTGTGGAAGGCTCCCGGGGAGGAGGCCTTCCTCTGGGAGAAGTACTCGGAGGAACTGGAGCGCAGGGCACTGCGGAGGGCCGCAGCCGAAGAGCCGGCCGGCGAGAGGGAAGAAGATGCATGAATAGATGTTTCGAGCTCTGGAAGGCTCCCGGGGAGGAGGCCTTCCCTGGGAGGAGGTACTTTCCTTTCGGCGGCGCGGGTCCGCGGGCGCCGGGACATAAAGGGGAAGGGGAAACGGCTGGGTGCGGGGAAAGCTGGAGACAGACGGGTAGATCGGGGTGATGACGCCTCCCGTTCCTTTCGGCGTCGAGGGTCCGCGGGAACCGAGACATAAAGGGGGGAGAGGATTGGCGGAAGAAAGGGAATACGGGCTCTACGGTTACCGGTGGGTGGTGCTGGCCGCCTTCATGTTCGTGGCCGCCGTGACCCAGCTCATGTGGCTCAATTACGCTCCCATTACCTCCCAGACCCAGGAGCTCATGGGGGTGAGCTAGTTCAAGGTGGTCCTTCTGGCCACCATGTTCCCCCTGGTGTACATACCGGTCTCCATACCCGCCGGGTTCCTGATAGACCGCAGGGGATTCCGCTTCGCAGTCCTCCTCGGGGCCCTGCTGACCACGGGATTCTCCTTCCTGCGCCTCTTCGCCGACAACTACGCCCTGGTCTTGACGGGCATGATCGGCATCTCCGTGGGACAGCCCTTCGTGCTCAACAGCATAACCAAGATGGTGAGCACCTGGTTTCCCACCCGCGAGTCAGCGCTGGCCAACGGCCTGGGATCCCTTTCCCTCTTCCTGGGCATGATCGTGGCCCTGGCCTTGACCCCGCCCCTCCTTAAGGCCTTCGGCGAGAACAACATCGCCTCCCTCCGCTGGGTAGTGTTCATCTACAGCCTGGTATCCCTGGCCGGCCTGGTTCTCTTCGCGTTGTTGGGAAGGGCCAGGCCGCCCAAGCCGCCCGAGCGCACCGAGAGCGAGACCCTGGGCGAAGAGGTCTCCATAAACCTGGCCGGGCTGCGCTCCCTCTTCAGCCTGCGCAACTTCCGCCTTCTCTGCGTGATCATCCTCATCGGGAACGGGTCCTTCGTGGGTCTCATGCAGCTCATCGAGAAGATCTTGAAGCCCAAGGGCATTGACAGCTCCACGGCGGGGAACATCGGGGCGGTGGTGGTTCTGGCGGGGGTGGTGGGTTGCGTGGTCCTGCCCTCCATCTCCGACCGCTTGATGCGCCGCAAGCCCTTCCTGTTGCTGGCCGCCGGCGTCGCCGCCCCCGCCTTCTTTCTCATCGGCGCGCTGCGCAGCGCGGCGGCCGTCTTCGTGGCGGGGGGACTCCTGGGCTTCTTCCTCCTCAGCGCCTTGCCGGTGCTCCTGGCCTTCTCCGAGGAGGTCACCGGCGCCGCCCTGACCGGCACCGCCACCAGCATGCTCCTCCTCCTGGGCAACGCCGGGGGGGTGGTGGTCACCCTGGTCATGGAGGCCATCAAGGGAGCCACGGGAGGCCCCGAGGGCTCTTTCTTCTGGGCCATGGTCTTCCTCTCCCTGGCCTTCCTGGTGGCCCTTCTGGTCGCCTTCCGCCTGCGGGAGGAAAAAGCGCCCGGGGAGGCCGTACTTCCCGCGCCGTGAGCTGGCGCCCCTTTGCGGGGAAGAGGATCGGAGGGAAAGGGAAAGGGCGCATGGGGAAAAGGGAAGGATTCCCCGCGGGAAAAGAAGGGAAAGTGTCGGGCCGGGAAAGGAAGGATGGCGTGGTCGGACGGCCGCGCGGCCGCCTGCGCTCACGCTCCCCGCAGCCTGAGGTATACCTTGGGAAGCTCGCGCGGTAGATCCTCCACGCTGCTCACCACCAGGTAACCGTGGGGAGGGCACATGCGCCTCAGGTAATCATGGCCGGCGGCGTCCACGGTCACGCAGAAGGGCACGATGTGGCCCGCCTCCGCCTCCCGTAAGGCCTGCGCCGTATCCCGCAGCCCGTATTCCCGGTCCGTGCGGTCCTCCCCGTAATCGAAGTCCTGGGGGTAGCCGTCGGAGAGGAGGAGCATGAGCTTGAGGGAGGAAGCCTCGGCATCCAGCAGGCGTCGCGCGTGGCGCACCGCGGCCCCCATGCGGGTGCTCTTCATGGGTTTTAAGCCGGCCAGGCGGCGCCAGGCGGCGTCGTTCATGGTCTCCTCGAAGGACTTGATGCGCAGGAATTCCACCCGGTCCTTCCCGTAGCCGGAGAAACCGTAGATGCCGAAGCGGTCCCCCAGCTGCTCCAGGGCCCGGGCCATGATGGCCACCGAGGCCAGGAGGAGGTCCAGCACCGTCTCCCCGGCGTGGTCCCCTTCCTTTATCTCCGCCGAGGTGGAAGCGGAAAGGTCCAGGAGGAAGAGGGCGCTCACCTCGCGGGTGATTCGCCTTTTCTCCATGTACACCTTCTCCGAGGGAGGAAGCCCGCAGCGCAGCGAGACCCAGCGTTCCACCGCGGCCTGGATGTCCACCTCCTCGCCGGATACCAGTTTTTTCCTCCAGGTGGATTCCCGGTAGCGCAGCATGCGGAATTGGCGGGTGACTTCTCTTACCAGGTCCTCCCACCCCCGTACCAGGCGCTCCGCTTCCGCCGCCTTCTCCTCCGCGAGGATCTGGAAGAGGGTGGTCCAATCGCGGCGATAGCCGCGGGCCAGGTAATCCCACTCTGGGTAACGGATACTCCTTTCTTCCTCCGCGGCCGCCGTGGGGTCGGGTTTTCCCCGCCCCTGACCTGCCGGGCCGCGGGGCGCCTCCCGGGTTTGCCCGGTCTCCAGTTTGCGCCCCAGCACCTCCGGGCGCAGGAACTCCCCCAGCCCGGCGGGGAAGCGCAGGGGCACGTAATCCGCCCCCAGGATTTCCCCCACCTCCTCGGGGATGGCGAGGGCCCCGACCTCCTGCACTTCTTCCGGGCGCCCCTTCCTCCGACCTCCGGGACCACGGAGGGGAGCTTCGAGGCCCGGAAAGCCTTCCCCGGGTGAAGCGAGGCCGGGAGCCCCTCTCCTGAAGCGCAGGTAGAGGGGCACCAGGAGGGGATATGCGGCATGGGTGCAGGAGAGGGTATCCCTCAGGTGGGCCCCGGGGCGGACGGCCCTCTCCGCGGCTTCCAATAACCCTGCGGGATATCCGCCGCCGGCTGTCCCCGCCAAGGTCCCCAGGAGGTCGAAATAAAGGTTCCATAGCGCGCAGCGGTGGTCCAAGGGCTCCAGGGGAGTGCGCATCCGGGGGAGAAACCAGGAGATGTCGGCGGCCAAGCCTCGGTATCGCCGGGAGAGGTGGGAGATCACACGCGCGCTTTCCAGATAAAGGAAGATCTCTCCCGCCAGCCCCGGTAGGGGGAACAATTGCAGGAAACGGCGTATGAACCCCAGGGGGTCGGAGCCGCCTGGAGCCGCTCGTTTACGGGTTTCGGAAATAACTTCCGCGCTCCGGGGACGGTCGAACGTTCCCGCTTCCCACTGTCCCACCTGGGCGGAGACGTAGAGGCGCAGTATCCTCCAGTTGTCCCTGCGGTCCGCGAAGAGGTCCAGTACCGCGGGGAGGTATATCTCCCTGCCGTCGCTGAAGGGAAAGGGCCTCCATGGATTGGCCAGGGCCGCCGGCGCCTCCTCCAGTGGCTTGGCCTGCAGGTAGCGGGAGCACATGCCCTTTCCGAAGAGGGACAAGGAAGCCCGCGCTTCCTCCAGGTTCACCCCGCGGGGAAGCCCTTTTCCCCGCGCCCCGGACCCCGCTCTCCTCGGCTCCGGCCGCGGGACCTCTTTCCGGGCCGACTTACCCGCCGGGGTTCTCGAGGGAATGGTTCCCAGGCCGCCGTTTATGCCCAGCCCGCCGCGAACATGGTAAAAAATGCCATCTAGTATATCCCCGCACCCTGTCCCCTTGTCCCCTTCCGCTTCTCCCCGGGAAAGGTAGGACGCGGATCCGGCGTAGATGGCCAGGTTGAGAGGCGAAGCCAAACCCTCACCCCCGTCGTTCGGTTCACGGGAAGACGGCGGCCACGAGGTCCCGCATCGCCTGCTGCACCACCGGGTCGTCGGAGACGGCGGATACCAGGGCCGTCTCGCAGGCGCGGCGCGGTTCCACCCCCTGTCCGATGAGGCGGGCGGCGTAGATGAGGAGCCGGGTCGAGGGGCCTTCCTCCATCCCCGGCTCTACCAGGTTGCGGGCCCGTTCCCCCAGCAAGGCCAGCTCCCACGCCAGGTCCTCCTCCACCCCGGCCTCCCCGGCGATGATGCGCGTTTCCACCTCCCGCGGGGGATAGGAGAAGTCGATGGCCGCGAAACGCTGCCGGGTGCTTATCTTCAGGTCCTTGAGCATGCTCTGGTAACCGGGGTTGTAGGAGATGACCAGGAGGAAGCGAGGGTGCGCCCTCACCAGGCATCCCTTCTTCTCCAGGGGGAGTATGCGCCGGTGGTCGGCCAGGGGGTGGATGAGCACCAGGGTGTCCTTGCGCGCCTCCACCACCTCGTCCAGGTAGCAGATGGCCCCCGCCTTCACCGCCGCGGTCAGGGGTCCGTCCACCCAGACCGTCTCCTCTCCCACCAGGATGTACCTGCCCACCAGGTCGCCGGCGGTGAGGTCCTCGTGGCAGGCCACGGTGATGAGGGGTAGAGGCTCGCCTTCCTCGCGCCCCAGGATCCAGGACATGTACTCCAGGAAACGGGTCTTGCCGCAGCCCGTGGGACCCTTGAGGCTCACGGGCAGGCGCGCCCGGTAAGCGGCGCGGAAGATCTCCACCTCGTCTCCCACCGGGACGTAGAAGGGCTCCTCCTCGAGGACGTATTCGCGATAGGCCAGCTCCCTTATCGCTTGCTCCCCTTCCGCGATCCCGCCATACCCCTGGGTTCGTGAGCGATGAGCCTGGTTTTCGTGGGAGCGGGATCCCTCCCCTCGCATTTCCGAGAATTCGGCCAACTTTCCTCCCGCTCTGCGGCTCGCCGCCTGGCTGCGCCGCGGCTTTCCGCCGAAGACGTTAGACGAGGTTATTCTAACAGTTTTTCGCCCTGATTCAGATTCCGGGCTGTTGTTTTTTGTTTAACGGTCGGAGCTGGTATTATGCTGGATGACGCATGCGGTCCGAAAATGACCGATGAAGGACGGGGACGTGCTTCGACGGTTCATGGGAGAGAGCGGACCCGTCCGAGGTCTCCGGTCACACTGAAAGGAGGGAGGGTAGATGACGGCCTGTCCTTCATGCGGCAGGGAGAACAGGGAGGACGCGCTTTACTGTGTCTTCTGCGGGGTGCATCTTGGGAAAGAGGAAAAAGGAGTCGGCCTGCCCTCCCCGCCGTCCACGGGCCTTGTTTCACCCCCACCCTCGAAGGGCGCACCGGGTAAAAGGAAGGCAAGGGTCCTTCTGTGGATCATCCCCGCCTTCCTGGTGCTGGCGGCAGTGGTTGTCGCCTTGCTCTTGCTCCGCGGGGGCGACGGCATGACGGTGGCGGAATACAAGGAGGCGGTGGGGAAGATTCATAGCCGGACTGGTGAGGAGTACGAAGTCCTGGAGGCGGAGCTGGAGGAGATCGGCGCGGGGATGGTGGAACCCGGCGATCCCCAGGAGCTCCGGCAATTTATTGCCGGACTCGAAACAGCCGAAGCGAAACTCGAGGAATTTCTCCATTTGCTGGAAGAGTCCTGCGAGGAGCTGCAGGGGCTGGAACCTCCGAAGGGCGTGGAGACGTTTCACCGGGAGGTGCTCGACTTCTACGAACGGTGTCAGCGGTGGTCGGAGGACCTCCTCTCCGTAGCTGCCTACTTACGCGAGGCGTTCACGTTACTTGCAAGTCCTATGGGGACGGCCGCGGAGTTCGCCGAAAGTGAGTCCGCGTCGCAGCAGGAATTCATGAACCGCCTGGATGACCTGGAGATGAAATTAAAAAATAGCCTGGATGGGTTGAGAGACCTCGACCCGCCCGTTTCGCTGCGGGGTTGGCACGAACGTTTCCTGGAGGTATGGAACAAGTTACCGGCGATATTAAGCGATGCGCGGAAAGCGACGGTTGAGGGCGATGCACAGGCGCTATCCGCTCTAGATGCTACTATGGAGGAATGGGGGCAGGAATGTGAGGCGCTGGAAAGCGAGTTGGAGCGAGCGTTTGAGGAAATAGAAGCCGGCTTAAGCGCGCTGGAGGAAGAGGCCGAGGACCTTGATCTAAGGTTCCAGAACCTGTGAACGGTTTGTCGCCGGGCGCGCGCGGCGGAGGACCGGGATTCCCCGGGCGGGAGGTGGGGGTCGGGAGCCCATGGACCGGGGAAAGGGATGCCGAGTCGCGGGTGAGGCGCGGTTCGTGCCCGGTGGTGACTTTCCCGATCTTGAGGTTCGAGGGAGGACGAGGCCGTCGGCGGTAGGAAATGGGAAAGGAGCAAGGGGTCTCCCGCCGGTGGAAAGGCGGTAAGGTAGAAGTCCGGGCAAACGGGTGACGTCCGAAACGTGGAAACGAAAGAGGAAGAGGGATGGAGGCTCCCTGGAAGAATGAAACGGGAACGCTGGTGGAAGTCCTGAGACTGGAGCGTAAACCGGTGGCCGTGACCTTTACCAACGAGGAGGTGGAGGGGGGCAGCCGGGAGAGGATCTCCTTCTGCCGGGCCCTGAAGCGGGCCGCGGAGGGGGAGACCTTCGTCATCGACGCGGAAAATTCTTCCTGCCCCGGAGGTTCGTGGCACTGCGGCCTCTCCGAGCCTCCCGCTGGGAAGCGGAAGAGATTCCTCCAGGAATTCCTCACCCGGGGGGAGAAGCTCACCCACTCCATCGTCAGCTTCCACCGCATGCAGGCCCTGGGATCCCCGCCCCCCACCGGACTGGCCGAACGGGTGGTCGTCGGCCCGGCGGAGGAGGCCTCGCTTCGGCCGGACCTGGTGGTCTTCCTGGTGGACCCGGAGCAGGCTTGCCGCCTCGTCACCCTGGACCATTACTGGGACGGGATCCCGCTCCGAGTGGAGGTTACCGGGGCCCTGTGCCACTCGGCCATCGCCTACCCGGTGGTCACGGGGCGCACCAACGTGACCTTCGGGGACTGGACGGCGCGGCGCATGCAGAAATACCCCCGGGACACGGTGTTCGTCTCCGTGCCCTACGAGCGGATGGCCGCCCTTACCGCCGCGGTGCCCAGGTGCTCGGCGGGAAACGCTCCCCTGGAGATCCCCCGGGAGGTCGAGGAACACATGGGTGAATGAGATCGAGGGACACCTGGGTGAACGATGCATTGTCCTGAGGTGATGGACGTCGGGTTACGGGCGCGCGCTCCTCGTCCCTTGGGCCCTATGGGTCTTGGTGAAACCCCTTGCCGATGGGCGTCGCCTCGCCCGGTTCGGACCCGCCTCCTTCTCCTTCGACCTCTCGTCCCCGCTCCCCACATCCGGCATCTTCCCACCTCCTTGGACATAAGTTATCCTTAGTGCGTGTCCAAGGAAATCGGTGCCCTATACGGGGAGTGTCCGGGTTTGGGCCCAGGCGACAGGATTTGTTCCCCGCTCCTGGATCTGGGGGGCGTGGTAAAGCACGGCGCGTAAGGGAGAAATGGATTGTCCGTTCCCACGGCCGCGGCACTCTTAAAGAGGTGAGGTAGGGATATGGAACTGACTCCGGAGCAGTTGGAGGAATTGCGGCTGGGAGCCCTCACGGCCATCGACGGGTTGTGGTTCCTGGAGGTGGAGTCGGCCTACGGCTTCGAGGCCGCGCTGAAGCTGGATCTCGAGGTGTGGAAGAAGTACGGGTTGGTGGTCCTCAAGCGCATGGCCCGCATGCTGGGCCTGGACCTCCCCGCGGGAGCACCGCCGGACCTGGAGACGGTGAACCTCCTCATGGAGAACATATGCCGCATCGACGGGACGGAATGCCGTGGGGAGGTGCGCGACGGGAAGGAGGTCCTCTTCCGGGTGACCCGCTGTTCCTGGTGGGAGAACCTGAAAAAGGCGGGTCGGGAGAAGGTAGTCCCCTGCGAGGACATCGACAACACCATATTCCGCCACTGGCTGCGGGCGGTGGACCCCTCCCTGGATTTCGAGATCACAACCTCCCTGCCCCGCGGGGACTCCTTCTGCCAGTGGGTCATCCGCAGGTCCTGAGCGGATTTCCCGCCCCGGCGCTGCCTTGCCTCCCGGCGGTGGACCCCTCCCTGGATCTCGAGATCACCGCCTCGTCGCAGGAGAGCCCGCCCTTCTGGTGATTAAAGCGGGAGGCGGCGTGCCGCTTACGGCTCAGAAGGGGCGTCCGCGCTCCTCCTTCCAGGTATCCATGGAATGGTCGACGCGCGTGATGTGGAAGATAAAATCCAGCATCTTCGGCAGGCACAGTCCCCTCAGGAAGGCCGTCAACCGCACGTTGAAGCGGGGTACGCATATCTCGGCCCGGTTTCTCTTCACCGCCTCCACCAGGGCCTCGGATACCTTGCGGGGATCCTGCCAGCGGGTGATGAAGGGGACCTTGGCCCCCTCGAACATCCCCGTGGCCACGTATCCCGGGTTGACGATGGTGAAGTTCACCCCGCTCCCGCGCAGTTCCTGGCGGATGGCGTCGGTTATGCCGATGTCCGCGAACTTGGTGGCGCAGTATCCGCCCATCCTCGCCGTGCCCGTTTTTCCGGCCACCGAGCACACGTTCACCACGTGACCGCTCCCCCTCCGCACCATGTCCGGGACCAGGGCCTGCATCATCCACACGTAGCCGAAGTAGTTGACCTCCATCATGCGGCGCACGGAGCGCTCCGTGAGCTCCAGCACCGCCCGGCAGTCGGCTATCCCCGCGTTGTTCACCAGCACGTCCACCGGGCCCACTTCCTGCCGCACCCTCTCCGCCACCCGGAAGCAGGCCTCCCGGTCGGAGACGTCGAAGGCGTAGGCGTGTACCTCGTAGCCACGCCCGCGTAGTTCCTCGGCCGCCCGGTTGAGCTCCGCCTCGTCCACGTCGGTCATCACCACCCGGCAGCCCTCGCGGCAGAAGTTCTCGGCGTCGAGCCTGCCCATGCCCCGCGCCGCCCCGGTGACCAGCACCACCTTGCCCTGGAGATCCATGCTCTCCACACCTCCCTCCTCTCTCCCGTCTTACCCGGCTTGATTCCCGTTTTCGGGCCTTGGGGGGTGCCGGATCCTCCACCGCCTCCCCGCCGGCTTTCCCGGCGGCGAAGGGGAACGCGGTTTCGGAAAACGGCCCGTCCGCTGACGCTCCCGTGAAGGAAAATGTTGCCAGTGCAATGCCGGCGCCGCAACGGCCCTGCCTTGGGCCTCTTGTCTACGGGGCGCAAACCGGTCCTCCCACGGGGAATATTCTATCACCGCCGCCTGCGGCGAACCGCATCACCCGCCCGTGGCGGAGTGCGGGGACCCTTCGTCGTCCAGGTACCCTCCCTGCTTTCCCCCGTGGCGACAATCGTCGGTGGCGGGGACCCGGGTGGGAGAAAGGCACCGGTAACCATACGCGACCGGCGGTGTTTAAAGGGTCGAAGGATGGGCGACAACGACAACTTCCAGGGCTCCGGTTCCCGGACCGGTTTTTTCGCCGGCGGGAGTGCGTGCGGCGGGAGCAGGCCGAGTGGTCGAGGTGGGGCCGCGTCTGCCGCGACGCTGGTGCCGGTCTTGCCGGCTCGGGTTGCGTTAGATAGGGTAACGGGACGCTTTTGGAAGGGGAAGCGCGGCGTGTCCGCCTTCCCGCCGGGAAAGGAGGGATTGCCTATGAGGGAAGCGAGCAATGTCTGGGAAGGGATCATGTCGGGAGTGGAGCGCTCCAGGCGGGGCTTGATCATACTCGAGGAGGAGGGGGAGAGGGCTTACTCTCCCCGCGAGCTTGCCAAGGAGGCCTTGCGCGCCGCTGAGGGGCTGGCGCGGTTGGGGGTGAATCCCGGGGACCGGGTGGGCATCATGGCCCAGACCACCGCTCACACCGTGCTTACCTTGCTGGGATGCTGGGCCGCGGGTGCCGTCGCCGTGCCCCTGCCCCTGCCCATGCGCGCCGTGGACCCGGCTTCCTTCATGGAGCAGAGCCGCAGGAGGCTGGAGACGGTGGGGGCGAAGGTCCTGGCCCTCCCGGGCGCCTTCCTCCCCCTGGTCTCCGGCCTGGGGGAGGGGTTCCGCCTGGCGGCCATGGAGGAACTCCCGGCCGGAGAGGAGGCCTCTCCCGTGCCGCGGGGAAGGAGGGAAGTGGCCATGGTGCAGTTCACCTCGGGTTCCACCAGCGATCCCCGGGGAGTCATCCTCACCCACAGCAACATCCTGGCCAACGCTTGCGCCATCGCCGAGAAGGTGGGCGCCGGACCCCGGGACACCGTGGTCTCCTGGATGCCCCTCTACCACGACATGGGGCTCATCGGCTTCCTGATCACCGCCCTGGGGGCGGGATGCAGCCTGGTGCTCATGTCCCCGCAGCGCTTCGTGGCCGATCCCTCCCTCTGGTTCCGCGCCTGCGGCGAGTACCGGGCCACCATCACCGGGGGCCCCAACTTCGCCTACGCCCTCTCCACCCGCGTGCTGCGTTCCGGCGGGCTGGAGGGCACGGACCTGTCCTCACTGCGCCTGGCCCTCAACGGGGCGGAGCCCATCGACCCCCAGGTCCTGGACGAGCTGGTGGAGGCCGGCGCGGAATACGGCCTCCAACCCGAGGTACCCTACCCGGTTTACGGGCTGGCCGAGGCCACCCTGGCGGTGACCTTCCCCCAACCTGGCAATATATACCAAAAAGACCACGTGTCCCGGAGGGGGATCGAGGAGAGGGGAGAGGCCCTGCCCTGCGCGCCGGACGGCCCGGACGCCCGCTGCCTGGTCTCCCTGGGAAGGCCACTGCGGGGGCTGGAGGTGCGCATCATCCGGGGAGACGGCACACCGGCCGGGGAACGCGAGGTGGGGGAGGTGTGCGTACGGGGGCCCTCCCTCATGCAGGGATACTGGGGAGACGCCGCCGCCACCGCGGAGGCCCTCCGGGGAGGGTGGCTGCACACCGGCGACCTGGGATACCTGGCGGATGGAAACCTCTTCCTGGTGGGGAGGATCAAGGATATGGTCATCGTCGGGGGTCGCAACCTGTTCCCCGAGGACGTGGAGCGGTGCGCCGAGCGCGTGGAGGGCATGCGCAAGGGGAACGCGGTGGCCTTCGGGGTGACCACGCGGAGGGGCAGGGAAAGGCTGGTGCTGGTGGGGGAGACGCGCCTCTCCTGTCCCCAGGCCGCCCTGGAGACGGCCCGCGCCGTCTCCTCGCTGGTCAGGGAGGAGATCGGGGTTCCCGTGCGCGAGGTGGTCCTGGTCCCGGCGGGCACCCTTCCCAAGACCTCCAGCGGCAAGAAAAGGCGCTTCCTGTGCCGGGAGCTTTACCTCAACCAGAAGTTGCAGGCCATTGCCCGTAGCGGCGCCCCGGTGATGGCCAATTGATCGGCTTTGGGCCCCGGGTCGCCATGCGGGGATAAAGACCCTCCCGCGGCAGAGGCGGAAGCCCCGCGCGACCCGGGGCGACCCTCCGGTAACGCGGCCGATAAATCCGGTAACACGGCCGATAAAGGGTGACCGGGGTCTCGGGGCCGTATGCGCCGATCCCCGATTTCTCCTTAACGTTGCGGCTGCACGCTTTTATCGCTTCCCGGCCGTCCGAATGGAATTCGATCCTGGTTATCAATGTCGATCCTTTCTCGGTGTGTGCTTGATCTTCTTCCCGGGCCGGGCGCCTCCAACGTCTCTCGAGGGAGTTCCTAGTGGTCCTCGGCCAGCCCGTAAACCGGGTAGGGTACCTCGGGCTGGAGGCCGTATTCCGCGCCGGCCTCCACCAGCTCGTCCAGGACCTGGGGGTCGATGGGCTCCGCCCCGTTGAGGGCCAGGCGCAGGGATGACAGGTCCGTGCCCCCCGTTTTTATAAGGGCTTGAGGAGCTCCAGGAAGCCCTCCAGCTTCCCCTTCTGCTGCAGGATGCGCATGCCCATCTCCGCGGTGGTGGCGGGAGGGGCCGTGCCCTCCACTCTCTTCCGCAGGCTCATGGCCTGGTTGGGGCAGCCGGTCACGCAGAGCCCGCAGCCTAGGCAGCGGAATCCGTCCACCACCGCCCTCTCCCCGGCGATGGAGATGGCCCCCACCGGGCACCTGTCCTCGGCGCAGATCCCGCATCCCGTGCACAGATCGGGGTCGTTCTCCGGGAGGTATCCCGAGGAGGTGAAGACGTTGGGATTCCCCCACTCCAGGGAGGCGCGCAAAAGTCCGCAGCAGCAGGGGCAGCAATTGCACACGAAGGTCAGGCGCTCCTGGGCGTTGTTTACCTGGTGCACCAGCCCGGCGCGGTCGAACTCGCGCAGCTTCTCCTTCATCTCCTCCTTGGTGAGGTAGCGGCCGAATCCCCGCTCCACCAGGTAGGTGCAGGTCTCGTCGAAGAGCATGCAGGCCTCCCGGGGCGCTTCGCACTTCTGCTCCAGCTCCCGGCAGGCGCATCGGCCGATGCCCACCACCTTGGCCCGGTCGATCATGTCGTAGACCTTCTCGTAGGGGAGGACCCCCGGCGCGCTCTCCACCTCCTCCTGGATGGGGACGATGCGGGACAGGGAGACCTCGGGGGTCCCGAATTCCCGCGACAGCTTGGGCAGGTAACTCTTCCACAGGGGAGTGAGCCTTTCCCGCAACCCGGGATCCATGCCCTTCATGTAGGGGAACTCGAAGATGCCCGGCATCACCGGCAGCAGGGCGTATCCCCAAACCCCGTCCTTCTCCCGGGCGAAGACCACGCCCTTGTCCGCCAGGGACTCCAGCCGGGTACGGGCCTCCGCGGGGTCCACCCCGGCGCGCCGGGCCACCTCCTCCACCGGGAAGGGCCTGAACCCCAGGCCCAGGGCCACCCGGGCTTCCTCGGGGGTGAATAAGGTCTTGAGTATCTCCGTGATCTCCGGGGCCGGCGGGCACCCCGCCGGGTGGCGGTCCAGGAGCTCCCTCAACCTCTCGTAGATCTCCCCGCTCATCTTGCCGTTTTCCTCCCTGTCCAGGCCGCGCCCTCAGTTTTCCAACTGGGCGGCCAGGAATTCCTCCAGCCTCGGTATCCCCGTCGCTTTATCGCGGCGCCTCAAGGAGAGCGCCTGGCCGGAGCAGGTGGGGACGCACACGCCGCAGCCCAGACAGGCCGCCGCGTCAACGGCGGCCGTCTCCCCGCCGTCCAGAGATATGGCCCCCACCGGGCACCGCTCCTCGCAGGTCCCGCAGCCCGTGCAAGCCTCCTCGTCCACCCGGGCCACGTAATTGGAGGGGGCTATGGCGTTGGCGTAGCCCAGCGTCTTCCTGGACTGGAGGAAGACGCAGCAGCAGCCGCAACAGCAGCACAGGGTGGATATCTTTCCCTGGTAATTGTCCGCCGTGAAGACCAGGCCTTCCTCGTGGGCTTCCTGCAGCTTTTTCAGGGTCTCCTCCAGGGTGAGCTCCCTTCCCATCCCGTGTTCCACGATGTACCGTCCCATGGAGCCGAAGTGGAAGCAGTTCTCCCTCTCGTGCTCGCAGCCTTCTCCCACGTAGGCCTTCATCTGCCTGCAGGGGCAGTAGGCCACCGCATGGTAGTCCACCTTCTTTACCAGGTCCTTCACCGTCTCGTAGGGAAGTATCCCGGAGGGGGAGGAGACCTCCTCTTCCACCGGCACCACCCTGACCAGGGGAACCTTGCGGTCGGCTATCTCCTTTCCCCATCCTCCCCGGTAGAGGTACTTGATCCACAGGGGAGCGAGCTTGCGAACGGTTTCGTTCTCCCTTCCCGGCCAGAAAGGCGTCTCCGAGAAGCCCACCAGGGTGGGTAGCAGCCGGTACCTGGTCACCCCCTGCTTGGCGCTCCTGAAAACCGTCCCCTTGGCGGCCATGGCGTCGAGCATCCCCCGCAGGGTTTCCGGGTCCCCGCCGAGCTGCGAAGCGAGGTCCTCGAGGCCGGTGTTGGTGAAGGGGAGCTTGCAGGCCAGCTCCGCCTCCTCCGGGGTGAAGAGCAGGCGAAGGATCTCCAGGAGTTCCTCGCTCATGGGGGCCCCGATGGGCATCTCGTCCAGGTGAGCGGCCAGGCGGCGATACACGTCCTCGGTCATTTTTTCCTCCTTCCGAACACTTGATGCCGCTTCATCCCCTTCCCCGGGGCCTCATCCCTTGCCCCGGGCTTTGGGCTCCCTTTCTTCCCGCTTGGGGGCGGGAACCCTCCCTTCCCCCTCCCTTGGCAGCAGGTCGAGCACCAGCTTCGCCGCGGTGCGCATAGGCCCCGGGTCCCGGGTGACCTTGCTCATCATGATGCCGCCCTCCAGGGCGCTCACCGCGAACTGGGCGTAGGCCCGGCAGTCGAAGTCGGGTGGCAGGTGTCCCTCCGCCTTCATGGTCTCCAGGTGGGAGGCGATGAGGTCCCACCACTCGCGGAAGGCGGCGGCGATGGCCTCCCGGAAGCCGGGATGGTCGTGGCTGGTCTCCAGGGCCAGGTTACCCAGGATGCACCCCCGCGTGCAGTCGGCGGCCTCCACGATCCCCTGGATCTCGCGCAGCATGGCCTCCAGGCGCCCCCGGGAGGAGAGACCGGGTTTCTCCAGGGCCTCCCTCAACCTTCCCAGGATGTAGGCGGAGGCGTTCTCGATGACCGCGTATCCCAGGTCCTCCTTGGACCGGAAGTGGAAGTAGAAGCTGCCCTTGGTGATCCCCGCGGCCTGGATCACGTCCTCTATGGAGGTGCGGGCGTACCCGTTGGCATACATGAGGAGGGTGGCGTGACCCACGATGCGCCGCCGGGTGCGTTCCCCCTTGGAGGGCCGCTCCCTTCCGGGCACCTCAGGCCCCGGCGCCTGGCCGCCGTTCCCGCGGGAGCCCGTCCCCGTCCCCTGGCCCCCTTGGACGGCCTTCCTTCCCGTAACGCTCCTTCCCATGGCCCCCGTAGATCGGCCGGTTTTCATGGATGAACCACCCATGCTCGCATCCCGTCCACGCAGTCCGTTTCCCAACCCGCTTGGGCACAACGTGGCGTCCAACTTCAGGCCTTCAGGCGGGCGGCGATGAAGTCCTGGAGGCTGGGGGGAGGGGATACCCTTTCCCGTACCTCCAGGCGGACGGCCTCCTCCCGGCAGGTGGGGGTGCACACCCCGCACCCGATGCAGACCTCGGGGTCCACAACCGCCGTGTCCCCGGAGACCTTCACCGCCCCCACCGGGCACCTCTCCTCGCAGGTGCCGCAGCCCGCGCAGTCCTCCTCGCTCACCCTCGCCACGTAGGCGGAGGGGGAGATGGTGTGAAGGCCGCGGGTCAGCTTGGCGCGGAAGAACCCGCAGCAGCATGGGCAGCAGTTGCAGATGGTGTGCAGGAGCCCATTGACGTTGTCACACACGTGCACCAGGCCCTCCTCGGTGGCCTGGCGCAGTATTTCAAGGGCTTTGTCCTTGTCGATGGCCCTGGCCTTTCCCACCTCCACCATGTACCGCCCCAGGGTCCCGAAGTGCATGCACCTCTCCGTGGGATGATCGCATCCCTCCCCCGTGTACCTGGCGATCTGGCGGCAGGGGCAGTGCCCCACGGCGTAGAAGTCCACCTTGTCCAGCATTTCCTCCAGCGCGTCGAAGGGCAGTACCTGGGAGGGATCACGCAGGGATTCGCCCACTGGGACCACCCGAATGAGAGGGATCTCGCGGGCCAGCTCCTCGCCGAACCGGCCATCCAGGTACTCCTTCCAGAGGTGGGCCAGGCGCCTTTTTTCCGGGGTGTCCTCCCCGGAGAGGAAGGGTACCTCCACGAAGCCCACGACGCTGGGAAGCAGACGGTAGATCCTCTCCCTGCCGGGCTTCTGCACCGTGAGCACCGTGCCCCTCTTGGCCATGCTCATGAGGAGGTCCTCGAGGCGGTCCGCCTTGTCCGGCATCATCTCCTGGAGCTGCGGTAGGGTCCGGTTCTCGTAGATGGCCAGGTGGAGGGCCACCTCCGCCTCCTCCCCGGGATAGAGGATGTGCAGGATCTCCATGAGCTGGGGGGACATGGGAACCCCGTTGATGGCCCGGTCCAGGTGCTCCGCCAGCCGCTGGTATATGTCCTCTTTCATCTCTTCCTCCCCTGCTTCCCGGCCCCGCGGCGCGATATCAAAAACATACCAACTGGTCGGTTTATTTATTTTATTTCCGTGGACGAGGCGGGTCAACCCCTCCGGAGAGGAGAGGTTGAACAAGGAGCATAAAAGCCACCGTTCCCGCTTTCCCGTCCCTCTTGGGAAGAGCTGGAAAATTTCGCCTACCTCGCGTTGCGCGGGCCGGCATGCCCTGCGCCTTATCGACAACGGCATTAACGGCGCAGAAACCTTGAGCGAAAACACGGACTGAGCCGCGCTTTCCAGGTCCTCAACTCTCCATTAGTGGCGGCGATACATGGACAAGGTGCCCGTTGCCGATGGGATGACCTGTTCCATGGACAAGGTGCCCGTTGCCGATGGGATGACCTGTTCCATGGACAAGGTGCCCGTTGCCGATGGGATGACCTGTTCCATG
>JACIXB010000024.1 GCA_014360685.1 Actinomycetota bacterium | reverse complement strand
GCACCCGGCTTAAGGGATTAGCGTAGGCCTGTAGCTCCAACTGGTAGAGCGCCGGTCTCCAAAACCGGAAGTTGGGGGTTCGAGTCCCTCCAGGCCTGCCATTATTTTTGCGGAAAAGGAGGAGAATTGCCGAGCAGGGAGTTGCGGCGGATGCAACAGAAGCTGGGCGTGGAGAAGAAGCGCGCCCAGCTAAAGAAAACCGCCGGGGCCAGGAAGAAGGGAGGGCCCAAGAAGCAGAGGGTGACCGTCTCCCAATTCCTGACCGAGGTACGGGCGGAGATGAAGAAGGTCACCTGGCCCACCCGGGACGAAGTGGTCTCCTACACCCTGGTGGTCCTGGTCACGGTGGTCATCATAGGTGGCCTGGTCTACTTCGCCGACATACTTTTCACCAAGTTGGTGGAGATCTTCATCCTGTGAAGGGGAGGATGGGTTGATGGAGCCCAAGTGGTACGTGGTGCACACCTATTCCGGGTACGAGAACAAGGTGAAGAGCAACCTGGAGCACCGCATCGCCTCCCTGAACATGGGGGACAAGATATTCAAGGTGGTGGTGCCCACCGAGGATGTCATGGAGATAAAGGGAGGCAAGAAGGAAGTCGTCCAGAAGAAGATGCTCCCAGGTTATATACTGGTGCAGATGGAACTGGACGACGAGAGCTGGTACGTGGTACGCAACACCCCGGGGGTCACCGGCTTCGTGGGCTCCAGCGCCAAGCCCACCCCGCTCACCGACGAGGAAGCCATGAAACTCCTCAAGCCGGTCACGGCGGAGAAGCCCAGGCCCAAGACGGAATTCGAGGAGGGTATGAGCGTACGGGTTTCCTCGGGTCCCTTCGCGGACATGACCGGGACCATAGCGGAGATAAACATCGACCAGAGCAAGTTGAAGGTGATGGTCTCCATATTCGGCCGCGAGACGCCGGTGGAGCTCACCTTCGATCAGGTGACCAAGCTGTGAGGAGGATGAGAGGGATATGGCCAAAAAGGTCATCGCCAAGGTGAAGCTCCAGATACCGGCCGGGCAGGCCAACCCGGCTCCTCCCGTGGGACCGGCTCTGGGCCAGCACGGCGTGAACATCATGGCCTTCTGCCAGGCCTACAACGCCCAGACGCAGTCCCAGGCGGGGACCATAATCCCCGTGGAGATAACCATCTACGAGGACCGGAGTTTCACCTTCGTCACCAAGACCCCGCCCGCGGCGGTGCTCCTCAAGCAGAAGGCGGGCCTGGAGAAGGGCTCCCCGGAGCCCAACATGCAGAAGGTGGCCCGCCTGACGCGCAAGCAGATCCGGGAGATAGCCGAGCAGAAGATGGCCGACCTGAACACCAGGGACGTGGAGGCGGCCATGCGTACCATCGAGGGCACCGCCCGCAGCATGGGCATAATAGTCGTCGACTGAGCCATCGAGTGGCAGGGCACGAGCCCGTTAGGACCACGGAGGTGAGGCGTACATGAAGAAGAGGAGCAAGCGCTACCGCGAGGCCCTCTCGCTCTACGACCGGCAGAAGCTCTACCATCCCCGCGAGGCCGTGGAGATCATCAAGAAGATGCCCGGCAGCCGTTTCGACGAGACGGTGGAAGTTGCCTTCCGGCTGGGCGTGGATCCCCGCAAGGCCGACCAGATGGTGAGGGGCACGGTAAGCCTTCCCCACGGTACGGGCAAGGACGTACGGGTCCTGGTCATCGCCCAGGGGGATAAGGCCCGGGAGGCGGAGGCCGCCGGCGCGGACATCGTCGGAGGCCCCGAGCTCCTGGAGCGCATCAAGGAGGGTTGGTTCGAGTTCGATGCCATGGTGGCCACCCCGGACATGATGTCCCAGGTGGGCAAGTTGGGCAAACTCCTCGGCCCCCGCGGATTGATGCCCAACCCCAAGGCGGGAACGGTCACCTTCGACGTGGAGAAGGCGGTAAAAGACATCAAGGCGGGCAAGGTGGAGTACCGGGTGGACCGCCAGGGGAACCTCCACCTGGTGCTGGGAAAGAAGAGCTTCGACGAGCGTAAGCTTCTGGAGAACTACGCGGCGGTGCTGGAAGAGGTCATCCGGGCCAAGCCGGCGGCGGCCAAAGGACGCTACCTGAGGAGCATCACCTTCTCCACCTCCATGGGGCCCGGGGTCAAGGTGGATCCCACTGTGGTGCGGGATATCCTGGGCGAGGAGAAGGCGGCCGTATGAGGGGCGGGTGGGCATGGCGTTGACATCCGCCCCTACCGGTGATAGTTTTGTGGATCGAGCCTGAGAAGCGGGTGTCCGAAAGGGCTTAATATCCCGCGGAGGCCGGAGGAGCCGAGATCGACCATGCCGGCCCCCGTCACCGCGGGGGCCGTTGTGTTGCGCCCGATTCCCAGGACACCCTTGGCCTGATGAGTGGAGAAGACACGGGAGGATACCATGCCTCGAGAGGAGAAGATCGCCAAGGTCGAGGAGATACGCAACCGGTTCCTCTCCAGCCGCTTCGTCTTCCTGACCGATTTCACCGGGCTGAAGGCGGAGGAGATCAACGCTCTCCGCTTCCAGCTCCGGGAGAAAGGCGGCGAGTACCGGGTGCTCAAGAACACCCTGGCCTTGCTGGCCATACGGGACACGGAATTCCAGCCCCTCGGGGAGCTGCTGGTGGGCCCGGTGGGGGCCGTTTTCGGCTCCCAGGACCCGGTGGCGGTGGCCAGGGAATTGGCCGCCTACGCTCGGGAGAACCCCAACCTGAAGATGAAGGGAGGGTTCCTGGAGGGAAGGTTGCTGGGCGCCTCGGAGGTCAGGTCCATTGCCCTCCTACCTCCCCGCGAGGTGCTCCTGGGGAGGTTGGTGGGTTCGCTCAAGGGTTCCATATACGGGTTGCACGCCGTGCTGTCCGGTCCCTACCGCAAGCTGGTGTATGCCCTGCGGGCGGTGGCGGAGGAGAAGTCCAAGGCGGCCTGAATCCCCGGGAGCAAGACGGGTAACTGGAAGAAATTGGAGGTGTGAGAATTGGCCGAGAAGAAGATCACCAAGGAGGAAATCCTGGAGGCCATCGACTCCATGACCGTTCTCGAGCTCAACGAACTGGTCAAGGCGCTGGAGGAGAAGTACGGCGTGACCGCGGCCGCTCCCGTGGCGGTGGCGGCGGCCGGCGTAGCGGCACCGGCGGCGGGAGGCGAGGGTGCGGCCGAGGAGGGGGAGAAGACGGAGTTCGACGTCATCCTCCTGGCCGCCGGAGACCGCAAGGTCCAGGTCATCAAGGAAGTGAAGAACATCACCGGGCTGGGGCTCAAGGAGGCCAAGGCCTTGGTGGACGAGGCGCCCAAGCCGGTCAAGGAGAAGGTCTCCAAGGACGAGGCGGATCGCATCGCCGAGCAACTTCGCGAGGCGGGAGCCCAGGTGGAGATAAAGTAGGGCCGGAAAGCGATCCGTGGAGAAAGGCGCGGCATTGCCTTGCCGCGATGCGGGAAAAGGAAGCATGCTGCTTCAGATCGAAGAGGGATGCCGCCGCATCCCTCTTTCGCTTGCCGCCGGAAACCCAAGGCCACTGGAGGCCTGACGGGAACCGGAGGGATACCCGGCAAGGTCGAAGGGGATGATTCGGCCGTCTTCGCCGCATCATGTTGACAATAAAAGGATTTTAATCATATGATATTATTTTGCGTATCAGAAGGGATTTTTTCGCTTGGCGAGGAAAAGGAGTGAGGGAAGCGGTGAGTGTTATCCACGGAGTGCGCCAGAGAAGGAGCTTCGCCAAGATCCCGGAAATCCTCGACGTTCCCAACCTCATTGACATCCAGAAGAAGTCCTACGAGTGGTTTTGCACCGAGGGGTTGCGCGAGGTGTTCGAGGACATCTCCCCCATAGAGGATTATTCCGGCGACCTGGCGGTGGAGTTCGGGGAGCACAAGTGGCAGGAGCCCAAGTACGGGGTTGAGGAGTGCAAGGAAAAGGACATGACCTATTCCTGCCCCCTCTTCGTCACCGTGCGCTTCATCAACCGCAAGACCGGGGAGATCAAGGAGCAGGAGGTCTTCATGGGGGACTTCCCCCTCATGACCGAGAAGGGTACCTTCATCATCAACGGCACGGAGAGGGTGGTGGTCTCCCAGCTGGTCAGGTCTCCGGGCGTCTATTTCAGCAAGGAACTGGACAGGACCACGGACAAGGAGCTCTACTACGCCAAGATCATCCCCTCCCGCGGGGCCTGGCTGGAGTTCGAGACCGACAAGCGCGACGTCATCGGGGTGAGGATCGACCGCAAGCGCCGCCAGCCGGCCACGGTCCTCCTGAGGGCCATGGGTTACGAGGACGACGAGCAGATACTCTCCCTCTTCGACGGCTCACCCATCATCCAGGCCACCCTGGAGAGGGACCATACCTCCAGCCGGGAGGAGGCCCTCCTGGACATCTACCGCAAGCTGCGCCCGGGCGAGCCTCCCACCGCGGATACCGCCCTGACCCTCTTGGAGAACCTTTTCTTCAACCGCAGGAAGTACGACCTGGCCAAGGTGGGCCGCTACAAGCTGAACAAGAAGCTGGGCCTGGACATACCCCTTAACGTGACCGTCCTCACTCCCGAGGACATCCTGGAGACCATCCGTTATCTCCTGCGCATCATGCCCAGTGAGATAGAGGAGGTCGACGACATCGACCATTTCGGAAACCGGCGCGTACGCTCGGTGGGGGAGCTAATCCAGAACCAGGTGCGTATAGGGCTCTCGCGCATGGAGAGGGTGGTCAAGGAACGCATGACCACCCAGGAGGCGGAGGCCATCACCCCGCAGAACCTCATCAACATCCGTCCCGTGGTGGCGGCCATCAAGGAGTTCTTCGGCTCCAGCCAGCTCTCCCAGTTCATGGACCAGACCAACCCCCTGGCGGGGCTGACCCACAAGCGTCGGCTTTCCGCCCTGGGGCCGGGAGGTCTCTCCCGGGAGCGGGCCGGTTTCGAGGTCCGGGACGTGCACCCCTCCCACTACGGGCGCATGTGCCCCATCGAGACGCCCGAGGGTCCCAACATCGGGCTCATCGGATCCCTGGCCACCTACGCCCGGGTCAACGAGTTCGGTTTCATCGAGACTCCCTACCGCCGGGTGGTCAAGGGCAAGGTGACCGACGAGGTGTTCTACCTCACCGCCGACGAGGAAGAGAAGTACGTCATCGCCCAGGCTAACGCCCCGGTGGACAAGCGGGGCCGACTCGTCGGGCCCACCGTGCTCTGCCGCACCAAGGAGGCGGTGAAGGCGGTGCGCCCGGAGGAAGTGGACTTCATGGACGTCTCGCCCCGGCAGATCGTTTCCGTGGCCACGGCGCTCATCCCCTTCCTGGAGCACGACGATGCCAACCGCGCCCTCATGGGCTCCAACATGCAGCGCCAGGCGGTGCCCCTGCTGCGCTCCGAGGCTCCCCTGGTGGGAACGGGAATGGAATACCGGGCGGCCAAGGACACCGGTGACGTGCTCTGCGCCAAGGCCGCGGGAGTGGTGACCTACGTGGATGCCGACCGCATCGAGATCAAGCGCAAGGACGGGACGGTGGACGTGTACAAGGTGGCCAAGTTCCGCCGTTCCAACCAGGGGACCTGCGTCAACCAGAAGCCCATCGTCAGCGAGGGCGACCGGGTGGAGGAGGACCAGGTCATCGCTGACGGGCCCTGTACCGACCACGGGGAGCTGGCCCTGGGCAAGAACCTCCTGGTGGCCTTCATGCCCTGGGAAGGATACAACTACGAGGACGCCATCATCGTCTCCGAGCGCATGGTCTACGATGACGTCCTTTCCTCCATCCATATCGAGGAGCACGAGATAGACGCCCGGGACACCAAACTGGGCCCGGAGGAGATCACCCGGGACATCCCCAACGTGAGCGAGGACATGCTCAAGAACCTAGACGAGCGGGGTATCATCCGCATCGGGGCCGAGGTGGGTCCCGGGGACATCCTGGTGGGCAAGGTGACCCCCAAGGGCGAAACGGAGTTAACCGCCGAGGAGAGGCTCCTGCGGGCCATCTTCGGGGAGAAGGCCCGGGAGGTGCGTAACACCTCCCTCAAGGTCCCCCACGGGGAGTCCGGGAAGGTCATCGACGTCAAGGTCTTCTCCCGCGAGGCCGGAGACGAGCTTCCCCCGGGGGTCAACGAGATGGTGAGGGTCTACGTGGCCCAGGTGCGCAAGATCTCCGACGGGGACAAGCTCGCCGGCCGCCACGGCAACAAGGGAGTAATTTCCAAGATCCTGCCCATCGAGGACATGCCCTTCCTGGCCGACGGTACCCCGGTGGACATCGTCCTCAATCCCCTGGGGGTACCCTCGCGTATGAATATCGGGCAGATCTTGGAGACCCACCTGGGATGGGCTGCCCACGAGGGCTGGCCCAAGAAGGGGAAGAACAAGGCCGAGGGGCCGGTTTACGTCTCCACGCCGGTGTTCAACGGGGCCCGGGAGAGCGAGATCGAGGAGGCCCTGCGCGAGGCCGGCCTACCCGAGAACGGCAAGGCCGTCCTCTACGACGGCATCACCGGGGAACCCTTCCACCAGCCCATCACCGTGGGTTACATCTACATGATGAAACTCCTGCACCTGGTGGACGACAAGATCCACGCCCGCTCCACGGGGCCCTACTCCCTGGTCACCCAGCAGCCCCTGGGGGGGAAGGCCCAGTTCGGGGGTCAGAGGTTCGGGGAGATGGAGGTATGGGCCCTGGAGGCCTACGGCGCGGCCTATACCCTGCAGGAGTTGCTCACCGTGAAATCCGACGACGTCATGGGCCGGGTGAAGGTCTACGAGGCCATCGTCAAGGGGGACAATATCCCCGAACCGGGAATACCGGAGTCCTTCAAGGTGCTGGTCAAGGAAATGCAGGCCCTGTGCCTCAACGTGGAGGTCCTCTCCGAGACTGGCGAGGAGATAGAGATAAGGGAGACCGACGAAGACCTGCTGCGTACGGCGGAGGACCTAGGTATCGACCTGCGCACCGCCTCGGCCGCCCTCCTCTCTACCCGCGGCGAGGAGGAGTCCCTGGAGGAACGGCCGGAGGAGCTGTAGCCGGCCACCAGCTATGGCCGGTCGCCGGTGATGGCATGGGGAGGAAATAGGCGGAAATCGCTCAAGGAGGTTGAGTTCCCTTGTTGGACGTCAACGACTTCGACAAGTTGAAGATCGGCTTGGCCACCGCGGACCAGATAAGGTCCTGGTCGCACGGCGAGGTGAAGAAGCCGGAGACCATCAACTACCGCACCCTGAAGCCGGAGAAGGACGGGCTGTTCTGCGAGAAGATCTTCGGCCCCACCCGGGATTGGGAGTGCTACTGCGGAAAATACAAGCGGGTGCGCTTCAAGGGCATCATCTGCGAACGCTGCGGGGTGGAGGTCACCCGGGCCCGGGTGAGGCGGGAGCGCATGGGACACATCGAGCTGGCCGCCCCCGTGGCCCACATCTGGTATTTCAAGGGCGTGCCCTCCCGAATGGGGTATCTCCTGGACATCACCCCCAAGGACCTGGAGAAGATACTCTATTTCGCCTCCTACGTCATCACCTTCGTGGACGAGGAGAAGCGCCAGCGCGACCTGCCCCTCCTCGAGGAGGAGCTCAACGAGGAGATCGCAGAGATAGAGGAGACCACCCGTCGGAGGATCGAGGAGTTGCGGGCGGCGGCGGAAGGGGAGGAGAAGCCCGTGGAGGAGGGCGAGGAACCCATCCCCAAGCTCAAGCCCCAACAGTTGGAGAAGGAGATAAAGTCCCTGGAGGAGAAGGCACGCCGCCGGATCGATGAGCTGCGGCGGGTGTTCGAGGAGTTCAAGGCCCTGGAGTACAAGCAGCTCATATCCGACGAGGTGCTCTTCCGGGAGATGCGGGAACGCTACGGCGATTATTTCCGAGGCGGCATGGGAGCGGAGGCCGTGCAGGAGATGCTGGCCAACGTGGACCTGGAAAAGGAGGCCGCCGAGCTGCGGGAGATTATCCGCAACTCCAAGGGCCAGAAGAGGCAGCGGGCCACCAAGCGCCTGAAGGTGGTTTCCGCCTTCCTGAACACGGACAACGACCCCACGGCCATGGTGCTCACCTGCATCCCGGTTATCCCCCCGGACCTGCGCCCCATGGTCCAGCTGGACGGGGGCCGTTTCGCCACCTCGGACCTCAACGATCTCTATCGCAGGGTGATCAACCGCAACAACCGCTTGAAGAGGCTCCTGGACCTGGGGGCCCCGGAGATCATCGTCAACAACGAGAAGCGCATGCTCCAGGAGGCCGTGGACGCCCTTTTCGACAACGGCAGGCGGGGCCGGGCGGTGACCGGTCCCGGCAACCGTCCCCTCAAATCCCTCTCCGATATGCTCAAGGGCAAGCAGGGCCGCTTCCGTCAGAACCTTCTGGGCAAGAGGGTGGATTACTCCGGCCGCTCGGTCATCGTGGTGGGCCCCAACCTCAAGCTGCACCAGTGCGGCCTGCCCAAGCAGATGGCCCTGGAGCTCTTCAAGCCTTTCGTCATGAAGCTCCTGGTGGACAAGGACTACGCCCAGAACATCAAGAGCGCCAAGAGGATGGTGGAGAGGCAGCGCCCGGAGGTCTGGGACGTGCTGGACGAGGTCATCCGGGAGCACCCCGTGCTCCTCAACCGGGCTCCCACCCTGCACCGGTTGGGCATCCAGGCCTTTGAGCCGGTGTTGGTGGAGGGAAAGGCCATCCAGATCCATCCCCTGGTATGCACGGCCTTCAACGCCGACTTCGACGGGGACCAGATGGCCGTGCACCTCCCCCTCTCCGCGGAGGCCCAGGCGGAGTCGCGCATCCTCATGCTCTCCGCCCATAACATCCTCTCCCCGGCCCACGGCCGGCCCATAACCACGCCCACCCAGGACATGGTGCTGGGCGCCTCCTACCTGACGGTGATCAAGGAGGGAGAGAAAGGGGAGGGTAAGGCCTTCGCCTCCCCGGAAGAGGCCGTCATGGCCCACGAGTTCAGGGAGGTGGCCCTGCACGCTCCGGTCAAGGTCCGCATCCGCAAGAAAGGGCGCCCGGCCAAGATTTACGACACCTCAGTGGGGCGGGTGATCTTCAACACCGCCTTCCCCGATGATTACCCCTTCATAAACGAGGAGGTGAACAAGTCCGTCCTACAGCGCATCGTCACCGAGGTGGCGGAGAGGTACGACACGGTGCAGACGGCGGAGATCCTGGACAACATCAAGCGTATCGGCTTCCACTACGCCACCCGGGCGGGCATCACCATCGGGATCTCCGACATCACCGTCCCCCCGGACAAGGACAAGATCCTGGAGGAGCCGGAGGCCGAGGTGGAGCGCATCGAGGAGAACTACAAGCGGGGCCTGATCACCGAGGAGGAGCGTCACCAGAGGATGGTGGAGCTGTGGACGGAGGCCACCGACCGGGTCACCGAGGCCATGGAAAAGGCCTTCGACGTCTTCAACCCCATCTACATGATGGCCAGCTCCGGCGCGCGGGGAAACATAAAGCAGATCCGCCAGCTGGCCGGGATGCGGGGGCTGGTGGCCAACCCCAAGGGGGAGATCATCGACCGGCCCATCAAGTCCAACTTCCGGGAGGGGCTCACCGTACTGGAGTACTTCATCTCCACCCACGGCGCCCGCAAGGGGTTGGCGGACACCGCCCTACGCACCGCGGACTCCGGTTATCTCACCCGTCGCCTGGTGGACGTGTCCCAGGAGGTCATCGTCCGCGAGTACGACTGCGGCACGGACAAGGGCATCCCGGTCAGGGTGCACACCCCGCAAGGGGAGCTCAACCCCTCCCTGGCGGCCCGGGTGGCCCTGGAGCGCGTGGTCCATCCCAGGACCGGGGAGGTGCTCGTGGAGCCCGGCGAGGAGATAAACATGGCTACCGTGGAAAAACTTTCCAAGGCGGGCGTGGAGGAGGTCATGGTGCGGTCCGTGATGACCTGTGAGTCCCGCCACGGGGTGTGCTGCCTGTGCTACGGCACCATGCTGGCCACCGGCAGGCTGGTGGAGATCGGGGAGGCGGTGGGCATAATCGCCGCCCAGTCCATCGGCGAGCCCGGTACCCAGCTCACCATGCGCACTTTCCACACCGGGGGCGTGGCCGGTGAGGACATCACCCACGGCCTCCCCCGCGTGGTGGAGCTCTTCGAAGCCCGCAAGCCCAAGGGCCAGGCGGTGATCGCCGAGATCTCCGGGAAGGTGACCATCGAGGATTCGGAGCGCTCGCGGAAGATAACCATCGTGGGGCCGGACAACAAGGAGCGGGTCTACCAGGTGTCCCGGCGGGCCCGCCTGCGGGTGCGCAACGGGCAGGAGGTGGCGGCGGGAGACCAACTCACTGAGGGTTCCATAAACCCCCACGATATCCTGCGGGTGCTGGGCACCCAGGCGGCCCAGCTCTACCTGGTGCACGAGGTCCAGGAGGTATACAAGAGCCAGGGCGTGGATATCCACGACAAGCACATCGAGCTCATCGTGCGCCAGATGATGAAGAAGGTGGAGGTCCTGGACCCCGGAGACACCGACCTTTTGCCCGGGGACAAGGTGGACCGCAAGTACTTCGAGGAGGTCAACCAGGCGGTCATCGCCCAGGGAGGGGAGCCGGCCACGGCGCGCCAGATGCTGCTGGGTATCACCAAGGCCTCCTTGGCCACCAACTCCTTCCTCTCCGCGGCCTCCTTCCAGGAGACCACGCGGGTGCTCACCGATGCCGCCATATCCGGGAAGGTGGATCCACTCCTGGGCCTGAAGGAGAACGTGATCATCGGGAAGCTCATCCCCGCGGGTACGGGCATGGCCCGCTACCGGAACATCAAGGTGAAGCCCAAGCACATGGGCATAAGCCTGCTGGAGGAGGTGGAATCCCTGGCCGCGGGACAGGATGACAAGCGTTCCGCCGCCGTCGGAGAAGGCGGGATCGAAATCCCGGAGTGGGCCAGGAGCGGCACGGACACGGAGGGCGACGGGGGCGCGGAGGAGGAAACTCCAACCGCCGGCGAGGAGGAGGAAATCTGAGGCGCGAGGAGGAACGGGCTCGCGCCCGGCCGCGTTGACATGCCGGAAAGGGTGATGGTAAACTTGCGCCTTGGCGCGTTTCTGGAAGGCCCACAAACTGGACTGGAATATTATTCCTGGAGGAGGTAGCCTTGCCCACCATCAACCAATTGGTCCGTAAGGGACGCCGGGAGAAGCGGAAGAAGACCAAGACTCCCGCCCTGCAGGGTTGCCCGCAGCGGCGAGGGGTCTGTACCCAGGTGAAGACCACCACCCCCAAGAAGCCCAACTCCGCCCTGCGCAAGATAGCCAGGGTGAGGCTGACCAACGGCATAGAGATCACCGCCTACATCCCGGGGATCGGGCACAACCTCCAGGAGCACTCCATCGTCCTGGTGAGGGGAGGGAGGGTCAAGGACCTCCCGGGAGTCAGGTACAAGATCATCCGCGGAGCCCTGGATGCCGCCGGGGTGACCGACCGTAAGCAGGCGCGGTCCCGGTACGGCACCAAGAAGAGGGCCGGCCTGTGATTCAGCGCCCGGCGGGAGGTTTATCGGAGGAGGAAGCATGCCCAGGAAGGGACCGGCACCGAAGAGGGAGATAGCCCCCGACACCAGGTACAACAGCGTGCTGGTGGCCCAGTACATCAACAAGGTGATGCTGGACGGCAAGAAGAGCAAGGCGGAAAAGATCGTCTACGGTGCCCTGGACATCATCCGCGAGAGGACGGGAAACGATCCCCTGGTGATATTGCGCAAGGCCACGGACAACGTTCGCCCCGTCCTGGAGGTGCGTTCCCGGAGGGTGGGTGGCGCCTCCTACCAGGTCCCGGTGGAAGTCCGCCCCCGGCGGGCGACCAGCCTGGCCATCCGATGGATAGTCAACTACGCGCGGCAGCGCCGGGAGAAGACCATGATGGAGAGGCTGGCCGGCGAGCTCATGGACGCCGCCAACCACGTGGGCGCCTCCATCAAGAGGAAGGAAGACCTGCACAAGATGGCCGAGGCCAACAAGGCCTTTGCCCATTACCGGTGGTGAGGATGAAGGTAACGACCACGGGAAAGGTGGAGAAATCGACCCGGGCGGACGAGGCTTTCCCCCTGGAAAGGGTCCGCAACATCGGCATCATCTCCCATATCGACGCCGGGAAGACCACCACCACGGAGAGGATACTCTTCTATACCGGCAAGACTTACAAGATGGGGGAGGTGCACGAGGGGTCCACGGTTATGGACTGGATGGTTCAGGAGCAGGAGAGGGGGATAACCATCACCAGCGCCGCCACCACCTGCTTCTGGCGGGACCACAAGATAAACATAATAGATACGCCCGGCCACGTGGACTTCACCGTGGAGGTGGAACGCTCCCTACGCGTCCTGGACGGGGCCATCGCCATCCTGGACGGGGTGGCCGGCGTGGAGCCCCAGACGGAGACGGTATGGAGGCAGGCGGACCATTACCGCGTGCCGCGCATCTGTTACGTGAACAAGATGGACCGCCCGGGAGCGGATTTCTTCGCCTGCCTGGAGGTGCTGGAGGAGAAGTTCGACCTCCGTCCGGTGGCGGTGCAGGTCCCCTTGGGGAGGGAAGGCGAGTTTTCCGGCTGCGTGGACCTCATCCGCATGCGGGCCATGGTCTGGCGGGACGAGCTGGGCACCAGGTACGAGTACGTGGACATCCCGGAGGAGCTCCTGGACACCGCCCTTCTCTACCGCCACGCCCTACTCGAGGCCTGCGCCCCATACGACGACGAGATGCTGGAGAAATACCTGGAGAGCGAGGAGTCGGTCACCGAGGAGGACATCCGGCGGGCCGTCCGCAAGGGAGTCCTCAAGTGCGAGCTGGTCCCGGTGTTCTGCGGGGCTTCCTTCCGCAACAAGGGGGTGCAGCCGCTTCTGGACGGGGTGGTGGACTACCTCCCCTCCCCCCTGGACGTCCCTCCCGTGGAGGGGGTGCAGCTGGGGAAGGAGAAGAAGGAAGTACGCAAGCCCTCAGACGAGGAGCCATTCTCCGCCCTGGCATTCAAGGTCATGTCCGATCCCTACGTGGGAAAGCTGGTCTACATCCGGGTGTACTCGGGCACCCTGCGGGTGGGGGCCACGGTCTTCAACAGCACCCGCCGCAAGAAGGAACGCATCGGTCGCCTCCTCCAGATGCACGCCAACCACCGGGAGGAGCGCGAGTCCATACACACCGGCGACATCGTGGCCGCCGTGGGGCTCAAGGAGACCTACACCGGGGACACCCTGTGCTCCGCTCACCGCCCCATCCTCCTCGAGCCCATGGTCTTTCCCGAGCCGGTCATCTCCGTGGCCATCGAGCCCAAGACCAAGGCCGACCAGGACCGCTTGAGCGAGGCCTTGGAGAGGATCTCCGACGAGGATCCCACCTTCCGGGTGAAGCTGGATCCGGAGACCGGGCAGACCATCATCTCCGGCATGGGAGAGCTGCACCTGGAGATCATCGTGGACCGCCTGCTGCGCGAGTTCGGGGTGGGAGCCAACGTGGGGAGACCGCAAGTATCCTACCGGGAGACGGTGGCCGGCCACGCCCGGGGGGTGGAGGGAAAGTTCATCCGCCAGACCGGCGGGCGAGGCCAGTACGGTCATGTGATCATCGACCTGGACCCCTTGCCTCGCGGGGAAGGCTTCCTCTTCGAGAGCAAGGTCACCGGGAACGCCGTGCCCAAGGAGTTCATACCCGCGGTGGAGGAGGGGATCCGGGGGGCACTGGAGTTCGGGGTCCTGGCCGGTTTCCCGGTGGTGGACGTTAAGGTCACCCTGCGCGGAGGCTCCTACCACGAGGTGGATTCCTCCGACCTGGCCTTCAAGGCGGCGGGAGCCGCGGCCTTCCAGGAAGCCCTACGCAGGGCGGAACCCATACTGCTCGAGCCCATCATGAAGGTTCACATCAACGTGGGCGAGGAGTACCTGGGGGACGTCATCGCCGACCTCAACGCCCGCCGCGGAAAGGTGGAAGGGATGGAGACGCGCGGCAGGCAGCAGGCCATCGTGGCCTACGTCCCGCTGGCGGAGACCTTCGGTTACGCCACTGATCTGCGTTCCCTCAGCCAGGGGAGGGCCACCCATCACATGCAGTTCTCCCATTACGGCGAGGTACCCCATAACCTGGCCGCGGAGATCATCAGGCGCATAAGGGGGGAGTGAGGGGACCGGTGGAAAACTTTAGTATAATGGTAAATAATGGTATATTCCCCGCGGGTTCCCGAAACGGTCTTGTGCTGGCCGAGGGGGATGACTAAAATAGGGAAGTTGTGTCCAGAAAGAGACACCACTAAGTGATTCGGGAGGAGGGTCAAAATGGCCAAGAAGAAGTTCGAGCGGACCAAGCCGCACGTCAACGTGGGCACCATCGGGCACGTGGATCACGGCAAGACCACCCTGACCTCGGCCATCACCCGGTGCCTGCACAA
>JACIXB010000023.1 GCA_014360685.1 Actinomycetota bacterium | reverse complement strand
GAGTAGACCAACGGGTTCACCTCCCAGCCATATACGGGTAGAGGAGGCGGTACTTGAATGGGCATCTTTCGTAGGTCTCCAGCTGGCTGTGAGAGTAGACCAACGGGTTCACCTCCCAGCCATATACGGGTAGAGGAGGCAGTACTTGAATGGGCATCTTTCGTAGGTCTCCAGCTGGCTGTGAGAGTAGACCAACGGGTTCACCTCCCAGCCATATACGGGTAGAGGAGGCGGTACTTGAATGGGCATCTTTCGTAGGTCTCCAGCTGGCTGTGAGAGTAGACCAACGGGTTCACCTCCCAGCCATATGATAATACGGCTGAATGACGGGTATAAGCGGTCAAGGCGAGCACGAGGCCGTTCCATTCCCGGCCATCAGCGAACCACATCCCCCGGAAGGCCCCGGATCGGCGAGGTGCAGGAATGGACTTTTCGACGCACGCGGTTGAACCCGGCATTGCCCGGCGCTTAGGGCCGCTTCGCCGTGCTTCAAGATGTGATATCAAAAATCAAGATAAACTTGATGTTTATGGAATCGACTTCCACCCATTCGGGGATATCGATAAAAGTTTGTGGGTGTTGGTATGCCGCATCACCATCCCCGATCTTGTGAAAAAACACCGACAAGCCTTTTTGCCGGGCGGCGATGCAAATAATATAAACTTAAAGTATAGATTTATATTATGCCATTTACGCGTCGATATGGGGCAGGCTCGCTCTTACGGGAACCATTTACCGGGCATTTCAAGATCTCTATCCCTCTTCCTCTTCCACCAGCTCCTTTATCTGTCGCAGGAATCTCTTCCTCCTGGCCTTTACCAGCCCTTTTACCACCCGGTATCCGACATAGGCGCCAACAAGATAAGGGGCCAGGGCCTTAACCTGGTTGAGGGCCTCTTGCAGCTGTTGCTGCCCGGCCTCCATCTCCTTCCTGGCCATCTCCTGCAGCTCGCCGAGGGTTTCCTTGATCTCCTCCCCAGTGCCTTTGACCTCTTCCACCACTTCTTCGCCCGGTTCCCTGAGACCCCCCGCCCCCTTCCTCAACATGCTGATCCCCACGGCGACTATTACCCCTCCCAAGAGGATGGACCCGAAAACCACTATGAGGGCGGAAAGCCAGAGCCGGTCCAGGGCTATGTTCACCAACAGTATGACCACAGCGATGATATATACCGCCGCCACCGCAATGACCGAAAGCCCGAAAAGGGCGACCGCGGCGCCCACAGCCATTCGCTTGCCGCTCTCTTTCAGCTTCCTTTTCAGATCTTCCCCGGTGGGACCACCCAAGGCGGAAAGCTGCGACTTTATCCTCGAACTCAGCCCGATAAGCCGCTCCACCTGCGCCTTGACCTCCGAAATCTTGCTCACCCGGACCTCCTTTCCCCAGACCCTCCTATCGCTGGATTTATACTTGAATAATCTCCGCGTTGAACGGTATTTGGAGGATCGTTTCCACCCGCGACCCCTGTGTTAAATTTCTCCGGAAGCCGGTGGACTACCTTCCGCCGGCAAGCCCGCCCACTTCCTTCCCGCAGCCCGAACTTGTAGGATCGTCGTGTATAGGATGTGCATAGTTTATTACGATTGGGTATATAAATGCTATGCCGCAGGGAAACTGGATCATATTGCTTCACTTCCTGGCCATATGGATGAGCGTGGCCACCAGCCTCATGGCGGGTTGGTCTGTACCCCTGCAACCCTACGTCTCCCTTCCCCTGGGCTTGGCGGTCTGGCTTCTTGGGTTCTTCCTCAACGCGAGGATCATGGAGGACCAGCGGCGCAGGAGAGCCACTCACAGTAGGGCCCATGCCCAACAAGGCTACCGCAGGATAGCGGCCCGCACGGTGATGAACCTGGGAATAGCCCTGGGTTTCCGTTCCTGGTTGACCATAATCGTCGCCGGCATCCTCGTGCCTCTCTACGTCGAGGCCGCCAAGAGAAGGAGGATGTACCTGGACTACCTGCGCACCGGGATGCTCCATGACGCTTTCCCCAATCGTGTTCCCCGCAAATGACCTTGGCGTCCAACGCAAGGGGGGATGGCGGCCCGGTCACCGCTCAGCCGGGATCCTGCTCTCTTATTACCTCCGGCCAGAACCTGGCCGTCATATCCAAGGCAAGGGCCGGCCAGCAGAAATCGGGAATCCTCCTGCCCTCCCCGGTTCGGGAATCGTAGAACTCGAAGAATCCCTCCCGGAGTATCATCCTCACCACCCGTCGGGTTATCTCCCTGGCCACATCCCGGTATCCATGTTCGTCGAGGGCTATGCACAGCATCCAGCAGAAGTTGACCCAAACGCAGTGCCCGGCCCACAGGCGCTTCTCCACCCATCCCCCTTCTTTCTCCACCTCATCCACGGGGTTGAAGGGTATCGGATAAGGGGTGAAAAATTCCCGGGGATTGAGGAGGTGGTCCTCTATCAGCCTCGCCGCCCTTTCCGGGATGCACAAGCCACCGAATAGGGGCATGAGGGAATCGGCGGTTTTTCTTCTTGCCAGGCGCGGCCTCCGGAAACCGAAACGCGGAAAATAACACCCCGCTTCCTCATCCCAGCATAAAGCGTCAAGGGCTTCCATGAGCCTAGCCGCCCTTTGCTCATATTTTTCTTTTCTCACTTCTTCTCCTATCTCGCCGGCCAGAAAGGCCATGCTCCGGCAGGCGCGGATGGCGAGACAGTTGACGGTGAGTTCCTGGCATACGAACCGGTCGGCCTTGGCCAACCTTTGCGGATCCCATCCCATCGCCCGGTTGTAAGCGAAGAGTGCGGTGGGGTAAAGGTCGGAGCGCAACAGGCTCTTCAAGCCCCCGCGATCGAGTCCCATGGCGCTGAAGAACTGGGGGGACATGTCCGTCCCCGATTCCCAGGGGTGGAAGATGGTGACCAGCCCGTTCCCGAACACGTCGCGCTCTTCCAATAAGTAATCCAGGCTCCGGCACATGTTCGGCCACAACCTTCCAAGCCAATCCCTGTCCCTTGTCCTCTCGTACACCAGCTCTGCCGCGTAATGGTAGCTGGGGGGATCGATCATGTAGGAAGCGCCCCGGCGGTCGAACTCCCAGCGGACCAGCCAAGTCTTGAGGTTGTTCAACCAGGGGTGAGAGGTACGGTGAGGAAGCAGGACCTCGTGAGGGAGATGGCCGTCCTCCCTGACCTGCCGGAAAAGGGTCTCCAGCTCCCGGGCCGCCTTGCGGGGGTCGATATGCAGCATGGCCACGGCGTGAAAACCGCTGTCCCAGCCGAAGAGGGAAGAGTAGTGGTGGAAAGAGGGCATGTGGTAATAGACGTCGCCCTCCTCCACTTCGTTGAGCTCCAGGACGCGGCGGGACTCCCGGTGGAGATCCTCCCATTCCGCGGAGGTCAGCGGTCCAGGATCGATACCCGGTCCCCTCATCCCTGGGGAGGCTTCTCGTAGGCGGGAACCCCGTACACCTTCTCGTAGGCCCGGCACCAGGGACAGACCTTGAGCCCCGCCTCCAGCTTGACCAGCTGGTAGAAGAGCCCCTTGCCCCTCTTTCTCCCCAGCTTGCAGAGGGTGCACTTGTTAAGGCAGAAATCCGCCCTCTTCCGGGTCTTCTCGTCCCATTGGGTCTCCGTTCTTTCCTCCATCTCTCCCTCCTTGCTATCCCTATGCACCTTACAACCCCGCACCGGCATCGCGGCAGGAAATTCCATGAACCGGACACCCTCAACGGGGAACCTGCCCGCTAATCGCCCCGCCGTTGCATAGCCCTTTCCACCAGCTGGGGAAGCATGACCACCTCGACGCCTTTCTCCTTCGGAGCGGAGGCCAGCGCCTGACCGTAGCATCCCGTGCAGATGGTGACCAGCATTCCCGTGCGCAGGTTGTCAACCAGGTGAGTTATGCCCTCGGGCTTATAACAGCAACTTGGGGCGCCTATGCGGTTAACGCGCAAACCCGGCATCTTGGAAAACACTTCCTCCGCGGACTCCAGGTCCATGGGCACGGGTGAGAACCTGCGGTGCAGGCGGTAACAACCCGCGTAATAATCCACATCCCCCTCCCAGGGAATCTCTCTCATGACCTCGGCTAGGGCCCGCGGATAGAAGATTATCTCCTCCTCCGGGAAGGCGTGCCTGTAGATGGGGTAGCAGGGGGAACAGAAAATGACCAGGCGCCGGGCCCCGAGCTCCCTGGCCTTCTCCAGGTTCAGGGACACGAATTTCCGGGAGAGCCCACGGCACTCCTCAAGGGCTTCCTCATCCCGAGCCTGGATCGCGGGACGGTAAAGGTAATTGCCGCAGCAGTACTCCCGGGAGAGGAAGGTGAAGGACATGCCACCCCTTTCCAGCACCCATGCCAGGGAGGCGATGACCTGCGGAAGCAGGTACATGACCTGGCAACCGCTGATCACCACGTTCTCCGCTTCACGGTCGTAGGGCAGGCCGTGCTTCTCCAGCACTTCCACCCTCGGGGGCAACCCGGCGGCGGCATTGCCGGTCTCCAGTATGTTCCGGACCATGTTCTCGTCTATCAGAGGGTGCATCCACCCACCTCCCTTCCTGCCACGATACATTGCCTCGACGTTAGTCCCCAGCCGTTGGGGAAAGGATATGCGGTTTATGAAAATCCTACAAGCGACTCGGTCAACCTCATGTAACCGGAAAACCTTGAGCGTCCACGGACGTTTTAAGCCTACAACATTTTCCGCATTTCCAGGAGTCAGTTTCGCGCGCCTTCCGCCTTGTAAGCTGTCTCCGAATCAGATGTTATGCCGTGAAAATCTGCCCTCTCCGGCGAGAGGGCGGTGGTCGGTAACCCGCGGAAACGCGGAACGCGTCCAGAGTTTCGGAGTATTTCGGGCACAAGCTGAAGGGGTCTGGAGGGAAGCCTTGAAATTTGCCCATCTACCTGGGAAAACAGGAGGAGGGAGTCGGCCTGTAAGCCGGATTCTGTACCCGGGTCAAATCCCCGGGCGGTGGTCATCCATCTGGGACCGCCGTTACCGACGGCCTCGTGCGGCCTACCCGAGCCTCAAGCGCCGCGGGCCACGGCATCGGCTCCTACTTGGCCTTGCTCCGGGAGGGGTTTACCAAGCCGGCCCTGTCACCAGGACCGCTGGTGGGCTCTTACCCCACCTTTTCACCCTTGCCCCTGCCCCCGTGAGGAGGCGGTGGGCGGTTTCCCTTTCTGTGGCACTTTCCGTCGGGTCACCCCGCCTGGGCGTTACCCAGCTCCCTGCCCTGTGGAGTCCGGACTTTCCTCAGGCGCACTTTCGCGCGCCCGCGACCACCCGGCCGGCTCCCTCCTCCTCTAATTATATTCGATCCATTGACCGGGGATAAGACCGCTCAGGATCCCCGCTGCTTCCGTTCCTCCTCCTCGGCCATCTTGATGAACTCGGCCCAGTTCTCGGAGAGCTTGGCCTCCCCCTCGAAGCGACCCATAGGGGTGATCACCGGCTTCGGCCCCGTGCCGTCCCATTCCTTGTCCGCGGGCTCGAAGCTGTGCCCGGTGACCTTCCCCTCCTCGTCGAAGTGAAACCATACCTTCTGGGAGGGATTCTCCTCCGGCGAAAGGAAAGCCTTCATGGTGAAAAGGTGCTGCGTCTTCAAGTAATCCCTGACCGCGGACATCTCCCACCTCCTCGTGCGCCCATCCGAGACCTGCCGTACGCCTTACCTTATTCTAATCTTGCCTCCGGATCACTTCCAGTTACTTAAGGTAGGTAAAAGCCGGCCTTCGGCGAAGGGTGCCCCGGCATCCCGGTCACGGTTTTCAAGCCGGGCTCATAAAACGGGTCATCCCGGCGGCCGCCATACTCCGATTACCGGAAATAAGATCGTCTTCTCCCGGGTTAGTCACCATCTCCTTCCGGATGGTCACCGGTGGGCCCAGGAGTTTACTGCCGGCAGGCCTCGCCTCCCACGTAAAGGCCCGTTTCATTTTCGTCGGGCACCGCGATATACGTCACCTGCTTTCCCGCTGAGCCGGCAAGAGGTGGCCGAATCCGCAGCGTTCCAGGAGGTTGCGCACCGCGCCTCCCAGAAGGTCCTTCTCGATTTCCTCGCCGAACTCGAAATAACGCAGGTCCTCCCAAAGCGCGGGATGGTACCCGAACCCTACCGGAAAGTCGGTCCCGTAGAGGATGCGATGGGAAAAATCCTCGAAAAGGCGCCGGAACCAGGGGTAGTTCTCGTCCACCTCCTCCACCTCCAGGCTCTCGGCCATGGGCGGAAGGGGTTCCATCCGGGCCTTCAAGTCCTCGTACATGCGCATGCAGGATATGGAGTTGGTCATATCCAGCCAGAAGTTGTCATATTCGCCCAACAATCGATGGGCCAGGCGGAAGCGCGGAAAGAGCGCGTGGACCGCCACCAGCTGCATGCCGGGATAATCGCGCAGCACCGTTTCCATCTTCTCCAGGTCCATGTACATCCCGTAAAAGGTGTCGAAGCCCGTGTGCACCAGTAAAGGGCGGCGGTACTCGTCCAGAACCTTGAACATGGGGTGCATTTCCTCGCCGAAGGCCGGAAAGCGCTGGGCGTAGGGGTGGAGCTTCATACCCACGAAGCCGTAGTCCTCGATGCATCGCCTGGTCTCTTTCTCCTTGTCCGGGGTCTCGATATGCAGGGATCCGAAGGGCACCGCCTCAGGGATCCCCGAGCACAAGTCCCGGTTGAAACGGTTGAGCTCCTCCGTTTCTTCCTCCCATAAGGGAAAGACCAGGTTGAAGAAGAGCCGGATGCCCGATTCCCTCAGGGCGGATACGATCTCCTCCGGCGTGATCTCCTCGCTCACCGGGAATCCAGGGGTGAACTTCCTGACCCAGCGCACAAGTCCCGCCATGCGCCGGGGCGGTAGGATGTGCACGTGGGGATCAATCCACTCCACTCCTTCCGCCTGGGCTCCCGTCTTCCCCCTCGCCCAGCGGTCCGGGATAACCCGGTGGACCTCCGGAAGCTCCCCTCGCTTGTGCTCGACCCGCCCGTCCATCTGCCTGCGTTACCTCCTCCCTGCGGAAAACGCGACTTGCTACCTGGTATCCGGCCGGTTCCCTCGTTTCTTCCGCATTGTACTACAATCATCAGGGAAGTCCCGACACCGAGCAAGAATGAAAGCCGCGGAGGTGAGGCTATAAGGTGCCGGAAGCGGCTCTCCATGCACGCGTGGATAGGTGGTGGCGAAGGAGGCCAGGGAGCCAACGAAGGGAGCCGTGCGGAGAAAAACAGGGGGGTACGCACTTTCCGCATCAACCGTGAGCTTTAATGGAGGACGTTCGATGGAGGACGGCGATCCTCGGCCGGGCCGCGCGGCGGATGGATGACGAACCGCCGCCGTCAGGTACATAAATAAAAAGAGGTGAAGGAAAGGGGAGCGACATGCGACGCGCTGCGCTCAGGTTGGTGGCCCTCGCCGCCCTGATGCTCTCCATCACTGTTTTTCCGGGATGCGGGAAGACGGACCTACGTGAAGAGCTCTTGGGGTTACTCCGCGAAAAGGCGGGCAGCATCGAGTCCCTGGCCTTCACCTGCCAGACCGTGGACGGGGAGAAACTGTACCTCGAGGAGTTCCGCCTTCTCTTTCCCGACGGTTACCGTTATCGCTTCTTCCAGGTCGTGAACGGGGAGAAGGTCCTCGTGCGCTACGCCGCCCAATCCGGGAACCGCGTGCTGCGTGCCGGCCTGGATAGCGCGGATCCGGGGGCCTCCCTCAGGGCAGAGCTCCTCGAGGACGTTCCGCCCATCCGGGGCACCGGGATATACCTTTCCCTTTACCACCTGGTGGGAAACGGTGATTATTACTATTCCTTGATCTCCCTGCTGGAAGGGGGGTCCCTGGAGGTCGTTTCCCGGGAAAAGCTGGACGGCACCGACGCTTACCGCCTCCGCTCCGCGTCCGGTCTTACCCCGCAGACCGAGATGTGGCTGGAAAGCGGGACCGGTTTACCGGTGCGCAAAGAACTGCTTCTCGAGGGTGAACGCGAGGTGACGTTCACCTACCGGGATATGGCGGCGAACATCCCGGATCCCCTCGAACCCTTCCCGGAATCCGCACAGGAGTTGAATTCCCTCTTCGGCCGTCCCTCGGCTCCCGTCGATATCACCGTCCGGGACGGGGGATGCCGCCCGGCGGAGGGGTGGGCGACGACCGCGGAGGCAGGCTTCTCCCCCCTCCGGCCGCAACTCCAGGGCTTCGGGGAAGCGGGGTCCTTCTGGCGAAACCCCGAGGCCTCCAACCTCACGGCCTCCGAACAATCCCTGAAGTTCCCGGAGGGCTTCCGGGAATTCTACCTCCTGCTGCGCGACGGTCACCGCCAGGTGGAGATCAGGCAAGCCCCCCTGGTCGAGGACTTCGGGTATTACACTTCCGGGCTGGGCCTGCTTTCGGGCGCCTACCTTGTACAGCAGGAAAGATTTTCCGGCGAATACGCGGATGTCATTTACACCGTGGCCTCCAACCGCCAGGAGATGCACCTGGTGGCCGGCGGTCTGGAGGTAACCGTAACCGGCGACCTGTCGCGGGAGGAGTTCGAGGAGCTGGCCCGCATCCTCCGCTCCTCCGCGGGAGGGCGTGAGTGATCCTCCACGCGGGTGCATTTACCAGCCCTACTTGGGCGGCCGAACACCTGGAGGGGACCACGGAGTCATCGGGGAGGATACCTGATCCCCGCAGGGGGAGTCGTGAAATCCCAGCCAGGATAAGACCTTGCCATGCCGGGTCGGCCGGGGTGGAATAACAGGTGGGCGAGCCCCGGCTCGGAGTTTGAACCCCCTCCGGGGATGGACAAGGCCGGGCCCGGGGGACTCAACGGCTGGGCTCCATGAAACGGAGGGTCCAGCCCAGCGGCGTGTGGTAGGGAGGCTCTCCCCGCAGCGCGGCCTCCAAGCGTTCGACGGCTTCGTCGGAAAAGGCGTCCAGCATGCGCTCGCCTGCCTCGGGAGAAGCGGCGCCGGGTTCCCCTATATAATTGGAGGGGTGCTTCTCCGTCACCCAGCAGAGCATCTGCCCCACGTAGGAAAGATCCCTTCCCAACTCCTCCCGGCCCAGAAGCCGCAGCAACTTGCCCGCGGAGCCCAGCAGGATTCCCGGCCATCGACCCGTGTTTATGGAGATCCTTCCCAGTTCCTTCCACAAGGGCTTCACCTTCTCCGGATAAGCCCTGAGCATCAGGGAGGTCTCGTTGAGTCCGGCGTGGCAATCCTGGGCGTCCCCGCAGGCTCCCGGGCCGGCCCCCAAGCGGGCGAGGAGGGCCGGATCCAACTCCACCATGCGGCGGTAAAAGGAGAGGAAGGGGGCGATGATATGAAAGCCATGTTCCCGGTACAGGCGACGCACCGCCTTGGCGGTGGCAATCTGGTGCCGCGGACCGCCGTGGTTGTCCACCACCAGGAGGTACCTGAAACCGCGTCGGGCCAGGAAGCCGGCGACCCCCCGCAAAACGAGGTTCACCGCCCGGCTGTCCGTTTCCACCGATCCCGGGATGGTATCGCTTCCCAAGCAGAAGGAAGGGAAGACCACGAAATCGAGCTCCGGGTCCCTCTCCGACGCCTTGGCCAACGCGCGTTCGCGCACTTCCTCCGCTACCCAGACGTCCGTTCCCAGGGGAAGGTGGGGCCCGTGCACCTCGAGGGGACTTATGGTCAACACGAAAACCGAATTCTCCCGGTCCAGGGAATCGATTTCCGGCCCCGTCAGGTCCATGAATTGAAGCCGTTCAGCCATGGTTGGATTATATCACGAAGGTTCCCGGCCACTTCCCAACCGGGCGACAATAGGACACCTAGGCCTCTTGGAATAGCCTTTTCCTACGGCCATTCCCCCTTTCCCGTATCGAAGGCCGTTGCCCGGGCGACCGGCCCCCGCTCCGCCACCTGCTATAATTGAAGCCGCGCAGGAGGGGACGTGGTAAGGTTGGACTTCCGATTCGAGGAAATAGACGCCATTATCAACGCCCGCTCCCTGGCCATCGTGGGGGCGTCGGGAAAGCCGTTGAAGTTCGGCTCCCTTTTCACCGCTTCCCAGCTGACCTTCGGTTTTTCCGGACCCGTCTACCTCGTCAACCCCAGCGAGAAGGAAATCATGGGACATCCATGCTATCCTGACCTCGCCTCCCTACCCGAGGTGCCCGAGCTGGTCTATATCGCCATTCCCGCCTACCGCTCCCTGGACATCCTCCGGGAATGCGCCCGCCTGGGGGTCAAGGGGGTGGTGCTCCTGGCCGCCGGCTTCCGGGAAATGGGAGATAAGGGTGCGCAACTGGAAATGGAAGCCGTTTCCATAGCCCGCAACGGCGGCTTTCGCATCATCGGGCCCAATTGCTTCGGCATCTACAATCCCCGCAACCGCTTGACCCTTCTCCCCGGGCACGACTTCAGCGGCGTCCCGGGGGAGGTAGCCTTCATCTCCCAGAGCGGGGGCTTCTCCGCTCAAGTGGCCCGCATGGCCGGGGACCTGGGCATCAATTTCAGCGCCGTGGTAAGTTACGGAAACGGGGCGGACCTCAACGAGATAGAACTCCTGCGATATTTCACCCTCGACCCGTCCACCAAGGTCATCTCCGGTTACCTGGAAGGCACATCCGACGGCCGGAGCCTCTTCGAGGCCCTCAAGGCGGCCGCCTCCCGCAAGGACGTGGTCTTTTGGAAGGTGGGCAAGTCGGAATCCTCCCGCCGTGCCGCCGCTTCTCACACCGGCTCCCTGGCCGGCTCCACCTCTCTCTGGGAAGGCTTGTTCAGGCAATGCGGGGTCATAGAGGTTTCCGGAGTCGACGAGCTGTGCGACGTTCTCCTGGCCCTGAAGCACCTCGGACGAAGGCCCGGCAGGAGGATATTCATCTCCGGCGGGGGCGGCGGGTTGGGAGCATATGCCGGCGACCTGGCGGAAGCCGAAGGGCTGGAGGTCCCCCTGCTCCACGGTGATGCGGAGAGGCGCTTGCGTGCAATCCTGGACTATCCCGGAGCCTCGGTGGGCAACCCCCTGGACATCGGCACTCCCCTCGTCCACCTGCCCGTCTTCGAGGCCGCCATGCGCGAGGCGGCGCTCAACCCCACCACCGACGCGCTGGTCTTCGACCTGGCCCTGAACTTCGCGCTCGGACTGGCTGGAGAAGCCGGGGTGGAGGCCGTGGCGGACATACTGATCAAGGTGAGGCGGGAAACCGGAAAACCGGTGATATTGGTCGCCTATTCTCGGGCCTTGCGCCTGGGGGACATGGCCGTGGAGGAACTCTCCCGCCGGGTGAGGGACAAATTGCTCTCGGACGGTGTCCTGGTATATCCCTCCATGCCCCGGGCCATGCGCGCCCTTTCGCTGGTCAACCGCTGAGGAACGGCATCGCGACTCTTCCCCTAACCCCTTTATCCACCGTCCGCGGCCTTGATCCCGGGGACACTTCCCCGCATGCCAAGGCGGCTCGCTGAGAGACCGCCGTGGACAAGTAGAACAACGTAAAATAATATTGACATATATATCAGGTATACATATCATAGTTTCAAAATCCCCACACAGAGCTGGAGGCGTATTGAAGAACTATCTCAGCACTTACCAGGTGGCCAAAGGTCTGGGAGTCAATATCCAGACGGTAAGGCATTACATCCGTAAGGGAGAATTGAAGGCGGCTCGCGTCGGGAAGAAGTACATCATCACCCAGGAAGACCTCGACGCCTTCCTGGCGGCGCGAAAGGAGGTGAGGAGTCTAGAGAAAATCGGCCTTACGGAAAAGGGGCTCCAGAAGGTGCACGAGCTCAAGAAGAACGCGCAGAACGTGCTTGCCTATCTGGAGGAATGCCCCGGGGCGGACGTGGACGAATTGTCCGAATCCCTCGGCCTGAGCCGCAAAGAGGTTTTGCGGGCGCTCCGGCGCCTGGAGGGAAAGAACCTGGTCTATTGCGAACCCGAAGGGGAAAAGATCGACCGTAACCGGGACCCGTGGTATGCCGCCCCCCGCGGGAAATGACGGTGCGGTGGAAGCCCCGTCCGGGCAGCGTTTAAGCCGCTCGATCCAGGGATTGAAGGGGGGATCTACACATGACCGAAAGTTCCGTGACCCTGCAGGAATACGTTGAATCCTACGTGCCCGGGCTGGTCTCAAGGCGATTGCAGGAAAAGCCCATCCCGGACATGGAGGGAACCGAGTTCTCCGTGCAACTGGTCCTGAAGGGGGAAAAGAGCCTGGTCTACGGCATCTCCATCAAGGATGCCCGGGATATCACCGTCCATCCGGGCGGCCTCGAAAACCCCATGCTCGAGGTGACCATCCCCGAGGAGGTCATCCGCCCCCTGGTGGACATGGTCAGCTCCTTTACCGGCCGCAAGCAATATGACGCGGTGACCGCGGCCAAGGGGACGGTTACCTTCGAGATAGGCATGCCCGGCAATTGGACACTCCCGGTAACCATCAAGTTCAACGGGGCCGATTCCCCAAGCGTGACCATCTCCGCCTCATCGCAGGACTTCGCGAAAATGGCCACCGGGGAACTGAGCGGCCCGATGGCCTTCATGCAGGGTAAGGTCAAGTTGGACGGCGACATGTCATTCGCACTCTCGCTGGCGAACCTGATGCCTTGAGACCGGGATGGAGGGCCGGCTTCCGCTGCTCGAACCCTTTCTTCCATGCTCCTCGAAGATGCGCACTTACATACTCCTGGAGGCCGGCCCTTCCGCAACCCGGATAATCCGGGAAGATCGGCGGACTCCTCCTAAAGCTCCCGCAAGCGCTCCTTGATTATCTTCCCGCCGGGATTCATGGGCAGAGGGGCGTCCGAGACGACCACGTAATCCGGCACCTTATAATCGGCTATCTTCCCCCGGCAGAACTCCACGATCTCCTCGGGGGTCACGGTGTGGCCGGGCATGGGAAAAACCACCGCCTTGATCTTCTCCCCCAGCACGGGATCGGGAACCCCCACCACCGCCGCCTGCAGCACCTTGGGGTTGGTGAGGATGAGGTTCTCCACCTCCACGGAGTACACGTTCTCCCCTCCCCGGAGTATCATGTCCTTCTTGCGGTCCACTATGGTGTAAAAACCCTCCTCGTCCTTGATCACCACGTCCCCGGAGCGGTGCCACCTGCGCCCCTCCGAATCGACTACGAAACTCTCGCTGGTCTTGTCCGGAAGGTTCCAGTAACCCCGGCAGACCCCCGCCCCGCTTATCAGGAGCTCGCCGGGTTCCCCCACCGGCACCTCCCTGAGCTGGTCGTCCACCACCTTGAAAAGCGTGGGGGGCGTGGGCCAGCCGATGGAGGACCCTCTCTTGATGACCTGCTCCGGGGGGAGCAGCGAACCGGCACCTATGGAGGTGGTCTCCGTCATCCCGAAACCGTTTCCTATCTTGGCGTCAGGGAAATCCTTGAGCATGAGTTCACCCAGCTCGGGAGGCATGGGGGAACCGCCCTGGAACATCACCTCGATGTGCCCGGCTTCCACCAGCTTCTGGTAATTGGGTTGCATGCGCAACAGCCAGAACATGGCGGTTACGCCTACGAAGAAGTTCACCTTTTCCTCGATCATGCTCTCGATGACCTGGTCCGCCTGGAATACGGGCAGCACCACGGCCGAGGCGCCCAGCAGGCAGAGGTTGAAAAGGGTATGCAGCGCGGTGACGTGAAAAAGGGGCACGGATATCATCTGTTTTATGCGGAATATGTCGTCCATGGTATATTTTTCCGGTATCAGGTAGGGCATGCAGCTCAAGAGCGCCTGGGCGTTGGTGCACACGTTGCGGTGGGTGATGATGCTTCCCTTGGGCCTGCCCGTGGTCCCGGACGTGTAACATATGCTGCAGATGTCCTTCTCTCCCACTTCCACGTCTATGTAGGGAGGGGCCTCCCGGGCCATCAGAGCGCTGAAGGGCGCCGTTCCTTCCCTCCCCTCGTCGCCGGTCGTTACCACTTCTTCCAGGCTCTCCAGCTTTCCCCGCAGGGGTTTTACCCTCTCGTAGAGATCGTTCTCCACGATGACCAGGCGGGCACCGGAATCCCGCAGTTGGAAGGCCAGCTCTTCCGTCTCCAGCCTGGCGTTGATGACCACCGAAATGGCGCCCACGGCGGCGATGGCCAGGTAGCTGATGCAGAACTCGGGGTTGTTGAGCAGGATCATGGCTACCCGGTCCCCCTTGGCGATGCCGTAATCGTCTTTGAGGGAGGCGGCCACCTTGCGCACCGCCTCGTCCAGGCGGCGACGGGTATACCTCTCCCCCAAGGTGGGAAAAATGAAGATCTCCTCGTCCGGGAAGCGCGCCAGCCCCTCCTTGAAGATGGCCGTCAAGTTGGGGTATCTCCTGGCATACGCTGTTTCCAGAGCCCCCTCGAACCACTCGTCTATCACGCCCTCCCTGGGCCAGCCCTCCCGTAGCATTCCACCATCCCTCCTCGTGCCCGGCCATGAAGCCCTGGTCCTCGTTTCCACGGACCAAGTCTTTAAAGGAACGAGACTAAGGAAATATTATTCACTTTTTCCGGGGGAAGGCAAACCATGCCCCTTTGACGAGGAAAAAGGTTTATCCATGTACGAATCATACACCGGCGACCGGAGGAAAGCAGGCCACTCACGCGATTTGTATTCAGGGCGCATGGAGGGGTGCACCGGTGAACTTCGTACCGTTCCAAGAACTCCGTTTCCGGAACGAGTGATCCATCTCCAGGCACATTACGGCCGCTCCGCCTCCTTTCAACAGCCCTTCAAAAAGAAATCCGGAGAGGCTATCATTCTTGAGCGTGGGCTTTAGGAATCATTCCAAAGGGCAGCGAAAGGAGGCGCCTTGAGGTATAAGATCCTTGTTGCCGCCGTTGTTTTCATCCTGGCAGCGCTCTGTCTCTCCTTCCCGTCCGGCTGCGGAAGGAAGGTGGACCTAACCGGGGGCCCGGACACCGTGGTAGTGAAATTCTACGAGGCAGCTATGGCGAAGGAGGCGGATACGGCTTTCAAGCTCCTGGACCGCGAAAGCCAGGCGGAAGTGGAAAACAAGGAGCAGTTCGTGGCAGGTTTCTCGGAGAGCATAGGGAGTTATTCCGTCGGCCACCCCGAGGTATCCGGGGAGAAGGCCAAGGTTCCGGTGACCCTCAAACTCAAGCCCTTGGAGCATGAACTGAGGTTCGACATGGTCCTTGTACTCGAGGATGGAGCCTGGCGGATCTCCATGCCCGAATCGGAGGCGGAGATGATGAAGGCCCGGGAGCGGCTGTTCAAGGAGATCGAACCGCCCCATTGACGCACGCCGAAATGCAAGGTATGGAACGGACCTCACCCGGCGGCGCCCGCCGTCCCGTGGACACCCTCCAATCCCGCCGTCCTGATCTCCCGGTAATCGCGCAAGCTGCGTAAAGCCCGGGCACACCTCGACATCGACGAGAACAGGGGAAGCTCGTTCTCCACCAAGCAGCGAACGGTACGGCCGGCAGTAACCGGGAAAGACATGACGTGAAAGACATGACCACCAAGGGCATCAGGTGCTCTTGGGGAACCGCGGGGAGCCGCTTGCATGCCGTTATGTCCGTCTCGAAAGTCATATCCACGAGGTTGAGCGCCTGGTCATCATGCTCCGGGATCGTAATACACGGTGAGCCTCACGGTGCGCAGGTTTCCGGGCATGGCGGCATCCCTGAACTGCACGTACACGTGGCGCTTTCCTCGTGGTCCCTCCTCGAGTTCCCAGGGAAGCAACAGGGTCCGGCCATCCCGACAAGGTATCCAGGGCGCCCCAGCGAAATCCGGCCGGTTGGAAACGCGGACGTCCATCAGTCCCGCTTCCCGGTCGTGTGCCCTGAGGGTCACCAGAACCTCGAGGCGGTCCGTGAAGCCCCGCCCGTCGCCTATTCTCGCTTCATCCACCACCGGCCTGCGTCGATCCCTGCCTGCCGCGCGAACCCTTATGGGGAGCACACTTCCACCGGGCACATCCGCCAGTACCACCACCATGCGTTCACCCGAATCCGTGTCGTACTGCTCAAGGATGCAACCGTTCTGCACCGCGTAGTACGCCCCGCCGGAGAGGTACTTCATGGGGAACTCCAAGCGGCACCCCTGAAGGTTCAAGACCGCCCCCGGCTGGTTGAGGGTGTTCTTGACCCTGCAGGTGACGTCTTCGAAGGGCCCTTCCCGGTTGAGCGGAAGAGGTTTATCGAAAGTGCCCTCACCATCCCGAATGGAAGGCCTGGCATAAGAGGGATCCGGGGAATCCTCCTGCTCCATCCACTGGATCACCGGGCGGCCGGAACGATATTTTCGATAATCGTTCACCTCGCCCGCACCCACCGCCAGGCCTTCCCAGCCGGGGATGGACCACTTGCGGTCGGGGTCTCCATCCGCTCCGGCGAACCCCCAGTCGAACAGGCGACAATCGCGGATGGTTATCAGCCGAAAGCCCCCGTAGCCCTCCGAAGCCCTGTCCATGAGAAGGGAATTACCATCCACGGGGATCTCCGCCCCGGTGGTGTTGATGCACACCACCTCGCCTGGGGAGCTCCCGTAGGGAGACCAGGGCACGCGGTTGATGGCGTCGCTGTGGGTGTGGCCCGTGGCCACGAAGGAGACCTCGTACTTCCGGAGGAGGTACATGAGGGCCTGAGATCCCTCTCCCTCGCCCGCCGCCAACTCCACCAGTCCGAACTCCTTGGCGTTGGCGAAAGTCTCCGGAGGCGAACCGGCCGGCCGCAGCGGGTCGTGGTGCATGAAGCCCGCCTTCAATTTCTTGCCTTCCGCCTGGGCGCGGCGCAGTTCCCTCTCCAGCCAGGCCAGCTGCCCGCTGAAGCCGTCGCCGTCGGGATCGGGACCCCAAGGCCAGGGCTGCCATTCCCAGAGGTCTCCGTCTCCCCTCACCTGTCCGTGCCACTTATGCGGGATGATCACCTTGAGGGGTAGAAAGATACTGGAAAAATCGGCCAGGAATCCGTTCCGGTCGTCGTAGTCCTCGGCCATCTCCGGGAAAATCGAGGTAGCCAGAGACCACAATATGGGATTGGTGTTTTCGGGGACGAAGGGCTCCGGCCCATCGGGGTCCATCTTTTCCCAGTCCATCGAATTCACGGCCAGGAAGGTCATGTCCCCGTAATCCCAGGAGTAATAAAGGGGCCCGAAAAGATCCTGCCAGATCTCCTGGCCGTCGTCGTGCTCCGCCGCGTGTCCGTCCCAGCAGTAGCCGTCGTGGTTCCCGGGGACGCAGAACACGGGCACGTTGAGGGCCAGCAGCTCATCGTACCACCAGGTGTACTCAAAGCGGTACTCGCTGCCCGGATCCCCGTTGACGTCTCCCCACAGCCAGGTGTCCTTGGGATAGGTGTTGAAGTTCTTCTGGGCGTAGACGGCATCACCGGTGAAGACCACGAAATCGGGGTCGATGAGGTTGATGGCCTGCAGCTCCTCTTGGAGGTAGATGGCCCCCTCGTTCACCTTGCCGTCGCCGTCCAGGTCCATGGGAAAACCCGGATACCCGAAAACGGAGAGGTCGAAACGGTCGGGGGTCCCGGGACGCGGTTCACGCAGCTCGAAAGAGTTGTAATCCAGGTTCAAGCCGTTCCTGATCTCCGGTCCGTAGACGTGAGTGTCGGTTATGTGCACGATCCTCAGATCGTCACGGTACTCATCTATGACCTGCAGCGCATGGGGCTGGTGATCCGTTACGCGGAAGGCCGGCTCCACGCCTCCCGACAGGCACTGCACGTGAAGGTCGTAGAGGTCCAGGGGGACGTCTGGAGGCACTTCCACCTCGATGTGATCGACCTCGAAACCGGGCTGCCCGAATATCTCCGGCCAACGGCGGCTGGGTCCCCGAGCCAACCCCATGACCCTGAGCTGCCTGGTGTTTACCACCGTGTGCACCGGATGGGGATAAGTCCCGTAAGGCGGCCCGCCCAGGCGGTACCACTCCGGCGGAGGATCGTCCGGGGAGCCGGGAACGGTTCCATCATAATTCCGGGCGTTGGCCGCCACCGAGGTGGTCACCCATACCCTCCAATCCTCCGGTCGGCTCACCAACTCGAAATCCGGCCGCGGGGCCCCGGGGATTCCCTTGCGCCAGTCCCACTCGATGACCAGCCTGGCGCCGCGGGGGACTATGGCCGGAAAGCCGAAGGTCGGGTAGATGAGCTGGTTGATACGCTTGGCGATCTCCGGAAGGGAACCGGCGGGGTGAAACATCCCCGCCGCGGCCGGAAGGCCACCCGTGCATGAGCTCACCGCGCTGCCCGCGACCAAGGCCAGGGAAAGGAAAACGGGAAGAAGAAGGCGAAAGGCCTTGGTCATCGGGCCTCGTGTTCCGGCCGGTATCGAGCCAACCCAGCGGAGCATCCCCCATCACTCCCTTGTTTGCCGGCATTCCCTCTCCTACGTCCCGATTGTATTACAAGCGCCAGCGGCGGGAAAACGGCGTCCACCATGCCCACCGGCCCGGCCAAGCTGGTGGCCGCCTTGGAGTAACGGGAGATGGTAGGCGGGGGGCCACGTTCCGCTCAAGCGGAGAGGGAGAATTCTTCCCTCACGAAATCCACCCAAGGCTTGAAGGCCTCCACCTCCTCCGGGGACATCTCATCCAGGAAAACGGTGTCCACCATGCCCACCAGCTCGGTCAGGCGGGTGGCCGCCTTGGCGTAACGGACGATGGTGGGCAGGTTCCCCTTGAGCTTTATCTTGCCCTGTATCATGCCCTTGGTGGCGTCAAGTTCCCCGGTCATCACCTGCTTCCAGCGGTGGTAGTCGGCGGTGAGCACGTAGTCGCCTCCTTCCCCCGCCGACTTGGGCACCAGGCGCACCGAGCGGCATTCCCCGTTCCAAAGGTCAAGCATGAGGTACATGTCATCCTCCAGCCCCACGGCAGGTTCCGGGAGGATGTGGATGACCACGGATCCCTCCCAACCCTTGGCCAGGTTCCGATAGGTCTCGTCCTTCCGGATGAGCTCCTGGTAATTACCTATCCAGGCCGGCGTGCCCATGATGTAGGGGGGTCTTTCCACCTCCATGAGGTCGCGCATCAGTTTATCGAAAGCCTCTTCCCACTCCCTGGTGCCGTAAACGTAAGCCATCCCGACCACCTCCTTTTACTTCACATCCGTTACCGAAGCCTCCCCTTGCGGATGGGGGAAATGATAGCACCGTTTTCGATTTCCTTCCGACGCTCATGGCCTCCATCGGCCTGTCGGAGCACTTTTTCAGCCCCCCGACGCGAGATCGAGGACCGACACTCCTGACAACCGGGTACGGAATACCTTTTATCCCTTCTACCGGAGCGGGGATCGGCGACCCCGTTTTCTCCGGCATGCGTGGCTTGAATGGTTGATTTACAATAATTGCGGGACTTCACCGTGGAGGGCTTTCGGCCGGTGCAGGAACCAATCGGGACCTCGCGCCCGTATGGCCGGAAAATGAGCAGAGCACTCGCAAACGAAAGGCCTCGAGTAGTCGGCAAAGCGCGGGTCACGGGGAAAAAGACCCGGCCGGAAAGGTAAGAAGCCGGCGTCCCATCCGCGCGGCCGCCGCTCCGTTGAAGAGGAAACATCTGGAAAGGAAAGGAGATAGGGTATCATGGACGTCCTGCGCACTCCCGATGAGAGATTTCGGAACCTGCCGGGTTATCCTTTCGAGCCCCATTACCTGGAGATCCCCGACGGGGAAGGCGGGCGCCTACGGGTTCACTACCTGGATGAGGGGGACCCGGAAGGAGAGGTCGTGCTAATGCTGCACGGCGAGCCCTCCTGGTCTTACCTTTACCGCAAGATGATACCCGTTGTCGTGGATGCCGGTTTCCGGGCCGTGGTCCCCGACCTGGTGGGCTTCGGGCGCTCCGACAAGCCCTCCCGGCGGGAGGATTACACTTACCGGCGCCACGTGGAGTGGATGCGGGAATGGCTGACGCGGCTGGGCCTCCGGGACATAAACCTGGTCTGCCAGGACTGGGGAGGGCTCATCGGGCTCCGGCTGGTCGCGGAGAGGCCCGAGATCTTCTCCCGCGTGGTGGCCGCCAACACCGGCCTGCCCACCGGGGACTACCCCCTGGGAGAGGCCTTCATGGCCTGGCGCCGATATTCCCAGGAAGTCCCGGAGCTCCCCATCGGCAATATCATCCAGTCCGGCTGCCTCACACCCTTGCCGCCGGAGGTCATCGCCGCCTACGAAGCGCCCTTCCCCGACGAGAGCTACAAGGAAGGGGCGCGCATCTTCCCCTCCCTGGTGCCCGTCACGCCGGACGACCCGGCCGCGGAGGACAACCGCAGGGCCTGGCAAAGCCTGCGCCTGTTCGAAAAACCCTTTCTAACCACCTTCAGCGACGGGGACCCCATAACCCGGGGCGGCGACGTCCTCCTGCAGTCCTCCATCCCCGGGGCCGCGGGTCGTGAACACGTGACCATTAGGGGCGCCGGCCATTTCCTTCAGGAGGACAAGGGCGAGGAACTGGCCGCGGTGGTGGTGGATTTCATTCGCGGGACTTGAGACCTCGACCTGTGGATCGCGGGCCAAGGATCGAGGATGACCCGGGGAGGACCGCGGTCCTCCTTGACATCCTGACGGGCCCGGCGGAGTTTTAAGGACAAAGGCATGGGGATGACTGACGAGGTTCACGGTTCACCGGCCATCCTGGAAGTCTTCGTGGCGGTTGAGGAAAAGGGATTGAAGACGACCAAAAAGAGGGCCGGCCGACGAGGCCCCGAACTCTCCGAGGTAAAAAGCAGGGCCGCGGGCCCACGAGACGAATCGACGGCAAACGCCCTGGGCGTTTGGGGTGAAAAGGCATCCGAGCGGCTTGGAAGGTGGTGGCATGAAGATGTTCGACATCCTCATCCGCGGAGGCCGGGTCATTGACGGGACGGGCGCCCCATCCCGGGAGGCGGACATCGCGGTGAAGGAGGGAGGATCGCCGAGGTGGGCCGCTTGTCCGACGCCACCGCCGCCCGCGTCCTTGAGGCCAAGGGAAGGGTGGTGGCACCGGGATTCATCGACATCCACAGCCATAACGAACTCTACATCATCCGGGACGATTACCGCGAGCTCTTCGAGTCCTACCTGAGGCAGGGCATCACCTCCTGCGTGGTCTCCAACTGCGGCTGGTCCCTGGCCCCCTGGCCCCGGGAGCACGGGGACCTTTTCCGCTCCACGCTGCACAGCATGGGGGTTTCCAGCAGTTTCCAGCCGGAGTGGGAGACCCAGGGCGAGTTCCTCGGATGGCTCCGGCGGCGAGGCCTCCCCCTCAACTTCGTCCCCCTCTCGGCGCACGGCCCTATCCGCATCGCGGTCATGGGGTCCCAGGCCCGCTTCTCCACCCCGGAGGAGCTGGAGAGGATGAAGGTGATGGTGCGCCGGGACATGGAGGCGGGCTGCCGCGGTTTCTCCACCGGCCTCACCTACTTCCCGGGCATGTACGCCCACACCGACGAGTTAGTGGAGCTGGCCCGGGTGGCAGGGGAATACGGGGGACGTTACGTAACCCACGTGCGTTCCCTCACCGACACCTTCGACCGCGCCGTGGAAGAGGCGGTGGAGATCGCGGAGCGTAGCGGCTCTTCCCTACAGATAAGCCATTTCATGTGCGTGCCCAACCTGGGGTGGACGGCAGACCTGGTCTACGCGGCGGTGGATGTCCTGGAAAAAATAACATGATATTACCCCTGCCCGGGATTCCCAACAAGGTGCTCCGCCGCGCATATGGGATCGTGGACCGCGCCCTGGAAAACGGGATGGACGTGGGGCTGGATTTCATCCCTTACGTCCTGGGGAACACCACCGTGACCCAACTCTACCCGCCCTGGTCCCTGGAGGGAGGGACCGAGGCACTGCTGCGGCGCCTGGGCGATCCCGGGGAACGGGCCAGGATAAGGCGGGACGTGGAGACGGTCACCGCCAGGTGGCCCCACTGGGAGCCTGGGTCCTGGGCCACTAATTATATAAAGTGCCTGGGTTGGAAGATGCTCTCCATCCTATCCGTGGGCAGCGAGAAGAACCGGCACATGGAGGGGCGGCGTATCGTGGACCTGGCCCGGGAGGCGGGCAAGGACCCCTTCGACTTCCTGGCCGACCTGACCATCGAGGAGGAGGGTTCCGTGGTCTTCCTCATGGGCATACCTCCGCGCCCCTGGTCGGAGAAGGTCTTCCTCAAGGGGCAGGACCACCCTCAACTATCAGTGGGGGCGGACGTCCTCTTCCCCGAGAAGGGCTCCCCACCCCAGACCGCCTACGGCACCTTCCCCCGCATCATCCAGCATTACGTGCGGGAACTGGGGCTCTACACGCTGGAGAACGCCGTCCACCGCTGCACCGGCATGGCCGCCTCGCGCTTCGGCCTCGAGGACCGCGGCGTGATCAGGAAAGGAGCCGCCGCCGACCTGGTGGTCTTCGACATCGAAAGGGTGCGGGACAAATCCACCTACGACGACCTCCGCCATTTCCCGGAGGGTATCGACTTCGTCATGGTGAACGGGAGGCTGGTCCTGGACCAGGGTGATTATGACGCGGGCGCCCTCCCCGGCAAGGTCCTGGCCCGATGAGGCGGAGGCACAGGAGAGCCGGACCAAGAGGGCGTGATCCTTCCCCCACTTGCACCCGTGGCGGAACATAGCCCGAGAGTGTTCGGTAAGGAGTGGCGCGAGACCCTCAGTCCTCCAGCTCCACCCGGAAACGACAGACGGGATCCCCCTTGGTCAACAGCCTGGAGAACCCCGTGGTCTTGAACCTGGGGTTGAGCTCCCCGAGCATGCCCGCGAAGGAGAAGGCCAGCATGACCTCGCACAGTTCGGGCTCCCGCGACCAGATGCGCGCCACCGGGCAGGTCTTGAGTTCCTTCTCGAAGGCCCTGGGGGATCCTTTCGACGTATCCATCCCAGAAATTGGCAAAGGAGTCATCGATGGTATCCCGCCGGGTATCTTTCGTATTCGGGTACCTCGCTCACTTGAAACACCGCCTTTCACCGACCTCGAGACAGGACTTCCAACGCAACCATCGTAAACCTTCTGGATCTTTCCAGGGAAATAAGCCGGCGTCCTTGGAAAACGATCAGCGACGGGGGTGGTCGAGGTTCTCAACGCCGCACTTTCCTCCTTAACGCCGTTCAATGGCGCCGTGGTATCCTTTTCCTGCTATTCGATAACCCGAGAAAAGAAGCGCAGCGGTGGAATAATAGAAGTGGCCGGCGGCATGAAGAAACACATTCCGTGCGTGCAAGGAGAGAGGGAAGGCTTTCGTGGCCCGGCCGACGCGGAAAAAGCCCTGTCAGCGCGTGGAAGAAGCGGGGGATAGTAGAGTTATATTGTTTCCATGACCGGTCCCCATTCAAACCTGGAGGTGGGAGGTGCAAAGAGCGGAAAAACTTCGTTCCCATAACGGGTTCGTATCCAAAAGATGGCAAGAGGGAGGCATGAGATGAGTAAGTGGAAGGACCTCTACAAATCCAAGCTGACCACCCCCGAGGAAGCGGTAAAGGGCATAAAATCGGGGGACAAGGTCTTCTGCAGCGGCGCCTCCTCCACCCCCGTGGCCCTGCTGGAGGCGCTGGTGAAGCGGGCCATGGCCGGGGAGATCGAGAACGTGCTGATGGGAAGCTTCATCATCCTGGCCCCCATCTTCGACATCCTCAAGCCCGAGTACCAGAAGAACCTCCTCATCGACAACTACTACACCTCTCCCCTGGACCGCTCCGCCATGGCCGCGGGGCTTATGACCCACACCCCCTATCATTTCCATCAGGTCACCCGATTGGCGGTCGAGGACGTGGGCTACCGCAAGCTCATGGTGCAGACCGGTCCCATGGACAAGAACGGCTACCTCAACCTGGGGCTTTTTGCCAACTACCTGGACGTGGTGGACCGGCTGGATGAGATCTACGTGGAGGTCAACGAGAAGCAGCCCGTGGTGCACGGGCCCAACTGGCTGCACGTCAGCCAGGTGACCAAGGTGGTGGAGAACCACCACCCCGTTTTCGCCCTGCCCCCGGAGCCGGTGAGCGACGTGGACCGGGCCATCGCCGAGAACATCATCGACCTCGTCGAGGACGGCTCCACCGTGCAGCTGGGCATCGGGGGCACAACCAACGCCATCGGGGAGCTCCTGCTGGAGAAGAAACACCTTGGCTGCCACACGGAGATGATGGGAGACGCCTACATGAAGCTCTTCCAGGCGGGGGCCCTGGACAACACGCAAAAAAATTTCCACCGTTACCAGATGTTATGCTATTTCGGGCTGGGCTCCCAGGAACTCTACGACTGGATGGACGACAACCCCATGATCTACCTGTCCCCCATCAGCTACAACAACGACCCGTACATAATAGGAATGAACGACAAGCTCATATCCATTAACACCACCCTGGAGATAGACATCACCGGGCAGTGCGCCTCGGAATCCTTCGGCCCCATCCAATACACGGCCACCGGGGGCCAGGTGGACTTCACGCGCGGGGCCTGGCTCAGCCGGGGAGGGAAGGCCTTCATCGTCACCCCTTCCACAGTGGTGGACAAGGAAACCGGGGAGACGGTCTCCAAGATCGTGCCCCAGCTCCGCCCGGGAGCGGTGGTCACCCTCACCCGCACCGACGTCATGTACGTGGCCACGGAGTACGGGTGCGTGAACCTCAAGGGGAAGAACCTCCGCGAGAGGGCCCGGGCCCTCATCAGCGTGGCCCATCCCGATTTCCGGGGTGAGCTGCGCCGCTACGCGCGGGATGTAAAATATTTCATCCTGCCGGAGCACGAGGCGGGGCTGGACTGAGCAAAGGGCATGCCGGACCGGATCCGGAAGCGCCCTCACCGAAAGATCCGGGCCGGGTGGCCCTTTACCCGGAAGCGGCCCCTTTCCTCGTGGCTGCTCTCCACCGCCTGGTCGCCTTGAAAGCCTCGAACCAAGCCACGCTCGCCATTCCCGCTCCCATGCATATGGCCAGGTCCATGGGGTGAAGGGGTGTGAAGTCGAAAAGCCGCCGCAACGGGGGTACGTAGAGGACCAGGGCCAGGAGGAACAGGGCCCCGGGGACGATCCACCGCGCGACCGGGTTATTCCTCCCCCGTAGCTGCCATACCATCTTTTCCCAGGACCGGTTCGCCAGCAGGAGCGCCACGTTGGTGACGACCAGGGAGGAAAAGGTGAGGGCTCGTACCTCCTTCTCCTCCATGCCCCTCAGGTAGGCGATGAGGAAAACCGCGAACACCACGGCCAGGGCGGTCAATCCCTGCAGGAAACCGAAGGCCAGGTTGCGGCGGCTGAAGAGGCGCTCCGTCCGGGGTCGCGGCGGACGCCTCATGATACCCTCCTCCTCCGGCTCCGCCTCGTAGACCAGGGAGCAGGATGGGTCGATGAGTATCTCCAGGAAAGCGATGTGGATGGGAGACAGTACCAGGGGAAGGCGGAAAAAGACCGGGAGAATGGTCATGCCCGCAATGGGCACGTGAACGGCGATGATATAGGAAAAGGCCTTCTTGAGGTTCTCGTAGATCCTCCTGCCGGAGCGCACCGCCCAGACCAGGGAGGGGAAATCGTCGTCCAGGAGCACCAGGTCGGCCGATTCCCGGGCCACGTCCGCCCCCCTGCCTCCCATGGCCACCCCTATGTCCGCCGCCTTCAGGGCCGGCGCGTCGTTCACCCCATCGCCGGTCATGGCCACCACTTCCCCCCGTTCCTGGAGGGTACGCACAAGTCGCAGCTTCTGTTGCGGAACCATGCGCGAGAAGACGTTGACCGAACCCACACTACGGTGCAGCTCTTCTTCCCCCATAGCTTCCAGCTCGGGGCCAGTGATCGTCTCTCCCTCGTGCACGATCCCCGCCTTCTCCGCCACCCGCAGCGCGGTTCCCGGGTGGTCGCCGGTGATCATCAGGACCCGCACGCCCGCCTCGCGGCACTCGGCCACCGACTCCGCCACCAGCGGCCTCAAGGGGTCCTCCAGGCCCACGAGACCCAGGAACTGGAAATCGAAATCGTGCTGGTCCCGCGGTAATTCCCCCATGCGGAAGTCGGCCCGGGCCACGCCCAGGAGGCGCAGCCCCTCCGCGGACAGCTCCTCCACCACGGCCTGGACCACGGCCTTCTCTTCCGGGGAGAGATGACAGAGGTCCATTATGGCCTCCGGCGCGCCCTTGGCGGCGATGACATATCTCTGCCCGTCCGGGGACCGCCACACGTGGCTTATGGCCATCAACTCCGGCGAAAGGGGGTATTCCTTTTCCAGAATCCAGTCGAAGTGCAAGTGTTCCGTGCCCTCAAGGGCCGCGTCCCCCAGCCCGGCAATGGCCACCTCCACGGGATCGAAGGGGTCCTTCTGCGAGGCCAGCACTCCAAACTCGAGGAGCTCGTGGAATCTCTCCGGAAGGATGCCCTCCGGGATGTCCTCCATCCTGATGACCTCCCCCTCCACCGCCAGCCGGGAGACGGTCATACGGTTTTCCGTCAGCGTGCCCGTCTTGTCCACGCAGAGCACGGTGGTGGAGCCCAGCGCCTCCACGGCCGGGATGCGCCTGGTCAAGATGCGGTGGCGGGACATGCGCCATGCTCCCAGGGTGAGGAAGACGGTCAGCACCACCGGGAACTCCTCCGGGAGCAAGGCCATGGCCAGGGCTATACCCACCAGCAAGCCCTGCAGCCAGTTCTCCCTGGTCAAACCGTAAGCCACGAAGACCAGGAGGCAGGTGGCCGCCCCCAGCAAGGCCAGGCGCACGACCATGCCCCGGGTCTCCCTCTGGATGGGGGTCAGCCGTGGCGAAATCTCCCGCAGGGAGCGGCCGATCTTACCCATCTCGGTGTCGGAGCCGGTGGCCTGGACCACGGCGACACCCCGCCCGCTGACCACCAGGGTGCCGGCGAACACCGAGGATTGCCCCTCCTCTCCTGGGGTTCCCATCTCCAGCCTCCCCTCGCAGGGGAGCTTGCGCACGGGGACCGACTCCCCCGTGAGCAAGGATTCATCCACCGCCAGGTTGGAGCAATCCACCACCACCGCGTCGGCGGGCACCCTGTCCCCCTCGGAAAGGAGAAGCACATCCCCCCGCACCACCTCCACTCCCGCCACGCGGCGCTTCCTCCCGTCCCTGATCACCAGGGCCCGGGGGCTGGAGAGGTTGCGCAGCGCCTCGAGGGCCTTTTCCGTCCTCCTCTCCTGGACGAAGGTGAGGCCCATCACCAGGACCACGAAACTCAGAAGGACCAGAGCCTCGCGCAGGTCTCCCAGCACCAGGTATATGGAGCCCGCACCCACCAGGAGGAGGAACATGGGCTCGCGGAGGATATCCAGGACGATGCGCGGGGAGGTCCTCCTTTCCGCGGAGGGGATCAGGTTGGGACCCTCCGCCTCCAGGCGCCGGGCGGCCTCCTCCTCGCCGAGGGGGACCAGTCCCCGGGAGGCAAGCGATTCATATACGTCCAGCATGGGAAACCCCGTAAATATGCCCGGGGCATCGAACAACAAGATCTGAGCCCATTAAAGGAGGTTTTCCACGAAGTCCCTGATGCGCCCTTCCACCTCGGCACGGTTGTACCAGCGCGAGTCGGTATGGTCGGCCTCGATAATCAGGGTCGGCTTTCCGGTGCGCCGGGTGAACTCCTTGGCCAGGTCGTACTGGCCCAGTGAATAGGGCTTGCAGCTGCGGTTGGAATGCATTACCATGCCGTCCACCTCGTAGCGGCGGGCCAGGGACTCTATCTTGTCCGCCATGCGCTCCAGGTTGATGTTCAGGTATACCTCGGTGTAGATGGCGGCCATGGCCTCCAGCGGGTCCTCGGTGTCCACTTCCTGGAAGGTCCAGGCGCTGGTGTAGGTGTCCGCTACCAGGCAGGCTTCCAGTTCCATGAAAAGCCGACCCAGGTTACGCATCTCGTACCACACCGGGATGTTGTCCCACAGCAGGCGATACTTTTCGGAAGGAAGGATGCCGATGCCCTGCTCGACGCGGTCCCTCATCTCCTGGAGCAAGCCCTGGTAGAAGTCCACCACCTCCTGGGTCCCGCGCAGGGTGACGATGGGGGCCATGAGGATGAAGGCGTCGAAGCAGGTCATGGGGGCCGGCCGGGCTTGGTTGCAGGCCAGCACCTCCGCCCACAGGCCGGAGGCGTAGAGGGACTTGGCCGCCACCTCCACGAAGTGTGCCTCGTCGTATTCCCGGCTGGTAATCCTTTCCAGAAAAGATATGTATTCCTCCATCTGGCGGCGGGTGTAATCCAGGTGATGGGAGGGCAGTCCTCCCCTCACGAAGGGGGTATCGAAGATGAACAGGGGGACGTCGAAGAAGCGCGCGAGCTCCTCGTACCATTTGAACACCGTGTTGCAGATGTTGTTGCAGCACACCAGGAAAGTGGGCCGTGGCAGTCCTCCGATGGGTCCGCCCTTGGTGATGGCGCTCCCTATGTCTCCGCGGGCATAGGAACACAGGTCCCGCGAGAAGCCGCGGGATTCCGCCACCTCGCAGAGCTCCACGTTCATGTGGGCGGCCCCGCACATGGCGCCGTGGTTCTCGGGGTACACGGGGATGACGTCGAAGGCGATGAGCGGCTCCACCGGCCCCCCGCTGGTGATCCAGGCGATGTGCTTGTCCGTCCCCTCGGCGGCCTTGGCCTCCATGTAGTACTTGGTCATCAGGTCGCGCATGGCTTCCCCGGACTTGATGCGTCGCCTTTCCTTTGCTTCCCTCTCCTCGTCGCGATTCTCGCCGGAGCTCATCCCCGAACCTCCTTCGCCCGATCACGTTTATGCGGTATTGAAATATTTAGCATTTATTTCCAGATCAAACCCCTTCCATCGCGCGCCTTGCTCCCCGACCCATGCCACGCTTCCGGCGCGTCCATTCCGGGCCTCTTCCGGCCACTCGCCCCTTCCCATGCCACCTGATCGGGCATCGCCGCTCACACCCCGCGGATGGTCTCCAGGAAGGCCTGCAGCCTGGTCCGGAGCTGCCCGCGGGAGAAGGATTGCAGCTCGCTCTCCAAAACCAGAGAGGGTATGCCAAGCTCTTCCCGCAGGCGGTTCCTCAGGTAGGGGATGTCGAAGAGGTGCGGTTCGCAGAAGGATTGCAGGAAGAACACCACACCTTTCGCTCCGCTGTCCCCCACTTGCCTCAGGAGGCGCTCCGCCCGGTCCTCCAGGCACTGGTGTTTGGCCGGACAGTTGACCCGTTGCCACAAGCGCCGGGCCAGTGCCTCCTCCGGTGAGATGTTCTCGTCGGCAAAGGCGTCGAAATAGCGGTGACCGCAACAGAGGTCGTCGTCAACCACCTCGGCATCCAGCTCGGCTAAAAGCTCGTAAAGGTCGGGGGTGGCGCAGACGCTCCCGCTGACCAGCAGGGGCAGCTTCTCCGCGGCTTTCTCCTTCCCGGCCTCGGCTTCTTCCAAAATATGGTGCAGAAGATCGTTGTGCTTTTCGCGCCTCATCCAGAAACCGGCAACCAGGCAGGCGGTGGCTGAAAGGCCGTCCAGGGCTCCCGGCCTCTCCCGGCGCAGCAGATAAAGCCTGTCCGCCATCCGCCGGTTGCGGTTGTACACGTGGATGCTTTCTTCCAGGGCATCGTCCCGGATGCTCCGCCCCAGGTACTCTTCCACCCTTCCCCGGAAGCGGCGCACCTCTTCCACCAGGAAGGGGAGGGAGATCTCCTCGCCCATGCGGATGGGTAAGACCAGGTCCCCGTGGAAGGGAAAGGAGGTGTTGCGACGCCAGATGTCCGAGAGGCGCATCATGGTATCGCAGGTCTGCACGAAAACCGCTCCTTCCAGGAAATCAAGCTCTCCCGCCAGGGCCATGTCCAGGTCGGTGCGGGCCAGGGAGCAGCAATAGGCTTGGAGGTGAGCGTCGGCATGGGTTATGGTGCGCACGGCACCCATGAGCCGCACCGGCGTAAAACCGGCGGCGTGGAGTATCTCCTCCGGGGTATAGGAACAGAAGAAGGCCACCGGCCTTTCCCCTTCCTCCCGCATGCGGGCCAGGCGGGGGTAGGGATTCCTCCACATCTCCAGGCATTCCTCGACCGTCATGCGCGCATCCATGGTGCTCCTTTCCTCGCCGTGGTGGCGGCCGGAAACGGGCCGAGAACATTTTACCACCAATTCCGGAGCGGGATGCCTAATCTAAGGATCAGGTCTTGAATTTTGATACTCGGATGTCATGTATCCAAATCGTCAAGGGCAAGGCACCCGGTTTAAACGACTCGGCACTCGGGTGTATCAAAATTCAAGACCTGTCCCCTTTTATCGGATAGACCACGATGGCCGGGTCGGGGCAGGTCACGCAGGTGTTCTGGCAGGCTCCGCAACCCGTACACCGTTTGGACTTCACACGGGGTCTGCCCCTGGAATCGGGCTCGATGGCCCCGTAGGAACAGCGCTCGTAGCAGACCAGGCAGTCCTTGCCCTCGTTCCAGGCGATGCACTTCTTCCTGTCCACGGACGCTGTCCCGATGCGCACCTCCTCGTCTCCCGGACGACGGATGGCCCCCACGGGGCAGGCGCGGGCGCAGGCCCGGCCGCAGAGCTCGAACTCGCACTTGGCCAGTGAAGGATTGAAACGGGGGGTCCAGATCTTGCCCGCCCCGAATTCCCTTCCCGCCGGTTCCAGGCACCCGGTCATGCAGGCGCGCACGCATTCCTGGCAGCGCAGGCAGCGGGACACGAAATCCTCCTCGTCCTGCGCTCCCGGGGGCCTGAGCAGCGGCGAAGCGCCAGAATCACGTGGCCACAGCCCGTAGGTGATGGCGGTGGCCGCCCCGGCAAGGCTCCAGGCCAGGAACTCCCGCCGCGCCAACCTCAGCTTCCACATTTCTCCAAGACCTCCTCTATGCGCCGGGTAAGATCGAGTGCCTTTGGGGGCCGCACAGTCCCTGACCGCGCGTTCCCCCACCGCTTTCCCCGTCGCCTGCCGCCGTGACCCATGAGGTAAAATCTTCCTAATCATGGAACCGGTTACGGGGCCACCCCCGAGCCGGGACTTCCGTCTCTCATCCGCCGCGGATGGGTAATGACATTGCCTTCCTCCTTCCCCGCGTCCCGGATCGCCGTGTCTCCGCCCTTCCTCGTCCCGGACGAGGAGAGGACGAGCCCGAAGGAGCGCAGGGACAGGGCGCCCTCGCACGGGCAGGAAGCAACGCATTCCCCGCACAGAGCGCAGTCCGGGATGGCCAGCCTGCCAGTATGCCGCGAGTCAGCCACCTCGGTTATCTCGAAAGGACATGCCAGGGAACACCTCCCGCAGTGGATGCACGATTCTTCCTCCTTGACCAGGGAGAGCGGGCTGGCATCCGCGGGAAGCCTGGATCCGAGCATGCCGGTGAGGGACAGGCAGGCTCCCAGCGGGCACATCTCCCGGCACCAGAAGCGGGGGCCGGCGATGACCGCCAGGAGGAGCAGCACCAGGAAGAGAAACGGGATACCGCCGGAGAAGAGGAAGGCCAGGGTCCGGTTGGCGATGACCAATGGGTCGTAGGCCCAAGCCAGGTTGACGCCCGCCAAAGAAAGGGCGATGAATAGGACCAGGAAGGCGTACTTTAATCGGACCCTCCTCTCCCCCTCCCCTATCTCCTTTCCGGTCAAGTCCACTACCCGCAGTTCCGAGAATTTCCTCCTCCGCCGCCTTCCGCGCCGGGAGGGCACCCATTCCAATACCGTGCCCAGGGGGCAAACCCAGCCGCAGAAGAACCGCCCGCTGAAGGCTGTGGCCAGGAGCAGGAGCCAGGCGGGGAGAAGGTAAACCCACAGCCCGCTCCAGGAGGCGGCCACGAAGGCGGCCAGGGGATCGAGGCGCAGGAAGAGGTTCTCGTTCAAGGCCCCTGGGGGATAGGAGGCTGACCAGGCCAGGATCACGAAGAGGGACAGGAAAACGGCCTGAACCGCCTTCCGGATCCAGGAGAGAGCGCGTCGTTTCTTATTTCCCGCGCGCCTGTCGCCCATTTTTCTTCCACTGACCTTTCTTGTTTTCTCGACGGGGCCCCGCCCGTATCGGGACGCCTAAAAGTTTCCGGACACCCTTCGCAGACCGGCTCCAGGAGGCCATTCTCTCGAGAGCGTCATCCATGCTCCACCTATCATCCGGGCGTTGACTACGCACGAGGCCCAGCCCGTGCCCCGCCGCTTATCCCCAAGCAAAAAGGTCAAGCCTCTACCTCCTTCACGCCCAGGGAGTGGTAATCGATGGTGCCCACCCCCAGTTCCTCCCCGTGGGAGAGATAGCGGATCTTCTTGGGCGACCTGTCGAAGAGGCCGCAGGCGTAGGCGTCCACGGCCACCGGGTCTGTGCCCAGGATTATCTTTTGCGGACGGGCGACGGTTCCCGGCCCACCGGGGCCGTTATCCAACAATACGCTGGTGGCGTCAAGTATTATCAAGGAGGGGCGGATAAGGGCATTGAGCTCGGCGATGGCGCGGTGCAGGTCCACGTCGTGCATCCTACCCATGTTCTGGGTGCAGCCGATGAGGTTCTTCATGGCCAGGGTGAGTCCCGCTCCGCTGTGGTGCTTGGCCTTGGGCATGTTGACGATTATGTCGGCTTGGAAGACCTCCTCCAGTATGCCTATGGAGGAAAGAGCCTTTCCTCCTGGAACCTGGACGATCCGGGAAGGACCGGGTTTTTTCACTGCGTAAACGGCAAGCCTCGCCCCCGCCTCCCTCGCCGCCGGTCCTATACCGTTTTTTTCCAGGGTGGGCTCCACGAGGTCCTGCAGGATGTGGTCGTATACCACCACCTCGGACGCTCCCGCCGAAAGGAAAAGGCGCACCGCCTCCGAGACCAGGTCCGGGTGGGTGGTGGCGGCGTCCTCCGGAGACCGCGCGAACGCGGCGTTCACCTTGAGGAGCACTTTCTTGCCCGTCGGTTCCAGGGCTTCCAGGCCGCCCCACTCGTGCAAGCCCAACCTGAGCGTCGTCCGGGGGTCCTTACCCTCCGCCACCACCAGCCCCCGGTAGATCCCCGCTCCCTCTGCGGGGGCTGGTATATCACCCGCCTCCGCAGCCGTGCCCCCTTCCGTAGGGCAGGTGCCCGGGCTTCCGCCCCCGCAACCGGGAAGTGCCATGGCTGCGTAAAGCCCTCCCAGCCCCACAAGGCCCATCCCAAGCTTTTCCAGGAATTCCCTTCTTCCCAGCCGGGGTTCCGCGCCTTCCGCCTCGGGCTTCCTCGTGTCTTCCAACCCGCCCAAGCCTTGACCTCCTACCCGGTGACATCAGCCTTATTTACCGGCGGCACGGCACGAACGTTCTTACATTCTCGGTAAACCGTCCGCCCGTGGTTCCACGATCGTCACTCCCCGGAACCGTGCCTCCTCGGACCGGCATCACTTTATATCTCCTCTATCAAGGACCATTTTCCCTTTTTCCGTATCCCGCCGCCTTGACGGTCATCAGTTCCCAGCCTCCGGCCTCCCCCATCTGGCAACCAAACACTTCTCCACGGCCTGGCCTGGCCTCTGAGCAACCCGGTAAGGAGGAAAGGGCCCCGGGGTCGCTCTTATTCTTCCCGCGGCCATGATCATTCCACTCGCGGCCGAAGCGGTTATCGTCAATCAAAAACTCCGAGCATGCTTGACTATGGAGATAAATCGTTTTACAATCGGCTTACCTACTGGTAAGTAAGATATTAGTTTGGAGGTTCGGGAAAGTGACCCGCCAAGAGGAAATCCGAGCCGTTGCCGCCCGGCTTTTTCGGGAGAAAGGCTTTCGGAGGACCTCCCTGGAGGAAATCGCCCGCCGGCTGAGGATCACCAAGCCGGCCCTCTACCACTACATCGATTCCAAGTACGACCTGCTCTACGCCATCTGCGAATCGGCGGTGACGGAGCTGCTCGACGGGGCGCGGGAGATCGAGAGTTCTCCTCTCCCCGCTGAGGAGAAACTGCGCCGCCTCATCGCGCTGCACCTGGACATGTTCGCAAGGCACGGCGACATCACCAACGTTTACCTGGCCGACGAGGGCGAGCTCCCCCCGCGTCGGAGGAGAAAGGTGCGCGCATTGAGCCGGGAATACGAGACCGTGCTCCGGGGCGTCCTGGAGGAAGGCATGCGGGAGGGTTCCTTCCGTGAGATGGACGTACCCATGGTGGCCCGGGCCGTTTCCGGGATGTGCAACTGGCTCTCCTCCTGGTACGACCCGGCCGGAGAGCGCTCCACCGGGGAGATCGCCGAGGTCTTCTCCGGCCTGGTCCTGGAGGGGTGCCGGAAACGGGAGGACAACAGCCGCACCCCCGGGAAAAGGCGCGTTCCGGGAAACTCGCCCGAGGGCGATAAGGCGCGGACCAATGGGCCCGGAAGTCCGGGAGGGGTTCGCTCACGATGATCACTTTATCGTGGCCGTGGTTTTTTTCGCGGCCCGGTAGTCGTTTTCGACGAACTCACCGACGCCGTTGCACGCCGTCAGCAAGAAGAAGGAAAACCTTGGGAGGGAGGAGGAATTGAAGACCGGGGCCGAATACCTGAAGAGCATCGAGGAAATGTCCATCCCCATCTACATCGACGGGAGGCGGCTGGACAACGCCCTGGAGCACCCCGCGGTGCGGGCGGCTGCCCACGCCGTGGCCGCCACCTACGACATGGTCCACGAGCCGGAGCTCGCCGACCGCCTGACGGTTGAATCCCATCTCACCGGGGAGCCCGTTTCCTTCTTCCAACACGTCCCGCAGAGCGTGGACCAGCTGGTGGCCAAGGTGAACATCACGCGCTACATGAACCGCAGGTTGGGGATATGTTCCTTCCGCTGCATCCAGAACGCCTATGCCCCCCTGCTGTACATCACCCGAAAGATCGATTTGGAGAAGGGGACGTCCTACCACTCGCGCTTGCGCGAATGGATAATCTACATGCAGCGCAACGATCTTCTGGCCTGCCCGGCCATAACCGATCCCAAGGGAGGGAGGAAGATCCCCGCCCAGGAACAACCCGACCCGGACATGTACCTCAGGGTCGTGGACAGGAACCGGGAGGGAATCGTGATCCGCGGGGCCAAGCTGCACCAGACGGGAGCCGCATTCTCCCACGAAAAGCTGGTCCTTCCCTGCACCACCCACCGCGCCGGCGCCGAGGACTACGCCGTGGCCTGTGCCGTGCCGGCCGATGCCCCCGGTCTGGTCCACATCTCCGTGCGGCAGTCCCAGGACGACCGCAGGAAGGAAGGAGCGGAGATGGACCTGGGAAATATTTACTACGGGGTGCATGAATGCATCGTGATCTTCGATGATGTCTTCGTGCCTTGGGAAAGGGTCTTTCTCTGCGGGGAAGTGGAGTACCTGGGGGAACTGGTGAACCTCTTCGGCACCTCCCATCGCCCCACCACCGGGGGATGCAAATCGGGATGGGCTGACGTTCTCATCGCCGCCACCCAACTCATGGCCCGCTACAACGGGCTGGAGAGGTCGGCCCACGTGCAGGATAAGCTGGCGGACATGGTAGCCATCTCCGAGACCATGTATTCCTGCGGGCTTGCCGCCGCCATGCGCGGTTTCCAGCTCCCGGGAGCGGGTTACGTGGCCGACCCGGTGCTGGCCAACAACACGAAGTATTACGCCTCGCGGGCCGTCTTCGACCTCATACGCCTGGCCGAGGATATCACCGGCGGCATCCTGTCCTGCTGCCCCGGGGAGAAGGAGATGAAGAACCCGGAGATCTCCCACTGGATGGAACGGTTCCTGAAGGGCGTGGACGACGTGCCCGCGGAACACCGCCTGCGCATGGTCCGGCTGATAGAGAACATCTCCTGGGGATTGGGATCCATCCTCCATTCCGCCACCCATGGGGGAGGTTCCGGGCAGGCCTGCAAGATGAGCCTCCTGGAGTTCTCGCGCACCCAGCCACACCGCTCCGAGGCCCTGGAATCGGCGCTCCACCTGTGCGGTATTAAGTGAATCCAATCCAGTAAGGGTGGGTGCCATGACGGCGGATCTATGCACGTGCCCATATCCGCCCCTTCCCAGCCCCGAGGCCCCTTCCTCATGATCACCAGGGGGCTTTCCAGGCGCTTGTTGGTGCACACGGCCACTTCCACGGCCTGTTTTCCCCGGTGACCGCCGCTTTCAACCCGTGACCAAGTCTTTCGCCGTAGGGACCCAAGGACGCCGGGTGTACAGGAGCCGTTCCCCGCCGGGGGGAAAAGAAGGGGTGCCCGAACATACCGGCCACTCCCGTGAAGTCGAGGGCGCGGTAGGTCCCGCCCTCCACGTCGGTGTGATTTCTCCCTTTCTGTTACAATTCCTCATGTGGGCGGGCGCCGGTCAAAAGACGGGCGCAAAGATTCAACTTCCGGAGGTGTGGCCATGAAGATCCTGGTAGCCTACCTGTCCCAGACCGGAAACACCAAGCGGGTGGCGGAAGCCATCTATGATCAGCTGGAGGCGGAAAAGGAGATCAAGCCCCTCTCGGAAGTGGAGAGCCTGGAGGGATACGACCTGGCCTTCATAGGCTTCCCCATCCACGCCTCCAACCCGGCGGCGGAGGCCAAGGCTTTCCTGGAAGAAAAAGGCAAGGGAAAGAAGATCGCCGTTTTCGTCACCCATGCCGCCCCCGAGGACCAGGAGGAAACGAGGCGGTACCTGGAAAACTGCAGGGCCTGCCTGTGCGAGGCCGACCTGGTGGGCATGTTCGACTGCCAGGGGGAACTCGCCCAGTCGATAATCGAGCTCCTGGCCAAGAGCGACAACCCGCGGCACCGCCAGTTCGCCGAGTACGGTCCGCACACCAAGGGCCAACCGGACGAGTCCCGCCTGGAGAAGGCCAGGGCCTTCGCCCGCCGGGTCATGCGGGAATGCGGCGGGGCCTGAGGGAAGCAGGCGACGGACAAGGTGCGGGCGACGGGATACCGATCGTCCAGGAGACATGAGATCAGGTCTTGGATTTTGATACCGGGATGCCTTGTGTCCTTTCGAGAAGGGAGGAATCGGACATCGATTTTTTCGGTACTCGGATGTATCAAAATTCAAGACCTGACCCCTTTAACCGGCCGTATCCGGTCACGTTCACCTTGAAGGCCTGGCGCATGAGCAGGGGGCCAAAAAGGGGCATGAGACGCATGGCAAGGCGGGCCGGATATTTTATGGCCAGGTCACGGGGGCTTATATCCAATAGGCGCTTGGCGGCCAGCAGCGGGTAAAAGGTCACGTTCAACCGGCGGAACTCGTCATAAGCTCCGGCGGGATCGTTCACCGCCCGCGCCGCTATCTTCCCGGAGAGGAAGGCGCCGTGCATCCCGAAGAAGAGGACAGGGTCCATCATCCCGGCCACCGTGCCGGCCAGTATCATGTCCCCTTGGAAAAGCCGGGGGTTGGTGAAACGGCGAACCGGGGCCGCACCTCCTTCCAGGACCTGGAATCTCCTGAAGGGATACCCGTCTTCGACCACCGCCTGCTCGGCGAACTTCTCCATCTCCCACCTGGCAACCGGGCGGTAGCGGTTGAAGATGAGGGCGAAGGCTATACCGTTAACCGAACAGGTGAAGGCGTAATCCGGCGTGTAGTCGTCGAAGTACATGGTCACCCGGGCTTCTTTCCAGGGAACCCGGCACTTGGCGAAATAGCCGTGCAGGATCTGGTAAGGGACGTTGGCGGCTTCGAAGCCGTCCACGTGCAGGCCGGTGGCGAGGATGGAATTGCGGGGCAACTCGTTGATCTGTCGGTCGCTCGCCACGGGCTGGTCGAACTCGAAGCGTACCCCTTCCTCCAACGCCAGTCGATAAAGGTAATGGTCCATGGACGATTTTCGCGGCCCTCTTTCGATCATCCAGGCCTGCACGTTGCGGGGAAACTTTTGTCGGTACCTCTTCCCCCATATGGAGATCACACCTTCCTTCAGGGGAACCATGGCCGGAAGCAGGTCTATGCCCGTGTATCCGGACATGGCCTCGGCATCCATGGGGGTACCGTGCGGGGAGGGGTTATAGACGGCCAGCCCGCCGACCCGTTTCCCCTTCTCCAGGACCACAACCTCCCTGCCCTGCCGGGCCAGGTTGATGGCCGCGGTAAGCCCCGCGAGTCCCGCCCCCACCACGTAGATGGGTCCTTTGTCTTTCACCTTCCATCCCCCTTCAAGCCTACACCAAGACTTGCATGTTCATTCCTATCACCGGCGGAACGAGAGCCATTCGCGTCCACCCGGAGAGACGGGCGCGAAGACCTCGTGCCCCGGAAACCAGGTATTTAAATATTCAGATACTTGGAATATTTATCCATATGCAACAGGAGCAGGCAGCCGGGAATCATCCGCTGCAGGCTCCTTCCCTGCATCCTGCCCAGGATCTCCCATTTGGCGACGAATCCCAGGACGGTGCTGAGCAAGGACTTGCGGAGGAATTCCGGCATGTAGTTGATGGCCACCCGGCGCAGGAACCACATGGCGTTGAAGCTCCGGTTGCAGAGGTCGAACATCTCCTGAGCCAAGGCCTTGTCCTCCAACGCGATGGCGGCTATCTTGCCCGAGACCATTGCCCCGTGGCACCCGAAGTAGGTACCCGGGTCCTGGGCCCCGGCCAGGGTGCCGGCCAGTATCTTGTCCCCGGCGAAAAGCCGGGGCTGGCATGGATAGCGAGAGGCGAAAAAGCCCCTTTCCAACCTCCAGGTCTTGAACTCCACGCCCTCGGTTTCCCTGATCTGCCTTTCCCACAAGGCACGCTGCCGCTCGCCCACCGGGCGGCGGGCGAAGAACAGCCCGGCCACGATGCCGTTGGCGGCAGGGAGATAACAATAGTCGCGGGTATAGCGGTCGAAATACACGGCGCACCGCCTTGCGTAGGACCTTTCCCCCCAGGGACGGTAGACCCCGCTCATCACGTATCCGTAAGCCGTCTCGTGCGGGATACGCAGGGCCTCGAAGACCTCCGGGTAGGGCCCGGTGGCCACGATGGTGTTCGGCGGGAACTGGGCCAGGTCCTTGCGGCCGAGTACCGGGTTTCCCCACTCGAAGGTCACCCCCATGTCCAGCGCCAAATCATGGAGATAGCGGTCGATGGCCGACCTCCTGGGCCCGCGTTCCACGTTGTGCAGGCGCGAGAAAGAAGGGTCGAGGCGGTACAGCTTTCCGAAGGCGTAGACGTGGAAATTCTCGCAAGGGCCCACCTGCGGCTCGCCTATCGGTACGCCGAGGAAACGGGACATGAGCACCGGGTCGAAGGGGGTGGAATCCACGAAGGGATGGGCTTCGGGCATTCCGCCTACCCGCTGGAAACGGTCCACGCAATGAACCTCGTAGCCCAGCTTGCGTGCGGTTATGGCCGCGCACAGGCCGGCCAAGCCGGCCCCGACGATGACCACCCTCTTGGCCGCCATCCCGAGATCTCCCTTCCTAATCCAGCATCCCGAAACCGGGGACGGATTTCAGGGCTCCGCCCAGGAGAGGCCGAAAAAGGTCCGGGAACCTCGACAGGGCCCCGAAGGCCGCCCTCAATCCCGGGCGGCGCGCAAAATGCGACTGAAGGTCGAAGATCCTCTTGTAAAGCCACATGTAGGGATAACGGGAGGTGAAGCGGCGGAAAAGCCGCCAGGCGCGCTCCTTGTCCTCGATGGCCATGGCCGCTATCTTCCCCGAGAGAAGCGAACCGTGAACCCCGAATAGGAACAGCGGATCCTGTATGCCGGCCAGGGTGCCGGCCAGTATCTTGTTCCCGGCGAACAGGGTGGGGGCGGCGATCCCCCTGGTGGCCACCACCCCCTTATGGGGCCGCCATTCAGGGAACCGAAAACCCTCCTCCTCGAGCCTACCAGCCCATTCCCGGCACGCGGAACCCGGCAGGGGACGGGTATTGAAGGCCAGGGCGAATGCCGTGCCGTGGAGGTTGGCGCAGTAATGGTAATATCTGGTATGGCGGTCGAAGTACCCCAGGATACGCGGCTCTCCCTGGTGGGGAGCCGCGGCCACGAATCCGAAGACGTCGAGGTAGGGCCGCCCCAGGGCCAGGAAAGGTTCCGCCTCCAGCCCGGTGGCCACGATGGTGTCGGCCGGAAGGCGGGAGAACTCCTCCCGGGAACCGACTTCCGCCCCGAACTCGAACTCCACGCCGGCCTCCCGGGCCCTTTCGTAGAGGTATGAATCCAGGGAGGTGGAGCGGCTCCCCCTCTCCACGGAGTGGAGGCTGAAATATTCGCCGGGGAAGAGGAATCTCTTCCCGTAAACGTCCACCAGGAATTCCCGCGTGGGGACCACGAAAGGGGGGCCGAGGTCGATGCCGATGAAGCGGCCCAGCTTCTCCGGCTCCATGGGAGTCACATCCACCGTGGGCCTGATGCGCGGATCCCCCCCCACCCACTCCCCCTTCTCCAGGACCCATACCCGGTGCCCGGACCGTGCGCAGTTAATGGCCGCCACCAGGCCTGCCAACCCGGCGCCAACCACGATGACCTCGGCCAACGGCTCCGACCTCCCGTCCCTTCACGGCTCTTTTCCGAACCGTATCCCGAATCCACTTTCGCTCCCATTTCTCTCCCGCGCGGGTGATGGATACCGGATTCGGCCCCGCCAAAACGTTTGGAGGACCCGGGAGACGCCTCCTTGCGTTCCACCCGAAACCCCCGGAGGGAAGGGATCCGCTACGGGGTCTTTCACCGTATCCTGATCCCTCGTCCCGAAAAGACGATGGTGAAACCATCATCGGGACCGGCTTCTCAAGCCCACCAGCTTCACGAATGCCGATGTGACGGGCCTTCTCGAAAACCAAACCCGGCATGGACTTCAAACCATACACGCGGAAGCGCATATCCGAACCCCGTCCAACGGCAAGAGCGCCGTTACCTTATGCCCGCGATCTCAAACCATAACGCGGGAGGGCGTTTCCGAACCCTCCGGCCCGGGCCGGACCGCCCGCCGTGACCGATTCCGGCGGGCGGTCTCCCGAACCCAGAATCGCCGTTTTCCGCTTCGCCGGAAGAAGCGACGGGGCGATCCGTCCGCGCGCCGCCCGCGCCGCCTCCCTTTCCATACCGGCCTTCCTTCCTCTATCACCTCCCTCCTTGCCGACCTCCGGCACTTACACGCGTAAGCCGGTCAAAGGGTCAGTTTCTTGCACAAGCCCGTCTCGTAATCCCACCTTCGGGCGGATATGTTGTTGGGGTCCACGGCCATCTTGAAGGCGGTGAAGGTGTCCGTGAAGGTCGTGCTGTTGGGCATGACCAGCGGCATGAGATCATCCAGCTGGGGCATGCCTTCCGGTAAGGGCACGGGCATTCCCTTGGTCAAGGGTATCGCCCCGCAGGCCAGGACCAACCCATGCCCCAAAATGCCCGTGAACATGGCGCGCATGTAGGTCATGAACATGCGCATGTTGTCGTCCTTATCCCCCTGGTTGGAATAGACGTCGTACTCCATGTAGGCGGAACGCCCCATGTGGTAGGGCTGGAGATAGGTGGAAGCGTCGTCCGGCGGCAGGTTGTCCTCGGTGTGGCCGGCCTGGTCGCTGGTGGCGACGCGCATGCTGCGCTCCGCCTCCAGGAAGTTATCCAGGTGACCGATGAGGGCCCCGATGAGGAACGAACCGCGCACCCTCATCACCCGTACGGTGACGTTGAAGTACTTCTGCCAGCGGTCCAGGTTCACGCTGCGCAGATCGGACGTGAGGTCCTCCACCGCCTCCGGAGGCAAAAATTCCCATTCGGGGTCGATCTTCAGGATCTCGCGCTGGATGATCTCCGCCTTGAGCCGCGCCTCCTCCGGGGTGGAACCGGAGAAAATGGTGAACAGGTTGTTGCGGGGGAAGGTCCCGGCGATGGCGCTGGCCTGGGCATTGGTGGCCCCCACGAAGATGCCGAAGAAGGAGTTCTGCATGTGGGCCAGCTCCAGGGTCAGGTTCTCGTTGGCCACCTTGTAGAGGACGTCGATGACGCACTTGAGGTCGTCCTTCTCGTAGGCAGGGAATATCTGGTAAATGTGCTCCGGCTCCGGGTACAGCCGCAGGGTCATCTCCGTGACCGTTCCCAGGGTGCCGAAAGCATAGCGGAAGAGGGAGGCCATGTCCGGCCCCGGCCCCGGCACGTGGGCTTTAACCGCCCCGTAGGCGGCCGGCCCCGTCTTCAAAATGGTCCCGTCGGGCAGGACCATGGTCATGTCGATTATGTTGTCTATGCCGAAACCGTACTTGGAGGCCAGGGTGTTGATGTTGCAGAAGGCATGGTTGGAGATCACCCCCGCGGTGGCCGCCGTGGAGGGGTTGAGCACCCGGCATTTCACCTTTTGGGCCTCCACCTGGGCGGCCAGGTAGTTGACCCCCGGCTGGATGACCATGTACATGTTCTCCCCGTCCACTTCCAGTATCTTATCCATGCGCCGGAGGTCCATGATTATGCCTCCGTAAAGGGGTATGTGCAGGGCCATGGTGGTGAGGCCGGTACCCATGGGGATCACGTCCACCCGGCACTGGTTGGCGATGCGGTAGACCTCCGCCACCTCCTCAGTGGTCTCGGGCATGACCACCAGGTGGGGGTACTGGGCGGGTAAAGGCGCCTGGTCGCGGGAGTAACCGATGAGGATCACCGGGTCGTCGGTGACCCACTCCTCGCCCAACGCTTCGACCAGCATCTCCTTGGCCCGGGCCAGGTCCTGAGGACGGTTGTGCAACGGCTCGGCCTCGTGCTGGAATATTATCCCGGATATGCGGCGTTCCTTGATGTCCTTGGCCACATCCCGTATCCACATCTCCCTACACCTCCTCTCCCAACGACATGAGCAGCGGTTGGGCCAGGTCGTAGATCTTCAGTGAACTGCCGGTGGCCTCAACCGCCTTGCGGAACATCTGGAGGCAGTAGGGGCAACTGGTCACCACGGCCTCCGCTCCCGTCCATTCGGCCTCGTAGAGCCTTTCCTTGGCCGTCCACAGGGCGTAGTCCGGGAAGGCGTAGGGCACCCCGCCGCCTCCCCCGCAGCACAGGGAGTTGAAAGCGGCCCTCGGGAACTCCAGGAGTTCCAGGCCCGGAATGGCCCGGAGCACGCGGCGCGGGGGCTCGTAAATGTCGAATCGCCTTCCCAGCTTGCAGGGATCGTGGTAGACGGCCTTCAGGGACACCTCCTCGCGCGGCTTCAGGTCTCCCTTGCGGACCATGCGGTCCAGGACCTCGCTGATGTGCCTCACCTTGACCTCCGGGTCCAGCTCCCTGGAGTACTCCTCTTTGAAGACCCATGCGGCGTGGGCGTCGGGGGTGACGATCGTCTTCATCCCCAGGGAGTTGAAGGTCTCCAGGTTGTCGAAGGCGAAGGTCTCGAAGAAATCGCGATCCCCGAGGAGGAGCATTAGCGCGCCGTCGCTTTTCTCCTCGGCGCCCAGAATGCCGAGGTCCAATCCTCCCAGTTGCAGGACGCGGGCCGCGGCGCGCACGGCGGGGAAGAGGGCCGGGTCGGAGGAATAGGCGTCCCCGGCGTAGAAGAGGACCTCCGCTTTTTCCTCGGGAAGGTGCTTCAGGTCCAGGCCCTTGGCCCATTCCCCCCTCTTCTTCGCCTCCACCCCGAAGGGGTTGTCGTTCTTCTCCAGGCTCTCGCGTAGCGGCTCGTGCTCCGGCATGGGACCCCAGCCCTCGCGCACCGCCTTCTCCCGCATGAGCTCGAAGACCCGGGTGGGGTGAAGCTGCTTGACCTCGTAACACTGCTCCTGGCAGGAGGAGCACAGCATGCAGGTGTAGAGGATGTGGCGGAGGGAATCGGAGGGCTTGATCTCGTGGATGTGCAGCCCTCGGGCGATCTCCATCTTCCCCGAGGCGTAGTAGGCATCCCAGCGGAAGCGGGTCCCGGACGGGCAGTTGCGCCAGAAGCGCGAGTCGGTGCAGAACTGGACATGAACCGCCTGGCAGATCTTGCATTTGGTGCAGATGAAGTAGTCCTGCTGGAGCTCGTGCAGGACCTCCCGGGGAGCGGTGACGCGCTTTTTCATCCCTCACACCCCCTTGAGGAGCTGTCCGGGGTTCATGATCCCCGCCGGGTCCACGATGTTCTTGAAGATCCTCATGACCTTGAGGTAACCTGGGTCGGCCGCGGCAAAGACCATTTCCGCCACCTCTCCCCGGGGACGGTCTATGAAGCTCGACTCGCCCAGCAGGTAGCGGTAGCCCTCGCGGACTGTCTCCTCCACCCGGGCTTTATCCTCCTCGTCCAAGGGGCGGAAGTAGAGGTCGGTCTCGCAATAGAAGGAACCGCCGAAGTACACGGGGACCAGGGCCTGGCCGATCTCCTCTGCCGGGTATCCCTTGCCGGAGGCCAGTTCCCGGAGCCCGGAAAGCAGCGCGGGGGCTCGCCTCTTGAAGTCGTAATGCCTGATGAAAGCGGTGCGACCCCGAAGGTAATCCCGGTCGAACAGGTACCAGGGCTTCTTGAATTGCGCGTCCATGGCCGCCGCCAGGTCACCGTCCAGCTCCCGCGCCCCAAGGGCTTCCGCGTCCGCCCTGACGTACTTTTCCCACAGGTCCACCAGCTCCACGTGATGTTCCAGGCTGAGGGCGGTAACCCATGCCGGTAACCTGGAGCGCAGGTCCTCGGCACCGTCGACATCCTCGGACAGGAGCACGGAGAGGTAGCGGGAATTGGCGGTAACGCACTCGAAGCAGTGCTCCTCACGGTTCACCTTGTAAGCCAGCTCCAGGGCCGGCTCCAGGGCGTCGAAGCCGAAAAGGAGCACGCGGCGTTCTTCCCGTAGGGGATAAAGGTAAACGATCCCGTAGAAGGGTATGCCGAAGATGTCCTCGCTCCCTCCGAAAAAGAGGGAGAACTGGGGCCCCTGGTCCTCCCGGAAATCGGCTATCCCCTCGGCCGTCAACTGCTGCGATCCCGATACCCAGATGCGGCCGTCGGAGAGCACGGCGTGAAATATGGAAAGGTTGGGAAAACGGTACACCGCGTTGCCGTTGAGGATATCCCGGTCCAGGTAGGAACGCAACACGGAACGCGACTCGGCAGCGGCAGGCAACAGCAACCTGCAGTCCTTTTTCAGGCATTCCTCCTGCAGGCGTTCGTAGGTCACCCCCGCATATATATGCCCCATGAGATTGCGCCGGTCTATCTCCTTTATCCCGTCAAGGCGCGAGAGGTCGATGAGCAGGCCTTCCCCCCGTGGTGGAGGCCCCTCCATCTTCTCCCTTCGCACGGAATAGACGGGCATCCCGGCCCGGCCGGCTACGGCCATCAAATCGCTCAGTTCATACTCGTCGCCCGGCCGCACCAGGGTCAGCCGCACCTCCCCCACCGGTTCCTGAAAATACCTTTTGACCGCGGATGGTTCGCGACTGACGTTTTCCGGGCCCACTATATCCCCGATCTCCCCCGGAACGGTATCCACCGCCATGACCCTCCCTCCTCAAGAATCCGCGAGGCCTTTTACCGGCTCCCGATACAGACCGGGTTTTCCACGGACGACCAAAGTTCGACTCACCCCACCGGTGACCTAAAGCTTCTCTTCTCCGTGGATCCCCTTTTCGGCCGCCCCCATGCTTCTTGTGCGGGTGGTTATTGCATACTCTTACGCCATATATTATATAATTTCATGAACGACTGGTCAGTCATTTAATAATTGGATTATAGGTACACGCGGAAGGGATTGTCAAGCGGAAAAGAGCCGAAAAGGTGCATTAAAAAAGATGGAACAAAGGCAAGATTCTTAGAAGATATTTCGATATCAAGTCGGTTCTTGTTCCGTTTTTATCAGGATATGCCCATGTTTCACGGTTTCCCGGGGCCTGGACGGTGACGGCTTGCGGTCCTTGATACGGCAGGCGAAGGGTGAGGCGAGGGGTTGAATGGCCCCACCATGGTTTCGGCAAGACGGCCTGCAAGTGACCGCTTGGCTGCGGATGGGAACGCGGTGCCCGCCCATGTCGCGCAAAGGCAGGACCCGGAGAAACGGGTTAACGGGCCTTTGACCATGGACCGCCGTCACCGCGGCGAGAGGCGGCCGCGGCGGCCCGGAGATGGAAGATGTCGATTGCCTTGCCGGTCGAGGGGGGAGGAGCGATGGCCGAAGTGAAGATAGCGGGGGCCGGGCTTGCGGGGCTGGTGGCCGCCATCACCTTGGCCCGAAGGGGCCACCAGGTGCTGGTTTTGGAGAGGGAGGAACGAGTGGGGGGTTCCCCCCTTTACCACCCTTCCTGCCAGGGCAGCCCGCTCAACCTGGAGGAGTTGTGCGCTTACCTTGGCGTGGACATCTCGCCCGGAGTGGAGCCCATCCAGGAGATGCGGGAGATCGCCGGGGGCAAGGCGTACGCCTTCGATCCCCGCCTCATCCGGGCCTGGTTCTTCGAAAGGGGGCCCCGGGAGACCAGCCTGGACAGCCACCTCTACCGGCTGGCCCGGGAAGCGGGCGTGGAATTCCGGTTCTCCTCGCCGGTGCTCTCCCCCGAGGACCTCTGGGACTTTTACCCCCATTGCATCGTGGCCACCGGCCTCCACTTCGAGGGATTCGACGCCTTCGGAGTACCCTACCTTACATCCCACCACTTCACCTACCGAGGCACCTGCGATCCCGAGCTCAACTTCGTGCACATGTACCACGACACCTACACCAGCGATTACGGGTACGTAGCCGCTTTCCGGGGCATACTCTACGTGCACCTCTTCAACCGTCGCCGTCCCATATCCCTCCGGGACCGCGACCGTTTCGCCGAACAGGTAGCCCGCTTCGAGGGGTTGGAGATCCCGCGTTGGAACGGCTTTACCTTCCCGGTGCCGGCAGCCTCCATCCGCACGCCGCGCCTCTTCGCCGGGAGGGCCATACTGGCCGGCACCCTGGCGGGGGCCATGGACCCCTTTGCCTTCTTCGGCCTGCACGGCGCCCTGGTGTCCGGAAAGATAGCCGCCCTGGCCGTGGAGGACCGGGAGAGGGCCTGGAGGGAATTCCGCAGGTGCGTCAGCCCTTATTACCCGGCTTACTGCGCGGCGCGCCTGAAGGAGCTGGTGCCGGTTTCCTTGAACGTGATCGGGTTCCGGACGGTCTTCCATCGTTTGGACAGGAAAAAATCGGCCCAAAGGATACTGGTGGAGTACATGCCGGGGTACCGGAACCTCTTTCCGTGACCAGGGTCCCCTTCCCGTTGTCGACGCGGGGCAGGGCTTTACGGCACGGCGGAAGGGAGGGGTGAATACCGGGGGAAGGAGAGGAGAAATGGACGCGAGCCAGCCGGGAGAGGCAGGTAACGCGCGCCGGGGTGACGGAACCGTTTTCTTGACGGATCCAGACGACCGTTACGTCGGGCAGGAGTGTATCAAGCGGGAAGACCCGCACGGGCAAAGGGAGGTGACCGGATGGCTGTAGGCGGGAAAAGGATACTGGTCATAGGATCGGGAGTGGGAGGAGCGGGCGTGGCCGCCCTCCTGCAGGCCAGGGGACACCGGGTGACCCTGCTGGAAAAAAATGGTTTCTACGGCGGGAAGTGCTGGTCCTTCGAGAGGGATGGTTTCCTGGTGGATTCCGGCGTGCACATGTTCTCCATGGGGGCTTCCGGACAGCACGGGGACATCAACCGCCGGGTGCGCGGCGACCTGGAATGGCTGACCGCCCAGCCCAGCGAGCACCTCCTGGTGGGCGGCAAATACCGCGTCAACCTCTACCAGAGCCCCTTCGACCCCCGCATGGCCTTGAGCAACGCCGCTTCGCAGATCAAGATGCTGCGGGACAGGCTGCTGCGCCGGGAAAACGGAAGCCCAGGCGCAACCGCCCTTCAGAACGAGGTCTACCGCGCCTCGAAGAGGAACACCTTCCTGGAATCCCTTCTCGCGGCGGCGAAGATCGCCCGCCTTAACCCCTCCTACCTCGTGGAGCTTGACGAGATCAGCCTGCAGGAGTTCCTGCACCGCATCACCGACGACCGCACGGTCCTGCAGGGCATGGCCGCCCTTGCCATGCTCCTTACCGTGGTCCCCTACCACCAGGTCAGCGCGGGCGAGTTTTTATGGTGTGTTACCAATATATTCCAAAAGAAGACCCTCGGCGTTCCCCGGGGCGGCTCCCGCGAGATCCCGGGCTCCTTCCTGCGCGCCTTCCTGCGCGACGGGGGTGAGCTGCGCCTGAACTGCGAGGTGAAGAATATCGTGGTGAGGGAAGGCAGGGCTCGCGGGGTGGTCACCGCGGACGGCGAGGAGATCGACGCCGACCTGGTGATCTCCAACGCCGGCATAAAGCGAACGGTGGAGATGGCCGGGGAAGAGAACTTCCCGGAGGATTACGTGGCCTACGTCAAGGGCCTGAAGTACTCCTATTCATTCATCACCGTAAAGTTCGGCCTCGACCGCCGGGTGATCGACCTTCCCGCCCCCAGTTTCTTCAACATCCCCAACCTGGATCCCGATCACATGTTCGACTATCTGGAGAGAGGCGGCGTTCCGGAGGACCCCTTCCTCTTCACTCCCCTGCCCTCGGAGTGGGATCCCTACGCCGCTCCTCCGGGCAAGCAACTGGTGATCATGGGGGTGCCCGGGCCCATCGAGGTCAACCGGGAGAACGTGGAATGGTGCGAGCGCATACTGGACCGTGCGGAAGAGAGGCTCATGGAAATATTCCCCAACATGGCATCTCACGTCCAGTGGAAGATGCGCACCCACATCGCCCACACCGCTTCCATCACCGGCAAGCCCACCGGCGAATGCATCGGCCTGGCCCAGTGCGTGGGACAGACCGGGGTGCACAAGCCGGCGCCCCGGACCCCGGTCGAGGGCCTGTGGCTGGTGGGAACCGACGCCGGAGCTCGGGGCGTGGGAACGGAGCAGGCGGCGGGAAGCGCCCTGTACGTGGCTAACCTCCTGGGATGAGCGGGGATCCCGTCCCCGTCAACCCCCGGGGAAAGGCGGGGCGGGCTTCAAGAAGCAGGCGGCACCGTCCGTCCACACGCCGCGTGGAAACCGCCGGGAAGCCGTTCCCTCCACCGTCAAACGGATGCCATACCGTTTCAGCATGCGCTTCCAGGACCGATAAAAGGCCACCCCATCATCCCTGCAAAACCAGGCAAGGAACGGGAGGAAAGGGGTGATTTATCTTGCGGGATCCACATACCCCGTTCGGCATACGAAGGATCGCGTTTTTATGGCCGCCCCAGCCATGTTAAAATCCTATAGAGGTTCTGCGGCCAACAACGGAAAACCCTCCAAACCGTTACCTCCAGGGTCACGGTTCCCTTGAGAAAGGGAAAATCGTAAACGATCCCGAATCCGCATCTCGGAGAGGGACGATCCAAGGGGAAAGGGGGTAAGGCGATGAGGCGGACCACCATGTGGATGGCTTGCTTGGCAATCCTGCTGCTCTTCCTGGCGGCGATCATTCCTCTGGGTTGCGGCAAGTCGGAGCCTGCCGGGGTGAGCGAGGAAAGGGAAACGGAAGGCGAAGTGGGGGAGGAGGCCGCCGAGGCGGAGGAGAGGACGACCGGGCCAGGGGAAGGGGCCCGGGAGGGAGCGGAAACCGGGGAAAGGGAGCCGGAAACGGAAACCGACACCGAGAGCATCCCCTTCAGTTCGGAGGGACAGAGCATCGGGTCGGGTGGGGTTCCCGGGCTGGTGATAACCGACGTCCGCTGGTCGGACCACGCCGATTACTACCGTATCGTCTTCGAACTCCATAAAAGCGACGGCACCGACGTGAGCAGCCTGCCTCTTACCCAGACCTGGTACGACATGGCGCAGAACAAGCTGTTGATCTTCGTCCTCGGACCCGAGGTCTCCGATCCCCAGCTCGACAACCTCGGGGAGGAGGTCCACCTCGGGGATCCCAAGGTGACGACTATCAAAAGGGTCGCAGGCGGTGGCTCCATGGAGACCACCTTCGTCATTTCCATGAGCGAACCCCTACCCCATTACCTGCACTTCGTCACCGGCCCCCTGCGCGTTATCCTGGACATCGAAAAGTGAAGCGGCTCGGCCCACGCGGCTTGCCGGATGCGGGAGGAGGGACAAGGCCGTTAGAACCACGATCCACGTGGCCGAAAAAGGCAGGTCGCGCCGAGGTTCAGGGATCGATGTCCAATTTTTCCGGGGGGACCCTGCCCTCCTCGTCCAGACCGGCCAGGCGGTAGAACTCCCCGAGCATCAATTCCATGTCCGGGACCGACCCCGCGTTGGTCCCCTCGCGAGTGGGCGTGAGGGCCTTGGGGGGGAGTACGTCGTCGTTGCGCCCCGAGCCGCGCAGGTTGAGGATGTGGCGCTTCAGGTACCAGATCCTCCAGCCGCATTCCATGAGCTCCTCCAGGGTCCAGTCGAAACCGGTGGCGGCGCGCATCATCTCCACCTGGTCGTTGAGGGATAGGAAAGCACCGATGAACTCGCACATGCACAGCGAGTTGAACAGCTGGCCCACGGAGAGGCACTTCCAGGTGAGTTCCGCCTTACCCTTGCTGGTCATACCCTTGTAGGGGCCCTTGAGCCCGATCTCCGGCCAGGAGGCCATCCCGCCTTCCACCAGTAGGTTGGTGGTGTTCAGGTGGCATGCACCCCTCGCCCCCACGGCGTACCCCAGCCCGTAGCCATGGAACCCCCGGGGGTCGTGGGCCGGGAAATCCAGGCCCCTCACGGTAACCGCCAGTTCGGGAGCCCCCAGCTCCCCCGCCAGGGCGCGCGACCCCCGGGACATGCGATCTCCGAAGCCCTCCCGGGCGGCGGTCAAGCGAATGGCCTCCAGGGCGGTTTCCATATTTCCCCAGGAGAAATCCAGGCCCGTCTCCGAGGGCGACAGGAGGCCCCTCTCCTGGGCTTCCATGAGCAGGGCGATGACCGAGCCCATGGCTATGGTGTCCATCCCCAGGCGGTTGCACAGGTCGTTGGCCTTGGCCACCGCCTCCAGGCTGGGGTTGAGGAGGTTGGTGCCCATCATGCACACCGTTTCATACTCCGGGCCGGCGTGTTCCTCCATGGAATAGGGCCCCTCCTCCACCCTCACCACCCTCTTGCAGCGCACCGTGCAGGCGTAACAGCCCACCGTCTTCACCAGGATGTGGTCGTTGTAGTAGAAGGAATTCAGGGTGTCCAGGGCCTCCATCCACTCCCCCACGCTCCAGTTGCGGATGGGGATGTCGCCGGAAAGCATGCCGGTGTCCAGGGCGCCGTTGGTCCCCATCTCGTGTAGGGTCTGGGCCAGGAGGTGATTTTCCAGTTTCTGGGTAATAGCCTTACGGACCTCGCGCGCCCTCTCCGGATGTGCATAACCCATCTTGCCCCCGCCGCGAACGGCTATCGCCTTGAGGTTCTTGCTCCCCATGACCGCTCCCAGGCCGCAACGGCCGGCCACGCTCCCCATCTCGTTCACGATGTTGGCGAAGCGTACGCCCTTCTCGCCGGCGGGGCCTATCTGCATGGTACGCACCAACCCGCCGTCCCCCCTGAGCTCCTCTTCAAGTCTCTCGTTGGTCGCATAGGTGTCCAGGCCCCAGAGGTGGGAGGCATCGCGGAGCTCGGCCTTCCCGCCGTCTATCCATAAGTACACGGGTCTTTCCGCTTTCCCGGTGAGAACCACGCCGTCCAGGCCGGCCAGCTTCATGGCCGCGCCGAAGGCTCCGCCCACGTTGCACTCCCCCCAGAGCCCGGTGAGGGGCGAAAGGGCCACCACGGAGGAGCGGCCGCTTCCCGGGAAATTGGTGCCCGTCAGCGGGCCGTCGAGGAACATGAGGGGCGCTCCCGGGGAAAGGGGATCCACCAGAGGGTCGAACTCCTTGAGCATCAGGTAGGCGCCCAACCCCGCCCCTCCCACGTACTTGCGGAAGACGTCCTCCCCTACGCTCCTTTCCTCCATACTTCCGCTTTCCAAGTCAACCAGGAGGTACTTCCCGCAGAAACCCCTCATCCTCGCTCCTCCTCGCTCACGCTTTCCCTACCCTCCACGGCATCCGGGCCGTTTTCCCCGGGGGCGAAACGCGCCCTCCCGGACCCGTTATCATCCATGCCCGGCGAGGTATCACCCCCGCCCCCCACCCATCACCCGGCGGTTCCTTCAGGGCGCTTTTCCCCCTCTTCGCCTTTCCTGCCCCATACGAAGCAACAAGGGAGGATGTCGCGATAGGAGAAACGCCACGATTCCTCGGCCCACCGCCGCGCCAGCAGGTCTATCTCCTCCTCGCTCATCCCACCGGCCCGCAATGTTTTCAGGATGGAGAGCCGGCCCGGAAGAGCGCCCTCCAACTCCCTTTTCACTTCCCGGGCGTCAATGAAGGGACGCGTCACGTCCGCATACCATACGAAAAAGTCCGCCTCCCTGAACCCGGTCTCCCGGACTTCCCGTACCAGGTCGGGACCACGGAAGGAATAGGCCGGATGCTCAGACCTCAGGATGGCCACGGCCTTCTCCCAAAGGGGAAGCTGGAGATCCCAGTCCACCCACAGCTCCTCCTCGGCCAGCAGGGGTTCGCAGATGGAAAGCCTTCCTCCGGGTCGGAGGATCCGAAAGCACTCCCGGAGGGCTTTCCCGCGTTCCTCCACATAGGATAAGACCGACCTGGCCACCACCGCGTCCGCCTCCCCCGCGGGCAACGGAAGCTTGCAAAGGTCCGCGTGAACCGGGATCACGTGAGCCAAGCCGGCCTCGCCCGCCCTTACGCTCAGCCTGCCCAAGGCTTCCCGGTCCGAGTCCACGGCGTAAACCCTGCCCTCCGGCCCCACCAACCGCGCGGCCTCCAGGGAAAGAAACCCCAGGCCGCATCCCAGGTCCACCGCCACCGCACCGGGCCTCAATCCAGCCTGCGACAACACCCGGTCCCGGACCTGGTTCCGCAGAAGCGCCGCCCGCCTATCCCGGGAAACCTCCCTCTCTACCCCATCCAGCCATCCCGCCCAGGGATCGGTGGGCACCCCGGTTCACCCCCGCAGGTCTCGACCTTAAGCCGACAGGTAAAACATGACCACCGGGCAGCGGTCGCCAAGGGTTCTCCATCTCGCGCCCATGCACTGGGAGTCCCGGCCTTCGGCGCGGGGAACTCGTGCGCGGGTACCGGGAACGGGCGCGGCGGATCGAAACTCAGTCCTCCTCTTCCTCCTCTACGATGAGGTTCTCCAGGCCTTTCTCCCGGAGCATGTTCTTGTACACGTCGTAGGCCGGTTTTATCACCGGTAGCATCTTGAGGAGGCGGGGCATGGAACCCTCCGCCTCGATCTCCCCGCTGGAAAGCGCTCCCAAGAGGTTGAGTTGCCCGCACCAGAAGCGGTGGGCGGTGTCCAGCTCCATGGTCATCACCGCGTCCGGGGTCATTTCCTCTCCCGGCCCCCCGGGATATACCTTCACCTCGTCGCCGCGGCAGTCGACCCAGAACTCCCCTTCCGGGTTGCGGTACACGAACCTGACTAGCAACTTGGAATCCAGGGCTTTCCGGCGTATCTGGGGATCCTTCATCAGGGCGTCGAAGACCCCCGTCAGGAGCCCGTAGAAGACCTGGATATCCTGGAAATAGGGCATGGCCTCCTCCTTTCCTTCCCCTTACCCGTCACTACCTGCTTCCGCCCGACACTCAAACCTGATCGGCACCCGGGTCCGACCTCCTTCATTATCTCCCCCCGCCAACCCTATATCCGCCGTAAACGACGCGCGTCGCGGAGGGAATCCCGGAAGCCGTGGGTTTTTCGGCGGGTGAAGGGCCTTCCATAGATGGCGCGCGTCCTGGGAGGGGTTAACGGACAACTCCGAGGAAGGCCCTCACCCTAAGAATGTCGCCTGGATGTGCTGCGAAGCACGCGGAAGACCGTGGAAAAGTAAGGAAGCTCCAAGCGCTATACATTACACGGCGCGCGGACGAGGATTAAATTAGCACGGCCCGGGCCGGGTGTCAACGAACGGCGGGGCACGGGGTTCAGGTTTTCACGGTGAAGGTGCGCAGCCGGTTCATGGCCGCCGCCAGCTCGAAAGCGCGGAAGGCGGCATAGTCCCCCCGGTTGGGAGGACCTATGACGTCCAGCCCCTTCATCCCCACGTCTCCCATCACCCTCTCCACGACCTCCCGCAGGGTGGCCTTACCGTCCATGTAACGGGTGGCGTAGTGGAGGGCGTGCCCGATGGCCCGGGTTTGGCTCTCGTCCACCAGCTGCTCCACGCTGGACAGATCTATGGTCTCGCCCCCGAACTCGATGGCCCGGACCCCGCGGGCGCGGATCTTGGTCTTACCCCTCCTCTGGGGATCCACGCTCCGGGCCAGGGGGACCCGGTGTTTCAGGGTTCCGAAGGTTTCGCCCCCTTCCGCCACGCGGCGAGCCACGTGGTCGGCGGCGATGGCCCGGGCCCGTTCGGTCACGTCGCGAGGCTCGTAATTGACCATGCAGATAACGTGGTGGGCGATGTCGAAGTAATCCCCGGAGCCGCCTATGACCAGGATCACCGAGACCCCGTAGTCCCGGAAAAGCTGGTCCGCCTTGTCGATGAAGGGGGTGATGGGCTCGAACTCCTTGGGAACCAGCTTTTGCATGCGTTCGTCACGGATCATGAAGTTGGTGGCCGAGGTGTCCTCGTCGATGAGCAGAAGAGTGGCACCCACCTCCAGGGCCTCGATGATGTTGGCGGCCTGGGAGGTGCTTCCGCTGGCGTTGTCCGTGCAGAAGGCGGTGGTGTCCTGGCCGAAGGGTAAGCCGCGGATGAAGGGAGAGATGTCCACCTTCTCGATGCGCCGTCCGTCCTCGGCCCTGATCTTCACCGCTCCCGGGTCGGCCACCACCAGCTCCCTCCCGTCCCCCGGGATGTGGTTGTATACCCCGAGTTCCAGGGCGTTCAACACGGTGGATTTCCCATGATACCCACCGCCCACGATCAAGGTTATGCCCGCCGGGATGCCCATACCGCTGACCCGGCCTCGGTTGGGGAGTTCCACCTCCACCCGCAGGGAGGGAGGAGACTTAAAGGGGATCACCCTTCCCGCGGTCAGGGGCCTGGGGTCCACGCCGCTCCTGCGGGGCAGGACGGCGCCGTCGGCGAGGAACGCCGCCAGTCCCATCTCCCTGAGCTTGCCCCTCAAACAGTCGGCGTCCTCGTTGGTCTCCACGTGACGGTAGAGGGCTCCCCGGTCCAAGCTGTCGAAAAAGAGCGAGCCGGCCACGATGTGGGGAAGCTCGCGGAAAAACATCTCCTCCGCTTCCCGGCCCGCGATGCTGCGCCCGTAAGCCGGGAGGCCCACCGCGATCCTGGCCTCCACCCACCTCTCGTCCACCAGGACCGAGGTCCTCTCCAGTATCTCCTGGTGGGGCCGGTCAATGGCTATGAGGCCGCTCTTGCCGCTTCCCCTCTTCCCCTCCCGAACCCGCTCCGCCAGGTCGTGGAACCTACGGGTGAGATAATCCCGCAAGCCGATCTCCCTGCTGCGGTTGGAGAAGGTGTCGCGGGGAAAGCGTGCCTTCTCCTGCGGGACCCTGACGATGACGTTGCTGGGGGCGGCGAAGGGGTCGCCCTGCACGTGCTCTACCCACAGGACGTAGCTCCCGAAATCGTACTGGCCCTCGATATCCTTGTAGGCCTTGTAACCCCTTCCGTCTATACGCCGCAGCGTCCTTCTCAACTCCTCGCTGTCCCGCATTTCGTTCTCCTCTTCAACCTCGTGCCTTCGGCCCGGTTCCCGATCAAGGAAAGATGCGCAGCAAAGAAGGCGGGTCCGGTATCCAGTAATCGGGATTCTCCGCCTCCAGCACCTCTCTGGGGAAGGGACCCCAGGCGGCGGCCCCCGCCCGCACCCCGGCGGCGTGGGCGCTCCGTATATCGTAGGGACTGTCGCCTATGAACACCGCTTTCCCCGGGCTTCCTCCCAGCTTCTCCAAGGCCTTGAAGACCGGCTCGGGGTCCGGCTTGTGGTTCTCGGTGTCCTCGGCGGTCACCAACTCGTCCAGGTACCGAAGGAGTTCGAACTTCTCCAGATCCATGACGGCGTTTGTATGACGCTTGGACGTGACCACCGCGAGGCGGTATCCGCGTTCCTTCAAGCCGGCCAAAGCCTCGCGGACGCCGGGATATTCATTTACCAGTTCCTGGTAATATTTATCGTACATCTCCTGGTAGACCCGGAAAATCTCGTCCGCCCTCTGCGGGTCGATGTCCAGAGCCTGCCGGTAAAGGGGCTTCCCCACCTGGAGGAGCATCTCCCGGTCGTCGCGGGGGGGAAGCCCGAGCGCCCTGAAGGTCTCCCGGAAGGCGCGCAGGATGAGCCGGATGGTGTCCACCAGCGTTCCGTCCAGGTCGAAAAGCAGGTATTCGATGTCCTTCTTCATCTTTCCCGGTAGCAATCCCGGTCCTTATCCATTGCCTTCCGGCATGGGAAATCCACGGCCATCCCTTGGAGAACTAGTCATCCGCAAGATGGGCTCGGGAATCCTTGCCCGAGCGGTCCTCTCGGCTCGGCCGGCGGCCCGTCTCCGCGCTTCCCGACCTTCCTGCGGGCGTCCCTGCCGCACCCCGCTCGATCAGCCCCGCCGCAGGTGGTAGGTCTCGTTGACCAGGGTCACCATGGCCGTCTCGGGAATCCCGCCGTCGAAATACTTGACGGCGGAGATGGAAGCCAGGTCTATCTGGATGCGGAACATCCCGTCCAGGTCCATGCCCAGCGCCTCGCAAAGGATCCCCCGTATGGGCCCCCCGTGAGTCACCACGAGCACGCGCTGGTCACCGGGGTGGCGCGAGGCAATATCCCTCAAGGAGGACATCACCCGGTCACGCACCGCACCGAAATCCTCGCCCCCGGGAATAGCCACCGAGGAGGGGTTGCGCATCCACTTCCCCACCAGCTCTCCCTCCTCCCGGAAGAGCTCCTCGAAGGTCCGGCCATCCCACTCGCCCATGTCCACCTCCATGAGCCCTTCCATTATCTGGATGGACAACCCCTGGTCCTCGGCCACCGGGGCCGCCGTCTCCAGGCAGCGCTTCAGGGGGCTGGAATACACGGCGTCCAACTTCAGGCCGCGGAAGAAATCGACCACCCGCCGGGCCTGCTCCCGCCCCCTCTCGTTGAGCCCGATGTCCAGCCGACCCAACAGGCGCTGCCGGGCGTGGTACTCGGTCTCTCCGTGTCTAAGAAGATAGGCCGTTCCCATGACGCACCTATTTTAGCACCCCTCCCACGGGCGGCAAGACGAGGCACGGGGCGAACGGGGCGCGATCTCGCGCTTCCCGGGCGGGGACCGGACCCCTTACTTCTCCGGTTTGCGGTATGGATACGGGAGGAACGCCCAAGGTACCCAACCCGCCGGTGGGTGAACATCACCCCGCATCACGGGTCAGCCGCAGCGCCGGGGCGAGCCGTCTCCTTTCGGCCGAGGCCCCGGGTCAAAGGCCCGGGAACTCGACGTTTTCGCGGTGGAGGGTAACCCCGGGAACCACGCGCGACGCCGCCCCTCCTCCGGGGTCACGGGGGCCGTCGGTCCACCGGACAACGTGGGATCCCGCGGAAGCGGCTACCCGTTTCCGGATCCGGTCACCTTCCGCGATAGCAACGCCGGCATGTTGCCGCGGCGGAGGAAATCTCCGAGCCTGGCCCCTGAATCCACACCCAGCGCGTTTAGTGAAGTCACCAAAAGGACCGCGCCCACGGCCTCCGTGACCCAGAAAACGGGATCACGTACATATTCAAGCACCTGCTGGATCAGGGTCAGGTCCGATGGATGGCGGAGGAAGGGTCCCAGGGAGGGCCAAAGCGCCGTGGTGGGCTCTATCCAGATGCGGTCCAGGACCAGGTGGGAAGCCATGCCCAAGGAGAGGAGGAGCAGGCGGCTGTCCCTCCTCCTGGCCCAGCCGTAAAGGCCGGCCAGCAGGAGGAGGAGGGTGAAGAGCGAGGTGTGGAAGTATATGCGCCCGTTCTGGAAATAGGAGCGGAAGAGCACCTCCCCCACCGCCTTGTCCACCACGTCGGGAAGGACGGTGCCGGCCAGGAGCCACCTCAGATCGGGCGCCCCGTGCCGGAATCCCCGGTTTTTTTTCCACCAGCCGGAGAAAGCGGCGGCGGGGGCCAGGGTGAAACCCGCATGGGCCAGGATGAACAATGGTCTCCTCTCCTTCCTTCCTCGCTCGGGGGCTCGGCGCGTGGACCTCCGCTACCGGACCTCGAATGGTTGCTTTCCCTCGGCTTTTCCCTGGTTGGGAAGGAGGGAGGCTCGTGGGCCTTCCCGGCCCTTAAAACCTTTCCGCCTCCCTATCCTTCCTCCTCGTCGGGGAAGAGGGCAGGTTGCTCCTCCCGCTGCTCTTCACGCGGGCGACCGGTGGGCGACGATCCGCCCGCCTCGTCCAGGGCGCGGTTGGCCAGGCGGTCCGCTTCCCGGTTCTCCTCGCGCGGCACGTGCTGGATGCTCCAGTCGCGGTACCGCCCCAGCATGGACATGACCTGGGAATGGAGGCTGCGCAGGGATCTCTCCTTCACCCGGTAAAGGCCGCGTATCTGGCGCACCACCAGTTCGCTGTCGGCATAGATGCGTAAGCGGTCGACCTCGTACGCGGAGAGCAGGCGCAGGGCGTGCACCAGCGCGGTGTACTCGGCGAAATTGTTGGTGGCCTCACCGATGGCCTCCCCGAAGGCGGCCACGCGGCGTCCCTGGCGGGTAAGGACGACCACCCCTATGGCCGCCGGACCCGGGTTGCCCCGGGCGGCCCCGTCAATGAAGACATGGAGCTCATCGAAATGCTTGGCTCCCTGGAATGCCGGTTCCACCACGCTTTTCCTGCTCTTTCTCCTCCCCAACGGCCTCGCCCCCCTGGGGCCCCGGGTTCACCGAACCAGTATGCGCCCGCAGTTGGAGCAGCGGAAGACGCCTTCCGTCTTCAGGAAGCGGTCGTATTCCTTCCCCGGCAGCTCCACCCTGCACCCCTGGCAAACCCCGTCGATGACCTTCACCACGGCCAGGTTCTGCTTGGCGGCGAGGATCTTTTCGTAGAGCCGCATGACTTCCTCGCTCACCCCGGAAGCCCATTTCTCCCTTTCCTTTTCCAGCTCCGCGAGCTCGGAGGCCAACTCTCCCGACTCCCTTTCCAGGAGGCCTTCCTTTTCCTCGATAAGGTCTGCGAGCTCCCGTCCCCGGGATCTCAGCTCCCCGGCCCTCGCCTTCACGGCGTCCTGCCCCTCCATCTCCTCCAGGAGCTTCGTCTCCAGTTCATCCTTCTTTCTCTTCAGAGAACGGACCTCTGCCTGCAGCCCCCGGAGTTCCTTGGGATTGGTGACCTGGCCGCCGTAGAGCTTGCTCTCCTCCCGGGCCAACTTCTGGTCCAGGCTCCGGATCTCGTCCTCCAGCGCAGCCTGTATCCTGGTAGATCTTTCCAAGTCCTCCTCGACCCTGGAAAGTTCCTCCGAGCATTCCCGCTCCCGGCCGCGGAGGCCCTCCAACTCCTCCTTGAGGGGGTTGTTCTCCAGCTTCTCCCGCAGCTCGAATATCCTGGTGTCCAATTGCTGAACCTGGTACAGCGACTCCAGCTCGCTCAACTCGCACCTCCGACCTTCCAGGGACAGGTATCCACGCGGGAAGCGACTATCTCCACCTCCAGCCCTTCTTCCTCCGCCATCTCACCAAGCATGCGCGCCAGGTGGGGCACCACGGTCCTCTCGGTATGATAATGTCCGGCATCCACCACCGCCAAGCCCAGGCTCAAGGCCGCCAACGCCTGGTGGTGGCTCACGTCCCCGGTCACCAATGCGTCGGCTCCCGCCCGCAACGCCTCCGTCGCCAGGTAAGCTCCGCGGCCGCCGCACACCGCCACCTTCCTCACCACCCGCCCCGGATCGCCGGCGAAGCGCACGCCCGGGTTTTGCAGGCGCCTCCGGCACAGGTCGGCCAGTTCTTCCAGCCGCATAGGATTCTCCGGCTCACCTACCCTTCCCGTCCCGCGTCCCGACGGAACCCTTATGGAATAAACGTCCACCGCCGGTTCCTCGTAGGGGTGGGCGTGGAGGAGGGCCCGCAGGGCCGCCTCCAGGAACCTCTCCTCCACCTGCACTTCCAGGCGGACCTCGCTCACCTCGTTCATCATCCCCTTCACTCCGTAGGCCGGGCTGGTACCCCGGCCGGCATAAAAGGTCCCCGTTCCCGGGGAGCGGAAGGAACACCCCGTATACTCCCCTATCACCCCGGCGCCGGCCTCGAAGAGGGCTCGGCTAACCGGGGCGAGATGCTCGGGAGGCAGGAAGGTCACCAACTTGCAAGCCGGCCTGGTGAGTCCCTCTTCCAGCGGGGCGTGATCCCGCAAGCCGAGGGTTTCGGCGAGGGCCTCGTTCACTCCCCGGGGCGCCGCGTCCAGGTTGGTGTGGGCCGCGTAAACCGCCAAGCCGGACCGGACCACGGAACAGAGCAGGTCGCCCGGGGGCCCGTCCTCCCGCAAGTGGGCAAGTGGCTCGAAGATGAGGGGGTGGTGACAGATTATCAACCCCGCCCCTCTCTCCTGCGCCTCCTCCACCACCTCCCGGTTCACCTCCAGGGCCACCAGGACGGTATGCACACGGGACTCCGGCGAACCGCACTGCAGTCCCACGCGGTCCCAGTCCTCCGCGAATCCGGGGGGGGCGATTTTTTCCATAAACTCTACGATCTTCCCCACACTGCAGACCATTTCCGGACCTCTCACAAGCCTCCCAAAGCCTTGGTTTCTTGTCCTTCGTCATCCAAGCCGTTCCGGGCGTGGAGACATCGCCCTGGACGATCCGCCTGGTCAGCGTAAAAGTAATCCGTGACCCCCATCCACGGGCGCCAACCCAACGGGATATCCCTTCCACCCCAGGACGCGGGTGAAACTCTATCACTTCCCGCCGGCCTCCGGTGACCGTTTCGGTCTAAGTATAATCGGCCTCCCCTCCGGACCGCCAACTCCGGAAGCGAAACACCCCGTTGAGGAAAGGCCCTTCTCGGGCTGACCCGGTGAAACGCAAGCGCCGCTTCGCGGCAACCGCCGAGGTATGCGACGGCCGTTGTACCGGCCGGGCGATGCCGAAACGAGACGTGACGATGTCCACGGCGGCGTCCACCACAGATACAGGGGATGGATGACACCTCGCTCCCCGTGAAAAACCTTCACGCCCGGCGGGTTTCCGGGCCCCACGAGGCCTGGTTCCGGCCGCGGCACGGAAAGCCCGCGAAGACCGCGCGCCCTCCGCCCGGCTCCGGTGCTATACTTTCATACGGTTCGACGTTCAGTCTTGGGGAGGCAGAAAAACGTGGCCAGGACCAGTTTCGTGATCAGCGACCTGCACCTGGGAGCGGGTGACCACCTGGACGAGTTCGACCAGGACGCTTCCTTCCGTTCCTTCCTGGAGGCCGTAGGGGAACGCCGCCACTCCGAGCTCATCATCAACGGCGACTTCCTGGATTTCGTGGCCGTAAACCTGGAGAAGACCTCCGTCAAACCCTTCTCCCGCCTGGGGTGCAGGGAAGAGGAATCCCTGGCCAAGCTGGAGCGCATCCTGGAGGCCCACCGCGACTGCTTCGCGGCCCTGCGGCGTTTCATGGAAAGCGGGCACCGCCTGGTCCTGATCCCCGGCAACCACGACGTGGACCTTTTCTGGCCCCGCGTCCGGGAGCGCCTCCTGGAGGAGATGGGGGGTCCGGATTCCGAGCACTTCCATTTCGCTTACACGGGTTTCTACCGGGAAGGCGGGCTTTACGTGGAGCACGGCAACCAGTACTACGCGGACAGCGCCTTTGAGAACTTCACCCATCCCTTCCTCCGCGATCCCCGCACGGGAGAACTGCGCCTGGAAAGAAGTTGGAGCAACTGTTTCCTGGAATATTTCGCCAACGGGATGATGAGCGAGCGAAACCCGTTCGTCAATAACGTGAGGCCCATTCCCAACATGGTATTTTTAGGCATCCAGGATGAGAGCTGGTGGTTCAAGCTGGTCTACGGGTTCAAGCTGGCCCGCTTCATGGCCAAGGTGGGCTTTCCCCCTTTCCGAAAAAGCCGCCAACTGCGGACCAAGAGCCGTGAAGGCCGGCTGGACACCTGGGGCTATTCCCTGAGAAGGGCTCTGGGCTTCATAACCGGCAGGGCCCGCGTGGAGCTGCAGGGCCTGGAGGAAGCGGAGATGCCGATCCACCACCTCCCGTCCGAGGAAGCCGAGGAAGAAGGGGGACGGGAGGACGGACTGCACCTGGATCCCCTGGCCACCCGGGAGGACGCCCTTTCCTCGGCCGCCCGGGACCTGCTCCTGTCGGACCAGGGCATAGACGTGGTGATCTTCGGCCACGACCATCGCTACTATTCCAACGAGATGCAACCCGTCCTGGAGGGCAAAAAAGGCAAGTATTACATAAACACGGGAACCTGGATCCCCATGCTCTTCCTGACCCGCACCCGGCGGCAATTGCGCTGGCGCGACCTGGCCGACCAGAGCCTCTACCAGCAGCTTCTGACCTACGCGACGGTCAAGAGGGGGATCCACGGCCAAACCGCTTCCCTGCGCCGTTTCCCGCCGCAAACGGCTCACCGGGAAACGGGACACTGAAAGCCTGGTGATAAAAGCGAGTGACGCTCACCAACGGCGAAAACGGCGCGCGACGCTCACCGATGCGCGCCAAGCGGGAAAACGGGTGAAAGCTAAGATCGCCTCCCCTTGCGCGAGAAGGACTTCCAGTCTCCGGCCCCAGGATATGCGGCCGGGGTGCCGCGTGACTTCGCTCCAGGTCAAGGGTTTTAGGGGTGGACGGGCAAAACCCATGCGATCTTCTCCGGATGTTCCCGGAAGATTCCCGGCGGGGAAGGGCGAGGGTCAGGCCTTGGAACAAATCAGCTGGACGTACTTGCCCACCCCCTTGAGGTGGGGTTCCTGACCCGCCCTAAGCTCCAGCTCGATCAGTCCCTTGTAGCATTGGCCTTCCTCGAAGAGGGAGCAGTCCACGAATTCGGAAAAGACCAGAAGGCCGTACTGCCCCTCGAGGTTGTAGCCCAGGGGGTCCAGCAGGGCCAGGATCTCGGCGTCGGAGTAAAGGTGCCCTCGTCCACTGTGCAATGGTGTGGGAAATTCTTCCATATCAAAGGCCTCCATGGCCAGGCGGATGTTGCCCTCCATGATGACCTTTTCCATGATCAACCCGTAACGGTTCAAGAAGACCAGGGAGAGTTTCCCGCGGGGGCGCAGTACCCTGGTGATGACGTTCAGGGCCCGCAGGGGATCGTCCACGTACTCGATGGTCTCGTGGCAGATGATGAGGTCGAAATCCTCGGCGATGCATTCCTCGAGGTTCTCGATGCGCTCGTTGAGAAAACGCAGGTAGGAAGCCCTGTCGGGGAGCTGCTCCCGCGCCCGTTCCTCCGCGGTCCTGAGGAGGCAGGCCTGGGGCTCCAGCATGGTGACCCGGTGTCCCAGGGCGGCGAAACGCAAGGCCACCTCACCCAGGCCGCTTCCCACGTCCAGGACGCTCAGCTCCCCGCCGCTTCTTTTAAGGTCCCCCTCCAGGTGGCGGTAGAGATGCCGGAAGGCCAATTCCGCCTCCAGGCGGGATAGCGGCGCTTCCGCCAACTCCATGAGCAGTTCGGCCTTCTCCTCCGGTTTCCTGTCCATCTCTCGACCTCCATACTCCTTCTGACGCGCAAAAACATGATATGACCCCCTTTTCGGGCCGGTCAACAACCGCCGGTCGCGGGTTGCCGGAGAAGCGCTTACCTTGGCGCGAGGCCTCGCGGGGACATGGCCGATGGAGGCAGCGGGGAAAAGGGGGAGGCGGGGTTGTCCCCGCCTCCCAGCTTTCGGGTTGTCGCCGGACTCCCCTCGCTTTTGCGGAATGCGGCTTTAGAAGCGGTAAGCGCTCCTGGTCTCCGCGTTCCTGGGCTTGGCCTGGTTGACCTTGAGGGTCCTGCCGCCCATCTCCCTTCCGTTGAGGCCGGAGATGGCCGCCCTGGCCTCGCCGTCATCGGGCATCTCCACGAAACCGAAACCGCGCGAGCGGTTGGTGTTGCGGTCCATGACCACCTCCGCCGAATCCACGGTCCCGAACTTCTCGAAAGCCCTTTGGAGCTCCTCCGAGTCCGTCGAGTAACTCAGGTTTCCCACGTATATCTTCACTATCTCACCTCCTTCGCTTCAAAAAAGTCCCGAGGAGCCGGTCTCCTCGGGACGTATCCACGTAACACCTCAAAAACCAATGCGCCTCAACCATAGCCCATGGGGAAAGAAAAAGCAAGGGCGGGGATCAGCGGTGGTCGGGACACTTGTCGAAGAAGGACCTGTCCTTGCCCGTTTTCCTCACTATCCAGTCCACCTGGGCCTCGGGGATGTAAGGGGTGCCGCATACGCTGCACCTGACCATCTTGAAATCCTTGTGCCATATGCGGCGCACGCCGTCCCGCTCCTTCAAGGAGATGGCCCCGGTGGGGCAGGCGTAGGCGCAGGCGCCGCAGCCGATGCACGCGTCCGACGGTTTGTCATAGGGGGTGGCGGGTTTCTTGTCCGCCCCGCGCCCGACCATGGCTATGGCGTGCACGCCCACCACCTCGGCGCACACGTTGGTGCACAGCGCGCAGGCGATGCACTTGTAGCGCTCGTTCTCGCCCTCGTCCTTGCGGTAGCGCGCCTCGGTGATCCCTTCCGCGGCGGCCATTTCCCTTATCACTTCCGAATCCGGCACGCGCGCCAGGAGCAGCTCCAGCACGCCCCTGCGTATCCTGCGCACCAAGGGAGTGTCCGTCCTCACCTCCAGGCCCTCGCGCACCGGGTAGTTGCAGGCGGTGACCAGCCTCATCTTTCCCCCTGGTGGGCTTCCACCAGGCACACGCGGCAGGAGCCGCCGCTGGAGGTCACCTCGCTGTTGTAGCAGAGGGATGGGATGTGGATGCCGTTCCGGCGCGCCACCTCCAGTATGCAGGTGTCTTTCTCGGCCTGGAAGGTCCTCCCGTCTACGACCACGCTTATCTTTCCCATGCTACGAGATCCTCACCGCGTCGAAGGTGTACACGTCCTTGCAGACGCCGCACTTGATGCACTTGGACGTATCGATCACGTGGGCCTCCTTGCGCTTGCCCGTGATGCAGTTCTGCGGGCAGTTCTTGGCGCACAGGCGGCAGCCGGTGCACGCCTCCGGGTCTATGGAATAGGTGATCAGCGCCTTGCACACCCCGGCCGGGCACTTCTTGTCCTTGATGTGGGCCTCGTATTCCTCCCGGAAGTACTTGATGGTGGAGAGCACCGGGTTGGCGGCCGAGGTCCCCAAGCCGCACAGCGCACCCCAGGTCAGCAGGTCGCACAGCTCCTCCAGCATGGCCAGGTGCTCCTCACTGCCCCGGCCCTCGGTGATCTCCGTGAGCAGGTCCAGCATGCGCGGCAGGCCGTCCCGACACGGGGTGCACTTTCCGCAGGACTCCTCCACCAGGAACCCGGTGAAGTACTTGGCCACGTCCACCATGCAGGTGTCCTCGTCCATGACGATGATCCCGCCGGATCCCATCATGGACCCGGCCTTGGTGAGGCTGTCGAAGTCGATGGGCAGGTCAGCCAGGCGTTCCGGGATGCAGCTCCCCCGAGGGCCCGCCGGTCTGCACCGCCTTGAACTTCTTGCCCCCCAGGATGCCCCCGCCTATGTTCTCCACCAGCTCGCGTATGGAGATGCCCATGGGCACCTCCACCAGGCCGGTGTTGTTGACCTTGCCCACCAGGGAGAATACCTTGGTGCCCTTGGAGCCCTCGGTGCCCATGCTCGCGTACCATTCCGCTCCCTTGAGGATGATCTCGGGCACGTTGGCCCAGGTCTCCACGTTGTTGAGGACGGTGGGCTTGTTGTAGAGGCCCCTCTCCACGGAGCGGATGTATTTGGCGCGCGGCTCTCCCACGTTGCCCTCCACCGAGCGCATGAGGGCCGAGGGCTCACCGCACACGAAGGCGCCGCCGCCCCGGCTGATCCTGATGTCGAAGGAAAAGCCGCTCCCCAGGATGTTCTCGCCCAGCAGGCCCTTCTCGCGCGCCGCCTCGATGGCTAGGGTGAGGTTGCGCACCGCCAGGGGGTACTCGTCGCGCACGTAGATATATCCCTGGTGCGAACCCACGGCGTAGGCGCCGATGATCATGCCCTCGATCACCGCGTGCGGGTCTCCCTCCATGATGGAGCGGTCCATGAAGGCGCCCGGGTCGCCCTCGTCGCCGTTGCACATCACGTAGCGGACGTCGCTGTCCACCGCCGCGCAGGAGCGCCACTTGGTCCCGGTGGGGAAACCGGCGCCGCCGCGCCCGCGCAGACCCGAGCGCTCCACCTCGGAGATGATGTCCTCGGGCTTCATGGTGAGCGCCTTGGCCAGCCCGGCGTAGCCGCCCGCCAGGATATAGTCGTCGATGTCGGTGGGGTCGATGGTGCCTATATTCCTCAGGGCGATGCGGAGCTGATGCTTGTAGAAGGGGATCTCGCTGTAGCGCGGGACGAGCTCCTCGGTGACCTTGTCCCGGTAGACCAGCCTCTCCACGACTCGGCCGCCTTTTATGGATTCCTCCACGATCTCCGGGACGTCCTCCGGCTTCACCTTGAGGTAGAGGATGTCTTGAGGCCTCAGCGCCACCAGCGGCCCGTTCTCGCAGTACCCGTGGCACCCCGTGGTCTTGATGCCGATGTTCACGTCCACCTGGAGCCCCTGCTCCTTTATGGCCTCCATGAAAGCCTCCGCCACCAGCCGGGAACCGTTGGCCTGGCAGCCGGTGCCGAAGCATACCAGCACCGTGGGCAGGTCCGGCTTGGCCGCCGCCGCGAGCTCCCGGCGGTAGGCCTCCAGTTGCTCTATGGAGTTGATGGCTACCATACCTTCAGCCCCCAACCTGCTTCTTGACCATATCCATGATCTTGGAGGGGCGGGTCTGCCCGTGATACACCTCGTCGATAATGGTCACCGGCGCCATGGCGCAGGCCCCCACGCAGTTGACGCATTCCAGGGTGAACTCCCCGTCCTCCGTGGTCCCGTTGCGCTTCAACTTCAGCTCCCGCTCCAGCGTCTCCAGGATCTGGGCAGCGCCCTTGAGGTGACAGGCCGTCCCCGTGCACACCTTGATGGTGTGCCTGCCGCGCGGGGTGAGCGAAAGGGCCTTGTAGAAGGTGCCCATGGCGTAGAGCTTGCTCGCCGGTACCCACATGACCTCGCTCAGGCGGCGTATGCCCTCCTCGGGGACGTAATGGAACTCGCGCTGGAAGTCCTGGAGGATGGCCAGCAGCGATTCCTCCGACCTCTCGTAACGGTCTATGATGCGGTCGAACCGGCTCACGTCCTGAGTCATCTCCGTCATACCCTCAACCCTCTTCGCTGAGCTTGACCAGCTTCTGGTACTCCGCCGTGGTGCGTTCCTGGATGGCCTCGATGTCCTCCGGCGTCAGGTGCCGGAAGCGGCCCTGCCCCTCTATGTATTCCTTTACGGGCAGGATGGGGTCCGGCCTGTAGGTGAGGCGGTACTTCCCGTATTCGTATTCGTAGAGCGGGAAGACGCAGGTGTTCACGGCCAGGCGCCCGTACCTGATGGCCTCTTCCGAGGGGATGCGCCATCCCGTGGGGCACACGGAAAGGATATGCAGGTACGCCGGCCCCTTGATGGCCGCCGCCTTCTCCACCTTCTCCATGAGGTCGAAGGGGAAGCTGGGGCACGCCGTGGCCACGTAGGGGATGTTGTGGGCGATGGCGATCTTGGGCAGGTCCTTCTTCTGGGTGCGCTGGCCCTTGGACAGCTTGCCGGCCGGACTGGTGGTGGTGCTGGCGCCCCAGGGGGTGGCGCTGGAGCGCTGGATGCCGGTGTTCATGTAGGCCTCGTTGTCCAGGCACACGTAGATGAAGTCGTGCCCCCGCTCCAGGGCCCCGGAGAGCTGGCCCATGCCGATGTCGGCGGTTGCCCCGTCGCCTCCCATGGCCACGAAGTTGATCTTCTTCGGGGGCAGCTTCCCCTTGCGCATCATGGCCTTCATGCCCGACTCGCAGCCGGTGATCACCGCCGAGGCGTTCTCGAAGGCCACGTGGATCCAGGGGACTTCCCAGGCCGTGGTGGGAAGCGGCGAGGAGACGATCTCCATGCACCCCGTGGCCATGGCCACTATGGTGTCTCGCCCCAGGGCCTTCATGACCAGGCGGACGGCCAGCGCCTCGGCGCAGCCCTGGCAGGCGCGGTGGCCGGAGGCGAAATATTCGCCCTTTTCCACCAGCCTGGCCGCGTAAACGGAGAACTTGTCCATGTCCAGCTCCTCACTCGCGCACGCCGTAGAGCGTGAACCCCGCCGTGTCGCCAGCGGCGGCCTTGGCCTTTCCCCCCAGGATGATGGCCTTGAAATCCTCCACCCTGACGTCCCTGCTGGCCAGCCCCGCCACGTAGTTCACCACCGCCGGAGCGTGCGGCCTGCGGTACATGGCGCTTCTCACCTCCAGGGCCACCGGGCCGCCGGGGCCGCCGAAACTTATGGCGCGATCCAATACGATCAGGGCTTCCTTTCCATCCGCCGCCCGGTAGAAGTCCTCGAACGGGAAGGGGCGCCACAGCCGGATCTTGATCGCCCCCACCTTCTCTCCCTCCTCCCTCAGCTCGTCCACGGCCGCCATGGCCGTCTCTCCGAGGGAGCCCATGGTCACTACGCAGTACTCGGCGTCCTCGGCCCGGTAGGTCTCGATGGGACGATATCGCCTCCCGGTGAGGGCGGCCCATTCCTCCCATCCCTTGACGCAGGTGGCATAGGAACCCACCAGGGCTTTCTCGCGGGCCATCTGCGTCTCGGTGTACATCTCCGGCATGGCGAAACATCCCATGGACACCGGGTTGTCCGGGTGAAGGGGTTTTTCCATCCTGTACTCGGGGATGTAGCCCCTGATCAACTCGTCGTCCTCGAACTCGATGGGCTCGATCACGTGGGTCAGGATGAAGCCGTCGATGTTGATGGCCACCGGCAGGCGCACGGCGGGATCCTCGGCCACACGGAAGGCCCAGAAGACGTGGTCGTAAGCCTCCTGCCCGTTCTCCACGAACACGTGTATTCAGCCGCCGTCGCGCACCATCATGCTGTCGGTGTGGTCGTTCCAGATGGAAAGCGGCGCGGAGAGGGAGCGGTTGGCCAGGGCCATGACCACGGGCAGCCGCATGGCCGAGGCGATGAAGAATATCTCCGCCATCAGCGCCAGTCCCTGGGAGGCGGTGGAGGTGAAGGTGCGGGCGCCCACCGCGGCCGCGCCGCAACACACGCTCATGGCCGAGTGCTCGCTCTCCACGGGCACGAATTCCGCGTCCAGGTCGCCGTCGGCCACCATCTCGGAGAGGTGCTCCACGATATGGGTCTGCGGGGTTATGGGGTAGGCCGCTATGACGTCGCAGTCAGCCTGCCCCACCGCCTCCGCTATGGCCAGCGATATCTCTATTCCCCTGCGTTCCTTGGCCATGTCAGCCTTCCTCGATCACCATGGTGATGCAACCCACCGGGCATTCCCGGGCGCATATGCCGCACCCCTTGCAGTAGTCCAGGTCGGCCTTGAAGTGTCCTTCCTCGGACCTGTCGATGGCCGCGTCCGGGCAGTACAGCCAGCACACGCCGCAGCGGATGCACTGGTCCTTGTCCACCACCGGGCGCAACGAACGCCAGCTCCCGGTCTTGTACTCCCTGGAGCAGCCGGGCTCGCTGACCACCGCCCCTATTTCCAGGTCCTGCCACCTGATCTCTTCCATCGGCCTGGCCATGTCCGCCTACTCCTTCAGTACCAGCTCGTCGTAGGCCCGCTCCAGGGCCCTCATGTTCTTCTCCCCCAGTTGGGGCCCGAATCGCTCCAGCAGCGGCCCGCGCATGTCATCGACCCCCAGCAGCCCGATGGCCCTTATCACCGCCCCCAGCATGATGGTGTTCACGATGACCCGCCCCAGCTCTTCCCGCGCTATCCGGTCGGCGTTGACGGTACCCACTCGGCAGGAGAAACGGCACTCGTTCATTATCTCCTCGTAGGACTTCTTGGTGTTGATGATGAGGATGCCGTCCGGCTTCAGGCCCTTCACCGGATCGATGAGGGTGAGGAGCCCCGAATCGAGTATGACCACCACGTCGGGCTCGTATATCTTGGCCCGGAGGAGGATCCTCTTGTCGTCCACCCTGCAGAAGGCCACCACCGGGGCGCCCCGGCGCTCGGGCCCGAAGCTGGGGAAGGCCTGGGCGTACATGCCCTTGTTTATAGCCGCCACGGCGAGAAGCTCGGCCGAGGTGACCGCTCCTTGACCGCCTCTCCCGTGAAACCTTATCTCCAGCATGTGTGAAGCTCCCGTCAGACCTTTGTTTGATGGATTTTCAGTTCCTTTTTCCAAAAAAGTTTCTCACTATTTATATCTGAATCGTTTATCGATTCAAGTGAGTTTTTATAACCACGCCAGGCGTATACGATAAGCCGAGGGGGAGATCTACCCGCCAGAAAAACAAGGCTCACTGGAAATAATAGATGAGGAAAATCCGCCGCGCGGGCGGCGCGAGGCGAGATTCACCGGCCTGGGTAAGGATCGCATGAACAGGGGGGTCGCCCATGATATCCGACGAAGCCTATCGGGAACTGGAGGACGCCCTGGGGGCGGAGAACGTGTCCCGCGAGCCGGCGGTGCTCGACGGCTACGCCTTCCAGTCCTTTCAGAACCATTCCCAGGACTTCCCCTGGATCCCCCGCCCGGCGGCGGTGGTATTGCCCGGTTCCACCGCCGAGGTCCAGGCCGTGGTGAGGACCTGCAACCGCCATGGGCTGAAGTTCAAGGCCCTTTCCACCGGTTGGGGAGCGTGGGCCGGGCCGGGCGAGGAGGGAGTGGTCCAGATCGACCTGAGGCGCATGGACCGCATCCTGGAGATAGACGAGAAAAATATGTACGTGGTGGTACAGCCCTACGCCGTCTGCGCCCAGGTGCAGGCGGAGGTCATCAAGCGGGGGCTCAACCTGCACATAATCGGGGCGGGGTCCAACACCTCTCCCCTGGCCAGCGCCACCTCCTTCGACGGCTACGGGGCCACGGGCCTGGCCACGGGCTACAGCGGCAGGAACCTGCTGGCCGTGGAGTGGGTGCTGCCCGACGGGGAGATCCTGAGGCTGGGAACCCTGGGGTCGGGGCAGGGATGGTTCTGCGGGGACGGACCCGGGCCCTCCCTGAGGGGCCTCGTGCGGGGCTGGAGGGGAGCCGCCGGCGGGCTGGGCGTGTTCACCGCCTGCGCCCTCAAGCTGCATCCCTGGCCCGGGCCTCAACCCGGCGAGATCCGTGGCATAACCGTGGACCTTCAGGCCGAGGCCCCTCCCAACCTCAAGTTCTTCCAGTGCGTGTTTCCCTCCGCCGACGCTTTTGCTAATGCGGGATACCGCATCGCCGATGCGGAGATAGGTTACATGCTGTGCAAGCATGCCCAGGGCTCCATGCTGGCCGTTCTCACGCCCCGGCTTCTCCGCAGGCTTACCGGACGCACCAGCCTGAAAGCGGCCCTGGACGCCTCGTCCCACCAGTTCCAGGTCATCCTCTTCGCGGAAAGCGAGGCAGCCCTGCGGTACGAGGAGGAGGTGCTGAGGGGTATCGTGGAGGAAGCACGGGGTGTGCTCCTCGATTTCAGCCTCCTTCCGCCCGTGCATCGCATGGTGTGGTGGAACCTCCTTCGCAACGGTCTCACCCCCACCGCCTTCCGGCCGGTGGGAGGTTTTACCACCACCTTCGGGGCCTGCGAGGCCTGGGGTCACGCCGTGGCCCAATCCGCCGCCGGTGACGAGCTGAAAAAGCCTTTCGTGGCCCAGGGCCTGTTCCTCGACGACCTGTCCTTCACCGCCTGGGGCGGCCTCTACGAGAGGACTGGCCACCTGAGCCACCAGGAGGTCATCGTGATGTTCGACCCCCGCAACCCCCGCTCCCTCCGGGCGGCGGAGGAGTTCGTGGACCTGTGCACGGAGGCGCAGATCGAGAGGCACCTGGGAATCGGCATCCCCACCTTCGGAAGGAGGATGCACGAGAGAATAGGGCCTTCGTGTTCCGACTACCACCTCTGGCAGGGCCGGGTGAAAGGGCTCCTCGACGAGAAGGGCCTCTCCGACTCCACCTGGTACATCTGAACGGTTGGGCAGTTCGCTGCTTTCGGTTTTCGCGCCACTTCACAAAGGGTTAAGGCATCGAGCCTCCCCGCCCCGGGAAGCTTTCCAGGCTTGACCCCCAGGCAGAACGCCACACGTGCATGAACGGAGGATATGATGCGCTCCCGCAGCGGGAAACGTGAACCGGTTAAACTTCCCGCCAGATCGAATGAAAGTGGAGCGCCGGGAATGCCCGGATTGCCGAAAAGAAGCACCCCAAGCGGAGGCGTTATCAACCCCCGAAACCCGGAATCCCAGCCCGCCCGTTCCAGACAAAGACCCAGCCGGAAACACTTGCCGGCCAGGCCTTTCATTTGGTGGGCGTTGGCGGATTTGAACCGCCGGCCTCCTGCTTGTAAGCTATCCCAAAATTAGAACTCTTATAAGATAGACAAATACAACATCTTTTCATTAAGGCCGTGATTGCCCAATTAAACTGGGTTTTTACGGTCAGCAGTATTTTCCTCCTGTCCACCGGGCGCGGTCTTTTCCGGTGAGATATGGGGATTATGTTAGAAATCTGTTAGAAATTTCCTTACCCATTTTTCTCTGCCGCCAAGAGGCCATGCGCGCTTTTTTAAAGAGACAAAACCCCTTTTCGGTGCCCCACCGGTCCCCTTCTACGGTGCGTTTGTCTTATTGAACCCCCGTCTATTTTAACCGGAGAGTTATGCCAGGTAATTTGCGCACAATTCGCCGCCTTAACGGCATCGCTTAACCCGGACCCCTCACCGAAAGCCTCCATGCTTTGCAAAAGGCCGTCACCCGAACCCTGTCAAGTGATCAAGAGGGCTCCATGAAGTAATATAAGTATTTGAATTCAAATGAATCATAGTGGCTGGAGGATTCGATTATCATCTGTTTGCGTTCTGAAATTTTTAAACTAAAATGAATGGTTTAAATAAATTACCTTATCTCCAATTTTCCATGGCCAATTCCTTTTTAAAAATGTTTTTTCCAGCTAGCCGTTAGCCTTCCCTACCCATTTTCCATTCTTATAATAGATGGATCCAGGCCAACCGGCAGCATTCCATATCACATCAAGAATCGGCTTCAAAATACCCTCGGGCTTGACATCTAGCTTTTCAACAAGAACCTCTGGAATAATGAGGTCATCGCGATCAATTACGTTCCCGTCAACATCGTATCTGAATGGGTCCACACCCATCTTTAAACCTCGTACACGAAGCATACTGACCATAATCAATATGGGAGCACTCGCACCAGCAATGTCGATGAATTTGAGATATTCGTTCAGAGACTTAAACAGCTTTTTCTCAAGGTCAAGGCTTGGAATAAGTTTGCTCTCTCCTGAAAGTATGTGGGTATCGGTTGACTCGATAATCCCATTTCGAAAAACCTGAGTATAAGCGAAAATCCTCCCGCCACTTGTTATATCATATACCAAGAAGCCTTCAGCATTGTACCTCGTTTTACTTATTCTACAATATATTGGGTTTAGTAAGTGTGCATTCTCTTTTGCTATTCTTAGATCAACTTGGATTGAAGGGTCAAAGACATTAAGCGGAACAATATGAAGTACAATTACTGGGTCGTCTGAAAACTGAAGTGGCGTTTCGCCCGCACTTATCATCGATAAGCGGGTAAGGCGAAAGTTCCTTATGCGTTCGAGTATCGTCTCAGACAGGGTAACCGCTGCTCGGATTTCAGAAGAAGTGGCCGGGGTTCGTTGGACAGGTTTTCCTGATCCTTAAGTGGTGCACTGCTCATCACTATGCTGCCGCCTCTTCTTTGGGAAGCGTATCCCAGTAGACTTCATCGGGTGTCCGGTAGTCAAGGCCCTGGTGCGGCCTTCCGTGGTCTTGGTTCGTATAAACATGACATTATGGTGATAGCCATTGGCATTCCTTATTTGCAAGACTTAGAGCCCTAATAATCACCCTATTCGTGGCACTAGTTTCAGTCGCCATTTCCAGGCCGCACCTCATCTACCAGGCATTTTATGTCCGGGGAGGGCCGAAATCGAGGCTTAACTGTCCAAGATGAGTTTATGGAGAAGAGCCTTCACCCTTTCTCCATTTTATATTATCATCCTCAGTTCTAACATTAAACTTCAACAAATCCATTACATCTTTTTCCCATTGTTCCGGCGATGAATGTATTACCCTGCCAATGAACAGTTGCCGCAATTGCTGAAGCGCAGGTATCTTAGCTATCGCAAATCTATATTTTTGATATTGCGGTTTTTCCAGCTTTTCATCTGGCAAATAAATAGGCTCTCTTCGGAAGTTTATAGCCAACATACAGTGGTTAATTCTTTTGATAAAATTGTCTACTTCTTTATGCAGGTCTTCTATGTTCTTGAAATTAGGATAATCTTTTCTGCTTACTATTCTAAAAAAGTAGGTTGCCTTTCCCCCACCTTCGCCGGAGATTGCTTCCATTGCTATAGCGTTTCCCGGTTCATTGGGATTCGTGCTGTATATCGGAATTAAAAACCAGATATATTCGCCTGTTAAATCTCCTAAGAGTCCCCGCTTTAATCCAATGCACATCTTATCTTTCTGTGCCAGAGATTTTAAGAATTCGTATTCTACTTTAATGCCCACGGCCTCTAATTTCTTTTCCAATTCTACCCATAGTTCAGGAGAGATTGATTCCAGGTCACTTCTTTTAGCTGCTTTGCCCTCTTTCATGAAGCGGGCGGCTCTTCTTATAATCGATGGCTCAGCGTTTGGCAGTAGTTCTTTAAGTGACGATTGGACTTTAAGGGAGAGTTCGTTAATTAAGTCGGAGAGAGTTTTCGTGAACGGATCAAATTGTTTGCCCATTTTTGAAAAAATAAATTTCTCTCCAAAGTCTGTGGTTATGACAAGGGTAAAATCTTCAGCCCGAATTTCTAAAATGTAGCTATAAGGGATTCTTACGAGTTCTCCTTTTTCCGGTATTAATACAATTGCGGTTTCATATAAACGCGGCTCACATTTCCCTCGTTGCTTTTCATTGCCGGCCTCGTCAAAATAAATGAATTCTGCCTCTGCTCCAGATTTTCTAAGCGTTTCATGCATGAGCATATCTTTGAGAAGAATTTCATTGCGCAAGCGTGAGAGCACACGCAAGAAATCTTCGTATTTATAGCCAAGATTAAAGATTGTGAGTTTCTCTTTTGAAGTCAAAGCAAGATGAATCTTGTAGTCACCCTCAAAAATTTCAAGAATATCTCTTAGAGAGAAAAATAAAGGCTCGCCGAACTTTGGAAGAAGGGAGATATTTTCTTCCTCCAGTTTGACTTGGGCATCTCCTTTCGCTGTTATTTGTTCTGTCTCATCATTCAAAGAATAACTCGCTGAACATTCCATAATGATTATTGGTTTGTTTTCTTCATTCATAATTATTTTCTCCTTTCCATCTCAATTTCATATAACTAGTTTCTATACGAATTTCTATATGATATGAATTGAATACATAATAGAAATTTTTGTTGCATATGTAAACGACGGTGTAAAATTGATCCCATGATAAGCAGCCTCCCGTGGTAACCTCTTGCCAGTGTAAGCAAGACAAGAGAAGGGAGGCTGATATCCATGCTACACGCGGGAGTGGACA
>JACIXB010000022.1 GCA_014360685.1 Actinomycetota bacterium | reverse complement strand
CGCCTCTCCACCCTTCCGTCGGGGAGCATGAAGTCCAGGGACACCCGGGCGGCTTCCTCCCCGGGGTTGAGGACGAGGATGTACTCGTCGAAGCCCGCCCCGGTGAACCCCTCGGCGAAGTACCACGTGGTGGAGGTTTCGGAAGCGCCGTTGCAGGCGTGGCCGTCGTCGGCGTTGGGGTACCCGAAGTACATGGCCCTCTCCGCCACCACCGGGCGGTCGGAGGTCAACCGCGCCGACACCTCGGTGTTCTCCAGCCCGGGGATGGAATCCACCCCCACCGTGAGCCGGCTGTGGGGCGAGACCGGGTACTCCCGCCTCTCCACCCTTCCGTCGGGGAGCATGAAGTCCAGGGACACCCGGGCGGCTTCCTCCCCGGGGTTGAGGACGAGGATGTACTCGTCGAAGCCCGCCCCGGTGAACCCCTCGGCGAAGTACCATTCCCTGGAAGGGGCTTCCACGCCGGCCGACGCGTGGCCGCCCATGACGGGAAGGGGAGGCGGCTGGAAACGGCCCGGGATGATGGTCAAAGGCGTGCCGTCGGGAGCCCAGTAATAGGGTATATGGGCCAAGCGGGGGTCCAGCCTCACGCAGCCGTTGGAGGCGGGGCGCCCCAGGCTGGAGTAATCGCCCTGCACCCCGTTGTAGACCGGCCAGGCGTGGATGGCGTAGTCCTCGTAGAAACCCATCCAGTAATAGCAGACCGTGCCCGGGTGCTTGGGGATGGGGTGGACGTAATCGTGGTAAAGGATGCGGAAGTTCCCCGTGGGCGTGGGCTTGGAGGCGATGCCCGTGGATACCAGGAACACGTATACCACGCGCCCGTTCTCCAGGCAGTAGAGCCGCTGTTCGGCCAGGGAGACGACCATCGATTTCCGGACGGTCACCGCGGCCTGGAAGACCTGTGCCTCGGGCGCGGCCGAGAGCACCGGGGTGGGTTCGCTTTCCCTTCCCATGCGGTCCACGGCGGTGACCCGGTAGTAATAGGTCACCCCGTCGATCAAGCCGGTGTCCACGAAACCCAGGTAGTTGACGAAGGCGTCCGTGGACCTCTCTCCCACCAGACGGAAGGGTCCGTCGGGACTCCCCGACCTGTAAACGCGGTAGGAAGAGATGTCCGGCGACGGGCTTTCCGACCACCCCAGGTCCACCTTCTGCCCGTTGTCCCCGGGGCGGTCGCGGGCCCAGGCATCCCTGGGCGGGAGGGGATCTCCCTCCGCCCCTGCGGCGGTCACCGCGGACAGGGCCAGCGCCGGTAGGAGAAGGGCGAGAAGCAGCGCCCTCCAAATCGCCTTGTGCGAAAGCCGCGCCATGCACGGCGCCCGGGGGTCACGTTCTCCGCAGCAGCCTCTTCCACCCTTCATGGCTGAAAGCCCTGGCCTGTTGGTTCCATGCCTTGTATCTCACCTCGGAGGTTATGGTACCCCATGGGCGACCCGACGGACATGATTATCTCCCCCTTCGCGGGCCGCGGCAAGGATTACCGCCTCATTGGCAGGACGCAAGGGCGCTGTTTATATCGGCGGCGCCCGCGCCGGCGAGGGTCGGAAGGCGGCCCGGCATGCCATCCCCTTTTTTATCACCGACGGTCTTCCGCCGGCGAAGAGAGGCATCTCCGGGTTGCTGCGGCGGTGAGGCCTGCCGCCCCTTGCCTATCCGTTTTCTCCCCACAAGCCCTCGAGCGGCGAAAACAAGTGCCCCGGTTGGTGTTGTTCGCGATCGTTTACCTCCGGTGCCTTTAACAACAAGCCCTCGAGCGGCGAGAACGGGCGCCCTCGGGCTGTGGTAAAGCCGGTATCATCTCCTGCCGATTAATAGATCGAATTTGGAGGATGCGAGGGCGACCTCCGATTCTCCATCATTGTTGAAGCGGGAAAAGGCGGTTCCTCGCCGGTCTTCCGGTGGATGGGCCGCCCACGGTTATGGGTGAAATGTTTCACTTCGAGGTGCCGATTTGGCGAGAATAGGAAAGTTCATAGTCCGAGATTCGGAGATCGACCGCGTAAAGCTCGAATTGATCACCTTCTTCAAGGACAACCCCGGGACGGTGGACAGCGCGGAGCGGATCGGGATGCGCCTGGGCAGGTCGAAGGAGGAGGTGGAGAAGTCCCTGGAGGAGTTGACGGAGCGCGGGATATGCTGTCGGCTGGACAGCCGACCGCAGCCCATATACATGTATTACGCCACGGCGCGCATACTCAGGCGGTTGGCCGAACTGGCCCCCTATCTGGGCTATGACGTCCAGCTCGAGCTGGTGGAGAAGCTCCTGACCCGGCACCCGGGCACCTCTTGACCGCACCCCGGCGCCCCGGGGCGCGGTGGCAGCCGGACGTTCCGGCTCCTTCCTCCGCGCGGACCCGCGAACCCCTTGCGGGGTTGGGTACGCTCCGCGAGCCGGACACGAAGCCCGGGCGACGCCGGGGCGCCGCCTGCGCCCCTCCCCACGCTTTCCCCGACCCCCTTCATAGCCGCCGCGTGGGCGGATAGAATGGTCCCGGCGGGGCATGATAATGCACGGGGAATACCCGGAGAATGGTCGCCTTGGACGCGGTGGTGCGCGGGGGCAGGCAGCCGGGAAACGCCCCCGGGCTTTACGGTTCCCGGCGAAGTCGGGGGAGAGGGCGCGGGAGGGGTGGCGGGAGAGCGTGTCGCGAAGCGGCGGGGCCGGTTCCGCGCACCGGCTTGTTTAGCCGGGATCCTGGAGGGGCCGGACCGGGAAGGGGGACGGGAAGTACCCGGTGCGGCGGGAAGGGGGTGAGAGGGATGGCGGGAGAGGGCCGGGGAGTGCTCTTCCTGGTGGGCACACCCATAGGCAACCTGGAGGACATCACCCTGCGAGCCCTGCGCGTGTTGCGCCAGGTCGACCTCATCGCCGCCGAGGACACCCGGAGGGCGCGCAAACTGCTCAGCCGGTACGACATCCATACTCCCCTGATCTCCTATCACGGACACAACGAGCGGGAGAGGGCGGAAGCCTTGGCCCGGGAGGTGGAGGCGGGAAAGCTCGTGGCCCTGGTCAGCGACGCCGGGATGCCCGGGGTCTCGGATCCCGGCTTCCGGGCCGTGGAGGAGTGCTCCAGGCGGGGCCTGGACGTGGAGGTGATCCCGGGTCCCAGCTCCTTGACCGCGGCCCTGGCCCTCTCCGGCCTCCCCCTGTCCCGTTTCCGCTACGAGGGGTTCCTCCCAACATCCAGGGCCAAGAGGCGCTCGCGCCTGCTGAACCTTCTGAAGGAGGGGGAGGCCCTGGTGATCTACGAGGCCCCCCACCGCATCCTGGAGACCCTGGGCGACCTGGCCGAATTGGCCCCCCGGAGGCGGGTGGTCCTGGCACGGGAGATGACCAAGCTCCACGAGGAGGTGCTGCGGGGTACGGCGGCGGAACTCCTCCAGGCCCTGGGCGGCGGGAAGCCCCGGGGCGAGTTCGTCCTGGTAGTGGCGCCGGGCGGCGGGACGGAGACCCCGCCCCTCGAGGAGCTGGCCGAGGAGGTGGCCGCCCTGGTGCGGTCCGGAGAACCCACCCGCGAGGCGGTAAGGGCGGTGGCCAAGAGGCACGGAATCTCCCAGAGGGAGGTCTACCGGGTCTGGCTGGAAGGGAAGGAAGGGGACCAAAAGGGCGATTGACCCGCTTGCGGGTACCCGCCGTCCATGTTCCCACGGCGTAACTTACCGTGCTGAAGCGGCTACCAACCGGGAGGGGCGCGCCTCGATGCCGCCGGCTCCGGTGCCGGGATAATGACCGGCACGGGGACGCGGGCGGCCTTTCCTCCGGCGTCAACCGCGCGTGAATGGGTCACCGAGGCGCAGGTCCTCGAGGGGAACCCCCTTGAGCTCGGCCACCTTCTCCGCGATGAGCACCAGCCGGGCCGGGGCGTTGGGGCGGCCCCGGAAGGGGTGGGGGGAGAGGAAGGGACAGTCGGTCTCCACAAGGAGCCGGTCGGCGGGCAGCCGGCGCACGATGTCCTGTAGCCTCCGCGCGTTGTGGAAGGTCACCGGGCCGGCCACGGATATGTAACCCCCCATGTCCAGGACGGCGAGGGCCATGTCCAGGTCCCCGGAGAAGCAGTGCATGATCAGCCGGCCCCCGAAGGGGGCGTACTCCTCGAGGACGCGCATGGTATGCGCATGGGCCTCGCGGTCATGCACCACCACCGGCAGATCGAGCTCCCGTGCCAGCTCGAGCTGATGCCGGAAAGCGCGCTCCTGGTCGGCGCGGGGAGAAAGGTTGCGGTAGAAGTCCAGGCCGGTCTCCCCGATACCCACCACCAAGGGATCACCGGCCAGGCGTCTCAGCTCGCGCAGGGCGTCCCGGTCCAGGTGGCGGGCGTCGTGGGGATGCACGCCGACCACGGCCCGTACGCCGGGGTGAGCGTGGGCCGTTTCCAGGGCCTTCCGGCTGGAATCTAGGTTTATACCCACGGATATGACCCCGGTCACGCCCACCTCCCGGGCCTCGCGCAGGGCCTCGCCCACGTCCTGTTCCAGGAGGTCGAGGTGGGCGTGGGTGTCCACCAGGGAGAGCCTGGGGTCCCGGTCCCTCTTCTCATGCGGGCCGTCCGGGCGTGCCGCCCTGTTCAAGGAGGCGCTCATTTCTTGCGGGGGAAGAGGGGTTCTCCCTTGGAGACCCTCCGGCCGGGCGGGAAGAGGCCCCAGGCGGCCGCTCCCGGGAGGTGATGGTCGTGGATGGAATCGGTGAAGCCCAAGCGCCGCCAGATGCCTTCCCCGGTGTCGGGGAGGAAGGGGACCACCAGCAGGGCGGTGAGCCTCACCGCCTCCACCATGTTGTAGAGGACGGTATCCAGCCTCCCGGAGAGGGCGGGGTCCTTGGCCAGGTCCCAGGCGGAGGTCTCGTCCACGTAGCGGTTGATGGCTGCCAGGTAATTCCATATGGCTTGCAAGGCCTCGTTGAAGGCCAGCTTTTCCATGCCCCGGTCCACTTCCGGGAAGACGCGGGCCGCGCTCTCGCGCAGGGCGGCGTCCGTCTCCTCCTCCCGTTCAGAGGGTTCCGGCACCACGCCTCCCCGGTAGCGCTCCACCATGGCCAACACCCGGCTGACCATGTTCCCCAGGGAATTGGCCAGGTCGGCGTTGTAGCGGCCGGTCATGTTCTCGCGCGAGAAGTTGCCGTCGTATCCGAAGGAGAACTCGCGCAGGAAGTAATAGCGGTAAGCGTCCACCCCGTACTCGTCGACGAGCTCGTGGGGGCTGATGACGTTGCCCTTGGACTTGGACATCTTTTCCCCTTCCACGGTCAGCCACCCGTGGGCGAAGACCTGGCGGGGCAGGGGCAGGTCGGCGGCCATGAGCATGGCCGGCCAGACGATGGCGTGGAAGCGCAGGATCTCCTTGCCTATGAGGTGCACGTCGGCGGGCCATATGCTCTGGAAGCGCGCCTCGTCCAGCCCGTAGTCGATGGCGCTGATGTAGTTGAGCAGGGCGTCGAACCACACGTACATCACCTGGCTCTCGTCGAAAGGCAGGGGGATGCCCCAGGTGATGGTCTTGCGGCTGATGCTCTGGTCGGTGAGGCCCTGCCTGATGAAGCTGATGACCTCGTTGCGCCTGATGTCCGGCTGCACGAACTCGGGATGGGCCTCGATGTGGGCCAGCAGCCGGTCGGCGTAGGCGGAGAGGCGGAAGAAGTAGTTCTCCTCCTGCACCATCTCCACCTCCCTCCCGCACTGGGGGCACTTCCCGTCCACCAGCTGGGAGGGGAGCCAGAAGGACTCGTCGGGCACGCAGTACCAGCCCTCGTAGGTGTCCAGGTAGATGTCCCCCTTGTCGTAGAGGAGCTGGATGAACTTGCGGGCCACTTCCACGTGCTTGGGGTCCGTGGTGCGTATGAAGTAGTCATTGCTGATATTCAGGCGTTTCCACACCTCGGTGAAGTGCACCACCATGCGGTCCGCCCACTCCTGGGGGGATACCCCGTTGCGCTCCGCGGCTCGGGCCACGTGCTGGCCGTGCTCATCGGTGCCGGTGAGGAAGAAGACCTCCTCGCCCTTGAGCCGGTGATAACGCGCCAGGGCGTCGGCGGCAACCGTGGTGTAAGCGGTGCCGATGTGAGGCATGTCGTTGACGTAATAGATAGGCGTGGTGACATAAAACGATTTGTTCATTTTTTCCTTCCCATGCAAAAAAAGGTAAAATTTTCTTGACATCCTTTTCCGCACGTTCATATAATTATAAGCCTGGAATGAACGGCTGTTGTCAAGGATGGAAACGGTATGACCCCGGCTTCGGGGGCCGGGAAAAAGAGGAAAGGGTGGGCGAGACATGAAGGCGACGGGAATCGTGAGGAAGATCGACGAGCTGGGGAGGATAGTCATCCCCATGGAGCTGCGCAGGACCCTGGACATCAAGGAGCGGGACCCCATCGAGATCTTCGTGGACGGCGAGAAGATCGTCCTGGTGAAGTACAGGCCGGGGTGTGTGCTCTGCGGGAGCGCGGAGAACACGCGTACCTTCAAGGGAAACCGCATTTGCCAGAAGTGCATCAACGAGCTCAAGCGCAAGTAAACCGATTCCACCGACGAGCCGGGCGGGCCAGGACCCGCCCTTACTTTTTCCCCTTCCCGGACGCGTTTCCCGGCGCGGCGGGGCCGGGTTGACGGCTACCGGGAATCCCGCGGCGAAGCGTCCCCGATCCGCCCGGGGAGCGGGGCCTTGCGGCTGCTAAAGCCAAGCCTCGGTTCGGGACGCGGGACCGCCGGGCGCAACAGCTTTCCGATCTGGGGGACTTTCCTTCTCCCCGGCGTAGATGCCCGAGGTGAGGCGGGCGGAACGGTCACCCTCCGCGAGCCGGGGGGTTCAGGAGGCGGTACAGCTCGAGGAGGTCGCGTGGAGAGAGCTCCTCGGCGCGGGCGGTGGGGTGAAGGCCGAGTTCCCGCAGGGCTGAGGCCACCGCATCCCGGGAGCCGTAGGGGCGCCTGCCCCCTCCCAAGGCATTTACCAACATTTTCCTCCTGGCGGAGAAACAGGCCTCCAGGAAGAGGAAGAAGGATTGGACGTCCCCGGACCCGGGTTCCGGGCCCGCCCTCTCCAGGCGCAGGACGGTGGAGCCCACGCGCGGCGGAGGAAGGAAGACGGTGGGCGGTACCTGGGCCAGACGGCGCAGCCGGGCCAGGAACTGCATCTTCACCGAGACCGCGCCGTAGGAGGGATCCCCGGGGGCGGCCAGGTAGCGGTCGGCGAGCTCCCTCTGCACGGTGACCACCAGGAGGCGGGCCTGGGGAAGCTCCCGCATTATGCGGAGCAGGAGCGGGGTAGCCACGCTGTAGGGCAGGTTGGATACCACCTTCACCTCCTCCCGGGGGGAGAGGAGACCGGACAGGTCCACGCGCATGGCGTCGCCGAGCACGGTGACCAGGTTGGGCCGTTTTCCCAGGAGGTCGTCCAGCACGGACTTCAGGCGGGGATCCAGTTCCACGGCCACCACCCGCCCGGCGCGGTCGCAGAGCTCCTCGGTGAGAGTGCCGATGCCGGGTCCGATTTCCAGGACCGTGTCCCCGGGGCCCAATTCGGCGCCCTCCAGTATGCGGCGGAGGACGTTGGCGTCGACCAGGAAATGTTGCCCCAGGGAGCGGCTGAGGCGGATGCCGTGACGTTCCAGGATCTCCGCCACCACGCTCGGCCTGGTAAGTTCTCCCATGTCCACCTCCACGTACGGGTCGGGACGGTGACCCCCCGCTCCGTCCCGGCCGGCATGCCTTTCCCGGCAACATGATAAACCAGGCAAGGGGAACGGCGCCCGTCGTTCCCGACCCGGCCCCCAACCCGTTGAGGACCCGGGACGTCGCGGAGCGCGGCCATGTCGCACCTCCGCATTGCGACCCGGCGGCGAGCGGTGCCCGTCCCGGGCGTTCCTCCCGCATCCCATGACGCCGCGCCGCGGAAGCGCGAAGGAGCCGGAGCCGACGGTCTTTTGAACTATTTCCGTGTTTCCCGGGCCCCTTTCTCCGCCGCCATAAGGGAGGGTTCCCCTCCCGGGAGATGCCGTTCGGGTCCCGTGGTTAAGCATGGAAGACCGGGGAGGAGATCCCTCCCGGCAGGCACGGACTTTCGCCGGGAGGCGGGACTCGAAGGTGGGAGGCGGAGGACGCCGCGTCGGCGGTAGGGGTGTTAAGATATTCGGGAGGCGCGAGGGGAAAGGAAGGATTTTTGTTCGGTAAATTACGGTTGAAGGCTCCGGCCAAGATCAACCTCTACCTCGAAGTCGGCCGCCGGCGTTCGGACGGTTACCACCACGTGCGCACCGTGCTCCAGGCGGTGGAATGGTTCGACCTTGTGGAGCTGGAGGTGAGGCCGGGAGCCACCCGCATCCTGGTGGAGGTGGAGGGAGAGGCCCCTCCCGGGGAGGACAACATCTGTCACCGCGCCGCGGCGCTCTTCCTGGAGGCCAGCGGGATTGCTGCGGAAGTACGGATCAGGCTCAACAAGCACATACCGGCGGCGGCGGGCCTGGGAGGCGGGAGCTCCGATGCGGCGGCCGTGCTGCGCGGCCTGGAGCACCTGACCGGGTCGGGACTCGGCGGCGGGGACCTCTTCCGCCTGGCCTCGCGCCTGGGTTCGGACGTGCCCTTCTTCCTGCTCGGGGGGACGGCCGTCGGTGAGGGGAGGGGAGAAGAGGTGACCCCGGCGGTGCAGGCGCCACCGCTGCCGGTGGTGTTGGCCAACCCTGGAAAGGGGCTTTCCGCCGCCGAAGTGTACCGGCGGTACGACCTCCTGCCCCCCGGAAAACCGCCGCGGGAAGGGCCGCGCCTCCTCCTGGAGTCGCTGGCCGCGGGCGAGGTCACCGGCGTGGCTCCCCGCCTGTACAACGCCCTCCAGGAAGCGGCCTGCGCCTTGCTCCCCGAGATATCGGACCTCCTGGAGGCGGGCCGCCGGGCGGGGGCGCTGGGGGTGTTGGTCAGCGGGAGCGGGCCCACGGTCTTCATGCTCCCCGCCGGGCCGCTGGAAGCCGAGGCCATCGCCTCCCGCATGAGGGAGGTGGCCCCGGTAGTGAAAGCGACCAGGTTCTGCAGCCACGGGGTGGTCCTGCAGGAGCGCGAACCCTGAGGCGGTGAGGTCGGCGAGGTGGGAGTGTACCGCGAGGCGTGGTCACCGAGAGAGGCGTAAGGGTATGGATACTGCAGCGTTTTCTTGAAAACTCGGACGGATAAGAATAATATGTTTATGAGTTTTTTCGGCCTTAGACTCTATGGGGGACGGCAGTGGAGATAACCAGGGTTACGGTGCGGGAAATCGACATGAACATGGTCAAGGGGATCGCCAGCATCATCATCGATGACTGCTTCGTGGTACACGACCTCCGGGTGGTGGACGGGGACAGGGGTTTTTTCGTGGCCATGCCCTCGCGGAAGTTGCCCAACGGTGATTTCAAGGATATCGCCCATCCTCTCAACGCCGAGACCAGGGAAAAGATCCAGAGGGCGGTCCTGCACGAGTTTTTCAAGATGAAGAGGGAGAAAGGAGAACCGGTACCCGAGGATGCAGTCTGAGGGAAAGAATACGATGGGGCGTGGCCAAGCGGTAAGGCAGCGGCCTTTGGAGCCGCGATCGTAGGTTCGAATCCTACCGCCCCAGCCAGGAAAAGAGGGCCTAGTCCCTCTTTTATTTTCGCCGGGACGCGGCTTCCGCCCGTATGCGCCGGGATGGCGATGGGGCGGCGGCATCCGCCGGGATTCCAGGGGAAACTCGTTTCGTAACGGGGCTGAAGAGGCGGGATCGGCTCGGCTTGGCCCCGGACGGGCGGCGTCGGGACGTGTTTCCGCTCGTCGTCGGTCTCGGATAAAATATTCGCGTCGAGAGAAAGGGAGCAGGTTTTGAGCCGCCTGGCATTGATCCTCGCCGCGGGCGAGGGGACGCGGATGAAATCCGACCGCCCCAAGGTCCTGCACACCGTGTGCGGCAGGTCCATGGTGGCCTGGGTACTGGACGCCCTTCAGCCCCTCCGGGAGGAGGGCTTGCTGGATCGCGTCCTGGTGGTGGCGGGAAACGGTTTCCAGGAGGTGGCCGCCGAGGTGGGCGACCGGGCGGAATGTGTTCTCCAGGAGGAAAGGAAGGGGACGGGGCACGCGGTGATGGTGGCCGCTTCCCAGGTGCGGGAGGACGAGGTGCTGGTCCTGACCGCCGATTCCCCGCTCATCACCACCGAGACCCTCCGCAACCTTATAAGGAAGCACGAGGAGAGGCGGCCGGCGGCCACGGTTCTGGCCGCGGTGCTGGACGATCCCACGGGATACGGGAGGATAAAAAGGGACGAACAGGGAGCGGTGGTGGCGGTGGTCGAGGAGAGCGAGGCGGACGAGGCGGAGAGGGCCATCCGGGAAGTGAACACCTCCACCTACGTCTTCGACTGGAAGCGCCTTTCCGCCGTGCTTCCCCGCCTCCGGCCGGACAACGCCAAAGGGGAATATTTCCTCACCGACGCCCTGGCCCTCCTGGCCCGCGAAGGAAGGCTGGAAATATATACCACTCATGACCCCGAGGAGGTGCTGGGGGTCAATTCCCGGGTCCAGCTGGCCAGGGCGGAAGAGGTCATGCGCTCCCGCATCAACCGGCACTGGATGGAGGAAGGGGTGACCATGGAGGATCCCGCCACCACCTACATAGGGCCTGAGGTGGTCATCGGGCGGGACACCATCCTGCGCCCCATGGTCATCCTGGAGGGCAGGACGGTGGTGGGGCGCAACTGCCTGCTGGGCCCTGGGGCGCACATCGTGGATTCCCGCCTGGGGGACGGGGTGGTCGTAGAGAGGTCGGTCATCAGGGAGAGCGAGCTGGAGGAGGGGACCAGGGTGGGCCCCTTCGCCAGCCTGCGGCCGGGGACTGTTCTCCGCGCCGGGTCCAAGGCCGGGACCTTCGTGGAGATGAAGAAGACGGTGGTGGGGAAGAGGAGCAAGGTACCCCACTTGAGCTACATGGGTGATGCGGAGATCGGAGAAGACGTCAACGTGGGAGCGGGGAGTATCACCTGCAACTACGACGGGGTCCGCAAGCACCGCACGGTTATCGGTGACCGGGCCTTCATCGGCAGCGACACCATGTTCGTGGCCCCGGTGCGCATCGGCGAGGGGGCGGTGACCGGTGCCGGCTCCACCATAACCAGGGACGTGCCCGAGGGTGCCCTGGGGATCGAGCGCAACAGGCAGAAGAACATCCTCGAGTACCGGAAAAAGGCCAAAAAGGAGGAGGCGGAGCGACTTGAAGGAGATAACCCGTAAGAGGCTCATGATCTTCAGCGGAAGGTCCTATCCGGAGTTGGGTCGCCAGATCGCCGGGTATCTGGGGATAAGCCTGGGGAAGGTGGAGCTCAAGACATTCAGCAACGGGGAGCTCTACGTGCGCTACGAGGAGAGCGTGCGGGGCTCGGACGCATTCGTCATCCAGACCTTCTCGGAGCCCATAAACGACCACCTGGTGGAGCTCCTGCTCATGATCGACGCCCTGAAGCGGGCCTCAGCCAAGCGTATTTCCGCCGTGCTCCCGTACTACGGCTATTCCCGCCAGGACAAGAAAACCCTGGCCCGGGAGCCCATAAGCGCGCGCCTGGTGGCGGACCTGATCCGCGTGGCCGGGGCGGACCGCATCCTGACCATGGACCTCCACGCCGGGCAGATACAGGGCTTCTTTGCCGGGCCCATGGACCACCTCACCGCCGTCCCCCTGCTGACCTCTTACATCTCGCGGAGCGTGGCCGACGACCTGGTGGTGGTCTCGCCCGACGTCGGGCGGGTGAAGATGGCCAAGAAGTATGCCGATCACCTCGGGGTGCCCATAGCCATCCTCCACAAGAGGAGGCCGGGACACAACCAAGCGGAGGTCCTGCACATCGTGGGAGAAGTGAAGGGAAAGACGGCGGTCCTGGTGGACGACATGATCGACACCGCCGGAACCCTGGCCGCCTCGTCCCAGGCTCTGGCGCAGGCGGGGGCCAAGGAGATATACGCCTGTGCTACCCACGGCATCTTCTCCGGCCCGGCCAAGGAGAGGCTGGACAAAAGCCCCCTGAAAAAGGTAGTGGTCACCAATACCCTCCCCATCCCCGAGGAGCGGCGCTCGGAGAAGGTGGAGGTGCTCTCCATCGCCTCCATATTCGCCAACACCATCGCCAGCGTTTTCAAGGACGAGTCGGTGAGCGAACTCTTCGACGGGGACAACCAACCCTGACCCGCGGACCCCCGTTCACGCTCAAGTTTGCGGGCGAGCCCCCGGTTTCAGACTGGGGATAGGGTCTGATAGCGGTTGTTTCAGGGATACACCTGAAGTCCGGGGCTTTTGCGGATGCGGCGGGGGATCTTCACGTTTGGCTCCAGGCGGCTGCGCACCCGCATCGGGCCGGTCCGTTGCCCGGGGTACGCCGACCGAGGGCTCTTTTCGGCGGGGCCGGTCAATTGCGGCAGGGCGGCATGGAGAAAGCGGAAAGGTGGCCAAAGAAGGGAGCTGCCTCCAGGCCTCGCGGGGAAAGGGGCGCCTCCGGGGGAGGGGCGTAAACTCTCGTGGCGCCCGGAAAAAGGGGGGCAAGCCAGGTGGTCCCCGTCCTGCCCCCCTGTTTACTCCTCGAGCGCCCGGAAGAGGGCCTCGGCCTCCTCCTCCCCCGAGGCGATGGCGGATGCCGTTTCCTGGAGGCGCGCCGCGATCTCGTCCATGTGCCTGAGGGTGGGCATGAGGTGGGAAGGATTGTCGGTGTAGGGAAGCCCTTCCAGGGCGGATGCGGAAAGCCCGACCAATTCCCCGTACAGGGCCAGCACCTCCAGGTTCAGGTCCACCAGGGACTCCATGGCCTCGGCGTAGGGGGCGTACCTTTCCCCACCCTGCTCACGCAAAAGGCCGATCTTGTACTGGACCGCGCGGAAGGCGGAAGCGGCCTCGGTTATCAGTCCACGGGTTTCCTCGACGAGTTTCCCGGCCCGGGAAGGCAGGTCCTCAGGGTCCCGGGAGCGCAGTAGCTCCTCCATGGAGGAGGGGAATTCCTTCACCTCCGCCAACACCGCTCTGGCGTTGATGTAACTGGACCGGGTCTCCCGCGCGCATTCGCCGGCCCGCGAGGAACAGCCGGCGCCGGGGGAGAAGGGGATAAGCGAGACGAGGATGACGAGCGCCGGCAGGACTCCCAAGCGTGCCCGGAAGGCCGCATTCTCCTTGCCGATTCCACGTCCCCTCCCGTTACTTTTCCTCGGCTTCGTGAACCTCATCGCGCATACCTCATAGACCGTGTTCCCGCGAATAGTCGTCGGCCCTCTCCGCGGCTTCGGCCCCTCGGCGGAGCAGCCCGGAGATCTCCTCCGTAAGGCGCCCTATCTCCTCCACGTAGTAGGAGAGTTGTTCCGCGCTCTCGGCCATGGGTATCACGTCCAGCATGTCGTGTACGGCGTCGAGCAGGTCGCGGTTCAACCTCACCGCCTCCAGTACCGGTTCCACCGCCTGGAGGGCCAGCAGGGCATACTCGCGGCTTTCGCCGTCACTTCCCGTTTCCACCACCTCCCGCAGGAGGTCCCGGGCCCGGGAGTAACGGGATTCCAGCTCCTCCACGTTAACCAGGGCCATCTCGGCCAGGGATCTGCCTTCCGCCAGGGTGTCCGCGATGGCCGGGTAGCGCTGGCCGAGGGAGTTGAACCGCTCGTCCAACTCCAGGAGGTCCTCGAGGAGCTCCCGGGAGGAGGATATGATCCGGATGGCCTCCTCCACCTTATCCTCCGCCGCCGGGTGGGTTTTCCCGCACCCCGGGGCGGCGAGGGCGAGGAGGGCCATGAGGGCGGAAATGAGGATGACGGCCGCGGTCGGAATTCCCGCAAAGGCCCTCAATTCGCGCTTCTCCTCCTCTCCCGGTCTTGTGGTTCTCCCCCGGGTGCATTCTTCTTCCCCCGCGCCGTTTTCCCTTCGCCCAGATGCGGTGCATGGCCCCGGCAACAGCGGGAGCGGGGTGGGGAAAAGGAGGCGAATGCGGAAGGGTTCCGTCCGGACCCTTTCTTTTTTGGCCTGCCGGCCCTTCCGGCTCAAGGCGTGCGGGAGGCGTTGAAGATGTTCATGGCCGTGTCCAAGCCGTCCATGATCACCGCCTCCGCCGCCTCCGCCGCCCTCTCGCACCAGGAGAGGAACTCCTCCAGTTCCTCCCCTTTCATCTCCGCCAGGACGTAATCCGCCGGGTCCATGCCCTCGGGCGGCCTTCCCACCCCCACCCGTACGCGGGGGAAATCCCTGGTGCCCAGGTGATCGATCACCGATTGCACTCCCAGGTGGCCTCCCGAGGATCCCCCCATGCGTATGCGGATGGTTCCCGGCCGTAGATCGATGTCGTCGTGTATGACCAGGATGTTCTGCGGCTCGACGCGCAGCTTGCGCCTCAGTCTGCGCGCCGCCTTTCCGCTGAGGTTCATGTAGGTGAGGGGGCGGGCCAGGAAAACCCGCTCCGTATAGAAGTCCACTTCCGCCAGGTCGTAGCCCCTTCCCCGCCGGAAAGACGCCCCGTGGTCGCGGGCCAGCATCTCCACCGCCCAGAAGCCCGCGTTGTGGCGTGTCCAGCGGTAATGTTCCCCCGGGTTTCCCAGGCCGAGCACCAGAAACATGTTTCGTCCCCATGAAAAGGGGCGGCATGGCCGCCCTGGATGGCGTTGTTCGACGAAGTGATTATAAGTGAAGGCCCCTGGATGCCGCCACACTCCGGGCGGAAGCGGACGCTTCTATTCCCCTTCGCCGGAAGGCTCGCCGCCCTCCTCTCGGGGTATGGAGGCTTCCTCCTCGGGGCCTCCCTCCTCCGCCGGGGCCTCGAAGAGTGCTTGGGCCGCCCGGGCCGCCTCCCGCACCCTCTTGGGACTAACGGCGGCCACTATCTCCTCGGGCTTGTTGAGGTACTTGATACCTTCCAGCTTGGGGAGATCGGACACCCGCATGCTCTCCTTGAGGTTCAGGTGGGAGACGTCCACGTCGATGTGTTCCGGCAGGTACTTGGGCAGGCACTGCACGCGAACCTCGTAGAGGTAATGGTTGAGTATGCCGCCCGCCTTCACCCCCACCGCTTCCCCGGTGAAGTGCAGGGAAACTGTGGCCTGGATCTCCTCGTCGGCGTGCACTTTCTGGAGATCCACGTGGAGGATGTGGTCCTTTAAGGGATCCCTTTGTACCTCCTTAACCAGGACGGTGTGCTCGCCGTCCTCGGCACCCTCCACCCTGAGCTTCACCAGGCCGTGAAGTCCGTGCTCCCGGCGCAGGGCGGCCAGGAAGGTCTTTTCCTGCAGGGCCAGGTGGAGCGGCTCGAAGCGGTGCCCGTAGAGGACGGCGGGGATGAGCCCGGATCGGCGGAGCTTCTTGGCCGCCTGCTTCCCCCTCTCCGACCTGGTCACGGCGATAAGTTCCGTCTGCATGTCCGACACCTCTTGCCAGTGGACGGTTCCTCTTCGCGGCGCAAACAACTAAACAATTATAGGTAAAGCACCTTCTCCCCGCAACCCGAACCATGAGGGCGTTCGTGTAAAGACATGGTAGGAAATACTCCCGATGGAAAACATCACACTGCCTTTGAGAATTGACTGATGCCCCTCAGGACCTTCACCCAAGGCTCATCGGGATCAGGACCATAAAGGGCCGGC
>JACIXB010000021.1 GCA_014360685.1 Actinomycetota bacterium | reverse complement strand
CTCCTTCATCTCCAAGAGGGTGAAGACGGAGCATGCAAGGAAGGCCCAGGCGGCCATGGCCTACCTGCGCAAGGAGGTGAGAAGAGACCCGGAGGCCTGGCTGAAAAAGAACATGCCGCTGATCCGGTCAAGAAGCGGAGATCCTTGGGTAAAGGAGGTCCTCGCTGGCCTGGCGGGCTATGACAAGTTGGCGTGTTGAGGTTTTGCCGGGGTGAGGTGCCCACTTTTTGTGGACAGCAACCCAAAGACGTTGCGGCTTGAGTATGGAGGGACATGGCTTTACAATTCCCTTGGCGACCTTTAGTGGTCTTCTGCGCGCCCTGGGAGGGGTACCGGGGATTCGGGAGGTAGATCATGGACCGAAGTTCCGTGACCCGCGGGCGCGCTCCGCTTATTGCCGCCGCCCTCGCCGGAGGCCTCTTGGTGGGGTTCGCGGTGGCCTTTCGCCTCGAAGAGGAGTCACGCCGGCGCCTGCGAAAAGCCTTTTTCGAGCTCCGGGAGCTTCCCTTCCGTGTGATGGTCTAGGGGGTGGTGGGGATGGCCGAACAATACGACGTCATAGTGGTGGGCGCCGGGGTGAGCGGGCTGACGGCTGCCTGTCTCCTCTCCAAGCAGGGGATGAGGGTGGTGGTCCTGGAGCGCCTGGAAAGGTTGGGAGGCTGCTGTTCCAACTACGACGTCCGCGGCTTCCGGCCCGAGGTGGGGGCCATCTTCGTCATCGGGCACGAGTTCTACTACAAGCTCTTCGAGCTCCTGGACCTTCGCCTGGAGGACTATCTGGACTGGAAGGTCATCGACCCCGTCTACTACGTTTACTTCGAGGATGGCAGCGCCTATCCCCTCCCCAGGGACATCGATGCCATGGCCGAGGTGGTGCGGAGCATCTCCCCGGAGGACGTGGACGGTTACTATCGTTACTGCCGGGACATGGGGAAGTTGTTCCACGTCTACCTGGCCTTTCTCCGGCGACCCCTACCCGCCCTCCAGGACCTGACGAGTATAACCGGGCTGGCCCGGTTGGCCGCCAACCGGGAGCTTATATACGCCATCCCGGTGAACCTCAAGCTGCTCTTCCGCAACATGGACCGCTGCGTCCGCGGCTACTTCCGCCATCCCCGCATACAGCTCATGTTCGGCTGGGAGAACCTTTACGCCGGATTGCCCTCCCATCGCTGCACTGGGCTGTTCACGGCCATGGCCCACTTCGGGCGCATGGGTTATTACTATCCCCGGGGGGGCATGATAGCCATCCCCACCGCTCTGGCCCGCATCGCCGAGGGGTTGGGGGCCGAGATACGCCTGGGCGCCGAGGTGAAGAGCCTTATCGTGAAGGGCGGCGAGGCGCGCGGAGTAAGGCTGGCCGATGGAACGGCCCTCACCTCCCGGGCGGTCATCTCCACGGCCCATTCCAGGGTCACTTACCTGAAACTGGTGGGGGAGGAGAACCTGCCCTCCTGGGCGGTGCGCACCGTTAAGAGGCAGCCCTGCTCCATTCCTGCTCCCCTCATCCACATGGGGCTTTCCAGAAAGCTGGAGGGAATCCGAGCCCACATGTCCCTGGTGGCCAACCCCCGGGAACAGGTGGACAACATCTGGGCGGATTATTACGACCGGGGCCTCCTCTACCGTCCCGCCGACGGCGCCTATCTTTTGGTGTGCCCCACCTTCGACGATCCCCACCTTGCCCCGGAGGGAAAGGATGTACTGTCCGTCTTCTACATCGCCCCCTACCGGCTTCGCTATCATGACTGGGACCGCATTGCCGTGGATTGGGCTTGGGAGGTGGTGAGGTTCTTGGACCACCGGTGCCTGCCCGGACTGGCGGACGCGGTGGAATGGCTGGATTCCGTCCCTCCCACGGAGCTGGAGAGGCGGCTTAACGTCGCCGAGGGGGCCTTTTTCGGAATCGAGATGAGCCTCACCAACATGGGTCCCTTCCGCCCCAACTACCGCTCCCGCCTGGTGCCCCGCCTTTACCTCGCCGGGCAGTGCACCAACCCCGGCCTGGGGGTTCCGGGAGCCATGATCTCCGGGGTGGCCGACGCGGCCATCATCCTCAACGATTGGACCCGGCGACTGGGATGAGGAAAAGGCGCTTTACGGGTTGGCGGCCCGTGGCTCCGGGAGGCGCTTCCGGTTGCGAAAGGAAGCCGGGCCATCCCGCCGGCCTGGCAAGGCAGGCCACGCGCCGGAAAGAGGGGGCCCTTGCGGGGGAAGGAAACCATGCCGCGCATGATCCTCGCGGCGAGGGATATCGGCCGTGCTATGATTGACTTGAGCGGCGCCTCCGGATAAAGTAATGACATGTCAGTTCCAAAGAAAAGGATGAAGGCATCCGAACGCCGCGAGCATATCCTGCGCAGCGCCGCCAGGGTGTTCTCACGCAAGGGATACCGCCTCTCCTCGGTCTCGGACATCGTAGAGGAGTCCTCCATCGGCCGCGGGACCTTCTACCTTTACTTCGATTCCAAGCGGGATATCTTCAGGGAGCTCATCGAGGCCTTCTTCCAGGGATACGCGGAGGTGCTGGAGGAGAACCACCGCCGGCTGGTGGAAGCCTTTTCCGGCAAGGGAAACGTGTTGCGTACCTGGAGAGAGAACATGGTCCGGGTGCTCCGCTATCACAGCGAGAACCCCGATCTTACGAACATCGTCTACCGGGAGGCACTGGGCAGCGACGAGGATTTCTCGGAAATGGTGGAGGAGCTCTCCAGGCTGGCCCGGCAAAGGCTGCGGGAGGAGTTCCAGCTCATGTACCGGAAAGGCATGATGCGGGAATGCGATGTCGATGTGGTGACCTCCATCGTCATAGGGTCCACGGTTTACGCGATCATGGAGCACCTGCTGAGGGGCAACGGGATGGGCGTCGACGCCTTGACCGACTTCATAGTGGAGTACCATATCCGGGCCCTCATACCGCCGGAGGGAGACATAGGGCGCGCCTTACGCAGCGCACTGGGGACCAAATGAGGTCCCGGCGGAGGGCGGCTTCGAGCTAAGGAAAGGAAATGCGTGGGATATCTCCGAGAGGAGGTGGGAAAAAGGAAAGGTCGGGGATGGATGCGGAACGGTAACGGGGGAGAGGCGTAATACCGCGGACGTCCCCCGCCGCAAACGGAGACAGTCGTGGCAGCCGGATAGAAGTAAGGGGTGAAGCGTATGGTTTCGTTCGAATTGGACGACGAACAGAAGTTGGTCCAGGAAACCGTTTCCTCCTTCGCCGCCGACCTCATGGAACCGGCCATGCGGGAGAGCGACGAGTCGGGGGAGGTCCCCCAGGAGGTCATAGCCAAGGGTTGGGAGCTGGGGCTCCTGGGAGGATGCATACCCGAGGAGTACGAGGGGTTCGGGGAGGAGCTTTCCGCCCTCACCGGGGTAATCGCCCTGGAGGAACTGGGGTGGGGCGATCTCTCCATGGCCATGCACCTCATGGCCCCCTCCGTGCTGGCCATCTCCGTCCTGGACCAGGGAACCGAGGAACAGAAGAAGCAGTACCTGCCCGCTTTCTGCGGCGAGGAGTACAAGGCGGCCTCCAGCGCCCTGGTGGAGCCCTACTACAATTTCTGCCCCTCGGCCCTGCGGGCGGTGGCGGAGAGGGACGGTGACGAGTACGTCATCAACGGAAAGAAGTGCCTGGTCCCCTTGGCTAAAGAATCGGATCACATGTTGGTCTTCGCCGCCACCAACCCGGGGATGGGCTTCTCCGGCGTGGACGCCTTCATCGTCCCCGTGGGGACCAAGGGGATAGAGATCGGCGACCGGGAGAAGAACATGGGCATCAAGGCTCTGGCCACCTACCCGGTGAACTTCAAGGACTGCCGGGTGCCCCTGGTCTGCCGCCTGGGCGGGGAGGAGGGCTGCGATTTCCTGCGCCTCCTGTCCCGCTCCCGCCTGGCTTTGGCGGCCCTGGCAGTGGGCATGAGCCGCAGGGCCCTGGAACACTCCCGTGACTACGCCACGCAGCGTATCGCCTTCGGGGAGCCCATCGGTTCCCGCCAGGCCATCGCCTTCATGATCGCCGAGATGGCCATCGAGGTGGACGCCACGCGTCTCCTGGTGTGGGAGGCCGCTTGGCGCTGCGACAAGCACATGGACTTCGAGAAGGAAGCCGCCCTGGCCAAGAACTACGCGGCGGACATGGCCATGATGGTGTGCGACCGCGGGGTGCAGATCATGGGCGGGCACGGCTACATCCGGGATAATCCCGTGGAGCTCTGGTTCCGCAATGCGCGCGGTTTCGCCACCTTCGAGGGCATGGTCATGGTATAAGGAGGTGGGGAAGATGACCATAGATTTCGAACTCTCGCCGCGCATCAAGGCCACCAAGAACATGATCCACATGTTCGCCGAGTCGGCCATCCGTCCCATTGCCCGCCAATACGACGAGAACGAGCACGAGAAGCCCTGGGACCTCCTGAACATGGTGCAGAAGTTCATGGGCGGGGGGTTGGCCGGTGCTTTCGGGGCGGAGACCAAGGAGAAGAAGGAGGAGGGCGGGGAGCCCAAGGAGAAGAAGCCGCGGGAGACCAACTTGGCCGGAGCGGTGACCATCGAGGAGATCTTCTGGGGCGACGCCGGTATAGCCCTGTCCTTCCCGGGGCCGGGCCTGGGCGGGGCCGCCGTTCAGGCCAGCGGCACCCCGGAGCAGAAGGAGAAATTCCTGGCCCGCTTCTCGGGGGACAAGCCGGTGTGGGGGGCCATGGCCATCACCGAGCCCGAGGCGGGATCGGACACCGCCAACATCAAGACCACCGCGGTACTGGACGGTGACGAGTGGGTGCTCAACGGGGAGAAGATCTTCGTCACCTCGGGCAAGAGCGCCCTGGAGGACTCGGAAGGATTCGTGGTGGTCTGGGCCACCGTAGACCGTTCCGCGGGGAGGGCGGGCATCAAGCCCTTCATCGTGGAGCACGGCACGCCGGGGATGCAGATCACCAAGATCGAGGACAAGCTGGGCATCCGCTGCTCGGACACGGTGTCCATCTCCTTCATGGACTGCCGCATCCCCAAGGAGAACATCCTGGGCAGCCCGGAAGTGGTGGACAAGACCAAGACCGAGGGCTTCAAGAAGGTCATGGCCACCTTCGACGCCACCCGGCCCCTGGTGGCGGCCATGGCCATCGGGGTGGGCCGCGCCGCCCTGGACTTCATCAAGGAGACCCTCAAGGAGGAGGGAGTGGAGCTGCGCTACGGCATCAATCCCCACCGCATGACCTCCCTGGAGAGGGACATCATGCAGATGGAGGCCGACCTCAAGGCGGCGCGCCTGCTGACCTGGAGGGCGGTGTGGATGCTGGACAACGGCCTGCGCAACGACCTGCAGGCCTCCATGGCCAAGGCCAAGGCGGGCCTGGCGGTGACCCGCATCACCCAGAAGGCGGTGGAGCTCATGGGTCCCCTGGGATATTCACGCGAGTACCTCCTGGAGAAGTGGATGCGCGACTCCAAGATCAACGACATCTTCGAGGGCACGGGCCAGATCCAGCTCCTGGTCACCGCCCGGCGCATCCTGGGCTTCACCCGCGAACAACTCAAGTAAACACGATAGGGCACGGCGAAGGGAGGGGGCCAAACCCCCTCCCTTCATTCTTCCCGGTACGCTTTTTCCGAGATGGTAAGGCCGAAAAACCGCCTGTGAGGACATTTATACGGCGGGCATGGGCTTTCGGCAACCATGAAGGACATACGAAGGGCGTATAACGCCGGCAAACATGGAAGGACATCCACGGCGGGCGTGTGCCCGCGAGGGCATGGATTTGGGAGGCTTTCAAATCCCTGGCCCAGTACAACGATGCATAATAATGGCATGGTAGAATGAGTCTGGACGGCGATTCGTGGAAGCGAGGAATGGGATTCGTAAAGATGGGGCGTTGGTCGGCCTGACCGCCGATATCCTGGGAGCGGTGTCCCGGAGAAGGGTGCCGTCCGCGGGAAGGCTTCCCCGGCGCCCGGGGAACTTGATATTTGGAGGCATGACCCGTGGAAAACGCGCCCGGGCGTAGCGAGGAGTTTTACGCGTGCGGAGGAGGTTGCCGTCCCGGCAGGAGCGTGGTACGCGCCCACGGCCTTTCCGCGATGCGCCCCTTCCTGCGCCTGTGCCCGGAGTGCGGCGTTCCCCTGTCCATCTCCCGTAATCACACCTGGACCGGTGACGGCCGCATCTTAAGCCGTGATTCCGTCCAGAGGCTGGTGATCATGGAACGGAGGGTGGTGGAGGGGATATTGCGGCGGGCGGAGGAGATGTTCGGAGAGGAAGGGAGTCGCATTCTTACCCGATGCAAATCCGCAGACGCGTTCCATTACGTGCGGGCCATCATGACGGGATGGAAAAAAGTGGTAGCTAAGGCGCCCTTCGGCGGGAGGACCTTCTACGACCTGTTGTGCGATCAGGCGCGCATCCTGGGGATGGCGGATGCCCGGGTGATCTCCTATCGCAAGCGCCATGAGCTCCTGGTGGGCTGCACGCAGTGCTACAGCGACGCCTTTTTCGCCGGGGACGTGCTGGGTGCGGTGCAGGCGGGAGAGGGTAGGACGGCCGAAGTGGCCTACTGGGAGGAGAAGGGGGAGAAGAGGTTCGGGGTCACAGTGGGCGTAAAAGAGCTGACCCCACCCCTCATTTATTCGCCCGAGGAGGATCCCTTGCCGGGAAATATCGTCTACCGCAGGTGCGGGCGGTGCCTGGCCCCCTTTACGGTCAGCTTCTTCGCCTGGGACACCGCCCGGGGGCTGGTCCTGGATACCCACAACGGGGAGGCGGTGGCCATGCTGGACACGGCGGGGATCAACGCCGCTTACCAGGAGATAAAGCTGAATCACCTTCCGGAACTCGACGAGCTCATGGCCCGGCAGGTAAAGGAGATGGTGGACACCGTCCTTCCCCGCCTGGAGTGGAAAAGGCGCGGGCCGGAGGAGAGAGTCCGCGACCTCTTCTTCCTGGCCTACAGGGGTATGGGCAACCCCATTTGTACCCGGGGTTCGGAAGATTTCCTGGAGGCCAGGGTGGAAAATCCTTTCAACTACCCCATCGTGGCCGGTATCGCCGCTTCTTTTCTCTCCCGCGGTGAGCCCGTATCCTGGGAATGGGAAAGAAGGGGAAGGTCGGTCCTGGAAGTGCGCGTGAGATTCCTCTGATCCCGCGAGACCCCCGAACACCACGGTCATCATCCTACACGCCACAAGGTGTCCCCCGGCACGGGTCATGAAAAAAGGCCATGTCGCGTAAGGAGGAAACACGGGATCGGAGGAGCGGAAAAAGGGCATTACGTGATGCGTCTTCCGCCCCGGGCCCTTGGGTTCGCCGGCCTTTCGCTTTTTGTCCCACGAGGAACCGGGAGTCCGCCCGGCAAGTGCTCATGTTATATAAGGGCTATATACGGGCCCTCCGTGGGTAAGGGAAGCCCAAGATGGTCATGGACCGGGACCGTCCGTATGGCCCTGGGGGAGGAAGTCGCCCCATTCCTCCTCCAGGCGGCTGAGGATCTCCCGTACCTCGCCGCGTATCTCGGATTTGCGCGCCTCCTCGCGCTGCCTGCGGCGGGTCTTGAAACCCGGGTCGTGGAAAACGCGGCGGATAAGCTCCGGTGCGTCCGGGCCGGTGAACTCCGGGAGCAGGAAGAGCGCCTGACGCTCCTCGCCGTCCTCGCGTTTCCATTTTTCCACCGCGATGCCGTAATAGCGGCACAGTATGTTCTTGGCCTTGATGACCTCGAAATCATCCACCCCGAACTCGTAACCGATATCCTCGTCGTAGAGGCATTCCCGTTCGAGGAGGAGGTAGGCAATCCTTTCCGCCAGTTCGCGAGCGTCCATGTCTCCCAGACCCCGGTTCTTGGTCTCCCGCGGACCCCGGTTGGGGTCCAAAGCTCCGGACGGTATTTTTATCGGAGCGGAAAGGCGGAAATTTAACCCCGTGAGGGAGCCGGTCAGGGCCGAAGAGGAGGGTGTTTCCGGGGAACGGTGTCCAGCCGGAAGGGGCCTCCCGGATCGCGGAAGGCGGTAATGCCGCCCTTCAAGAAAGGGCCGCGAGATGCCGCAATAGGCGGGTCTCGGAACACCTTTAGCGATACGATAAGGGACGAACAGGGCCTCGCGCCGGGCTACGGGGCGGGAAGGCATTACCGTCCGGGGGGAGGCGGGGGCCTCAAGGACGCTGGGAGGAGAGGTTGGTGATGTAGGAGCGGCTTCCGGTCTCGTTGCGCAGGAACTCGTCGAACTCCTCCTCGGAGACCTTAACGCCGGAGTGCCGGAAAAGGGTATAGAGGTAATAGCTCATGTACGACCACTCCCGGCGGAGCTCCTCGGCCAGCTTTTCCCTTTTGCTCTTCACGGGGATGAGCTTCTCCCCCTCGTATTCCAGCTCGTTGAGCTTCCGGCGCAGGTCCCGGCAGGTACGTATGGCGTCCCGGGTCTCGTACTCGAGGTCCGTCTTGCTCATGTTGTTTATGTTGCGAATCCAGGGGGGGATGGAGTCGGACGGCGTGCCGTGCTTGTGCAGGTTGTAATATCGGGCCAGTTTCCTCAAGACCTCCTCCGGCACTTCCTCCATATCCGTCCTCCTAAGCCCTACTCTTCAAGGTGATGTGGGACAGGTCCAAGGTCAGTATCTTGCGGGCCAGGTCAGGGTAGCGGGCTATGAAGAGGAGCTCGTCCTCCACCAGCGGCTTCTGGGTGGTGACGTTGGCGTAGCGTACCAGCTCCAGGATGTCGCGGGCCTCCTCTTCGGACTGGAACTCCACCTCCAACTTCTCGTACACGTTGCGGAACCCCTTGATGCCCGAGTATTCGCCCAGGGTTATGTTGCGCCCCGTCTCGATGATCTCCGGCTCTCCCCGCCCCAGCTCCTCGTAGTCGTAGAGCTCGTAATTGCGCCGGCTTTTCAGGGCGCCGTCGGCGTGGATCCCGGATTCATGGGCGAAGGCGTTGTCTCCTACCCCGGGCTGGTTGATGGGGATGGGAACGCCAAAGGCGTAGGAGGCGTATTTGGCCGTCTTCCAGGCGGCCATCAAGTTGACCGCGTCGTCCAGGACGTCTTCCCCGTCGAAGAGGGAAGACTTCTTTATGGCCAGAATCACCGACACCAGGTCCGCGTTTCCAGCCCGCTCCCCCATGCCGTTTATGGTGGTGTTTATGTAGGCGTTCACCCCTCCGTCCAGTGCGCCCTTGGCTCCGGCCACCGAGCAGGCCACGGCCATGCCCAGGTCGTTGTGGCAGTGCAGCTCGACGTCCATCCCCGTTTCCCGGGCCAGAAGGTTGATGCGCTCGTAGATGGTGAAAGGGTCGTTGTAACCCAGGGTGTCGCAGTACCGCAGGCGTTCCGCCCCATGTTCCCTGGCCGCCAGGGTGAACTTGACGAGGTGTTCGTCGGAGGTCCGGGAAGCGTCCTCCGCGTTCACCCCTACGGACTGGAAACCGAGCTCATGGGCACAGTCCAGGGCCTCGGTCATCATGCGCACAACGTCCTTGAAATCGTAGCGGTCGTTCCACTTGCCACGGATCATCTGCTCGGAAGTGGAGATGGAGATGTTGATGTATTTCAGGTTGGGGACCAGCTCCCTGGCCAGCTCCACGTCGGAACTTATGGCCCTTACCCAGCCGGAAAGGCGCGTGTGGTGGATGACCCCCATCTCCGCCAGCTCGAGGTTGGCCTGCAGGTAATTGGTCTCGTGCCGGGTGGTGGGAAACCCGAACTCGCTCTGCCAGATGCCCATCTCGTCCAAAAGGAGGTTGATGATGGTCTTCTGGAGCTTGGCCAATCCCAAGCGGGAGGTCTGGACGCCGTCGCGGTTGGTGACGTCCACGATATATATTCGCTTGGAGCGCTTACCGCTTCCGACTTTTCCGTTGTCCGACAATTCCTTTCTCCTCTTTTCCGCCTCTCAGTGGTTCACCTTCTCCGTCTCCCCACCGATCGAGGCCACGTTTCCCGCATGGACTGGAGGGCATCCTTATTGCCCCTCAGTGTATCACCGTCTCCTTTTCCCTGGCTTCCCGGACGGCATCATAAAGTATATCAAAGAGGTCGCCTATCTGCTCCTTTTCCAGGCAGGAGAAAGCGATGCGCAGTTCCCGGGGTCCGGTGGCCACTACCCCGACCCCGTGCCTTTCGAGGAGGTGGCGCCGCAGTATCTCCGCATCCACGTCATGCAGGCGCAGGCACATGAAGTAACCGCTGTTGAAGGGATAGGGGGTGAAAACCTCGGCGAAGCGCGGGTTCCCCAGGACCCTCCTCAACTCCCGGTACCTTTCCCGAAGGATGTTGAATTTCTCCTCCTTTTCCTCCCGGTACCCGGGTGACTTGATGGCCCGCACCAGAAGGTGCTGGGAGGGCGTGGAGCACTTGGATATGGTACCGCGGATGAGGCCGACCACCTTCTTCTCCAGGGCCTCGTAAACCGCCTCCCGTTTTCCGGGGCTGCGATGGCTGAAGGTGATGAATCCCACCCTGAATCCCCACACGTAATCCTCCTTGGTGGGCCCGTCGATCTTGACGGCCGTGATGCGGGGATGGGAGTCCGCCAGGAGGGAGAAGAAGGACTCCGTAAAACTTTCCTCCTCGTAAAACAGGCCGGTGTAGGCGTCGTCCACCCCTACCACCAGGGTGAGGCCCCCGTCGGCGGCTTTGAGGAGGGCGGCGACCATTTCCGCCGCTTCCTCCCGGGTGGGGGTGTACCCGCTGGGGTTGTGAGGAAAGTTGAGGACGATCAGAGCCTTGCCGGGACGGGGAAGGGACTCCAGCGCCGAGGAGAAGGCCTTCACGTCGAGGCCCCCGTGGGACCCGAAAAAGGGGTAGCGGAGGATATCCGCTCCCCGGCGCACGCCGAAGATCATGCGGTAGTTACCCCAACTCATGTCCGGCAGGAGGAGCCGGTCTCCCGGATCGCAGAACATGTCCGCCATGATACTCAGGCCGTGGGTGAGCCCGCTGGTCACCACGGGCAGTGAAAAGCTCTTTCCCTCCAGGCCCGGGCTCATGGCCAGTTGATGTTCCCTCCAAAGGCGCCTGAGCTCCGCCAATCCCGCCGTGGGGGAATAGGGGAAGGCCTCCTCGGCTTTAAGGTTCTTTATGTATTTGCGCAGGGTGCGCAGGTACATGGGCTTCCCCTTGTGGGTGGCCATCCCGATGGTAGCGTTGTAGCGGTAGGCCAGCTTGTTGGCCTCCGCCGCATGGGTGAGGATGCCTCGGGGGAAATAGAGCTCCTTCCCCAGGGAGGAAAGGGACCGGTAAAGGTCGGGGGCGTTCTCGCGCAGTATTTCGTTCAGTTCCACGGCAAGGGGATCTATGGCCCTCACCTCCTGCCTTCCCGCCGCGTTAAAGAAATATCCACCGTCCCCGGGGGCCACAGCCGCAAAGACCGGTTCCCCCTTCTCCGGGTTCCGCGCATGTTAGTGGCCGGGTACCCGCATTATCCCATTATATAGGAAGGTGACGCGCATATCACGGATCGGACGGTTTCTTTACCCCCTTCTCTTCCGCGCCGCGGAGGAGAGGCGGTCTTGACGGCCCCGGCTTCCCCGCCCGTCCTCCTTTTTTCGGGTCATCTCCATCGGCTTCCTGGCACTTGGCATCGAGCGGCCCCTATGGCCACGGCCTTCCCTTCCGCTCCCTTCCCCCATCCTCTATGCGATCCGGTTCAGGATTTGCCCAGGCGGATCTTGGCCAGCTCCCAAGCGTAGTCGTAGAGGTGCATGCCCTTGGAGAGGGCTATGGTCTCCCCGGGTTCCACACCGATCTCCTCCGCCATGTACTCCTTGAGGAGTTGGATGCCCGCCAGGTTGGAGGGGAAGCCGGCCCATAGATCCCAGGAACGGAAATAGACCACGAAATGCAGCTTGCGCTCCTCGGGGTAGATGCGGGTGTCTATCTGGCGGAGGCAGGGGGGGTCGTCGAGGTAGATGGATTGGGGATCACAAACCGCCATGCAGGCCTGGTTGGTGCCGAATCCCTCCTCGCGGTACATGCGGATGACCTCCTGTATCTGGTGCTCCAGGTACATCCCGTAGGTATAGTCCTCGTTTTCCGCCTTGGAGCTGGAGGAACACAGCTTTTCCAGGTACTCGTGCACGTAGTCCATGTCCGTGGGAGGGGGCAACCCGATGCCGGGAGGGATGTCGGGAATCAGGGGGCGGGTTTCGGGGTACTTTATCTTCACCACCACGAAGTCGTACTCCAGGCGGCGGTTTCCCTTGAAACTGCCCCGGTCGATAACGTATTCCCTGCCCTTGTCGAAGATGTGGTACACGCACTGGAACCAGGCGTCCGGCAAGTCCCTGGCCTCGATGTAGGTTATCTCCATCCCCCTACCCTCGCTTTCCCGTATCTTCTTTTCGTGCCTTATATACCAAACGCTATGTTCCCCCGGTGAGGCCGCGGGGCACACCCGAAATCCCCGGCGGGAGGGTCCTTAAACGCCGGGTCTTCCCCGCTTCCCTTTCTTGGCCGGGAAGGTGGCCCTCGATTGGGAAACCGCTGCCACCAAGCGTTGACCCGCGGTGGGCCGCGACCCGGTGCCTTAATGCTATCACCGGGGTATGACGAAAAACAGGACGGACCGCGCCTGGAGACCCGCCCCGCTTCCTCGTACCCCTTCGCGGGTATTTCCCGCGTCCGCCACGTCACCGTCGTATCGGGATCGGCGGACGCAAGCCCCCGCCGCCCCTTGGCCGTCCCAGCCCGCATGCGTCGGAGCGGGGCGGCGGTCAACCCCGCCGGCGGATGATCCCCGGGAGGGTGGGAATCGCTTCTGGTAGAATGATTGCTGGTTTAGGATAGAGGATGCGGCCCGGAAAGGGCGCGCGGGAGGTGATGTTGGGAATGGCCGGCCCGCTGCTGGTAGCCGGTTGCGACGTGGGTTCCACCACGGGCAAGGCCCTTCTCATGCGGGGAGAGGAGGTGCTCGGTTATTCAGTCATCCCCTGCGCGGTAAGGCCGGAGATCACCGCCGAGCAAGCTTTGGAGCTGGCCATGCGGGGAGCGGGGATTACGTCCCGCGGGGAAATCGCTTACGTGGTCGGGACCGGATACGGCCGGGTGCGCATCCCCTTCGCCGACGAGAACGTCTCCGAGATCACCTGCCACGGGCTGGGTGCCTTTTTTCTCCGGCCTGGAGAGCGCACCCTGATAGACATCGGGGGGCAGGATTGCAAGGTCATACGCATCAACTCCCAGGGACGGGTGGTGGATTTCGCCATGAACGACAAGTGCGCGGCGGGAACGGGCAGGTTTTTCGAGGCCATGGCCCGCGTGCTGGAGGTCTCCCTGGAAGAACTGACCAACCTGTCCCTGCATTCAAGGAAGCCGGCACAGATCACCAGCCAGTGCAGCGTTTTCGCTGAGTCCGAGGTCATAACCCTCCTCAACGAGGGAGTGGCCCTCGAGGACATCGCCGCGGGCATTAACGAGGCCATCGCCTCCCGCCTGGCCGTGCTGGTGCGCAAGGTAGGGCTGGGCGGGGGAGCCTCCGTGTCCGGCGGTTGCGCCAAGAACCGGGGCCTCATCCTGTCCCTGGAGAGAAGGCTCCAGGTGAAAGTGGAGGACCTGGGGATGGACCCCCAGGTGATAGGGGCCTTGGGGGCGGCGGTGATAGCGGCGAGGAAAGCGGGTAGTGCTTGAGGCGGGGGTGAAAGGAATGGAGGGCGGCGGAGCTGAGGGGGGAGAGGAGAGGTACATCCGGAAGATAAAGGAACTGGACATGATCTGGCGCCTCAACGAACAGATCATGTCCTTCCGCGACATGCAGAACCTGCTGCAGAGCATACTCAAGGGCGCCCTGGAGGTCATGGAGGCCTCCTCGGGTTCCATTATGCTCATCGACCCTCCGGGAAGCGATACCCTGGTCATCAAGGCCGCCCACGGCTTGCGCCGGGAGGTGGTGGAGAAGGCCCGCACCAGGGTGGGCGAGGGCATAGCCGGCCTGGTGGCGGAGAGGAGGGAGGGGATGCTCCTCCTGGACGACCTCATGGATCCGCGGCTGCGGACCAGGCGCAAGGTGTCCGACGCCCTAAGCGTTCCCATAATCGCCGAGGGCGAGCTCCTGGGGGTGCTCAACCTCAACACCAAGCGTGGGCAGGCCTTCGGGGAGTTCGACCTCTTTCTCCTGAACACCCTCATCAAGCAGATAGCCTCCGCCATAGTGCGGGGCGAGCGCCTGGAAGACCTGCGATCCAAGCTCTCCGAGGTGGAGCGACGGGAGGGGGAGATCGTGGAGGAGATAAGGCGCCTGGACCGACTATTGGACGAGAGGCGCAGGGAATACCAGAGATTGCGGCAGGAACACGAACGCCTGCTGCGCGAGATGCAGGGCCTTTTAGGACCCGTGGCCTGAGGCTGTGGATTTCCGCGCCACTGGAGCGAGGGATGGAGCCCGAGAACCGATACCTCCTGGCCCTTTACACCAGCCCGCGGCGCCGCGGCAATACCTCACTACTCCTGGATTCTCTGGTGGAAGGGGCCGTGGAGGGAGGTGTGGAGCCGGTGACCTTCCGGGTGGCGGAGATGGATATCCGTCCCTGCCGGGGGTGCGACGCCTGCGCGCGTGACGGTGAATGCGTACAGAAAGACGATATGCAGGTCATATACCCGCACCTGGAGCGGGCGGGAGCGGTGGTCCTGGCAGCCCCCATCTTCTCCATGAACATCTGCGCGCAGGCCAAGGCCCTCATCGACCGCTGCCAGCGTTTCTGGGCCCTGACCTACGTGCTCAAATCCCACCCGGTGACCGAGGAGTTCGCGGCCCGGAGAAAGGGGCTTTTCATCTCCTGCTGCGGGAGGGACGTCCCGGAGACCTTCCGTTGCACCCGGCCCACGGTGGCCTATTTCTTCCACGTCATCCGGGTGAGGGAATGGGGATCCCAGACCTACGCCGGCGTGGATGCGGCCGGCGCCATAAGGGAGGTGGGCGGGGCCTTGGAAAAGGCCAGGGAGTGGGGCGGGAACCTTCGGCTTTGGTCGAGCGGAGAAGATCGATGGAACACGAGGCACGACCCCGGATAAACCTGCCTGATACCTCCGGTGCGGCCAGAGGGCCTGGAGGAAAAGGGGTCGGGTACGGGGGCGGAAAAGGGGACGTCGGAATCCCTCCCTACCGCTTGTCCTCGCTCCTCTACGACCGCCTGGTGGGCGAGGTCCTTCACCAGCTCTGGGCGGAGAACTTCGAACGCTTGGCCAGGAGGTATGAACTCCAGCTGGACAGGGTGGCCGACGTGGCCTGCGGTACGGGCCTGGCCACGGCGTACCTGGCTCGGCGGGGGAGCCGGGTGATCGGCGTGGACCGTTCCGAGGAGATGTTGCGGCTGGCCGCCGCGCGCCTCAGGGGATGCGCGCGCGCGGCCCTCCTCCGCCAGGACATGCGCTACCTTTACCTGCCGTGGAAGGTACGGACCCTCCTTTGCGCCACCGATTCGCTGAACCATCTCCTCGCCGTGGATGACGTGCGACGGGCGGCCTCCTCATTCGCCCGCGCGCTGGAAGCGGGAGGCCGCCTCCTCTTCGACGTCAACACCGCCTACCAGTTGAGAGAGGGAAGCGACGACGCGGAATGGTCCTTCCGTATCGGGGAATGGCGCCTTACCTGGAGGAGCGAATGGGAAGAAGCAACCTCCACCGCCACCCTCACCATGCGCCTGGGAAGGGAGAAGGGAGGGGAGGGAACATGGGTGGAGGTGCACCGCGAGAGGGCCTATCCCGCCGAGCTCCTGGTTTCCCTCCTCGAGGAGGTGGGATTCCGCAAGGTGGAGGTGTTGGACTTCGCCGGACTGGGCAAACCGGGTGCGAAGACCCGCCGCTTGCAGTTCGTGGCCGTACGGGATCAGGAGGAATTGGTCGAGGGAAGACCGCCGGCGGGGAGGTGGGGAAGGGGCCCGGGGCGCGCGGTTCTTCCCCGTGGCGGTGAGCCGGAGTAGGGGCAAGAAAAAGGCGGCCGGAAAAAGAGGGGAATATACGACCCTCATTCCCGGCGGGCGGCCCATGGGGAAATGGATGAGGCATATGGCCCTTTGGTGGCGCGGCCCCGCGCGCATATAATGGGAGAGGCTGCTCCGAGCTTTGGGGCTTGGCAGGGATCCGTCGGCAGGAGTCCAAGTGAAGAGGAGGTATGGTCATGACCCTGATGAACGGCGGAGAGGTTCTGGTACGGGCGCTGCTCAAGGAGGGCGTGAGGTGGGTGTTCGGCATTCCGGGCGGCCAGCTGTGTACCTTCACCGACGCCATCGCCCGCGTGGGACGTCCCAACGGGATGGAGTTCGTGATGACCCACCACGAGGCGGTGGCCGCGCACATGGCCGACGCCGTCTCCCGGACCTCGGACATGGTGGGGGTATGCACGGGGACGGTGGGCCCCGGCGCGGCCAACCTGGTGGCGGGGGTCTACGTGGCCTACAACGACAGCATACCCATGGTGGTCATCACCCCGCAGATCCACTCCGACCGTTCCTATCCCTTCAAGGGTTCCCAGCAGCAGCTGGATCAGGTCAACCTATTCAAGCCCATCACCAAGTGGAACGCCTTGGTGAACCGCTGGGACCGCATCCCCGACCTGGTGCACTGGGCCTTCCGGGAGGCCACCACCGGGAGGCCGGGACCCGTTCACCTGGACTTCAACGTGGACGTCCTCTTCCAGAACGGGGAGATCGACGAGAAGGTCTTCCTGCCCCCGGAACGTTACCGCACCGAGATCCGGCCATATGGTGACCCGGAGGCGGTGGACAGGGCGGTGGAGATGCTCCTTTCCGCCGAGAAGCCCCTCATACACGCCGGGGGCGGGGTTATGCGCTCCAAGGCCTGGGAGGAGGTGAGGGAGCTGGCGGAATACCTGCAGATCCCGGTGACCACCAGCGTCTCCGGTCGCGGAACCCTCCCCGAGGACCATCCCCTCTTGCTCCTGCCCAAGGGCATGGGGGCCATCATGGCCGAGTCCACATCCGACCTGGTGCTCAACGTGGGCTGCACCATGTCGGAGTTGGATTTCTGGGGACAGCCCAACATGTGGGGGGATCCGTCCACACAGAAGTTCATCTACGTGGACATAGACCCCTCCAACATCGGCCTCAACCGGGAGTTCGACCTGGGAATAGTGGGGGATGCCAAGGCGGTGCTGCGCCAGATCATCGAACGGGTGAAAAAGGAAACCGGACCGGTGGAAGCCCCGCGCGATTTCATGGCCGGCTACCGCGAACTGGAGGAACAGGCCTTGAGCTCCTACCAGGAGATGGCCCGCTCCGACGCCAAGCCCATCCACCCCCTGCGCCTGGTGACCGAGGCGGTGGAGTTCCTGGGCCGGGACGGCATCCTGGTCATGGACGGCGGCAACACCGCCCTGTGGACCAACATCGCCGGAAGGGTATACCATCCCCGATCCTATCTCTTCGCCGAGGGCACCGGCCAGCTGGGGGTGGGCATCGGCTTCGCCATGGGGGCCAAGCTCGCCAATCCCGACCGGCCGGTGTACATCATACACGGCGACGGGTCCTTCATGATCAACTGCCAGGACATCGAGACCGCGGTGCGTTACAAGCTGCCCGTAATCGACATCATCGCCAATGACAGCGCCTGGGGGATGATCAAGGGAGCGCAGCACGCCGCCTTCGGGCAGCGGTATTGCGGCGTGGAGTTCGGGGAGATCCGCCACGACCTCCTGGCCGAGGCCATGGGGGCGCGGGGTATCCGGGTGGAGGACCCCGAGGACATCCGCCCCGCGCTGGAGGAGGCGGCGTCCTCCGACCGCCCTACGGTAATCGACGCCGTGGTGGACAAGGAGGCCAACCTTGACGTGCCGGTGCTCTTCCAGATGATCGTTCAGCTCTGGCTGAAGGGTTGCCCGGAGCCCTACTGCGGAACCTGAATGGATCCTTCCTCTTCTTCCAGGACTTCCCAGTCCGGGGGCAGGAGCTCCCGGACTTTATCCCGTATCAGGCGGGTGAGCTCCGGGAGGACCTTGTGCGGCCTGCCCTCCAGCTTGGGGACCCGGAAAGGCTTGCCGATGTTGATGTGGTAATCCTTCCCCTTATCCTCGGTGATGCCGACGGGGAGGACGGGAACCCCGGTCTTCCATGCGAAGTAGGCCGCCCCGTGGGTGAAGGGGTAGAGCTTGGAGTCATCGTGGCGGGTGCCCTCGGGGAAAATGCCCACGCATTCCCCCCGCTCCAGGTATTCCACGGTGCGGCGGACGGCCTCCGGGCCTGGCCTTTCCCGGTCCACGGGATAGGCGAAGAAGATGCGCACCATAAGGCACTCGAACAGGCTGTTGCGGGGATCGAAGGCCTCCTTCTTGGCCATGAAGCGCACCGGGCGCTTGAGGGCCAGGTTTATGGCCACCGGGTCCTTGCGGCTGTTGTGATTGGCCACCACCAGAAGGGGCCCCTTGCGGGGAACGTTCTCGTAACCCGAGCAACGGTAACGGTAGAAGAGGGCCACCACGCGGAAGATGGGCCAACCGATCCAGAAGCGAATCACTCCAGGCACCTCCTGTCCTTGACGGGGTCAAAAAAACCTTCCCGGACCGGAACGTACGGTACGGGGACCCTTGGCAAGGCCGGGCCCTGGGCGGGGCTTTGCCCGCCTACAGGCCCCGATTCCGTGCCGCCTCCTATAAAAGGTATCACAGCGGCGGTCGAGAAAAATATATTAAATATGTCGAAAGTAATGTTGCTCAAGCGGCGAGGAGGGGATCGCGTAGCGCGCGGATTTTATGCGTGCGGTCGTGGAGGCGGAAAGGATCATGGTCAAGCACAGGGCTTTTTTCTATGCCTACCGGGGAACGCCCGGGGTGGGCGTCCTGGCCCGCCACCAACACGAGGGCTGGCAGAGGGTGAACCTCTACGCCTTCGGGATGGACATGGATAATCTACAGAAGTTCCTGGAGGAGGATGAGGGCCTGGCCCTCATAGACCGCGGCCTGCTGGCGGCCAGGCCGGCCCAGTCCAAGGTCATCATCGCCGGCGGCGTGGTACTCAAGGGCATCACCTGCCTGGCCGGGGAGGGCCACGAGGCGGAGGAAGTGGTCTCCGCGCTGGAGGAGTCGGTACCCGGTTTCAGGTTGATGGGCCCCGACGATTTCCGGAGGCCGGAAATTATCTCTCCCTTGGAGGTGTACGGGTTTTCCTACCGGCGTAAGCTGATCGGCGTTGCCAGGGTGGTTTTCTTCGAGTACGCGACCCAGTTCTCCCTGGCGGGCATCTTCCGGGACCAGGACCGCAACCTGATGGATGAGCTGCACGCCGCTTTCACCGAGCTACAACCCTTCCTGACCATACCCAATCCCCTGCGCACCGAAGAGCGGGACCACCGGGTGGAGGTGAACCTTTTTCTGGAGAGGTTCCCCCTCAAGGAGGACCTGCAGCAGGACTTCGTGTGCTCCATCCAGGGCATGCCCGAGCTTTCCTTTTATTCCCTGTGAGGCAAATCGCCGCGCACGGGAGACGGGGAGTTGTTTTCGGGGCGTGAAAAGTTCCCCCAAGGGGCGGAGTGCTGCTTTCCAGCCGGGGACGGAGGCGAGTTTCACGCTTGCCGCGCGGGGAGCGCTTCGGGCTTCAGAGGGATCTCCCGATGGCCGCGGCCACCTTGCGCAGCTTGCTCACGAGGTTGGAGAAGGTCTCGAAATCCAGGGATTGCGGACCGTCGCACAGGGCGGCGTTGGGGTTGGGATGGATCTCGATGAGCAGGCCGTCCGCGCCCGCCGCCACCGCGGCCAGGGACATGGCGGGAACCAGCGAGGCGATGCCCACCGAGTGGCTGGGATCCACCACCACCGGCAGGTGTGTAAGTTTCTTCAGGGCCGCCACCGCGGAAAGGTCCAGGGTGTTGCGGGTGTAGGTCTCGAAGGTGCTGATGCCCCTCTCGCAGAGGATGATGTTCCGGTTGCCCTCCTTGATGATGTACTCCGCGGCCAGGAGAAGGTCTTCTATCCTGGAGCTGGGGCCGCGTTTCAAAAGCACGGGGTGTCCGCTGCGGCCTATCTCCGTGAGCAGGACGAAGTTCTGCATGTTGCGCGCCCCCACCTGGATGATGTCCGTATACTGGCAGAAGAGATCGATGAGGCGGGGATCGGTCAACTCGGTGACCACCGGGAGGCCGGTCTCCTCGCGGGCTTCGGCCAGGTAGCGCAATCCCTCTTCTCCCAACCCCTGGAAGCTGTAGGGGCTGGTGCGCGGCTTGAAAGCCCCGCCGCGGAGTATGGATCCCCCGGCCATCTTCACCAGCCGGGCGGTGTTGATTATCTGTTCGCGGCTTTCCACCGCGCATGGTCCGGCCATGACCACCACCCTGTCGCCGCCTATCCGCACTCCCGCCACCTCTATCACCGTGTCCTGGGGATGGGTTTCGCGGGCGGCGAACTTGTAGGGCTTGAGGATGGGGATTATCTGCTCCACGCCGGGATATCCGGCCATGGTCTCCACGATTTTGGTCTTGTCATCGCCGATGACGCCGATGACCGTCTTGCGGACACCGTAGATGGGATGGGTCTTGAGGCCTAACTCCTCGATCTTGCGCATCACCGCTTCGATCTGTTCGCGGCTGGCGCCTTCGGACATGACCACGATCAACGCAATCACCTCGCGCAGGGGTTTGAAAAGCAAGTTACCACCGGGGAACGGCGGTGTCAACGCGCGGCCTCCGCCGCAGTCCGGGGGCAAGCGGCACCCTTCATCCGCGTGCCGCGTTTCTCCGTGACGCAGGGAACGAAACCCGAGCCGCTGCGACCCGGGACGCCCCGGTCACTCCTTGGCGCGGCGCCCCATCGGCCGGCGGGGAGTCGCGCCCGGCGAGTTTACAGGTCGTGGAGCGCGGGTGTGGAGGGGCAAGCCTTTGGGCGGGGAGTGAAACCGGATCCGTCATGGAGAACGCCGGTCGTCCGCAGGATATCGCGCGGCCGACAGGGGCGGCAGGTTCAGGAAGGCCGCCCTCCCTCGAGCATCTCCACCAGGGTTCTTATGAGGTCGGTCTCGGTGATGATGCCCACCAACCTGCCTCCCTCCACCACCGGCAGGCCCCCTATCTTGTTCTCCAGTATGAGGCGGGCCGCCTCCACGATGGAGGTGTCCGGGGTCACGGTTATGGGATCCGGGGTCATGATCCCCCGGACCTGTATACGGTCCAGGATATATTCAACGTAGCGCCTTTCCTGCACCACGGCCGAGCTCATGTCCGCCTGGCGCACGTCGCGGTCGGTGACTATGCCCACCAGCTTCCCGTCTTCCACCACCGGGAAGCGGCGCAACCCGTGTTCCTTTATCAACCGGCGCGCTTCGCGCAGGGTATCCTCGGGGGAGAGGGTCACGGGATTGATGCTCATGCGTTCCCTTACCAGCATGAGAACCTCCTTGGTCAGGGTTGAGGCGAAGAGCTTCCCGCTCGCTTACATTATAACTCATGGCCCCACCTCCAGGGGATGGAGTGAACGCCCTTGGGGTCAAGGGTTGTTGCTCCCGCATGCACAACCCTTGAACCTCGATAAAGATTTGCCAATTACTGGAATAGCCCGAATGGGGCCGTAAGGCGAGCCGCTTGTTGCCGAGCTCCCTTTCCCCACGGTGCTCTTATGCCTGGAAAGGGTTGGAAGGATAAACGAGGTCGCTTCCGGGAGGCGGCGGGGTGCGTTACTTGATCCGCTCAATAGACCCAGCCCGGGAAGGTGCATATGTTCGCCGGCCGGTCCACGTTGCGGTACATCTCCACATCTTTCCACGGTTCACCCAGTATGCCGTCGTGGATGGCCCAGCTCCGGCCGCGGACCGTCTTCTCCGCACCGGGCATGCGGAAGGGCGTGCTTCCATCCAGCATGCGGTAAAGCTCACCGCCGGGGCGGAATTCCCGGTCGATATCCTCCATCTTTTTCCTACCCCGCACGTAGTTGAAACCATGGTGCTCGAAGATGATGGCATCGTGATAGGCCAGGGGTTCGGCGAGCAGCATGTCATGCCCCATGGCGGAGACGAAACTCAATGCCAGGGGGAGGAACTCGCCGAGCAACCGCAATCCTCGCCTGACCTGGCCGGGAGCCAGCCCGGCCTGCATGGCGCGGACTTCCTCGGGGATGTTGCGGCGCGTGGTCCCGAACTTGGTGCGGCGGCCCGAATCGTCGATGTCCGTGTTGAATCGTGGCGATCGCGGATCGTTTACGATCAGGAAGGTGACCTCCACCTTGAAGAAAGCGGTATCCGCGATCTCCAGGAAGAAGATGCAGTCACGGTCTTCCGGGTGCTCCCGTACCTCGATGATGGCGAAACCAGCCTGGCGTGGGGCGATGAACTTTACCACCCTCTCGCCCGCAGCGTTGGTGAAGTTGAACCGGTCGATGTGAAAGAGGTCGAAGACGCGCTCCGGTATGAGCAGGGAATATACCCTTTCCTTGACTTCGGGATCCAGCTGGTTGAGGGCGTGGATGCTGTGATGGGGTGCGTTTCCCACCAGGGATAGCAGGCTATCTCCCGTTTTCTGTGCGCTGTTCAGGGGCATGACTCCGTTCCGCGACGCGACTAAAAAACCTCTTCGGGCGGGTAATATTATAGTGTACCCGGGGCGGGCGGTGATGGTAAGGGAGACAAAATCATCCCCCGGGAGGAGGATAATCCCTGGGGATTAACGCGGGAGGAGAAGACTTCGAGCGCCGTTCGCTCCCGGGGGGCGAAGAGGCCCGGGAAGCGGTGGAACTAAAAAAATCTTACATCCAGGGACCTGCACGCGGTGGAGGGTTGAAGTTCGCATGTTCCCGGGATGGCGGTTGAACCGCCGTGGGAAGGGAAGGGGTGGGGGATGAGTTCGACGGGGGAGCGGAAGGAAGAATACCTGGATACGCCTCGCGGGCGGGTCCGCATAAGGACCCACGCCCACCCCGAGTTCATCGCCGCTCTGCGGCTCGACGAGGGAATGGGCATATTCGCCGCTCCCCATTATCCCCCTTCCCGCGAGAAGAAAGCCCTGGAGAGGCTGGCTTCCAACCCGGAAAGCGACATCATCGTGGCCTACACCGACGAGGGGGTGATAGTGGGCTTCGTGGCCATCGCCCCTCCCAGTTCAGCCGAGAGGTGGGGAAGGCTCTCCGGGAAGGGGCTTCTCGAGGCCATGGCCATAGAGGTCAGTCGAAATTGGCGTTCCATGGGCATAGCGGACAAGATGCTGGAGTGCGCGGTGAAGGACGATTTCTTTGCCGACAAGATCGTTATCTGTACGGGATATTCCTGGCATTGGGACCTCGAATCCACGGGGTTGAGCAAGGAAGAATACCGTCGCATGCTCCTGCGTTACCTGGAGAAGGCCGGGTTCCTCTACTACGATACCGACGAACCAAACGTCAACCTGGATGCGGCCAACTTCTTCACCGCCTATATAGGACCCGGGGTCAGCGAGGATCTGCACCAGGAATTCGAGCGCTTGCTCTTCAAGGATCCCGACTGGGCGGAGTTCCGCGGCCGCCCGCCCACCATAGCCGAAGTGCTGGGAAAGAACGGCCTCTTGCCGGGAGGGAGCGTCCCGGGTGAAGGCGAAGCGCCCTGAGGGTGCTATACTTTTGGTTGATGCGGCTCGAAAACCGCAGTAGTTGAGGGAGAGAGATGCGATACCGAGGACTGGTGATCCGGCCTCCCAGCGAGGCCGAGAGCTACATCCTGCAGGTAACCTACGGGTGTTCCCATAACGCCTGCACCTTTTGCCCCACTTACAAGGGGACGAGCTTCCGCCTACGTCCCCTGGAGGAGATCGAGGAAGATATCTCCGCCGCATCGCGCATCATTCCCCACGCCCGGCGCGTGTTCCTGGCGGACGGCAACGCGCTGTGCATGCCCACGGAAAGGCTGGAGCACGTGCTCCGAATGCTTCGAGAGGCCTTTCCCGGGCTGGAAAGGGTGGGCATATACGCCAACGGTAGGGATATAAACCGCAAGTCCCGGGAAGAACTTCGCGGGTTGGCGGAATTAGGGCTGGGCATCGTCTACCTTGGCCTGGAGAGCGGGGACGACCTCGTGCTGCGTAGGGTGCGCAAGCAGGATACCAGCGAGGAGATGGTGGAAGCGGTCCTCAAAGCCAGGGAGTGCGGCTTGAAGGCCTCGGTTATCGTGCTCCTCGGGTTGGCCGGAAGAGAGGGTTCCCTCCGCCACGCACGCCTGAGCGCGGAGGCGGTGTCCAGGATGAACCCTGACTACCTCAGCGCACTCACCCTCATGCTGGTTCCGGGAACTCCCCTGTACGGGGAATGGGAAAAGGGGGAGTTCGAGATGCCGGACCAGAAGGGCCTCCTCGAGGAGCTGCGCGAATTCATCTCCACCTGCCGCCTCGAGGGATGCGTATTCCGCACCAACCACGCTTCCAATTATCTTCCTTTAAAGGGAATTCTTTCCAGGGACAGGGACAAACTCCTGCAAGTCATAGACCGGGCCTTCCGGCGGCCGGAGATGCTGAGGCCTGAGTTCATGCGAGGGCTTTAGGGGACGTGGGGAATGCCCGAAAGGGGCTTCTGTAAGTTTTTTCCGTGTGAACTCAAGGCCGGAGCGCGGGGGAACGATACTTAAAGTGAGGCCGTGGGAGGCGAAAGAGGGGCACACGAAGATGAAGACGGTGGCCTACATCGAGGACGACCCGGACATGATAGACCTGGTGTCCATCATCCTCCGGAAGCACGGGTACCAGGTCACCGGATTCACCGAGAGCAGGGAGATAATAGACAGGCTGGAGGAGCTGAAGCCGGAACTCATACTCCTGGACTTGATGATGCCCCACGTGGACGGTCTGGAGGTCTACAGGGAGATAAAGAGCCGCGAGGGAACGTCCAAGGTGCCGGTGATAATAATCTCCGCCATGAAGAGGGCGGTGGAGGAGATAGAAAGGGAGGGAGAGATAAAGGTGGAGGCCTGCCTGGTCAAGCCTTTCACTATAGGCGAGCTGTTGGAGACGGTGAACCGTGTCATGAGTGAAAGGGGATAATCGGACCTGGCCGCCCACTTTGCCGGCTTTGCCCGGGAAACCATCGCTTGTTTGCAAGTGATCAGCGTGAAGGAACCATTTTCCGGATGTCGCCCCCGTCATGCTTGACCACAGGCCGAGCGCTCCCGGCAAGGCATCGGTATACAGGGATAAGCATGGAGTGTTCACCATGCAGTGGACCGGGACACGGGGTTGACTCCGAGGGGCGAAGAGAACAAAATGGAGGGGGTCCGACCGGGACGGCACCGGGCCTTTCCCGCAAGGTTGAGGTACGGAGGTGAACCAGATGACGGAGCATGACGAGGTCCTGACGACGGGAGAGAAGGCTCCGGCCGGAAAGTATTACTGCGATAAGTGCGGGTACGAGTACGAGCACAAGGACGAGAACCAGCCCCTCCCCAATTGCCCGGACGAGGGTATCTATACCGTATGGAACCCGGTCCGGCTGAAGCCGCGGTTCGTGGAGAGCATCTGAAGGACGGCTTCGGCTTCAAGATCATAAAGCCCCTTCGGGGGCTTTTTTACTGGTTAAATCCGCCCCATGCACACCGCCTATCGCCCTTGCCCTGGGTCCTCGGAGCGGGTGTGGAGCCCGTCGGCAACTACTTAGCCTGTCCGCGGTGGGGCGGCCCATGGCAACGGGGATTTCAGGGGCGTATCCGCCCTGGGCGGCGCCGCGTCGGCGGAGGGTGGCGTAGCGTTCCTCGTCGGAGCCGGTTGGAGTACGGGTGTTGGAAACGTTGGATAAGAGCCCGAGACGGGGATCTTATCCCGGGTTCGCCCAGGCGCGGTCGACCCCCATGCGCTGCAGGAAGCGCCGGTAGCGGAGCATCTTGGCCAAAATGCCCGCCGCCTTCTCCGGGGCGGTGAAGATGACCGTTTCCCCGGCCTCCAGGTCCCGCAGGTTTTCCTCCCCGATGAACTGCATCTCCACGAAGACGATGGGTTTGCCGTAGGTGCGCATGAGTTCCTTGGCCCTGCCCAGGAGGTTCAAGTTGCGCTCCTTCAGCTCGGTGAAGAAACTCTTCAGGGCGTCATCGCTCATCTCCATGATCAGGTTCTGCGAGACCAGGACGTTAAGGCCGATGATGGTCCCAGTTCCCAGGGAGCCCAGCACCACCATGGCATCCACCTGCGGAGAGGCGGCCATGGCCTCCAGGATGGCCAGGTGGGTTTCCATGTAGATGTTGCCCACCAGGTCCACCGGGTTGCCGTGGCTCCAGAAGGGCGGCAGGAGGCGATCGCAAACCTCCGTCACATCCCGGTCCAGCTCCGCGAGGCGAAGCCCGGCCATGGAGGTGGCATCGGTGGCCAGAACACCCCAACCTCCCCCCAAGGTTATGATCCCCAGGCGGTCGCCGGCGGGGAGGGGGAGCCTCTCGAAGGATTTTGCCAGGTCCAGCATCTCCTGGGAGGTATCCGCCCTGACGGCGCCGCACTGGCGGAAGGCCGCGTCGTATACCTCGTCGGAGCCGGCCAGCGAGCCGGTATGTGACATGGCCGCGCGACTCCCCTCCTCGGTGCGCCCGGACTTGATGACGATCACCGGTTTGCCCAGGCTGGTGCGGGAGATTACCTCCATGAGTTTCCGTCCGTCGTCCACGCCCTCCAGGTAGGCCAGGATGAGCGAGGTCTCGGGGTCCTCGCCGAAGTAATCCATGTAATCCGAGGCTTGGAGCAGGGCCTCGTTGCCGCTCCCCACGAACTTTCCGAAGCCTATTCCCTGGTTCATGGTCCACCCCAGGAGGTTGGCGCCCACGTTCCCGCTCTGGGAAACGAAGGATATCTTCCCCGGCCTGAGCTGAACCGGGGCGCCCACGGCGTACAGGTTATGGGCCGCGTTGACCACTCCCATGGTGTTGGGCCCCACGACGGTGAGTCCCAGGTCGGTGGCTACCCTGACGAGCTCCCGCTCCAGGCGGGCACCTTCCTCCCCCACCTCCGAGAAGTTGGAGGAAATGACCACCACGTGGGTTATGCCTCTCCGCGCACATTCCTGGAGCAGCCCGGGCACCGTGTGAGCAGGTGTGGTGATGATGGCCAGGTCCGGCGTCTCGGGAAGTTCGGCGACCGATGGATAGGCGGGAATACCGTGGATGCTTTTTTCCCGCGGGTTAACCGGAAATATCCTCTCCCGGGGAAATCCCCCCGCCATGAGGTTCACCAACAGGAAGGAACCCCACTTGGAGGGCACGTTGGAGGCGCCGACCATGGCGATGGTTCGGGGCTTGAAGATCTTGTCCAGGTCTCGGGCCATGAAAACCTCCTTTCAAGGGCTCTGACCGATTATATGGCAGGTGGAGAGGGCGCACAAGGAAGCGGAGAGCGGCGGTGCTCAAGTTTCGCGGGGAGGCAGGGCCTGGAGGTACGGCCTCGAGAGGTACGGCTATCGGCTTGCGTGACGGGGCTTCGGCTTCCGGGTGACGTGGACCGGGAAAGGGGGTTGACAGGGAATGTTCTTATGTTATATTAATGTTAAAATTGTTAAATATAAATAGTTTTGTTCAACATGAGTAACGAGGTGGTGGACACGGTGGAAAAGTCCGGGTTGCGGTTGGACGATTTTTACTGGTGCGACGACCTGCACGTGTGGCGGGAGTTTCGCGACTCGGAGACCCTGGAGTTGCGGGGTTTCCGCGCCTACTGCAGCAAGATGAGGAAGGACATCGACGATTCCTTCTGCCACCACTGTTTTCTTCATTGAGCGGCCTCATCGCATCTCGTCCTTCAACCGGTCGGGGCGGTTACCGCCGCCCCGACACCCCTTTCTTAGAGGGTGAGGAATGCGGATGCATTCGGGGGTTAGCGGATGTCTCCATCCAGGGAGGGGAAAATGGCGGAGAACACGCATCCCGCGGCCGGAGAGGTTATTGGCCGACGGGGGAAACGCGCATCCCCTCCGGGCGAGGATGTGAGCAACGTACCTCCTTTTTCCGGGGAAGACGGGAATCGGTGGCCATGCGTTTGAGGGCGGGACCCGGCTGCTGGAGGGAGGGCCGGGAAGGGCGTGGATGTGACTTGACAAGGAAAATGCCGGGTGGGGAAGGTGCTCACGGGCGACGGCTGAGGGAGCGGGGGTTGAACGGGAAGGCGGGAACGGGTGATAATCATGGATATGAGCGAGGGCGCGGGAAGTATGGAGAACTCTGAGAGGGTCCCCACGGGAATCTCCGGGCTGGACGAAATGCTGGGGGGCGGCCTGCTCTCCAACTCCGTGGCCGTGGTGAAGGGAGCTCCCGGGACGGGCAAGAGCTGCATAGGCGTGGAATATATTGCCAAGGGGATCAGGGATTACGGCGAACCGGGACTGATTATAACCTTCGAGGAATTCCCCAGGCAGCTTTACCGGGACGCCTTATCCATCGGCTTCGACCTGCGGGATTTCGAGAAGCGGGACCTGTTGCGGACCATTTTCACCACTCCGGCCGTATTCCTGCGCGAGATCCAGCAGCCGGGAGGCATATTCGACCGCACCATCGAGGAGATCTCCGTGAAAAGGGTCTTCGTCGATTCCATGACCCAGTTGGAGCGCATCACCCAGGACCCGGTGGAACTTCGGGAGATAATGTACACCTTTCTCAACGGCCTGCTTCGTTACAAAATAACCGCCGTGGTCACCCAGGAAGTCGCCTACATAACGGGGAACATGAGCGTGGCCGAGGCAGGACTATCCTACATAGTGGACACCATTATCCAGCTCCGTTACGTGGAGATCAGTTCCAACGTCGACAGGGCCATTTTCGTGCTCAAACACCGGGCTTCGGATCACGACAAGAGGATCAGGCGGATGAGCATCACCTCCTCCGGGGTTAAGGTGGAGGCCGCTTTCGAGGGGAGGGAGGGCATACTGACCGGAAATCCTTACGTGAGCCGGCGGGTTCGCAGGGCCGAGGAGTTCTTCAAGTAGGGAGGACGTGCCGAGGGGCTGAAAGGTCGCTGAAGGAATGCTCGATTTCGAGAACCTCGATCCACAGGTGGGTGCTTTCGTGGAGGAATACATAGATTCCTTCATAAGCTGGGACCTGATTCTCTTCTTCCACGAAAACCCCTATACCGTGGGCTCCCCTTCCAGCATCGCCATGAGCATCGGGCGTTTAGGATCGGACATAGAGCCATACCTCGAGAGACTGGCGGACAAGGGTGTGCTGGCCAGGGAATACCGGGGCCAGGGGGGTTCGGAGACCATATATGCCTACAAGCCGGAACCCGATTTCGAGAAGATGGTCATCGAGTTCAAGAGGGCCCTCAAGGACCGTGCCAGCCGCCTGATAATCGTGAGCAAGGTGCTCCAGAAGGAGGCCGGGCGCTGAAGTCGGGAAGGAAGGAAGGATTCCGGCAGCTATGGGAAGCGCCGCATGTCCCGTCTTGAGAAAGTGGGTTGGGGATGCTAAAATATGCGTTGGCGGATCGGGCGGAAGTGGCTCAGTTGGTAGAGCATCACCTTGCCAAGGTGAGGGTCGCGGGTTCGAGTCCCGTCTTCCGCTCCAAGTTGGAAGGGTAGGCGAGGATGCCTACCCTTAATTTAGGTGCATCATGCAGAGGCGGCGTGGCCAAGTGGTAAGGCAAAGGTCTGCAAAACCTTGATCACCGGTTCGAATCCGGTCGCCGCCTCCAATAAGTTCAGGGCCGGAACGGCCCTCTTTTTATCCCCGTTTCCCGTAAACGCGGTTTGTTTCCCGGGGTCCACATCCACGGAGTCGAGGGGACGCTTACCGTCCGGAAGGCTTGTGCCGGGGGCGTGGAACGGCCGTGATCCGCGCGGAGAACATCAACAGGCCCCGCCCCCTTCCCCCAGGCGAAGCCCGGGGAAGTTCTCGTCCAGGCGTCGCATCCGCTCGACCATGGTGGGCTGGGTCTGAAACGGGCGGTAGGATGTGTAATCCACCACCGGGTGAAAGAGCACGGCGTCCAGGTTCGAGGGGAGCAAGAGAAGGTCGCGGACGTCCTCGGAAGCATGTTTTACCGCCAGGTAAACGGCCTCCGGGTCGCGGAGGGTGTAAGCGGCATGGAGGTCGGCGTAATGTTCCCTCTCCCGGTTGAGGAAGAGGCGCATGAGCTTGAGGAGCAGGAAGGGCAAAAGCGATGCCAGGGCGGCGAAGAGCAGCAACAGGGAGAGGAGGTAAAGCGGGGTGGGAAACGGTTCCCGGGCCCGGATCGAGGCGACCAGGAGGGCGAGGACCGACAGGGCGAGGATAGAGGCCGTGGGTATATTGGATTGCCGCCCGAGAGCCAGCCAACGGTTCGGACGGGCGAGGGATTTGCCGGGTCCCGCCAGGCGGAGGAGAACGCTCTGTAGAGCGGTGTCCCCGGTGGCTATGTGGGCCAACTCGTGGGCCAGGACCGCTTCTCTTTCCCGTTTCGGTAGCTTTTCCGCCACTCCCCGGGTGGCGAAGACGGCGTACGATCCGTCGGGAAGGGCCAGCGAGAACGAGTTGATGTCCGGGTGGGGAACCTCCAGGAGAAGTACTCGCTCTCTCATCCCCGCTCCCAGGAGGGCGGCGTGGAGGGCGTTCTCCAACCTGCGGTCCGCCTTCTCGGGAGGCAAGGCCGCAACCCTTCGGAATATCCAACTACCACCCAGTGCGAAGCGGATGACGGCGTACAGGAAATAGAGCAACCATAGGAGAAGGAGCGTAAACCAGAAATCGATGGTCACGGAAAGGAATCGCCGCAGGATGTAAACCCCGCCCGCCGACAGCCCCATGACCAGGAGGGTAAAAACGCCGAACAAGGCGTACAAGCGCCGCCGGTTGGCCCGTATCAGTGAATATATGTCCATGCGATGCGAGTCCGTAACCTCCGTTCATGGCGCCATGGCCGGCGGGAACGATATTCCGTCCCTCCCCCGCAGGACGGAGTCCCCGGCAGCCATGATGCCGCAGCCTTCCCCGCCCTCGTCGGTCGGAGTACAAGGTGATAGGCGGCCCTTGGGCTTTGCTTTGCCTCGCGGGCTCGGGATGCCGGGTGACCGCCGGGTATAATATCGGCATTGCGGCTTGAAAATTGACCTGAGCAACTTCGCGGATTTGGCGGGTATGGATCCAGGGGGTCGGATCCCCACCCGCGCGCCCGCACTTCAAGACGGGAAAGCTTGCGCCCGATAGCATTAAAAGGTGCGTCCGGCGAAGGAGACGGCAGTACCCCCGTAAGCGGCGGTAAAAGGGTGGAATGGATCCGCGGAAGAGGGGGGAAGCGGTTGCCAAAAGAGAGTAAATACCCGAAAATAAATAAACTGCGGGCGCGTAGCTCAGTGGGAGAGCGCTTCCTTGACGCGGAAGAGGTCGTGGGTTCAATCCCCTCCGCGCCCACCAGCATCACATCACCCGGAATGGAGCGGGATTTCCGGACGGGGAGACGACGGCGCGGTGGCGTAGGATATCGCCTGCCGCGCGAATTTTTAGGCGCACGAACGGCCGGACGAGGAGCCTTCCGCGACCTGGCGGTCGGTGAAAGGTCGAGATCCCGGTCACGTATCGAGTCCGGTCGGACGGCAGGGAATGGAGATTGGAGATGAAATGCCCGTATTGCCAGGCTGATAACCCCGAAGACGCCCAGTACTGTTATCTGTGCTATGCCCGATTCGGGCCGCGGGAGAGGTCCATGGAGGACGAGGAGAGGAGGAGGCGCCTGGGGGAGGAAAACCGCGGTGCGCAGATCCGTTGCCCCAATTGCGGTGAGCTAAGCCCCCCGGAATCCTCCTTCTGTCTGCGCTGCGCATTCGTCTTCGAGGACGTCGAGTCCCTGCTGGTGCCGGAGGAGCAGGTACGTGAATACATGCGGAGCAGGGCGGCAAGGGAGCGCTCGGAGGAGGAAGACCTGCACAGCCGGCCCATACCCGTGGAGGGAGACGTGGACGGGGCGGAACTGATGCGCCGCGTGGAAGATGTCCTGAACGGGGGATACCGTGCCCGCCTCCAGGCAAGGGGGCGACAGGCCATCACCCACGCCCTCAAGGTATTGGCCCTACTGGGCGAGGAGATGGAGCGGAGGGGGAAGGAACTGGTTCTCAGGGTACGCCTTTTGGATGAGCAAGTGGTCAAGCACCTCGATGATCTGGGCTTGAGCATCGAGGCGCAGCTGGTGGAGCGTCCGGGAGGAACGGAGTGAAGGTAAGGTTCAAGGGAAAGGAATACCAAGCCGAGGGGGGGTCTACGGTCCTGGATTTCCTGGCCCGCATGGAGGGTGTGGAAGAGGACCGGCTGATCGCCGCCCGCCTGAACGGGAGGGAAGTCGACCTTTCAAGCCCCTTGGAGGAGGGCTCTCTGGAGCTCATTACCTGGGAGGACGAGGAGGGAAAGGAGATATATCGCCATACCGCCTCCCACGTAATGGCCCAAGCGGTTATGGAGCTTTTCCCAGGAACCAAGTTGGCCGTGGGACCGGCCATAAAAGACGGTTTCTACTACGATTTCGACCTCCCGGAGGCCCTCTCGCCGGAGGACCTGCCGCGCATCGAACAGCGCATGGAGGAAATAGTGCAGCGGGACCTTCCGCTGCGCAGGGAGGTGGTTTCCCGCGGGGAGGCGGTGGAACTGTTCAGGAGCCTGGGCCAGGACTACAAAGTGGAGCTCTTGGAGGAGATGGAGGGGGAGGAGGTGACCCTGTACCGCCAGGGGGATTTCGTTGACCTCTGCCGGGGACCCCATCTGCCCTCCACGGGCAGGTTGCGACACTTCAAGCTTCTAAGCCTGGCGGGGGCCTACTGGAAGGGGGACGAGACGAGGCCCATGCTCCAGCGCATATACGGGACGGCCTTCGATAAAGAGGAGGACTTGTCCGCCTATCTCCATTTCCTGAAGGAGGCGGAGAGGAGGGACCACCGCAGGCTGGGAAGGGAGCTGGACCTCTTCAGCTTCCACGAGGAAGCGGGTCCGGGGGTGGTCTTCTACCATCCCCGCGGAGCGGTCCTGCGGGGGATCATCGAGGACTTTCTCAAGGAGGAGCACCGCAAGCGGGGATACCAGATGGTGGTCACCCCCCACCTCTTCCGCGGCCGCCTGTGGCACGAATCCGGGCACATGGACTATTACCGGGAGAACATGTACGTCTTCGAGAAAGACGGCATGGAATACGTGGTCAAGCCCATGAACTGCCCCGGACACGTGTTGATATACAAGACCCGGCCACGCTCCTACCGTGACCTCCCCCTGAAGTTCTTCGAGCTGGGGACGGTGTACCGGTACGAGAGATCCGGGGTGCTGCACGGCCTCCTGCGGGTAAGGGGTTTCACCCAGGACGACGCCCACATCTTCTGCCGCGAGGACCAGCTGCGGGAGCAGGTGGAGGAGTGCCTGGAGTTCGCCTTCTATTCCCTGCGCACCTTCGGATTCAGGGATTTCGAGGTTTTTTTGAGCACCCGCCCGGAGAAGTCGGTGGGCAGCGACGAGCTTTGGGAGAGAGCCACTTTCGCCCTCCGCGATTCCCTGGTGGAACTGGGCATCCCCTTCCAGGTGGACCCGGGGGAAGGTGTATTCTACGGCCCCAAGATCGACGTCAAGCTCAAGGACGCCATAGGGCGTCTATGGCAGGGCCCCACGGTGCAGGCGGATTTCAACCTCCCGGAGCGCTTTAACCTCCAGTATACCGGCCGGGACAACCGGCCGCACCGGCCGGTGGTAATCCACCGCGTGGTCTTGGCCGGGATCGAGAGGTTCTACGGGGTTCTGCTCGAGCATTACGCCGGGGAGCTCCCGCCCTGGCTGGCGCCGGTGCAGGTGGTGGTGGTGCCCATCGCCGACCGTCACCTGGACTACGCGAACCGGGTGCGGGAGGCCCTGGAGAGGGCAGGGATCCGGGTAGAAGTGGACGACGACCGGGAGACGGTGAGCATGAAGGTAAGGAGGGCCCAACTCCAAAAGATACCTTTCACCTTGGTGGTCGGCGACCGCGAGACGGAGGGGGGCACGGTTTCCGTGCGCGACCGTGCGGGGAGGGACGTACGGGGGGTGCCCCTTCAAGAGTTCACGGTCAAAGTGGCGAAAATGGTGGAGGAACGCGTCACAACAGCGGACTGGGAGGGGTGATGGAACGCCTTTGGAGGCCGTGGCGCATGCAGTACATCCGCATGTCCCAGGAGAACGACATGGGGGAATGCATCTTCTGTACCAAACCAGCGGAGGGCGATGACCGCTCGAACCTCATCCTGCACCGCGGGGAGAGATGCTTCGTGATCATGAACCTCTTCCCCTACAACACCGGGCACCTGATGGTGAGCCCCTACCGCCACGTGGGGGAACTCGAATGCCTGGAGCGCGAGGAGAGGGAAGAGCTCATGGACCTCACCGTCCTGGCCGTGGAGGCGGTGAAAGAGGCCTTGAGCCCCCAGGGGTTCAACTTGGGAATGAACCTGGGAAAGGTATCGGGGGCGGGTTACGACGAACACCTCCACATGCACGTGGTTCCCAGGTGGCAGGGCGATACCAACTTCATGCCCGTGGTGGCGGAGACCAAGGTGATGCCCGAGTCACTGGAGGAAAATTATACCAGGTTGAAGGAAGCCCTCGAACGGCTCCTGAAACGGGAAGGAAAATAGGCGGTACATCCGCGTTGGATACCGCACGGCCTACCCCGTACCTTTCGGGAGATCGACATTTCCGCCCGCGAACCGTTTTTCCCGGCGACGCGCCGGGACCTACGTAACCCGGACCCTACCCCACGAGGGTTCACCAGGGTAAGGGTGCCTGGGGGAGGGCGGTCCCCGGCCGGGTTATTCCTATTCCTTTTTCTCCCGCTCCTGCTTGGCGGCCTCGATGATCTTGGCCGCGATGTGGGAAGGGACCTCCTCGTAGTGGGACAATTCCATGCGGAAGGTCCCCCGCCCCCCGGTTAGGGAGCGCAGGTCTATGGAATACCGGAGCATCTCCGCCAAGGGCACCTGGGCCCGGACCCTTTGGAGGCCGCCCACGGCCTCCATGCCCAGTATACGGCCCCGCTTGGCGTTGAGATCGCCCATCACGTCCCCCATGAAGGCCTCGGGGACCAGTATCTCCACATTCATTATGGGCTCCAGCAGGTAGGGGTCGGCGTCGGCCATGGCGTTCTTCAAGGCCAGGGAGCCCGCGATCTGGAAGGAGATGTCCGAGGAGTCCACGGGATGGTACTTCCCGTCGTACACCGTGGCCCGCAGGTCGACAATGGGATAGCCGGCCAGGTATCCCTCCTCCAGGGCCTTGCGTATGCCCTTTTCCACCGAGGGTATGAACTGCTTGGGGATCACGCCCCCCACTATCTTGTCCACGAACTCAAAGCCCTTGCCCCTTTCCAGCGGCTCTATCTCCACCCAGGCGATGCCGAACTGGCCGTGGCCCCCGGTCTGCTTCTTGTGTTTGCCCTCCGCGCGCGCCGTCTTGCGGATGGTCTCTTTATAAGGCACGCGGGGAAGCTCCGTTTTTACGTTGACCCCGAACTTGCGGGACATGCGCTCCATCATTATGTCCAGGTGCATCTCCCCCATGCCGGAGACGATGGTCTGTTTGACCTCCGTGTCCCGGTGCACGGAGAAGGTGGGGTCCTCCTCGGCCAGGCGGGAGAGGGCGGTGGACAGCTTGTCCTCGTCGCCCTTGCTCAGGGGTTCCACGGCCAGGGACATGATGGGTTCCGGGAACCGGATGGGCGGAAGCACGATGGGGTTGTCCTTGTCGCACAGGGTGTCGCCGGTGGAGGTGTCGGAGAGCTTGGCCACTCCGCCGATATCGCCGGCGGGAAGCTCCTTCACCGGTATCTGCGTCTTTCCGCGCACCACGAAGACCTGGCCCACCCTTTCCTCCTTTTCCCGGGAGGCGTTGTACACGGTACTGTCGGATTTGAAGGTGCCGGAGAAGACCCGGAAATAGGAGAGCCTTCCCACGTAGGGGTCGGATATGGTGTTGAAGACCAGGGCCGAAAGGGGGGCGTCCTCGCGGGCGGGCAGGGACGTCTCACCTCCTCCCTTGCTCGTGCCGCGCACTTCCTGGAGGCGGAGCGGGGATGGCAGGGTGTTGCTCAAGGCCGCGGTGAGCAGGTCCACGGCTATGTTGTGCGTGGCGCTACCACAGAGCACCGGGACCAGAGTTCCCTCCGAGACCCCGGAAAGAAGGGCATCGAGAACCTCTTTCTCGTCCAGCTCCTCGCCCTCCAGGTACTTCTCCATGAGGGCGTCGCTGGCCTCAGCGGCTCCTTCGATGACCTTCTCCCGGGCCGATTGCACCTGTTCCGCCATCTCCGGGGGGATGTCCGCCTCCAGCGCTTTTCCTCCCTCGTACACGTAGGCCCTGTTGGCGATGAGGTCCACCACCCCCCGGAACTGTTGTTCCTCGCCTATGGGCAGCTGGAAGGGGACCACGCGGGACCCGTAGAGCTCGGTCAGCTGATCCAGGCAGCGCTGGAAGCTGGCGTTCTCCCGGTCCATCTTATTGACGAAGACGATTCGGGGATAGCCGTACTCGTCGGCCATCTTCCAGATTATCTCCGTCTGGACCTCCACACCGGCCACGGCGGAGATGACGAAGACGGCGCCGTCCACCACCCGAAGCGTGGAGACGACCTCGCCGATGAAGTCGGCGAAACCCGGCGTGTCGATGAGGTTTATCTTGTATCCTTTCCATTCGAAGGTCAGGGGCGTGGCCTTGACCGATATGCCCCGTTTCTGTTCGTCGGGGTCGAAGTCGCTCACCGTGTTGCCCTCGTCCACCTTGCCCAGGCGCTTGATAACCCCGGCGTTGAAGAGGATGGCCTCGGCGAGCGAGGTCTTACCGGAGTCGTTGTGGCCGAAGAGGCCCACGTTACGGATCTTTTCCGTCGGGTACTTTTCCATGCCTATCCCTGTCCTTTTCGCTCGATCCCTTTCACAACCCTATCTATTATAAGCACGCCACGCACCGCAGGCTACAGGGCGACATGGTCCTTTCACCGGGCCCGCCGGCCATGGGACAGGGAAGGTATCCCGTGCCCGGGGGCAGAAAGGCGGTCGACGCGGCGGGTTTCCCCCAGCCCACTGCGAGCTCCGGGAGGCGGCGGGTCAAGGATGAGAGGACGAGCGGGGGTAGGACGGAGGCGTGGGTCTCCCCGGCACGCTGCCCCCAAGGGGAGGGGAGCCGGGACGCTTAAGCCGCCACATCATGGAAGAACCGGATTTCCGCCGGGGGGTGAAGGGGAGGAACAAAGAATCCCGGGACTGGTGGCCAGTGAACTTCGGGCGTCACGGCCTTTTTATCCGCCTGGCTTGACAAAGCGCCGGCAGTTACAGGATCCATGACCGGCGGGGCGGGAAACGGCGGCATACGCTTCCCGCCGAGGATAAACCGGCACGACAACATAGATCTCGATTAGGCCGTAATGCTTCTCCGGCCCGTAATGAAGAAGTATGGGAGGAAGCTCTCCCGGGCCGACCTCATCATCCTGGCCGGCACGGTGGCCCTCCAGGATATGGGGGTCATGGTTTTCGGTTTTCCCTGGGAAGGAGGACACTTTTGGACACGACGAGAGCCCCGATTGAGGACCGGAGGAGATGCTGACCAGCCGCCGGGCCAGGGAAGGCAGGCTTGATCGGACCTATGCGGCGACGGAGATGGGGTCATCCACGTCAACCCGGAGGAACCCGGCGGAAACCCCGATCCCGCGGGATCGGCCGGGGATATCGGGCTCGCCTTCGCCAGGATGGGGATGAACGGCGTCACTACCCCGGTTTCCGTTGATGACATCCATGATGGTATGATATAATCCGCCCAGAAACGAGAGTGGAAGCCGAGGTGGGCGAGTGCCCACTTTTTGTTTGGCGATCGGGGTACAGATGCACGCTTCGCCCTTCGAGGAGATGGAAGGAAGGCTGGAGGAGATAATCGAACCCTGCCTCGAGGGCAGCGGCGTGAGGTTGATCTCCGTCTTCGTGGAGAGGAAGGGGCGCCGCCTGGTGGTGACCGTCTGCCTGGACCGCGAGGGAGGAATAGACGTGGACACCTGCGCCGAGATGAGCGAGGTGATAGGGCGTCACCTGGATGTGGAGGGCATCATCCAGGAGAGCTACACCCTGGAGGTGGAGTCGCCCGGTCTCCAGAGGGTATTGCGCAAGCCGAGGGAGTTCCGCAGCTTCCTGGGCCGGGAGGTGGAGCTCCTGCTACGGCAGGCGTTCGAGGGAAGGCAGAAGCTGCGGGGGCGCCTTCTGGAGGCGGACGAGGAAGGTATCACGGTGCGGGTGGACGACGAGGAGCTGGCCTTTCCCTACCAGGCCCTAAAAAGGACCAGGCTCTACTTCGAACCCCCCTGGTGAGGGGTGAGTCCGTAAAAGGGAGTGGATTCAGGTGAACCAGGACTGGCTTGAGGCCCTGCGCCAGATCGAAAGGGAAAAGGGCATCGACGCCGAGCTCATCATCCAGGCCCTCGAAGCGGCCCTGCTCTCCGCCTACAAGAAGAATTATCCCCACTCCGAGGAGGCCAGGGTGGAGGTTAACCGCGAGACGGGCAGTATCCACGTCTTTGCTCGCCGCGAGGACGAGCAGACCGGCGAGGCATGCGAGGAGGAGGTGACCCCGCGGGATTTCGGGCGCATCGCTGCCCAGACGGCCAAGCAGGTCATCCTGCAACGCATCCGCGAGGCGGAGCGGGACCTGGTTTACGAGGAATACCAGGATAAGGTGGGAGATATCGTAACCGGTATCGTACAGCAATCCGAGCAGCGGTACGCGCTGGTGGACCTGGGCAAGGTGGAAGCGCTCCTGCCCCATTCGGAGCAGATGCCCGGCGAAAGGTACCGCCACGGGATGAGAATAAAGGTCTACGTGGTGGAGGTGAGGCGTTCGAGCAAGGGCCCACAGATCATCGTCTCCCGCACCCACCCAGGGTTGTTGAAGCGACTCTTCGAGCTGGAAGTCCCGGAAATAGCGGACGGTTACGTGGAGATCAAGGCCGTGGCCAGGGAGCCCGGTCACCGCTCCAAGATAGCCGTGGTCTCCAACGATCGCAACGTCGATCCCGTGGGGGCCTGCGTGGGAGCGAGGGGTTCGCGGGTACGCACCGTGGTCAACGAGCTGCGTGGCGAGAAGGTGGACATCGTTCCCTGGAGCCCGAAACCGGAGGAGTTCGTGGCCAACGCCCTGAGTCCGGCCACGGTGAAGAAGGTCGTCTATCACCCCGAGGAACAGATGTGCGAGGTCATCGTTCCCGACAGCCAGCTTTCCCTGGCCATCGGCCGTGAGGGACAGAACGCACGCCTGGCCGCCAAGTTGACCGGCTGGCGCATCGACATCCGGAGCGAATCGCAGGCGGGAGAGGAGAAGGAAGCTTTCGTGGCCCACGCGGGGAAACCCGGGGAATCCTGGAGGGCTTCCGATGCCCGGGAGGAACCGGAAGCGGATGGCGGATCGGCGCTGGGCGAGCAGGAAGCCGAGCCGGCCTCTGGTACGGAGGGCGGGGAAGAAGGACACGGGGAATGAGGCGATATGCCTGTCTTTATTTTGTATGATATATCCGGAGCGGATCATGGGCCGGAGTGTCGTGCCGCCGCGTGAGTAAGTGGGTTTCGCCGGGAAGGATGGAAGATGGCCGGAAAAAGGGTTCACCAACTGGCCAAGGAACTGGGTATCACCAGCAAGGAGCTCCTGGAGATCCTGCAGTCCATGGGGCAGGATATCCACAATCCGCTTTCGGCGGTGAACGAGGAGCTGGAAAGGGCGGTCAAGGGACGGCTGGAGGGTAAGAAAGCCGCTCCCGTCCGCAAGAAATCACCCGCCAAGCCTACAGCCCCCGCGGCCAAGGAGAAGGCGGAGGGGAGGGTGAAGAAGCCGGCCGGGAAAGCCGTGCCGAAGGACAAGGGCGAGGCGGCGGGGAGGATCTCCACCGGGGTTGACGGAGCGCACGTGGAGGAAAAGGAATCCCCTCCCGCTAAAGAGGTAAGAGCCGGGGAGAAGCCCCCGGCCGTTTCCGGAAAAGAGAAGGTCGGAGAACCGAGGGCGAAGGAGCCGCCCCGACCGCCGGCGGGGGCAGCGGTTTCGGGCACGCGACGGGAGGCCCGCCCCCGTGCCGTGCCTCACAAGGAAAGGCGGGAGGCGCAAATTCCCCGCGAAAAACCCGAGGCGTCGCCCCAGAGGCTTCACCCGGCCCGGGAAAGGGAAAAGGCCGCTCGCGAGAAGGCGGCGCGGGAGCCGGTCACCAAGCCCATGCGCAAGGCTCTCCGGGTACCCTCAGGGATAACGGTGAAGGAATTCGCTCAGCGGGTCGGGAAAAAGCCGGTGGAGATACTGCGCATGCTGGCCGGCCTCGGGGAGAGGTCGGACGTGGATCGTCCCATTCCGCACGACTACCTGCAGTTGCTGGCCGTGGAACTGGGAATAGAGTTGGAGATAAAAACCAGGATGAGCGAGGAAATAATCCCCGAGGAGGACGCCCCCGAAACATTACGGCCCAGGCCCCCGGTGGTGACGGTGATGGGGCACGTGGATCACGGTAAGACCTCGCTTTTGGACGCCATACGCAAGACCAACGTGACCGACCGCGAGATGGGCGGTATCACCCAGCACATCGGGGCCTCGGTGGTGGAATACCAGGGCCAGAAGATAACCTTCATCGATACCCCGGGACATGAGTCGTTCACCGCCCTGCGGGCCAGGGGTGCCAAGGTGACCGACCTGGCCGTCCTGGTGGTGGCCGCCGACGACGGCGTCATGCCCCAGACCATAGAGGCCATCGACCATGCCCGGGCGGCGGGGGTGCCCATCATGGTGGCGGTGAACAAGATCGACAAGCCGGAGGCCAATCCCACCCGGGTGAGACAGCAACTCACCGAGTTCAACCTGGTCCCCGAGGAATGGGGAGGGGACACCGTGTTCGTGGACGTATCGGCCAAGGAGGGGACCAATCTGGACCACCTGCTGGAGATGATACTCCTCCTGGGGGAGATCCATGACCTCAAGGCCAACCCCGATGCCGCGGCCAGGGGATACATCATAGAGGCCCGCCTGGATAAGGGTCGAGGCCCGGTGGCCACCGTTCTGGTCAAGAGGGGGACCCTCAAGCGGGGGGATGCCCTGGTGGCGGGAAAGACCTACGGAAAGGCCAGAGCCTTGATCGACGACCGCGGGAGGAACGTGGATAAGGCCGGGCCTTCCATGCCCGTGGAAGTGCTGGGACTGAACACTGTGCCCGAGGCCGGCGACGAGTTCGTGGTGGTGGAGGACGAGAAGAAGGCCCGGGCACTGGTGGAAGCTAGGCTGGCCAGGGAAAAGGCGGAGGAAGACAGGCGGCCGGCGCGAACCCTGACCCTGGAGGACCTCTTCCGTCAGATACAGGAAGGAGAAGCCCAGGAGTTCAACCTGATAATAAAGGGAGACACTCAGGGCTCGGTGGAAGCGGTCCGCGACTCGGTGCTCAAGCTGAAGGTGGGGGAGATAACCGTAAAGATCATCCACGCCGGCGTGGGGGCCATCAACGAGAACGACGTCATGCTGGCCAAGGCTTCCGGGGCGGTGATCCTGGGCTTCAACGTGCGCCCGGATTCCAAGACCCAGGAGATGGCGGAAAGGGAGAAGGTGGAGATCCGCACCTACCGGGTCATTTACCAGCTTCTGGAAGACATGGAAGCGGCCCTCCGAGGGATGCTCAAACCGGAGTATGAAGAGGTGAGAACCGGCCTCCTGGAGGTCAGGGCCACCTTCCGCGTACCGCGCCAGGGCACGGTGGCCGGCGCCCTGGTCAAGGAGGGGGAGATCACCCGTAATTCCAGGGTCCGCCTGGTGAGGGACGGGGTGATAATCTACGAAGGAGGCGTGGCTTCCCTGCGGCGCTTCAAGGACGACGTGAGATCGGTTTCCGCCGGTTACGAGTGCGGCGTGGGACTGGAGAATTTCCAGGACATCAGGGAGGGCGACATGATAGAGGTGATCGAAGTGCGGGAAAAGCCGCCGGAGGAGGGGGCGTCGGTTTCCTGAGGAGGTCGCCGCCGTGTACGTCGGAGCCCTGAGGATGGAACTTTACCTGCCGGAGTGCCGCAGCCTCAAGGAGAAGAGGCAAGTGGTGAAGAGCATCATCGACCGGACCCGCAGCCGTTTCAACGTGGCCGTGGCCGAGGTGGACAAGCACGATCTGTGGCAGGTCTGCAGCCTGGGGATAACCTGCGTGAGTAACAGCGAGTACACCGCCAGGGAGACCCTGAATCGCGTGGACCGCGCCGTCCGTTCCCTGGGCAAGGCGGAGGTCCTGGACTCCCCGATCACCATCTTCACTCCCTGAACGCCGTCACGGGACGCGACGCCAGGCGGCGTGGAAGGCCCGCGAGGGATGGTTACCCATGATTCCCGAGCGCATGAAGAGGGTCAACGAGGCCTGCAAGGAGGCCTTGGGCGAGATACTGCAGGCGGAGATCAAAGACCCCCGGGTGGGGTTCGTCACCGTGACCAGGGTGGAGGTCTCCCCGGACCTGCGCGTGGCCCGGGTATGGCTGAGTTTTCTGGGTTCGGACGAGGAATCCGAGGCCTCATTGCAAGCCCTGAAAAGGGCCAGGGGTTTTTTGCGCCGGGAACTGGGGAGGAGGGTCCGCCTTCGGTATACCCCGGAGCTGGTCCTCTTACAGGACCGTGGGGCGGAGACCAGCCAGCGGGTGCAGGGCATCCTCCATCACCTGAGGGAGGAGGACGGAACCGAAGAGGAAGGTGAGATCACCTGAGCGGGGGACACGGTGGGTCGACGGGGCCGACAACACGCGGGGATTGTAAATACTATCGATAACCCGATGCGCCAGGGAGGTGCTGGGACTGAGGGGGCACCGCAAGGGCAAGGAAAGGTAAACGCTGCAGGCGACCGGGACGGTGGGGGTCGACGGAAGAGAGGCGAGGATCGAAGGGTGGCCGGGAAGGCCGGTGGAGCTGGACACGTAATGCAAGGAGACGCGTTTGAGGCTGCCGTCAAGGCGGTGGAGGAGGGGTTCGTGGTCTGTCTTTCCTCCCACGTGAATCCCGATGGCGACGGGATCGGTTCCCTCCTCGGCCTGACCTTGATCCTGCGGGCATTGGGCAAGGAGGTACATTCCGCCCTGCCCCAGCCCGAGAAGTTTCCCCCGCAATACCTGTTCCTGCCGGGGCGCGATTGCCTGTTCCACCCGGAGGAATTGCCGGACAAGGCGGACCTGTTCGTTGCCCTGGATTGCAGCAATCCGGACCGCCTGGACGGGTTGTGGTCCCGGGCGGAGGGGGCGGATGTCCTCTTGAACGTGGACCACCACGAAGACAACAGCCTTTTCGGGGACGTGAACCTGGTGGATCCCGGGGCTTCCTCCACCTCCGAGCTGGTATACAGGCTGTCGAGAAAGGGTAACTGGGATTTAACGCCCGAGGCGGCCACCTGCTTGTACACCGGGTTGGTGACCGATACCGGCCGCTTCCAACACCGCAACACCGGTCCGGGGGCCCTGGCGGTGGCCTCGGAGCTGGCCGCAGCGGGAGCCGATCTGGCCGCCATATCCAGGGAGGTCTACGAGAGCCAGTCCCTTTCCTACACCCGCTTGATGGGAAGGGCCCTGGAGAGGGCGGAAGTCCTTCCGGATCTGGGGCTGGTATACAGCTACGTAACCCAGAGGGACCTCAGGGAGACGGGAGCCTCCTTGCCGGAGACGGAAGATCTCATCGACCACCTCCGTACGGTACGGGGAACCAAGGTGGCCGCGTTGTTCAAGGAGCTGGAGGACGGGAGGATCAGGGTCAGCCTGCGCTCCCGGGACGGGGCGGAGGTGGGCCCCGTGGCCAGGGCGCTGGGAGGCGGCGGGCATGCCGGCGCCGCCGGATATACCTCGGACCTGGACCTGGAGGGCAGCCTCGCCCGGCTGGTGGAGGCCCTGCGGGAAGCCGGACATGGATAGGGGATCCGTGGACGGCCTGGTTCTCCTGGACAAGCAGTCGGGACCCACTTCCCACGACCTGGTCCAGGAGGTGAGGCGGAAGCTGGGAGCGCAGAGGGCGGGGCACGCCGGAACGCTGGATCCCCAGGCCTCCGGCCTCCTGGTGGTGCTCACCGGAAAGGCAACCAGGCTGGCGCCTTACGTGCCCGGCGACCCCAAGGTATACGAGGGCACGGTCATCCTGGGCATGGAGACCGATACCCTGGACCTGGAGGGGAAGGTGGTCTCCCGGAGCCTTTTCCGGGGGGACGAGGAAGAGGTGCGGGAAGCGGTCCGTTCCCTGGTGGGGATCCACGAGCAGCTCCCGCCGCGTTTTTCCGCCGTTAAACACGAGGGGAAACCCCTGTATTATTATGCCCGGAGGGGGAAGGAGGCTCCTCGCAGGCCGCGGCGGGTGGAGGTCTACGAGGCGGAGGTGCTCTCCTGCCGCACCGGGGATGTGGTGGAGGTGGACTTCCGGGTCAGCTGCTCGCCGGGTACCTACGTGAGGGAGCTGGCCCGCCGCCTGGGTGAGATGCTGGGTTGCGGGGGGACGCTGGCGGGCCTGCGGCGGCTGGCCTCGGGTCCCTACCGGTTGGAGGAGGCGTTGACCCTGGAGGAATTCGCCCTGAGGCTGGAGAGAGGGAAGGCGGCGGTCCTTCCGCCCCTGGAAGCGTTAAGGGGGTACCGCAGGGCGGAGTTGAGGAGGGAGGGGCTGAAGAAAGCCCTTCACGGAGCGCCGCTGGCCCCGGCGTTGCTGGAGTGGGATGGAAAGTTGTCCGGAGGGGAGATCCTGGCCGTGACCTACCGCGGGGAGCTTATCGGTGTCTACGAGGCCCAGGCGAGCCCGGCCTGCCTGCGCCCGAGACGCCTGATGGCCTTGAACGGGTAGGAGGGTATTTTCGGTAGTCGAAGGGATTTTGGGAGACCCGGCGTGGACCCCGATGATGGCCGGGAATTTGAACGGATCCGGGGACCTCCCCGGGCGAAGGTGGAGAAGAAGCTCATGGAGTAAGACCGCCGCGAGGAGTCATGGAAATAATCCCCGGCCTGGAAGCCGTGCCCGCTGACCTGGGCGAGACAGTGGTGACCATCGGGATGTTCGACGGCGTGCACCTGGGTCACCGCCGCATCATAGAGATGGCCCACCTGGAGGCCCGGGAGCTGGGGCTGCGCTGCGTGGTCTTCACCTTCGACCGACACCCCCTGGAAACCCTCAGCCCGGGCAAGCATCCCAAGCTCCTCTCCTCCAGCGCCCAGAAGCTGCGCCTACTGGAGGAGATGGACGTGGACCTGGTGCTCATGGTCCACTTTGACCGCGCCTTTGCGGACATCACCGCGGAGAGGTTCGTGTCCGAGATCCTGGCCGGGAAACTCCACGCCCGGGAGGTGGTCCTGGGGGAGAACTTCCGTTTCGGACGCGGTGGGGAGGGGGACATTTCCCTCCTGGTTTCCCTGGGGGCACATTACGGCATGGGGGTGACCCCGGTACCCCTGCTCGTGGTGGACGGCGAGGTGGTCTCCAGCACCGCCATAAGGAAACTGGTGGAGGAAGGGAGGGTGGAGGAAGCCGCGCGCCGCCTGGGATGGGATTACATGGTGGAGGGCGTGGTGGTCAGGGGGGACGGCAGGGGAAGGAGCCTGGGTTTTCCTACCGCCAACGTGGAGGTCCACGACGATCGCTGCGTGCCCGCCAACGGCGTGTACGCGGGGGAAGCCCACCTGGAGGGCAAGGTGGTGCCCGCGGTGATCTATATCGGTAGGGCGCCTACCTTCACCCACCTCCATCCAAGGCGGAGGATAGAGGTCCACATGCCCGGATGGGAGGGAGAGGGGCTTTACAACCGGTACATGGGTGTATCCTTCCGCAGGAGGCTGCGGGGGGAGATGGTCTTCGAGAGCCCGGAGGCCCTGCGGGAACAGATCGCCAGGGACGTCCGGGAGACCCTGCGGGGGTTCTAGGCGGGGACGCGGCGGGCCTGACCCCTTGGGAGCACTGCTCACCGTATCCTGCCCGGCTTTACCCTCATCCTGGCGGCGGTGAACCGGCCCGGAGGGCTGCGCCTAAGATTCCCCTCTCCCCGGAGCCGCCCCACCGGGCCTTGAATGCCTCCGGGTGGATTGCCCGCTTTTTCCCGGCCAAGGCTTGGGGTCAAGTGCGGCCGGCTCCGAGGACTCTCCGCGTAGGCCGGCCCCGATTTACCCCTCTCTCGCCGCTGTGCTATCATCGAGGGGAGGTTAGAGAGGAAGAATAGGTTGTGGGTGGGAACGTCCCGCCCGAACCTAGGCCTAGGGAGGGTGGTTGCCGCCCCCTGCTTGGGCCTACGGGGATCTAGGAGGTGAAAGGCATGACCCTCTCCAGCGAGGAGAAGCAGTCCATCATCCGGGAATTCCGTGCCCATGACAAGGACACAGGTTCCGCGGAGGTCCAGATAGCTCTCCTCACCAAGCGCATCGAGGAGCTCACCGAGCACCTGAAGGTGCACAAGAAGGACCACCATTCCCGGAGGGGACTCCTGAAGATGGTCGGCAAGCGCAGGAGGCTGCTCAATTACCTCAGGGAAAAGGACGTGGAAAGGTACCGCCAGCTTATCGAGCGGCTCGGGCTCCGCCGTTGATCCGCCCCGGGGACGCGCGGAGCCGGATTCTATTCACGAATGGAGATGAGAAGAGAATGACCGACGGTGAAGTGAAAAGGTTCTCGGCCGAACTGTTCGGCAAAACCATCAGCTTCGAGGTGGGCAAACTGGCCAGCCTGGCCGACGGAGCGGTGGTGGTATCCTGCGGGGGAACGGACATCCTGGTCACGGCCATGGGTTCCAAGAACGAGGTGGACCGGGATTTCTTCCCCCTGGTGGTGGACGTAGAGGAGAGGATGTACGCGGCGGGGAAGATCCCCGGCGGGTTCTTCCGCCGTGAGGGACGCCCCTCGGAGAAATCCATTCTCACCGCGCGGCTCATAGACCGCCCCCTGCGGCCCAATTTCCCGGAAGGGATGCGTATCGAGGTGCAGGTGATAGCCACTATCCTCTCCGTGGACCAGATAAACCACCCCGACGTGCTGGCGGTCAACGGGGCCTCGGCGGCTCTATGCATATCCAACATCCCCTTCAACGGGCCGGTGGGAGCGGTCAGGGTGGGACTCTTCCCGGAAGGCCTGGCCATCAACCCCACCATACCGGAGATGGAGAGGAGCGCCCTGGACCTGGTGGTGGCCGGGATCCTGGACCCGGAGAGCAACGAAGTGGACATCATCATGGTGGAGGCGGGCGCTTCCCAGGTCTCGGAGGCCGACTTGGTGGAGGCCTTGGAGTTCTCCAAGCAGGGCATCCGGGAGATGATCCGGCTCCAGCAGCAGATGATCCAGGAGGTGGGCAAACCCAAGCGGGAGGTGAACCTCCGCAAGTTCGACTTCGAGGCCGTGGAGAACCGTTTCCCGGACATGAAGGCCAAGGTTGAGAACCTGCTGCGGGAGATGGCCAGGAACCAGGCGGATAAGCCGGAGCGGGACAAGGCACTGGAGAATCTCCTCAACGAGTTCGTCCTGGCCGTGGAGATAGAGGGGACCACGGAGGAATTCCTGGCCGCCCTCAAGGAATACTTCGACCGCCTGGTGGGGAGCTGTATGCGCCGTATGATCGTGGAGGAGGACCTGCGGGTGGATGGGAGGAGGCCCGAGGAAATACGCCCCATAACCTGCGAGGTGGGACTGGTATCGCGCACCCACGGCTCGGGCCTGTTCGCCCGCGGCCTGACCCAGGTGCTCACCCTACTCACCCTGGGACCGATAAGCGACATGCAGCGCATCGACGACCTCTCGCCCGAGGAGAGCAAGAGGTTCATGCACCATTACAACTTCCCCCCGTTCTGCGTGGGGGAAACGGGCATCCTGCGAGGACCGAGGCGCAGGGAGATCGGCCACGGCGCACTCGCGGAGAGGGCCCTGGTCACCCTCATCCCGGACGAGGAGGAGTTTCCCTATACCATCCGACTGGTCTCCGAGGTTCTCTCATCCAACGGGTCCACCTCCATGGCCTCGGTGTGCGCCTCCAGCCTGGCCCTTATGGACGCCGGGGTGCCGGTCAAGGATAAGAAGGCGGTGGGGGGCATAGCCATGGGCCTGATCAAGGAGGAAGACCGCACGGTGGTGCTCACCGATATCCAGGGCATAGAGGACAAGTACGGGGACATGGACTTCAAGGTGGCCGGGACCGAGGACGGGGTCACCGCCCTTCAGATGGACATGAAGATACGGGGAATCTCCGTGGAGACCATGGAGAAGGCCTTGGAACAGGCCCGCGAGGCACGCCTCTACGTCCTGAAGAAGATGCGGGAGGCCATCGCCGAACCCCGGCCGGAGCTCTCACCCTACGCCCCGCGGGTCATAACCTTCGAAGTCCCGGTGGAAAAGATACGCGAGGTGATCGGCCCCGGCGGAAAGGTCATCCACCGCATCATAACCGAGTACGACGTGGAGCTGGACATCGAGGACGATGGAAGGATATTCATAACCGCCAAGGACCTGGCCAGCGCGGAGGCGGCCAAGAGGATGGTGGAACAGATCATCCACGAGGCCCAGCCGGGCGAGCAGTTCGAGGGCACGGTCACCCGCACCACCAGCTTCGGGGCCTTCGTTGAATATCTGCCCGGGAAGGAAGGCCTCATCCATATCTCCAAGTTGTCCGACAGGCGCGTGGATCGCGTGGAGGATGTTCTTAACGTGGGGGACAAGATCCGGGTGGAGGTGATGGAGATAGACAAGTTGGGCCGTGTGAACCTGCGCGGCCTGAACCTCAAGGTTCCGGAAGAGAGCGTGGTCGCCGGAGCACAAAGGGAGGAAGGGAAGACCAAGGGGTTCAAGGACAACCGCCCCCAACCCCGGCATTCCCCCGGTTCCCAAGGTCGGCAGTCCTCCCCGCGCAACCGGGGAAAGGGGGAGGGCAACCGGTTCAGGCAGGACAGGAAAAAATGGTAAGGGGACCTCTACCCACATGAGGGGAACCGGATACCTGCGCACGGAGAACGCCAACGGCATACGCATCCTCACCGAGAAGATGCCCCACCTGCGAAGCGTGACCACCGGCTTCTGGGTGGGTGTGGGATCCAGGGATGAACCACAGGAACTTTCGGGGATCAGCCATTTCATCGAGCATCTCCTCTTCAAGGGCACCGAGAAACGCTCAGCGAGGCGCATAGCCGAGGAATTCGACGCCATGGGGGGCGAGCTCAACGCCTTCTCGGCCAAGGAATACACCTGTTATTACGCCAAGGTATTGGACGAGAACCTGGGGCAGGCCATGGACATCATGGTGGACATGCTCCTGAACTCGCGGCTCTCCCCTCGCGATGTGGACGCGGAGCGAAAGGTCATATTGGAAGAAATCGCCATGCACGAGGATTCCCCGGACGACATCATCCACGACCTTTTCATATCCGCGCTGTGGGAATCCCATCCCCTGGGGCAGAGCGTCCTCGGCAGCCAGAACGTCGTCCGGACCCTGCAGAGCGGGGACATCAGGGATTTCTTCGCCAGGTATTATCACCCGGAGAACATCGTGGTGGCCGTGGCCGGGAACGTGGAACACGAAAACATCGTGGAGATGGTGGAGAGGTTGATGTCCGTGGACGGGGGGCGCGGCCGGCATTCCCGCCATTGCGTGGTCCCGGAGATAAGGCCCCATACCGTGGTATACGACCGCCCCACGGAGCAGGCCCACATAGTGATTGGGACGCAGGGACTGCCCAGGAGGCACCCGGCCCGCTTCACCCTGGCCGTCCTGGACAACATCCTGGGCGGGGGCATGAGTTCCAGGCTTTTCCAGAAGATAAGGGAGGAGAGGTCGCTGGTGTACTCCATCTTCTCCTACCATTCCATGTTCGTGGAGACGGGGCTGGTGGCGATATACGCGGGCACCAGCCCGGAGAACGCCCCCGCGGTTATGGATCTTATCAAGGAGGAGATAGACCTCCTGCTGGAGAAGGGGGTCACCGCGGAAGAGGTGGAGAGGGCCAAGGGACACATCAAGGGAAGCCTGGTCCTCAGCCTGGAGGACAGCGGAAGCCGCATGACCCGCCTGGGCAAGGCGGAGGTAAGCGGGGGCGAGATACTGGAATTGGACGAACTGCTGCGGAGGGTGGAAGGGGTTGGCGTGGACGACGTGCAGAGGCTGGCCCACGAGCTCTTCGGACCACGGCGACTGGTGGCCGTGATCATCGGGCCCTTCGGAGATCGCGAATTCCAAGCCCACCTTTTCTGAACGCAGGGGAGGAGGCCTGCTCGAGGATAGGGGCCGGAGTCCCCACGGGGTGTGACCTGAGAGGGGTGATTACCTTAATAAGGGGAGCGGCGGAGGAGAAAACGTCGGACTTCGCCTGAAATATGGTTGGATCGGGTAAAGCCTTCGACCTTCACGGGGAGGATGGGAGATGAACGTGGGCGTGTGTGGAGCCGGGGGCCGCATGGGGAAGGAGGTCTGTCGGGCGGTGAGCGCGGAAAAGGACCTCCGTCTGGCCTGCGCCGTGGACCCGGCCTACGCCGGAAAGAAGCTCTCGGAACTGGTCCCCGACGTGGACAACGATCTGGTGGTGCGGGACGACGTTCTGGCCATGGCGGAGGCCAGGGTGGAGGTGATGGTGGATTTCACCCTGGCGAAAGCGGCCCGCGTCAACCTTCCACGGGTATTGAGGAAAGGCATTCACTGCGTGGTGGGGACCACAGGTCTTTCCGCGCGGGACTTGGAGGAGCTGGGACGGGCGGCGGTGGAGGGAGGCGTAGCGTGCCTGGTGGCCCCCAATTTCGCCGTGGGCGCCGTGCTGATGATGGATTTCGCCAGGCGCGCCGCCCGGTACATGGAGGCGTGCGAGATAGTGGAACTCCACCACCCGGCCAAGATCGACGCCCCCTCCGGCACCGCCCGCAACACCGCGCGCCTGATACTCGGGGAATGCGGCGTAGAGGAAGCCGAGGAGAGGGAAGAAGGCCCGCGGGGGTTAACCATGGGAGGGATCCACATCCATTCCGTGCGCCTTCCCGGGCTGGTGGCCCATCAGGAGGTCATCTTCGGCGGGAAAGGCCAGGTGCTCACCATACGCCACGATTCCCTTGACCGGTCCTCTTTCATGCCCGGTGTACTCTTGGCCGTGCGACGGGTGACAGGCCTAACCGGCCTGGTCCTGGGGCTGGAAAAGGTCATGGACCTGTAAGGAACTGCGGTGGCGGCCGCGGTCGTCAAGCGATAACGGGCCATTCCGGGCGGGGGATTAATATGGACGGCGGGAATCCGATAGGGGTTGTTGGGATGGGATAAGCCGGTAACCCGCCCAACCGCTGGTCTTCGGCCCTGAACACGTTGCCCGGCCGGCCCGAGTGGGGGAGAAGAAAGCCGGTGGTCGTGGGAATCCCCTTCCCGGCGCGGGCCATAATGGAAAATCGAGGAAACTCCGGCTTCACTTGTCACGCGATATCCAACGGAGGTATGTAGGTGTCTCTGGTGGAAGATATTTTAAAAAGCCGGGGGGGCGGGAATAGGTCACCGAGGACCATGGGAGAGGCCCTTCACCCGGGGCGGAGGTGAGAAGTGCCGGGTTCGCCGAAAGGAAGAGATAAGGGTAAGCGAGGGAGCACCGGGACCAGAAAGCCCTCTTCTCGGAGAGTCCCGGAAAAGGGCTCTCGTCGACAGGGGCTGCCCCGGAACCTGCGGGAGATCTACGGTGTATCGCTGGTGGTGGTGGGCATCCTTCTCCTCCTGGCCTTCCTTTCCGCCCTGGGACCGGTGGGGAGGGGCCTGGAGTGGTTCTTTTCCTACCTCCTGGGTTACCTCCGTTTTCCGGTGCCCTTCCTGGTGGCCGGAGTGGGCCTCGCCCTGTTGCTCGGGAGGATGGGGGATATGGAGAGGGCGAGGCAGGGAAAATGGAGGTTGACGTGGGTGGAAGTGGCGGGGGCCTCGGTCTTGCTCCTGGGGGCCTGCGCCCTCTGCCACCTCCGGGTGGGCGGTCCGGAGGAGATGTTCGTCCTGGACAACCTCTTTCGCGGCGGGGGAGTGGTGGGCGCGGCCATCGCGTGGCCGCTGGTAAAGTTGTTGAGCCGGACGGGAGCCTACGTCCTGCTGGTGGGGATGGCCATGGTGGGATTCCTTCTCCTCACCGGCCTCACCCTGTCCCAGTATCTGCAGGAGAGGGTGGAGAAGAGGCTGGAGGCCAGGAAGATGAGAAGGTCGGCCCTCCAGAAGAGGGGCCGGGAAAAGGGAAAAACGGCGCCGCCGCGGGCCAAGGAGGGGATGGAAGGCGAGGTCCCGGAACGGGTACAAGTGGGTACGGCGGAGGAGCCTCTTGCCGGCGGGGTCAGCCCCCCAAGGCCGCGTCCGGACAAGGTATCCCCACCCCCGCTGGTGATAGAGGAGGACGGCCAGGTAGCCCTTCGGGTAAAGGAGGAGCCCGGGAAGCCCTACCGGCTGCCGCCGCTGGGGCTCCTGGTGCGCTCGGAGAGGTCGGCCATCTCTCACAAGAGCGTGAACGAGAGCATAGCCATTCTGGAGCGTACCCTGCGGGACTTCGGCGTGGATGCCGCGGTGACCCGGGTTACGCGGGGCCCCACGGTGACCCGTTTCGAGGTGGAGCTGGGTTCCGGAGTGAAGGTGAACCGCGTCATCAACCTCAGCGACGACATCGCCTATGCCATGGCCTCCCCGGACATACGTATCATCACCCCCATACCCGGAAAATCGGCCATAGGGATCGAGATCCCCAACCGGGAACGCGACCTGGTGACGCTGGGCGATATCCTTTCCGCACCCCGGGCCGGGAAGCCGGAATCCCCGCTCATGGTGGGGCTGGGCATGGACGTCTCCGGGCACCCGGTGCTCATCGACCTGCGGGACATGCCCCATCTTTTGATGGCCGGGGCCACGGGGACCGGAAAGAGCTGTTGCATCAACACCATAATCGCCTCCGTTCTCATGATCGCCTCGCCCGGGGAGGTACGCATGCTGCTCGTGGATCCCAAGTACGTGGAGTTAAGCCATTTCAACGGCATACCGCACCTGCTGACGCCGGTTATAACCGATCCCAAGAAAGCCTCCGGCGCCCTGGCCTGGGTAGTGAGGGAAATGGAATACCGTTACCAGGTGTTATCCAGAGCGGGAGTGAAGAACATCGTGGCCTACCTCGCGGCGTTGAAGGAAGGGCTGGGCGGGGAAAAGGACGAGAACGGCGAGCCGCTTTTTCCGGCCATGCCCTACATACTGGTGGTCATAGACGAGCTCGCGGACCTCATGATGGTCGCCCCGGCGGAGGTCGAGGACTCCATCGCCCGCATCGCCCAGATGGCCAGGGCGGTGGGTATCCACCTCGTGGTGGCCACGCAGCGTCCGTCGGTTGACGTGGTGACCGGCCTGATCAAGGCCAATATGCCCTCGCGCATCGCCTTCACCGTGGCCAGCCAGGCGGATTCAAGGGTCATCCTGGACGTGGGAGGGGCCGAGAAACTCGTGGGGCACGGCGACATGCTCTTTTTACCCGCCGGTACCTCCAGGCCGTTACGGGTCCAAGGCGCCTACGTCTCGGAGAGGGAGATCGCCGCCATCACCGGGTACATAAAGCGCCAGAGAAGGGCCGAATACCGCCAGGATATCCTGGAGGAGGCGGGAGGGGAGAAGAGAGAGAAAGAACACGAGGATGAGCTTCTGGACGAGGCCATCGAGATCGTGGTGCGCTCCGGGGTGGCCTCCGCCTCGCTGCTGCAAAGGAAGCTTCGAGTGGGTTACGCCCGTGCCGCGCGCCTGGTGGATATCATGGAGGACATGGGCATCGTGGGTGGTTTCGAGGGCAGCAAGCCGCGGGTGGTCCTGATGACCGAGGAGGAGTTGGAAGAGATGAAGGCGCGCAAAAAAAAGGCGCGGGAAACGGGAAACGGGGCTTCCACGGCAAGCGGGAACGCCTAACCTTTCCCGATACCGGAACCGGATAACCAATATCTCCCATGCCTCGAGGGAGCGAAGCCCGCAAACGCGTCGCGGCCGGGCGGCGGGACCACTGGACAAGAAGATGGAAACGCGCGGGGCCTTCGGAGGGGAAGGACGGATAGGGGTGAAATGGTTTAAGGTCGCCTTACAGGGGGAACAGAATTCTATTGAAAACGCCGAGTATGACCCTTCTGGAAGCAGCAAGGGACGCTCAAGGGGGGTGTTGAAGGCCCCATTGATAGGTTTGCTATAATTGATAAGGACCGCGTGGTCTTTCTACCCCGGAGACTTAGCGGGCTCGGCGCGATTCTTGAAGGGGCAACGGGAGGGTGAGTTGGCCAACAAGCTGGCTATGGAGGTGGAAAAGATACTGGCGGCGGCGGTAGGCGATTTCATAGCCAAGGCCACGGTAAAAAAGAACTGCGAGCTGATCGGGACCACGCCGGATGAACTCACCGTCGACCATCTACCGTTGCTGGCGGAGAAGATCGAGAAGTCGGTTTCCTTTTTTTCGGGCAAAGAAGTGGGGAGCGGGGTAGCCGAGAAGATCAGGTCCATCAAGGCTTAGCCTTCGGGAAACGACGGAAACGCATCCTTCGTATTTAACCTGGTCCACGTGCTTCTACAACGCAAAGCGGTTCTTTTCGTCTTCTTGCCGCGGAGGGAGCATCGCTCTCCGGGAAACGGGGTTGACCACGCGCACGAGACCTATCGCCTACCGCTTCCGGTGAGGTAAGCGAAGGTCGGGTCGACGTCTTGACCTCCGGGGAAAGAAGATGGGATATTACCCCCGGAATCCCCGCCCTGGTGAGAATCATGGCAGCGGACGGCGGCAAGTATTTCCATTTGACCACCCTGGGATGTCCCAAGAACCAGGTGGACTCGGATTGCCTGGCCGGCATGTTGCTGAGAGCCGGGTGGAAATCCCTGGATGACCCCACCCGGGCCGACCTGGTGATCGTGAACACCTGTTCCTTCATCGTCCCCGCGGTTGAAGAATCCGTGGAGTCGGTCCTGGAGCTGGCGGAAGTCCGCGGACCGGAAAGCCGCATGGTGGTGGCGGGTTGCCTGGTGTCACGCTACGGAAAAGAGACGCTGGCCGAGCTGTTCCCGGAGGTGGACCTGTTCATCTCCCCGGCCGAATACCCGGAGCTGATTTCCGTGATCCATGGGTACCGGGGACGCGAGGGGAGATCGCCGCGGGGAGCGGCACGCCGTTTTTCCTCCACCCTGCACAAGGGTTACGTGTACCTCAAGGTGAGCGAGGGATGTAACCGCCGTTGCGCCTACTGCACCATACCGCGCATAAGGGGCCCCCTCCTGTCCCGCCCCGAGGAGGAGATAGCCGGAGAAGCCTCTTTCTTTATCCGCCGGGGAGCGCGGGAGATAATACTGGTGGGACAGGATACCACTTCCTACGGCAGGGAGGGGGGAGGCAAGAGCCGCCTCCCCTCTCTTTTAAGGGAACTGTCCGGGCTGGAGGGGGATTTCCGCATCAGGATCATGTACATGCATCCCGAGGGCGTGGACGAGCCGCTCCTGGAAGCCATGGACCATCCCAAGATCTACCCCTACTTCGATATTCCTTTCCAGCACGTGGATCCGGCCGTGCTCGGGGCCATGGGCAGAAAAGGAGACCTCCATTCCTGCCGCGGATTGGTGAGAGAAGTGCGCCGGGCTTTCCCGGAAGCGGCGTTGAGGGCCACCTTCATGGTCGGGTTTCCCGGCGAGGATGCCTCGTCCTTCCGGCGACTGTACCGTTTCGTGGAGGAGGCGCGCTTTGACTGGCTTGGTCTTTTTGGCTATTCTCAGGAAGAAGGCACGCCGGCTTATAGACTTGGAGAGGGTTCTTCCCGGAGGGTGAAGAATAATCGCCTGCGCGGGCTTTGCCTTCTCCAGGAAGAGATAATGAGGGAGAAAGCCGAGCATTTGGTGGGCAAGGACCTTAGGGTGCTGGTAGAGGAGAAGAGCGACGAGGCACCCGGATTCTGGGAAGCCCGCTCCTACCGCGAGGCGCCCGAGGTGGACGGGGTCATTTTCATCCCTCACGGGGATGACCTTAGGTCGGGCCAATGGTGCGAGGTGAGGGTGACCGCGGCGGAGGGCGTCGACGTGGTCGCCGTACCCCTGAAAAGGATTCGAAAAACGGGTCGCCGATGCACTCCGTAAATAAAGAAGGTGGGCCAAGCGGTATGGGTCGCTCCGCCGGCTGACAAAGGCCCCGCGCCCGGAGTCGGGGATGAAAACCCGGCTACCGGCGAGGATATGCCGGGGATGGTTCACGGTACGTTGGGTCGAGCGAGAAAAACGGATTTCCCGGCGAAAGGATGGTTTTCTTGTCCGTACCGGTGGTTGACATTGGGGATGGGGAAGAGGGCAATTCCTCGGCGAATGGTTGGAACCTTCCCAATGCCCTCACCATTTCGCGCATCCTGATCTCCCCCCTTATCGTGGCCCTGCTCCTGAAGGAGAGTCGGCGCAGGAACCGCCTGGCGGCGGTAGCGCTGGGCATTGCGGCCTTTACCGACTTCTTGGACGGTTACCTGGCCCGAAAACAGGGGAAGGAGACAAGGCTGGGGCAATTCCTCGACCCCCTCGCGGACAAGATATGCATCTCCTCCGTTTTCGTCATGCTGGCCCGGCGTGGACGCCTCGCCGGCTGGGTTCCCGGGGTGATCATCGGGCGGGAGGCCCTCATAACCCTTTTCCGGGTCTACGCCGGAACCCGCGGGGGGTCGGTGCCGGCGAGCATGTGGGGAAAGTTGAAAACCAATTCGCAACTTCTGGCCCTTCTGGCGGTGATAACCGGAGAGCAGGGGCAGAAACGCGAAACCCTGCGCCAAACTGCGGTGGCCGCGGCGGTGGCCCTGACCCTATATTCAGGCCTGGATTACATCATGAAATCCAGGCGCTACCTGGCGCCCGCGGAAGGAGGATGAGAGGGTGAAACGCTGCGCCCTCCTCGTCGTGGGCGACGAGCTCCTGGACGGCAGGGTCACGGATACCAACTCCGATTTCATCTCCTCCCGCCTTCTTCCCCTGGGATGGAGGGTGGTTCTGCGCGCCGCCGTGGGGGACGAGATGGGGATCATCTCGGAAACCGTATCCCTGGCCCTCCAGGTATCCGACTTGATCGTGGTTACCGGTGGCCTGGGTCCCACCCAAGACGACTTGACCCGGGAGGCCGTGGCCTCGGCCCTGGGGCGGGAATTGGAAAGGGATCCCGTCATAGAGGAAAACCTGCGCTCTTTTTTCTCCTCCATGGGCAGGGAGATGTCCCCCTCCAACGCCAGGCAGGCGGATCGGGTGCGGGGGGCGGACTGGCTGCAGGCCCGCTTGGGTACGGCGCCCGGGCAGTGGATCGAGGAGTCCGGAAGGGTCATCGTCCTCCTCCCCGGTGTGCCCAGGGAGATGCAAGACATGCTGGAAAAGGAGGTTATCCCCCGTCTCAAGGGAAGGTATCCGGGAGGGGAGACGGCCGCCGCCGTGCTCCTCGTGGCCGCGCGGCCGGAGTCCGAGGTAGGAGAGCGGGTTTACGAGGCCCTGGGGGATATCGAAGGACTCAAGGTCTCTTTCCGGGCCCTTACCGGGCAGGTCGAGGTGAGGCTGGCGGGGGATGAACCGGACCTGGTGGAAGAGGGAAGGAGGAGGGTGAGTGAAGCCCTGGGCGAATGGGTGGTGGCGGAGGGAGAGGAAAGCCTGGAAGGAAACCTGGGGGATGAGCTGCGCAAGCGGGGGTTGACTCTCGCGGTGGCCGAATCATGCACCGGCGGGATGATCGGAGAGAGGATTACCCGGGTGCCCGGAAGCTCCGACTATTTCCGGGGAGGGGTGGTGGCCTACAGCTACCGGGCCAAGGAGACCCTTCTGGGCGTGGATGCTGCATTGCTGCGCGAGAAAGGGGCCGTGAACGAGGAAGTGGCCGAAGCCATGGCCAGGGGCGTGAGGGAAAGATTGGGCTCCGACCTGGGTCTCTCCGTCACCGGGGTGGCCGGCCCGGGCACGGGAGGGGAAAAGGAACCGGTGGGCACGGTGGTCCTGGGCGTGGCGGACGGAGAGGGCGCAAGGGCATTAAAATACCGTCTCCCGGGGAACCGGGAAATGGTCCGCGCCTTCGCCGCCAACATCGCGCTGGCCCTGGCCTACTTCAAGGTCAAGGGCGTGAAGGTGGAGGACTTGCGCTGAGAGGATCCCGGGGCGGGCGGTTCACGATCTGACCTGGGGCGGGGAAGGGAATAATGGGAGGCGGGAAGAAAAAAGGCGAGACCCTCCGGCTCTTTGCCGCCCTGGATATCCCGGAGAAGGTGCGGGAGAGGATCGCGGAGGCGGTGAGCAGGAACGCGGGGCTACTTCCCCAGGCCCGCTGGGTAAGGAAGGAAAACCTGCACCTGACCCTGAAATTCATCGGGGAATATCCCGAGGAGAAACTGGGCGGGCTGGAAGAGATCATGGAGGCCAAGGCCTTGAATGGTGAGCCGTTTACGGTGGCCCTGAAAGGTTGCGGCGGTTTCCCCTCTCCCGGAAAGGCCCGCGTCATCTGGTTGGGGATGGGGAAGGGGGAGAAGGAAGCGGCTTCCCTGGCCGCCGAGCTGGACTCCGGCCTTTCCAAGGTGGGGGTGGGAAGGGAAACGCGCCCCTTCCGGGGGCACCTCACCCTGGCCCGGCTGAGAAACCCGCTGGATTGCTCGCCTTGCCTGGCATCCCTGGAAGAGGATCTGGCCGGGCTGGAGGACATGGATTTCATGATCAGCGAAATAACCCTCTACCGGAGCTTTCTCCGGCCGGGAGGCCCCCATTACGTGCCCCTGAGACGGTTCGGACTGGGGAGGGAGTGCGGTGCCCGGGATTAAGTTGGCCCCTTCCCTCCTCAATGCCGACTTTTCCGACCTCCGCGGGGCCGTATCCTGCATCGAGGGGTTGGCGGACGCGGTGCACCTGGACGTGATGGACGGCAACTTCGTGCCCAACATCACCTTCGGCCCCCTGGTGGTGCGGGCGGTCAGGGAGATCACCACCCTCCCCTTGGACGTGCACCTCATGATCGCGCACCCCGCCGAATTCGTGGAGGATTTCGTCGAGGCCGGCGCGGACTGGATATCCTTCCACGCCGAGGTGACCAGGTATCCGGGGGAGATACTGGGCATGATACACGGCTTCGGGAAGAGGGCCGGCTTGGTGATCAACCCCCAGACACCCTCGGATCGCGTATTCGAATACCTCGAACTGTGCGATTACGTACTGGTCATGACGGTCATGCCGGGCTTCGGGGGCCAGGAGATGATCGTGGAAGCTCTGGAGAAGGTGGGGGAGATCAAGAGGGAAGCGGACCGCCTCGGCCTGAAAGTGGAAGTGGAGGTGGACGGCGGGGTCAAGACCCGGAACCTGCCCCTGGTGAAGGAGGCCGGGGCGGATATCGTGGTGGTGGGCTCCTCCATCTACGGGGCACCCGATCCCCGCCGAGCGGCCGAGGAGATCCGTGGGCTGCTGGACGATTGAGGCGGAGCGTGCCTTTCCCCCTTTGTGATCATAAACCTGAAGTTCAATGGCCGGGTTTCCAGCCCGTTACGGATCTTCAAGCTCACTGAACATGGTGGATTCACGCACGCAGCCACGAAGTACGGCACCCTCGCCGTCGAGGTTTTCAAGTCGGCAATGAAGCGGGCTCGCCGGGGATAATCTCGCCGATCGCTCCCCAATAGGCGTGAGAAACCCGGAAAAACGGTGTTCCATCCGTTTCGTGACCTTGCCGGGGCCTAGAATAAAAGTCTCCCGGAAAGAAGATCCACAAAAATAAAAAGCTTTCCGTGCAGTCCTCGGATGGGACGCGGTTTCATGGACAGCCGGGCGCGGAGGAACTATAATGATGGTCGTAAAGGTCTTCGGGGCAGGGTGAAAACCCCGACCGGCGGTGAAAGTCCGCGAGCCTGAGGGCAGAGCCGGTGGAATTCCGGCACCGACGGTGAAAGTCCGGATGGGAGAAGGCCTGGAGGTGTCCCCGTGCGGGCGCCGGGTTTTCTCCCGGCGCCCTTAATGTTGCCCGGACCTTCAAGGCGTTGCGGGCTGACGGAAGGGCGTCCCCGGGAGGAACCTTGTACCGCGAGCGAGGCTGAAAGTAACGGGCAAGGGATCCGCGCGAGGTGGATGTGCGGGAATGATGGTTAATGAATGCGAGGAGGACCTGAGGTACATGCGGATGGCCTTGTCCCTGGCCGCCCGGGGAAGGGGCATGACCCACCCCAACCCCATGGTGGGAGCGGTGGTGGTGAAAAACGGGGAAGTGGCCGGAAAAGGTTACCATCGTGGCCCCTTCACCCCGCATGCGGAGGTGATGGCGCTTGCGGAGGCGGGAGAAAGGTCCACCGGTTCCACCCTGTACGTGACCATGGAACCCTGCAACCATTACGGCAGGACGCCTCCCTGCACGGAGGCCATACTGGAGGCAAGGGTAGCCCGCGTGGTCATCGCCGCTCCCGACCCCAACCCCGGGGTGAAGGGAGGGGGCGCGGAGAGACTGCGTTCCGCAGGGCTGGAGGTTAAGACGGGGTTACTGCGGCGGGAGAGCGAGGAGCTCAACGCCGCCTATATCAAGTACGTGACCACGGGGCTTCCCCTGGTGACCGTCAAGGTGGCTGCCACCGCCGACGGAAAGGTGGCCGCCGGGAGCGGGCTTTCCCAGTGGATAACCGGGAAGGCGGCCCGCCGACTGGCGCACGAGATGAGGCGTTGCAGCGACGCGGTCCTGGTGGGTCGGGGAACGGTGGAAGTCGACGACCCCGAGCTTACGGTGCGTCACGTCCCTCTGCGGGGAGCCCACCATCCCCTGCGCGTGGTCGTCGATTCCCATCTCTCCATGGGCCTGGACAGAAAGTTGGCCCGCGGCGGCCTCCCCAAGGTGGTGGTGGCCACCACGCGTGAACACGACGCGGCGAAGGCGGAGGAACTGCGCAGGCGGGGGGTCGAGGTGTGGGTGCTTGACGCTTCCCCCGAGGGAAAGGTGGACCTCGTGGAGCTCCTCCGGGCGCTGGGTAAGGCCGAGGTGGTCCACCTCCTGGTGGAGGGGGGGCCGACGCTCATAGCCTCCTTCCTGGGAATGGGCTTGGCGGACCGGCTGGCCCTTTTCGTGGCGCCGCGGATTTTCGGCGACCGCGAAGCGCGGTCCTGGGTGGAAGGCTTGAGGGTGGACGACCCCTCGCAGGGGCTTTCCATCCGCTGGTCCCGCCAGCGGCGGGTGGGCGATGACCTCCTCCTGGAGGCGGAGGTGTTGAAAGCGGGGGTGGAGGAGGGCAAAGGGAGGGCGCCTGAGCCATGTTCACCGGAATAATCGAAGAAGTGGGCACGGTGGCGGATGCGGATTTCACCCCGCGCGGGGGTACCCTGCGCATCTCCTGCCCGGCTATATGGAAGGAACTGGAATTAGGGGAATCGGTGGCCGTGAACGGGGTATGCCTAACGGTCACGGGTACCCGAGACGGGTCCTTCACCGCCGATGTCTCCCCGGAGAGCTTGCAACGCAGCACCCTGGGGGCCATGCGCCGGGGGGAGGCGGTGAACCTGGAGAGGGCCCTACGCCTGGATTCCAGGCTGGGCGGACACCTGGTTCAAGGTCACGTGGACGGGGTGGGGAGGATAGTGGAGGTCAGGGAAGAGGGGCGGGGGCGCAACCTGCTGATCGGCGTGCCCCAATACATCGCCGCTTACCTGGTGGAAAAAGGTTCCGTGGCCGTAGACGGGATAAGCCTTACGGTGAGCGGCCTGGGGGGGGCGACCTTCAGCGTCGCGGTCATCCCCCACACGTTGGCGGTCACCAACCTCGGGCTCAAGAGGGCGGGGGACGCCGTAAACCTGGAGGTGGACATCATCGCCAAGTACGTGCGCGCCTACCTGGAGAGGGGGCTTTACCGCCCGGAGGAACGGGGGTCGGGATCCCCGGGAGGAGATCTGTACCGCAAGCTGGTGGAGGGCGGTTTCCTTTGACCTGGAGAGCGTAAAAACACGTGGAGGAGGAATGGGATGATGAAGGAAGACGAGATACGGGTCTCCACCACGGAGGAGCATGCCGAAGAGAGCCCCTTCGACACCATAGAGGAGGCCATAGAGGAGATCCGGGCGGGGCGGATTATCATCGTGGTGGACGACGAGGACCGGGAGAACGAGGGCGACTTCCTCATGGCCGCGGAAAAGGTGACCCCCGAGGCCATTAATTTCATGGCCAAGTACGGGCGGGGATTGATATGCATGCCCTGCATCGCCTCCCGGCTCGACGAGCTGAACATCCATCCCATGGTGACCGACAACACCTCCACCCACGAGACGGCGTTCACCGTGTCCATCGGCGCCAAGGGTAAGATAACCACGGGGATCTCGGCCTACGACCGGGCGGTCACCATACAGACGGTGCTGGACCCCAAAACCCGCCCGGAGGATATCTCCAAGCCGGGCCACGTCTTCCCCTTGCGGGCCCGCGAGGGTGGGGTGCTGCGGCGTGCCGGGCACACCGAGGCCGCGGTGGACCTGGCCCGCCTCGCCGGGCTGTATCCCGCCGGAGTGATCTGCGAGATCATGAACGAGGACGGGACTATGGCCCGCGTTCCTCAGCTGGTGGAGATCAAGAAGCGCTTCGGGCTGAAGATGATCACCATCGAGGACCTCATACGTTACCGCAACCGCAAGGAGAAGCTGGTGCGCCGGATAGCCGAGGTGCGCATGCCCACCCAGTACGGAGAGTTCACGGCCATCGGGTACGAGTCCCTCGTGGACGGTAGGTGCCACCTGGCCCTGGTGAAAGGGCGAGTGGAAGGCCGGGAGAACGTGCTGGTGAGGGTGCATTCCGAATGCCTGACCGGGGACGTCTTCGGCTCCCTGCGCTGCGACTGCGGGTTACAGCTGCGGCGGGCCCTGCAGATGATAGAGGAAGAAGGATGCGGGGTGCTTCTGTACATCATCGGTCACGAGGGAAGGGGGATCGGCCTGCCCCACAAGCTGCGCGCCTACGAGCTGCAGGAGGAGGGAAGGGATACCGTGGAAGCCAACCTCGAGCTGGGGTTTCCGCCCGACGCCCGGGATTACGGTATAGGGGCCCAGATCCTGCAGGACCTGGGGCTGACCACCATGCGGTTGCTGACCAATAACCCGGCCAAGAGGGTGGGACTGGAAGGCTACGGTCTTAAGGTGGTGGAACGCATACCCCTGGTGGTGGAGCCCTGCGAGGAGAATTACGCCTACCTGAAGGCCAAGAAGGAGAAACTGAACCACCTTCTGGACATCTGAGGATTGGAGCGAGGAAAGGAGAATAGGGGATGACCAGTTACGAAGGCCACCTGGTGGCCAGGGGATTGAGGTTCGCCATCGTGGTCAGCCGCTTCAACGAGTTCATCAGCACCAGGCTCCTGGACGGGGCGCTGGACGCCCTCAAGCGCCACGACGCGGACATGGAGTTGGTGGACATCGCCTGGGTGCCGGGGTCCTTCGAGATACCCCTGGTGGCCTCCAGGCTGGCGCAGTCCGGGAAATACGACGCCCTCATCTGCCTTGGGGCGGTGATCCGCGGATCCACGCCTCATTTCGAGTACGTGGCCGCGGAGGTTTCCAAGGGGATCGCCCGCGTGAACCTGGAAAAGGGAGTTCCGGCCGCTTTCGGGATCATAACCGCCGACAGCATCGAGCAGGCGGTGGAGAGGGCGGGCGCAAAGCAGGGCAACAAGGGCTGGCAGGCGGCCCTGACCGCCGTGGAGATGGCCAACCTGTTAAGGCAGCTACCCGCCTGAGGGAAGTTCCGGGGCTGGCGGGTGCGGAGAACCCGAATGCCGCTCCCGAGCCCCATTTCCCCTTACGCGCCGTGGGGAAGGTGGACGGATGGGGTTAGATTCGGGAAAGCCTGGCCCCATGGTCCGTCGCGGCGCCGTTTGCAGCCTGACCCGCGGCGCCTGCGCGTGACGGGCGGCCCCGTACCCTCCTTACCATCCCGTGTTGGTCGCCGGAGCCCGTCCCCTATGCGGGGAGGATTTTTGCTCCCTCGGGCCCGGACGAAAGTCTTGCTCTCCCCTTCCACGGCTTGCGTATGACCTGGAGCCCCGGCCCTTCACCTGCTCAAAAGGGTCGCACCGGTTGCCGATAAAACCATACGGCGGCCCATTTTATCTTCTTGGACCCCCGGAGGACGAGAATGACCAAAGAGCTTATCCGGGAAAGGGCACGGGTACCGGAGGAGGAGGCTCGGGAAGCGGGCGGGACGGAGAGCGCCGCTCAGCTTACCGGCGGTTTGGGTGGCCGGGAATCCGAAAGAGAGCTCTTCCTGGCTCATTACGCCGACCTGGTGAGGGGGTGCCTGGAGGGGAAGAAGTCGCGCCCGGGGGCGTTGGCCTCGCTGGTGGAGGAATGGGCGAGCAGGGATCCCGGTGCTCTGGAGGTGATGGAACGGCTGCGCCAGAGCGTCGAGGCACCCATCCGGGAGAAGATGGAAACCCTTTCCTCCCACGAGGAACGCTTGAGGCTGGAGAAGGCGATCCTGGAAGCGAAGGGGATTTTCCTGGAGGCCTGCCTACGTGGTTGCCGGAAGAGGATCGCCCGCATCGCGGAAAAGTGGAAGCGGTTGGAGGACTTCCCGGATACCCTGGCGGCGGTCCTGGATCCCCTTACCTTGGCCAGGGAGGCATTGGAGCGCCTGAAAGATCTGCTGGGCCTGGAGAAGGCGACGCTGCTGGAATTGGACCGCCAGGGCCGCCTGGTCCCCGTGGCCGGGGATAAGGGCGGAAATTCCGCCCCGCTGGTACTGAAAGGTGAGGCCGCCGCCCGCTTCCTGGAGGAGAGGAAGGCGATAACCTCCCAGCTTTTAGGTGAGAGTGACGTCGTATTCCCGGGAGGGGAATGGGAGGGGGGCGCCCTGATCCCGCTGGTGGTACGCCAAAGGGTCATCGGGGGGCTTTTTCTGAGGGGCTTCGCTGCGCAAGGGACTTCAGCCGGAGCATCGCTGGACATGGAGACGGCGGAGAGGTTCGCGAAGCGCCTGGCGGTGGCCTGGGAGAACGCCCGCCTGCACCAGCGCGAGCAGAAGAAAATCCGCGAGACCCTGGCCCTACTGGAGATAGCCAGGGTGGTGGGCTCCACGTTGGACCCGGAGGAGATCCTGAACCGCGTGGTGGAGATGGTCTTGGAGGTCTGCCCGGTGACCTTTTGCGCCGCTTTCCTTTGCCGGGACGGCATTTTCAGGCCCCTCGCCTGGCGGGGTTTCATCGATGAGTTGGCCAAGGAGCTGGAGGGCGTGAAGATCGACCTGGACAGCCTGGGCGAGGAGGCAAGGAAGGCCATCGAGGAAGGAAGGGCGGTTACCCTTTCGGCGGACGCGGTGAAGCGACTTCTCCCCGGGGAGGCGCTCGCCGAACACGGCGTGGAGGAAGTGCTGCTGCAGCCGTTGCGCGCCAGGGGCAGGACGGTGGGCTTCTTGGCCCTCTTTCACGCCGGTCATCCGGATATCGAGGAATCCTGGGAGGAGAAACAGCTGGCGGAGGCGGTGGCCCTCCAGGCATCGCTGGCCGTGGAAAACGCCTCCCTGTACGCGGACATCGAGCGGGGCTATTTCTCCACCGTGCAGGCGCTGGCTAAAGCCATCGAGGTCAAAGATCCCTACACGCGCGGACATTCCGAGAGGGTCACCACCTATGCGCTGATGATAGCCGAGGCCATGGGGTTGGACGAGAGGGAGAAACAGAAGTTGAAATACGCCGCCACCCTTCACGATATCGGGAAGATCGGCATCGCCGGCAGGGTGCTCAACAAGCCGGGCGCCTTGACCGAGGAGGAATACACCCACGTTAAGACCCATCCCATCCTGGGAGACAGCATCGTGGAGCCGGTGGAATTCCTCCAGGAACCGAGGCCCATCATCCTCCACCACCACGAGCGTTATGACGGCAAGGGATACCCGGAGGGATTGAAAGGCGAGGATATACCCCTCTGCGCCCGCATCCTCTCCGTGGCCGATGCCTTCGAGGCCATGCGTTCCGACCGCCCTTACCGCAAGGCGCTGCCCCTGGATGAGGCGCGTATGGAACTGGTGCGCAATGCCGGAACCCAGTTCGATCCCCGGGTGGTGGAGGTCTTCCTGGGCATACTGGACCGGCACGGCGGAGATCCCATCCCCAGGGGAGAGGGCGGGAGCGGGGAGCGTGGTCAAATGGGGCCGCCCGCGGCGGGGATGGGCGGGGAAAGGTCCGGCGCGCCCCGGGAAGCGGGCGGCACGGGGAGGTGAAAGAGGCTTGTTCGACGACATATTGAGAGGCGATACTTCCCGGGACCAGGAGGGAGGGAGGAAGTTCAAGGTATTGGTGGTGGACGACGATCCCAACATCCGCGAATTGATCGTGGAAACCCTGAGCACGGAGCGCTTCCGGCCCCTCGAGGCCAAGGACGGGAAGGAGGCCCTCGAGCTCTGCGAGCGGGAGAGGCCGGATATCGTGGTCCTGGACGTGATGATGCCCGACCTGGACGGTTTGGAGGTCTGCCTGCGTCTGCGCAACGAGCTCGTGACCAGCCATATACCCATCATTCTCCTCACCGCCAAGGGAATGCTGGAGGACAAAATAAAGGGCATGGAGACGGGCGCGGACGATTACATAACCAAGCCCTTCGACCCCCTGGAACTGGAAGCCCGCATAAACATGCATCTCCGGCGGTCCATAAGGGACGGAGAGGCCAGCCCCCTAACCGGGCTCCCCGGCAACCGGGCCATCGAGGAGGTGATAGAGGACCGCATCAGGAAGGGAAGCAAGTTCGCGGTGTGTTACGTGGACCTCGACGACTTCAAGGCCTACAACGACCGTTACGGTTTCGTGGCCGGGAGCGAGGTCATACGCATGACCGCCCAGTGCATCCTGGAGGCCGTCGACAAGTACGGGGAGGAGGGCGATTTCGTGGGCCACATAGGGGGGGACGATTTCATCGTGGTCACGGAGATGGAAAGGGCTCCCATGATCTCCCAGGAGATAATCCGCCTTTTCGATACCCGCATTCCCTCCCACTACGAGGAGGAGGATCGGGAGAGGGGATACATAGTGAGCACCGACCGGAGGGGGAACGTGCAACGTTTCCCCATCATGTCCATAAGCGTGGCCGTGGTGCATAACACCTACCGCGAGCTGGACCATCCCGGCAAGGTGGCCCAAATCGCCGCGGAACTCAAGAAATACGTCAAGACCATGCCGGGGAGCAACTTCGTCTTCGACCGCCGCCGCCGGGATTGATCTACGGCGGTGTGGGAAGGCCTACGAGCCCTGGACGGCCTGGCGTGTCCCGGCGGTGGGGAGCGGGCCGGAGGAAAGGGGGAGCCGGGCCGCGGCGGGGTGGAGAAGGGCCGGAACCCCGGCCCCGCGACCAGTGCTCAAGGCCGATCCCGACGGGGTGAGCTGGAAGGGGGAGAGAAGCCGGGCGTGGCTACGAGAGCGGAAGCCAGGGCGATGCGGGGAAGGCGGGCGGCCCCCCGACCCTTTGCGGCGAGAAGGAGCCGCATGGGAAGGGCGGAACTCCGCCTGCTCTTGACCTCCACGCGTTTCGTGGCCTCCCTTTTCTGGCTGACCATAGTGGTGGCCACCATGCTTTTCGTCCTCCCCTATTCCGAACGCAACACCTCACCCGTTTTCCCGTGGTTCGTGGCCGTGTCCGTGGTCGTGTACCTCGGGCACCGCTTCTTTCCTTACGAGGGGTATCACCCGTGGGCCTTCTCCCTGCTCCTCCTGGCCACCGATGCGCTGGTGGCCATGATGGTCTATCTCACGGGCGGAAGCCGAAGCGCTCTCTCCCTCCTCTTCATCACCGTGATCATCTTCTCGTCCGCCTACTTCGACCTCCTGGAGACCATGCTCTTCACGGCGGTGACCTGCGCCGTCTACTTCGCGCCTTACCTGTACGAACAGATGGACTTCGGCACCCTGAAGGAGATGGCCATGTCCGTGCCCGTGTATTTCCTCATCGCCCTCAGCGGTTTCTTCGTTATAAGCAAGGCTCGGGAGCAGGAGAGGGAGAAGAAAGAGCTGTCGGACATCATCGCCCGGGCGGACCGCAAGAACCGCGAGCTTTCCGCCCTCTACGCCGCCTCCATCCGCTTCGCCACCACCCTGGACACGGACGAGATCGTCGCCGTCTTGGAGGAAAAGGCCGGTGAGCTGGTTCCCGCCGACGCCATGTTGGTATGCCTGGACGAGGGAGAGGGGGTCCTCAAGCCCCGATCTCCCCAAAACCTCGATGACGTCGAGGCCTTCCTCCTGCCTCCCCCGGAGTCCAACCCCCTGTACGTGGCCGCTTCGGCCGTCCTCCCGGTGACCATAAGCCGCGCCGACGATGATCCCCGATTCCAGGCCTACATGAGGGCGACCGGTTACGCTTCCATGATCTGCGTGCCCCTATTCGCCAGCAGCAGCGTGATAGGCGTCCTGACCTGTCTTTCGAGGATGGAAGAAGCCTACGACGACGATGACGCCCGGGTCCTGCTCACCCTGGCCAGCGAGGCGGCGCTGGCCTTGGAGAAGGCCGGGCTGTACCGGACCACACTTGAAGACAAGAACAAGATCGAGACCATCATCAACAGCCTCGCCGACGCCCTCCTGGTTTTGGACGGGGAGGGGCGGGTGGTGCTGGCCAACCCCTCCGCCTCGCGCCTATTCGGGATGCGGACCGCGGTTCCGGAAGAGACCATCGAGGAGACCTTCAAGCGGGCTGACGGTGAGGTGACGTTCCGCGATCCGGGGATGGAGGAGGCCCTCCGGCGGGTGCTGCACAAGGGTCAAGCGGTCAAGAACGACATGGCCCTCCAGGCGGAGAAAACCATTTATTTCCAGGTTATGTGGCTTCCACTCCGCGATTCCACGGGATCCGTGGTGGGAGCGGTGGTAATCCTGCACGACGTGACCGATTTCGTGGAACTGGACCGCATGAAGTCCAACTTCATATCCATGGTCTCCCACGAGCTCAAGACCCCCCTGACCTCCATCAAGGGTTTCGTGCGCCTGCTGGACGCGGGGAGGGTGGGGCCGGTGAGCGAGAAACAGAGGCGTTACCTGGAAATCGTCCTGCAACAGACGGAATCCCTGACCAAGATCATAGAGGACCTGCTGGACCTCTCCAGGATAGAGGCGGGAATAATAGAGGTGCGCAGGGAAAGGGTGGACCTGCGCGCTCTGGCGGAAGGGGTCCTGGCGGGGCTGGAGAACATGTCGCGCGAGAAGGAAGTGGGAATGTACCTGGATATACCGGGGGGACTTCCGCCGGTTGCCGGGGACCCCGAGCGCATAAGGCAGGTCCTCACCAACCTCGTCCACAATGCCTTGAAGTTCACCCCCTCCGGGGGGGAGGTCCGCGTGCGGGCCCGGGAAAGGGAGGGCGAATGCCTGGTGGAGGTGGCGGACACGGGCATCGGCATTTCCCCCCAGGACCTTCCCAGGATCTTCGACAAGTTCTACCAGGTGGACTCCTCCACCACGCGGCAACAGAGCGGGACCGGTTTGGGGCTTTCCATCAGCCGGGAACTGGTTGCCGCCCAGGGAGGAAGGATGTGGGTGGACAGCAAGAAGGGCGTGGGGAGCACCTTCGCCTTCACCCTTCCATTATGGGGGTCTCCGGAAGTGACGGGGTAGGGTGGGGAAAGTTGCGGGAAATATTCTCCGTGGTGGAAAGGGGGCGTACGGGGAGTTTGAGATAACGACAAGGAAAAACATGTTCCGGGCGTAAGGGGTAACGAGATCCGGCTACGGCGGGGTTTGGCGGGCCGGTGGCCGCGGCGGGACAAGGGATGGAAGAAGACGGGCGGCCGGGAGGGTCGCATGCCGGGATGTAAGGTTGAAAGGGATCGTGAGATAACCATTTCATATCGTCAAAGCGGCAAAACAGGCAAGAAAGGGCCGGGCTTTCGAACGCCAAACCCGTCCTCTGCATGGGGCGAGCCGGCCGAGGGAGCGCAAGAGCTTCGATGCGATATAGGGAAAACGGTGCAGCCGGGATTCGCTCGGGAGATGGAGGCTCTGGGATGTTGCCTGGAGGTGAAGGATAAATTATACTTTTACCTCGAACAAGATAAGGGACAAGAAGAAGCGGTTTCGCTTCTCACCCTGGGCCTCAGGCTGGCAGGGTTAGGGAAAGCCCGTGGATAGCGGGGAAACCGCTATCCTTTTCGTTTGATGCGGGAGGGATGACCCATAGAAAAACACGTGCGCGTGAACGACGGGATCCGGGCGAGGGAAGTCCGGGTGGTGGGGCCGGACGGGAAACAGATAGGAATCAAACCCCTGGAGGAAGCCCTACGCCTGGCGGAGGAGATGGATTTGGACCTGGTGGAGGTGGCCCCCCTCGCGGATCCTCCGGTCTGCAAGATCATGGATTACGGCAAGTATCGGTACGAGCAGACCGTGAAGATGAAGGAGGCGCGCAAGAAACAAGCCGTGGTCAGCTTCAAGGAGATGAAGATGCGCCCCAAGATAGACCGGCACGACTACGAGATAAAGAAGAGGCACATCGAGAGGTTCCTGAAGGCCGGCCACAAGGTGAAGGTAACGGTGATGTTCCGGGGAAGGGAGATGACCCACACCGAGAAGGGGCTGGAGCTCCTCCGGCAACTGGCCGAGGAGGTATCCGAGTTGGGCAGCGTGGAGTCGGAGCCCAAGCTGGAGGGGAGGAACATGCAGATGATCCTGACCCCCGTGAACACGGCCAATAAGTAAGGGCCGCTCGCCCCGTGCCGGACGAGGGATGAGAGACGGAGCAAGAGAAGGGAAGTGAGGAGACCGTGCCCAAGATGAAGACCCACAGAGGCGCCGCCAAGCGCTTCGAGATAACCGGGAGCGGGAAGGTCAGGCGGCGGAAGGGATACGGAAGCCACCTGCTGGTGAAGAAGAGCTCCCGCCGCAAGCGTACTTACCGCGCGAAGCAGGAGGTTTCTCCCCACGACGTGTCCAACGTGAGGAAGCTTCTGAGGTTGGGTTAGGCGTGGCGGCGGCCTCGACCCTATTAGTTTCGGAAAGGGATGATGCAGTATGTCGAGGACCAGGCACTCCGTGGCCAGGAGGAAAAGGAGGAAGAAGGTCCTGGCCATGGCCAAGGGCTACCGGGGAGCGCGTAGCCGTACCTTCCGGAGCGCCCACGAACAAGTCATGCATTCCCTCCAGTATGCCTATCGCGACCGGCGGACGAGGAAGAGGGACTTCCGCCGGTTGTGGATAGCCCGCATCAATGCCGCCGCCCGGGTGAACGGGATGTCCTACAACCGCTTCATACGCGGTCTCAAGCTGGCGGGGGTAGATGTTAACCGCAAGATACTGGCGGACCTGGCGGTCAACGACCCGGCCTCCTTCTCCGAGCTGGTAAGGATAGCCAGGGAAAGCCTGGAGAACGAAACGGAGGCGAAGGAGGCGAGTGCCTGATGGGGTTCGCCCGACGGGAATCATAGAGAGCACCAAGAACGAACGTATCAGGCGTTACCGCCGCCTGCTCAAGAGAAATTTCCGTTACCGCGAGGGCCTGTTCCTGGCCGAGGGGATGAAGGCGGTGGCGGAATCCCTGACGGCTTCCCGTCCCCCCGAATGCGTCTTGTGCGACGAAAAAGGGCTCCGGGCGTTGGAGGCCTACTCCGACTACCTGGGAACCAGGAACGTACCCTGTTTCCAGGTCGCCCCGCCGGTAATGGAGCTGCTCGCATCCACGGTCACCCCCCAGGGGGTGGTCGCCGTGTGCCCCATGTTGCACCGACCCCTGGAAGAGATGCTGGCGGAGGCCCCACCGGTAGTCCTGGTCGCGAACCGTGTCCGGGACCCCGGCAACCTGGGGACCATGGTACGCGTCGCCGATGCGGCGGGTACGGGGGGCGTGGTGGTGTGCTCCGAGAGTGTGGACATCTACAACCCGAAGACGGTGCGCAGCACGGCGGGGTCCATCTTCCATGTCCCGGTCTGCGTGGGACTGGGGGCGGAAGAGGCACTGGGTCGACTGAAAGAATCCGGGTACGCCGTCTTGTTGGCCGACGCCAGGGAGGGCGCCGTAGTCTGGGAGACCGAGTGGCCGGAGCGGACGGCCCTGGTGATGGGTAACGAGGCCTGGGGCGTCCCGGAAAAGGAGGGGGAAATGGCGGACGGCAGGGTGAGGGTGCCCATCGTCGGCCGCGCCGAGTCCCTCAACGTGGCCGCGGCCACGGCGGTCATCCTCTTCGATATGCTGCGCCGGAGGTGGAGGTGAAGGCGGGAAAAAGGATGTGTCAAGAGGGGTGAAGCCATGATCCCGGAGGAACTGGAGGAGGAGATGCTGTCCCACCCCGGGTTGGGGGCGGTGTACAGGAAATTGAAGGAGGAACTGGCTGGGGCCGACGATACTCGCAGCCTGGAGGAGATAAGGGTCGCCTACCTGGGAAGGAAAGGCGCGATAACCTCCGTGTTGCAGGGCATCAAGGAACTTCCGCCGGAGGAGAGGCGCAGCACGGGGCGGCTGGCCAACCTGCTCAAGCAGGGGCTGGAGGAGGAGTTGGCCTCCCGCCTGGAAGGCATACGCCAAAGGGAGCTGGAGGAATCCCTGCGCCGGGAAAGGCTGGACATATCCCTCCCCGGAAGACGCGTTCCCTATGGCACCCGGCACCTCCTTTCCTCCATCATCGAGGAGATAGAGGACATCTTCATCGGCCTGGGGTACCGGGTGGCGGAAGGGCCTGAGGTGGAGCTGGATTACTATAACTTCGAGGCCCTGAACACCCCCGACTGGCATCCCTCCAAGTCCCTCCAGGACACTTTCTACGTGGAGATCCCGGGAAGCGGAAGGAGGGACGTGCTCCTGCGCACCCACACCTCGCCGGTACAGATAAGGGTCATGGAATCCACCCCGCCGCCGGTGTACATCATCGCTCCCGGCAAGGCCTACCGTCACGACGTGCCGGACGCCACCCATTCCCCCATGTTCCACCAGGTGGAGGGTTTGGCGGTTGACGAGGGCATCTCCCTGGGGGACCTCAAGGGTACCCTGGAAACATTTGCCAAGAGGATGTTCGGGGAGGACCGGAAGGTCCGCTTCCGGCCCCACTTCTTCCCCTTCACCGAGCCCAGCGCGGAGGTGGACGTGTCCTGCAATATGTGCGGGGGCGCCGGGTGCAGGGTGTGCAAGGGGACGGGATGGCTGGAGATCCTGGGAGCGGGGATGGTGGATCCCAACGTGTTCGCTTACGTGGGCTACGACCCCGAGAAGTGGAGCGGGTTCGCTTTCGGCATGGGCGTGGAGCGCATCGCCCTCCTTAAATACGGCGTGCCGGATATCCGTTTCTTCTTCGACAACGACCTTCGGCTGCTGAGGCAGTACTAGGGGGTGGAGAGGGATGCGCGTACCGTTGAAATGGCTCTCGGAATACGTGGACCTGTCTTTGGACCCCGGGGAGCTGGCGGAGCTCCTCACCGCGTCCGGCACCTCCGTGGAGGGGGTTGAGAAGGTGGGTGGGGAGTGGAGGGGATGCGTGGTGGGGAGGATCCTGGAGGTCTCGCCCCACCCCTCCGCCGACCGCCTCAGCGTTTGCCGGGTGGACGTGGGCGGCGCCGCCAGGGACATAGTCTGCGGAGCCCCCAACGTGCGCCCGGGGATGGTTTCCCCGGTGGCCCTCCCGGGAAGCAAACTCCCCGACGGCAGGAACATCGGGGAAGCGGAAATACGGGGGGTGGTCTCCTCGGGCATGCTCCTCTCGGAGAGGGAGCTGGGGATATCCGACGACGCGGCCGGGATCATGGAACTCGATGAGGCCCTCCAGCCGGGAATGGACCTCGCGGAAGCCCTGGAGGCGGAGGACACCGTCCTGGTCCTGGAGATCACTCCCAACCGGCCCGACTGCCTTAGCGTGCTGGGGGTGGCTCGGGAAGTGGCCGCGCTGACCGGGCGCCGCGTCCGCCGTCCGCGGTTCGAACTGTTGGAGGAGGGCGAGCCGGCCGCTTCGGAGGTGAAGGTGGAGATATTGGAGGCGGACAGATGCCCCCGTTACGTGGCCCGCTTGATCGAGGGAGTGAGCATCGGACCCTCGCCCTGGTGGTTGAGGAACCGCCTGCGCGCCGCCGGGATGCGTCCCATAAACAACGTGGTGGACGTGACCAATTACGTGATGCTCGAGCTGGGGCAGCCGCTGCACGCCTTCGACTTCCACCTCCTGCGGGATGGGCACATAATCGTCCGCTGCAGGCGGGACGGAGAGCGCCTCACCACCCTCGACGGGGTGGAGAGGGATCTCCATCCCGATGACCTGCTCATCTGCGACCCCGGCGGACCCGTGGCCCTGGCCGGAGTGATGGGCGGCGAGAACACGGAGGTGAATCCGGGCACGGTCAAGGTGCTCCTGGAATCGGCGCATTTCAGCGCCCCGGGGATCATGCTCACCTCCCGCAGGCACGATCTCTCCTCGGAGGCCTCCTACCGATTCGAGAGGGGGGTGGATCCCGCGGGGTGCCTTTTCGCCGCCGACCGCGCCGCTTTCCTCATCAGGGAAACGGCCGGGGGGAGGGTCCGACGGGGGGCGGTGGACGTGGTGGCAAAGCCGGAGGTCCTCCTCCCGCGGGAACTGAGCTTGAGGGTGGAGAGGGCCGCGAGGCTGATCGGGATAACCCTTTCCGCGTCCGAGGCCCGCGGCATGCTCGAGTCCCTGGAGATGGAGGTTTCCCCCGCCGTAATGGGCGGGGAATCCCCTGCGGATGTTGTCGGGGAAGGATCCGCCCCCCCGCGGGTGGTTGCCGGGGGGGAGGGCGATGGGGAGGTCCTCCGGGTGAAGGTCCCCACCTTCCGGCCGGACCTGGAGAGGGAGATAGACCTGGTGGAGGAGCTGGCCCGCGTCTACGGTTATCATCGGATTCCCGCCACCCTTCCTCGGACCTCAAACAACGTGGGTTTTCTCACCCGGGAGCAGGGGTTGCGCCGGGAGATAGCCCGGGTGATGGTGGGCTGTGGGCTGCACGAGGCCATCACCTGGGCCTTCATCCCTTCCTGGTGGATGGACCTCCTCGACCCGGGTGGAAAACTCCTCCCGGAAAGGCCGCTGCGCCTGCGCAATCCTCTCAGCGAGGAGGCCTCGGTGATGCGGCCCACGCTCATCCCCGGGTTGCTGGAGGCGGCGCGCTTCAACATCAACCGGCGCATTCCGGACGTACATATATTCGAGATGGGCAGGGTCTTTTTGCCGCTGGGGGAGGGAGACTTGCCCCACGAGCCGCTGCTCCTGGGATGCCTGGTGTGCGGAAGGTGGGTGCCCAAGGGATGGGACCAGGAAGCGGTGGAGGCGGATTTCTTCGTCCTGAAGGGAATACTCGAGACCCTCGCCCGGGCCCTGCACGTGGAGGACTGCTCCCTGCGGAGGGAAGAGTACCCCTTCCTGCACCCGGGCAGAAGCGCAAAGGTACTCCTGAACGGTGAGGAGGCGGGGTTCTTGGGAACCCTCCACCCCCGGGTGGCGGAGGCCCTGGACCTACCGGGCGGTGCGGAGATCATGGAATTGGACGTCTGCACGCTGGTAAAGGCGGCGCGGGAGGTGCCCCCCTACCGGGAGATCCCTCGATTCCCGGCCGTGAACGTGGACCTGGCGGTGGTGGTGCGGGAGGAGGTCGAGGCCTGGGAAGTGGAGGGAGTCATCCGGGAAGCCGGGGGGGAGTTGCTGCGCGAGGTGCGGCTCTTCGACCTCTACCGGGGTGGACAACTGGCCGAGGGGGAGAAGAGCCTGGCCTACAACCTGGTCTTCTACGCCCTGGACAGGACACTGCGCGACGAGGAGGCGCGACGGGCGGTGGAAGGCATCGTCAGGGCTCTGGGAGAGAAGCTGGGAGCCCGCCTGCGCTGATGCGAAGAAGTGACCGGCGCCCGCGCCGGGACGGTCCTCAGGCCTCCGCCTGGCCGAGGAAAGCGCGGTTGTACTTGCGCATTATGCGCGACTTGCGGTTGGCGGCGTTGTTCTTGTGGATGATACCGTCCCCGGCCGCCTTGTCCAGTGCCTTGACCGCCTTCCTGAGGTAAATCTCGCTTTCCTCCCGGTCGCCGCGCTGCAGGGCGGCCTCGAACTTGCGGATGTAGGTCTTGATCTCCGACTTGCGGGAACGGTTGCGCATGCGGCGCTTGGCGGCCTGTCGCATGCGCTTCTCCTGCTGCTTGATGTTGGGCAAGGGCCATTCCTCCTTTCCTCAAACAGCGCCCATTTTAACATAACCTGGTTTCACGGCAAAGGGAGGCGTGTTCGGGGTTCCCGTCACCGCGGCTTGGAGGCAGGCCCCCGGGGACCGAGAGGCAGCCACGGCCGAAGTCCCCAGGCTCAAGGATGGCGGCAGCATGCCGGGTTTGCCATCCGTCAGGGCGACCAGCACCGGCGAAAGGGGTGAGGCGGCAGGATCCCAGGAGCGTGGAACCGAAAAGAGACGGCCGACGGCGGCCCGCGGATGTTCCTGGAGGGAAGGCACGAGCCGGCGATGCCGGAAGGGCATGCCGCCGGGAAGCCGGGAATTAACGCGCCGCGCGGCCCCCGCGACCCGGCTGCTATAATTACCTCGGTGTTAAAGACATGGACAGGGAAAGGATAAGGAACTTCTGTATCATAGCCCACATCGACCACGGTAAATCCACCCTGGCGGACAGGTTCCTGGAGATCACGGAGACCGTGCCCCGGCAGAAAATGGCCGATCAGTACCTGGACCGCATGGATCTGGAACGGGAACGGGGCATCACCATCAAAGCCCAGGCCGTGCGCATGGAATGGTCGCCGCGAAACGGAGAAACTTACCGGCTGAACCTGATCGACACCCCGGGTCACGTGGACTTCTCCTACGAGGTCTCCCGCAGCCTGGCGGCCTGCGAGGGGGCCGTCCTCCTGGTGGACGCCGCCCAGGGGGTGGAAGCGCAGACGGTGGGTAACGCCTACCTGGCCGTGGAGGCCGGGTTGGCCGTCATTCCCGTGGTGAACAAAATCGACCTTCCCGCGGCGGACGTGGAAGGAACTACCATGGAGCTGGCCGACCTCCTGGGCGTCGATCCCGCCGAGGTCACGGGCGTTTCCGCCAAGACCGGTGAGGGGGTGGAGGCCCTCCTGCGGAGGATCGTGGAGGAGGTCCCCCCACCGGGAGGGAACACCCTACTGCCCCTGCGGGCCCTGGTCTTCGATTCCTCCTACGATACCTACCGGGGGGTGGTGGCCTTCATCCGGGTGGTGGAGGGAAAGGTGGGCAGGGGGGACCGCGTACTGTTCATGGCCTCCGGGACCCGAGCCGAGGTGGACGAGGTGGGTTATTTCTCCCCGGACATGACCTCCTGCCGGGAACTGGAGGCCGGGGACGTGGGATACATCATCACCGGGATAAAGGACGTGAGCCGCATCAAGGTAGGGGACACGGTCACCGGACACGACCGGCCCGCCGCGGAGCCCCTTCCCGGCTACCGGGAACCCAAGCCCATGGTCTTCGCCGGCATCTATCCAGTGGATTCGGATGACTTCCAGGAACTGGAAGATGCCCTACGGAAGCTCAAACTCAACGACGCCTCCCTCACCTTCTCCCGGGAGAACTCCAAGGCCCTGGGTTTCGGCTTTCGCTGCGGTTTCTTGGGGCTTCTGCACATGGAGATCGTGCAGGAGCGCCTGGAGAGGGAGTACGGGCTGAACCTGGTGATCACCGCCCCCAACGTGGTCTACGAGGTGGAAAAGAGGAACGGAGAGGTGGTCTACATCAACAACCCCTCCGACCTGCCGGACATGGCCGTGGTGCGCGAAATACGCGAGCCCTACGTGCAGGCCACCATACTCCTGCCCCCGGACTACGTGGGCCCGGTTCTGGAGCTGGTCAAGGAGCGGAGGGGCATATACCAGGATATGACATACCTCTCCGGACGCCGGGTGGAGCTCCGCTGCCGCCTGCCCCTGGCGGAGATGGTGGTGGACTTCTACGACCAGCTGAAGTCGCGCAGCCGCGGGTACGCCTCCCTGGACTACGAGCACCTTGGTTTCCTTCCCGGGGACCTGGTGAGACTGGATATCCTCATCCACGGGGAACCGGTGGACGCTCTCTCCTCCATCGTGGAGAGGGGTCGAGCCCACGAGCACGGGAAGCGGGTGGTCTCCAGGCTGCGGGAACTCATCCCCAGGCAGCTTTTCGACGTTCCCGTCCAGGCGGCGGTGGGTAGCCGGGTGGTGGCCCGGGAGACCATCAAGGCCCGTCGCAAGGACGTCCTGGCCAAGTGCTACGGGGGGGACGTGACACGGAAGAAGAAGCTCCTGGAGAAACAGAAGGAGGGCAAGAAGAGGATGAAGATGGTGGGGAAGGTGGAGATCCCCCAGGAGGCCTTCATCTCCGCCCTGCGCGTGGGAGGGGAGGGGAAAACCAGGTGAGGCTCTATATCCACTGGCCTTTCTGCCTACGCCGCTGCACGTACTGCGATTTCACCGCCCGTACCGCCCAACCGCGCCTCATGCGCGCCTATGCCTCCGCCCTGAGGAGGGAGCTGGAAATACGCGCCGGGGGGCCGGGGAGGAAGGGGGGATTGCGCTCCCTGTACCTGGGCGGCGGCACCCCTTCCACCCTTTCCGGTAGGGAGGTGGGAGAGTTGGTGTCCCTGGTGGGACGTCTTTACGGTTACCGTCGGGAGGCGGAGATAAGCGTGGAGGTCAATCCCGCCACCTGGAGGGAAGAAGACTACCGGGAGGCCTGCCTGGCGGGCGTGAGGCGGGTCAGCATAGGGGCGCAGTCATTCGATGACCGCTGCCTGCGACGGCTGGGAAGGCTGCACGATTCCGTGGACGTGAAGAGGGCGGCGAGGGAGGCGCGCCGGGCTGGCATCCCTTCCCTCTCCCTGGACCTTCTCTACGGCCTTCCTCCCGGCTGGGACGGGAATTTGCGCCGTGACCTGGAAACGGCCCTCGAGCTCCGGCCGCAGCACCTGAGCCTCTACGCCCTCACCGTTTACCCCGGCACGCCCCTGGGGAAAGCCGTCGGCCGCGGCGAGGTGCCCCCGCCCGACGAGGACGCGGCGGCGGAAGAATACCTGGAGGCGGTGGAGTTCCTGGAGGGGCAGGGATACCTGCACTACGAGATATCCAATTTCTGCCTCCCGGGGCACGAGTGCCGGCACAATCTGGCCTACTGGAGGCGCGAGGAGTACCTGGGCGTGGGGGCGGCAGCACATTCCCTATGGAGGGGCCGCCGATTGCGGAACCGGGAAAGCGTCCTGGGGTACATAAAGGACCTGGGGAGGGGGAGGCTTCCCGTGGTGGAGGAACGGCGCTTGGAAGGTGCGGAAGTGCGCGAGGAGAGGGTGATGCTCGGGCTACGCACCTCGCTGGGCGTGCCGCACCGTCTCCTGGGGGCATGCCACAAGGCGGAGGAGATGGAATGTCTGGGCCTCCTGCGACGGGAGCGGGGACGCGTGGCCCTCACGGCGAAGGGGATGCTGCTCTCCAACGCGGTCATCGCCGAGCTCCTGTGCGCTTGACGGGCGGTCTCCGCTGCGGGTAACTTATTTATTGAGTAGCACTCAAGGGAGGAGAGTGCTAATGCTGGACAAGAGGCAACAGAAGATACTCAAGGCGGTAGTATACAAATACATAATGACCGGAGTCCCGGTGGGTTCCAAGTCCCTGGCGGAGAGCCTGAACCTGGGCATCAGCCCGGCCACCATCCGCAACGAGTTGAGTAAGCTGGAGGGGATGGGCTACCTTTACCAGCCGCACGTCTCCGCGGGGAGGGTCCCCACTCCCCTTGGATACCGGTTCTACGTGGACTCCCTCATCGGGCGCACCCGCCTGCGGGAGGAGGAGAAGGAAGCCATCCTCACCCTCTTCTCCAGCAAGACCAAGGAGCTCGAGGACCTGCTTCAGGAGACCACCAACCTGCTCTCCCGCCTGACCAGCACGGCGGCCATGGTCATAGCCCCCACCCTCCGCCGCAACCTCATCAAGCACGTCGACCTGGTTCCCCTTGCCGGGGAGGCCGTTCTCCTGGTGATCATCACCGACACCGGTCGGGTGGAGAAGAAGCTCCTGGACCTGGAGTCCCAGGAACGGGAGGTGGACCTGGACGCGGTGCAGGGTTACCTCAACCGCCGCCTGCAGGGTAAGGGTTTCGAGGATCTGCAGGAATTCCGCATCACCAGGGGCATGCGCGACCCCAGGGCGGTGCACCTGGCCGAGAGGGTGGTGGAGGCCATAAGGGATATCCTCACCCAGGAACAGTACGAGAAGATATACGTGGGCGGGACCACCAACCTGCTCCGCTACCTGGACGAGGAGGGCAAAAGCCGCATAGAGAGCATGCTCCGCCACTTCGAGGAGCAGTATTTCCTCCTCAACCTTCTCGGGGAGGTCATCCGGGCCAAGGAGCTCACCGTGCGCATCGGGGATGAGAACGTCTTCAAGGAGCTGCAGTACTTCAGCCTGGTGGCCACCCCCTACGCGGTGGGCGAGGAAACCATGGGGACGGTCAGCGTCCTGGGCCCCACCCGCATGGACTACGCCAGGGTGATCCCCACCGTGGACTTCATCGCCAAATCCCTCAGCCGCACCCTGGAGATGCTGAGGGGTTGAGGGGGTGAAGCGCGGATAGCATGAAGGACTACTACGCTGTGCTGGGCGTTTCCCGCCACGCGGGCCAGGAGGAGATCAAGAAGGCCTACCGGCGCCTGGCCCGCCGCTACCACCCCGACGTGAACCGCGGCGACAGCGAGGCCGCGGAGCGTTTCAAGGAGATAAACGAGGCCTACGAGGTACTCGGGGACCCCGCCAAGAGGAGGAGGTACGACCTCTACGGCGAGGCAGCCGGCATCCCCTCCGTCTTCGAGAGAGGCTTCGAGGGATTCGGGGACCCCTTCGGCGGCCTTTTCGACCTCTTCTTCGGCAGGGGACGAACCCGCACGACTCACGCTCCGCGTCGGGGGAGCGACCTGGTGGCGGTGGTGGAGTTGACCCTGGAGGAAGCCTACCGGGGCGTGACCAGGAGCGTGGAGGTCCCCCGACACATGACCTGCGATTCCTGCGGCGGGAACGGCGTGGAGAGCGGTTATGCGCTGGACCTCTGCCCGGAATGCGGGGGTGAGGGGAGGATAACCCACACCAGGCGCAGCGCCTTCGGTACCTTCACTTCCTCCACCACCTGCCGGCGCTGCGGTGGACTTGGAGAGATAAACACCCATCCCTGCCCGCGCTGTGGGGGTTCGGGAACGGTGGAGGCCGTGGATCCCGTGGAGGTGGAGATACCCCCGGGCATCGACGACGGCGACCGCATACGCGTCCCGGGAAAGGGAGAGGCGGGGTTCATGGGGGGGCCTCCGGGGGACCTCTACGTGGAAGTGCGCCTCGCGGAACACGAGTTCCTGGAGCGGGAGGGGAAAGACCTCCGGGCGGTGGTGGAACTGGGCATGGCGGAAGCCGCCCTGGGCACGGTGGTGGAGGTGCCCACCCTGGACGGCAAGGAGAGACTCACCATACCCGCCGGCAGCCAGCCGGGCCAGGTGTTCAGGCTTCCCGGCAAGGGAATGCCCAGCCTGCGCTCTCGGGGCCGGGGAGACCTCTACCTGGTGCTGGACGTGAGGGTACCCCGAGACCTCACGCCGGAGCAGAGGAGGCTCCTGGAGGAATTCCAGAGGCTGGAATCGGAGAGAAGCGGGGGAAAGGGCTGGCGGGAGCGCTTGAGAAAGGCGATGAGGCCCCAACATTGACGATTGCCAGGTTTTACCTCCAGAGAATTTCGGAAACCGCGGGGAGCGCTTTCCTGGAGGGAGAGGAGCATCACCACGGACGGGTGCTGCGCCTGAGGCGCGGCGAGGAGGCCCTTCTTTTGGACGGGAGGGGCACCGTGTGTCGAGCGGTGGTGGCCGAGGTAACCCCACACCGCACCAGGCTCGAGATCCTGGAACGGCGACGCGAGGAGGAGGAGAGGCCGCGCTTTATCCTCTACCAGTCCACACTTCCCTCCTCGAGGATGGAGGAAGCGCTGCGGCGCAGCGTGGAGCTGGGGGTTTGGGCGTTCATACCCTTCATCTCCCGGCGCTCGCGCCCCCTGCCGGAGACGGGAAGGATGGAGAGGTGGCGCCGCGTGGCCCTGGACGCCTCGCGGGTGGCCGGACGGGCCTACCTGCCCCGCCTCGAGGGTCCCCTAACCTGGGAGGGACTCCTGGAGCGCTTGTCCGCCTCCCGATTGGTCCTCCTGGCCGACGAGAGGGGCGGGATGCGCACCGGGGAGGTCCTCGGGGGAGACGAGGGCGAGGTGGCCATTGTCGTGGGCCCGGAGGGAGGTTTCCAGGAAATGGAGCGCCGGCGACTCCGGGAGGCGGGCGCGGTCTCCGTGACCCTGGGGAGATACAACCTGCGTGCCGAGTCCGCGGGAGCGGTGATGCTCGCCGCGGCGAGGGCCCGATTCGGCCTCCTATGAGGAAACGACCCCGGGGTACCGACGAACGAAATATGGAAGGCGATAAAAACCATGGGAAAGGTCGCCCTTTACTTCCTGGGATGCAAAGTGAACCAGGCGGAGAACGAGGAACTGGCCATGGACCTGGCGAGGCTGGGTCACCGGCTGGTTTTCGATCCCGCGGAGGCCGACCTCTGCGTGGTGAACACCTGCACGGTCACCGCGGAGAGCGACCGCAAATGCCGCAAGCTCATCAGGGGCTTGGTGCGTAGGGGTGCCCGCGCCCTGGTGGTGGCCGGCTGTTACGCGGAGGTGGACCCGGAGGCTCTCTCCCGGATACCGGGAGTAAGGGACGTGATACCCAACCGTGAAAAGGGCGACTGGGTCAGGAGGATAGACGCCATGCTCCCGCCCCCGCTGGAGGCAGGGGATTACCGGGCCGGGCGGTCCCGCGGATTCATAAAGGTCCAGGACGGGTGCGAGAGGAACTGTTCTTACTGCGTGGTCCCCCTCGCCCGGGGCCCGGAACGTTCCCGTCCCAGGGAGGAGGTACTGGAAGCCGCCTTGCGCCTCCTGGGGAAGGGCTGCCGCGAGCTGGTGTTGAGTGGGGTGAACCTGGGAAGATATGGAAAGGAGGAGGGTCGCCACCTCGGGGACCTGGTCAGGGAGGTCCTCGGGCTGGGAAGCGGATTTAGGGTCCGCTTGAGCTCCATCGAGCTCGAGGACCTGCGCTGGGAATGGCTCGAGGAGTGGGCCCGGGAACCGAGGGTATGCCCCCACCTCCACGTTCCCCTGCAAAGCGGGGACGACCGCATACTGCGGGAGATGGGCAGGGGATACGATTCCTTGCGTTTCCTGGAGATGGCGGACGGCCTGCGCCGCATCTGGCCCCGGGCGGCCTTGACCACGGAGGTCATCGTGGGATATCCGGGGGAGGACCGGCGGGCCTTCCGGCGCACCGTGGAGGTACTGGAAAGGGCGCGCGTATCCCGGGTTCACGTCTTCAGGTTCTCGCCCAGGCCGGGGACCCGGGCCTGGGAGAGAAGGGCGGAAGTTAACGCCGAGGAGGCGGAGGAAAGATCGGAAGAGCTCCGCCGGCTGGCCGAGGGGTGGCGGTTGGAATACATCCGGCGTAACCTGGGAGAGGAACGCGAACTGTTGGTGGAGGGGGTGGCCCTGGGTGGCGGAAAGAGCGTCTACCTGGGCACCACGGAGGATTACATCAAGGCCGCGGCCTTGGGGTTGGACCCAGCCCCGGTTCCGGGTTCTCTCCTGCGGGTGAGGCTGGAGGGCGTGCTGGACGGAAGGGCCCTGGCGGCACCGGCGGGAGGGGAGGGAAACGGGGAAAGATAGGAGAACAGTGAACGGGGACCAGGGAACCACGGCCGGGCGGGAAGCCCGGCGGCTTCGGAACTCGTGAAACGGGAAGCGCGGAAAGGCAACGGGAGGTGGAGATGGAGGACTGCATTTTCTGCCGCATAGCCGCGGGCGAGATGGACGCGGACATCGTCCATTCCGACGAGAGGGTGGTGGCCTTCCGAGACATCAACCCCCAGGCGCCGGTACACGTGCTGGTGATTCCCCGTAAGCACCTGCGCTCGGCCTTCGACCTGGAGGGGGAAGACGGAGACCTCCTGCTGCACCTCTTCAAGGTCATCCGCAAGGTGTCCGAGGATGAAGGCATAGCCGGGACGGGCGTGCGTATCCTCACCAACGTGGAGAGGGGCGCAGGGCAGAGCGTCTTCCACCTCCACTTCCACGTCCTGGGAGGAAGGCAGATGCTCTGGCCCCCGGGATGAGCCGAGGAGGTAGAGGGTTACTTGTCCACGGACGGCAGAGAGCGGGAAAAGCAGGGCGGTCGGAGGGAACTCAAGATACTGGTTCCCGGCAACCAGCCCATGGTCAACTTGCTGGGGGAGAGGGACGAGCTCCTCAAGATAGTGGAGAAATCCTTCCGCAGCAGCATACTGGTCCGCGGCAACGAGATCACCATCTCCGGGGAAGAGGAAGAGGAGCTCGAGGCCCTGGCCAAGCTCTTCGAGGAGCTGATCATGCTCCTCACTTCGGGGATGGACCTCACCCCGGAGAGCGTGGAGCGGGCCATCGAGATGGTGCTGGCGGAGGAGGAACTCAGGCCCACGGAAGTCTTCTCGGACATCATCATCTCGCGGAGGGGCAAGGCCATCCGGCCCAAGACCCCCAACCAGAAACGTTACGTGGAGGCCATCCGCAACAACACCATCGTCTTCTCCATAGGCCCGGCGGGAACCGGCAAGACCTACCTGGCCATGGCCATGGCCGTAAAGGCCCTTCTCTCCCGGGAAGTGGGGAGGATAATCCTGACCCGGCCCGCGGTGGAGGCGGGGGAAAAACTGGGGTTCTTGCCGGGGGACATGTACCAGAAGGTAGACCCTTACCTCCGCCCCCTCTACGACTGCCTCTACGAGATGCTCGATGTGGAAAAATTCACCAGATACATGGAGCAGGGCGTAATCGAGGTGGCGCCCCTGGCCTACATGCGGGGGAGGACACTGAACGATTCCTTCATCGTCCTCGACGAGGCCCAGAACACCTCCCCGGAGCAGATGAAGATGTTCCTCACCCGGCTGGGATTCGGTTCCAAGGCCGTGGTCACGGGGGACATCACGCAGATAGACCTTCCCGGAGGACAGCCCTCGGGAATGAACGTGGTGAGGGAGATACTGGCGGGGATCGAGGGCATAGAGTTCGTGTACCTGGACGAACGGGACGTGGTGCGCCACAAGATAGTCCAGGAGATCGTCAAGGCCTACCGCCTCTACGACATGCGTTCGGGGAAAGGAGTGAACGGCAGGTAGTGACCGGCTCCGGTAAAGCCCCGCAGGAAAAACCTGGGATCAAACGCGATTTTTCCGGGAGGCGGCTGTTGTATAATATAGTCGGAAAGGAGCCATGGAAGACAGGGAAGGTTCAAGACGGTCCCCCAAGGGACGGCATCGGGGATTTCCCGCCTCGGGAAAGGTCAGGTCGCTTCTGATCTCCCTCGCCGCGCTTTTAGTCCTCCTGGTCGTGGTGGTCCTCGAGTACCTGCCCAGGCCGGCGCGTTTCGAGGTGGGTAAGCCAAGCACGGAGACCATCATCTCTCCAAGGGATTTCCAGGTCCTGGACGAGGAAGCCACCGAGATCCTGCGCGAGCAAGAGAGGCGAAGGGTGCAGGATATCTTCGTCAGCCGGGATGCACTCGAAAGGACCCTCTCGCGCCTGGAGGACTTCTTCTCCAGGGTGGAGGTGCTGAGCGGCGAGGATATGCCGGAGGAGGCCAAGATATCCTCCCTGCGACAAGATTTCGAGAGCGGGATAAGCGAGGGCACCCTGAAGTTGCTCCTGGGCTCCTCGCCGGAGGATGTGAGGCTGCTCTACACTTCGGTTTCCCGGCTGGTCACCCAGGCCATGTCCCACCCGGTCTCCTACGACAACCTGGAGGAGGTGAAGAAGGAGGCCGCGGAGAAGGCCATGAGCCTGTCGCTGGTGGAGGATTTCCGCAGGGCGGCGGCCGAGATCGCCTCCGCTTTCATAGTCGTCAACACCGCATATTCGGCGGAAGCGGTGAACCGGGACATGGAGGAAGCCGCCCGGGCGGTGTCGCCGGTTTATGCCCGCTACGTGGCCGGGCAGAAGATAGTGGGCAAGGGAGAGATCATCACCCCCCTCATCCTGGCCTCTCTCCAGGAGGTGGGGGCCCTGTCGCCCATGGGGAGCTATCAGCAGGTTGCGGGGGTGGCGCTCATCGCCGTCCTCGTATACCTGGGTGCGGTCTTCTTTTTCCTCCGCTATCGAAAGGGGGTGGCGGGGGAGTGGAGGTACGTGGCCGCCCTATGCCTGCTTTTCCTGGTCTACGTGTTCCTAACGCGGCTTTTCGCCCTCCTGGCCGACCAGAACCCCCTGTGGGGATACCTGTCGCCCTCCGCCCTGGTGGGTTTGACCCTGGCGGCGATGATGGACGGCTTGACGGCGCTGTTCTTGGGGCTGACCGCAGGTATCGTGGGAGGTGTCCTGCTCAAGGGGAACTTCCCCCTGACGATGTTCGTCCTGCTCTCCGGGGTGGCCGGCGCCCTGGCCATCGACCGGCTGAGGAAGAGGGACACCCTGCTCAAGGCGGGCGCGGGGGTATCCGCCTTCCTGGCCCTGGATGCCATGCTTACCGCTTCCCTCTTCAAGGAATTGCGCCTGGTTTTCCTCTCCGGTGCCATCGGCTTGGGCAACGGGGTCCTGTGCGTGCTTCTCACCCTGGGGGCCATCCCGGTGATGGAGAGGATATCCGGGATCATCACCCCCATGCACATGCTGGAACTGGCCTCTCCGGACCATCCGCTGATGAAGCTCCTGGTGAGCAAGGCTCCGGGGACCTACAGCCACAGCATCGTGGTGGGAAACCTGGCAGAAGCGGCCGCGCAGGCCATAGGGGCCGACCCCATCCTCACCAGGGTCGCCTCCTATTATCACGACGTGGGCAAGGTGAAGAGGCCTACCTTCTTCGTGGAAAACCAGCCGGAAGGGTTCAACGGTCACGACGGGTTGAAGCCCAACCTGAGCGCTCTGGTGATCACCGCCCACGTGAAGGAGGGAGTGGAACTGGCCAGGGAATACCGGCTGCCGCCCGAGGTGGTGGAGATCATCCGCCAGCACCACGGAACGTCCCTGGTGCGCTATTTCTATGCCCAAGCGTTGAAGGACACAGGCCCCTCGGAGAAGGTGGCCGAAAGCCGTTTCCGCTACCCCGGGCGCAAGCCGCAGACCAAGGAGGCGGCGGTGGTCATGCTCGCCGACTCCGTGGAGGCGGCGGCTAAGGCTCTGGACCGGCCGACGCCGGTGCAGCTGGAACAACTGGTGCGCAACATGATCCGGGAGAGACTGGAGGACGGGCAACTGGACGAATCCGGGCTGACCCTGGCCGACCTGGAGAGGATAACCAGGGAGTTCACGCGTGTGCTGTGCGGCATGTACCACGTGCGCGTGGAATACCCCTCGCTGGTCAAGGAGAAGGGGGCCTGAATGCGGGTCCTGGTAAACCGCCGCTGCCGCTCTTTCTTCGACCGGGAAGCCCTGCGCCGGGCCTGCCTCAGGGCCTTGCGTTCAGAGGGAGTGGAGGGAAGATGCGTGGTGTCCCTGACCGCCCTCACCGAGAGGGAGATGGCCGATTACAATCGAAGATATCTACAGAGGGAGGGGCCGACCGACGTACTGGCCTTTCCCCTGGGGGAGAACGATGGGAACTCGATACTCCTGGGAGATGTCCTCATATGCCCGGCCTACGTTCGGCGCCACCGTGGGCGGTACGGGGTGGAGGAGGGAAGGGAGCTGGAGCTGGTGGCCGTGCACGGCGTGCTCCACCTGCTGGGTTACGATGACCGGACCGAGGAAGGGGCGATTCTCATGGACCGCAGGGCGCGGGAGATCCTGGGATTGAAGGGAGAGGACGGAAGGTGATCCCGCCCGCCCCCCAACATCTCGTCGCCGCTGACCTGTCCGGAGGAGCGGTCGCTTGGAGGGTGGCGGCGCTGGTGGGCCTTCTCTTGGCGGCGGCATTCTTGGCCATGGCCGAGATATCGCTGGTCAGCGTGAACCGGTACCGGGTGCGCTCCCGGCGGGAGGAAGGGGACCGGAGGGCGGAGCGCCTGGAGAAGCTGCTGGAGCATCCCAGCCGCTTCCTCTCCACCATCCTCATGCTCACCCTGCTGGTGCAGGTGGGGGCCTCGGCCGTCGCCACCGGGCTGGCCCTGGATCTGGGCCTTCCAGGCCCCACGGCCGTCGCCACCGGGGTCATGACCTTCCTCATCTTCATCTTCTCCGAGATGGCTCCCAAGACCTACGCCACCAACCACCCGGAGAGCACCGCCTTCATGGTCGCGCCGGCGGTCAGGGCGCTGTCCGCCGTTTTCTACCCCCTGGTGAGGGTGCTGATCATCCTCTCCAACGGGCTGATCCGCCTCTTCGGCGGCAAGACGATCAAGGAAGGGCCCTTCGTGACCGAGGGGGACATAAAAGCCCTGGTAACCGCGGCGGAGGAACAGGCGGTCATCGAGGAGGAGGAGAAGAAGCTCATCCACTCCATTTTCGAGTTCGGGGACACCCTGGTGAGGGAGGTGATGATCCCCCGCACGGACATGGTCATGCTGGAGGAAGGGGCGAGCATGGAGGAGGCCCTGGATGTGATCATGAGCTCCGGTTTCTCGCGCATCCCCGTTTACCGCCGCGACTTCGACCACATCGTGGGGGTTCTCTACGCCAAGGACCTCCTGCCTTACCTGAAGCGGGGGGAGAGCGACGCCCGTCCCAAGGACTTCCTCCGAGAGGCCTACTTCGTGCCCGAGACCAAGCGGGTGAGCGAACTGCTCAACGAGATGCGGGCTCTCACCATCCACATGGCCATCGTCCTCGACGAGTACGGGGGCACCTCGGGGCTGGTGACCATCGAGGACCTCCTGGAGGAGATCGTGGGGGAGATCTTCGACGAGTACGACAGCGCGCGGGAGCTCTACGAGAGCCTGGGGGACGGGCGGTACACATTCGATGCCCGCATCTCCATAGACGACCTCAACGAGATGCTGGGAACCAAGCTGCCGGCCCATGAGTGGGACACGCTGGGAGGGTTGATGTATAACCTCATGGGAAAGATTCCCAAGCAGGGAGAATCGGTGGAGTTCGAGAACCTGCGACTGACCGCACAGAAGGTGGTGGGAAGGCGCATAGCCAAGGTTCTCCTCGAGGTGCTGGATGGTGGGGAGAACGGAGAGGAAGCGAATACGGGAAGGTAACGCGGAATGGCTGGAAGCGGGCCGCCTTCTGGGAGAGGGCATGGCCCTTTATTTCACCCGTCGCTGGGGAGGGGTCAGCCCTCCTCCCTTCGCCTCCCTTAACCTTTCGGCGGCCGGCGGCGACAGGCCGGAGAACGTCCTCCGGAACCGCGCCCGGGTGGCGGAAAGACTTGGGGTGGAGCTGCACAGGCTGGTCTTCATGCGCCAGGTCCACGGAACCCGGGTATGCCGGGTGCGGGAGGGAGGCGGGCGGCGGGAAAGGGTGGTGCCGGCGGCCGACGGCCTGTTCACCACCCATCCGGGACTGGTCCTGGCCGCGCTGACCGCGGACTGCGTGCCCCTGGCGCTGGGGTTCCCCGAGCCGCGGGGGGTGGCCATGCTCCACGCCGGGTGGAGGGGGACCCTCCACGATATAGCCGGGGAAGCCCTCCGGAGGCTGCGCTCCCTGGGGGTTCTTCCCGAGGAAGTTCGAGCGGTCATGGGTCCGGCCATCGGGCCCTGCTGTTACCGCGTGGATGAAGGCAGAGCCCGCCTCTTCGTCGAAAAATACGGGTGGAAGAGCGGAGTGGTCGAGGAAGAAGGAGGCTTCCGCCTGGACCTCTTCAGGGCCAACCGCATAAACCTGGTTCGAGCCGGTCTGAGGGAGGAGAATATATGCCGCGTCGGCGGATGTACCTGCTGCGACGAGGATTACTTCTCCTTCCGAAGGGAAGGGAAAACCGGCAGGCAGGGAGCCTTGGTCATGTTATCCACGGCGAAAGGTTGAAGGGAAAAGGAAAGGCAGAAAGGGCTTCGTCCTTCGCTGGGCGATTTGGTGCTCCCGGTCGGCGGAGGAGGCCATATTCTGCTTTTCTAAGGACGTGACGGAGGCAGGGGATGGAGCATGGCGAAGACCAGGGCCCATGTGTGGGTAAGCGGCCGGGTGCAGGGGGTATATTACCGATCCTATGCCCAGGACGCGGCGCGCAGGCTGGGGGTAAAGGGATGGGTGCGCAACAACCGCGACGGCCGGGTGGAAGCCGTCTTCGAGGGAGAGGAAGAAGCGGTGCGGAAGATGATCGAATGGTGCTGGAAGGGTTCCCCATCTTCCCGGGTGACGGACGTGGAAGTGGCCTGGGAGGAATACCGGGGGGAGTTCGACGACTTCCGCATCGCCTACGGACGATGAGGTCGAGGGTTTGAGGGAAACGGACATTTTGCTGCGCCTTATCATGGCCGCCGCCTGCGGGGGTCTGATCGGCATGGAGAGAGAAAGGGGGGACCGCCCCGCGGGTTTCCGCACCTATATCCTGGTCTCCCTGGGAGCCGCCCTGTTCACCGTTCTCTCGCTGACGGCTTTCCCGGAGTCCGACCCCGCGCGGGTGGCCGCGCAGATAGTGGTGGGGATCGGTTTCCTGGGCGCCGGGGTGATCGTCATCTATGGGGGAACCCACGTGGTGGGCATAACCACGGCGGCGACCATGTGGGCCACGGCGGCGGTGGGGATGGCTTCCGGCGCCGGTTATTTCCTCACCGCCGCATATTGCACGGGGATAATATTGCTGGTTCTCGTGGCCCTTCCCTGGGTGGAGACGCGGGTGATATCCCGCTTCCAGAGGAGAAGGCTTTACTTCACCGTGCGCTCCTTGCCCAGGGAAGAGCTGGTAAGGGAGGTCCAGGGCGTCCTGGACGGGTATCGCATCCCCCACGTTCTTTTGCGCATGGAGAGCTGCAAGGGGGGCCAAGGGGAATGCGTGCTCCTTCTCAGGGCCACCGTGTCCGGGAAATTGGACCTCCTTAAAGTGGTGGAGGACTTGAGTGCCCTTCCCGGCGTGACCTGGGTGGGCTTCGAGGAATGATGGTCTTGGGCTGAGGAGGCGAGGCCGATGACCATCGGCGACAACCTCCGAAGGGTGAAAGAACGTATCGCCATGGCCGCCTGGAGGGCGGGAAGGGATCCCGCCGGGGTGCAACTGGTGGTGGTGAGCAAGGGCAGGACGGTGGAGGAGATAGAGGAGGTCCTAGCGGCGGGACATAGGGTCCTGGGGGAGAACCGGGCCCAGGAACTGCGGCAAAAGATGCCCGCGCTCCCGGAGGACGTAGAATGGCATTTCATTGGCCATCTCCAGACCAACAAGGTTAATATGGTGGTGGGAAAGGTAAGGCTGATCCACTCCATAGACAGCCTGCGGCTGGCGGAGGCCGTTTCTTCCCGGGCCTGCCGGATGGGCACGGTGCAGGAGGTCCTCCTGGAGGTCAACGTCTCCGGCGAGGCCAACAAGTTCGGCGTGGCCCCCGAGGAGGCGGAGGAGCTTGTTGAAAAGATGCTCGAGCTGCCCGGGTTGAGGGTCAGGGGCCTGATGACCATGGCTCCCGCCTGGGCGGCGGGAGAAGAGGCACGGCCCTATTTTCGGCGCCTGCGGGAACTGAGGGACGACATAAAGAGGGTCTTCCCGGAAGCAGCGCTGGATAGCCTGAGCATGGGCATGACCCAGGATTACGAGGTCGCGGTGGAGGAAGGAGCTGACCTGGTACGGGTGGGCACGGCCGTCTTCTCGGGTTAAAATCATCTTGGGAGGTATGCCATGGCTGGATTCTTTCGCAAAGCCCTGATCTACCTGGGGTTGGTGGAGGACGACGAGTTCGAGGAGCTCATGGAATACGAGGAAGCCGAGGTTCCGGAAGCCCCTCCCGCACGGCGCGCCCACCGCGAGGAGGCCAAGGTATCGTCGTTGCAGCCGGTTTCCAGCCGGCAGGTGAGGGTACACATGGTGGAACCGAAATCCTTCAACGACGCCGAGCAGATCGGCCAGAAGTTCAAGGCGGACATCCCGGTGATCATCAACCTGCAACAGGCGGACCCCGAATTGGCCAAGAGACTCATAGACTTCGCCAGCGGACTGACCTACGGCCTGGACGGGGGCATCCAACGGGTGGCCGACCGGGTGTTCCTCCTCACCCCGCACAACGTGGAGGTCTCCGCCGAGGATAAGCGCTGGCTCCGGGAAAGGGGTTTCTTCAACCAGTTCTGAAGTTTGCCCCGGGAGGGGTTGGGGCTTTCAACCGGGAGCGGCGGAAAGAGGTATTCTTATTCGTGTCCGTGTACAAGCCTATCGATGGGTGAGGCCGTCATGACCGGGATAGCTTTTATCGGTGGAGGAAGGATGGCCGGGGCCATGCTCTCCAGGCTCATAGGCTCGGGATGGTGCCGGGGTGAGGAAATCCTGGTATCCGACGTGGATAGGGTTCGACTGGAGCAGCTCAGGGCGGAGCACGGGGTGAAGGTCACCACCGATAACCGCGAGGCGGCGTCCGGCTCGGATACGCTGGTCCTGGCGGTCAAGCCCCAGCAGCTCGACGGGGTGCTGGAGGAGATAAGAGGAACCTTGCACGCCGGCCAGTTGCTGGTCTCCATCGCCATGGGCAAGACCACGCGGTATATCGAGGAAAGAATCCCGGAAGGCGTCGCTGTGGTGCGGGTGATGCCCAACAACCCGGCCATGGCCGGAGCGGCGGTTTCGGTTATCAGCCCGGGAAAACACGTCCGGGAGGAGGATCTGGAACGGGTGGAGGAGATCTTCGGGCGCATGGGAGACGTCTACCGGGTGGACGAGTCCTACCAGGACGCAGCCATGGCCATCTCCGGGTGTGGACCGGCCTACTTCTACCTCGTCGCCGAGGCCCTTGCCGATGCCGGGGTGAAGCTGGGCCTGGACCGGGAGCTGGCCCTCAAGCTGGTGGCGGGAACCATGCTGGGCGCCGCCCAGATGCTACGCCTCTTCGATTACGGGCCTTCCAGGTTGAAGGACATGGTGGCCTCTCCCGGGGGCTCCACCATCATGGCCTTGGAGGCCCTGGAGGAAGGCGGGGTGAGGGCGGCCTTCTTTAAGGCGGCGGAGGCGGCCTTCCGCCGGGCCAGGGAGGTATGAATTGCGGCTTCTGGGGGAGGTCCTTTGGTGGGGGCTCTTCGCCTACATGTGGTTGATAGTTTGCCGGGTACTGATAAGCTGGCTTCCGGTGCGCTGGCCGCGGCGGCTGCGGCCACTGGCGGTGCTCGTCTACGACCTCACGGAGCCCGTGCTTTCCGCATTGAGGAAGATATTGCCGGCGGTGCCCGTGAGCGGGAAGGTGGCCCTGGACGCGTCGCCGTTGGTCGCCATATGCATGATCGCGTTGCTGCAGTGGATAGTCTCGCTGTTATTCAAATAAGGCGGGGCGCCGATATAGATTGGCGTGAATCTGGTGCCGGCGGGTTCGCGAGGATGGCGGTAAGATCCCGGGGAGGGGAAACCGGACGGCTTGGAAGAAGGAGGCGGTTGAATTGGCTATCGGCCCCATGGATATCCATCACAAGGAATTCAGTACCGTTCGTGTAGGCGGGTACAACAAGGAAGAGGTGGACTCCTTCCTGGATATGGTGGCTGACGAGCTGGACAGGCTGTTGCACCGCAACCAGGAACAGGCGGAGCTGATCGAGAGCATGCGCGAAAAGGTGGCCCAGTTCGATTCCATGCAGCAAACCCTGCAGAACGCCCTCATAAACGCCCAGAAAAGCGCGGACAACATCGTGCAGGAGGCCAGGATTCAGGCCGAGGCGCAGATCAGGGAGGCGCAGGAACGCAGCCTTCGCATCCTGGAGGAGGCGAAAGCGGAAAGGGAGCGCATACTCCAGTCCTATTCCGGCATCCGGGAACAGGTGCTCCGCTATATCGCCACCATCCGCGAGATGCTGGACAAGAACCAGGGGCTCATAAGGGAATACGAGGCGCGGCTGGCGTCCGCGGAGGTTCGGGAGGCAGTGCCCGAAAGGCCCGCCGCAGCGACGGAAGCCCCGGGAATGCCCGACCAGCAACCCCCCGCGGGAATCGCCGGTTATGGCGCGAAGGAAACGAGGCCGGTGGAGGAGAGCCCCGTCCAGCCTCCCGTCGAGGAGGGTATGACCCCGGTTCCCGATAAAGGGCCGGCGTCGCCCGGGGGAGCGGCTGCCCCACCCTTTGCCGCACCGGTAACCCAGGCGGAGACGATACCGGAACCGCGTTTCGAGCCTCCTCCGCCCGGGCCCACGGTGACCCCGGAACAGGAGATAGAGATGCTGGAACGGTCACTGAGGAAAGAGAGGAGGGAAGAAGAAACTCCTCGGCCACCCGAGGCCCCGCCCCGGGAAGAGAAGGAGAAGCATTTCTTCTGGGAATAAGAGCGAGGGGTCGTCCTCGGGCAAGGAGAGGCGAAGGAAGGCCGAGGGCGCAAGGCATGCCGAGGCGCGCTCCCTGACGGTTTAAGGAGGCGTTACGCCGGCCGGCTTCGGAGGATGGAGACGGAGGGGCCTAAAAGCGCCAAGGCGTCAAGTACGGCGCTCGGGGAAAGAGACCGGAGGCTTCTTCGTACTCCATCAAGAGATCCCCATGCGACCCGCGGTTAAGGGTTCACGAAAACCTCAACGCGTCCTACCGGGAGGAGCCGGGAGAGGGAACTTTTTATATTTAATAATAAACTAATTAACATTTTAATAATCTAAGGCGGGATTCGACGTCAGCAACGGACATCCCCTTGATGAGCACGGTCTTGTCCCTCGAGGAGGTCCCACGGACCAGTTCCAGCCTGGAGGCCGCTACGCCCAATACGGCGCCGAGCAGCTTCAACGCCTCTCGATTGGCCTTGCCTCCCTCGGGCGGCGAGTGCACGGCCAACACCAGCCTTCCTTCCCGGACACCCACCGCCCCGCTGCGTGCCGATCCGGGGCGCACCCTGATGTCCAGGAGAGTACCGGCCTCGCAGGGGCGAAGGGTATAGTTTGCCGGTCCCATGCGCCTATTATAGGGCACCAGGGCCTTTCGGCCCTTGGTCACCGGTCATCGAGAACCGGCGAGGTTCGGGGATTGGAGCCGAAGGGTGATGCCGCCGTCGTGGCCCTGCGGGTACGGGGAAGGCTGACCGGCCGGCGGCATTTCTCCCGCCGGTGTCCATACGCTTCCGCCTCAGGGCGGAGGGCGTGGAAGAACGGCCGCCGGGGGTCCCGTTTTCCGCTTGGAGTCGAGCCTTTGAAGTTGCGCCCCGGCGGCCCGCGTGATAATAATGGAGCAAAATAAACCAAGGATACGGAGTGAGGACGGCATGGACTATCGCTCGACGCTCAACCTGCCCCGCACGGATTTTCCCATGAAGGCCGATCTGCCGCGACGCGAGCCGGAGATACAGAGTTTCTGGAAGGAAATGGATATCTATCGGCGGGTACTGGAAAAGAACCGCGGACGGCCGTCCTTCATCCTTCATGACGGGCCTCCCTACGCCAACGGGGACATCCACCTGGGCACGGCCCTGAACAAGATCCTCAAGGACATCATCGTCAAGTACAAGAGCATGCGGGGATACTTCTGCCCCTACGTGCCGGGATGGGACTGCCACGGTCAGCCCATAGAGCACGAGGTGGAGAAGAGGCTGGGGGAGGAGAGGGGTAAGCTGGAGGTCATGGAGATACGCAAGCGCTGCCGCGAGTACGCCATGCATTTCGTGGAGCGACAGTCCATCCAGTTCCAGCGCCTCGGGGTGCGGGGGGACTTCCAAAACCCCTACCTCACCCTTAAACCGGCCTACGAGGCGGTGAATATCCGCGTCCTCGCCGAGCTGGCCCGCCGGGGACTGGTTTACCGGAGCCGGAAACCCATTCACTGGTGCCCGCGCTGCGTGACCGCCCTGGCCGAGGCGGAGCTCGAGTATCAGGAGAAGACCTCTCCGTCCATATACGTGAAATTCCCCCTCCTGGATTCCCTTCCCGGCTACCGGGGCCGGGAGGCCGCCGTGGTCATCTGGACCACCACCCCGTGGACACTCCCGGCCAACGTGGCCGTGGCCCTGCACCCGGACATGAGTTACGTGATCGTGGAGGCAGGCGACTCCCTCCTGCTGCTGGGGGAGCCGCTTTTGGAGGCGGCCTTGGAAGGGATGGGGATCGAGGCCTACCGTGAGCTTAATCGCATTCCCGGAAGGGAACTGAAGGGTCTCAGGGCACGGCATCCCTGGAGGGAACGGCCCTCGGTCCTGGTGAACTCGGATTTCGTTACCACCGAGCAGGGCACCGGGGCGGTGCATATAGCCCCCGGGCACGGGGAGGAGGATTACCAGGTGGGCCTGGAATACGACCTTCCAATGCCCATGCCGGTGGATGACCGGGGACGTTTCACCTCCGATGCGCCGGAGTTCGAGGGATTGTTCATCGAGGACGCCAACCCCAGGATCATGGACGACCTGCGCTCACGGGGCCTGCTGCTGGGAGAGGGGGAGTTGCGGCACGCCTATCCCCACTGCTGGCGGTGCAAGGGACCGGTTATATTCCGCGCCACCCCGCAATGGTTCGTGGGCGTGGACCGGGAATACGAGGGTTCCACCCTCCGGAAAAGGTGCCTGGAGGCGGTCAAGGAAGTACAGTGGATACCGGGCTGGAACGTACGACGCATGGTGGGGATGCTGGAGAGCAGGCCGGACTGGTGCATATCCCGCCAGCGGGCCTGGGGTGTCCCCATACCCGCTTTTTACTGCCTGGAATGCGGCCGGGAGGTCATGACCCTGGAGACGCTGCGCAAAGCGGAGGAACTGTTGGCCGCCGAGGGCTCGGACGCCTGGTTCCTGCGCGAGCCGGAGGAGATCCTGGGTCCGGATTTTCGATGCCCGGAATGCGGAGGAACCAGGTGGCGCAAGGAGACGGACATCCTGGACGTGTGGTTCGAATCCGGAGTGAGCCACGAGGCCGTGCTCCGGCAATGGGAAGACCATTACTGGCCCTGCGACATGTACCTGGAGGGCAGCGATCAGCACCGCGGCTGGTTCCAGACCTCGCTGCTAACCGCGGTGGGATCCCGGGGAACCCCTCCCTACCGCTCGGTGCTGACCCACGGCTTCGTGGTGGACGGCGAGGGCCGCAAGATGTCCAAGTCCCTGGGCAACGTGATCAGCCCCCTGGAGATATGCGACCGGCTGGGGGCGGACATCCTCCGCCTCTGGGTGGCGGCCGCCGATTACACGGTGGACATCCCCGCCTCGCGGGAGATATTCGACCGACTGGTGGAGGCCTACCGCCGCATTCGCAACACCATCCGCTTCCTGCTGGGGAACCTTTACGATTTCCGTCCCCACGCGGACGCCCTTCCCCCGGAGGAGATGGAGGAGCTCGACCGCTGGATCATGTCCCGGCTGCAGAGGCTGGTGCGCAGGTGCACCCAGGCCATGGATACCTACCAGCTGCACGTGGTTTTTCACGCCCTGCACAACTTCTGCGCCGTGGACCTAAGCGCCCTCTACCTGGACATGCGCAAGGACTGCCTATACACATTCGCCGCCGATTCGCGCCCCAGGCGCTCCTCCCAGACGGCACTGCGGGAATTGCTGCGGACCATGACCCTTCTCATGTCCCCCATACTCAGCCATACCGCGGAAGAAGTTTGGCAGGAGGCTCGCGGGGAGGGTGACCCGGAGAGCGTACAACTAGCCGACTGGCCGGAGGTGAAGGAGGAGCTGGAGGACGCCGCCCTGGAGGAGGATTTCGACCTCCTGTTGCGCCTGCGCGAACTGGTGACCAAGGCCATCGAGGAGAGGAGGTCGGCCAAGGAATTAGGGACCTCCCTGGAGGCCGCGGTGAAGCTCACCTTGCCCTTATCGTGGAGGGAAACGGTAGCCCCCAGGGAGGAACTCCTGCCCACCCTGTTCATCGTATCCGGGGTGGATGTACGCTACGCGGAGGTTGAAGATCCCCGGGTGGAGGTGGAAAAGGCGCCGGGATCCCGGTGCTCCCGGTGCTGGAACTACCGGCCTTCGGTGGGGCGGGATCCCAACCACCCGGAGCTATGCGACCGCTGCCTCCCGGTGGTGCTGGCCGCGGGGGGATGAGCGGCGAAATGGATGAAGGGCCTTCCGGAGGATGCGCAAACGCCCAAACCCGGGGTTGTCGGAGAGGGAAAATGATGCATAATCAAACCCGGGGTTGTCGGAGAGGGAAAATGATGCATAATATTAGGGATAAACCTAGGGCCCGGATCGGAGGTTGACGATCGGATCATGAACAAGAAGAAGATGGCCGCCTTCAAGAAGATCCTGCTCCGCGAGAAGGAGATACTGGAGAAACAGTACCGCGAGCTCGAGCAGGGAAACCTGCACGCCTCCCAGTCGGACTTCTCGGGGGAGATGCCCTTCGAGGAGGAATACGCGGCCAGCGGCACCAGCACTTTCGAGAGGGAGAGAGACCTCTCCCTCTCCGAGAACGTCAAGGACCTGTTGCAGAAGGTGAACGAGGCCCTGGAGCGGATCGAGAAAGGGACCTACGGGATCTGCGAGATGTGCGGCTCGCCCATACCCGAGGAGCGCCTCGAGGCGTTGCCTTACGCCAACCTCTGCATAATTTGCAAACAGAAGGAAGAACAGGCTATGCGCTGATGGCGGCGACGGCCGCCGCCGCCTTGGCCGCGGATCAGGCCAGCAAGGCCCTGGTCCGATGTTTCCTCCCACCGGGAAAGACCCTCGATCTGCACCTTTTAGCCCTTCGCCAGGTGCGCAACCCGGGAACCGCCTTCGGGCTCATCAGGGGGCAGTCCCTCCCCTTCTTCCTGGGAAGCGTGGCCCTTCTCCTGGTCCTGGTGCTGGTGCTGTGGAGGTTCCGCGGGGAAGAGGGGAGGGCCTTCACGGCGGCCCTGGGCTTGATAATCGGGGGGGCCCTGGGTAACATCATCGACAGGATATCCCTGGGGGCGGTGGTGGATTTTATAGACCTCCGCTTCTGGCCCGTCTTTAACCTGGCGGACACGGCCATAGTCCTAGGCGTGGGCATAGCACTGGTGCTGGTGATCCGGGAGGTATGGAGGGAGGGGAAGGGCGCCACGCGGCATTGAGGCCCGGATATCAGGTACGGCGGCAGCCTCGTTTTTAAGAGTTGAAGGAGTCAAGTTGCGCCCCGAGTTGTTCAGTATAGGATCCCTTACCGTCCATTCCTACGGGTTTTTCCTGGCCCTGGCCTTCGTGGTGGGCATGCTGGTGAGCTTCCTCTACTTGCGGAGGAAATTCGTCGACGCCTACGTGGTCTTCGAACTGGTGCTGGCCGCAGCCCTGGGGGGCATCGTGGGGGCCAGGATATTCTACGTGGCGGGCCACTGGAGGGAGTTCTCCTCGCATTGGTGGGAGGCCTTCAAGTTCTGGAACGTTCAGGGGCTGGTATTCTACGGCGGCTTGATGCTGGGCATCCTGGCCGCGGCGGCCGTGGTCAAGCTGAGGCGCATTTCCGTGGGACAGGTCCTGGACTCGGGAGGCCTGGCCGTCCCCGCCGCCATGGCCGTGGCCCGCGTGGGCTGCTACCTTAACGGTTGCTGTTTCGGGAAGAGCTCCGGCCTGCCCTGGGCGGTGACTTTCCCCCTGCGCACCCAAATGGATATGGGCATGCCCCTCAATCCCGTCCACCCCACCCAGATCTACGAGCTGCTCATGGACCTGGCCATCTTCATCATCCTCCTGGCCGTGCACCGCCGTTTCCGCTACCGGGGAGAGATCATGCTCTCTTTCATCATGCTTTACGCCGTGGCCCGCTTCGTCAACGAGTTTTTCCGCTACCACACCAACCCCCACGGCAACCTCTTCTTCCAGGCCTTGAGCGCGGCGGCCTTCCTGGCCGCGGGCCTGGTCCTGGTGTTCCGACGAAGGATTCTCTCGGAGGACAGGTGACTTGCGCTCTTTCCGCTACAAGGTGGAGGCGGGTGATTCCGGGAAGAGGCTGGACGTCTTCTTGGCCGAGCGGACCGGCATCACCCGGAGCAGGGTACAGGAATTGATTGCCTCGGGGAAAGCCAGGGTAGGGGGAGAAGCCCGGGGGAAGCAATACCGTTTACGCGCCGGCGACGAGGTCAGCCTGGAGGTCCCGCCTCCCGAGCCCGCGGAACCGCGTCCCCAAGACCTCGGGCTACGGGTGCTCTATCAAGATCGCCACCTGGCCGTGGTCTCCAAGCCGGCGGGGATGGTCGTCCATCCTGCAGCCGGACATCGGGAGGGCACCCTGGTCAACGCGGCCCTCTTTTCCCTGCAGGGGCTTTCCGGGATCGGAGGGATGCAACGCCCGGGCATCATCCATCGCCTGGACCGGGACACCTCCGGGCTTTTGGTGGTGGCCAAGGAGGACCGCGCCCACCTACTTTTGCAGGAGATGGTCAGGGAACGGACCCTGAAGCGTTTCTACCTGGCCCTGGTGCACGGAGTGCCGGCTTCGACGCTGGGCACGGTGGAGGCACCGGTGGGAAGGGATCCCCGGGACCGCAGGAGGATGGCCGTCACCTCACGCGGGGGGAAGCCGGCGGTGACCCATTTCCGGGTGCTCGAGGATTTGGGTGCCGCTTCCCTCTTGGAGGTGGAGCTGGTGACCGGGAGGACGCACCAGATAAGGGTGCACCTGTCCTACATCGGGCACCCGGTGGTGGGGGACGCGACCTACGGCAGGAGGGGAAGGCTGGAGAGGGAACTGGGGCTGACCCGCCAGTTCCTGCATGCCCACAGGCTGCGCTTTTCCCATCCCTTCACCGGGCAGCCCATGGAATTCGAGGACCCCCTCCCCGAGGACCTGGCCAAAGCCCTGGATCGGTTGCGCTCGTGAACCCCTTAAGGCCCCGGGTCCGTTTCCCCGGGCATCACCTTCATCCTCCGTTCCTCCGGTTGTCGGCATCGGGACCCGGAAAGGCCATTCCCGGACATCCACGGTCCATTCCGGCCCCCGACGGTCACTCGGCGTTGGGAGGAGGCCTGAGCCGCCCCGAGGTCCCGTCGAAGGTCCGGGGAGGCCATGCAGGGGCATAACCGGCAGCTTTCAATCGCCGGGATGAAAGCGCGGGCTTGAATACCGCGAACGTTCAACTTATGAAATGAAGATCTCCTCCCGGTTAATAAGTACCGAGCGGTAACCTTTCACGGCCTGCAGGGAACCGTTCACCCCCCGAAAGGACGCGTTCTCGGCAATCACCTCAAATTTTGCCTCCTTCCCGAGGATATAGATAGGGAAAGGAGGCGAAATGTGCCGGCGTCCCACGAATGCCAAGGCCGCCATACACGACGGCACATCGGAGAGCCTGGTGAGAATACAGATTCTCACCCTCTTCCACCGCAACCCGGGACTGGTGGGCACCAGCGTGGAGCTGGCGGAGGCCATAGGCAGGAACCCGGTCACGGTGAGGGAGCAGATCCGGAAGCTCGCCCGGCTGAGGATACTCGAGGAGATCGAGGTGCGGGGGGAAGCCGCTTACCGATACCTGCCTCCCCGGAGTATAGTCGCGGGAGATGAAGCGGGCGGATCGAGGTTCCCGGAGACCAATTGAGGCCGCTAAGATAGCGTTGTGGGCTTGATCCTTGGGGGTTCAAACCCCGTCCTTTTGGGTCCAAGAACCGGATTCCATCTCCCGGAGCTGATTTTCCAGCTCCTCGATCATGAGGTCCAGTTTCCTGCGGCGCAGCAGGAGGGCCCGGCGACGGGATTCCAGTTCCTCGCGAAGACCACCCGATTTGACCCGCGAAGGACAGACATCCGCGAAAGGACACCAGGGGCACAGGTGGTTGGGTTTGGGGGGGAATCTTCCCGACCTTATTCCCTCCGCCGCGCGGGTCAGCCGCTCGCGTACCCCCACCAGGGAATCCTCATCACGAGGAGAGGTGGAGAACTTCTGATTGATGAGGAGGTAATAGAAGGTCAGCTTGGAAGGGGTTATCCCCCAGAGCTCGCGGCAGGCCATCTGGTAGATGGGGAGCTGGAGGTCTTCGCGGAGGCGCCTCAACTCCGGCAGCCTGCGGTTGGTCTTGTAGTCTATGACCTCGTAACTCCCATCCGGATGGCGGTCCACCCGGTCTATCACCCCCGTGAGCAGGTAACCGTCCATGGGTATCTCGAAGCGTTGCTCGACAGCCACGGGCAGCCGGAAATGGTCCCGGTTGCGGTGATAGAAGGATTCCAGGACCTCCCTCGCATGGCGGAAGAAACTCCTCTCCTCCTCCTCGTCGGCGAAACCCTCGCTTTCCCAGCAACTTTCCAACCGGCCGAGAAGCTCCTGGAGAGAGGGAGGCTCCGGTACATCGCGCCCGTAGAACCATTCCAGGGCTGAATGCAGACTCCTTCCGAAGGAGAGATAGGGGGAGGGGGGAACCTCCAGCCCGTCCAGGTATTGGAAGCGGTAGGCGAGGGGGCACCTTTCGTAGGTGCTGACCGCCGTGTAACTCAACCTGATCTCCACTTCTTCTTCCTCCCTCTTCCCCTGACTTGAGCGGTGAGGCGGGGCCGCACCTCCTCCACCCTCGGCGGGCCCTTCCCGGCCTCATCAGTATGGTATCTTCGGTGACTCGGCGGGGAATACCTCCCCGGCCCTTGGAGGCCAAAAGCTGTCGCCGGTGAAGGTTATAATAACCTAAACCTGCGGGACGGCCGCAAAGCCCCCGGTTTCGGAGCCGTGAAGACGGGAAGAGGGGGGTTCAGCGCCACGCGGGGTGGCGTAATCTCCACGAACGTGAATGCGGCTGCGGCCAGGTGGAGCCGTGAGGCGGGAGGTGGAAATTGGGAGTACCCTTCGTTCATCTGCACAACCACACCGAGTACTCCATGTTGGACGGCGCGGCCCGCATTCCCGACCTCCTGGAGGCGGCCGCGGAGATGGGGTACGAAGCCCTGGCGGTGACCGATCACGGCGGGATGTACGGGGTCATACCCTTTTACCGTATGGCCTTAAAGAAGGGGATAAAACCCATCCTGGGGGTGGAGGCCTACCTGACCCTGGGTTCCCGGTTCGACCGCCGCCCAGCCAAGGAGGACCCCAACTACCACCTGCTGCTGTTGGCCGAGAACCGGGAGGGCTACCGCAACCTGATGAAGCTGGTCACCCTCTCCTTCATGGACGGCTACTATTACAAGCCCCGCATGGACAAGGAGATCCTGCGGGAGTACCGGGATGGCGTGATAGCCCTCTCCGCATGCGTCAAGGGGGAGATAGCCGTGCGCCTCCTGGAAGACGACTACGAGGGGGCCAAACGCGCGGCGCGGGAATACCTTTCCATATTCGGGGCGGAGAACTTCTTCCTGGAGATCATGGATCACGGCCTACCCGAGGAGAAGAAGGTCAACCCGGGCCTGGTGGAATTGGGAAAGGAGCTGGGCGTCGGCTTGGTGGCCTCCAACGATCTGCATTACGTGCGTCGGGAGGACCACATACATCACGACGTGCTCCTGTGCATCCAGACCAACTCCACCCTGGACCAGGAGGACCGCCTCCGCTTCTCCAGCGACCAGTTCTACCTCAAGAACTACGAGGAAATGAGCCGGCTTTTCGCCCACCTCCCGGAAGCCCTGACCAACGCGGTGGAGATAGCGGAGCGCTGCAACGTGGAGCTGGAGTTCGGGAGGTATCTGCTTCCGAAATATCGCGTTCCCGAGGGCTATGACCTGGACGGGTACCTGGAGAAGCTGGCCTGGGAAGGCCTGAGGAGGAGATACCCGGAAGTCACGCCGGAACTGGAGGAGCGCCTGCGCCACGAGCTCTCGGTGATCAAGGAGATGGGCTTCTCGGGTTATTTCCTCATCGTCTGGGATTTCATAAAGTTCGCCAAGGAGAGGGGGATCATAGTGGGTCCGGGGAGGGGTTCGGCAGCCGGCTCCCTGGTCTCCTATTGCCTGGGGATCACCACCGTGGACCCCATGCGCTACGACCTGCTCTTCGAGCGCTTCCTGAACCCCGACCGCCGTACCATGCCGGACATAGACATAGATTTCTGCTACAAGCGGCGCCCGGAGGTCATCGATTACGTTTCCCGGAAGTACGGAAAGGACCGGGTGGCCCAGATCGTGACCTTCTCCACCATGGCGGCGAGGGCGGCCATACGCGATGCGGGAAGGGTCTACAACCTGGAATACGGGAAGGTGGACCGCCTGGCCAAGATGGTGCCCGAACAGCTCAACATGACCATAGACAAGGCCCTGGAGCTTTCCCCCGAGTTGAGGGAGGCGTACGAGAGCGACGAACTGGCCAGGAAGATCATCGACACGGCCCGCAAGTTGGAGGGCATCACCCGGCAGGATTCCATACATGCCGCGGGAGTGGTCATCGCCGACGACGACCTCTCGGGCTATACCCCCCTGCAGAGAAGGGGGCCGGACGAGGAGGTGGTGACCCAGTACGACATGGAGGCCATCCAGGCCATCGGCCTACTCAAGATGGACTTCCTGGGCCTGCGTACCCTGACCGTGATCAGCGACACCCTGGACAACATCCAGAGACGACGGGGCATACGTTTGAACCTGGAGGAGCTGCCCCTGGATGACCCGCGGACCTTCGAACTGCTGCAGAAGGGGGACACGGTGGGGGTTTTTCAGCTGGAGAGCCCGGGCATGCGCTCTCTGCTCCAGGACCTGAAGCCGGAGCGTTTCGAGGACCTCATCGCCGTCCTGGCCCTTTATCGCCCTGGTCCTTTGCGCAGCGGCATGGTCAAGGATTACGTGGACCGGAGGCACGGTAGGGTGCCGGTGACCTACCTGCATCCGGATCTGGAACCCATTCTCGAGCAGACCCGGGGCATCTTCATCTACCAGGAACAGGTGATGCGCCTGGCCGTGGAATTGGCGGGGTATTCCATGGCCGAGGCTGACGGCCTGCGCGCGGTGGTGGCCAAGAGCAAGGCGGAGGAGATGAAGTTCCACCGCGACAAGTTCATCGGGGGGATGGTCTCCAGGGGTTATCCGCGGTCCCTGGCCGAGAAGCTCTTCGACCTCATAAGCCACTTCGGCGAATACGGTTTCAACAAGAGCCATTCCACGGCTTACGCGGTCATCTCTTACCAGACCGCCTACCTGAAGGCCCATTATCCGCGGGAATTCATGGCCGCCCTGCTCTCCAGCGTCACCGGCAACAAGGACAAGGTGCAGGTGTTCGTGAACGAGTGCCGCAAGATGGGGATAAAGGTGCTACCCCCGGACATCAACGAGAGTTTCAAGGAGTTCACCCCGGTGGAGGAGGGCATCCGTTTCGGATTGGCCGCGGTACGCAACCTGGGAGAGGCTCCCGCCGAACGCATCATCGCCGTGCGCAGGGAAGGAGGCCCCTTCCGCTCCCTCATGGATTTCTGCCTCCGCGTGGGGCAGGGGGTGATCAACAAGAGGACCCTGGAGAGCCTCATAAAGAGCGGGGCCTTCGATTTTCTGGGTTACTCCCGTAACCACCTCTTGAAGACCTATGAAAGGGTGGCGGACCTGGCGGCGGAGAAACTGCGCCGCAGGGAAGAGGGCCAGCACAGCCTCTTCGAGGCGGCGGAGGGCGAGGAGGAGCCGGACCCGGTGGAGGCCCAACCCCCGCTGGAGGAGTTGACCAAAGATCAGCTCCTGGCTTACGAAAAGGAGATGCTGGGGATATACGTAACCGACCATCCGCTCATGCAGTACAGGGATACCCTGGAGCGCCAGGTGGAATGCGATATCGCCGACCTGTCGGTCCTGGGTGACGGGGCCGTGAAGTGGATAGGGGGGATCATAACCGGCAAGACGCAGCGCATCACCCGTAAGGGAGAGCTGATGGCCGGCCTGGTCCTCGAGGACCTCACCGGGAGGGTGGAGGTAACCGTTTTCCCGGCCCTTTACATGCAGTACCGCGACGCGCTCAAGGAGGACAATATCATTTGCCTGAGGGCGAGGGTGGAAGCCAGGTCGAGACCTGATTCCAGGGAAGGAGAGGAGGAGGTCGCGACGGTCCGCGTGGTGGCCTTGGAGATCGCCGAGCCGCGGTTAAAGAGTCCCGAGGAATGCGACCTTTTCATCCGCCTGGAGGACGGTCAACTGGAAAGGGAGACCATGGACCGGCTGAAGGATATCCTGGCCCGACACCCGGGAGGGACGACGGTGAAATTGGAGCTGCGAAGCGGCGATTCTCTGAGGATTTTCAAATTGCCGGACGGCCTTTGCGTCAATCCCGACGGTTCCCTTTACGCCGAGGTGCTCTCCTTGCTCGGCGAGGGCTGCATCTCGTTACGCTGAGGATGATGCCGAAAACCTCGCCCCCGTGTACAATTATCTATACCCGCCCCTCGGAAAAGGGTTGTCGAGATTGAAAGGCAGGAAAGGGTGGAGAAGGCGGCATGAAGATCTGGAAGAGCGAGGACTACCAGGATCTGGAGGATCTCAGAGAAGCCCTAGGCTGGGATTACTGGATGGAAGAAGGACCCCTGGAAGAGGTGCGCTCGATCATAGACAGGGTGAGGCGCGAAGGGGACGCCGCTCTGTTCGATCTCACCGCGAAGTACGATGGGGCGGACTTGAGGGGGCCCGGCTTGCGGGTCACCGAGCGGGAGCTCCAGGCTTCGCGGGAGAAGGTGGAATCCGATTTCGTGGACGCCCTGCGCGTGGCGGCGAGGACCATCACCTCTTTCCACCGCCGCCAGGCTTGGGAATCCCAGTTCTGGGATTCCGAGGAAGGGGTGCGCGTGGGACAGGTGTACCGCCCCTTGCGCCGGGTGGGCGCCTACGTTCCCGGGGGCAACGCTTCCTACCCCAGCACGGCCCTGATGACCGTCATCCCGGCCCAGGTGGCCGGCGTGGGAGAGATAGCGGTATGCGTCCCCCCGGGAAAGGGGGGTGAGGTCAGCCCGCATACCCTCTACACCCTTTTCCACTTGGGCGTCAGGGAGGTCTACAGGGTGGGAGGAGCGCAGGCGGTGGCCGCCCTGGCCCTGGGGACGGAGACCATAAGGCCGGTGGATAAAATAGTGGGGCCGGGCAACGTCTTCGTGGCCCTCGCCAAGCGCGAGCTCTTCGGAAGGGTGGGAATAGACATGCTGGCCGGCCCCAGCGAGTTGGTCATCCTGGCCGATGAGGCGGCCCGACACGAGCTCGCGGCCAGGGAGATGGCGGCCCAGTTGGAACACGGTGGAGGAGCCAGGGCCTGCCTGGTCAGTCCCAGCAGGCGCTTGGTGGACCTGACGGCGGAGGAGCTGGAGAGGTGCCTGGGGCTCGATTCCCGCTTGACCGAGCCCCAGGCGGTGGTGGTAAGGGACCTTGAGGAAGGAGCCCGCCTGGTGGATCTCCTGGCCCCCGAGCACTTGTTGATCGACACCCAGGACCTCACCGGGACGCTGAACCATATACACAACGCGGGAACCGTGTTCCTGGGCCACGACTCCACGGTAGCCCTGGGCGATTACGCGGTGGGGACTAACCACGTCCTCCCCACCAAGGGGGCGGCGAGGTACGCTTCTCCCCTGGGGGTTTACGATTTCCTGAAGCGTACCAACATCGTCTTTTCCAATCCCCGGGCCAACAGGAATCTGGGCTGGGTGGTGGAGACCCTGGCCCGGGTGGAAGGTCTTGCCGCCCACGCCGAGGCCATGCGGCGGCGCTTGGAGTAGGAGGGGGCTTGGAAGAGCGCGTTTCCAGGGTGGAGAGGAAAACCGGGGAGACCGAGGTCACCGTGAAGCTGAACCTTGACGGCGGGGGGATGGTCACGGTTTCCACGGGCATAGGGTTTTTCGACCACATGCTGACCTTGTTCGCCTACCACGCGGGTTTCGACCTCGCCCTTCAGGCCCGCGGGGACCTACATGTGGACCAGCATCACACGGTGGAGGACGTGGGCTTGTGCCTGGGGAAGTCCATCCACGAGGCCTTGGGGAAAAGGGCGGGCATCCGGAGGTACGGTTGGTCCCTCCTGCCCATGGACGAGGCCCTGTGCCTGGTTGCCCTGGACCTCAGCGGCAGGCCACACCTGAGTTACGGCGTGGAGCTCCCGGTGAAGCTGGTCTCGGACTTCGACCCCACCTGCGTGCGCGAGTTCCTCCAGGCCCTGGTGAACCAGGGCGGTTTCACCCTCCACGTGCGCGTGATGGCCGGGGAGAACCCCCACCACATCCTGGAAGCGGTATTCAAGGGATTGGGCAGGGCCCTCAGGGAGGCGGTCCGCCGTGAGGATGGCGGGGGCGAGGTTCCGTCCACCAAGGGCGTTCTGTGAGGGAGGCCGGGGTCCCCTCCGGGTGAACCGGCGGTTCATCGGTTCGTGACCCTCACCCTGCTCTTCTTCTGCTTGGCCATCCTTTCCAGGGAACGGCGTGCGGGTGTTATTCCGTAGAAGGCGGAAAAGGCGGCGGGGAGGACCTTGCGGAGCATGACGGCCCATCCCTCAGGGGCGCGGGATTAAAAGGCGCAAGGCGAAGGAAGGTGGTTACTTGATAGCCATAGTGGACTACGGGATGGGGAACCTTCGCAGCGTGGAAAAGGCTTTCCTCCACCTGGGCCATGAGGTGGTGGTAACCGGTGATCCCGGGGAGGTGGAAAGGGCGCGGGGCATAGTCCTACCCGGCGTGGGGGCCTTCGGTGACGCCGTCGAGGAGTTGAGGGAGCGCGGCCTTCTCCCGGTGATCCGCGAGGCCCTGTCCGAGGACCGTCCCTTTCTGGGAATATGCCTCGGATACCAGCTGCTCTTCTCGGAGAGCGAGGAAAGCCCCGGAGCGGAGGGCCTGGGTTTCCTCCCCGGCCGGGTGGTCCGTTTTCCATCCGGACTGAAGGTGCCCCACATGGGGTGGAACGACGTCCATCCCGTCCGACCCCACCCCCTCCTGCTTGGCGTGGAGAAGGGGACCTTTTTCTATTTCGTCCATTCCTATTACGTGGTCCCCGAGAGGGAGGAAGACATGCTCACCCGCACCGAGTACGGCGTGACCTTCGCCTCCGGGGCGGCGGTGGGAAGGGTGACGGCCTTCCAGTTCCACCCGGAGAAGAGTTCCTCGGCCGGATTGCGCATCCTGGACAACTTCGCCCGCCTGTGCAGGGAAGGGTGGCCGACGGATGGCCGCGGCGGAGGGGGTTGAGGATGTTTCGCATCTACCCGGCGGTGGACATAAAGGGCGGAAGGTGCGTTCGGCTGCTGCGCGGCGACCTGGGGAAGGTGACCGTCTTCTCCGACCGCCCTTGGGAGATGGCCTTGCGCTGGCGCGATGAAGGGGCTTCCTTTTTGCACGTGGTGGACTTGGACGGTGCGGTCGAGGGTCGCCCGGTCAATTTACGGAGCGTGGAGCGGATACTCCGCGAGGTGGACATCCCGGTCCAGGTGGGAGGGGGCGTGAGAACCCTCGAGGATGCCCGGTTGCTGCTGGAAATGGGGGCGGCCCGGGTGATCATGGGAACCGGGGTGCTGGCGGACGCCGGCCTCTTACGCGCCGCGGCCGAGTCCCTCGGGGATAGGCTGGTGGTCAGCCTGGACCTGCGGGGTGAAAGGGTGGCCGTCGGAGGATGGACCCAAGAGCTGGACCGCACCCTGGATGAGCTGGTGGTCGAGCTCTTGGAGGCCGGGGCGAGGAGGGTGCTGTGCACGGACATCCTCCGGGATGGGACCCTCGAGGGTAGATCCGGGGGCATACCTCACGAACTATTGAACCGGGGGCTGGGAGTGATCGTCGCGGGAGGCATCACCAGCCGCCGGGACCTCGTGATCCTGAAAGAACTGGTGCCGCGGGGAGTGGAGGGGGCGGTGGTTGGAAGGGCCCTTTACGAGGGGGCTCTTTCCCTACCGGAGGTCCTCGACCTCGAGGAATGAGGTCGGAAAGGTATTCCCCTGGGCTGCGTACCTGAAAGATTTAAGACAATACCTTATCCGAAGGCGGTCTGGTGGAGATGGAAGGTCGGGAAAGTGATGCCCCGGCCCCTTTTCCGGGGCTCCGAGTCCAGTTCCGTGCCCGTTGTCGTGGGATGGGCAGGGCGCTCTCGGAGGGCATGTCATTTCCCGCCCGGTGCAGGCTTTAAGGTAAGAAAAGGAGCATGGATCATGGGATACCGCAGGAGGCGGACTGGTATGGGGCGCAGCCCAAGGAGGTGTGAGAAGTGCTGACCAAGCGCATCATACCCTGCCTGGACGTGGACAAGGGGAGGGTGGTAAAGGGTATTAATTTCGTGCGCCTCCGGGATGCCGGGGACCCGGTGGAGCTGGGGGAAGTATACGACCGCGAGGGCGCCGACGAACTGATCTTTCTGGATATCACCGCTTCCCACGAGTGCCGGGACTTAGTCTTCGACATGGCCGCTCGAGTGGCGGAAAAGGTCTTCATCCCCTTCACCGTCGGAGGGGGGATAAGGAACCTCGAGGATATAAGGCGCATGCTGGCCACGGGGGCGGACAAGGTTTCCCTCAATACGGCGGCGGTGGAGAATCCCAAACTGGTGGAGGCCGCCGCCGGGAGGTTCGGCTCCCAGTGCGTGGTGGTGGCCATAGACGCCAAGAGAAGGGGCGGGGATTTCTGGGAGGTGTACATCCACGGGGGGAGAACCCCCACGGGGCTGGACGCCCTGGAATGGGCCCGCCGCGCGGAGTCCCTGGGGGCTGGCGAGATCCTGCTGACCAGCATGGACAGGGACGGCACCAGGATGGGATATGACCTGGAGCTCACCCGCGCGGTGGTGGAGGCGGTGGGGATACCGGTCATCGCTTCCGGCGGGGCGGGCCACCTGGAACATCTGGCGGAGGTCATCCTAAAAGCGGGTGCGGACGCCGTGCTGGCCGCCTCCATTTTCCATTACGGGGAATACAGCATAAGGCAGGCCAAGGAATATCTACGCCGAAAGGGGATCCCCGTTCGCCTGTGACCTCAGAGGACGCCGCGGGCGCGAAGTCGGTCCTGGACGCATCGGTGACAGCAAAACAAGGATGAAAAGCGTGGGAACGAGGGGATAAGGTTTACACGCGCGGAGAGCATGTGGTAGAAATATCATCTAAAGCGTGCTTTCTGGCCTGCGCAAGCGGGAAAAGCACTTTCAGGCGTAAAGGCCTCGCGAGGAGGCCGGGAAGAGGTAAGGGGGGTCGAATGAAACGGTTCAGAGCAAGGTGGTTATTGATCCCGTTGGCGGCCGTCTTCCTGGCGGGATCCTTGCTGGCCCTCTCGGGTTGCGGGGGGGAGGAAGGCACCACCGAGACGGCCAAGGAACCCATAAAGATCGGGGTGGTGCTCTCCGAGAGCGGGGCCAACGAGCCGCTGGGCAAGCCGGAGCGCAAGGCCATCGAACTCTACGTGGAGAGGCTGAACGCCAAGGGTGGGATCAAGGGCCATCCCGTGGAGGTGATCATCAAGGACGACCAGAGCGACTCCAACAAGGCGCAACAGGCGGTCATCGAGCTCCTGGAGCAGGAGGACGTGGTGGCGGTCATCGGCTCCAGCGGTACGGGGCCGACCCTGGCCATGAAACAGGAGACCGCCAAGAGGCAGGTACCGCAGGTGTGCATGGCCGCCGGGGCCAGCATAATGGAGGGCGGCATCACCTGGATATTCCGAACCCCGCCCACGGCCACCGAGGCGGGGAAGAAGGCGCTCGAGTATATCGAGCGGGTGCTCAAGGTGAGAAAAGTGGCCCTTCTCTACGACACCAACCCCTTCGGGACCGACGGCAAGAACGTGGTGGAGAATGAGGCCCCCACCTACGGCCTGGAGGTGGTGGCCACCGAGGGCTACCAGACCAACGATACCGAGGAGACCATCGATACCCACCTGACCAACGTCATGTCCGCCTCGCCGGAGGTGATCCTGGTCTGGGGCACGAACCCGGGGCCGGCCATCATCGCCAAGCGCATGCGGGACAAGGGTATTGACCTCCCCTATGTGGGGAGCCACGGTATCGCCAACCAGGAATTCATCAAGCTGGCGGGCGAAGCGGCCGACGGGGTGGTCTTCCCGGCCGGCAAGATGCTCATCTACGAGAAGGTGCTCGAACCCGGTTCGCCGGAGTACGAGTTCATCAAGGACTTCGACGAGGCCTACCGGGAGGCTTACGGGGAGCCCATCAACACCTTCGCCGGGCACGGCTGGGACGCCATTCTCATCATCACCGAGGCCCTGAAGAGGGTGGGGCCGGACGCCACTCCGGAGGAGCTTCGCGACGAGATAGAAAGGACCGAAGGACTGGTGGGGACGGCGGGCATTTTCAACTACTCGCCGCAGGACCACAACGGCCTCTCGCCGGATGACCTGATTATGGTGAAGATCGTCAACTCCCAGTGGGAGCCTGCCGAGCGGTAAGCTCCGGCCCATAAGATCGCGGCGGGGAGGCTGGTTCCGAGGCCGGCCTCCCCTTTTCAATAATGATTTTATGCTTATGCTTAAGCCCGGCACGACTTTCTCGCGCCCGGCGGGTACGGCGGGTTGAGCGAAAACCTGGAGGAAAATGCTGGATTTCTTGAGAAACTTCCCCCAGTACCTGGCCAACGGAATGGCCAACGGATGCCTGTACATCCTGGTGGCCATGGGCTTCAACATCATCTACAACTCAACGGGGATAATAAATTTCGCCCAGGGAGAATTCTCCATGTTCGGGGGCCTTTTCACCTATGCGTTGGCGGTATCCGCGGGACTTCCCATTCCCCTGGCCGCCCTGCTGGCCGTCCTGGCTACTGGCGCCGTGGGAGGGGCTATGGAGAGGCTCATGATCCATCCCCTGCGACGTGCCGGGGTGCTCACGGCCATAATCGCCACCGTGGGGGCTTCCATATTTTTCAAATCCCTGGGCAGGGTTTTCTGGCCCAGCGAGGCCTACAAGGTCCCCGAGTTCACCCCCGGGACCTTCAGGCTTCCCGGAGCCACGGTGTCCAAGCAGTTCCTCTGGGTGACGGGATTGACGGTGGTCTGCGTGGCCCTGGTCTACTTGTTCTTCAGCCGCACCAGGGCGGGAAAGGCCATGCGGGCCTGTTCGGTGAATCGGCAGGCGGCAACCCTGGTGGGCATAAACGTGTCCCGCATGTCACTGTACTCCTTCGTCCTGGCCGCGGCCCTGGGCGGAGCGGCGGGACTGATTAACGCTCCCTTCGCCAGCTACGGGATGGGTTTGGAGATAGGTATCAAGGGCTTCACCGCCTCGGTGGTAGGAGGTCTGGGCAATACCTTCGGGGCCGTGGTGGGGGGATTGGTGCTCGGGCTCCTCGAGGAGCTCATCCCCGGTTTTCTCAATGTGGTACTGGGCGTCTCCACGGGCTACAAGGGTGCGGTCTCGGCGATAATACTCATCGCCGTCCTCCTCTTCCGACCCCAGGGACTGTTGGGGCGGGGGATAGCGGAAAAGGTTTGAGGCCCTGCCGGCGCAACCGGAGACCCTGGGAGGGACGGGCATCGAATGGAAGGCGACGGTAAAGGAGCAAGAAGGGTACCGAGGGACGGCGGAGTCCCCAGGGGTACCGGGGATACACCTGGCAGGTTCTCCTCGTCAGCGAGGAGCCTGCTCTCCATCATCCGCTCCTACCACCTGTTTCTGGGGCTCGGGGTATTCCTGGCCCTCTTTCCTCTGTGGGCGGATCGCATATCCAGGCCGCTGGGTATCCCCCTGGTCATGGTCATGCGCCTGGTGGGGATCTACACCATCGCCGCCGTGGGCCTCAACCTGCTCATTGGCTACGCCGGCCAGGTATCGCTGGGCCATGCCGCCTTCTTCGGCGTGGGCGCCTATACCTCGGCCCTCTTGTGCTTGAAGGCCCACTTTCCTCCTTGGCTGGGAATCCCCGCCGCCGTGGCGGTGTCGGCCGTCCTCGGTTTCACGGTCGCCCCGGTGCTGAGGCTCAAGGGGCACTACTTGGCCATGGCCACCCTGGGACTGGGGATGGTGTTCTTCGTCTTCATGCGGGAGATGACCTGGCTCACGGGGGGGAACGACGGCCTGCGCAACATCCCGGCTCTCTACCTGCCCGGGCTGGCCATCGGAGAGGGCAGGGACTATCTCCGAAAGGAATACTTCTTCATATGGATAATAGCCTTACTGGTGCTGCTTTTCTGCCATAACCTGGTGCGTTCCCGCTCCGGCAGGGCCATGTTGGCCCTGCACCAGTCGGAGGTGGCGGCGGAGGTCATGGGGGTGGATGTTTCCTGGGAGAAGATAAAGGCATTCGTCCTCTCCGCGGCCCTGGCGGGGTTGGCGGGCGGTATTTTCGCCCATATCCAGGGATATATCGACCCCAACCTCTTCACCATCGTACTCTCCATCCAGCTGGTGACCATGGTGGTGGTGGGAGGCATGGAGAGCATATGGGGAGCGGTGGCCGGGGCGGGAGTGATTACCTTCATCCCCAAGGTCGTGGAGGCCCTGCCCAAGTGGCTGGGAGAGGTGCCCCACTGGCTGGAGAAATACAGCAATTACGAGGGCATCATCTACGGCCTCATCCTGGTGCTCACCATGGTCTTCATGCCCAAGGGGATAACCAGGGGACTGGCGGACATGGTCCGCTACCGCCGCAGCCCATTCGTCAACCCCTGGCGCAAGAAGGCGCTGGAATGAGCAGCCGGGGGTATCCGATGGGACCGCGGGCCGGAGACGGGAGACAAGGAGGGGCGCAAAGGGGAGCATGGGCTTGAAAGGGGTTCCGCGAAGCGCATTTACCGGCACAGGGAAACGGGTAAGCGGAGGGAACGCCCCTCTTGCCGGAAAGGCGGGAGGCGTGGAAGACATACTGGTCGTGGAAGGATTGACCAAGACCTTCGGCGGGCTGGCCGCGGTCAAGGAGGTGTCCTTCCGGGTGCGCCCCAACGTGATCAAGGCCATTATCGGACCCAATGGGGCGGGAAAGACCACCCTCTTCGACCTCCTGACCGGCCTGTACCGTGCGGACCGAGGGAGGGCGATCTTCCAGGGAAAGGAGATACTGGGGCTGCAGCCGCACCGCATAGCCGCCCTGGGTATCGCCAGAACCTTCCAGACGGTACGCGTTTTTCCGGAGATGACGGTGAGGGAGAACGTCATGGTGGGACTCCACCATCGCGCTCGAGCGGGCATGTTCGCCTCCGCCCTGCGTTTTCCGCGCGCCCGGCGCGAGGAGGCCTGGATGTGGGAGGAGTCCCTCGCCTACCTGGACATGGTAGGATTGGAGATGCAGGCCGAGAACCGGGCGGGTTCCCTCCCCTTCGGCCAGCAGCGCCTCTTGGAGGTGGCCAGGGCCCTGGCCACAGCCCCCAGGCTTCTGTTGCTCGATGAGCCGGCCGCGGGCCTGAACGACTACGAGACCCGCGAGCTGGGGGAGATCATCAAGCGTATCAGGGATGGGGGAGTAACCGTGCTGTTGGTGGAACACGACATGGCACTGGTGATGAGTATATCCGAAGAGGTTCTGGTCCTGGACCACGGGGAGGTGATCTCCGAGGGCACGCCCGAGGAGGTACGTAACGACCCCCGGGTCATAGAGGCCTACCTGGGTACGGAGATAGGCGCTTGAGTCCGATTCCAGGAACAGCCTCGCATGGACGAAGGAGGACAGGAGGGCCGGAGGCGCGGAAAACCATAAACGGCGCGCCGACGGCGGAAAAAGCGCTTGGAGCGTGCGCCGGGGGGATGCCGGCAAGGTTTTTCCTGGAACGGGAGGTACGGATTTGCTGGAGATCAACAACCTCTCCGCCTTCTACGGGAATATAGAAGCCTTACGCGCCGTGGACCTCTGGGTGCGCGCGGGGAAGATAACCACCATCATCGGCGCCAACGGAGCGGGAAAGACCACCCTCCTACGCGCCATATCCGGACTGGTACCCACCCGTTATGGGGAAATAAGGTACGTGGGCACCAATATCGCCAACCTTGAACCCCACCGCATCGTGCGCATGGGGATATCCCACGTCCCGGAGGGACGGCAGGTCTTCTACACCATGACGGTGAAGGAAAACCTCTACCTGGGAGCCTACCTTCGCGCGGGCCGGAAACGTTGGCGTGAGGTGGCGGAGGATATGGAATTCGTATGCCACCTCTTTCCCGCCCTGGAGGAAAGACTGGGCCAGGAAGCGGGCACCTTGTCCGGAGGCGAGCAGCAAATGCTGGCCATAGGCAGGGCGTTGATGTCCAGGCCGAGGCTTCTCCTCCTGGACGAGCCGAGCATGGGCCTGGCGCCCATGGTCATCAGGGATATATTCTCCTGCTTGAAAAAGCTCAACCGCGAGGGCCTCACCATACTCCTCGTGGAGCAGGACGCCATGATCGCCCTGAGCATATCCGATTATGCCTACGTGATGCGCGCGGGCAAGATACGCCTGGAGGGCGAGGCCTCCGAGCTCATGGGAAAGGAGGAGATCCTCCACCTCTACCTCGGGGAAGAGGACGTCATGGGCGGGTGATCCCGCTCGGAACCCTAAATACGCTTTACCACCGGGTACCCGGTAATCCTGACGGACATGACCGGACGTGGTTCCCGGCACCGGCTCGGCGGGGATGCGGGCAAAGGGGAGGAACCCGAGAGGCGAGGAGAATGGGGGGAAGGAGACGGGTTGTAAATGGGCGTTCGGCGGTGGCCGGGAATGCCCGCCTCCCGGCGCCCGGAGGGGAAAGAGGCGGCTGGAACGGGTCAAGGCGTAGGGATGCACGATCTACCTCCGTTAAGGGGTTGAGGCCGGTGTCCCTCGGGATCCATGATGTCCGTGCGGTGGTTAACTCGGCGTCGCCGAAAGGAGAGAGGGATATGGAAGCGGAAATCCCGGAACTGAAGTTCGACCGAGACGGGCTCATACCCGCCATCGTCCAGGATCACGAGAACGGAGAAGTCCTCATGTTAGCCTACATGGACCGGGAGGCGCTGAAGCGTACCCTGTCCAGCGGGAGGACGTGGTTCTGGAGCCGCAGCCGCAAGGAGTACTGGTGCAAGGGGGAGACCTCCGGCCACCGCCAGTACGTGCGCAAGATCCTGTACGACTGCGACGGAGATGCACTGCTGGTGGAGGTGGTGCAGGTAGGGCCGGCCTGCCATACCGGGGAGCGTTCTTGTTTCTTCCGGGAGATACAGGGCGCCAGGACGGATCTGACGCCCTAACCGTCCTGACAAGCGCGAGATCGGCCCCACCACGACCCCAGGCGGCCGTGCCGCTTTATATGACGGCTCCCCGTGTCGATATATTTTTCCGGGGAGGAAAACACCAGGCTCCCTCCCCGGAAAGTCGGCGGAGAAAGGAGCGGGTATGTCCAGTTGCCCATTCTGTGGAGCGGACAATCCTCGGGACGCGCCGTTCTGTTCGCTTTGCCTCGCCAGGCTGACCACCGAAGGTACCCGGCCCGCGGCAAACCCATCCGACAGCGGTCACCGGGATGGGTTTTCGATCCCTGCGGCCGGTTCGACACCGGGCTACGTATTGCCAGGCGATTTCAGGGCCGTAAGCGGGGAGATACCGAGAAGGCCGGCGGAAAGGGCCGCCCTCCCCAAGCGGGCCGGCCGACCCAGGCGCATGAGCGCCGGCGAGGCTGTCTCGCTGGTCCTCAAGCATTCCCTCATCGTCTTCGGGATTCTGGTCATCGCCGGCTTCTTCCTGGGTTTTCTCCTGGCCGGGGCTCTCTTCTCCGGAGGGACATCCGGGTTATACGTGACCCTCGGCATGGTCTACGCGATGGAGGCGCTACTGCTCATCTGGGGTGGTTATCGCATCTCCATGGAGGCCATGGAGAGGAAACGAGGCTGGCTCTACGGTACGGCATGCGTGGCGGCGGTGATATTCTTATGGCAGCCGCTGGTAGCCTTCCTCAACGGGTGGTTGCTGACCGAGAGGGTTGTGGTGCCCCAGACCTTCAGTCCGGTGGGAATCCTGGTCGCCCTGTTCCTCTTCCTTCCCCTGGGGGCATTGGGCGGGTGGCTGGCGGAGAAAAGGTATCTGGGGTGAGGCGTCGAAATACCAGTGGGGAGGGTTGTATGGCATGATATGCCCCGCCTGCGGTGCGGAGAACGCCGACCACGCGGAGTTCTGCACCCTCTGCCTCAAGCCCCTCGAGCCCGTGGCCCGCATTCCGGAGGCAGGGGGCGAAACTTCGCGCCGTTCGGGCATTTATACCGCCCCGGGGGAGTGGAAGGCGGACGTGGTCTCCGCCGGAGAGAGGTTCCGACCCGCCGCCCGGGAGAGGATAAGGCGTTTTCGTGTTCGTCAGTCCGTTTACGTTTTCCTCGCCGCCGCAGTGGTGGCTTGGTTGGCCCTCAGCTTGACCGTGTGGGGTAACCCCCAGCCGGGGAAAAGGGCTTCGCAAATAATGGAAGCCTTGAACGCTGGGGACGAGGAAAGGTTCGTATCCCTCTTCCAGACCTCGGACGCTTGGGGTGCGAGGGAGATGTTCGAGGAGATACGCGGCTACCTGGCAGGAGGTTCCTTCCGGGACCTGAAATTCCGCCTGGAGCAGGAAGATCCATACGCGGCCCGGGTTTACATCGAGGGGGGCGCCGTCCATTTCGCCGACGGTGACGTGCGGGCCATCGAACCCTCCGACGGGCTGGTGATCCTACTGGAGAACCGGGGGGGAAAATGGCTGGCCGCCGTGGGGGGCACGGAACTAATTCCCTGATCCAAGGGGTCCAACCTGGCCGCGATTCATCCACATGCCATGATCCGATGACGCGGCCGGGCCGGCTCAAGGATGGGTTCCTCCGCGGCGTTTCTCGAGGAGGTGGGCGTTTCGGAAAATCCCCGTACGCTATCTACCGGGTGGATGTTAAAATCAATAAGCGTAAGCGTAAAGCATGAGCCGAAGTGGCGGAATGGGTAGACGCGCTGGTCTCAAAAACCAGTGGGGTTTCCCCGTGCCGGTTCGAGTCCGGCCTTCGGCACCAGGAGAATGCCCCGGCAAGGGGCTTCCTCCTTCCTGAGGGTCTCGGGGCTTTCGACCCGCGCCAACTTGGTGCCCGCGTTTCTTTCCCGTCCGGCGAATGGAAGTCCGGAGGGGAAGGCGGGTTGGTCAGGAAAGAAGCGGGCTTTCCGGGGGGAGGGAATTCGACCGATTGAGGTGGGGGGATTTGTCATTCCCCTGTTCTATCTTAGAGTCGCGTTCTCCTTGGATGCGGGGACGGGGCTCCAGCCCCGTCCCCGAACCTCGACCCAGGGGAACGGCCGGGAAAAGGTGATAGGGGTGGAGAAGCGGAACACGGAAAGGTACGTCCTGGTCGACGGACACAGCCTGGCCTACCGGGCCTATTACGCGCTTCCGGACGACCTTTCCACTTCCTCGGGGCAGACCACCAATGCCGTCTATGGATTCGTTTCCATGCTCATAAAGATATTGGAGGAGTTGCGCCCCCATGCCCTGATGGTGGCCTTCGACAGGGGGAGGCCCGAATTTCGCCTGGAACGTTTCGAGGAATACAAGGCCCACCGCAAACCTATGCCGGACGACCTGAGGGAGCAGATGGATCTCATACGGGCTGTGCTGGAGGCTATGGGCATTCCCTATCTCGAGGTGGAGGGATACGAAGCCGACGACGTCCTGGCCACCCTCAAGGACAGGCTTCCCCCGGAGGCGGAGATATTCGTGGTCACCGGGGACCGGGATGCCCTTCAACTGGTGGACGACAGGGTACACGTGGTGGCCAACCGCAAGGGCATAACGGATATCGTTGTCTTCGACCGGGAGAAGGTGAAAGAAAAGTACGGGGTGAACCCGGAACAGATCGTGGATTACCTGGCCCTCAAGGGAGACGCCTCGGACAACATCCCGGGGGTTCCGGGGGTGGGGGAGAAGACCGCCGCCGCCCTGATCCAGAGGTTCGGGGACCTGGACCAGGTATATCTGTCCCTTGACCGGGTGGAGAATCCGCGCTGGCGACGCATTCTCGAGGAGAACCGCGAGAATGCCTTTCTCAGCCGGGAACTGGCTCGCCTGCGCCACGACGTACCCCTGGAGCTTCCGGAACCGGAAGCCCTCAAGCTCAGACCCTGGGACGAGGAAGAGGTGGGCCGCCTCTTCCAATCCCTTGAATTCCGCAAACCGGCGGAGAGGTTGTCCTCGCTGCGGAAGGAACTCTTCCCCGCCGCGGGGCGGGAGGAGACGACGTCGAGGGAGCAAGCGACGGGCGGCCTGGACCATGTCGGGGGCGAGGAGGCGGGAGCCGCTGCCGTCCTCGAGGCCGCACTGCTCAGCGGCGAGGTATGTATCTATCCCTCCCTGGAAGGGGAGGGGTTCACGCGCGGGAATCTAAAGGCGGTGACCGTGGCCGCGGGAGGAAGATATGCCCGCTTGAGGATGGGAGCCGATGGAGGGGAAATCAAGGCCTTCTTCGACGCCTTGAAGGAGAGGGGAGGAGCGCGCGTCGTCTGCCATCGAGGCAAGGAATTGATGGTTCAGTGCGCCAAGTTGTGGGGCGTTTTCCCTCCGGTGCACTTTGACGTGCAGTTGGCTTCATACCTGGTGAATCCCTCGGGTCCAAACGAGGAATTCGGGGGCCTGGCCCAACGCTACCTCAAACTCGTGCTCCGGGAGGAGGGGAACGGACAACTCGGCCTCCTGGATGCGGAGGAAGAAGAGGCCGCCGCCGAGGCCCGTTACGTCCTGGTTATGGGAAGGCTTGCCGACGCGCTGCGGGCGGAGATGAATCTCCGCGGGCTCACCCCTCTCTTCGAGGACGTGGAGATGCCCCTCATGGAGGTGTTGGCGGAGATGGAGGCCTGCGGGGTGCGCCTGGACTCCGAGTTTCTATCCTCCATGGAAAAGGAACTTCGGCGGGAGATGGAAGACCTGGAGAAGGAGGCCGAGGAACTGGCCGGATGCTCCTTCAACCTGAACTCTCCGCAACAGTTGGCCCACGTGCTCTTCGAGGTCCTGGGCCTGCCGCCCGTAAAAAAGACCAAGACGGGTTACGCCACCGACGTGGGGGTGCTCAACGCCCTGCGGGACAAGCATCCCCTGGTGGATGTGGTTCTGCGGTACCGGGAGCTCTCCAAGCTGCTGGGGACCTATGTCTCCGCCTTGCCCAAAATGGTGGACCCCCACACCGGGCGCCTGCACGCCTCCTTCAACCAAACGGTGACCGCTACCGGGCGCCTTTCGTCGAGCAACCCCAACCTGCAGAACATCCCCATCCGCACATCGATGGGGAAAAGCATCCGGAGGGCTTTCATACCCACGTCGGAGGAGGGTTGCATACTCACCGCCGATTATTCCCAGATAGAGCTCAGGCTGCTGGCCCATCTCTCCGGAGACCCCAGCCTCCGGAGGGCTTTCGAGATGGGCTTGGACATCCATGCCGCCACCGCTTCGGAGGTTTTCGGCGTCTCCTTGGGGGAAGTCGACGAGGAGATGCGCCGCCGCGCCAAGACCATCAACTTCGGCATCATATACGGCATGAGCCCCTACGGACTCGCCGAGCAACTGGGTATCGACAACCAGGAGGCGGAAAAGTACATAGAGGCCTATTTTCGAAAATACCCTCGGGTGAGGGCTTACCTGGATCAAGTGGTCGAGGAGGCTACCCGTACCGGTTACGTGACCACCCTCCTGGGGCGGATAAGGGAGATCCCGGAACTCCTGGAGGGCAACCACCGTCTGCGGCGCCTGGGCGAGAGGTTGGCCTTCAACACCCCCATCCAGGGCAGCGCGGCGGATATCATCAAGGTGGCCATGGTGCGCATACACCGCCGCCTCAAGGAGGAAGGCCTTGCCTCCCGCATGATCCTCCAGGTACACGACGAGCTGGTCTTCGACGTGGAGAGGGGCGAGGAGGAGGCGGTCGAGGAGCTGGTGAAGCGGGAGATGGAGAACGCTTACCCGCTCGAGGTTCCATTGCGAGTCGAGGTGGGGAAGGGGCCTTCCTGGTACGACGCCAAGTGATTTACATAGACCTTGGTGCCCACAGCGGGTAGCCGGGAGGAAAATCCGCGAAGAAGGGTGCAAATCATTGAAATAGATGTTAAAATAAGTTGTCCGTGTGCCGGCCCAGCAAAGGAGTGTGGCCATGGATAAATCTTACAGCTGGAGGAAAGGATTAAATGCTGGACCAGTACGAAAAAGAACAGGAACAGGAAAACCCCGTTAAGAACCCCGGTCTGACCACCCCCCTGACCAACTTCGATTACTCCGACAGTGAGGCTCCCGACTACGACCGTACCATCAAAGTCTTTTCCGAGGGCGACATCGTAGCGGGCACGGTGGTCAAGGTGGACAAGGACGAGGTCCTCCTGGACATCGGGTACAAGTCGGAGGGGGTGATCCCGGCCAGGGAGCTCTCCATCCGCTACGGGGTCAAGGCGGAGGAAGTGGTCAAGGTAGGAGACCAGATCGATGCCCTGGTCCTCCAGAAAGAGGACAAGGAAGGCCGTCTCATACTCTCCAAGAAAAGGGCCCAGTACGAACGTTCCTGGGGAGTCCTGGAGAAGTGCATGTTGGAGAACCAGCCCGTGGAGGGAGAGGTCATCGAGGTGGTCAAGGGCGGGCTGATCCTGGACATCGGACTGCGTGGATTCCTCCCCGCTTCCCTCATCGACGTCCACCGGGTGAAAGACCTGCATTCCTTCCTGGGCACCAAGCTCACCTGCAAGATCATCGAGATGGACCGCAACCGCAACAACGTGGTCCTTTCCCGCCGGGCATATCTCGAGGAGGCGGCCAGCGAGAGGCGCAAGATCCTACTGGACAACCTGGAGAAGGGCATGCGGGTGAGCGGGAAAGTCTCCAGCCTGGTTTCCTTCGGGGCCTTCGTGAACCTGGGAGGGATAGACGGGCTGATACACATCTCCGAGCTTTCCTGGTGCCACGTGGAGAAACCCAGCGAGGTCCTTTCCGTGGGTGACGAAGTAGAGGTGGAGATCCTGGACGTGGACAAGGAGAGGGAGCGGATCTCCCTGAGCCTGAAGGCTTGCCAGGAAGACCCCTGGGAGAAACTGTCCCGCGAGGTGCGCATAGGCGAGACGGTGCGGGGGAGGGTCACCAAGCTGGTGCCTTTCGGTGCCTTCGTGGAGTTACGGCCGGGGATCGAAGGCCTTGTTCACATCTCCGAGCTCTCCAACCGCCACGTGGAAAAGCCGGAAGAGGTCCTGGAGGTGAACCAGGAGATAGAGGTCAAGATCATCGATATAGACATCGACCGCCGGCGGATAAGCCTGAGCCTGCGCCAAGCGGCGGGCGAGGGGCGCGGCGCTAAGCAAACCGGGGAACCGGAGGCGGAAGAGATCGTGGAAACCCCGGAGGAAGCGGCGGAGGAGACCGCCGAACCGGTTTCCGCGACCGTCGAGGAGGAGCTCCTCGAGGAAGGGGAGGCCGGTGAAGCCGAGGCGGAGGCGTCGAAGGGCCGCGAGCTTGAGGTCTCCGGGGAGAGAGCGGAGCACGCGGTCGAACCCGAGGCGGCGGAGCCGGCTATGGAACTCGAAACCGTGGAGGCGTCGGTTGAAGAGGGGGAGAAGGGAGCCGCGGAAGCGGTAGAGTATTCGGAGGAGAAGGCGGCCGAACCCGAGACTCCCACCGAGGAGGGAGAACCCGGAGAGAGCACGGAATACGGGGAGGGAACCCTGGAATCCATAATCGAGGACATGAAGCGAGGAAACCGCTGAAGGGCCGATAGGCACAGGGATTGAAGAAGGGCGCCGATGCGGCCCTTCTTTAATGGAAAGGGATCCCGGCCTCACGTTCTGGTTAGTGGGGATCCGATGACCGTTTAGGGCTTTGGTGTTTAGCTCGGGACGGGGAGGGGCCTGGCGGTCCGCCCCCTAACCGAGGGCGGCCGCTGCCCGAGGAGGAAAAGGACGAGATCCGTCTTGTTCTACGTAGCCCTTACCGGAGGGATAGCCAGCGGCAAGAGCACCGTATGCCGTCTTCTGGAGGAGAAGGGAGCCCACCTCCTGGACAGCGACCTCTTGGCCAGGGAGGTTGTGCGCCGGGGAACCCCGGCCTGGCGGGAGATAGTGGACCATTTCGGCCGGGAGATACTTACTCCCGAGGGCGAGATAGACCGCGCCAAGCTGGGCAAGATCGTCTTCTCCCATCCCGCGGAAAGGGAATTCCTCAACCGCGTGACCCACCCCCGCATCTTTCAGCTGATGGGCGAGAGGCTGAAAGAACTCGAGGAGGGAACGGGTGGGGAAGGAGTGGTCATCCTGGACATTCCCCTCCTGGTGGAGGCGGGAGCCGGAAACCTCTTTCACCTGAACCTGGTGGTGGACGCCCCGGAGGAGGAACAGGCACGCAGGCTGGTCGAGGACCGCGGCCTTTCCCCGGAGGAGGCATGGGCGCGGATACGTTCCCAGGCTTCCAGGGAGGAGAGATTGCGCTGCGCGGACCTGGTCATCACCAACGACGGGAGCCTGGAAAAACTACGTCGCCAAGTCGACCGGGCCTGGGAGGAGATCAAGGCGCGGTCGCGGGCCGGCGACAGGAAGGGGAGAAGGGGAGGCTAGGCCCCCTCGCTTCCCTTCCGCCCCAACGCCCTCTCCCGCAGGCTTTCCTCTATCTCTCCGCCGTAGCGCTCGTAGACCGGGCACCCGTACTGAAGGCACAGCCGGAGTTCCGAGGTGCAGCGGGGTTGCTCCACCTGCCAGCACTCCAACCCCCTGAGATAGGCCTCGCAGGAGAGGTACTGGCTGGCCGGACATCCCCTCAAACGGCTGCATTGGTTCATGAACTTACCCCGAACTCTTGAGGTATACTAATATCAACGGGCTCCGAAGAGCCCTTTATTACCTTAATACATGATAGAACCCGAGGAGGAGGGAAGACAACCCGCCAAAGCGGGTAAACAGGCACGCGGAGGGAAAGGCATCCGGAACCGTGTCGCGCGTAGGTGATGCGTGGAGAGTACTTGGGAGGAGGCGGCGGTTTCCATTGAGTGAGAGGCGGACCACGGCGGTTTTCCTCGATGCCGGGGAGACCATCGTCCACCCCAGCCCCTCCTTCCCGGAACTCTTCCGCGAGGTCTGCGCATCCCACGGGCTGGAGGTGGAAATAACCCGCGTATCCGTGGTCACCCGCGCCCTAATGGCCGAGGTGGAGGAGAGGCAAAGGGACGGCTTCGCTTTCAGCAACCACCCCGAGAAATCCCGCCGCTTCTGGCTGGATTTCTACTCCCGCCTGGTGAGGGAGCTGGGATACCGGGGCGACGACGGGCTGGCCCGGGATCTTTACCGCCTCTTTTCCGATCCGGAAAGATACGAGGCCTACCCGGACGCTCGAGAAGCCATCTTGGGGTTAAAGGAGCGGGGCTACCGGTTGGGGTTGATCTCCAACTTCGAACCCTGGCTGGAGGACCTGCTGAGACGCTTGGGCCTGGCGGATCACTTCTCCGTCCTGGTGATATCCGGGAAGGAAGGGGTGGAGAAGCCCCATCCCCGCATCTTCCAGATAGCCATGGAGCGGCTGGGGGTGAGGCCCGGGGAATGCCTGCACGTGGGTGACTCGCCCGACTCCGATTACCTCGGTGCACGGGCGGTGGGCATGGATGCCGTCCTCCTGGATCGCTGGGGGAGGCACCCTTCCTTCCCCGGCCGGCGCATCTCCGACCTGCGCGAGCTCCTTGCCCTCCTGGAATGAGGTGCGATATGGGAGGCTTCAGGCTGGAGACGGATCTCAAACCCCGGGGCGACCAACCCAAGGCCATCGCCCGGCTCACGGAGGGGGTCCTGCGGGGTGACCGCTACCAGACGCTGCTGGGGGTCACCGGCTCGGGGAAGACCTTCACCATGGCTCACGTGATCCACAACGTCCAGAAACCCACCCTGGTCATTGCCCCCAACAAGACCCTGGCCGCCCAGCTGTGCAACGAGTTCCGGGAGCTTTTCCCGGAGAACGCGGTGGAGTATTTCGTGAGTTACTACGATTACTACCAGCCGGAGGCCTACGTCCCCCGCACCGACACCTACATCGAGAAGGACACCTCCATCAACGACGACATCGACCGCCTCCGCCACCGGGCCACCTCCGCCTTGCTCTCCCGGGAGGACGTGATCATCGTCGCCTCGGTGTCCTGCATCTACGGCCTGGGCAGCCCCCAGGAGTACATGAAGCGGGTGCTGATCCTCAAGCGGGGCGAGGAATACGACCTCAGGGAGGTGGCCAGGAAACTGGTGGACATGCATTACGAGCGCAACGACCAGTTCCTGGAAAGGGGGCGCTTCCGGATACGGGGAGATACCTTGGAAATATATCCCAGCTACGAGGAGAGGTTGGTGAGGGTGGAGTTCTTCGGCGACCAGGTGGACCGCATCACCTTGGTCGATCCCCTGACCGGGGAAGTCATCTCCCGCCAGGAATCCACCGCCGTCTACCCCGCCACCCATTACCTGACCGGAGAGGAAAACCTGGAGAGGGCGGTGAATTCCATACGCGCCGAACTGGAGGAGAGGGTAGCGGAGCTGGAGTCCGCCGGGAAGTTGCTGGAGGCCCAGAGGCTCCTCCAACGTACGACCTACGACCTGGAAATGCTGAAGGAAACGGGTTACTGTTCGGGCATCGAGAACTACTCCCGGCACCTGGACGGGAGGAAACCCGGGGAGCCGCCCTATACGCTTCTGGACTTCTTCCCCGATGACTTCCTGGTCTTCGTGGACGAGAGCCACATAACCGTGCCCCAGCTGCACGGGATGCACGAAGGGGACCGCTCGCGCAAGGAGACCCTGGTGGAATACGGTTTCCGCCTGCCCAGCGCCCTGGACAACCGTCCCCTGCGCTTTGACGAGTTCCTGGAGAGGGTGCCCCGACTCATCGCCGTCAGCGCCACCCCCGGTCCCTGGGAGCTGGAGGTCTCCACCCAGGTGGTGGAACAGATCATCCGCCCCACCGGCCTGGTGGACCCGGAACTTATAGTGCGCCCGGCGGAGGGCCAGGTGGACGACCTCATCGGGGAGATACGCGGGCGGGTGGAGAGAGACGAGAGGGTCCTGGTCACCACCCTTACCAAGCGCATGGCCGAGAGTCTCACCGACTACCTCTTGGAGATGGGCCTGCGGGTACGCTACCTGCATTCGGAGATCGACACCCTGGACAGGGTGGAGATCATCCGCGACCTGAGGTTGGGGGAATTCGACGTGCTGGTGGGTATCAACCTCTTGCGGGAGGGCCTGGACCTCCCGGAAGTCTCCCTGGTGGCCATCCTGGACGCCGACCGGGAGGGTTTCCTGCGCAACGAGCGTTCCCTCATCCAGACCATCGGTAGGGCCTCCCGCAACGTGAACGGACAGGTGATCATGTACGCCTCGGAGATGACCGATTCCATGCGCCGGGCCCTGGAGGAGACGGAACGCCGACGCAGGCTCCAGATGGAATACAACCGCGAGCATGGCATCAATCCCCAGACGGTACGCAAGAGGGTCAGCGACATCATGGACATGGTCCTCCTCCCGGACGAGAAGGTGCCCTATGGGGCTCGCCGCAAACAACGGGAGGAGATGCCCCCCGAGGAGATCGAGCAGCTCATCCTGGGGTTGGAGGACGAGATGCGACTGGCCGCCGAGGATCTGCGCTTCGAGTACGCGGCCCGGTTGAGGGACGAGATAGCCGACCTCAGGAAGCGCCTGCGCCGGGCCACGGCGGGTGAGAAGGGGTGAGGCGCCCGTGGAGTGGATAACCATAAGCGGTGCGCGGGAGCACAACCTGAAGAACGTAAGCCTGAGGCTACCCCGTAACCGGATGATCGTCATGACCGGACTCTCGGGGAGCGGCAAGTCCTCCTTGGCCTTCGACACCATCTACGCCGAGGGGCAGAGGAGGTACGTGGAATCCCTTTCCGCCTACGCCCGCCAGTTCCTGGGGCAGATGGAGAAACCCGACGTGGACCATATAGAGGGCCTCTCGCCGGCCATCTCCATCGACCAGAAGAGCGCCAGCCGCAACCCACGTTCCACGGTGGGCACCATCACCGAGATCCACGATTACCTTCGTCTCCTCTTCGCCCGCATCGGCAAGGCGCACTGCCCTTCCTGCGGGAGGCCCATCGAGAGGCAGACCGCGCAACAGATCATCGAGAGGGTGTCCTCCCTGGAGCCCGGTACCCGGTTCTCCATCCTGGCCCCGTTGGTGAGGGGACGAAAAGGGGAGTACACCAAGCTCCTCTCGGAGATAAGGGCCAAGGGGTTCTCCCGGGCCCGGGTGGACGGTGAGCTTCTGGACCTGGATGAGGAGGTCCGGCTGGAGAGGTACAAGCGGCACGACATCGAGGTGGTGGTGGACCGCCTGGTGATGAAGGAAGGGGTGGAGAGGAGGCTGGCGGAGTCCCTGGAGGCGGCCCTGGAGCTGGGGAAGGGCACGGTGATCGTCTCCCTGGAGGAAGGCGAAGACCGCTATTTCAGCGAGCATTTCACCTGCCCGGAATGCGAGGTTTCACTCCCGGAGCTGGAGCCGCGCATCTTCTCCTTCAACAGCCCCTTCGGGGCCTGCCCGGAATGCAGCGGGTTGGGGTTCCTTCAGGTCATCGACCCGGAACTGGTGGTACCCGACCCCGACCTCAGTTTGGAGGAGGGGGCCATATCCCCCTGGCCCCGCACGGCCACCATCTTCTACCGCAAGCTGGAGGCCCTGGCCCAGAAGTACGAGTTCAGCCTCAAGGTCCCCTTCCGCGAGCTCCCGGAGCGGATCAAGGAGATCATCCTCTATGGAAGCGGGGAGGAGAAAATCTACCTGCGCTACCGCAACCGCCGCGGCTTCCTGCGCTCCTATTTCACCCATTACGAGGGAGTGGTCAACTGGCTGGAACGGCGTTACCAGGAGACGGATTCCGAGTACGCGCGGGCCCGCATAGTCCGGTACATGAGCCTGCGTCCCTGCCCGGCCTGCGGGGGGGCACGCCTGAAGCCGACCAGCCTGGCGGTGACCGTTGGGGGGATGAACATCCACCAGGTAACCCAGCTCTCCGTGCGCGAATGCATGCGTTTCCTGCGGGAATTGGAGCTCACCCCCACGGAGAGGGCCATAGCCGATCGCGTGTTGCGGGAGCTGGACGCCCGACTGCGTTTCCTGGTCGATGTGGGCCTGGACTACCTGACCCTGGACCGCGCCGCCTCCACCCTGGCCGGGGGAGAGGCCCAGCGTATCCGCCTGGCCACCCAGATAGGCTCCGGGCTGGTGGGTGTCCTGTACATCCTGGACGAGCCGTCCATCGGCCTGCACCAGCGGGACAACCACCGGCTCATCGCCACCCTCCACGGACTCCGCGACCTGGGCAACACCCTTATCGTGGTGGAGCACGACGAGGCCACCATACGCTCCGCCGACTGGGTGGTGGACATCGGTCCCGGCGCGGGGGAACACGGGGGGGAGATCGTCTTCAGCGGCCCCCTGGAGGAGCTGCTCAGGCACCCCGACTCCATAACCGCCCGCTACCTGCGGGGGGACCTCTCCATCCGCGTACCGGAGAGGAGGAGGAAACCCTCCGGGAGGAGGCTGGTCATCCGGGAGGCCCGGGAACACAACCTCAAGGGGATAGACGTGGAGATCCCCCTGGGACTCCTGGTGTGCGTCACCGGGGTCTCGGGCTCCGGGAAGAGCACCCTGGTGCACGACGTCCTCTACCGCGGGGTGGCCAGGAAGCTCTACCACTCACGGGTTCCGCCCGGAAAACACCGGGGCATCGAGGGCCTGGAGCACGTGGACAAGGTGATCAACATCGACCAAAGCCCCATCGGGCGCACCCCACGCTCCAACCCGGCCACCTATACCGGGGTCTTCGACCACATCCGGGCCCTCTTCGCCGAGACCCGGGAGGCCAAGGTGCGCGGGTACAAGCCCGGACGTTTCAGTTTTAACGTCCGGGGCGGGCGTTGCGAGGCCTGCCGTGGGGAGGGGACCATCAAGATCGAGATGCATTTCCTCCCCGACGTGTATATACCCTGCGAAGTGTGCAGGGGAAAGCGCTACAACCGCGATACCCTGGAGGTGACCTACCGGGGCAAGAACATCAGCGAGGTCCTGGACATGTCCGTGGAGGAGGCCCTGCAATTCTTCGAGGCCGTCCCGGCCATACACCGCCGCCTGCGCACCCTGTACGACGTGGGGCTGGGGTACATCAAGCTGGGGCAGCCGGCCCCCACCCTCTCCGGGGGGGAGGCCCAGCGGGTGAAACTGGCCTCGGAACTGAACAAGCGGCCCACGGGAAAGACCCTCTACCTGCTGGACGAGCCGACCACCGGCCTGCACTTCGATGATATCAACAAGCTCCTGGTCATGTTGCAGAGCCTGGTGGAAGGGGGCAACACCGTACTGGTCATCGAGCACAACCTGGACGTCATCAAGTGCGCCGACTGGATAATCGACCTGGGGCCCGAGGGAGGGGAAGAGGGAGGCTGGGTCGTGGCCCAGGGTCCGCCGGAGGAGGTGGCACGGGAGCCCCGTTCCTACACCGGGTATTATCTGCGGCCCCTCCTGGGCCTGGAGGAAGCCCGGGCCATGGGGGGCTGACCTCGAGATCTGGAAATGTATTCCAGGCCAGGCGGGCGATGAAGCAGTCCCCTCCTCATCGGGAGAAGGGGAGTGGTTGCGGGAATGTTATTACGGAGAGGCCGTTAACGGCGACGATGGTCGTGAACCGTGGCCTCGGAAGCCATGGAGTTTTGGAAATGACATTAAAATTGAAGCCCGGGGTTCGAGTCTGGAAATCAAGGGCGTTCGTCAGGGACACCGACCGGCGCCATGGGTCATGAAACGCATGGTTCGAGGCGGTTTTCCGGGATTTAAAAATGGCCGATCTGATGTCGAGCCTACCGAGAGGCGATAAAGGACCCATGTCCGATGCGCGGCGCAAGGCGGAATCCCTACCCGATGCACCGGGGGTCTACCTTTTCAAGGACCACCGGGGAAGGGTGATCTACGTGGGAAAGGCCGCCTCCCTGCGCAAGCGGGTGGCCTCCTACTTCCATTCCCGCGACGAGGAGAACCCCCGCCTTGCCGGGCTGCGGGCCAACATCGCGGACCTGGACTTCATCGTCACCGCCAACGAGGCGGAGGCCCTCCTCCTGGAGGCCAACCTCATCAAGAGGTTCCACCCCGATTACAACATCGACTTCCGCGACGACAAGTCCTACCCTTACATGGTCATCCGCACCGGTGACGCCTATCCCCGGGTGATGTTCGCGCGGGGCAGGCGACGCCCGGACGCCGTATATTACGGTCCCTTCGCCCATGCCGGGGCGGTGCGGGAGACCATCGAGACCCTGCGCAAGGTCTTCCCCTTCCGCGCCTGCCGGGGAAGGGAACCTGGCAAGCCCACCGGTGGGCCCTGCCTCGACTACCACATCCGCCTGTGTTGCGGACCCTGCACGGGGAGGGTCAGCGTGGAGGAATACGGGAGGATAATCCAGGGCGTGCGCCGCTTCATGGAGGGCGACCACCGGTCCATACTGGAGGACCTGGAGAGACGCATGCGGGAGGAGGCCTCCAGGCAGGAGTTCGAACTCGCCGCGCGCACGCGGGACCGGATACTGGCCCTGCGGCGCATCCTAGAAAGGCAACAAGCCCACAGCTTGAAGGAGGGGGACCAGGACGTGTTCGCCCTGGCCGCCGGGGACCTGGACGCCTGCGTCACGGTGTTCTACGTCCGGGGCGGGAAGATACTGGGAAAACAGGATTTCTTTTCCACCCCGCCCGCGGGCAGCGGGGAAGCCGACGTTCTGGCCGCCTTCCTGCCGCAGTTCTACGCCCAGGCCACGCACATCCCCCGCGAGATACTCCTCTCCCACGAACTTCCGGAATCGGAGCGGGCTCTCCTCGAGGAGTGGCTCTCCGACAAGGGAGGGAGGAAGACGCGCCTGATCGTGCCGCGCAAAGGGGAGAAGAGGAGCCTTGTGGAGAAGGTTTCACGCAACGCCCGCATGTCCCTGGAGGTACAGTTGGCCAAGCAGGCCGGCGACCTGGGATGGATTTCCAGGGCGGTGCAGGGGATCAAGGACGGCCTGGAGCTGAGCCGGGTTCCCTACCGCATAGAGTGTTACGATATTTCCAACCTCGGACCGTTGGACGCCGTGGGCTCCATGGTGGTCTTCGAGGGCGGCATACCCCTGCGGCGGGACTTCCGGCGCTTCCGCATCCGGGGCACGGAGGGGCGGAACGACGTGGCCATGATGGAGGAGTTGCTGGACCGGAGGTTCTCGCGCCTGGCGGTTACCGGGGAAGAGGCGGGCGGGGAAGCCGGGAAATCAAGGGTGCGCCTGGACAGCTTCCACAAGAAACCCGACCTTGTGGTGGTGGACGGCGGCATCCCCCAGCTGGGAGCGGTGATACGGGCCCTGGCCAGGCACGGCATAAAGGACGTGGAAGCGGCCGCCCTGGCCAAACGGCTGGAGGAGGTCCACCTGCCGGGGAGGGGTCAACCTGTGGTCCTTCCCAGGGACTCGGAGGCCCTCCACCTCCTGCAGCGCATCCGCGACGAGGCCCACCGCTACGCCCTTGAATACCACCGCCAGCAGAGGGAGAGGAGAACACGCCGCTCATTTCTGGACGAGGTCCCCGGTATAGGTCCGCGCCGTAAGCAAAGGCTGCTTCGCCACTACGGGAGCCTGGCCCGTATCGCCGAGGCCTCCCGGGAAGAACTGGCGGGGCTGAGCTTCCTGGACCGGCGTACGGCCGAGAACCTCTACCGCGCCCTGCATCCCTCCGAGGAGGACTGAACGGTGCGGTGTTACAAGTGTCGTACACCTTTTCCATCCGGAAAGGCGGGTGAGAGCGGATCCCGGGACCGGCGGCGGTTACGGGGGAAGGGGGGAAGCCGGTGGCGGTCGTCAGACGTTGAAAAGCATCGATCACATTTCCGAGTCACGAAGGGTTGCGTTTCCGACCACGCGGATCCCGGAGCGGGCTCGGGAATGGGTGACCGGCACGGCGTAGCGGAAGGACCTTAAGAAAATGAGAACGGGTGGGCCGAGCGAGGAAAAATCATACTACCGCGTCGCGACCGTCCTGGGAGATATTTACATCCACGCGGTGGGAGAATCCCCGGTGCGCATCGGTTTCCTGCCGCCGGATCCGGACATCGCACTTGGAAAGGGAGAGCCGCCTCCCGCGGTGCGCAACTTGATGCGCGCCCTCATCCACGTCCTGGAGGGCAAGGAAGCGGACCGCGAAGTCGTGGAGGGCCTCCTGTCCTCTACGCGCTTTTCGCCGTTTCAACGCCGCGTCTACCGCGCCGTCCTTTCCATTCCCCGGGGATCCACCCTCTCCTACCGCCGGGTTGCGGAGCTCGCGGGAAGCCCCGGTGCGGCGCGGGCGGTGGGGAACGCCGTGCGACGCAACCCTTTCCCGGTTATTATCCCCTGCCACCGCGTTATCCGTTCCGACGGGAGCCCGGGCGGGTACAGCGGGCCGGCGGGCATGAAGGAGAGGCTCCTGGGGCTGGAGGGGTGCCGGAATCCAGGGATTAAGGTCCCCGGGACGCCTTGCCCACGAGGCTGGAGGGAAGACATCCATTGCCGTCCATCCGCTCGAGAGCGGTAATTCAAGGGGAGCCGGCGATCGAGGTCGCGACTCGTCAGGAGCGCAACCAGCCTCCTCGGAGACCTCGCGTTCATCGCCGGGGAGCCGGGATACGCGGGTCGCAGCCCGCGAGGGTCGAAGTTTATAATAGTTTAAACAGAAAGTCGACCCCGCAGGTTATAGTCACCCTTTTGAAAGGGAGGCCGGCGCGGGGGATCGGAACAGGCGTCATGTTACGGACCGGGAAACAGTCTTAAAAGGTTGAGGATCGGGCGGGCGGAACGGAATCGCGAGGAGGAAAGAACTGGAGATCACCATCATCACCGGGCTTTCCGGAGCCGGTAAGTCGGTGGCCATCAAGAGCCTGGAGGACCTGGGCTATTTCTGCGTGGACAACCTCCCTCCCTCCCTGCTCCTGAAAATGGTGGAGCTCTGTTCCCAGGGCGCTTCCGGCCTGGAGAAGCTGGCCGCGGTCATCGACGTCAGGGGAGGGGAGTTCTTCCGGGATCTCAACCAGGCCTTGGAGGAGCTGGACCGAGGCCGCGTGCCCTACCAGATAATCTTCCTGGAGGCGGACGACGATACCTTGGTGCGCCGCTTCAAGGAAACCCGCAGGGCCCATCCCCTGCACAGCGAGGGAGGGATACTCGGGAGCATCGCCAAGGAGAGGGAACTCCTCCGTGGCCTGCGAGCCCGCGCCGACGTGGTGATCGACACCTCGCGGAGCAGCGTCCACCAGCTGCGGGAACAGATCATGAACCGCTACCAGGCCCGCGAGGCGGCCGAATCCCTGGAGATGAGCCTGGTTTCCTTCGGTTACAAGTACGGCCTGCCCCTGGACGCGGACATGGTCTTCGACCTCCGTTTCCTGCCCAACCCCTTTTGGGTGGACGAGCTGAGGGAGCGGGACGGGACCGACCCTATGGTCAGGGACTACGTTCTCGGGCAGCCGGAGAGCGAGGAATTCCTCGAGCGGCTGCAGTCCCTAATCCTCTACCTCAAGGACCGCTTCGTGCGCGAGGGAAGGCGCTACGTGACCCTGGCCATGGGTTGCACGGGAGGTCGCCACCGCTCGGTGGTCCTGGTGGAGGAACTGGCAGGGAGGCTGCGTAAGGCGGGCATAAAGGCGGAGGTGCGCCATCGGGACATGGAACGGGGTTGAGGCATGAGCCACATCTCGGAAGTCAAGGAGGAACTGGCCCGCATATGGGCCTCGAAACGCTGCTGCCGTCTGGCCGAGCTTTCCGCCCTGTTACACCTGGAAGGCAGCCTCCACCTGGGAAGCGGGGAGCGGCTGGTCCTGCACACGGAGAGCGAGAACGCCGCCGTGGCCCGCAAGATGTTCCGGCTGCTTAAGGAACTGTTCTCTCTCAGTCCCGAGCTGCGCGTGGAGAGGGCTCCCCGCCTCAGGGGACACAATTGTTACCAGCTGGTGCTGTCCGGTGAGGGGCTTCCCCAGGTGCTCAACGAACTGGGCCTGCTCGACGATTCCCTGCTTCCGGTGCTGGGAGTCCCTCCCCGCGTGGTACGCAGGCGCTGCTGCGGAATATCCTACCTCCGGGGCGCCTTCCTGGGCGGGGGTTACGTCAGCCGCCCGGATCTACCGGCTCACCTGGAGATAAACACCCAGTACCGGGAGATGGCCCAGGGCCTGGTGGGATTGTTGGAGAGATACGGCATCCGCGCCCAGCTCACGGAGAGGCGGTATATGTCCACCCTGTACTCCAAGAGCAGGTCCGTCCAGGCCGATTTTCTGGCCCTGGTGGGAGCCCACGAGGCACTGCTCCGCCTGCAGAGCGAGTCCGTGCTCCGGGAACTGCGGGAGAACGTCAACCGCCGGGTGAACAGCGAGACCGCCAACCTGGAAAAGGCGGTGAAGGCAGCCCAAAGGCAGCTTAGGGATATCAGGATCCTCGTGGACAGCGTGGGACTGGAGAACCTCCCCCGCTCCCTCCGTTCCGTCGCCGAACTTCGCCTCCAACACCCGGAGGCCAGCCTCAAGGAGCTGGGCGACCTCATGCACCCCGCCCTGAGCAAGAGCGCCGTCTACCACCGCATGCGGCGATTGAGCCGCATGGCCTCGGAGGCGGAAAGGGCTTGATGACGCGTACGGAGGCCCGGCCTATGCCGCCGTGGAAGCCCGTGCGGATTTCGTTCCCCGCCGGATCCTCCTTTCCCGCTCGGGGAGGCGGGGATTTTTCAGGTTTTCCATACACACCAAAGCCTTGGGCGTTTTCGAGCCGCCTCACCTCGGAAAGGGAAAGGCGGCTGCCGCCTTGCCCACCGCGAGTTTAAAAGCGCCGCCTTTCGCTTATAATGTCAAGAGTGAACGGCTTTCCGGCTGAGTGGACGAGGAGGTAAGGAGGTAGGAAATGGGAGTCAGGGTAGGGATAAACGGTTTCGGCAGGATAGGCAGACTCTTCCTGCGCGCCGCGGCGGGAAAGGACGTGGACATAGTGGCCGTCAACGACCTCACCGACCCGGCCACCCTGGCGCACCTGCTCAAATACGATACCGTCTTCGGAAGGTATCCGGGCGAGGTATCCGCCGGGGAGGGAAAGCTGGTGGTGGACGGCAGGGAGATAAGAGTGCTTTCCGAACCCGACCCCGCCAGGCTTCCCTGGAAGGATCTGGGAGTTGAAGCGGTGGTCGAGGCCACCGGCAGGTTCACCAGCCGGGAGGGGGCCTCCAAGCACCTGGAGGCCGGGGCAAGGAAGGTCATAATCACCGCGCCGGCTACCGACCCGGACATCACCGTGGTCATGGGTGTCAACCACGACAAGTACGATCCCTCCGAGCACCACATCGTGAGCAACGCCTCCTGCACCACCAATTGCCTGGCCCCGTTGGTCAAGGTGCTCATGCAGAGCTTCGGTGTGGAATCCGGCTTCATGACCACCGTGCACGCCTACACCAACGACCAGCGCACCCTGGACTTTCCCCACAGGGACCTGCGCCGGGCCCGCGCCGCGGCGGGGAACATCATACCCACCTCCACGGGTGCCGCCCGGGCCATAGGCCTGGTCATCCCGGAGCTCAAAGGGAAGATGGACGGCATCGCCATGCGCGTCCCGGTTATGGACGGCAGCGTGGTGGACCTCACCGCCGTCCTGTCCCGCGGGGTGAGCAAAGAAGAGGTAAACGCGGCCGTGAAGAAGGCCGCGGAAGGGGAGCTAAAGGGTATCCTGGAATACATCGAGGACCCCATCGTCTCCTCGGACATCATCGGAAACCCGGCCTCCTCGGTCTTCGACGCCCTTTCCACCATGGTCATGGGCAACCTGTGCAAGGTGGTTTCCTGGTACGACAACGAGTGGGGTTTCTCCAACCGGCTGGTGGACCTGCTGGGTATCCTCTTCGCCTGAAGCGGAGGCGGAAATGTCCAAGAAGACCGTGCGGGACGTTGAGGTGGCCGGCAAGCGCGTGCTGGTCAGGGTGGACTTCAACGTCCCCCTCGCGGAGGACGGGGGCATAGAGGACGACACCCGTATTCGCGCCGCGTTGCCCACCCTACGCTACCTCTTGGACAAGGGGGCCTCCCTGGTGATCATGTCCCACCTGGGACGGCCCAAGGGGCAGGTGGTGGACAAGCTGCGCCTGGACCGGGTAGCCAAGAGGCTGGGAGAGCTGTTGGGCAGGCCGGTGCGCAAGCTGGACCAGGTGGTGGGGCCCGAAGTGGAGGAGGCCTGCTCAGCCCTGCGGCCGGGCGAGGTGGTCCTTTTGGAAAACCTGCGCTTCCACCCCGGGGAGACGGCCAACGACCCCGAGTTCGCCTCCGCCCTGGCGCGGCTGGGAGACCTCTACGTCAACGACGCCTTCGGGGCCGCCCACCGGGCGCACGCCTCCGTGGTGGGGGTGGCGGAGCGGCTACCCGCCGTGGCCGGTCTGCTCATGGAGAAGGAGCTCCAGGCCCTGGGCGGGCTGGTGCAGGACCCCGCCCGTCCTTTCGTGGCCGTCCTGGGAGGCAGCAAGATCTCGGACAAGCTGAAGGTGCTGGCGCGAATGCGCGAGCTGGTAGACTTCCTCGTCCTGGGCGGGGGAATGTGCTTCACGATCATGAAATGGAAGGGAATGGAAATCGGCGATTCCATCTGCGAGGACGATTTCCTGGACCAGGTGGGCGGACTGATGCAAGGAGGCGCATCCGGCGGGGCGGATATCCTCCTGCCCGTGGACCTGGTGGTGGCCGACGGCTTCCGGCCGGACGCGGATAGCCGGGTGGTGGACGCGGCGGACATCCCCCCGGGCTGGATGGGCCTGGACATAGGTCCCAAGACCTGCGACCTGTACGCTTCCAGGATCGCGGGGGCGGCTACCATCTTCTGGAACGGACCCATGGGCGTCTTCGAGTGGGATCGTTTCCAGGAGGGCACCAGGAAGGTGGCCGAGGCCATCGCCTCCTCGGGAGCGGTCACTGTGGCCGGAGGGGGAGACACCATAGCCGCCATCCGCAAGTTCGGCCTGGAGGATCGTTTCACACACATCTCCACGGGCGGTGGTGCCTCCATGGAATTCCTGGAAGGCAAGGTTCTTCCGGGGGTGGAAGTCCTCCAGGATAAATAGGGAAAGGGAGGTGGCACCCATGCGCACGCCGCTGGTCGCCGGCAACTGGAAGATGCACAAGGACCACCGGGAAGCCGTGGAGCTGGTGAGGGAACTGGACGGCCTTCTCGCCGGGTTGGAAGGGGTGGAGGTGGCCGTCTGCCCTCCATTCACCGCCTTATCCGACGTGGCGCGCGCCCTGGAGGATTCCGGGTCGCCGATCCTTTTGGGAGCCCAGGACGTGTACCCGGCGCCGGAAGGGGCCTTTACCGGCGAGATCTCCCCGCGCATGCTCCGGGCCCTGGGGGTGCGCTACGTCATCGTGGGTCACAGCGAGCGTCGGGAGATCATCGGGGAGAAGGATGAACTGGTGGCCGCCAAGGCGCGCGCCGTGCTGGAAGAGGGCATGGTGCCCATACTGTGCGTGGGGGAGACCCTCGAGGAGAGGGAAGAAGGAAAGGCGGTATCCAAGGTCCGGCACCAGTTGGAGGCGGCCCTTTCCGCCTGGACCGGCGACGAGGTTTCAACCGGACTGGTGATCGCCTACGAACCCATCTGGGCCATAGGAACGGGAAGGACGGCCACGCCGGAAGACGCCCAGGAGATGAACTCCTTCATCCGCGGCTGGCTCGCCGAGAGGTACGGCCAAGAGGTCGCCTCGGAGGTGCGCATTCTCTACGGCGGCAGCGTCAAGCCGGACAACGCCGGGGAGCTCATGGCCATGCCGGATATCGACGGGGCCTTGGTGGGCGGCGCCAGCCTCAAGGCCGGGGATTTCGCCGCCATCGCCCGCTTCCGCGGATGATGCTCCACCGCCGGGAAGGCCCTAAAACCCGAGGCGGCCGGCTGACGCCTCCCCTCGAAGGGACCCGGAGGAAGCCCTTCAGGCGGCGCGCGAAATGGGGCGCCCTTCCACGGAAGCGTCCTTTGGCACCCGAGGCGAAATCGAGGGCCGGAGCCGCGACACGAATCACGGGCAAGGGAGGGGGCCTCTTGGCGAGGGCCTTTTTCATAGCCTCGGCCGCCAGCGGGGATCCCCGCAACCCGACAGGAAGCGGAGGATGTCCGGGTACGGGGATTGGTCCGGAGGCGAAGGTGCCGACGGGGGAGAGGAAGCCCGCCCGGCAAGACCTCGCTTAACACCCCTCGTGTACGTGGTAAAATAATCCCCGTTGGATAAGGCCATGCGCCCGGGACCAGAGCCCGGGAGTTCGCAAACCCTGACCAAGGAGGCAGGTGGTAGGAATTGGATATCCTGAAGTTTATAATGCTTCCCCTATTCTTCCTCTCCGGGCTGTCCATGACCGTCTTCGTACTCCTCCACTCGGGGAGGGGGAGCGGCCTCTCCAGCGCTTTCGGGGGTTCCTCCCTGGGGGGGCTTTCCGGTACCCAGGTGGTTCAGAAGAACCTGGACCGCATCACCATCGCCAGCGCCTTCGTCTTCGTCATCACCACCATCGTCCTCATCTTCATCTACAAGTGACCCCCGGTTCCCTGCGGGCTATCCATATCCGCCGCTTCCGGGTAAGGTGGGAAAAACCGCGTTCGGCTGCTCGAGGACCCGGCGTCATGCGCATGTCCGCTTCCCTTGGGAGGGATGGATGCCCGAAGGCCGGGCGTTTTCCTCGGCGGGAGTTCTGGTTATGGGCGCATGGAGAGAATGGTCAACGGGGTCTTCGCCTTCGGGATTCCGCACAGGCGGGTATAGCGGCGATCGCTGCTTCCTACACGCCGGGGCCAGCGTCTGACCGACCTGTGGTGACGCCGCTACGTTTTACCGGTTCTTTCCGGAAGGGAAGTTACGGGCATCACTTTTCCGCATGGGCGCCGGACGGCAGAGGAGAGATATTATTGTAGTATAATGATTCGATTAGAATCGGAAAGCCGCGGTTATCACGTAGCGCGGCCGAAGGGAAAGGAGAGGAAGTGACCGACAGGTACCTGTTCACCTCGGAGTCCGTCACCGAGGGACATCCGGATAAGATAGCCGACCAGATAAGCGACGCCATCCTGGACGAGGTCTACCGCGACGACCCCTTCGGAAGGGTGGCCGTGGAAACCCTGGTGACCACCGGCCTGGTGATCGTGGCGGGGGAGATGACCACCTCCACTTACGTGGACATCCCCGGCGTGGTGCGCAGGACCATCGAGGAGATCGGCTACACGCGCGCCAAGTACGGCTTCGATTACGAAACCTGCGGTGTCGTGGTTTCCATAGACCCCCAGTCCCAGGACATCGCCCAGGGAGTGGACCAGGCCTACGAGGCCAGGATGGGGATGACCGAGGACGAGATGCTCGACTCCCTGGGAGCCGGGGACCAGGGCATGATGTTCGGTTTCGCCTGCAACGAGACGCCCGAGCTCATGCCCATGCCCATCATCCTGGCCCACAAGCTGGCACACCGCCTGGCTGAGGTGCGCAAGGCGGGAATCCTCCCCTACCTGCGGCCGGACGGCAAGTCCCAGGTCACCGTGGAATACGAGAACGGGAAACCGGTGAGGATCAACACGGTGCTCATCTCCGCGCAGCACCGTCCCAACGTGGACATCGATGAGCTCATGAAACCCGACCTCGTCGAGCACGTCATTCACCCCGTGCTCCCCCCGGAGATGGTGGACAAGGACCTGCGGGTGCTGGTGAACCCCACGGGGAAGTTCGTCACCGGAGGCCCCATGGGCGATACCGGCCTGACAGGAAGGAAGATCATTGTGGACACCTACGGGGGCATGGCCCGGCACGGGGGAGGTTGTTTCTCGGGAAAGGACCCCACCAAGGTGGACCGCTCGGCGGCTTACGCGGCGCGTTACGTGGCCAAGAACGTGGTGGCGGCCGGACTTGCGGAACGCTTCGAGATACAGCTGGCTTACGCTATCGGGGTGGCCCGCCCGGTGTCCATAATGATCGACGCTTTCGGGACGGAGAAAGTGGAACTGGACACCATCCTGGAGCTCATCCGGACCCACTTCGACCTGCGCCCGGCGGCCATCATCAGGGATCTGAACCTCAGGAGACCCATCTACAAGAAGACGGCGGCCTACGGCCACTTCGGACGCATGGACAAGGATTTCACGTGGGAGAGGACGGACAAGGCGGAGATCCTGCGCCGGGAGGCGGGCCTGGACTGAGCCCGGTCAAGGTTTCCGGGAGGCGAAAGGTTTAAGGTGAGGTTAGGAAAAGGAAAGTGACACTGTCTCCGGAGGCGAGAAGATGGCCATCCTGCCCATAAGGGTTTTCGGGGATCCGGTTCTCCGGGAGGCCTGCCCGGAGGTAGAGGAGATCGACGAAAGCGTGGAACAACTGGTACGGGACCTGGTGGACTCCCTGCCCCGCCCCGGGGGAGCGGGGCTGTCCGCCAACCAGCTGGGTATCCTGAAGCGGGTCTTCGTCTACGAGGACCAGGGGGAGGTAAGGGCCTGCATCAACCCCCGCCTGGTTTCGGTATCCGAGGAGACCGAGGAGGAGTTGGAGGGATGCCTCAGCCTCCCGGGGGTGGCGGTGCCCGTACCCAGGCACCTGAACCTGGTCCTGGAATGCCTGGACCTGGACGGCAGCCCGAAGCGGCTGGAAGTGGAAGGGTGGCTTGCCAGGGTTTTCCAGCACGAACTCGATCACCTGGACGGGCGCCTCATCCTTGACCGCACGGATCGGGAGAGCAGAGTACAGGCCATCCAGCTGCTCCAGGGGGAACCGGGACACGTGGGCACCGGTTGACGGGCGAGGACGAGGGGGCATCATTCCCTTGAGATTCCTTTTTCTGGGAACCGGAGACTACGCTCGTGATGTCCTGGACAACCTGCTCGATGGCGGACTGATACCCCTGGCGGTGATAACCGGTCCCGATCGTCCCTCCGGAAGGGGATTGCGCGCCAGGCCTTCCCCAGTGGCCACGCTGGCGGAGAAGAAGGGGTTAGAACTCCACAAGCTGGAAAAGCCGGCGGGGCCGGAATTCAAGGATATACTCGAGGGTCACCGGCCCGACGTCGCCCTGGTCTGCGACTACGGCAGCCTCATACCGAGGGACGTTCTCACCCTCCTCCCCGGGCGCTTCCTGAACCTGCACCCATCCCTTCTGCCCAGGTATCGCGGTGCGGCGCCCATACGCCGGGCATTGATGGAAGGCTCTCAAAAGACCGGGGTCTCTCTCATGGTCATCGACGAGGGCCTGGACAGCGGGCCGGTGGTGGATACCCTGGAAACGGACATCCTCGCCGAGGACGACGCGGGGACCCTGGGGCAAAGGCTCGCCGAAGCCGGGGCTCGCCTGGTCGGAACCGCCCTTCCCGCCTACCTGGAGGGTAGGCTGCAACCCATAGAGCAGGATCCGCGCCTGGCCACCTACGCCCCTCCCTTGCGGAAGGAGGAGTTGTTGATAGACTGGGGGATGCCGGCGTCCGAGATCCACAACCGGATCAGGGCCCTGGCTCCGCGGCCGGGAGCCCGGGGTAGACTGGGAGGCAAATGGTTGAAGATTCTCCGTTCGCGGCCACGCGAGGATATCCTGGACCTCCGACCCGGGGAGCTGGCCGGAGACGCGAAGAGGGGGATGCTGGTGGGGACCGGCCGTGGCGCCCTGGAGATATTGCTGCTGCAGCCGGAAGGCCGCAGGCGCATGGATGCCGCCGAATTCCTCAAGGGATACCGCGGAGGGGGCAAGGATTTTTTCGAGGCGGTGAGTGAAAGTGGCTGACCGTGGAAAGGATAGAAAAGCAGCCGGCACGAAGGAGAGAAGGACGGCGGGGCATCCCGCCGATGCCCGGGACATAGCCTACCGGCTCACCCGGCGCGTCCATGCCGGGGATGGTTACCTGGGCCTTCTTATCCGGTACAGCCTGGACAGCGAAAAACTCGGTGCCCGCGACCGAGCGCTGGTGGCCGAACTTGCCTACGGGGTGCAAAGACACCGCAACAGGATCGATCACGTGATCGCCGCCTTTTCCAACCGCCCCCTGAAGGAGCTCAACCCGGAGGTGCTGGACATCCTGCGTTTGGGTGTATTCCAGTTATTGGAAATGCGCGTTCCGCCCCACGCCGCGGTGAACGAGAGCGTGAAGTTGGCCAAGAGGCACCTGGGAAAGAGCGCCGGGTACGTCAACGCGGTGATGCGCGGCGTGGCGGAGGGGTTGGCGGATATTTCCTGGCCGGGACCCGAGGATCTTCGCTCCCATCTGGAGGTGGTATATTCCCACCCCCGCTGGCTGGTCGAGTACCTGGTAAAGCGCTTCGGGGAAAAGGAAGCCCTGGAACTTTGCCGCGCGAACAACCGGATCCCGACCCTCACTCTGCGGATAAACCCCCTTCGCGCCTCGCGCGACGAGCTCCTGGAGGTGATGGCGTCCGAAGGCTGGCAAGGCAGGCCTTCCGAGCTTCTGCCGGAATCCATCATCGACGTGTCCATTCCCTACCCGGTCCTTCTGGACTGGCTGGAAAGGGGCCTTTGCGTGGTACAGGATGAGAGCTCCATGCTCGTGAGCCGCGTGGTGGACCCCCGCGAGGGCCAGGTGGTGGTCGACGCCTGCGCCGCTCCGGGAGGCAAGTCCACTCACCTTGCCCTGCTGGGAGGTGAGGGCTGCCGCGTGATCGCCGTGGACCGCAACGCCAAGCGCTTGAAGGCCATGCGCGAGGCGGTGAAGCGGTTGGGCTTGGAGAACATCGCCATCCGTACGGGGGATGCCACGCATCTTCAAAGAGTGGTCGATGTCACCGCCGATGCCGTACTCCTTGACGCTCCCTGCAGCGGTCTGGGGACCCTGCGTAGGAATCCGGAACTGAAGTGGAAACGGTTCCCGGGGGACATTGCCAACCTGGCCGGGGTCCAGTCCAGGCTGATAAGGGGCTGCGCGGAGGTTGTGCGCCCCGGCGGGGTCCTGGTCTATTCCGTGTGCACCTTCACCCTGGAGGAAACGGTGGGCGTGGTGGAGGGCTTTCTGCGGGAGAGGAAAGATTTCCAGCCGGATAGCCCCGCCTCCCTGATCCCCGAAATACTGGCCGCCGACCTATCGCCCCGAGGTTACCTCCAGATCCTGCCTCACCGCCACGGCATGGAGGGGATGTTCATCGCCCGTCTGCGCCGGAAGGCTTGAGGTCGGCGTTGCAGCGTCCCTCCGCGCTCGGCCCCTTCGCTTCGCCGGGTTCCGGCCCTCGCCCGCCTTTAACGGAATCGTGTCGATCCGCGCAAGCATGCCCACCGGCCATCCTGGGGCCTGCGGGGGAACCGGCGGGCTCGGGACTTCCAGGGACGGGTCAAGCCCGGGGAAAGGTAATTCTGTCACCCCGCGGAAATATAATCACAGAGGGTATGCGAGAGGACTTCGCGCGCGGGCGGTTAGCGGGGAAGACCGGTCGAGAGAAAAGCGGGAGGATGAAAGGTGGAAAAGGAAAAGGCACTGGAGATGGCCCTGATGCAGATCGAGAGACAGTTCGGTAAGGGATCCATAATGAAGCTGGGCCAGGACAACCACCGTTTCCAGGTGGAGGTCATACCCACGGGCGCCCTTTCCCTGGACATCGCCCTGGGGATCGGGGGCGTGCCGCGGGGGCGCATCGTGGAGATCTTCGGCCCCGAGTCCTCGGGGAAGACAACCGTCGCCCTGCACATCATCGCCGAAGCCCAGAAGCGCGGGGGTATCGCCGCCTTCATCGACGCCGAACACGCGCTGGATCCCAGTTACGCCAAAGCCCTGGGAGTGGACGTGGACGAACTCCTCATTTCCCAGCCGGACACCGGTGAACAAGCCCTGGAGATCGCCGACATGCTGGTACGCAGCGGAGCACTGGACGTGGTGGTCATCGACTCCGTGGCTGCCCTGGTTCCTCGCATGGAAATCGAGGGGGAGATGGGCGACTCCCACGTGGGTCTCCAGGCCCGGCTGATGTCCCAGGCCCTGCGCAAGCTCGCCGGAACCATAAACAAGTCCAACACGACGGCCATTTTCATCAACCAGCTACGGGAGAAGATAGGCGTGATGTTCGGGAGCCCGGAGACCACGCCGGGAGGGAAGGCGCTTAAGTTTTACGCCTCGGTGAGGCTTGACATCAGGAAACTCGACAGCATTAAGCAGGGCGCGGAAATAATCGGTAACCAGGTAAGGGTCAAGGTGGTCAAGAACAAGATGGCCCCGCCCTTTCGCAAGGCCGAGTTCGACATCATGTACGGGAAGGGCATCTCCTCGGAGGGGAATGTTTTGGACCTGGCGGTGGAGCACGGCCTGGTGAAGAAGAGCGGCTCCTGGTACACCTACGGGGAAGAGCAACTGGGGCAGGGAAGGGAAAACGCCAAGCAATACCTCTCCGACAACCCGGACCTCATGCGCAAGCTGGAGAACCAGTTAAGGGCCATGCTCAACCTGCCCCCCGTACCCGAAATCGCCTCCCGGACGCCGAACGGCACCAAGTCCGCAGGCACGAATGGGTCCAAGACCAAATCCGAGGCCGCTTCAGGGGGCTCCAAATAACGGGCTCCCCAGCAATTTCACCCTGGTTTACCAGGTAATATAATGTTATCGACCCTCGTTGCGAGGGTAGGGGATAAACCCTCGTAACTGGTCATACGGGGTTTCCTTGACACCATATCTACGCGTTTCTTAGAATAAAAATCGGCTAAGGTTATTGGCAGCTGGTTGATATCCGAGCGGTGATACCGCTTCTTGGATAGCCGTAAGAGCGAGAGAGGTTGATACCTGTATCTTACGGTAAATCTAAACCGTAGATTTAACCTTATGCCGAGATAATCCTCGGCATTTTTACGTTATTAAATCCGGGATAATACCCGGTTTGACATACAAAGAAGGGAGGAAATGATCATGATACTGGCGATCGTCGTCGGGGTGGCGGCTCTTCTGCTGGGAGCCCTGGGTGGTTATCTTGGTAGGAAGGTAATCGCCGAGTCCAAGATATCTTCCGCTGAGGATGCGGCCAGGAAGATCATCGAGGAGGCGGAGAGAACCTCGGAGAACAAGAAGCGCGAGGCTCTACTTGAAGCTAAGGATGAAATTTTCGCCATGCGCAATGAAGCTGAGCGGGAGATTAAGAACCGCCGCAGCGAGCTCCAGAGGTTGGAAAGGAGATTGCTCCAGAGAGAGGAGCAGATGGACAACCGTGCGGAAAATCTGGAGAAGCGGGAAAAGGCGCTGGCGGAGAGGGAGTCTCAGCTGGAATCCATGCGCAGGGAAATGGAAAGAACCCTTCAGGAACAACAGGAAAAGCTGGAAAAGATAGCCGGACTCTCCAGGGAGGAAGCCAAGCAGATTCTTCTATCTCAGGTGGAGGAAGAGAGCAAAAGGGAAGCGGCGCAGATCCTGAAGAGAATGGAGCTCAAGGTACGTGAGGAGGCCGACAAGAGGGCCAAGAACATCATTGCTAACGCCATCCAAAGATGCGCTTCCGACCATGTGGCCGAGACCACCGTCTCCGTGGTCCCCCTCCCCAACGACGAGATGAAGGGGAGGATCATCGGCCGGGAAGGTCGCAACATACGGACTTTCGAGACCCTGACGGGTATAAACCTTATCATTGACGACACTCCGGAAGCGGTCATCCTCTCCAGCTTCGACCCGGTACGGAGGGAGATCGCGCGCCTTACGCTGGAAAGGCTCATCGCCGACGGTCGTATCCAGCCCGCCCGCATCGAGGAGATGTACGAGAAGGCCAAGGCCGAGGTGGAGGCGGAGATCAAGGAGGTCGGCGAACAGGCCGTTTTCGAAGTCGGGCTTCACGGGATCAACCCCGAGCTCATGCGGGTGCTGGGGAGGCTGAAGTACCGGACCAGTTACGGACAGAACGTACTCAAGCATTCCCTGGAGGTAGCCCACCTGGCCGGGCTGATGGCCGCCGAGCTGGGAACGGACATCAAGCTGGCCAAGAGAGCCGGGCTCCTGCACGATATAGGTAAGGCCATCGACCACGAGGTGGAGGGTTCCCACGCCATCATCGGCGCCGAGCTCGCCAAACGCCTAAAGGAGAGCCCGGCGGTCATCCATGCCATAGAGGCCCATCACGGGGAGGTGGAACCCCAGACCATCGAGGCGGTGCTGGTCCAGGCTGCGGACGCCATAAGCGCGGCACGTCCCGGAGCGCGCAGGGAGACCCTGGAGAGCTATATAAAGCGCCTGGAGAAACTGGAGACCATAGCGGACTCCTTTGAGGGAGTGGAAAGCTCCTATGCCCTCCAGGCGGGGAGGGAGATAAGGGTGATGGTGAAATCGGACGTCATAGACGACCTGGGGTGCGTCACCCTTTCCCGGGAGATAGCCCGCCAGATCGAGGAGGAGCTCGAATATCCGGGCCAGATAAAAATAACCGTCGTCCGGGAGAAACGGGTAGTGGACTACGCCAAGTAAGGGGGCGGCCGCCGCGGCTGACCAACGACGGGAACACGGGCGGCATAATCGTTTGGCCGACCCAGCGGGAGACTCGATCCCTGCCCGTGATGTCCAGGAGCGAGCCCCGGGTCGAAACCATACATTCCCTGGTCGCGAAAGACACGCTTTTCGTTTTGAGCTCGGCCCGGGAAGCCCCTATGGGTTACAGGAGATGAGGGACCGTAAATCCTCCCGGCAAAGCGAGCAGGTTAGAAGGAGGGAGGTCGTCTCTCCCTTCTCGGACCAGCGGGCTTGACCCGGATCGGCCCGGTCAATATCTTAATCTTCGGTCCCGTGGTTGAACGGCGTTTCCTTGAAAAACGATCACCATGGGTCGATCGGAAAATCGCCTTGTTTAACGGATCGATTCCTCGAAGCCGGGGATAGAAAATGCGGGTTTTCGGGTTCTGTCGACGATGGGCAGGGCCCTTTTTTACGGGGCCGGTGTTCAGTCGCCCACCTTGGTTGCCGAGATGAAGGAATGTACCAAGCGGCGGCCCATATACCACGTCAAGGCGGCGGTGGGGAACCCGGGGCACGGGACCTGAGACCGCCCGAACCGGACTCACAGCTTGTGGAAGCCGCGGGGACGAAGGACGAGGTGAGGCCATGGGGCAGGCGGATGACCGCAACGACCTCCTCGGTTTCGTCAGGGATCTTGCCGACCCGGTTACCTTTACCGTGGAGGAGGACCTGGGGCACGGTTACGTACGCCTCCGGGTCACCGAGGCGGAAAGGCGGCAGGCGCTTCAGGATATCCGCAGCGTGGAGGACGTGGTCAAGGAACTGGTGCGCAACGCAAGGGACGCGGGCTCCAAGCACATCTTGGTGTCCTTTCAGAAGGAGAAAGGCCGCTGGAGAAACATCTGCGTCCTGGATGACGGCGGGGGAATCCCCCCCGAGCTTCACCACAAGATATTCGAGGCCCGGGTGACCTCCAAGGTCAGGGAGGTGGTGACCGATCACTTGGGCATACACGGCCGGGGCATGGCCCTCTATTCCATCAAGCAGGTAGTAGGAGAGGTGCACCTGGTCGGTTCGGAGGTGGGCAGGGGGACGGCCATCAGGGCGCGGATCGACACCCGTAATCTTCCGGAGCGAAAGGACCAGTCCACGTTTCCGCGGTTGGAGGCCAACGAGGAAGGCGTCCTGGTGGTGGCCGGTGGACCGCATAACGTGCCGCGCGTACTCACGGAGTTCGCGCTCCAGGACGACGAGGTGGAATTGTACCTGGGGTCCAACGCGGAGATACTTTCCACCCTGTATCATCTTTCCTCGGACCTCCGAAAGTCATGGGCCGGGGGCGGTAAGCTGGAGCGGCGCCCGCTGTGGTTCGAGCTGGGGGGGATAAAGGAAGGCAAGGCCTTGAGGAATTTCGCCTGGGAACGACTGGGGTTGGCGGTCTCGGAGCGAAGCGCCTTCCGGGTCCTCGAATGCGAGATCCCACCCCTGATGAGCATCAACGAACTCCTGCGCGGCGGCGCCGAGGACCCCGGCTTGCGCCGCTCGGATCTGCACCGCCCCATACGTGCGCAATGGGGTGACCAACTGGCTCGCCGATTGACCCCGCAGGACCTGAAATTTCTCTCCTCCCGCCTCAGCGAGGTATTCCAGGAAATAGGCGAGAGGTGCTGGCTTACGGCGGAACACCCGGTCATCAAAAGGCGTAAGGACAGGTTGATAATCTCCCTCCGCCTTCACGAGAAGGAGGATTAAGAGGCTTCGGGGAATAGCCGGATCGGTGAAAGTACCGGACCGATACGGACTGTAGGACGGAAAGCCTATCCGCAGCGCAAATGCAGGAGGAAAACGAGGATAAGGGGAGATGCGGCGGTTGGCATGGGGTCTCGCCCGCGAAGTACATCCGCGTGTGGAAGGGGATAAGGGGCGAGGGGAAACTGGATGCTGAAGAGTTCAAAAACCCGCTGAGTGTCGCACACCTCCCGCTGGGTGTCACCATCCCTTCCGTTGTTTGTTTTATTGGTTTAAGGGTAAGATTCAAGGCATTATAATATGATTTGATACCCGGGATGTCGGCTTCGCCGCACAGAAGGAGCAATGGGAGGAGTAAGGAGATGGAAGTGCTCAAGGTTTCCTCGAAGTCCAACCCCAATTCGGTGGCCGGCGCTTTGGCAGGAGTGCTTCGCGAGTCGGGCAGCGCCGAAATCCAGGTGATAGGCGCCGGAGCCCTGAACCAAGCCATAAAGGCCATCGCCATCGCCAGGGGTTTCGTGGCCCCCAGCGGCATCGACCTGGTATGCATCCCCGCTTTCACCGACATCATCATCGACGGCGAGGAGAGGACGGCTATCAGGCTCTCCGTGGAATCACGCTGATCCCCAACCCCGGGCTTTTCCACGCCGGTAGCGAACGACGTTGCCGGCGAGGAAGTTTGGAGAGGGGATCTGACTTTCTTTCCGCTCGGAACCGTGGGCAGCGGAAGACACCGTCTCCACACGCGCCCGGCTCGAGACTACGGCCGATCCCGGTGCACGGAGAAGAGGCGGCCGTTAAGAAGTCGTATACCTCAGGCGCAGATGCCGTGCCGTCTCATTGGGCGCTTTGGGGATTGAAAGGGTTTGGGCGGCCGACCCGTCATCCGGCGAAAAAACAAGGGAAAAAGATGCTGCATCGTTTCAGTAGGCGCTTTAGGTTGAAAAAGCTTGAGAGACCACCCTATCATCCTGGCAAAACAAGCAAAAAGGAAAAGGCCTCGGTTTACCTCCTCACCCTGGGGCTATAAAATAAGTTGGCCGAAGAAATGTCCGGCCGCTCCGCCGGACCGGACGGGGCGATGCAGCCGTGCTTGAATTGCAGCGGGAGGGTTCAGGCAGATGAACGTCCTCAAGATGGTGTTCCTGTTGTTGGCCGCGATATCCGTCCCCCTCCTCAGTTGTTTTTTGATCCGCCTTGTCCTCAAGCTCTCCAGGGCCGTGGACCAGTTGAACCGTACCCTGAAGGATGCCCGCCCCCAGTTGAACATGCTGCTCCTTAACCTGAACAAAACGACCGAGGAGATCAACCTGGAGCTGGAGAACGTCACCGCGGCGACCGGCGAGGTCCTGGAGATGCTGAAGGGCCTGGAATCGAGCTTTGCAGCCCTGGATAAGGCCCTCCGTTCCCCTTGGGCCAAGTGGGGTGGCTCCCTGGCCGCCGCGGCCGCCGGCAGCAGCCTCCTGCGCCGCATCCTCTACGGACGATGAATTCGACGGAACGCGCGGAAGGGGTGTCGACCATAGATTTCATTTTTTCCACGGCCTCCCTTTTCCAGTGGGAGCTGGAACGAATATTCAACCTGGCGCGCCTCGCAGGCTTCTCCGGAGTGGAGCTCATGGTCACCAAGCGACCCGAGACCCAATCCCCGGAGGAAGTAGGGCGCCTGGCGGAAGGATACGGGCTGCGGGTGGATTGCGTACACGCTCCCTTCCTGATGGCGGCGCGAAAGGTCTGGGGCGACTACCGGGGCAAGCTCCTGCGGTCAATAGAGATGGCCAGGCGTCTGGGGGCCGGGGTCGTTGTGGCCCACCTTCCCTATTTCTGGCAATGGCAATATGCGCGTTGGGTACGCCGCGACATGGAATCCATGGACGATTACCGGGATGTTTGCCTGGCGCTGGAAAACGCCATGCTGCTCAAGTTACGAAGACCCCTCAACTTCAGCCTCTACAACTCCCTCCCCGCCTTGGCCGGTTTCCCGCACCTGGTGTTCGACACCAGCCATTTCGCCGTTGCCGGCGTGGACATCTTCGAGGCATGGGACACCCTGGGAGACCGGGTCAGGCACGTTCACCTTTCCAATAATTACCTGAAGGGTTTCGACGATCACGCCCTGCCCTTCGAGGGCCGGCTTCCGCTGGACCGCTTCCTGAGGCAGTTGTCGACGGACGGCTACCGCGGCAAGGTCTCCCTGGAACTCGGCCCCGGACCCTTGGAGGCGAGGCTCGGTGAAAAGCGGGTGCTCTCCAACCTGCGCCGGAGCCTGGAATTCTGCCTGCAGTCCGTATGAGGTCCTGCCGTGCCCCTGCGGCAGGCGGTGCGGTTTCACGGTCCCCGACGGGGCCTGGGAATATCTTCCACCAGGAGCGACGGGGTCGGGCGACGACGGCCGAAGCGGAGGAGATGGCCGCGGCAACGGCAATCGCTGGAACCGAAACCTTGAAGACCGTCGCGGGACCCCCCGAGGGCTTCCAACCTGTCCGCCAGGGCGCATTCATCCCACGATCCCGTGAGGATCCATACTTCCACCGGTTCGGAGGCGCCGAGGAAGTGGTCGATATGCCACCATCGCCTTTTTCCCTCCCTTGCAAGGTGCCGCCTCAGCCTTGCGGGCAGGTTCCTTTTCGATCTTCCCACGTAGGCGTAATAACCGGGGCGCGCCTGGATCGTCCCCCAGGCACCAATCCTTAACTCCCCGGCCGAAGGAACTCGAAGGATGAGCACGTAAAGGCCCGCGGGCGGTATCCCGCCTCCTTTCCCGAAGGTCAACGCGGGGAATTCCCCGAGTCGGAGGGGCGCGTGTTTCGCCATCCCCGATCGAGACGGTCCGGCGCAAGGCTCGAGCCGGTCGTTATTCCCCGAAGGGGAGTGCACGGAGGCCACGTAGACGTTCATCTCTCCACCGGCGCGTTATGGGCTCAAAAACGTTGGAAATACGGAAACATCCCCCGGGGTGGCCAGGCGGTTTGAACAACCCACGAAGGGGCGGCGCCGTTTTCCCGGACGCGCGACGAGCGCCTGAGCCTGGATCGCCTGCCGGCCATGTTTCCTCCCTGATCCCTACGCTCTCCTCGGCGATCTTTCAACCTCGAGGCCTTTTCACCCCGGAACCGAGAATCATCGGCGACGGCGCCGATAATACCACCTGCCTCGAATGCCTCGAACGAATACCCGGACCGGACCGCGCTCTCTAAATCACGCCCACCGCGGCATTTACACGGCTATATAACAACCGGGCATGGGCGTTTATCCCTCCTGGATCCCGCTGCTTCCCATCCAACCGGAATGCAAGGGGAAATCGCCTTTCCGGCAAGGTTTGCCGGGGTCCGGCCACCCGTGGATTCCGACGGGGAAGCGGCAATAGTTCAAGGGCCCGTTCCCCCGCAGAAGGGCGGCCCCGGCGGCCGCTCATGTCCCTAATATTACTCTAAACCATGGTTTACAATGAAAACATGGACGGTAAGAGCTTCGCCCTGTTGACCTTCGGATGCCAGATGAACGTCCACGATGCCGAACGTATCGCCGGTATCCTCCTGGAGGCGGGTTGGAGAGAGGTCCAACCGGAGGAGGCGGAGGCGGTCATCCTCCTCACCTGCTGCGTGAGGGAGAGCGCCGAGGAAAGGCTCTACGGGCGCCTTGCCTCCCTGCGGCCGTGGAAGGAGGAAAGGGGCATTCTCGTCGCCGTGGGCGGCTGCCTGGCCCAAAAGGAAGGACGGCGGTTGATGGAAAGGGCGCCGCACGTGGACCTGGTTTTCGGGACTCACCAGTTCCCGCGCATCGCCGAGCTCCTGGAGGAAGCCGCCGCGAGGCGCATCTGCGCCCTGGAGATGGACGGCCTCCGCCTGGCCGACCTCCCGGCCAGGAGGAGGGAGAACTTCAGGGCCTGGGTGACCATCACCCACGGATGCGACAACTTCTGTTCCTATTGCGTGGTCCCCTACGTCCGCGGGAGAGAGGTCAGCAGGCCCTTGGGGGAGATACTCGAGGAGGTGGGAAGGTTGGTCGCGGAGGGAGCACGCGAGATCAACCTCCTGGGGCAGAACGTCAACTCCTACCGGCTCCGCGAGGAGGGGCGGAGCCGATTCGCCGATCTGCTGCGCCTCCTGGGAAGAGAATTCCCCGAGGTATGGATTCGTTTCACCACCTCCCATCCCCGCGATTTCGACCGCCGGATAATGGAGGCCATCGCGGAGACGGAAAACGTCTGCGAACACGTCCACCTGCCCGTACAGGCAGGTTCGGACCGCGTGTTGCAGGCCATGAACCGCGGCTACCTCGCGGAGGATTACCTCCGCAAGGTGGAGGAACTGCGGAGGCTTGTGGACGGCGTGGTCCTGACCACCGACCTCATGGTGGGTTTCCCGGGCGAGACGGAGGAGGATTTCCGGCGCACCCTGGAACTGGTGGAACGGTGCCGGTTCGACGCCGCATTCACCTTCATCTACAACCCGCGCCCGGGAACCGCGGCCTCGCGCCTGGGTGACGACGTGCCCAGGGAAGTGAAGCTCGAGAGGCTGGAGAGGCTGGCCGAGTTAACCCGCAGGCTGACGGCGGAGAGCCTGAGGCGAAGGGTGGGCAGGGTGGAGACGGTCATGGTGGAAGGCCGAAGCCGCAAGGACGAGAAGACGTGGAAGGCACGCACCCGCGGGAACCAGCTGGTGCACTTCCCGAAAGGATCCGAGGACTTGACGGGAATGTTGGCCATGGTCGCCATCACCTCCTCGGGAAGCTGGAGCATGCACGGAGAATTGATAAGGGTGTGCTGACCGCCGCCGAGGCGGCGACCTTGAGCGTGGAGCCTTAAGGGTCGAAAGGGAGCCGTGAGCCCGTTTCCCACCAGAGGGGAAAACCGCGTAGGCGGAGGAAGGCCGGGGGGTGGTCCGTTTTGACCACGCCAGGGCTGGGTATCCTTATATCTGGCTGTCCGGCCCGCCAAGGGCCGCTCGAGGAGACCGGGCCGGTAGCCGGATTGCACGGAGGCACTGTTCGGTCCGTGTTCCGAGACCATCGCTTGGAGGTGATGGAGTGAGCGCCGAGGCGGGAATCATGGGCGGATGCATAGTTCCCCATCCTCCGTTGCTGGTACCCGACATCGGGGGCCGGGAACTGGAGAGGGTGCGTTCCACTCGGGAGGCCATGGAGAGGCTGGGGGCCACCATCAGGGACCTATCCCCGGAGGTCCTGGTGATGATCTCCCCCCATACTCCCATCTTCCGCGACGCCTTTACCGTCAAGTCGGGGGAAAGGCTGGAGGGGAGCTTCGCCTCCTTCGGGTGCCCTCAGGTGCGCATAGCCAAGGATAACGACGTCGAGCTGGCCGGTGTCCTGGTCGAGGAGGCCGAGGCGGAAGGGCTTCCCCTGGTGGCCGTGGAGCATTCAAGGGGAGGCTGGCTGGACAGAGGAGAGGACCTGGATCACGGGCTGCTGGTTCCCCTGTATTACCTCGACCAGTACCTGGAAACGCCCATCGTCTCCCTGTCCATCTCCGGCCTGGACTACCGAAGCCATTTCCGCCTGGGCGCGGTCGTCCGCAGGGCCTGCCGGAGAATGGGGAGGAAAGCCTTCTTCGTGGCCAGCGGTGACCTGTCACACCGGCTGGTCAGGGGAGCGCCGGCCGGGTATCACCCCCTGGGGGCGGAGTTCGACCGGCGCATCGTGGACATCGCCGCCAGTGGCGATTTCGATTCCCTGTACCTTCTGGAGGAAGACCTGGTGGAGGCGGCCGGCGAATGCGGACTGCGGTCCATCCACGCCCTGTGGGGCGCGCTGAAGGACGGGGAATTACGCAACCAGGTCCTCTCCTACGAGGGACCCTTCGGGGTCGGGTACCTGGTGTCTCTGCACCTTCTCTCCTCGCGGGAGGTGGCGGAATGACCGGAAAGGAGACCTCGAACTCGGGCAGCCCTCACGTCTCCCTGGCCAGAGAGGCCATAGAGAAGTGGGTCCGGGAAAGGAAAATACTGGATCCCGGACCCCGGGAAAACCTGCCCGAGGAACTGCGCCAACGTGCCGGTGCCTTCGTGAGCCTCAAGAAACACGGCGAGCTCCGTGGTTGCATCGGTACCTTCCAGCCCACCCGGGAGACCCTGGCGGAGGAGATCGTCTCCAACGCCATCAGCGCCGCCACCCGCGACCCCCGCTTTAACCCCGTGGGTCCCGATGAACTGCACGACCTGGAGATAAGCGTCGACGTCCTGAGCGACCCGGAGCCCGTGGAGGACGTCTCCCAGCTCGACCCCCGCCGCTACGGGGTCATAGTCCAGAGCGGGGGGCGGTTGGGCCTCCTCCTTCCGGACCTGGAAGGCGTGGACACCGTGGATCAACAACTGGAAATCGCCAGGCGCAAGGCGGGGATAGGGGCCCACGAACCTATCCACATCTACCGTTTCACGGTTCGCAGGTACCATTGAGGGGAGCCCTCCCGTCGCAAGAAGCCTTCCCGGGACGGGAGCAAGGGAAAAGGTCGGAACGGGTGCGGCGGCCTGGTTCAGACAACCATCGCCTCATCCCCGCCGGCGGATCTCGAGGCTCGAGCACGGGGCACGAGGATCCCGAACCCTTATCCGGGGAGCGAGAGCTTCGGGGGCCGGAAAGCCGTATGAGAGGAGGAAAAAGCGGTTCCTCACCACCCTCCGCTCGGCCGCATCCCTCGCCGGCGAGCTGCATTCCGGGAGGCTTAAAAACGGGTAACCAAGGCGAGATCCATGTCCGAGAAGAAGGACCTCGAGGGTATAAGGGTAGCCGCTATCCTGGGTCCCACGGCGGTTGGGAAAAGCCGCATAGCCGTGGAAGTGGCCCTGCACCTGAACGCGGAGATCATATCCGTCGATTCCATGCAGGTGTACCGGGGCATGGACATCGGCACCGCCAAGCCGGGACCCGAGCTGCGGGATGCGGTCCCCCACCACATGATCGACGTGGCGGATCCCCTCGAGGATTACTCCGTGGCCCGCTTCCAGCAGGAGGCGCGCCGGGCGGTGGAGGAGGTCGCGTCGCGGGGCAAGGTACCCCTCCTGGTGGGGGGCACGGGCCTGTACTTCGAGGCCGTGGTCTACGACCTTCGCTTTCCTCCCGGGGGAGAGGAGGACGGGTTGCGCCGGGAACTGGAGAGGTGGGCGGCGGAGGACCTGGAGGGACTGAGGCGGCGCCTCAAGGAAGTGGATCCCGATTTCGCGGCACGGGAGGATTTCTCCAACCCCCGACGCGTGATCCGGGCCATGGAGGTCTACCTGCGGACGGGAGTCCCTATCTCCCGTTTTCAATCCAGGCGCGGCGCACAGGCTTCGTTCTATCCCTATTGCGGCGTGGTGCTGGACGCCCCACGCCAAGCCCTCTACCGGGCCATAGACCGGCGGGTGGAGGAGATGTTCGCCTCCGGATTGGTGGAGGAGGTCAGGGCACTGGCGTCGGTCGGCCTCTCCCGCACCGCGCGGCAGGCCCTGGGATACAAAGAGGTCCTCTCCCATCTTGACAGCGGAAAACCCCTCGGTGAGACTATCTCTGAAATAAAACGCCGCTCGCGTCGCTACGCCAAGAGGCAGCTGACCTGGTTCCGCCGCCTTCCGGGACTACGGTGGATAAGGCTGGAGGAAGAGGAGCTCTACCGGCGCTCCCCCGAGGCCTGGAAAAGGGTGCTGGAGTGCCTGCGGGAGGACCTGGGCGGAGGAGGATAGGAGGTTTGCCGCCAACGCGGTCGGCGAGGCGCAAGGAGAATGCGTGTTTTACGCCGAGGAGCGAGATGATCTTCTACAAGTATCACGGAACGGGTAACGATTTCATAATCTTGAACGCCATGGATGGCGGTGAACCCTTCCTCGATCCCCCGGAGATGGTGGAGCTCTGCCGCCGCAACACCGGCGTGGGAGCGGACGGGGTGATCTTCGCCTGCCCGCCGCTATCCGGTGGGGACGCCAGGATGCGCATCTTCAACGCCGACGGCTCGGAGGCGGAGATGTGCGGGAACGGCATCCGCTGCCTGGCCAAGTTCCTCTACCAGAGAGGGGGGATCAGCCGGGAAACCATGTTCGTGGAAACCGGGGCCGGTACCAAGGAGCTGCGGCTGTCCGTGGAGGGGGGACGGGTGCGGGAGGTGGACGTGGACATGGGTTTACCGGAGTTCGGCGGCCCGGATTTGCCGGACTCCGTGGAGGCCGGCACCCCGATGGAGATAACCCTGGACCTCCCGGGAGGGGAGAAGGTGCACGCCCTCTGCCTCTCCATGGGAAACCCCCACTGCGTGCTCTTCGTCCCCCGGGTGGAAGGAGCGCCGGTAAGGGAATGGGGACCGCGCATAGAGAACCATCCCTGCTTCCCTCGCCGCACCAACGTGGAGTTCGTGGAGGTCCTCGACCAAGGTCGCATGAGGGTGCGGGTCTGGGAGCGGGGAGTGGGGGAGACCCAGGCCTGCGGGACGGGAGCCTGCGCCGCCTTCGTGGCCTGCGTGCATTCCGGAAGGGGGGCCACTTCCATGGAGGTCTCCCTTCCCGGCGGGGAGTTGAGGATCTACGCCGACCCGGGAGGCCACGTGCACCTGGTGGGCGGCGCGGTGGAGGTTTTCGTCGGGGAGACGAGCCCCGAATGGAAGGGCCTCTCCGACCGAAAATGAGACGCACCAAGGAGGTGACGGTGAGAGTTTCCAGGAGAATCGAGGAACTTCCCCCCTATCCTTTCGCCGAGATAGACCGGAGGATAGAAGAGCTGAAAAAAAGGGGGGTGGAGATAATCAACTTCGGTATCGGCGACCCCGATATCCCCACCCCTCCGCACATAGTCGATGAGCTCCGCCTTCAGGCGGCCCGCCCGGAAAACCACCGTTACCCCTCTTACCAGGGAATGAGGAGGTTCCGGGAGGCTGTCGCTTCCTGGTTTCAAAAGCGCTTCGGGGTGGAACTGGATCCCGACCGCGAGGTCTTGGCGCTCATCGGTTCCAAGGAGGGAATCGCCCACTTTCCCCTGGCCTGCCTCAACCCGGGAGAGGCGGCCCTGGTCCCGGATCCCGGCTATCCCGTCTACCGCTCGTCGGTGATCCTGTCCGGGGGACGACCGCTGGACCTGCCCCTGCTCGAGGAGAACGGCTTCCTGCCCGACCTGGATTCCGTGGAGGCGGCGGCCTGGGATAAGGCCGGTATGCTTTTTTTGAACTATCCCAACAACCCCACCGCGGCGGTGGCCGACCTGTCCTTCTTCGAGAAAGCCGTCTTTTTCGCCAGGCGTCACCAGGTGATCCTGGCCCACGACAACGCCTACTCCGAGATCACCTACGACGGCTATCGCGCGCCTTCCCTTTTGGAGGTTCCCGGGGCCCGGGAGGTGGGGCTGGAGTTCCATTCCCTTTCCAAAACCTATAACATGACCGGATGGCGCTTGGGCTTCGCCGTGGGGGGAGCGGAGGCCATAGCCGCCCTGGGCAAGGTAAAGACCAACGTGGATTCCGGGGTCTTCAACGCCATCCAGCTGGCGGGGGTGGCGGCCCTGGAGGGCCCCCAGGAATGCGTGGAGGATACCCGGGAGAAATACCGCAGGCGGAGGGACGAGCTGGTTGGCGCGCTGCGTTCCCTGGGCTGGAAAGTGGACCCTCCCAGGGCCACGCTCTACGTCTGGATGCGGGTGCCCGACGGACACTCCTCGGAATCCTTCACCAGGGAACTCCTGGAAAGGGCGGGGGTAGTGGTGGTGCCGGGGCCCGCCTATGGACCACGCGGGGAAGGCTTCGTGAGGTTCTCCCTCACCCTTCCCGACGAGGAACTGAGGGAGGGGGTGCGAAGGATACGGGAAGCTTTCGCCTGAGCGGCGGGGTGGGGTCGCCCGGAGTCTCCCGAATCCGAGTGGATTCCGGACGGGGTGATGGCCGTTGAGCGAGGAGCGCGGCGACATCACCGAGAAGCCCGATGAGAGGGAAGCGGAAAAGGCCGTCCTGGTCAGCGTGCTCTGGGGAGACGTGTCGGAGGAGGAGGCCGAGGAGAGCCTGTCCGAATTGCGCTCCCTGGCGGAGACGGCCGGGGCGGTGGTCATCCGCTCCCTCGTCCAGTCCCGCCGCAAACCGGATTCCGCCACCCTCCTGGGCAAGGGAAAGCTCGAGGAGCTGCATAGGCTGGTCTCGGAGAACCACGCCGACCTGGTCATCTTCGACCAAGAGCTGTCCTCCTCGCAGCAGCGCAACCTGGAGAACGCCCTGGGCGTCAAGGTCATCGACCGCACCGCTCTCATCCTGGACATCTTCGCCCAGCACGCGCACTCCAAGGAGGGCAAGGCGCAGGTGGAGATGGCCCAACTGCGCTACCAGCTCACCAGGCTTGCGGGTAGGGGTACCCAGCTGAGCCGCCTGGGAGGGGGGATCGGGACCCGGGGTCCCGGGGAGACCAAGCTGGAGGTAGACCGCCGACGCATCAACATGCGCTTGAAGACCCTGAACCGGGAACTCGGGCAGCTCACCCGGGTGCGCCGGGTGAAGAGGAAGCGGCGACAGCGCCTGGAGGTCCCCACCTTCTCCCTGGTCGGTTACACCAACGCCGGGAAGTCCTCCCTGCTCAACCGGCTTACCGATGCCGGCGTCCTGGTGGAGGACGGCCTTTTCTCCACCCTGGACCCCACCACCAGGAGGGTGGTCCTCCCGGGCAACCGGCGCGCGGTGATCACCGATACGGTGGGCTTCATCAATCACCTGCCCCACCAACTGGTGGAGGCCTTCAAATCCACCCTCGAGGAGGTGAGGGAGGCGGACGTCCTCCTGCACGTCATCGACGCCTCGGCCCCCAACATCGAGCGCAGGGCCAAGGCAGTGGAGGAGGTCCTGGACGAACTGGGCGCCCTGGACATCCCCACCATCCGCGTTCTCAACAAGGTGGACCTCCTGGGCCGGGAGGAAAGGGAGGACCTGCGCCGCAGGTTTCCCGGCGGCGTGTTGACCTCCACGGTCACCGGAGAAGGCCTGGCGGAACTGAAGGAGAGGATGGCCGCCTCCATTCCCGCCTCGCGCATCGTACGCTTGAAGATCCCCTTGGAGGAAAGCGGCCTCATATCCATGCTCTACAGGCGGGGAAGGGTCCTGGAGGTGAGCGCGGAGGACGGTTGTTACCGCCTCCTGGGCGAGGTGCCGCCCGAACTGGCGGAGAGGCTGCGGCCCTTCCGTGAGGACGGTGGGGCGTAAGGCGGAGGCGACGCCTTCCAACCCTTCGACCCCGCGGGAGTGCCCGCCCGGGCGGCTTCCCGTCGGTGAATTGTTGTAATATTTTCCTATATCCTTACCCGGACTCAGGTTTGCAGGGGGAGGTAGGAGTGACCACCGGCAGAGGATGGGAAGGCGGCCTCTGGGCGGGGGAGACGGACCGGGAGGTGCGGAAAAGGGAGTTCGTCTTCCGGTTCTTTTTCGCCCTGGGATTTCTCCTCCTGGTTCACCTGGAACGCCTGGACGTGAACCTGGGAGGGGAAGTCTCCTACCCGCCGCTGTACGTCCTCGGAGGCGCATACCTCGTCTATGCCCTGGCCACCTACCGTTACCACCGGGTACTCAGCCTGGGGGGCGCCTTGCGCTGGCTGGTGGGCATAATCGACGTTTCCGCCATCTGCCTGGCCATCTATTTCTGCGGCGGCGTGGAGAGTTACACCTTCCTCTTCCTGGGACTGGCCTCGCTCATCGGGGGCGTATACGGAGGACTCCGGGGGGCGGTAAGCGCTTCCCTCCTGGCCGTCCTGGGGTACACGTCGGTGGTCCTGGCCGACCGTGCGCTCCCCCCGGGGTACGACCTTTCCCGGGCACTCGCGCTGCGTTACGGGTTCCTGGTCGGGGCCTCCATCCTCGATTTCTACGTGACGGATATCATACTCAGGGACCGTTGGCGGTTGCGGCTCTTTTACGAGATAAGCCGGAGCTCCAGCAAGAGCCCCGCCCTGTATAACGTCATGGCCGAGATCACCCACCGCATGGCCGAGATCATGCGCGCGGAGATCGCCGTCCTCCTGACCTACGACGAGAGCTCCGCCTGCCTGGTGGCCCAGCATCCCTCGCCCGGGCTAGACTTCCTCGCCTCCGCCCGCCTCAAAATACCCCTGGGCTCGGAAAACATGCTGGCCAAGGCCTTCGAGGAGGGAAAACCCCTCCTTCTCACCAGGCGCGCCTGCCGCGAGATGGAGCTTCCCGCCCTGCTCCCGGAGATCCGGGTGCTGGACCTCATGGCCTGCCCTCTGGAGGCGCGAGGCAAGAAGGTAGGGCTCCTGGTACTGGCCAACAAGTTGGACCGGCGAGGTTATTCCCGGCGGGACCTGGATCTACTGCGCCTGCTCTCGCCCCACATCTCCGTGTTCCTGGACAACGCCCTCCTCTTCCGGCGCAGCGAGGAGAAGGTCGCCCAGCTGACCAGCCTCATCCGGGTGGTGGACGCCATCCATACCACCTCCAGCCTGGACCAGCTTTACAACCTGGCCATGGACGTCATCCGGGCCCTTTTCGCCCCGGACAAGGCCCTCATAAACCTGGTGGACGCCGGGTCGGGGATGCTGAAGACGGTTCGCAAGCTGGGATACGATGCGGAGTACGCCGAGAAACACCTGAGCCGTCCCTTCGAGCCGGTGGCGGATTGTTTCGTCCTCAGGAGCGGGGACCACTTCCTATGCCCGGAAGTGGAGGCGGAAAAGCGGTGCCCCAACATGGTGGTGAGCGAGGATATAAGGTCGGTGCTCTGCGTGCCCATCCGCTCCGGCACCCAGATGTACGGGATACTGCACATGGCCAGCCGCTTCGAGGGAGCCTTCGACGAGGAGGACGCCGCCCTGGCCAAGGCCATCGGGGAGCAGATAGGCGTGGCCGTGGAGAGAGCCCGTCTTTTCGAGGAGATAAGCCAGCTGGCCGTCACCGACGAGCTTACCGGCCTTTACAACATCCGGCACCTGAAGAGGATGTTGGGGGAGGAGGTGAAGCGATCCCTGCGCTACGGGAGGGCCTTCTCCTTCATCATGCTGGACATCGACTACTTCAAGGTTTACAACGACCAGCACGGACACCTTCGCGGTGACGAGGTGCTGCGCATCCTGGCCGGACTCCTGCAGCAGAACGTGCGGGAAGTGGATACCGTCTTCCGTTACGGGGGCGAGGAGTTCTCCATCATCATCCCCGAGGTGGCCAAGCGGGAGGCGTTCAACATCGCGGAACGCATCAGGCGGGTGGTCCAGGATTACGTCTTCCCCTTCGAGGAATTCCAGCCCTCCGGAAACCTCACCGTGAGCATGGGGATATCCGGGTTCCCGGAGGACGCCGAGAGCGCCGAGGAGCTCATAGACCGCGCGGACCGCGCCCTCTACCGGGCAAAGCTCACCGGCCGCAACCGCATCTGCCTCTACGATCCCGCCCTGGACCGCGAGGCCTTCCATCCCCATGTTCCCCGCTGAGGGCCCGCCCGCGGCGCTCCCTTCCGGGTTTAACCCCGGGGAGAGCTCCCGGACCCCGGGAAGGAGGTTTTGAGGGATAACCGGTTCCCCAGGGGAGAAGGGGGGAAGCGGGTTCCCGGGGGACGGGTAAACACGAAGGAGAGAAAGGCCCGCGTTGTCACCAGTAGATGATTGGGTATAAAATAGCACTCGTCAAACCGGGATGTGGCGCAGCTTGGTTAGCGCGCTAGACTGGGGGTCTAGAGGTCGCCGGTTCAAATCCGGCCATCCCGACCAGGAAAAAAGGCGGCGCTGCCGCCTTTGTTTCTTAAACGGTACATCCATATGTCTCCGGCATCGTCGCCCTCGATAAAGCCCGCAAGGGGAGCACGGCCGCCCTGTTTACTCCCGGCCTTCCTCCGATCTCAGCGCACCGACAGGAGGGTGCGTTTCGTTCCAGGGTACGGGTGGCTCTCCTCACAAGATGGTTGTCCTGATAATTGCTTTTTCCCACCACCTGTTTCTCCTCTTGGCGCGAGGTTTTCCCTCCACCTCCTCGTGCTTTTTCGCCCGTCACTCCCCAGGGGTAGAATTAACCGTGAGGGCGGCGCAGGCGCAGTTTCGACATTACGGGGGCCGGGGAAGCGCCGGCCGCGTTGTGGACCACCGAAAGGAGGCCCTATGGGTAATCATCGGGATTTTCATTCCGGTATCACGAAATCCTTGTCCCGAGGTAAGGGAGGTCGTTGATGATAAGAAAAAACATGGCCAACTTCTTCACCTGCCTGCGCATGGCGCTCATCCCGGTGGTGGTGTGGCTAATATTCGCCGCCGACCCTCACGTCAGGGACGCGGCCCATGCCTGGGCCCTGGCCGTCTTTGTGTTCGCCGCACTGACGGATTTCATCGACGGCCAGATAGCGCGCCGCACCAACACCATATCCGAGTTCGGCAAGGTGGTGGATCCACTGGCCGACCGCCTCCTGGTCATCGCCGTGCTGGTAGCCCTCATGTGGCGTTCCTTCATGCCCCTGTGGATGGGGATCCTGATCGTGAGCCGTGACGCGCTCATGCTCCTGGGAGCCCCGGTGGTGGGTATCAGAGACCCGCAGGTGAGGGAGAAACTGGCCGTGCATTGGACGGGCAAATTGGCCACCGCGCTGCTCTTCACCGCCATCTGTATTTTCATCTACTGGAACCTGTACCGACACGTTAACCCCGTGGGGCTGGCCATATTCTGCGCCGGCATCCTTTTCTCCTACCTCAGCGGTTTCATCTACCTGCGCCGGGGTATAAAATTGTTGGGCGCAAGGATGGAATCCTGATTCCTGACCCCCAGATCCCCGATCCGCGGGTCTGGGAGGGACACGTGCGGCACGGGTTGGCAGCGGGTGAGGAGGTGTGGAGATGAGTTCCCAATTCACCCAGGAGAGGGACCTTTCCTCCGCGGTCAGGGTAAGCTGGCTGGGACATGCCATGTTCCTGCTCGAGGACGGCTCCGGTCACCGCCTGGTAACCGACCCCTACGGGGAGGGGGTGGGCTACAGCCTTCCCCGGGTGGAAGCGGACATCGTCCTCGTGAGCCACGACCATTTCGATCATAACAACGTGGATCTGGTGAAAGGCAATCCGGTGGTGGTACGGGAGGCGGGAAGGAAGGAGATCGACGGGGTTCTGGTCGAGGGATTCCCCACCTTCCACGATGCCAGCGGGGGAAAGGAGCGCGGCCGAAACCTAATCTTCCGAATCCGGATGCAGGGCTTGACCTTCATCCATCTCGGAGACCTGGGGCATCTCCTGGAGGAGGAGCCGGCATCCGAGCTCCAGGGAGCGGACGTGCTCTTCGTCCCCGTGGGCGGCACCTTTACCGTGGATGACGCCCAAGCGGCTGAGCTGGTGAGAGCCCTCGCCCCGCGCGTCGCCGTGCCCATGCACTTCCGGAACTCGGGCTGCAGTTTTCCCATCCTCACCGAGGAACCCTTCCTCTCCCGGTTCAACCGCGTGGAGAGGGTGGGGAAAAAGCCGGTGTATATCGCTCCCGGGGAACTTCCCGAGCCTACCCTGATCCTGGTGCTCGATTATCTGGGTTGAAACGCGTCCCGGAGATCGGGGCCATTCTCCCCCGGGGATACCCCTTTTCTTAAGTCCCTCCCCGGAGCGAGGAGGGCCGGGGAGGGTTGTTCCCGTTTCCGCCCCGGACGAAGCCCGTCGCCGTCCCCGCTTAAGGGCCGCGGGTACGATGAAGTCAGCCATCGGCGTTTCAGCCGGCTCCGGGCCATCATGCACGGGCCGATAAAGGGTGAGGGATTTCGGTTATAATAATTTCGGGCCGGCCGAAAGTGATCTCATGAGCCAGTCGCTCGCCGTTTCCTGCCGAAGAGGGCGGGAAAACCGATTCCTCGGGCCGGGGCGGGAGCGAGAAGGTGACCGGGGATACCGCCTCGGCGGGTTTTCGCGGCCGGCATCCCCGGAAAGACGCGTATTTTCACCGAGCCCGGAACTCGTATTTTCACCGAGCCCGGAACTCGGAATCCAGGAGGTGGAGGTTGAAGGCGGTCATCATGGCCGGGGGACAGGGGACCAGGTTGCGCCCCCTGACCAGCAACCAGCCCAAACCCATGCTCCCGGTGGTCAACAAACCTATGATGGAGCACATCATCGAATTGCTCAAGAAATGCGGGTTCCGGGAGATGGTGGTGACCCTCCAGTTCCTGCCCACGCTGATCACCAACTACTTCGGCGACGGGGCGGATTGGGAGGTCAGCCTGGATTACGCCACGGAGTTCGTTCCCCTGGGCACCGCGGGGAGCGTGAAGAACAGCTCCTCCCTCCTGGAGGACACCTTCCTGGTGATCAGCGGTGACGCGCTCACGGACATCGACCTCAACCGGGTGGTGGAATTCCACCGCAGCCGAAAGGCCATGGTCACCATCACCCTCATCCGGGTGGATAACCCCCTGGAGTTCGGAATCGTGGTCACCGACGCCGAGGGGCGCATAGAACGCTTCCTGGAAAAACCCAACTGGGGACAAGTCTTCAGCGACACCATCAACACCGGCATCTACGTGCTGGAGCCGGAAGTCCTGGACTTCATCCCCGAGGGCCAGCCTTACGACTTCTCCAAGGACCTCTTCCCCCGGCTCCTGGAAGAGGGTTACCCCCTCTACGGTTACGTGGCCGACGGTTACTGGTGCGATATCGGGAACTTCGAGCAGTACGTGGCCGCCCACCGTGACGTCCTGGACGGAAAGGTCAAGGTGGACATCCCGGGGTTCCGCATGGCGGAGAACATTTGGGTGGGCGAGGGGGTGGACATCGAGCCCGGGGCGGAGATAAAAGGCCCCTCGGTCCTGGGGAACCATTGCAAGGTCGAGTCGGGGACCAAGATAAGGGAATACACCGTCCTGGGGCACAACGTGGTGGTTAAGAAGGATTCCTTCCTCCACCGGGCCATCGTCTACGATAATTCCTACATCGGTGACGGCAGCCACCTGCGGGGTTGCGTGGTGGGCAATAACTGCGACCTCAAGGCCAACGTCCGGCTGGAGGTGGGGGTGGTGGTGGGAGACGAGTGCCTGATAGGGGAAAGCGCCATTGTCAAGCACGACGTCAAGATATATCCCTTCAAGACGGTGGAAACGGGAGCCACGGTCAACACCAGCATCGTCTGGGAGTCCCGCGGCCTGCGCACCCTCTTCGGAAAGAGGGCGGTCTCCGGTATCGTCAACGTGGACGTGACCCCGGAACTGGCCCTCCGGCTGGCCATGGCCTACGGTTCCACCCTTTCCGTGGGTTCCACCGTGGTCACCTCCCGGGACGCCTCGCGGGCCGCCAGGACCATAAAGAGGGCCATCATCAGTGGGCTCAACGCGGCGGGAGTAAACGCCGCCGACCTGGAGATATCTCCCGCCCCGGTGTCCCGCTATGCCATCCGGGCGGAACGGGCCGCGGGCGGAGTGGACGTACGCATATCGGCTTTCGACCCCCAATCCATCGAGATCCGCTTCTTCGACGAGGAGGGCGTAGACATCCCTGAATCCAAGCAGCGGGACATAGAGAAGGTCTTCAACCAGTCCAGCTTCCGCCGCGCCTTCATGGACGAGATGGGGACCATCTATTTCCCTCCCCGTGTCCTGGAAATGTATACCAGGTCGCTCCTGGACCGCCTGGATCTCGAGCGCCTCCGGGAAAGGCGTTTTCGCGTGGTGGTTGACTACGCTTATTCCAGCGCCAGCATGATCCTCCCCATGATACTGGGCAAGATGGGCTGTGACGTATTGAGCATCAACAACTTCACGGACGAAAAAAGGGTGACCCTCTCCCCGGAGGAACTTAACGCCTCCCTACGGAACCTGTCTCGGCTGGTGAAAGCCTCGGAGGCCGAGGTGGGAATCCTACTGGACAACGCCGCGGAAAGGCTGTATCTCCTGGACGAAACTGGACGCCAGGTACATCCCCAGGTTGCCCTGCTCCTCTTCGTCAAGCTCCTGGGGGAGGCGGGAATCAGGGGTAACATAGTGGTGCCGGTAAGCGTGACCTCCCAGGTGGAAAAGGTAGCCTCCCGTTACGGCAACCGGGTGATACGCACCAAGGTGAGCAGGAGCGAGCTCATGAAGGCCTCCCTGGAAGACGAGGTAGTGTTCGCCGGGGCGGGCAGTGGGGGCTTCATATTCCCCTCCTTCATACCCACCTACGACGCCATGGCCAGCGCGGCCATGCTCCTCCAGGCCTTGAGCCGGGTGGAGGGACCGCTTTCCAGGCACCTGAACGACCTGCCCCCCATCCACATGTTGTCCACGGAATACCCGGCCTCCTGGGAGCAGAAAGGCACCATCATGAGGAGGCTGGTGGAGGAGTACGGCCAAAAGAAAGTGGACCTCGTGGACGGCATCAAGGTGTACATGGACGGTTCATCCTGGGTCCTGGTATTGCCCGATCCCGACGAACCCACGCTCCACATAATCAGCGAGGCGGAAAGCGACTCCGAAGCCGCCCGGCTCATAGCCGAGATGACCAGGAAGATAAACGCCCTGTCAGCCGCCTGATCTCCGCCGGGGGACCTCGGACGCGGGGATCACCACCGGGGCCTGGTGGGGAGCCGTTTCTCACCCGGCGAACCCCATGCGCTGGAGACACGCGGCGTCGGCGGACCCTGAGGCGGTTGCCTCGCCCCACAAGAATGGCGGTCGGGGTTTTCGACCACCGCGGGCGAGGCAACTTTTACGAGTGGTACACGGGTCGAAGGTCGGGGATGGGAAATCACCCCGGAGAGATCCCGGACACGAAACGCTCGAGGCTGAGTCGCACCCACCGGCCGGCCGCGCCTTCACCCATGGGCGGGAACCCGGTCGTCACGGGCCACGATCTCCACGCGCCGGGTGGAGATCGCCTAAAGGCTGCTGCGGATAACGCGCCTGGACCCCGGCGTCTTAAACATTTACCGGCCTAGCGGGTATTATAGAGGAAAAGCAAGCCACCCGGAGGTAGGCGGAAGCGGATGATCCAACGCCTGGAAGGTCGGCTTGGCAGCGGAAAGGAAAGAGAGTTTACGCCGGGAGGGATGAGAGCATGGCCTTTGACTTCGACGCCCACGGAGCCCTGCTGGTCATCGACATGCTGAACGATTTCATACACCAGAAGGGATCCCTGGTGGTCCCCGGGGCATCCCGTATCGTGCCCAGGATAGCCGAGCTCTCGCGGGAGGCCAGGGACCAGGGAATACCCGTCATCTATATCGCCGACCGGCACCGCCCGGACGACCGGGAATTCCAGCACTGGCCGCCACACGCGGTGGCCGGCACCTGGGGTGCGGAGGTGGTGGAGGAACTCGCTCCCGCGGAGAAGGATTACCTGATACCCAAGAGGAGATACAGTGCCTTTTTCGGTACCGATCTGGACACCTATCTCCGGGAGATGGGCGTGGACAAGATCTACCTCACCGGGGTGCTTACCAATATATGCGTATACGCCACCGCCCTGGACGCCGCCATGCGCAATTACCGGGTAGCGGTCTTCAGGGACGGGGTTGCCTCCTTGAGCGAGGAGACCGACGCCTTCATCTTCAAGCAACTGGAGGAGGTGCTCCAGGCCGAACTGATCTGAGGGGGTGGGAAAGATTTTTCACGTCGCATCCAATGAGGACATCCTGGGCGGCAAGGTTACCGACGTCTATTTCACCAACGTGATCAAGGCCCTCCGGCACCTCGACCTCAACCCCTACGTGGCGGCGGAGGTAAGGGCCGGAAGCCTCCCGGAGGACTGGGAATGGGCGGTCTTCGCCGGGCTGGAGGAATCCCTGCGCCTCCTCGAGGGTCGTCCCGTGGACGTCTACGCCATGCCCGAGGGGACCCTCTTCCGAACGGAGGAGACGGTCCTCATCGTGGAGGGAAGGTATCAGGATTTCGCCATCCTGGAGACCGCCCTCCTCGGCTTCCTGTGCCAGGCCTCCGGGGTGGCCACCAAGGCCGCCCGCTGTCGGGTAGCCGCCGGTGAACGCATGGTCATCAGTTTCGGCGCCCGCCGCATGCATCCCGCCATCACCCCCATGATCGAGAGGAACGCCTTCATAGGAGGGTGCGACGGGGTTGCCGTGGTGGCCAGCGCGGAGCTCATCGGGGAGAAACCGCTGGGGACCATGTCTCACTCCCTGTTGCTGTGCGTGGGGGACGAGGCGCGCGCCTTCCAGGCCTTCGACGCCACCGCCGACGCCTATATCCGTCGCGTGGCCCTGGTGGACACCTTCCAGGACGAGAAGTTCGGCGCCCTTACCGCGGCGGAGGCCCTCGGGGACAGGCTCTTCGCCGTGCGCCTGGACACGCCGAGTTCGCGGCGGGGCGATTTCCTCAAGATCATACGCGAAGTCCGCTGGGAGCTCGACCTCCGCGGATTCCGAGAGGTGAAGATATTTCTCAGCGGGGGCCTGGACGAGCACGACATACTGCGCTACAACGCTTACGCCGACGCCTACGGGGTGGGGACTTCCATCTCCAATGCCCCGGTGGTGGATTACTCCCTGGATATCGTGGAAGTGGAAGGAAAACCCCGCGCCAAGAGGGGCAAGATGTCGGGGAAGAAGCAGGTTTTCAGGTGCCCATCCTGCGAGGAGAGCCTGCTGAGGCCCTGGGATGAAGCGCCCCCGTCATGTGGATGCGGGGAGAAGATGGAGCCGTTGCTGCGTCGCTACCTGGAAAAGGGGAAATTGGTGCAGGAGCTGCCTACCCCGCAGCGAATCCGTAACTACGTTCTCCAACAGCTCTCCGGAAGGGAACTGAAGGCCCCTTCCTGAGGCGCGGAGGACGGCGATAACCGAGCAACCCCTTTCCGGCTCCGCGTTCGCGCCTCCTCGGATCGCATAACGGAACCCTGGGTCGTAGAATGGAGTCTTGGAGATTCGTAGCCCGACGGTCGGATGACGGCGCTTCCCACATGGCCCTGGACCAGGCCCTGCTGGAGAGCGCCGCGCGTCATTCTTTCCCGCCCACCCTGCGCTTCCAGAGATGGGTCCCGCCGGCCCTCTCCCTGGGTAGATTCCAGAAGCTGGAAGAAGTTGACCTGGAGGCCTGCGCCGCCGCCGGCGTCGAGGTGGTAAGACGCCCCACCGGCGGACGGAGCATCCTGCACCTGGAGGACTTCACCTACAGCTTGGTGTTACCCTCCAGCATGCCCCTGCCCCCGGGGGTGGTGGAGACCTACGCCCTCATCTGCAGGGGTATCGTGGCCGCCCTACGCCTCCTGGGGCTGCAACCCGTCATACAGGTGGGAAGTGACGCGCGTTACGCGCGATCCGCAGCGGCATGTTTCGCCGCCTCCACCCAGGCGGACTTGAGGTGCGGGGACAGGAAGGTCTGCGGAAGCGCCCAACTGAGGAGGGGCGGGGCGGTGTTGCAGCACGGCTCCGTCCTCTTGAGAGACCGCTCGGAACTCCATTTCAGCCTGTTGCGCTTCCCGAGTGAGGAAAAGAGGTCGGCCTCCCTGCGGGCCTACCGCCGCAACTGCGCCTCCTTAGAGGAACTGGGCGTGGGTGCGGATTGGGAGGAAGTGGCGGAATGTTTCCGCCGGGGCTTCGAGGAGAGCTTCGGCGTCCGTCTGCGGGAAAGGGGGCTCGAGGAAGGCGAGGAGGTCCGATGGCGTTCGCTTATCCCCCGCTACCGTTCCCCGGAATGGCTTCGAAATCCGCGCCGGCTGGAGCTTCCCTCATCCCTCGACCAAAGCGCCCCGTAGGATCTCGGGGTCCCTCATCCCCCGAGCAACGCGCCCCGTAGGGTCATGAGGCCCCTAAGGATCGCCGCCTTGCAACCCGGAAGCCACGCCATCACCCTCGGCCGGGGAACGCCCCCAGTGCGCCATGTTCTTTCACCCGGGATTCCGGGGCCGGATGTTGGGTTGACCAAAAGCCGGGTTTTTGGAAGTCATGCCAGTATCTGTTAGAATATTGGCGTAGGGTAACCGGAAGGAGGGCTGTTAATGGAAGAGGAGAAAAGGGAAACCGGCACGGTTCCCATACACGAGACCTTCATAGACTACAGCTCCAAGAGCGACGAGGAACTGCGCGATATCCTGGAGGAGCTCCTCAAGGAGGAGAGAAAGATATCCTACCAGAGGAGAATACTCCATGGGAAAATAGACCTCCTGCGCGCCGAGCTGGTCCGTCGCAGGAAAGAAGGGCTGAAGGAGGGACGCATCCTCTTCAACGAGGAGGATATCCGCAAGCTCAGCGAGATACTGGCCGGAGAGGCCCTGGGCTTAAGCCGCAACGATCCCACCCTGGATTGACCCCCGAGGATTCCTCGTGCCGGTCCCGCCGAATAACCTTGTCCTTCGTTCCCGCCACGGAGCTTCTCCGGGGATCCCGTACCCGGCCCATGCACCGGAGGAACCTTAACCATAAAGTATTTCTTTAAAAATCCGGCGGGAGATATTATCATAGTGTCCGGATATCATAGTGTCCGGAAAGCGCCGGGGAGCGTCTCCTTCCTGGAAAGAGGAAAACAAGCCCCGAGCAACCGCGAAAGGGGAGGAGGGGAGGGGCTTGCGCTGTAGAAAGTGTGGCTTCACGAATGCCGAGGGAAGTTCCTATTGTTCGCGCTGCGGCGCGATCCTGGAGACAAAGGCCTGCTCCGAGGAGGCCACCCTGGGTATACCGGTCATTGAGCCGGAGGTGGAGGAGGAAGAATCGGAGATAACCCCTCCGGTAAGCGCCCCGGCCACGGGAACGGCCATGCTGGTGATAAAGAAGGGGCCCGACGCGGGCATGAACTTCACCCTGCAAAGCGAGGTCACGGTCATCGGCCGACATCCGGAAAGCGACATCTTCCTGGACGATATCACCGTGAGCCGCCGGCACGCGGAGATCAGGAAGGAGGGTGAGGGTTACGTCATCACCGACACCGGGTCCCTGAACGGAACCTACCTCAACCGCGAACGGATTGAGAGCGCGATGCTCTCCAGCGGCGACGAGATACAGATAGGGAAATTCAAGCTGCTCTTCCTGCAGGGCTGAACACGCGGTCCGGGAAGGCATGCGTACCAGAGGGAAAGAACCATGGGCCAGGACAAGGAAAAGATGAGCATCGGAGAGCTCCTACGCCTCCTCCAGCAGGAGTTCCCCGAACTCACCATCTCCAAGATCCGCTTCCTTGAGAGCGAGGGCCTTTTAAACCCGGAAAGGACTCCCTCCGGTTACCGGAAGTTCAGCCAGGCCGACGCCCAGCGCCTGCGCTTCATCCTCAAGCTCCAGAAGGAGAAGTACCTGCCCCTAAAGGTGATAAGGGAAAAGCTCAACGAGCTGGAGAGCGGCCGAATCCGAGCCGGAGACCTGGCCGTGGGGGAATCGGAGTCCTTCAGGGTGGGGGAAGAGATATCCGCCTACCAGGACGCCACCCTCCCGCGGGAAAACCTCCCCCAGGCTCTGGACATAGACCTGTCCTTCGCCGATACCCTGGAGGAATACGGGCTGATATGCTCCCATGAGGGCGATGACGGACCCTACTACGAAAGGGAGGACGTCAAGATCCTGCGCATAGCCAAGGAGTTCTCCCGCTACGGCCTGGAGCCGCGCCACATGCGCATGTACGAAAACCTCACCGACCGTGAAGTCATGGCCTTCGAGCAAATCATCCTTCCCTCGCTGAAGTCCAAGGACCCCGAAGCCCGCAGGCGCGCCCTGGACATCCTCGTGCAACTGGTGAACCTGTCGCGGGAGCTCAAGGACCAGCTGCTCAAGAACCGGGTGAAGGAATACTTCCGGCAAGGCAACCAACCCGTCCCCTTCTGAGTTGACCGACAGCACCGCATCCACCGAGAGGGTAAAGCAACACCGTTTTCTGGCCGACCGCATGTTGGGGCGGCTGGCCCGCTATCTCCGGCTCCTGGGATACGACGTCTCCTACCCAGGTCCCTGCGCCGACGCCGGCCTGGTGGCCATGGCCCAGGGTGAAGGCCGCGTTCTGCTCACCCGGGACCGGGGGATACTGGAGCGGTCGGGGCCGGCGGGAGGCAACCCCCGGGTGGTCTTGCTTCGTTCCCAGGCGGCCATCGAGCAGGTCGCCCAGCTGGCCTCCGAGGGCTGGCTGCGGAGCCCCGGACCGCCACGCTGCGCGGACTGCAACCAGGTGCTGGAAGAGATGGCCGCCTCCGAGGCCCGCCACCTGGTCCCGCCTTACACCTTTGCCGTCCACTCGCACTTCATGTACTGCCGCGGCTGCAACCATGTGCTGTGGGAGGGGAGCCACCCGGAGAGGTTTCGCCGGCTCATCAACGCGTACCTCCAAGACACCCGCATGCCCCGCCCCGGGCCCGGGGAAGGCTCGGCTCCGGGCCGCGCATAGCGGATTTCATGGACCCCGCGCCAGGAATTCTTAGACCCCTCCGAGTCGGGATTTCCCGCTGCATTACAGGGGGCCGACACATCTCTCGCACCGGCGGGGCGGCTGCGTCCCAAGCCGCCGCGTTGACGCCTCGTGCGGCGGGAAATACAATTTTTCCCGTGTTCCGAATGGGGGTCCTTGCATGTTTTTCTTCTCCGAGCTGCAGGAAAAGAAGGTCCTGGACAGGCACGGTCGGCTGGTAGGCAAGGTCCAGGACATAGCCGTGAGGGTGGGCCAGGGTCTTCCGCGCAGCGAGTTGTTGTCGGTCTACCGAACCAGAAGGGGCCGCCGGGAATCTGCCGTCGTGCCCTGGGAGCGGGTATCCTCGGTGACCCGGGAAGGCCTGACTCTGGCCTGCGATCGGGAAGAGGTCTGGGAGGGCGACGTGCGGGGGGAAGGACTGTGGCTGGGCCGCAACCTGCTCGACCGCCAGATAGTGGACCTCAACGGCTACAAGGTGGTGCGGGTGAACGACCTTCGCCTGGCGGAATCCAACTCCCATCTCACCCTCACCGGCGTGGACGTGAGCCAGAGGGCCCTGCTGCGGCGCCTGGGGTTGGAGAGGGTGGCTCGTGCCGCGTCCCGCCTGGGTATCGACCTCCCCGAGAGGACCATACCCTGGAGTTTCGTCGCCCCCCTGGAAGTGAGCCAGGCCGGGTTGCGGTTGACCGTCACCCAGTCCCAGCTCAGCGAGATGCATCCCACGGATATAGCCGACATCCTGGAGCAGCTCGACGCCGGCCAGCGCGGACGGCTGCTGGACATACTCGACGCCTTCACCGCCGCCCAGTCCCTCTCCGAGGTGGAACCGGAGATGCAGGCCGAGGTCATCGAGGGCCTGACGGAGAGCAGGGCTTCCAACCTCCTGGAGATCATGCCCCCCGACGAGGCCGCGGATATCCTGGGCAACCTGCCCCGGGACAAGGCGGAGCGACTCCTGAACATGATGGGCGTGAGGGAGGCGAAGCTCATCCGCGAGCTGCTGGGATACCCCGAGGACACGGCGGGGGGGAAGATGACCCCGGAGTTCCTCGCCGTGTACAGTTCCTACACCGCCGGGGAATGCATCGACTACCTGCGCCGGAAGGCGCCGGACGCGGAAACCCTGTATTACGTTTACGTGGTGGACGACGAGGAAAGGCTCAAGGGAGTGGTATCCCTTCGCGATCTTTTGACCGTGGATCCGGGAGAAAGGGTGGAGGAGTTCATGCGCCGCGACGTCATCTCCGTGCACGTGGACGACGACCAGGAGGCGGTGGCCGAGGTGATGTCCCGTTACAACCTGCTGGCCCTGCCGGTGGTGGATGATGATAACGTGCTCAAGGGCATCATAACGGTGGATGACGTCATAGACGTCATGCGCGAGGAAGCCATGGAAGACCTGTCCCACCTGGGTGGCCTGGAGCTGGCGGAGGCCGGCCTGGCCACCTCCCTGCGCAGCCGGCTGCCTTCCCTCGCCGTAACCCTTCTGGGGGGCTGCTTGAGCGCCCTGCTGCTCATGCTTTTTGAGGCCCGCCCTATTCCCCTGATCACCCTGGCCTTCTTTCTCCCCCTGGTTCTGAGGGCTGCCCAGGACGTGGGACTCGTCTCCCAGGCGGTCATCCTGGAGAGGTTGGGCGGCGGGGATATATCCGCAAGGGAGATCGTGAGGTTGGCCTGGAGGGAATTCCGCCTGGTCTTCCTCATCTCCTGCGGCCTGGCCCTCCTGGGAGGGACGGCCGCCTTCCTCTGGAACGGTTACCTGCGCCTGGGCCTGGTCCTCGGCCTCACCCTTGTGGCATCCATCCCCCTGGGCGGCGTGCTGGGCATGATCTTCACCATCCTCTCGCAGCGCGTTCCGGGTGAACTCCATTTCGCACAGGCTCGCCTCTCCGGCCTCATCGTGGGGTTCACCACCCTGGTCATCTACCTGGGACTGGCGGCGGCCTTACTCTCCGGACACCAGCCCTGAGATCCCCGCGCCTTTTCCGGGAGCGAGGCCGCACCTCGAACCGGCGACGCTGCTGAAGGCGCCTGCGTCATCTGATAAACTCCTCTTAATGATGGAGGGATACGGACAAGAAGAAGCCGGCAGGCGCTCTCCCACGGGGAGGACAAACCGCACCAGGCGTTCTCGTCCTCTTGAACGGCGCCGCCAGACCCGTAAGCGGATACGGAAACTGCGCCGGGAACGGCGCCGCGTGCTCAGGAGCCAACGGAGTCCGGTGCGGCGTTTTCTCCCCCGGCTGCTCATCCTCGTCCTCTCGGTCCTGGTGGTGGGCGGGTTCATAAACGCATGGGCGGAAAGGGGCCGGGGGGGGAAGTCACGGAGCTTCGAGTTGCCGGCATCCAACCTGGAGGACCTGAGCCAACAGGTAGTCTGCGAGTCCATCAACGAACCGGAAATAACCGCCAAGGCCGGCATACTCATCGAGGCCGGCAGCGGGGAGACGCTCTGGGAGAAGAACGCCGACCTGGAACTCCCCATGGCCTCCACCACCAAGATCATGACCGCCGTCGTCACCCTGGAGAACGCCTCCCTGGAGGAGAGGGTGACGGTGAGCGAGAGGGCCAGCTCCACCGGCGAGTCCTCGGCCTGGTTGGAGGAGGGAGAGGTCCTGACCGTGGACCAGCTCCTGCACGCCTTGATGGTGCAGTCGGCCAACGACTCCGCCGTGGCCCTGGCCGAACACGTGGCGGGATCCGTGGAGGCCTTCGTGGAGATGATGAACGAGAAAGCTTCCGTGCTGGGAGCGGAGCACACCCGCTTCGCCAATCCTCACGGACTGGACCAGAAGGGACATTACACGACCGCCCGAGACCTGGCCCGCATTGCCGCCTACGCCATGCGCAACCCGGTCTTCCGGGAGTTGGTGGTTTCCGACGGTTACCAGATTCCCTGGCCCGGCCATCCCTATAACCGGGTGATGGTGAACCATAACAAGTTCCTCAAGCTCTACCCCTACGCCACGGGCATCAAGACCGGGTACACGGAGGGGGCGGGAAAGTGCCTGGTGGCCTCGGCGGACAAGGACGGCCGGGAACTCATCTCCGTGATCCTTGACGGGGGGGAGAGCTACTGGGAGCAGACGGTGCGCCTCATGGAATACGGGTTCCGGGATTTCACCAGGGTGGAATTCGCCTACGCCGGGCAGCCGCTTTCCGAGGTTGAAGTGGGAGATTTTCCCAGAAAGAAGGTGGAGGCCGTGGCCCGCGAGGATATCGCCTTCACCGTGCGCAAGGACCGGCTGGAGCGGTTCCTCACCGCCGAAGTGAGCTGTCCCGAATGGATCTCCTATCCCGTGGAGGAGGGCCAGGAGGTAGGCCGGCTCAGGGTGGGGGAGGACAATCCCGGGCAGAGGACCGCGGTCCTGGTGAGCCCGGAAGACTGCCGGCCTCCCAACCTCCTGGTCCGCTTTTTCGCCTTTCTCTGGGCGGTGGTCAAGGTATGGTGGAGATGGTTGAAGTGGATGATCCCCGGCGTCTAGGGGAGGCTCGGAGTTTGAACCCCGGGAAGAGAAGGGGAGTGCTCGGACCGGGAACGAAGGCATTCCAACTGGGATGGATTACAGCCGGCGCTTCCGGCGAGAGCCTGAGCCTGACCCCCTCGATGGATCGGGCGGGACCACGGTGGGGGCAGAAGGCCATATCGCCGCAAACGATACCCACTCGGAAGGAGCAGGCAGGCGGGTAGGGGATGATGGAAAGGGTGACCTTGGGACCGGTGCTCTTCACCGCCGAGGCTATCTCCGCGCGTGTCAAGGAGGTGGGTGCGGAGATCAACCGCTTTTACCTGGCACGCGGTGAACCCCAAAGAGAGGTAGTCCTGGTCAACGTGCTCAAGGGCGGCTTCATCTTCCTCGCCGACCTCGTACGCTGCCTGGAGATCCCCGTGGTGGTGGATTTTCTGGCCATCTCCGGCTACGGTGACCGCGGGACCTCCGCCGGGGTGCGCATCCTCAAGGACCTCTCGGAGGGGATTCGGGGAAAGGAGGTCCTGGTGGTGGAGGATATCGTTGACACCGGCCTCACCCTCAGTTACATACTGCGCAACCTGGAAGCCCGGGGGCCGGAGTCGCTGAGGGTATGCACCTTTCTCGATCGGGCGGTGAAACGCATAGTCCCCGTGGAGGTCCACCATCGTTGTTTCGAGGTGGGGGAGGAGTTCGTGGTCGGTTACGGGCTGGATTACAGGCAAAAATGGAGAAACCTCCCTCATGTCCGCGTTCTCCGGGGTGAAAGGGCGCAGGTAGCGGGGTGAAGTCCGTACGCGGTGGAGAAATCCCGGCCGGGAAACAGAGCGGGTCTTCGTGCAGCCATATGTCACGGTGGGGATGAGGTTCCCGTTTTCCATCCAGGACGATGTATCAACCGTTTCCGCCGGAAGCACGATAAAAAATTGAGACCAGCGGGAAGGCGGGAAGGTGGCGGCCCGCCCGACCCGGTTTCCCCGCGGATGGATTATTATATATTATACAGCCTCGGGTAACGGGTGGATGAGGGAGGCCGTTTGACAGCCGTAGGATGGTAATATAGTTTTACTTGTTGTGAGGCGCGAGGATGTGAGGGCCATGGTGGAACTGACCCTGATAGGCGTAAGAGTGGAGCTCCCGGCCAACCAACCCATCGTGCTCCTCAAGGAGAGGATGGGGGACCGCTACCTTCCCATCTGGATCGGGGCCTTCGAGGCCACGGCCATCGCCTTCGCCCTGCAGGGTATAGAGACCGCTCGACCCATGACCCACGACCTCATGAAGAACATCCTCGACCAGCTGGGAATCGTCATGAAGGACGTGGTCATCTCCGACCTCAGGGAGGGCACTTTCTACGCGGACATCAACCTCGTATACGAGGGAAAGTCTTTCAAGATCGACGCCCGTCCCAGCGACGCCATCGCCCTCGCCGTTCGCACGGGGGTCTCCATCTATTCCGACGAGCACGTGCTGAACGAGGCCAGCGTGTTCATCAAGACGGACGAGGAAGAGGAGATCGAGAGATTCCGCGATTTCCTCAAGGACGTAAAACCCGAGGATTTCATGTAATCCGCGCGGGCGGAACTCTCGATCGGAAACAGGATGCCGCCATTCAAAAACCTCCTTCCCCTCCATACCCCGGGGCTTAAGCCGGGAATTTTACCGGTAAACATTGCATCGTCGAGGCTCCGGCCATTGGCCTTCCGTGGAGGGTTGATTTACAATTTTAACCAGGTATCTCGAGTAGAGGAGAGCGTGATCATCCCATGCTGGACAGATTGAAGGCCCTGGAGAAGGCGATCATCCTCCTGGTGATCATCATTCTCATGGGGACCCTGGGTTACATGCTCATCGAGAAACAGAACTTCCTGGATTCCCTGTACATGGTGATCATCACCGTGACCACCATCGGCTACGGGGAGACCTTCATCCTGAGCAGCAAAGGCCGTATCTTCACCATCTTCCTGACCATCGCCGGGGTGGGCACGGTAGGATACACCCTGGTCAGTTGGGTAGAATTCATGATAGAGAACAGCCTGTCCGGACTGATGGGAAGGAGGAAGATGCGCCGGGAGATAGAGAATCTCATGGGCCACTACATACTGTGCGGGTACGGCAGGGTGGGACAGCGGGTGGCCGAGGACCTCAGGGAGGCCAAGGCCAAGTTCGTGATCATCGAAAAAGACCCCGCCGCCGTAGATAAGGCCCTCAATCGGGGGTACCTGGTGATACAAGCCGACGCCACCAACGAGGAGGCCCTGCGGGAAGCGGGGATCGAGAAGGCCAAGGGTTTGGTGACCGCCCTGAACAACGACGCGGAAAACCTATACATAACCTTGACCGCCCGCGAGCTCTGCCCCCACCTCTTCATCGTCAGCCGCTGCGACGTGGAGGAGTCCGAGTCCAAGCTGCGGCGTGCTGGAGCGGACCGGGTGATCTCCCCCCACTCCATCGGGGGGCGGCGCATGGCGGCCATGCTCCTCAAGCCCATGGTCTGGGACTACCTGGACCTGGCCACCAAGGGACAGTACATCCAGTTCAACATCGAGAACCTGGAATGGCGCATAGATGACGTGGAGATCCAGCCCAACTCCTACCTGGATGGAAAGACCATCGAGGAGGCCAGGATATACTCGGTATCCGGAGCCCTGGTCCTGGCGGTGAAGAAGAGGGGGATGAGTTTCGACACCAAGCCCTCCAAGGGGACCCGCCTGGACGCCGGGGACTGCATCATAGCCATCGGCACCGTGGAACAGCTGGCCAAACTGGAGGAGATCGCCACCTCCAAATCCTGGATGCAGGGAGGACGCTACACCTGAAATACCTTGACTCTCCCTCGCGCGGCAACAGAACGCTAAAACCTTAACCTATACTTTCTGTTATTATAGAAAACCGAAGTTTTACCGTAGGTATCGAGAAGGGATGCACGGACACATGCGTCGCAAGGCGGCAACGGCAGCGAAAAAGGGCCTGGCCCTCCTGGCGGTGGGCATGGTTCTCCAATGCACGATCCTCGCCGCACCTCCGGCGGCGGGAGCCCAGGATGAGGCGACCTCACTGGAACGGGAGGCCAACCGGATCACCTACCAGATCCTGGACTTGAGGGCCAGGCGGGAAGCGGCCTCCAGGGAGGGCCGAGCCCTGCGGGCGGAACTGGAGGAACTGGACGGGTTGATCGCCCGCAACCGGGAGGAGATGGCTTCCCTGGAGGCGGAAATCTCACGGACCCGCCGGGCCTACCGGGAATCCCTGCGCCGCCTTTACATGCAGGAGGATTTCAGTGAGCTGCAGGTGATACTCGAGTCACGGGAACTGGACGAGATGTGGCGGGACGTGGATTACCTGGACCGCATGGCTATGTCACACCTCCAGGTGCTCGACGACCTCAAGGATAAGCTGGCCAGGCGCCAGGTGAAGGAGCGGGACCTGCGGGAATACCGGGAGCGGAGGGAAAGGTTGGCCGAGGCCCTGGACGCGGAAGGCCTCGATCGCCGCATCCAGGAACTGGAAACCCGCTTGAGTGAGATAAACGCCCGCCTGCGCGAGCTGCGCACGCCGGGAGCCGGAAGATCACCCTCTGCTTCACCTCCTCCTTCCTACACGTGGACGTTGCCGCCTCCAGGAAAGTTGCTGGACCGCGTCCCGGTGATGCCGCCCCTCTCGGACTTCGAGCGCACGGGGATAGTCTTCTCCGGTTACACCACCTACTACGGGGCGGAGTGGCACGGAAAGCCCACCAGCAGCGGGGTCATCTACAACATGTACGATTACACCTGCGCCCACCGCACCCTGCCCTTCGGGACCTGGTTGCTGGTGACCTACCAGGGGAGGCAGGTGATCGTGCAGGTCAACAACCGGGGGCCCTTCGTGCCCGGTCGCGTGCTGGACCTCTCCTGGGCGGCGGCCCGGAGCATCGGCCTGGAGGGGGTGAAGTGGACGGAATTCGAGGTCATCGTTCCACGTGGAGGCTGAGAGGGATGACCTCTTCTTCCCGGCAGGGGAAGGACCGAGGATAGCGGGCGTAGAAGGAAACCTCCGGTGATGGCGCGAAAGGTCGACCGTGGCCCGCTCGCGGCGGAGGTGCCCATGGACGAAAGGGAGAGATTTCCTCGCTGGGACGAGGTCAGGTTCGCCCACCGGAGCGAGCAGGAATTCGCCAGGCTGCTGGATTTCTACGACATAAAATGGCTCTACGAGCCGGTGAGCTTCGATATCGCCTGGGACAAGAAAGGCAACCCGGTTTCCAAGTTCACTCCCGACTTCTACCTGCCGGAGTTCGACCTGTACATAGAAATAACCACCATGAACCAGAAACTGGTGACCAAGAAGAACCGCAAGATCCGAAGGTTGATGGAGCTATACCCGGAAGTGAAATGCAAGATACTCTACCGTAAGGACTTTGAGCACCTGCTCTTCAAGTACCATATCAACCTGGGCGGCCCGGAAGAGGGAGAGGTGCCGGTGGTCATGCTGGAGGGTGATCCCTCGGAGGATGAACGGTGAACGTGCATCGATCCCCACGGTCCAGGCACCATTTCCCGGCCAGGCCCAGTCGGCCCTCCTCCAAGGCGGCGTGAATGTCGCATATGAGCTCTCCCACCGTGCGGGGCAGCTCCCCGAAGGGACAGCTCAAGAAAACCGCCTCCACGCCGCCTTCCTCCGTCACCCGGGTGCGCCCCTTAAGGCCCCTGTTTCCCAGGTCTTCTTCCCAGGCCCGCGCCAGTAAACGCAGGTCCTGAACCTGCACCCGGAGCAGGGGAGAGGAATCCTCCAAGGCCTGCAAGCGTGCGCGCCGCCGCGCCTCCTCGATGGCCGCACGGCGGGAACGGTCGCTCATCCCGGCCAACGTCCCGGCCAATATCTCCGCCAACAGCCGGTAATGCCGGGGAGGGAAATGGATTTCGCCGACGCCCTCGTCCATCTGGTAATAGTGGGTGGGTCTTCCCCCCAGGTGGCCGCGACGGCGCACGACGCGCACCAATCCGCTGGCGGCCAGCTTGTCCAGGTGAATGCGGGCCGCGTTGACGTGCAGGCCGAAGTGTTCCGCTACCTGGCGCGCGGAAAGGGGCGAGTCGCTCTCCCGGAGAAACTCGAATATCCGCCGGCGGGTGGAATCCGCCATGGCCGCGGACAGCCGGCCCAGCCTCTCCCCGTAATCGTACATTTTGCCTCTTTCCGTGCCTCCTTGACAGAATAATTATAATATAGTATATAAATACAGTATATACAGTATTAAGTAAAGGAGGAAAGATGTTAAGGGTAAAGTCCCGGTGCTGGAGGTGCGGAGAAGTCAACCTGTCCCTGGAGGACATAATGCTCGTGGAGCACGGTGACGGGGATGGTATATTCTATTCTTTCTTCTGTCCCACGTGCGGAGACGTGCAGGCCTATCCCTCTGATCCCCGCTTCGTGGATTTCATGCGCATGAACGGTTATCAACCGATACTCCTGCCCGAGCCCATCGAGTGCAAGCGGGAAGCGGATTCGCCCCCCTTGACCTGGGACGACCTCCTGGACCTGCATTTGCAGTTGGAGAGCGATTCATGACCCACGTCATGAGGCAACCGGAAAATGGTCTGGCGCAGGGAGTGCAGGTGCGGTTAAACTAATCCCAGGAATCGAGTGGAAGGAGGTAGTGGAGATGGTCATCAATAAGCACATGACCATACAGGAAGTGGTGGAGAAAAACCCGGAGACCATAAGGGTCTTCCTGGAGCATGGGTTGCACTGCATCGGTTGTGCGGTGGCACGTTTCGAGAATATCGAGCAGGGCGCTCTGGCCCATGGTATAGACGTGGACGCCCTCATCCGGGACCTCAACGCCAAGGTCGCGGAAAAGGGCCAGGAATAGGACTTATCCCCGGCTCGAAGCCGGTGGCAGCTTGTGCCGGGAAACCTCGGCGTGGGTAAAGTTTTTTAGCCCCAGTTTTTACGCCGGTTTGGACCGCGTTTTCTCGGGGTGCACGAAGTGAGTCAATGCGCCCCTTTTCATTTCTTCCGGCCGCGCGAGTCCCCGCGGATGATCCTCGGAACCCACGTCCTCCCGCAGCGGAAAGATCCGTGAATCCCCAGAGGGGTGGAGACGGAAAAGGAAATACCAGACCTCCGGCCATTCCCATTAATACCGAAGGGCTATGGGAAACGGCTCCCCGGGCGACGAGATTCTTTTGGAGCGCGATTCCCAGGCTGCGAGGCGGAAAGCTTGACAGCCTCCCTTAACTGCCACGGTTGAGGTTGGAGCGGGGTAGGCGAGGGTGTACGGCACGAGAAAGGAGGGCGAGGTACAAGGATGAGACCCATGCTCAGCAGGCTCCTGTCACGGTCGCTGGAGGCGGCGGTCATCGGGCTGGTGGCCATGGCCGTAACCGTCAACTTCTTGATCATCGCCCAGGCTACCTTTTCCCCCTTGAGCGTGGTCCGGGGTAACTCCATGTACCCCTATATCGAGGACGGCGATGCCGTCCTGGCGGTTTCCGTCCAGCCGGAGGAGATACGCCAGGGAGACGTGGTCATATTTCCCGATCCGGAGCAGGAGGGATGTTCCATCGTGCATCGCGTGGTATCTCTGGAGGAGAATAAGGGTGTCCTCTACGCCGTCACCAAGGGTGACGGGAACCCGGTGCCCGACCCCCAACCCGTACCCCTTAACCGCATCTCGGGAAAAGTGAAACTGGTGATACCCATGGGCGGCGCCTTCCTGGAATTCATCCGCACCCCCCGGGGCTTCATCACCGGCGTGATCCTACCCTTCGCCGTACTCCTGTTGTACCTCCTGACCCAAAGATACAAGGAAAAGGCCGGGGTGGGCGGATGCCTGCTGCTCTTTCCCATCCTGAGGGCCTGAGATATTCCCCATCCGCGCACCCTGACCTGCCGGCGCCTTTTACCGCTTCGGCGGGGCGGCCGGCGGCAAGCGCGAACGCACTCCCGGATCGACCTCCCCGGGAGCAAATGGCCTCGCCGCCCTCTTAGGGATAAGGGAAGGGAAACCCCGTGTCGATGCATTGGTAGGGGATATCCCGGAAGATGGTAATCGTAAACATGGGAAGGAGATAAGGAACGGGTCCCAAGAAGCCCGTGTCCCTTCCGCCCGTTCACCGGGGAGGGGGCGGCTTCGGCCCGGAGAACACCCTGCGGGCCCTGCGCGGAGCCCTGGACTTCGGGGTGGAGATGGTGGAGACCGATGTGCGCATGACCGGGGACGGCGTTCCCGTCATCCATCACGGCCCCTTCCTGGGGTTACGGCTCATCAGCCGCATGTCCGTGGCGGAACTTAAAGAGGCGGCACCGGAAGTGCCCACCCTCCGGGAGTATCTCGAGGAGGCGGCATGCCGCGTCTCCCTGAACCTGGAGATCAAGAGATGCAATCCGGAGGTGCTGGCTGGCCTGCTCGGTGAATTCCCCTTCCCGAACCCACCGCTGATAAGCTCCTTCGACGCCTCCTTCCTCGCCGCCTTCCGTCGCACCGCATACCGGGCGCCCCTGGGGCTCCTGGACCAGTACGAGCCGGCGAAGAATCGACTTTACAGGAAGGCTCTTGAGTGCGGCGCCTCGGTCATCCTCCCCTTTTTCCTAGGCGTGGACCGGGAACTGGTGGCCGAGGCGCACCGGGAAGGCCTTCGGGTTATCGCCTGGACGGTGAACGCCACCGCCGCCCTCCGGTCGCTGATCCAGTGGGGGATTGACGGGGCCATAACCGATGACTACCCCCGGTTGTCGTCCTTCCTGGTAAAAGAGTATCATGCCGCCGCGGTTCCCGACGCGCGATCATGGGCCTTGCTCGAAGACCTCGAATCCTGAAAGCGTCGAGGACAAGGGGGGTTGGGAAACATCCAGACCTGGACCGGTCGAGGGGAAACCGTGACTCTCACGTCCTCGGGGGCTCGGAGAAACCGTGACTTTCACGTCCTCGGGGGCTCGGAGAAACCGTGACTTTCACGTCCTCGGGGGCTCGGAGAAACCGTGACTTTCACGTCCTCGGGGGCTCGGAGAATATGAGGCCCTCGCGAACGCCACCCAAAGAAGCTCAAGGGAAATGAATGAAACGGCTCAAGGGGATAAGCGGGGAAAGGCCTCCAAAGGAGCGGCCCGGCGCCACGCGGCCTGAAATGGGCCCTAAAAGGTGGAAGCAGCCGACCGGGGTGGCCAGCTGCTTTCCGGGTGGGGCGTTGGACTCTCCGTCCAGTGTTTATTTTCTATGAGCGCAAGCGGATAAGGAATCGACCGATGGTATTAAAAAAGGGGCAAATATACCATTTAATGGTAAATATGGTAGCACTGCTTAACTATACTAAGTGCTCCTTCAGCCGCCCTTGGGGGTGGCGAGATGGAGACCTCAATCCCATCCCTTATCCTTTCGGCAGGCGCTCCGGGGGTTGGAGTCGGCCTGGAGACCACCCCGCCGTCCTCTTAAAAGAGCGAGAAACGCCAAGAGAACAAGGCGGTGGAATCGTCGTTCAGGTCGGTCCTTTAGGCCGAAGGGCGCATCAAACCATCACCACAAACCCTCAAGCAAGAAACAGGCGGAAAGAGGTCCGCGAGTGGCTTGGCGGACTTTTTTCCGCTAACATATACACCAGCGCAAGGCCGCTTCGCGGTCTGCGCGGGAGGGTAGATGGACGGCGGTCGGCGGACCGAGGAGACGGTCGGGCGTTTTACCTTGCACGACAACGCCCGGCCTCAAGAGGGGACGAGATCCGCCGAAGCTGGAGACCGCTTTCGGTTCTTTGTACCCGGGGCGGCCACCCTGCGCAACCAGAAGGGGAGGTTGAAAGCCATCATTGTCGGAAACGGCATGGTTGCTTCCATTCGGGCCGGGCGATTTCCATCCCCTGACTCCCTTTCCGCCGGCCCCCGTCGCCAAGCACGCAACGGGCATCGATGACCGCCGCTTGTCCGCCGCAATACGGGGGACGGGTGGCGGCGGACGACGTGGTTACGGCGTGGATGTAGGAGAAGTAATCCAGGAAAAGCGTGGGCTCCGCCTTGGAGCCGGAGAGGAAAGAAAGGGGGAAGACGACGGCCATGGAGAAAAACTACAAGTGCTGGCCGAAAGGCGTGCCCAAGAACCTGACCTACCCGGAGGTGCCCGTCTTTCAAATCTTACGTTCGGCGGCCATGCAGTGGCCGTGGCGTAACGCCATCATCTTCGGGGGCATGGAGATCACCTACCAGGAGCTGGATAACCTTTCCGACCGCTTCGCCGCCGCCCTGGCCTCCCTGGGGGTGAAAAAGGGGGACCGGGTGGGGATCCACCTCCCCAATTGCCCCCAGTTCGCCATCGCCTACTACGGCCTGCTCAAGGCAGGGGCCGTCTTCGTGCCCATGAGCCCCCTGCTGGCGGAGTGGGAGATCGAGTTTCAGCTCAACGACGCCGGGGTGGAGACCTTCATCGGCCTGGACATGCTCTTCGCCGCTCCCCAGGCGGTGATCCCCCGCAGCCCGGTGAAAAGGGTCATCATGGTCAGCCTAGCGGACTGCTACCCGCCGGTGTCCGCCCCGGCCAAGCTCCTGCAGAGACAGCCCACACCGGAGGGCGCCATGGACTTCTCGGCCCTCCTCGCGGAACATCCCCCGGAGCCGCCGGAGGTGGAATTCGACGTCAAGGAAGACCTGGCCCACATCGCCTATACGGGGGGCACCACCGGGACGCCCAAGGGGGTCATGATCACCCACTACAACGCGGTGGTCAACTGCTGCCAGTTCGCCTACTGGTTCGGAGGCGGGGACGTGGACTACCGGGACGGGAAGTTCGGGATCAAGCGCATGGAAGGAGACCGGGAAGAAGACCATCCCACCCGGCAGGGGACGGAGATCTCCCTCATCGTGGTGCCCTGGTTCCACGCCATGGGGGTCATCGGCTACCTGACCATGCAGATGATAGGGGGCAATACCCTGGTGGTCTTCCCGCGCTTCGACCCCACCGAGTACCTGCAGGCCATCAACAAGTACCGGGCCACGGTTTTCGGCGGAGCGCCGCAGCTCTTCGTGCAGCTGGTGGAGAACCCCCTCTTCAAGGAGCTGGACCTCTCGGAGATAAAGATGGTGGCCTCCGGGGCGGCGCCCATCCCCAGGCACCTCTTGGAATCCCTGCAGGAAAAGATACCCGGGGTGGTGTGCGAGGCCTACGGGCTCTCCGAGTGCACCATGGGGTGCGCCGCCAACCCGCCCAGTCGGGAAGGGTTCCGCCTGGGATCGGTGGGCCTTCCCATGCAGGACACGGAGATAAAGATCGTGGACCCCGAGACGGGGGAGAAGGAGATGCCGGTAGGGGAGATCGGGGAGATCTGCGTCAAGGGTCCCCAAGTGATGAAGGGCTACTGGAACAAGCCGGAGGAGACGGCCAACGTGTTGAGGGACGGGTGGTTGTACACCGGGGACATCGGGAAGTTCGACGAGGACGGTTATCTGTACATCGTGGACCGCAAGAAGGACATGCTCATCTACAAGGGATACAACGTGTATCCAAGAGACCTGGAGGAGGTCCTCAACTCCCACCCCGCCGTGGCCCAGTCGGCGGTGGTGGGGAAGTACGACGAACGCTATGGTGATGTCCCCGTGGCCTTCGTGGAGCTGGTCCCGGGGGCGCAGGCGACGGAGGAGGAACTCCTGGACTACGCCAACCAGAGGCTGGCCAAGTACAAGAAGATGCGCAAGGTGGTCATCGTGGAGGCCCTCCCGGCCAGCGCGGCGGGTAAGATCCTGCGCAGGGAACTCCGTGAGCAGGCGCAGTCCCTGGACCTCAAGCTGGGGGAGTGACCGCAACGGGCGGCCCTTGATCTTACCCCTAATCGAAGCCTGGACCCCGGGATTCTCGAGGCGGGAGGAATAGCGATAAGGGATGCCCGAGGGAGGTCTTTTGCCCGCTTCCGCCATGGGGAGCCGGAGCCAGCGGGGTGGGGTTACATGAAATCCTTGACGCTTGCCTCCTGAGGCGCCCAGCGCTTCGGTTACCGCATGGATCATGGGTTCTCGGAGGCGGGGGATGATGGCGGGCGGCGAAAAAACAAGGGAGGCCAAAAGCTATGCTGTACCGTTTCCGTAGGCGCTTTTAGGGTTGAAAAAGTACGATGGACCACCCTATCATCCTGGCAAAACGCAAAAAGGTTCAGGGCTGGAATCAAAATCTGAATAACTTAACATAAGATATATTATCGGCGCTTTACTTTCGGGCCCGGTTGCGTATCCGCAGCCTCCAAGCAAGGCAATCAGGACGAAGAGACGGGTAGTATTCGCGCAGAGCCGGGAAAACTCCTGCCTGATCGATCTCGGAAATAGCTTCCACTCGTTCCTCCTCGAGAACAACACCGCTCGATTGTGCGCCTTCCTTGGGGTTGCCGAGGATCACTAACACCGTTATGCCTCAGATGTCAACCTTGATGAACACGAATGAGCGCCGTCGTTTCAGGGTTCCGCCCGTATGCCTTTACCATGGAACGATGGATTAAGGAGGTTGATATCCAGCTCATTCGATCGTTCTTTTACCTATAACATGAACATATTATCTATATGTATATGGTTACGGATGTTTCGGTCAAAAGTACCTCCCGCTTAAAGATAGTCCATTACTTTTTCGATATTATTCTTGTTAACTTATGACTTCTGGTCAAAATCGAACCGGTCGGGAAGGAGATGGTGTTCGTGGGAGCACGGTGTAGGCATGCTTTGTTCACCACCAGGGTAATTCTCCTCCTGCTCTTCCTCCTTCCGTTTTTACTTTTCGCGGGTTGTGGCGACTCGGAGCCGGCCGAGGAAAGCGGGAAGGGGAAGGAAACGGGCACAACCGTCGACAGAGCCGCTCTGCTCGCCTGGCCCACCGCGTATCACGACGTGCGGCGGACGGGAAGAGGGGCTCAAAACGGTCCCCAGACGGCCGATACGGCCTGGGTTTACGAATCCGGCGCCGAGTCTAAGGGGTGGGCCGTCCTGGGGAAAGACGGGGAGGTCGTCTGCGGGCTGCAGGGCAAGGTGGTGAGCGTGGATCCAAGCACCGGCAAAGCCAACTGGGAGTTCTCCACCGGAGAGGATTCCGCCACCACCTGCTGCGTGGGTCCGGACGGAACCATCTACACGGGGGCCGGCAAGAAGGTCTACGCCATAAACGCCGACGGAACACAGAAGTGGGTCTACGACATGGGTTATGAAGCCGATGACCCCGTATTGGACCTGGACGGCACGGTCTACGTGGGAAGTGTGGGCGGAAGGTTGGTGGCTCTCACCGCCGAGGGCGAACTCAAGTGGGAAACGAAGGTGGAAGGGGACATCCGTACCCCGACTATCGGCAAGGAAGCCCTTTACTGCGGGGCCTCCCCCTTCGTCCTTTACGCCTTCGATAAAAAAGGCAAGAAACTCTGGGAGTGCCGGCCGGAGGGTCAGGTTCCTCTATATGAGGGTCTCAGCAATTGGGCCAATTCTCTGCACTATCCCTCCATCGGGGATGACGGCACCATATACGTGGGATCCATCCCTTATCACGGATACACCTCAACGGGACAGACCATCCCGGGATATTCCGTGAACACCAAAGGAAAGCTCTACGCCGTAAGCCCCCAGGGCAAGATCCTTTGGTCTTACCAGCCTCAGATCGCGGGGACCGACATCCTCATAGTCTTTACCCCCAGCATCGGTCGTGACGGGACCCTTTACTGCGGTACCTCCCACTGGAGGGTCCTGGCCGTAAACCGCGAGGGAAATCTGATCTGGGAGTTCAACGCCGAGCAAGCGGCCAACGTCTGCCCCACCTTGTACAGTCCATCTATCGGAAAGGACGGCTTGCTCTACGTCGCCGGCAGCAGCGGACAGCTTTTCTGCCTCCAACCCGACGGGACACAGAAATGGGTCTTCGATTCGGGTTCGCCCTGGCTTCCCGGCATGCGAGGTTCTAACGGCCTGACTCCCCCACCCCTGGGAAAGGACGGGTCGCTCTTCACCCTGAAAGCCGACGGGAGGCTCTACGCCTTCCGCGGGCGGGGCACGCCTTGATCGCAGTGGACGGATGCAAAAGACGCTCTCCTCGCGGGGAGCGTCTTTTGGGGGATAAGTTGAGCGACATTCCTTGTTCGCCCGCTTATAGGCCGGGCGTTTCCTTTGTTCCACCCGGAAAAGGGTGGATGAGCCCGCCTTCATAGCCATTTCCGAGGGCCGTCGGTGCGGGGAGCCGGCCCATTCAAGCCGGACGGAAGGCCAGGTAGGTGCGGGCCTCCTCCCCTTCACCGACGCGGTTGAAGACGGCCTTCACCGGCATGCCTATCTTTATGGATTCCGGATTGCGGGCGTCCACGCCCTCGATGCGGGCCACCACCCGCGGCCCCTCGGAGAGGGTCACCACACCCGTGCAGTAGGGGTTATCCCTCCCGTATCCTTCCCTGGCCATGTAGGGAGGGACCACGAAGATGCAGGTGTAAGTGGTAAGCTCACCCTCACCTTCCAGTTCCTGCCACTCCATGTCCGTCCCGTAACATTCCTCGCAGAAATGGCGCGGCGGATGGTAGACCTTCCCGCACTTGCGGCAACGTGATCCCATGAGCTTCCCTTCCTGGATGAACTTGCGGTAGGAGACGTCGCTGATCGGCCTCTCTTCCATGGCCCTACCTCCTCCCCATGATACTCAGATTACGCGGTGAGCTGAAAAACGCGTCCTGCACGGACTTACCTCCTCTCGAAGATGGTGAAGGTGCAGGTCCCCCCGGTGCCTCCCAGGTTCTGGGTTGCGCCCACGTAGAGGTCCCGTCCCGGTATCTGCCTCTCCCCCGCCTCGCCGCGGAGCTGTTTCCACACCTCGTACATCTGGGCCACCCCGGTGGCCCCCACCGGGTGCCCCTTGCACTTCAGTCCCCCGGAGGTGTTGATGGGCATGCGCCCTTCCCGGCGGGTCTCCCCCTCGGCCACCGCTTTGTAGGCCTCACCCTCGCCGAAGAAGCCCAGGTCCTCGATGTGGATGAGCTCGGCGATGCTGAAGCAGTCGTGGACCTCGGCGAACTGGATGTCCCGGGGTTTCAGGCCGGACATCCCGTAAGCCTCGGCGGCCGCCTGCCGGTTGGCCTCGAAGGAGGTCAGGCTGGGGCAGGCGTGCAGGCCCCGTCCGCTCCCCTGGCCGAAGCCCACGACGTATATGGGATCGTTGGTGAAGTTCTTGGCCAGCTCCTCGGCCACCAGGAGCACGCAGCTGGCCCCGTCGCTTATGGGGCAGCAGTCGAAGAGGTGCATGGGCCAGGCCACGGGAGGGTTGAAGGCGGGGTCGAAAAGGGCTTCCTTCTCGTCCGCCCACTCGGGTACCGGCAGGCCCTTCTTGCGGGCCTTCTCCTTCCTGGCCTCCATGAGGTCACGGATGGTATGCTTGAACTGCGCCTTGGGGTTCAGGGGCGCGTTCTCGTGGCTCTTGATGGTCACGTTCATGAGGTGTTCCCGCCCCACCCCATACTTGTGGAAATAGGCGTTGGCCAGGGCCCCGAAGACCCCGGGGAAGGTGAAGCCCGCCTCTCCCTCGTAGGGCGAGGTGGCCAGGGCCAGGCCCTCGGTGACCTCCTCCGTGGTGCGCTTGGACATCTCCTCCACCCCCCCGGCCAGGACGATGTCGTACATCCCGGAGGCGATGGCCATGATGCCGTCCCGCACGGCCAGGGTGCTGGAGGCGCAGGCCCCCTCCGTCCGGGTAACCGCCCGGGGCGCAAGGCCGGTGAGGTCGGCGATGATGGGTCCCCAGTGGGCCTGGTGGACGAAGAAATCGTTGCTGAAGTTGCCGATCCAGACGGCCTGGATATCCCTGGGATCCAGCCCCTTGTCCACGCTGTCCATGAGCTCCCGGAAGGCCTCGGCGAAGAGGTCCTTGGAGTCCTTGTCCCGGAACATGCCGAAGTTGGACATCCCGGCGCCCACGATGGCCACTCCCCTGCCTATCTTTCTCTTGCCCGCCATGACCGGACCTCCTTTACTCCCTTAGCGGCACCCCGCAATCTCCGAAACCGACGCATCCACGCTTCCGGATAGGATCAGGTGGCCTCTCCCCCCTTCTTCGCGCGGCTTTCCAGTCTCTCCCTTATGAACTCCACGATGTCCGCGGTGTTGGTGCCCGGGCCGAAAACTCCGTCCATGCCGATGCGGCGCAGTTCCTCGTGGTCCTGCTCCGGGAAGACCCCGCCGATGAGGAGGAGGAAGTCGTCCCGCGCCCCCTTCTCCTCCAGCTCCCGCACCAGCTCCCGGGCCCACTCCAGGTGAGCCCCGGAGTGGCAGGAGAAGCCGATGACATCCACGTCCTCCTGGATGGCCGCTTCCACCACCCCCTCCACGGTCTTGAACCCGAAAAAGATGGTCTCCATGCCCGCCTCGGAGAGGGCCTTGGAGACGGTCATGATGCCCCTCCAGTGGCCGTCCAGGCCCGGCTTGAAAAGCAACACGCGTATTTTCTTCTCCATTCCTCCTACCCCCTTCCCCCCGGCCCGGCAGCCGTCAGGCCGGCCGGGCACGCGGGTATGGCCATCTCCATTATCCCCCGAAACGGAGGGACCCTTTGCGCGGGCCGGTTTTGCCGTTCCCTATCCTCTTCCGCCGGTTCAGACCCCCCTGGCCATCCGTACCTCCGCGTCAAGCCACGAAGGGGAGCTGCCAGATTCCCCACATCTCCCGGTACACCGAGGTGATCTCCCCCAGGGTGGCTCCCGCGGCGGTGAGCTCGCTGACCACCGGGAGCACGTTCTCGCGCTTCTCGCACACCCGGCGCAGCTGGTCCAGAAGGGCCGCCACCTTGCGGTTGTCCCTCTCTTCCCGCAGGCGGCGCAGGCGCTCCTTCTCAATCTCCGCGGCCCGGGGATTGGTGCGGAAGGGCGGGGTGGGCTCCTCGTCCTCCAGGACGTAGCAGTTCACCCCGATCACCTTCTCCTCCCCGCTCTCCTGGTCGCGTCGCCGCTTGTTGAAGGCCTTGCTCATCTCCCCGAACAGCCAACCTGTGTTCAAGGCCTCCACCACACCGCCCATCTCCTCGATCTTCAGGAAGTAATCCCAGATGCGCTCCTCCAGTTCCCGGGTGAGGGCCTCCACGTAGTAGGAGCCGGCCAGGGGGTCGATGACCGATCCCACACCCGTTTCCTCCTGCAGCACCTCCTGGGTGCGCACGGCCAGGCGCACGGCCTCCTCGGAGGGGAGGCAGATGGCCTCGTCGTAGGAGTTGGTGTGCAGGGACTGGCACCCTCCCAGGACCGCCTCCAGGGCCTGGTAGGCGGTGCGGATGATGTTCACCATGGGCTGGCGGGCGGTCAGGGAGCAACCCGCCGTCTGGACATGGAAGCGGAAGCGGTAGGCCTCGGGGTTCTCCGGCTTGTAGCGCTCCTTCATCAACCGGTACCAAAGCTTGCGAGCCGCCCGGTACTTGGCGATCTCCTCGAAGAAATCGCGGTGGGCGGAGAGGTGGAAGGCCAGCCGGTGCACGAAGTCGTCGATCCTCCACCCCCGGCGCAACAACTCCTCGATGTGGGCCACGGCGTTGGCCAGGCCCATGCCGATCTCCTGCACGGCGTCGATGCCCCCCTCTCGGTAGTTGTAGGTGGTGAAGTTTATGGGATTCCAGCGGGGAGCCTCCTTCATGGGGGTGCAGTACTCGATGAGGTCGCAGGCCAGTTTAAGGAGGTCGGCGGGCTTCAAGGAACCCCAGGGTATGTAGCCGATGGTCATGGTGAGGATGTCGTTCTGGGTGGTGCCCGCCAGCTGCTCCTTGCGCAGTCCGCGGGCCTTGGCCACGTTGAAGTACATGGAGGTAACCGCCGCCGAGGTCAAGGGCTCCACCACCAGGGCCACGCTCATGCGGTCGATGGGGAGGTCCTTGACCATGGCCTCCACCCCGCGGATGGAATAAAGAGGAACCCCTTCCTTGCCCACCTCGTGGGTGGCTCCCTCCACCTCCTGGTCGGGGTCCACGCCGGCGAAGGTAAGGGAGTCCACGGCGGCCGAGAAGCCCGTCTCCCCCTCTTTGTAGAGCAGCCTCCAACGCTCGTTGGTCTCCTCCGGGGTCCCGTGCCCGGAGAACATGCGGATGGTCCAGAACCGCCCCCGGTACATGGTGGGATATACCCCCCGGGTGAAGGGGGGTTGGCCGGGGAAGCCGATGTCCCGCAGGTAGTCTATGCCCTCCACGTCCAGGGGAGTGTAGAGGTCCTTTACCGGGATGCCGGCATCGGTTTTGAAGCTCTCCCGGCGTTCCGGCCACCCCTCCTTGTTCCTTCTCCACTCCTCCAGTGCCCTTTCGATCTCCTCCTTGCTGGACATTTTCCTCATCCCCTTCCCTGAAGCGTCCCGGCCGGCTTCGAACTCCTCCCTTCGTCCCGCCCCTTTTTCGCCCTACACGGCCGTATCCTGCCCACCGTGCTGCAGGTGGCGCGCACTCAGGCTCTCCCGGCGCATCCCGGTCAGCGCAGGAGGGCGCGGGAGATGACCACTCTCTGCACCTGGTTGGTGCCCTCGTAGATCTGGGTCACCTTGGCGTCGCGCATCATCCTCTCCGCCGGATGGTCGCGCATGTAACCGTATCCGCCCATGACCTGCACGGTGTCGGTGGTCACCCGCATGGCCACGTCGGAGGCCTTCATCTTGGACATGGCGGAATAGATGGACAGGTTGGGGTCTCCCCGGTCGGCCATGGCCGCCGCCTTGTACACCAGCAACCGGGCCGCCTCCACCTCCGTGGCCATGTCCGCCAGAAGGAAGGCGATGCCCTGCAACATGCCGATGGGCTTTCCGAACTGCTTCCGCTCCTTGGCCCAGGAGACGGCCAGTTCCAGGGCTCCCTGGGCGATCCCCAGGGCCTGGGCCCCCACCAGGGGCCGGGAGTTGTCCAGGGTCTTCATGGCGGTGATGAACCCGGTGCCCTCCTCTCCCAGCCGGTTCTCCGCCGGTACCCGGCAGTCCTCGAAGATGAGCTCGGAGGTCTGCGAACCGCGCATCCCCATCTTGTCCTCGATCTTGCCCACCGAAAGACCAGGCCCTTTCTCCACCACGAAGGCGCTGATGCCCTTGTAACCCTTCTCCGGGTCGGTCATGCAGAAGACGGAATGCACCTCGGCCAGCCCCCCGTTGGTGATGAAGCACTTCTGTCCGTTGATGACGTAATAGTCACCTTCGCGGCGGGCCAGGGTCTTGGTGGCACCCGCGTCGGAGCCCGCCTCCCTTTCCGTGAGACAAAAGGCGGCCAGCTTCTCTCCCGAGGCCACCGGCGGCAAATACTTCCTCTTGGTCTCCTCGGAACCGGCGATGACGATGGGATAGGCGGCCAGCTTCTGGACCACGAAGATGAGCGAGGAGTTGGCGCACACCCGGGCCAACTCCTCCCCCACGATGCAGCAGGAGAGGAGGTCGGCGCCCGACCCCCCGTATTCCTCCGGTATGGCATATCCTAAAAGCCCCTGTTCGGCCAGGAGCTTCTGGATGTCCCAGGGATATTCGCCGCTGCGGTCGATCTCCGCGGCGCGGGGCGCTATCTTCTCCTCCGCCAGCCGGCGGATCTCCCCGCGCAGCGCTTCCTGTTCGGGGGTCAGTGAAAAGGTCATCTCCATCCTCCCGTGATCTATGTCCGATCCGTCATGCCCCATTCCCATTCCCGTGGCCGGATCCCGGGCGCCGCCCATACCGTCACCGGAGCGGACCGGGCAACCCGACCCTCGACGACGACTCCGCGCGCAAGCCCCGCTTTTCGGCTTGGCACCAGGCGGGTAGGCGCCCGACGCCCCTTTGCCCCTCCCCTGGCGCGGGAGCCCCCTGCATCCACTCCCCGCCGGCGGGTGGCCCAGGCCCGCTTTCGCCCTCAGCCTCGCCGTTCCCCTTGCCGCGCCCCCGGGGCCTCCCCATGCCGGTCTTCCCGGGCGGCCTAGAAGGTGAAGAGGCTTATGCCCCCGCTTACCTCTATGGCCTCCCCGGTTATGTAACTGGCCTCGTCGGAGGCCAGGAAGGCGATGATCTCGGAGAGTTCGCGGGGATCCCCGGAGCGGCGCATGGCCACCCGCTTGATGATGCGTTCCCGGAAGGGCTCGGCCACGTCGTAGAAGCTCCCGGCGTCGAACACGCCCAGCACCACGGCGTTGCAGGTGATGTTCTTGCGCGCCCCCTCCAGAGCCACCGTCTTGGTGAGCCCGATAAGCCCCGCCTTGGTGGCGGCGTAGCTGCACTGGCCGAAACCCCCCATGGTACCGGTCACCGAGGAGACGTTGATTATCCTCCCCCAGCCCCGTTCGGCCATGTCCGGAAAGACGGCCTTGATGAGCAGGAAGGGGCCGGTGAGGTTCACGGCCATGTCCGCGTCCCAATCCTCCTTGGCCATGTCGGTTATGGTCACCGCGCGCACGATCCCCGCGGCGGCGTTGTTGACCAGGATATCCACCGGGCCGAGTTCCTCCTTGACCCTGCGCACCCCTTCGTTGACGCTCGCTTCGTCGGCCAGGTCCATCTTAAGGGCCATGGCCTTGCGCCCCATGGCCTCTATCTCCCGGACCACATCCTGCGCCTTGGCCTGGTTCCGGTTATAGGTCAGTGCCACGTCCGCACCCTTCTCGGCGAGGACTATGGAATGCACCCTCCCCAGCCCTCCCGAACCGCCGGTCACCAAGGCCACCTTCCCCTGCAGCGACATGCGCATACCCCCTTTCCCACCAGCGACCATCCCTGTAACCGAAGCCGCGTAATCTCACGCACCAGGCCCCTATTCCCCATCCTGGCCGGCCAAAGGCCTACCGGTGTGATATGCCCAACCCCTGCACTGGGCCACCACAACCCCGGATGCATCGGTGACCTGCATGCGGTAGTAACCCATCTTCCCGGCGCGGGTGACCTGCTCCACCTCCGCGGTCAGGGTTCCCCGCACCCTCGGTGCCGCCAGGAAGTCGATACCCACCGAAAGGGCCATGGCCTTCAGGCCGAAGGAATTGGCGGCCGCACCGAAGGCCACGTCCGCCAGGCCGAAGATAACCCCGCCGTGGACCATGCCCATGAAATTGAGGTGCTGGGGACCGAGTTCCATGGATACCCTGGCGTACCCCGGCCTCATCTCCACCACGCGAGCGCCCAGGTAACGGGCATAGGAATCGGATCCGATCACCTCTTCGACTTCCGGAGTCACCTTTTCCGCGGTCAATTCTCTCTCCTTAAACACGGCGTCCATATGCGTCTTGGGTTTCCTGCTTCCCGACGGTTGCGCAAGTCCGACCATCGATCGGCCACCTCCCCCAGGATGGCGGGGAGTTTGGATGGATGGAAACTAAAAAACTCCATTTAGTTTTATAGTTTTTAGATTATTCAACCACCACCCATTCCCGGTGTCAAGGGCGCCACCCCGTGCGGTTTCGACGGGCACGCGCCCGTTCGGCCCCGGTCTCCCGCGATACCCCTTTCCCGGCCCGCTCCCCCTTTTCCCCCTCGGCGGATTCCGGGCCCTCCGCGCGGTGCGCCTGGCTCACGATCCCTTCCATGATGATCTTCATGAAGGCGGTGTACACCTCCTCCAGTCCCAGCCCGCTCTCGATGAGCAGGTAGGGGTTCCTGGAAAGGTCTACCATACCCTGCATGAGGTGGGCGAAAACCAGCGGATTGATATCGGATCGGAAGACCCCGCTCCGCATCCCCTCCTCTATTATGGACACCACCCCGCCCACGATCTTTCGGTAGAAATCCCCGTAAACGTCGAAGACCTCGGGGAAAAAGGTCTCCACCTCCTTGACCAGCCAGGGTTTTATCTGCGAGACCTCGTCCACTATATGCTTGCTCATGAGGTATAGTTTGGTCATGGCGTCTTCCTGCAGGTCGAGTATCTCCTGCATGCGCCTGAGGATCTTCCCCGCGCGGCGGTTCAGGGCCGTGGTGAACAGCTCGTCCTTGGAGGCAAAGGATTCGTAGATGGTCTTCTTGCTCATGCGCAGGCGCTTGGAAAGATCGTCCATGTTGAAGCGGCGGTAACCCACCTCGAAGGCCATCCTCTCCGCTTCCTCCAGGATGCGCCTGGATCTCTCGTCCCTCCCCGCCACCTATCCGCCCCCCTTCCCCGCGGCTGACTTTCCCGGCCTATCCCGCACCGCGTCTCCCCCGCCCAGCGCCTCCAGGAGCCTGGACACCCATTTGGCTTCCCTGCGGTAAAGATCTATCTCGTGCTCCAGGATGAGAAACTCCAGGCCGGAGACCACCCCCTCCAGAAGCTGTCTGTGGGATGAGAGCCTCTTGACGCTTTTTTCCAGAAAATCCCTGCGTCGCTCCAGGGCTTCCACCGCTTCCCCGGTAGAGAGGCGTCCCAGAAAGGCGGCGCCCACGGCGTAATCCATGCGCAGCGGTTCCTGCTCCGAACACGCCGAATAAACCGCGTCCCGCAAACCCTCCTCGCCTTCCGCGGTCAATGCATAGACCCGTTTCTCGGGCATGTTCCCCTCCCTGTCCACCCAGGAAGTCAGGAACCCCTTTTCCTCGAGGCGGGACAGCGCCTTGTAAACGGCGACCTTGCTCGCGGGGCTCCAGCGCAAGAAGCCCCTTAACTCCATCTCCCTCAGGAGATCGTATCCGTGCCTCTCACTTTCCGAGAGAAGCCCCAAGATCATCATCTCGATGCGTGATACCAAGGTCCGTCACCCGCCGTACCCGCTCATCCGCTCCCACCCGGCCGGTTCCTCCGCCCGCTCTAGTACAAGATATACTATTAAACAGTTAAATATAATTACCGTCCAATTCTATATACCCCCGCCCCGCGACTCCCAAACCGTCGGGGCGGCCCACTACGGGGCCCGAAACCCGCCTGCTTCCCCTCCCGCGCTTCCCACCGGGCGGCGCAGCATACCACCCCCCGGAACGGGCAGTCATACCCGGGCTTTCTTGACGGTGCAAGGTCAACCCCTCGCCACCGCCGCTGCCGGGCTCCATCATCACCCACGCGCCTCCACCGTGCGGGAGATCCACAAACCAGCATATGCAAGAATAGAAGGTCACCTGGCGCAAGCAGCAGATACTCCATCTGCGGGAAAAGGCCATAAGCATGCCTGCCTCTTGAGCGGGCGTATCCTGGACGGAGCCCCGCGGGTAAAACCCCGGTGGGACCGGGAAAAGGAGGGTCGGCTTCAACCGCTGCCGAACCTTTTCCGCCGGGAATTAAAAACGGCGCATGCCACGAAGAAAAGATCGCCGGACCGCCGCCGCACCGTCACGAAGGGCGCCGCGCATGAGAAGAAAATTTCTTCCGCCACGGCAAACGGTTACCGGGAATAATTCCTCGCGGCTATTCCGGGGGAGGGACCTTGAGCCTGCCGTCGGCCACGTTGATGAGCCGGCCCACCACTTCCCCGCAGAGCATGCGCAGCTCGAAGGCGTTGAGGTAGCTGGTCGCCGAGGCGTCGAAGAGTATGCGGGCGCTGGGCTCGAATTCCTCGTCCCCGCGCCAGAGAATGAACAGGAGGGGAAGGCGGGGATAGGTCTGGAGAACCATCCCCAGGTCACCCTGCTCCACCATCCGGCCACCCAGCTCTACCCCTGCCCGGCGCAGACCCTCCAGGTCCGCGGCGAAGCGGCGCAGCAGCCGGTCCTCCACGGTATCCTGGAAACTCTTGGTATAAAAGAGGCCGTCCTTCAGCTCGCGGTAGGGGACCCAGCGGTTGGCCGGAGGAACGGCCTCGGCGCGGGCCAGGTAGATGAGGGTGAGCAGCTTGATGACGAAGGTGTTGAGGAAGTCCGGGGCCCGGAAGGAGAGCTCCGGGTGGGACACGTAGAGGTTCCAACGCAGGAAACCCACCCTGAACTCCCTGCCGTCCCAGGGTACCCCCGCCCTTTCCGCCACGTCTCCGGGATCGCTCTCCCGAAGCAGGGCGCTGGGCTCGGCAAAGGGGTCCTGCTCCTTCCTCTCCCCGTCGGTCACTCCCGGATTACCTCCCCTCCTTTCCACCGCCCTCAACTCCCCGCGTGCATGGCCGTAAGGCCCCTCACCCGGGTGGGCACCAACGCCGAGAGATCCTCCGACCAGCGCAGGAGCAGCTCGTCCGGATAGGGCTCGACCTCCCGGTAGGCGGGATCCAGGGTGTTCTCCGGCCGGAATTGCTGCAGCACAAGACGGTGCGCTCCCCGGACCATGCCCGCCAGCTCCTGGAGCTCGGCATATCCGACCCAGCCGGGAACCACCGTGCACCGGAATTCGTGCTCCCCGCCCCAGGTGACGATCATCCCGGCCGACTCCCGGACGGCCTGCACGTCCAGGGGCCGGCCGACGAGGTCCGGGTACCTTCGGAGAGAGGTCTTCAGGTCCATGGCCACGAAATCCACCAGCCCCTCTTCCAGGAGGCGGTAAAGCATGCGCGGCCGCGAGCCGTTGGTGTCCAGCTTGACCTCCATGCCTATCCCCTTGAGCCTGCGGCACAGCGAGGGCAGGTCGTCATGGATGGTGGGCTCCCCGCCGGTGATGGACACCCCGTCTATCCAACCGATGCGGTCCTCCAGGTAGGCGGCCAGGTCCTCCCAGGCCACGGCCTCCCCCCCTCCGCCCCCGGCCACCAGTTCGGGATTATGACAGTATGGGCAACGGAAGTTACAACCGGTCAGGAAGACCACGGCGCATATCTTTCCCGGCCAGTCGATCATGCTGGAGGGGAGCACTCCCCTTATCTCCGTCCTGGACATCTCCCTCAGTTCACCCACTCGGCGAGTTCGCGCGGCGTAGGCACGGTGCAGCGCCAGGCGTAGAGTTCCGCGCCGTTTTCGTCCACCACCACGATGGAGGGTGTGCAGAGCACGCTGTAGAAGGCGGCCTCCGCCAGCCCCTCCACCTGGTCGATGTCGTATATCTCGGTGTGCGGGAAGCGGCTGGCCACTTTCTTGGCCGCCGGGCACTTCTGGCAGTCCCGCTTCACGAAGACCTTAAGGTGCTGCATGCCTCAACCCCCCTTTCAGGTCCGTCCTTACCCGGTCCCTCAACTCTCCCAGCTTCCCCTTGTTCCAGGTGGTGATCTTGGAGAAATACCCCACGATGCGGGTGATGCCGTAGACGTTGGTCGAGCCGCAATTGGGGCAGGCCTCCTTCAATCCCCGGGTGGTGCGGCGGCAGTCGTTGCATACCGTGAACTCCGGGGAGAAGGCTATCTGCGAGGACTGCGTGTTGCGGAAGGTCTTGATGACGAAGTTCTTGATGGATTCCGGGTCCGGCTCGTGCTCCCCCAGCCAGATGTGACAGATGGCCCCGGCCTCGATGAGGGGATGGAAGAGGCTCTGCTTCTGTACCCTCTCGATGTAGTCGATGTCCGCCTCCACGTTCAGGTGCACGCTGTTGGTGTAGTAGTACTCCCCCGTCTCGAGGTTGCCCTTGAGGACCTTGGAGGCCTGGGCCGGGTAGTACTTCATGTCCAGCTTGGCCAGCCTATAGCCGCTGGATTCCGCCGGGGACTCCTCCAGGACCATGTTTATCCCGTACTTCTCGGAGAGCTCCTTGCAAGCCAGGTTCATGCAGGCCACCACCTTGAGACCGAATTTCAGGGCCTCCTGCGATTCGTGGAGCTGCATGCCCGTGTGGTACTGCACCATCTCATTCAAGCCCAGAAGCCCCGCCAGGTAGGTGAGGCGGTCGAGCCTCAGGTAGGGTTCCCCGTCCTTGGCGTCGCAGAGCAGGGAAAGGGGGCCGTTGACCCCCAGTTTGAGGAGCGAGGCGATGAAGTCCCTCTTTTGGAGATGGGCTTTGGCCACCAGGTGCATGGCCTTCTGCAACTCGTTGAAGAGCACCTCGTCCGACCCGTTAGCCTTGTAGGCGATGCGCGGCAGGTTGATGGTGATGTTCTGCAGGGCGGTGAAACGCATCCTCTCCGGGGTCTTGGTCTCCTCCAGGTCCCTCTCCTTCAGGCGCAGCTTGAGGCGGCAGCACTGGGAGACGGTCACCTCATCCCCGCGGTCGAACACGAAGTAGGTTATGCCCTGGCGCGCCGCCACCCGGCAGGCCAGGTCCAGGAACTCCTCGTGACCCTCGGTGCGGAAGAAGTCCTCGTTGATGTGCAGGAGGGGCTTGGGGAAGACGAAGGTCTTGCCCATGGCGTCCCCTTCCAGGTAGACCTCGAAGAGCGCCTTGAGGAAGGTCTGGGCCTCCTTCTCGTAATCCTTGTAGGTCTTCCCTGTGTATTCGCCCCCCGGCCCGATGGCCGGGGTGTCCCGGAAATGACGGGGGATGTTCCAGTACAGGTTGAAGTCGGTGAACACCACCTGGCTCCCGCGCGCCCCGGCCAGCTGGTTGAACTCGTAGATGAGCATCTGGGCCAGCTGCTTGATGCGTGCGTAGTCCAGGCCCACCAGGTAGGGAGCGAAGAACATGTTCACCGCCTCCCAGCCTATGGCCCCTGCGTAGTGGGACTGCAGGGTGGAGGCCATCTTGACCATGTGGCCGATGAGGACCTCCGGGTGCCTTGCCGGCCGGGAGGTGCTGGTGATGTTGGGGAGGGAAAGGCCGTACTTCTTGATGTAATCGAGGCTGTGCCCTCCGCAGTTGTGGGAATAGATCCCGTTGGCGATGAGGGTGCCGCTCTCCGTGGTCACGTCGTAGATGTACACGTCCAGCACATCCACCGGTTCCACCATGATCACCCGCGCCCTTCCGGGTTCCGCGGGAATGGTTGACGAACGCAGCGGGCGGACGCGTTTTCCGGCCCCGCGGCCGGCTCCCGCGGCGCGGGAGACCAGCTCCTCCATGCGTCGGTGGGCCAGCAGCAGGTCCTCCACGCTGAACCTGAACTTGAAGGTGGTGGAATTGGCCTCCAGGAGGTGGGAGACCTGCAGTTCCTCCATGCCCTTCAGGCGGCCGCCCGGCATCTCCAAGGTCTCCACCGTGTCACCCACCTCCACCAGGGAGGCCGGTTTCACCTCCTCGTCGGTGATCACCGGGTGGTCATGGGTTACCACGCAATATTTCCCGTCCGAGGTGCCTATGAAGATCATCCGCTTGCCCAGGCGGTCTTTCTTGACCACTCTCCGGATGCCCGTCCACCGCCCGCCGCGGTCCAGGATCTCCAGGTCCCGGGGATATTTCACCCGTACCGTGGGTTCCGGCCGGGTCTCCTCAGGTAGGAGGTGAAAAAGCTGCTCCATGGTGGTGGTGAAGACCAGGGGTGAACCCTTCACCCTCCAGTGCACCACGGTGTCTCCCAGGTAGGAGTAGGGCCGGATGATGAAGCCCAGGTCGTGCAGGTGGATGTCACCCACCATGTGGGCCCTGGCGATGTCCTCCGAGAACACCTTGCGCAGGGCGAATTCCTTGAGGATGGCCTCCGCCAGGGTGAGGTTTATGGACTCCGGGTTATGGGTGGTGTTGCTGTTCTCCTTGTTGGCGCTGGTGATTATCTGCTCCACGTCGTACATGGGAAGGCCCAGGTGGGAATGCTTCTTGTGCATGGTCCCCAGGCCCCTCTCCAGAAGCTCCAGGTCCACCAACTCGCGGATTATGGAGGTGGTGACGGTGTTCATGCGGGCCCGTACTATCCTCTCCTCCACCCGGTCGGCTATCTCCTGGGCCAGCTCCGGGCTGGCGTCCGTCTCCAGGATCAGCGACTTGACGATCTTGCTCTTGTCCCAGAGGTTTATCTCCTCCTTGGAGGAAGTGCTCACCAGGAGGGCGATGTCCGTGGCGTCCTCCACCTCCTCCCTTCTTTTAAGCACCCTTATGTTGTTGGCGGGAGGCATATCCTTTCGGTCCTCCGCGGCGTGCATTTCTTCCCTCCTTCCCACGCCCCCTACCGCTTTCACCGGCGGTTCTTCTCCACCTTCTTCTCCAGCAACTGTCCCAACTCGCTCTGGAACTCCCTGATGTCCTTGAAGTCCTTGTACACCGAGGCAAACCTCAGGTAGGCCACCTCGTCCATGTCCTTCAACCTTCTCAGCACGGCCATGCCGATGGTGCTGGAGGGTATTTCCCGTTTCCCCTCCTCGCGCAACTCCGCCTCTATGGACGTGGCCAGGTCCTCTATCTGCTGGCTGGTGATCGGCCTCTTCTCGAAGGCTTTCCGGAGACCGGCCAGGACCTTTTCCCTCTTATAGGGCTCGCGGTCGCCGCTCCTCTTTATCACCGTTATGGGGAACTGCTCGTACCTTTCAAAGGTGGTGAACCTCTTGCCGCATTTCTTGCATTGCCTCCTCCTCCTTATGGACTGCCCACCATCCGATTCCCGCGAGTCTATGACCTTGCTGTCCGGGTATCCGCAAAAGGGGCACTTCATCGTGCATCCTCTCCCCCAGAGCTCCATCCTACATCTTGTGGTTATTTTAGAATTTAAAATACAAAATGTTGCGTTGTCAAGGGTTTTGGGGAAAATTCTTCCACTTTTTTCCTCACCTTGCAGTGGAAGATGAGGTATGCGGCATAAACCTGCCGTTGAACCTTTTAAAAACGCCCGATCATAAAGAATCGATGGAGGCATCGAGGTATCCCTCCCACTCATCCACCCTCATGCGCATGGAGAGCTTGCCCTCCTCGACCTCGACCGTGAGCAGGGTTATCTCCAACGGGAACCCCTCCAAGATGAAGGTCTTCCGTAAACCCTCGATAACAGGTTCATAATTCTTGGGTAAACCGGAACTGTTCATCAAGCTCGAAAGGGGGCGGAACTCGATTTCCCGGGAGCCTGAAACGTGAACCTCATATTTAACTTCCTCCGTTCCCCGCCCGGCGATTATAAATCCGCTTCCGTCGTCGGAGATGAAGGAGACGCCCAGCAATGGGCAGAGTTCGGGCAGCTCGAAGCTCAGGGAGGAAAGGAGTCGGGAAAGCGATCTTATCTCCAACCGGCCCTGGAGTACGGCGGGCATGTCCAGCTCCATGTCGCACAGGCGCAGTTCACAACCATAAGGAACGCTGGTGGACCCTTCCTCCGAGCGGAACGAAGCTTCGCCCGCCCATTCCAGGCGCAGATCCCGGATGCGGTTGCGGGCCAGACTTAACACCAGGGGGAAGGAATTTATCCTCGCCCGCAGGTCCTCCGGCAGGCCGTACTGCCTCTTCAGCGCCTCCTCCATCCCCCTCTGCACCAGGTAGGTCACCGCGGTCTCCAGGCCCAGCGCCAGGGCCCCGATGGCGGCCAGGATGAGAAGAACCCTTCGCAACAACCGACTTTCCCCCCTCCTCAGATCCTGCAGGTTAAGCTTAAATACCGGGAGTGACACCCGACCGGCGGTTTCTCCATCCCGCAGGGAAAGGGATCCGTAAAGAGACATCAAGGCACCGAAAGCTGAAAGGGGTATGGATGGCCGGTAAAGCTACTTGCGGGCCAAGCCGGGGATTGATGCCTGTCTTTTCAGGTCGACGGGCCGCTCCCGTCTTTTTCCCGGAGGAGGAAATCGCGGTACAGTCGTTCCTCGGTCTCTTCCTTGAGCCGCCGGGTCATGAGCTCGAGCAGGACCTCGGAGGGCTCGCTCCGGCCATCGATCACCGCCTTGACCCCCAAGGCGATGGGGACTTCCACGCCCAACCTGGAGGCCGTGTCGGTCACCATCCGGGTGGTGTACACTCCCTCCACCACCATGCGGCTTTCGGACAGTACTTCCTCCGCCCGCTCCCCGCGTCCCAACCTCTCGCCGAAGTTCCGGTTGCGGGAATGGCGGCTCACGCAGGTGACTATGAGGTCCCCCACGCCGGACAACCCGGAAAAGGTGATGGGGTTGGCGCCCAGCGCGGCGCCGAAGCGGGCCATCTCCGCCAAACCCCTGGTGATCAGGCCGGCCTTGGTGTTGTCGCCCAGGCCCAGGCCGTCCAGTATCCCTGCGGCCACGGCGATGACGTTCTTGTAGGCGCCGCCCACCTCCACCCCCACCACGTCGGAATTTGTGTAAACGCGGAAATACTCACAGCTGAGGACGCCCTGCAGGAAACGGGCCAGCTCCCCGTCCCGGGAAGCGATGACCGTGGCGCTGGGCACCAGCCTGGCCACCTCCTCGGCGTGGTTGGGCCCCGAGAGCACGGCCACTCCCCGGCCCTCGGCCCTTCCCAGCTCCTCGGAGATGGCCACCGACAAGCGGCTTCCCGAGTGGAAGTCGAAACCCTTGGCCAGGTTGAGGACCGGCACCTCCTCGGGCAGGAAGCGCCCCACCTCGCGGGCCACCTCGCGGGTCCAGCGGGAGGGCACGGCCATCACCGCCAGCCGGCACCCCGCCAGGGCGGACTCCATCTCCGACTCGGCCCGCAATCCCGGAGGCAAAGGGACGTCGCTCAAGAAGTAGGGGTTCCTTCCCTCGACGTTGATGCCCTCCGCCACTTCCGGTTCCCGGGCCCACAGGGTCACCCGGTGACCGAGACGGCGGAGGTGGGCGGCCATGGCCGTCCCCCAGCTTCCCGCTCCCACGACGGTTATCCTCAAGCTCCCGCCTCCTCGCCGGTCTTCTTGGGGCGCAACGAGATCCGCGGCTCCTCCCCGGAGAGCAGGCGCCGGATGTTCTCTCGGTGGCGGTAGAAGGCGAAGAGGCTGGTCAGGCAGGAGACCGCCAGGTGGGGCCAGTAGGTGGAAAGGTCCCCGCGCAGCAGGAGAACGGTGGCCGCGGGAAAGGCCACCGCCGCGGAGAGGGAGCCGACGGACATTATCCTGCTCACAAGGACCATGACCAGGAAGGCCCCCAAAACCGCCGCGGTAACCTGCCACGGGTAGGCGGCGATGATCACCCCGCCGCTGGTGGCGATGCCTTTTCCGCCTCCAAAGCGCAGGTAGAGGCTCCAGTTATGGCCCACGATGGAGAGCAGGCCGGCCAGCAGTGAGAGCCCCGGGCCCAGCCCCAACGCCCTGCCCACGGCCACCGCGGCCACCCCTTTTCCCATGTCCAGCAATGTCACGGCGATGAAGGGCCGCACCCCGAAATTCCTCAGTACGTTGGTGGCCCCGATGTTCCCGGATCCCAGGCGGCGGATGTCCTGACCGAAGACCAGGCGGGACACCAGCAGGCCGAAGGGTATGGAGCCCAGCAGGTAACTGCAAGCCAGCCACACGGGAACTTTCCAGGCCATGATCCCCTTCCTCCGCCTTTCGCCGTCAACACACCGCCGGGGTTCCCATCCCCAGGTCCGGGTCAACGAAAAATATAACACAGGGAGGGGCCCAAGGTTTCAAAACCTCTCCTTCCACAGCCAGGCGTAGAGTCGGCTTTCGGGTAGGAGCGAGCACCCTCTCAATGCTCCAGCCGTCCCCGGGCGCAGCGGGCAAGAGCGGTCCCCGGCACCCGGGAAAGGCGCGTGATCTCCGGGTGGGACCACTTGCCGCGGAAGGCCCTTGGGGCTCGGCCTTACGGCATCCGGGAAAGGCGCGTGTTCCCCCGCGGCACCCTTCGCCGGGCACCCAACCCGACTATCCGGTTGCCGGTGCTCAGGTGGTGTCCCGCAGGCGGTGGCGGGGACGGAGGACGATGCGCAGGGGGGTCCCCTCCAGGTCGAAGGTCTCCCTTAACTTCCGCTCCAGGAACCTCTCGTAGGCGGGGTCGGCCAGGTCCGGCCGGTTGACGAAGAAGACGAACTGGGGAGGAGCGCTGCGGGCCTGGGTGACGTAATAGAATTGCAGCCGCTTACCCTTCCGCGAGGGCGGCGGCGACTGGGCGAGCACGCGGTGCAGAAGGTCGTTGAGCTTCGAGGTCTGCACCCTGGACTCCCAGTTGGCCCGTACACGGTCCACGAGGGGCAGTAGTTTTCCCAGGCCGGCCCCGGTGAGGGCGCTCACCTTCAAGAAGGGCGCGTAATCGATGAAGCGCAGTTTTTCCCTGGCCTCCTCCAGCACCTCCTCCGCCTTGCCGCTCCCCTTCACCAGGTCCCACTTGTTGAGCACCACCACGCAGGCCCGCCCGTCCTCCTTGATCCGGGCGGCTATCTTCTGATCCTGGTCGGTGACCCCTTCCGAGGCGTCCACCACCAAAAGGGCCACCTGGGAGCGGTCGATGGCCCGCCACACGCGCACCAGGCTGTAGAACTCCACGCTCTCCCTTACCCTGGCGCGGCGCCGCCATCCGGCGGTGTCGATGAAACGGTATCTCCCGCTCTCGGTCTCCAGGAGGGTATCCACGGCGTCCCGCGTGGTCCCCGGCATCTCGCTGGTTATGGAACGTTCCTCGGCCAGGAGGGCGTTGAAGAGGGTTGACTTCCCCACGTTGGGCCGACCCACGATGGCCACCACCGTCTCCGTGCCCTCCTCCTCCGCTTCACCCGGCGGAGTCTCCGGGAGGGCTTCCAGCACCGCGTCCAAAAGGTCGCCCACATTGCGCCCGTGCATGGCGGAGACCGGCCACGGGTCTCCCAGCCCCAGGGAATACCATTCCACCACTTCCTCTTCCCGCGCCGCGTTGTCCACCTTGTTCACCACCAGCATGAGCGGTTTACCCGTCTTTCTCAGCTCCCTGGCCACCTCCTGGTCCACGGGGGTCACCCCCTCCACGGCGTCCACCAGCATGAGGACCAGGTCCGACTCGCGTACGGCGGCCATGGCCTGGCTCCCGATGGCCCGGGTGAGATCCTCCTCGGCGGCCGGGTCCAACCCCCCCGTGTCCACGATGCGGAAAGCCTTTCCCCGCCAGGAGGCCGTGAAGTAGTTGCGGTCCCGGGTGACCCCGGGCACCTTCTCCACGATGGCCTCGCTCCCGGCCACGATGCGGTTGACCAGGGTGGACTTGCCCACGTTGGGACGTCCCACCACGGCCACCAGGGGGAGGCTGGATATCACCTTCCTCCGGTTATCCACTCCATGTCCCCTTCCGGTCCCTGTCCTTTTTCGCCGCCTGCCCCGACCCGTCCAGCGGTTGCCCGGTGGCCATTCCAGCCCGGTCGTTTATCCAGCATCCCGCCATGACGGTTTCCGCGCCTCCCTCCCGCCTGCCCGGCCGGCGCCCCCATTCCAAGCCTCTGCTTTCCCTCTGCTTAGGGGCGCGTTCCCGCCGCCACCTTTAAGGTACCGCCATACGCAAACGGCGGGGACGGAACCATGATAAACCATGCGCGGAAAGGGCGGGAGAGCACATCGCGGAAAGCCGCACACCTGCTTTAAAGGTTTGGCTCATTTCCCAGAAGTGTGGGCAGTTATGATGATCGCTCTTGCCGCTGGCCGGAAAAGGCCTGGTAGTTAAGATGTCGACTTGCCATCGAACATCAGACACTAAGCGTTTTACCCATACTCTATGGAGAAGAGCCAAAAGTTTAATGTCCGTCTCGTACCACTTTTAATACGCTGACGTCGTTTCCTCTCTTCGCACCAGGAAATCCAGCGGTAAACGCCAAACCACGGCGGGGAGGGACGGGGTCCTTTTTACTTGACCGCCGAACAAAAAGGAACCCCGGGCCTGCACGGGCCAAGGAGCACTACAACCCGGGTGTAAACACTGCAAGCACCGGTACGCATATCCGGCGGTATCGGGCGTCGGGCCTCAGGCCCCCTCATGGCGTTCTGAACGCAGGGCGGCCAAGAGGGCGGCGCCCTCCACCCGTACGGGGCGCAGGCGGTAACCCGTCCGCCGGAAGATATCCTCCAAGGTGAGGTCGTCCAGGAAGCGTCCCTCGCGCAGGAGGGTTTCCGGGATGAGCAGGTCCCGGGAGGAAGGCGCCCTATCCCGCAGCGTCCTCAAAAGGTCCCCACCTCCCAGGAGGGAAGCCACGGTAACCGTGCCCCCGAAGAGCTCGTTTTTCGCCGTCACCGTCTCCACGCCCTTCACCCCCGTCCCGGAAAGCGCCCTTCTTAACACGGGTTCGCCGGCCTCCCCCGTCAGTATCCCCACGCCCTTCACTCCGCGAGCCGCTCCTTGCTTCTTCCCTTCCCCCTCCCGGGACGAGGGACCACCCGGATGACCCGCCGCCCCTGCGCGCGCCGCGGCTTCTTCCAGGAATTTCCTGGCCATACCCACGCCGTTCTCCAGTTGGGGGAAGCCCTCGTAATCCTCCGCAGGGGGGAATTCCCTTTCCGCCAGGAGGTAGAACTCGTCCGAGGCATGAAAGAGCCTCCTGCCCAGCAGGCCAAGGGCCTTGTCCTGGTATTCCTCCACCAATTCCAGGACGGCGGAAGCCGTGCCCGCGTGGTGAGGCCTCACGCCGGGAGTCTTCTTCGCGGCCAGGCGGGTCAGGCCCACGGGGACCACTCCGAGCGAGGCGGCCCGGTAAGCGCGGAGGACGTCCTCGAAGGTGCGGCGCAGGGCGAGGCCGTCGTTAAAACCCGGGCAGCAGACCACCTGGAGGTGTACCTCCAGGCCGGCGTCCAAGAGCGTGCGGAGCGTTCTCAGTCCGCGCTCCGCCCCCTTTCCCATGAGGCGGGACCTCAAGCCCGGGTCGGTGGTATGCAGCGAGACGTAGAGGGGCGAGAGGCGGAGGGAGAGGATGCGCCTCACCTCCGCGGCATCCAGGTTGTTCAGGGTTATGAAGTTCCCGTACCAGAAGGAGAGGCGGTAGTCGTCGTCCTTGAGGTACAGCGAGGGCCTGAGCCCGGGGGGCATCTGGTCCACGAAGCAGAAAAGGCAGCGGCTGCGGCAGGTGATCACCCCGTCGAAGACCGGTTCGTCGAAGACCAGGCCGAGGGGACGGCCCTCTTCCTTGCGCACTTCGGCCACGAGCACCCGCTCTCCGCGCTGCAGCCGGAGGCGGGTGGAGGGGCCGTCCCCCCACCGCATGACGTCCAGGATGTCCCGGGGACGGCGGCCGTCGATCTCAAGAAGGAGGTCGCCCTCCCGTACCATCCCGCCGCAGGGACTTCCCTCGCGTATCTCCACCACGCGCGGAGGGCGCCACCCCGGCCCCCCGCGGCCGCGCAGGAATCCCCTCCAAGCGTTTTTCCGGCCGCATCCCTCGAGTTGATCATGTGCCATTTGCCGGAGGCTCCTAAACTCACCCGCTTCCAACCTCGTCCGTCACGCCTCCCATGGGTCAATCATAAACCTTCCCCGTTCTTCATGGCCGGAGGTTATCCCGCGGCGGACACCCCTGAGCCGCCGGCATCCATCCCGTTCCCCTCACCGGGACAGGGGGCGGCGAGGACCTGCCACGTACGCTATAGGGGCGGCTATTCCGTTTATTACCATTCATTCCCACCGGTTTCCGAGTGGGTAACTGGAGGAAGCGGAGAGGACGGCCTTCGAGGTGGGTTAATTACCATTCATTCCCACCGGTTTCCGAGTGGGTAACCCTCTCGACCCGCCACGGGCGGCATTACGCCGACCTTTTACGCCGGCGAGCGCCCTCGCCGCCGCACCGGCGCCGCCGTTCGCGAGACGGGGCATCGCGTCCCACGGAGATCATGTACGGCAGCGGAGATCATGTATGGCAGTATTTTCCTTCCCCCCCTTCCGGGTGGCGGGATGACTTTGAAGTAAGGCCGAGGATCCCGGCCGCACCGCGCAGGCATCCTTTTTCCGCGTCCCGCGGCTCCCACATCGGGAGAACGGCGGACCGGCCCGCCCGGCGGGGAGATGAACAAGGGGCACTACCCGTACCGGGGCAAAACACCGCTCCTACATATTGAGAACGACATACCGGCCCACCTGGTAGGTGAGATGAACACGGGCATTACCCTTGCCGGGGCAAAAAACCGGCGGAACGCCGTCTTTCACCGCCTTGGGACTCGGGTTTCCTCCCGTCCACTCCCGACCACGCCCAGGATCTCGCTGACCACCTGGGACACGCTCATCCCCGTGGTGTCTATGACCACCGCATCCGGAGCCCGCCGCAGGGGGTTGACCTTCCGCGTGCTGTCCAGGTGGTCCCTCCTCAACATCTCCTGTTCCACCGCCTTCAGGGTGACCGGGTAACCCTCGCGGCGCATCTCCCGGTAACGCCTCCGCGCCCGCTCCTTTAAGGAGGCGGTGATGAAGAACTTGAAATCCGCCCGCGGGAAGACGACCGTGCCCACGTCGCGGCCCTCGGCCACCAGGCCTCCCTCCTGCGCACAGGCCCTCTGCTTCCTCACCATTTCCCGGCGCACCTCCGGGTGGCTGGATACCTGCGAGACGTGGGCGGAGACCTCCCGGGACCTGATGGCCGCGGTGACGTCCTCGCCGTCCAGGAAGAAACGGTAAGGTGGCCGCATTCCCCTGCGGTACTCGCCGCGCATGTCCGTTCCGCGGGCCATCTCCGCCAGGCCCGGCCCGTCTTCCAGGTCGAGGCGCTGTCGCAGCGCCTTCAGGGTCAGGGCGCGATACATGGCCCCGGTGTCCAGGTAAGGGAGATGCAAGCGGCGGGACAGGCTGCGGGCCACGGTGCTCTTCCCCGCCCCCGCCGGCCCGTCGATGGCGATGATGAGGTCTTTCCGGTTTTCGCCCTTCACCTCGGCGGCCATCCCCTCACCAGGGAACCCCCTTTTCACGCGCCCACTCCTGAAATCTAGCCGGGATCCAGTCGCCTTTTATCCCAAACACAGATTATATAGCAACCCGGACGCCCCGCAGGCGTGGGCTGCGCTCCCTTCCGTCCCCGTACCTCGCCATCCGGGCCATGAGGCGGACGGGGACAGGTGGATACCTCGGGTTCCATGGGGCTGCTTTTTGGTATTACATGATACCATCCTTCATCGACCGCAACGAGGCAATGCCTGCACATGCCGCGGATAGGGTCGGTTCGGCGGTCTCACAACGCGCCACCTGATCATCAGGCGTGGAGGTAAAATGTCCGTCTCGAGCGGGAAACGGTCCCTCGTCCCTTGATTGCTCCTTCGCTTTGTTTCCGCCAAGCCGGGGACGATACCCCGTACGAGGTACGTTTTCGTGTCCTTCAGCGTGCTTTTGCCGGCCCGATAAAGGCCTTCACCAGCGACAACCTTTCCCGTAAACGCTCGATAGGTCATCGCAACGGTGATGGGTTATGCATCCCTCCAGCCCGACAAAGGCGATCCGCGATCGCTTCGGTCCCCGGGACGGGAGAGATCGGGTGGGGCGTGCATCCCTAGCCCCAGCGATTCACGTCCGCCTCAATCCGCCTCAATCCAGGGCTTCGTCCAGGAAGACCTCGGTCACCTGCACGGCCATCCTCCTGCCCGCCGTTCCGGGCACGGCGGCGAAGGCCGGTCTGTCCTGCAGTTTGACGTTGATGGTGTCGCTTATGCGGCGGTTCAGCCTTATCACCTGGCCTACCTGGAGCTGGCGGAGATCCGATACCCGGAGGCGGGTGCGGCCCAGCTCCGCCACCAGCTCCACGTGGGCCGAGGAAAGCTCGGTGCGGAAGAGCATCTCCTTTCCCATGGGTTGGGATTCCGGGGGACGGGTGGAAAGCCACTTCTCGGCGTTGAGCTCGGAGAGTATGTCCTCCAGGGTGGCGTAGGGGAGGCAGAGGTTGACGAAGCCCTCCGCCGCCCCCAGGTTCACCCCCACGCACACGTTGAGCACGATCTCGTTGGGGAAGACCACCTGGGCGAACTGGGGGCGGAACTCCACGCGCTCGAAGCGGAAATTCACCTCCATGACCATGGACCAGGCGCCGGAGAGGGCGACCAGGAGCTGGGTCACCACCTCCTCCATCATGGCCGTCTCTATCTCCGTGAGCTCCCTTTCCTCGTAGTTGCCGGCGCCCGGGCCTCCCAGCATGCGGTCCACGAGGGAGAACACCAGGGCCAGCCCCACCTCCACCAGTACCGGCTTCTCCCCGCTCCCCAGGGTGCAGACGGCGATGTAGGTGGGAGAGGAGAGGGAACGTATGAACTCCTCGAAGGTGAGCTGTTCCACGGACTCCACGGCGGCGCGCACCGTGAGGCGCAGGTAGCCCGTGAGCATGTTGGCGAACTGCCGGGCGAAGGTCTCGTGCAGGAGGTGTATGGTACGCAGGTTATCCTTGGAGAACTTGGTGGGGCGGCGGAAATCGTAGACCCGGAAGGAACGCTCCTTTCCCAGGAGCTCCTCCTCGCGGACCTCCCCGCTGCGCAGTCCCTCCAGCAGGGCGTCGATCTCCTTCTGGCTCAATACCTCCGACAATTCTCACCCACCTCCCACCTTTTGACGGTCTCCAGTCCTTTCCTCGCCTTTATCCCGGCCGTCGTCGCGCCTGCCGTCCCCGGCGACTCAACCCCCTCCCCCGGTCGCTCCGTCCCCGGGCGCAGCCTCCTCCGCGCCGGCATCCCCTGCGCCCGGGGAAGCCGCCTCCAGGGCCCGCTTGACCTTTTCCTTCAGGTTTCCCTCTTCCGCATTTATGTTCTCGGTTTCCCTGAAGGGCCGGATGACGATCTCCACCCTGCGGTTGAGGGCGCGGTGCTCCGGGGAATCGTTGGGAAAGCGGGGCTTGGTGTCCGCGTAGCCGGCGGCGCTCAGGCGGGCGGGGTCGAAACCCCACCTCTCGATGAAATACCTTATCACCGCGGAGGCCCGGGCGGTGGAGAGCTCCCAGTTGGAGGGGTAGATGAAGCCCGGTTGTATGGGGATGTCGTCGGTGTGGCCCTCCACCCAGATATCGTGCCGGGTCTCCAGGAGTAAGGGCGCCAGGTGGTCGAGGAAGGCCAGGGCCAGCGGCTTCAAGACCGCGCTCCCCAGGTCGAAGACCACCTCGTCGGTGGTGATGCGGATCACCAGGCCCACCTCCTGGATCTCGGTGACGATCATGTTCTCCAGGCCCTTCTCCTTCACGTAGGCGTCGATCTTCCGCTTCAGCTCCAGGAGTTCCTGCAGCTCCTCCTCCTCCATTTCCGAGGGCTCTTCGATTGTCGTTTCCTGTTCCAGCGCCGGGAGATCCCCCTCCTTGACGCCGCTCCCCTGCTGCGGGGCACCGCCCAGGGCCTCCTGGAGGGACTCGCTCACTATCTGCCATTTCCTGGCGTCGATGCTGGACATGGAGAAAAGGAGGACGAAGAAGCACAGGATGAGGGTGATCATGTCCCCGTAGGACTGCAGCCAGGTGGAGGTCACCTCGTCTTGCCCCGAGGATCTCTTTCTCTTCTTCATGGCTCACCTACCGCCGGCGCCAAATCGCTCAGGCTCCCCGGAGGGCGCCCGCCCCCGCCTCCTCCACGCCCGTGGAGGCCTTGGCCTTCTCCCTGGCCTTGGAGGCCTCCTCCCTGAGCGCGGGAGGGAGGAAGGTCTTCAGTTTCTCCTCCACCATCCGGGGGTTGTCGCCCGACTGGATGGACATGACCCCCTCTATGACCATCTCCTTGACCAGTACCTCGTCCTCGTGCTTGCCCTTCAACTTCTCGGCGAAGGGGATGAAGACCATGTTGGAGAGGATGACCCCGTAAAGGGTGGTGACCAGGGCCACGGCCATGGCCGGGCCCAGCTTATCCGGCTCGTTCAGCTTGGCCAGCATGGCGATGAGCCCTATGAGGGTGCCCATGAAACCGAAGGCGGGAGCCAGGGCGGCGCAGATGTTGAAGTACCGTATCCCTCCCTGGTGTCGCTGCTCCAGGAAGATGATCTCCGTCTCCAGGATGTCCCGGATGAGCTCGGGCTCGGTGCCGTCCACCAGCAGCTGAACCGCTTTTTGGATGAAGGGGTCCTCGATGTTTTTCAGCTCCTTGTCCAGGGAAAGGATGCCCTCCTTCCTGGCCTTCTCGGCGTATCTCACCAGCTGGGCCATGATGCCCATAGCGTCCACCCTGTACTTCCTGAGGATCAGCTTCAACATCCCGGGTACGGCCTTGATAACGGACATGTCCACGGCGAGAATGCTGGCCCCCACCGTGCCTCCCAAGACGATGACCAAGGAGGGGACGTTGATGTACTGGCCGATGCTCCCGGACATGAAAAGGCCCACGAAGAAGGTCCCGAAGGTTATGGCCAAACCGACGATGGTCGCTACGTCCACTCCTCGGCCTCCTCTTTCCTGATCTACCCGTCAAGACCGCCGGCATCGCCGGGGCTGCGCGCAGCCTGTTTCTCCACCACGTCGCTTTCCGGGTCCGGCACCACCGTGCACTCGGTGAAGTCGAGGGGCACGTTGGTGCGGATGATGGGTCGGATTATCTGCCGGTACTCGATGACCCTGCGCACCACCTCGCTCACGCTCTCGGCCACCAGTATCTTTTTGCCCGTGGTCATGGTGATGATGGTGTCCGGCCGGGCCTCGATCATCTCGATGAGCTCGGCGTTGATGATCACCGGATCGTCGTTTATCCTGGTCACCTCAATCAAGTTCCGCACCTCCCTTGCGGGGATGCGGCCGGGGGCGGGGTCCCGCCCCCGGCCTCAGCGCCTTACCTCTTTATGTTCACCAAATCCTGGAGCATCTGGTCGGTGGCGGTGATGATGCGGGAGTTGGCCTGGAAACCGCGTTCGGCGATGATCATGTTGGTGAACTCCTGGGCCAGGTCCACGTTGGACATCTCCAGGGTCCCCGCGGTTATCACTCCCCGGTTCCCCGTCCCGGAGGTCCCCACCAGGGGCTCCCCAGAGTTGCTGGACACTCGGTACATGGTATCCCCCACCTTTATCAAGCCCTCCGGGTTGTTGAACACCGCCACCGCTATCTGGGCCAGCTGCTTGTTCAGACCGTTGGAGAAGAAACCGGTGATGATCCCGTTGTCGCTTATGGTGATGCTCTGCAGGTAACCGGAGGTGTACCCGTCCTGGTAAACCGCGGCCACGGTGGAGTCGGAAGCGAACTGGGTGACCCCGGATATCCCTCCCACCGTGCCGAAGTCGGGGACGATGCTCACCGTGTCCGCCCCGGTGGGAGCGAACTCTATGGGACCCCCGGTCACCGAGGCCAGGGCCCCGGAAGCGTCGAAGGTGAGGGTTCCGGTGTTCCCGGAGATCCCCGCCGGACCGGTGGCCTCCCAGTCCCAGGTGTTGACGTCGGCCTTGGTGAAGTTGAAGGTCAGGGTGTGCCTGGCACCCTGGGAATCCACGACCTCGATGGAGGTCACGTAGCTGTCTCCAACGGAGGCTCCGGCGGGCAGGTTGCCCTGGAAGCGGATCCCGGTGGTGGCCTGGGGGGCCATGGTCTGCCCCACGGGTATGGATATCGGTTCCAGGGTGGCATTGGTGTCTATGGCCCCCGTGTCGTCGGCCATCCACCCCTGCACCACGTAACCGTTGGAGGGGTTGATGAGCTTTCCCCGGGCGTCGAAGCTGAAATACCCGGCCCTGGTGTAGTAGGTGCTCCCCCCGTCGGAGAGGATGAAGAACCCGTCACCCTGGATGGAGAGGTCGGTCATCCGGCCCGTGTTCTGCAGGGAACCCTGGGTGAAGTTGGTGCTCACCAGGGCCAGCTTGACCCCCAGTCCTATCTGCACCGGGTTGGTGCCTCCCAGGTAACCCGTGGATGCCCTGGCTCCCCGCAGGGTCTGGCACAGGGCGTCCTGGAAACTTAGCTGGCTCGTCTTGTAGCCCACCGTGTTCACGTTGGCGATGTTGTTCCCCACCACGTCCATCATGGTCTGGTGGTTGCGGAGTCCGGAGACCCCGGAGAACATGGAACGCATCATGGTCTCATCTACCTCCTTCACGACCTCCCGATGGGGCGGGCCGCTCCCTCTGGGGAGGTCCGGCAGCCCGCCTGATCCTTCAATCCGCTTTTTCGACCGTCGCTCCCTCCACCACCACCGCGCTGTCGATGCGGGTGAAGATCCCGTCCCGCAACCTGGCGCGGTGAAAGGCGGAGATGACGCTTTTGGTGGGCAGGTTGATGATCAACGCCGCCTCCCCCACCAGGACCAGGGACTGGACGGCCCCCTTCTTCTCCGCCGCCGCCACCGCCCTCTCCACCCGGCGCAGGTCTCCCTCGCGCAGGGGGATCTCGCGCCTCTCCAGCCGTTCCGCGGCATGGCGGCTGAAGCGGAGGCCGGTCTCCTCCAGAACCTGGCGGAAGGATGGAGCGGCCATCCTCGCTCCCACCCGCTCAGCAGGTTTGGCCCGGTCTCCGGCCTGCCCTCCCGGACCCTGTACTCTTCCTACCACGCCCATGCTCGAGCCTCCCTTCTCAGGCGTGCACCTCCACCACGTCCCGGAGGTCCACCTCGCAGGAGTCCGTGGCCAGGAGGATCCTCCCGCCCTCAAGCCGCAGCGACTCCACGCGGCCCCGGACTTCTCCCTGCGGGGTGAGGGCCCTCACCGTGCGACCGAGAAGGCCTCCGGCCTGTCCCGCCAGCACGAGGTTGGCCATGACGCTTACCGCCTCCCCCAGGGACCTCAGTTCCTCAAGGCTCTGCAGTTGGGCCAATTGGGCCACGAACTGCTGGTTGTTCACGGGATTCAGGGGATCCTGGTTCTTGAGCTGGGCTACCAGGAGCTTGAGAAAGGCGTCCCTTCCCAGCACTTGATCCCCGGGGGATTGCGCCGCCCTTCCGGCGCCGTCCGTAACCTCGCGGGCCATGGTCCCGGTTACGTTGCCGTACACCTGCATCCTCTCACCTCCCTTCCATATTTTACCATGCCATTCATACCCACAGGTCGAGGGTCCCCAGCCGCCATCCGCGGGTTCCTCTCCGTGGTGCCCCCTCCTCCACCGCCTCCCGGGCGGGGGGCAAGGCGGGAGCCGCCCGGCCTCCGCTTTCCCTGCCCCGGTCGTCGCCCTTCAGGGACAGCTGCAGGTCCTGGAGGGGAAGCCCCTGCGAGAGGAGGAGCTGCCTGAGGTGCTCGAGGCCCTCGCGCAGTACCGCCAAGGCCTGGGGGGATTGGGCCTGAAGGCTCACCTTCAGGGCGCCGGACCATTCCGCCTCCACCTCCAGGCTTCCCAGCTGGGGTGGATGCAACCTCAGGCGGGCCCTGAACACCTCCCCTTCCCTCACGGTGCGCAGGGCACCCGCCACCCGCTCCACCAGCCGGTCCCAGGCGGGCAGGTCGGTGGCCGGGTTCCCGGACCCGGCGGCGTGGATCCACGACCTTTCCGGCATCCCCGGCGCACCCTCCGCGGGGGCGGCGGCCATGGCGGGCTTGAAACCCAGGCCGGCCACCCTTGGCCCCCCCTTTTCCGGCCCGGGTGGGGATTCCGATGCGTCGTGAGGGATATTGACGCCGTCGTTCTCCGCCGGAACCGGGCTTTCCCGGCCGCCGAAGAAGGGCGCCTTCGAGGCCGTGGGTCCCGAGGTCCCGGGCTTCCCGGCAACGGGATCCCCGTCCGTGGGCCGCCTGGTCTCCGGCCTCTCGGGTCTCCGCATCCCGGCCCTTCCCCGCGAGGCCTCGCCGAGTATCATGCGCACGTCCGGCGCAAGGTATCCGCTCCACTCCCCCCCGGGGGCTTTTTCGGCGGGCACCGTTCTTGTGGGCCCGGAACCTTCGTCCTTAACCTCCGCGGGGCGCGGCCCAACCTCCTGGCGAAGGCCCCTCCGGAAACCACAAAGGGGGGACAACCCACCCGGCAACGAGGGATGATCCCCGACCGGGAGACCCCTTCCCGCACTTCGGGGATGTAGTCCCTCCTCCGAGGCCGGAAATCCCTCGCCGGTCCTCGCCGGGCTTGGAGCCGCCTCGAGCAACCGGGGTCGTCCCGTGGGGCCGCCGGCAGCTTCGCCGGCTCCACCTTTCGCGTGTCCTACGCCCCGCATCCCGGGCTGGACGGCCACCACCATTGTTGAGGGGATCACGCCCGAGGCCTCTGGCCCTTCGACCGGTACGGAAACCGCGGGGGCCATGCCCTCCGCCCCGGAAGAGAGGAGAAAAGCGGGCTCGTGGCGGGAGAGGGATCCTTCCCCCATGCCTCCAGCGCCGCCCGGTGCTTCCGGCGCCGGAGGCGGCGGAGTATCCCCGTGGGCCGTCGGCAACGGCCACCCTGGCAGTGGTACCGCCGGCTCCAGCAGGGAAGCGAACAGGGTGACCCCGCCCGCCCTTCGGCCGCGCATCCACGTACCGGGATGGGGTTCCCCTGGATCCCGTGACGCCTTAACGCTTCGGCCGGCGCCCTTCGGCAACCTCCCCCCATCCAACGCCGGGGCCTCAACCGGCACCTGGAGTGCCGCTTCCTTCATGTCTTCACCTCCTTTCCTCCGGACACGCGGTCCTTATTCGGCGTTCGGCGTCCGCATCCCCGGAACGGCCCTTCCGGGCGTTTCGCCTGTTCCCTCCTCTCACGGAGGTCCCGGCCCGAAATCCCCGGATCGGAACGTTTTGCCGTGGGATCACGGACAATCTCATCAGTTTTCAAGGCCAAATCCTTCAAATATACCTGCGGGCGCAGGCGAAATTCCGGTCGTACTTCCCCTCCAGCAGGCTCACCTTCACCACGTCCCCCGTGTGGGGAGCGTGGATGAAACGGTTGTTCCCGATGTATATCCCCACGTGATAAAGGAACCCGCGCCCGCCGTTCTCCCCGAAGAAGATGACGTCGCCGGGCCTCAGCTCCTCCCGGCGCACGGGAGTGCCCCGCTGGGCCTGGGTGACCGTGTAATGGGGAAGCTCCACCCCGAACTTCCGGAAAACGTACTGCACCAGACCCGAGCAGTCGAAGCCCCCGGGGGTGGCTCCCCCGTAGACGTAGGGAACCCCGAGGTACTTGGAAGCCTCCCTCACCACCGCCTCCCCGGCTCCGTAAAGGGCGGATCGGAGGTAGGTCCCGAAAGGTGAGGAAAGGGCGGTTGCGCTTCCCAGGTACTCCCGGTAGCCCGGGGAGGCGACGTAAAAAGCGTCCCGGAAGAGCTCCCTCATGCGCGCCTCTATCTCCCTTATCCTCTGGGTGACCCCGGCGATGCCTTCCACGTGTTCCTCTCCTCCGCTCCCTCCCTCATATCCTGGACATCTCCGAGAGGACCTTGCTTATGTAGGCCTCCCCTCCCGAGGGGTTGTACTTGCGGAGTATGGCCCTCAGGTCGTTGCCGAAACCGTAGGAGGCCACCAGTCGGTTCACCTCCCAGACGGCCTCCCTCCAGCTGGAGAAGCTCCTTCCCATGATCCCGAAGGGATTGTGGGGGCGGAAACAGTATTTCCCGCCCGAGGATTCCACGGTGGCCAGGGCGACCCCCAACCTCCAGTCCACCCCGTAACGGGCGGCCGCCTCCACGAAATCGGCGGCATGGGCCGCCAGCTCGGGGTTGAAGAGGCGGGAGCGCATGTAACCGCGCAGGCGCTCCGCCTCATCGGTAAGGTCGGGGGAAAGGGAGGCCGGGCCGTAGGTGGAAGCGGCTCCGTCGGCCGCGTATCCCGCCAGGGCGTCCTCCACCAGGGCGCGGAAGTCGGTCGTCGCGGGGCCGCGCCTCAGGGTGCTCAAGCCCGCCTCGATCTGCGCTATGCGCGCCCGCACCTCAAAAAGCCCCTCCAGCACCGGGCATCATCCTCCCAAGAACCTTAACCCCTCTCCCCGGTACCTCGGGCCCCATCCCCTTCCGGGCCCTTTCTCCAGGAAGCGAGCTGGTTTTCCCCGATCAGGAAACGCACCCCGGCCACCTCGTCCAAAAAACCCTGTTCCTCCCGGGACGCCTGGTACAGGTGGCGTTCCAGGGCCCGTTCCCTGAGCCTGTCCACCACCTTGCGTTCCTTGGAGGCCTCCACTAGCAGCCGGCGTTCCTCCTCCATTCTCAACCTGGCCTTCTCGGTCCTCTCCGCCTGGGCCCTGATGCGCAGCGCGTTGCCTCGTAAGAACTCGCTCAACGCCGCCGCGACCTCGCCGGGACACCCGGCGGCCAGCTCCTCGGCCAGCCTCTCCCGGGCTTCCCCCTCCCGCTCCAGGAGCGCGCGCAGGGCCTCCCGCTCCCGGTGATAAAGCCTTGCGGCGGCGGCGAAGGCCCTCTTGCGCTCCTCCTCCACGGCGGACCGCAACCGGCGCACCGACTCCAGGCGGAAGGAGAATTTCTTCATCCCCCGGCCTCCCCTTGACCTCCCCGTCATCTGCCGGCGCAGGCCGCCGCGGGGGCGGACGCGGCACCCACGGGTAAGGGCCTCCCGGACGCCCTCACGGCTCTTCCGCCTCCTCGTGGAGTGAGACCAACATGTCCACGACCTCCCGGTAGGTGAAACTAACCTCCACCTCCTGGCGCAGAAAATCGTTGATGGCCTGGATGTGCCGCAGGGCACGGTCTATTTCCGCATTGGAACCCGGACGGTAGGCGCCGATGTTTATGAGGTCCTCGTTGGTGCGGTAGACGGCCAGGTTCCTCCTCAACCACTCGGCGGCCGCCCTGTGGCGGGATTCGGTTATCTCCGAGGCCAGGCGGCTCACGCTCTGGAGGACGTCGATGGCCGGGTAATGATTCCGCGAGGCCATCTCCCTCGAGAGCACCACGTGCCCGTCCAGTATGGAGCGGGAGGTGTCGGCGATGGGCTCGTTCATGTCGTCCCCCTCCACCAGCACGGTGTACAGAGCGGTGATGGTGCCCCGACTTCCGCAGCCCGTTCTCTCCATGAGCCGGGGAAGGAGGGCGAAGACGGAGGGGGGATACCCCCTGGTGGTGGGGGGCTCCCCGGCGGCCAGCCCTATCTCCCGCTGGGCCATGGCGAAGCGGGTCACGGAATCCAGCATGAAGAGCACGTCCAGCCCCAGGTCCCGGAAGTACTCGGCGATGGTGGTGGCGGCCAAGGCCGCCTTCACCCGGATCATGGCCGGCTCGTCGCTGGTGGCCACCACCACCACGGAGCGGCGCAGCCCCTCCTCGCCCAGGTCCCTCTCGATGAACTCCCTCACCTCCCGGCCCCGCTCCCCGACCAAGGCGATGACGTTCACGTGGGCCTGCGTGTAGCGGGCCATCATGCCCAGGAGGGTGGATTTTCCAACCCCGCTCCCGGAGAAGATGCCCATCCTCTGCCCCTTGCCGCAGGTGAGGAGACCGTCTATGGCCTTTATCCCCAGGCCCAGGGGTTCGGTTATCCTCCTGCGCTCCAGTGGATGGGGAGGGTCGTTCTCCACCGGCCGCATCTCCAGGCCCGGGGGGAGGGGACGGCCGTCAGCGGGCCGGCCCAGGCCGTCTAGTATCCTCCCCCTGAGCTCCTCTCCCACGGGGACGCACAGGGGCCTGCCCAGGGCCAGGACCTCGCATCCCGGACCCACCCCGTGCGTCCAGCTGAGGGGCATGAGGAGTACCTTTCCTTCCCTGAAGCCCACCACCTCGGCCTCCAAGAGGTCTCCGCCCTCCCGGTCCCTTATACGGCACAGCTCCCCCACCGTGCCTCCCGGTCCCCTGGCCTCCACGATCAGACCCACCATCCGCTCCACCCGCCCGGTGAAAAGCAGGGGGTCCACCTCGCGCAGCCTCTCCCGGCGAAGGGAAAGGCCCTGCATTATCTCCCGCAGGGTTTCCTCCTCCCCCGCTCCCGGGGAGCGGTCCACCTCCCAGGCCTGCGTGCGCATTCTTCCCTCCACCTCACACCTCGCCCGGCGCCGGCGAGCCCAAGGGTCCCGCCCCCTCCTCGGGGAGCACGGCCTTTCTCACCCTTTCCCGGCGGCATTCCAGGCGGGCGTCTATGGTTCCCGCCGGGGTCTCCACCACGCATCCGCCCGGGAGCATCCCGGCGTCCTCCACCAGCTCCACGCCCTCCGCGTCGGCGAAGAGGGAGGTCGGCTCCTGGCCGCTCTCCGCGAGAAGGTGGAGATCCCTCGGGTGCATGCGCACCCTGAGGTTTCGCCTGACGGCGGCCCTTAAGATGACCGCCCTCACCATCTCCCGGAGGCACTCCGGGTCCCCGTCCAGCCGCTGGAGGGCCAGCTTCTCCCCCACCTCGAGGGCCATCTCCGCCACCTCCGTCTCCAGGCGCTCCAGGAGCTCTCGCCTGGCCCTCTCCATCCCCTCCCAAAGGGCGGAAGCCGCCCTTAACAGTTCCACGGCCTCCCCGCGCGCCGCCTCCCATCCTTCCCTGTAGCCCTCCTCGAAGCCCTTTTTGGCCCCCTCCTCGCGGGCCCTTTCCCTCTCCTCCTCGAGGAGCGGCCTCAGGGCCTCGGGGCAGGCATCCTCCAGGCGCACCCCGGCCTGGGCGCTCAAGGGGGCGGGGACCCGGCACACCCCGGCCAGGCGGACCCGCTTGAACACCCTGTTCTCCGGGGAAGGCAGGCCCCCGCTCTCCAGGATGGCGTCCAGGGCCTCCCAGGGCTCACTCGATGATCTCATCCTCCCCTCCCCGGGCGATGATGATCTCCCCGGCCTCTTCCAGGGCCCTTATCTTGGCCACTATGGACTGCTGGGCCTCCTCCACCTGGCGCAGGCGCACGGGGCCGAGGTACTCGATCTCCTCCTGGAGCATCTCGGCGGCCCGTTCCGAGAGGTTCCTCAATATCTTGTCCCTGACCTCGGGGGCGGTTCCCTTAAGGGCCAGGGCCAGTTCCTTGGTCTCCACGTCCTGCAGCACCTTCTGGATGGCGCGGTCGTCGAGGGTCACGATGTCCTCGAAGACGAACATGAGCTTCTTGACCTCTTCCGCCAGTTCGGGGTTCTTATGGGCGAAGGCTTCCAGGATGGACTTCTCCGTGGAGCGGTCCACGTTGTTGAGGATCTCCGCCAGGGCCTTCACCCCTCCCGAGACGTCCTCCTCGTAGCTGCGCACCACCGCCCCGGCCAGGCTCTTCTCCAGCACCCGCTCGATGCTGTGCAGGACGTCGGGGGCCGTGCGGTCCATGATGGCCAGGCGCATGGAGACGTCGATGGCCATCTCGTCGGGTAGGGTGGAGAGGACCTCGGCGGCCTCCCGGGGCGGCACGTGGGCCAGGATAATGGCTATGGTCTGGGGATGCTCGCTCTGGAGCAGGGCCGCCAGCTGGTTCACGTCCACCTCCCTCAAGAAGGACAGGGGGGCCACCTGGACGGAGGTGCTCAATTTTTCCAGTATCATCTGGGCCTTCTGGGGTCCCACCGCCCTCTCCAGGAGCTCCTTGGCGAAGGCGATGCCCCCCGCCTGGAGCCCCCCGCCCCCGGCGATGCGATCGTAAAAATTTTCCAGCACGAAATCCCTCTCCTCGGGGCTTATGCGGGTGAGGTTGGCGATATGCAGGGTAAGGGTCTCAATCTCGTCCTCCCCCAGGTACTGCATGACCTTGGAGGCCACCTCGGGGGCCAGGGAGACCAAAAGGATGGCCGCCTTCCGCTCGTTATTCATGCCGTGCAGGGTGGAGACGTCCAGGGCCACTCAGGCATCCCTCCCCATCGAACCATCCAACTCGGCCAAGCTCTTTCTCTCCCCTCCTCTTTACCCGTGGTTCCCATTGCGGGGGCCGTTCAAGACCGCTCCTTGAGCATGGCCCGTAGCACCTTGGCCACCTCGTCCGGCCTCTGGTTGGCGAACATCTCGATGGAGGCCAGGACGGGGCTCTTCGCCGCCCCGGTGAGCATGGGCCTGGCCTTCTCCACCGCCTCCTCCAGGGCCTGGGCGGCGGTCAGCTCCGCCAGGGGCAGCTCGGCCAGGCGCTTTTTGACCCGCTTCAGCTTGCGCACCAGGAACAAGGCAGCGAGCACCGCTAGGAGGGCCAGCGCCCCGACGCGGGCCCATTCCATGATCCGCCTCCCTCCCTCGGCCTTGGCCAGGACGGCCTTGGCCTCCTCCTGGTAAGAGGTGTCGAAGGGGACCTGCTGGACGGCGATGACGTCCCCCCTTCCCGGGTCGATGCCCGCCGCCGCCGCCAGGGCGTCCTCCAGGGCGGACACCGTGGTGGGCTCCACCTCCTGGTCCACCAGCACGGCCAGGCTGACGCCGGTGATCTTTCCCGGGGGGCTGGTCTTCTCGGTTACCTCCCGGTTGTTCTCGAATTCCGTCTTGGTCTCCCGTTTCTGGTAGGCGGCGCCCGAGCCTCCCTGGGTGATGGACTGGTAATCGGGTATGTTGGACCCGGTTCCGGGGACCCCGGCCGCCCCCGCGGAACCGTTGTTGTAGACCTCCTCGAAGGTCTGCTGGCTGCTGGGCAGGCCGCCTTCCGTGGGGGGCTTGTAGCTCTCCTGCTGGGTAACGCTCTGGGAGAAGTCCACGGAGACGTGGGCCTTGACGATCCCCTTTCCCTTCCCCACCACGCGGTCCACCACTTCCTGCAGGGAGGACTCGAAATAGGCCCGGTAAGCCTGCAGGGCCTCCAGCTGGGTGGCCGCCTGGGCCATGGAGGACTCGCCCCCGGTGAGGGTGTTGCCGGACTCGTCCACCACGGCCACGTCCTCGGAGCTGAGGCCCAGCACCGCCCCGGCCACCAGGTTGCGGACGCCCTCCACCTGCCCGGAACCCAGCTTCTGCCCCGGCTTCAACTTCACCAGGACGGAGGCCGTGGCCTTGCGGTCCCCACTGGAAAATATTCCCTCCTCGGGGAGGACGATGTGCACGTCCGCGGCTTCCACCTGCTCCAGGGAGGAGATGGTGCGCGAGAGCTCGCCCTCCAGGGCCCGCTGGTAGTTCACCTTCTGGCTGAACTCGCTGGCCCCGAAGCCTGTGGAGTCGAAGACCTCGTAGCCCACCTTCCCCCCGGAGGGGATGCCCTCCATGGAGAGCTCCAGGCGGAGCTTGTCCACCTTGTCCTGGGGGACCAGGATGGCCGAGCCCTCCACGCGGTAATCCACCTTCTGCTCGTCCAGCTTGGCCAGCACCTTGGAGACCTCCTGGCCCTCCAGCCCGGAGAAAAGCACCCGGTAGCGGGGACGAGCGGCCCAGCGCGCGGCCATCACCAGCCCCAGCACCAGGATCACGGCCACCAGGAGCGCCCCCACTTTCTGGGCCGTGGTGTAGCGGCCGGATATGCGGCGTATCCAGTCCAAAAGCCCCTGCATCTTCAGGACCTCACCTCATTTCGCCACCCTTCCCCGTGACCGGGGACCCGCCGCCCATCCCCCGGGAGGCGGGGCTCAGACCTGCATGTGCATGATCTCCTGGTAGGCTTCCAGCACCTTGTTGCGCACCTGCACCGCCATCTGGAGGGATAGGTTGGCCTTCTCCACGGCCAGGATGACGCTGTGGATGTCCTCGGCCTGCCCGGTGACCAGCTTGGCCACCATGTCGTCGGCCTGGTTCTGGACCTGGTTCAGCCGGTCCAGGGCCTTCCCCAGCCCCCGGGCGAAGTCCACGCCCTCACGCGAGGCGCCGGAGGCCTTCCCGGTCCGCGAGCCGTCGGCGACTCCTCCGTTCCCCTGCACCCGGTAGGGGTAGGTCCCGTAAGGGCTGATCTTCATCCCTTCACCTCCCCTTGAGCCACGGCCTTGCTGCCCTTAAGCGCCTGACTCCAAGCGCGTTCTCACCTCAGGATGTCCAGGGCCCGGGTGAACATGGACTTGGCCGCCTCCAGGGCGGTGGCGTTGGCCTCGTAAGCCCGGGAGGCCACCACCAGGTCCACCATCTCCGTGACCGGGCTTATGTTGGGCATCTCCACGTAACCGTCCTCCCGCGCGTCGGGATGCCCGGGCTCGTAAACCAGGCGGGGCGGGTCCTGGTCCTCCACCACGCCCACCACCTCCACTCCCCGTCCGGCTTGTGGTCCCGACCCCTCCCCTCCTTCACGGAGGGCGGAGAAGATGACCTCCCTGCGGCGGTAGGGTCCGCCCTCGGGAGTGCGGGTGGTCTCGGAGTTGGCGATGTTGGAGGCGATGACGTCCATCCACAGCCGGTGGGCGGTCATGCCCGAGGCGCTGATGTTCAAGGCGTCGAAGAGACCCATTGCCCTCCCCCCTCAAGTGACCAGGCGCTTAAAATCCGTCTTCCCCGCCCGCACGGCGAAGACCCGCTCATCGCTTGCCCTCCGATATCACGTAGCGGTACATGGAGACCCTGGTACGCAGGATGGATCCGGCGGCGGAGTAGCGGAGGCTGTTCTTCACCATCTCCGCCATCTCCTGCTCCATGTCCACGTTGTTCCCGTCCTCCCGGGCCTGGGTCATGTCGTCCACCCGGACCTGCGGTTCCAGGCCGGCGATGCCCTCCTCATCCCCCTCATCCAAAAGCTCCCTCAGCTGAGACTCGAAGGGGACGTAGGAACGCTTGAACCCCGGGGTATTGGCGTTGGCGATGTTGTCCGCCGCCACCCTGTGGCGCAGGGAATAGGCGTCCATGGCCTTTCCCAGGAGCAGGAACACGCGGTCGCTGAAGATCTCATAGGACACGGTTACCCTCTCCTTTCCCCGGGCGCAGGTCGCCTTCCTCCCACCCCAGCGGTTCCCACTCGTCCCGGTACTCCGCCCCCCCGGGCGCCTCCCCAGCGCCGTCCTCCTCCAATACCTCTCCCGTCCACTGCCTGATCTCCTCCAGGATGCGGGAGTTGATGCTCACCAGGTGGGGCAGGAGGTCGGCCTCGGTTAGGTGGAGGATGCGCAGGGCGGCGCGGTCCAGCCCCATGACCGCCTTGAAGGGCTCCTCGCTCCTGATCAGCTCGCGGACCATGGAGTCCGCCAGGTTGACGATGGCCGTTCCCCGCGGCAGGTTGGCCGATTCCTCGGGCGCGTGGTGACACCTGAGTATCTCCTCGAAGCGCGGGGAGAGGTTCCACCGGTCGGCTATCAGGGCGCCCACCTCGGCGTGGTTGATTCCCAAAAGCTCCGACTCCAGCTTCAGCCCCGTTCTTCCCCCGGCCATGAGCACCTCCCGGTCCTCCACCGCCTCCTCGAGGAAGGGGGATAGTATGACCTTGCCCACGTCATGCAGGAGGCCCACCAGGCGCATCTCCTCCTGGTGGGGATAGGCGATGAGGTCGCAGAGCTCCGCCGCGGCTAGGGAGGCGGCCAGGGAATGGGCCCAGAGGCCGCCCTCCTCCAGCCCGTAGCCGAGGAGGTTGACCTTTAAAAGGTCGTAGGTGGTTATATTCATCACCATGCGGCGCAGGGCGCGCACTCCGATCATGGACACGGCCATGCCCAGCGATTCCACCCGGCGCGGCAGTCCGTAGTAGGCGGAATTGGCCAGCCTCAGGACCCGGGCGGCCAGGGAGGCGTCGGAAGCCAGGATGTCCGCCACCTCCTGGAAGGAATAACCGTCGCCGGAGGTCACGCGCAGGAGTTCCAGGGCCACGGCGTTCATGGCCGGCATCTTCTCGATGCGCTCCCGTATGCGCTCCATGAGAACTTCCAGTTCCTCCACCGCCGCCTCCTTTTCCCAAGAAAACGCCGCCCGCATCGCGCAACCTCGGCCTGTCCCTTTCGCCGCCCGAATACCGCCGCCCCGAGGGCGTCCTCGCCGCAAACGAAGGAAGGACAACCCCGGGGCTGTCCTTCCCTGAACCTTCCGCGGATTCCCTTCCGTCCCTCGAAGGGGGCGAAATTTTTTACTTACCAATTATTTCCATGATGGCCCGGGTGCGCCGGTTTTTCGGCTTTTTACCCCCACGCCCCTCAGGCATCCCGATCCACCGCCCAACCCTTACCGTCCGCTCCGGGGGGCGCGTAGGCCGCCGCCGCCTTCCTGCCCTTCCTCAGCCTGGAGACCTCCGCGCCGGTCTCCTCCAACTTGGCCCTGAGCAGGGAGGCGTTCTCCTCCCGCCGGTGGGCCGCCCACCCGAGCACCTTGGCTGCCTCCCGGGGCTCCGCCCGCCGGACGGACTCCAGGAGCTCGGCCAGGAGTTCCTCCACGCCGGAAAGCGATCTGGCAACTTCTTCCAGGTCCAACCCGGAGATGGCCTTTTTTTCGCGTTGGAAGGCCTTCTCCAGCTCCTCCACCACCGCAGAGTATTCCCGCATCTCGGCCACGGCATCCCCCTAAAGGGCGATGCCCTTCCCCTCCTTTAAGCCGGTTCTCCCCCGCCCTTTTCCGTCCTGGCACCGCCGAACCTTCTTCCCACGGGCCGCGCCGACGCCGACCGTAGACCTTCACCTCGAAAGACCGCCCGCCGGCGGACTTTCCGGCCCCCGCCCCACGAGGGCTTGGCGGAGGCGGTCGTGAACTCGGCTGAGGCGCGACCCCGCTTATTTCTATCCCGCCCCGGCGAGGTTTCCGCGGCGGCAGGTCTTAAGACCCCCAATCCGGGCACCGCTCGCCTCGCCGCGCTTCCCCGAAAACTTCGCCATGGCCGACCCTCAAAGCACCGCGCTCCTCCTCTCCCCTTTGGCTTCGGAGCGGATCTTCTTCTCCGCCTCCACCCAGGCCTCCCGGAGGGAGGAGAGGTGCCCGCGCACCTCGGCCAAGGGTCCCGCGTCCCTCCTTATCTGGGCCTGCACCAGCCGGTAACCCATGTACTCGTAGAGCCGGAACAGGTCCACGGCCAGGCGGCCGCCCCTCTCCATGTCCAGGCAGCCCATGAGCTCGTAGACCACGTCCTGGGACCGCCGGATGAAGCCCTGGGCCTCTCCCCAGTCCCCGGAGCGGGCGGCCTTCTCCGCCTGGGACAGGAAGGAAAGGGCGCCGTCGTAGAGCATGACTATGAGGCCCAGAGGGGTGGCCGTCTGGACCTGGCTGGCCCGGTAGGCGTCGGCCGCCCTCCCGTTGCCCGTTGCCGTAACCCTTCGGTCGTACATCGCTCTCCCCTTACCCGCTTTTCTTATTCCCTTTTCACTTTTTTCCGGCCCCGAAGCCGGATCACCCCAGGGATCCGACCCTAAGCCCCTTACGACCCGCCGCTTCTCATCCAGCTGTTGTTCAGGGTCTGGATCTGGTTGGTCAGCCACTGGCTCTGGGTCTGCATGCGGGCCAGCAGAGTCTCCATGGTGGTGAACTGGGCGATGAGGCGGACCTCACGGGCCTTGATGCGTTCCTCCATCCTCTCCACCTGGGAGGCCAGGTCTTGGGTGGTCTTTTGGAGGGATTCGGTGAGCCCGAAGAGCACCCCTCCGCTGGAGGTGACCTGCGCCAGGTAGTCCTCCAGGCGCTTGAGGATCCCGGTGGCGTTCTCCTCCTTGTCCAGGCGATCCTCTCCCTCTCGCAGGGCCCCCGCCCGGAGGGTGACCCCGGGTATCAGGGTGTCGTTGGTGCCGTAGGCGGAGATGGTCCCCGTCCCCACCAGTTCCTCCGTACCGCCGGCGGGGGCGAAGTAGGCGGTGAGGTTGCCCTGGGCGTCGGATACTATCCGGTAGGTGCCGGCCCGCGTCTCGCCGGTGGGGCGGCCGGAAGCCGAGGTGATGCTCCCCGTCCCCCCCGATCGCAGGCTGACCTGTCCGGTGTAGGCGCCCAGCAGGCGGAGGACCCCCTCCGGGTTTTCCCGCAGGGCCGTGGAGAGCTTGGCCTCGTCCACCTGCAGCCGCCCGCTCTTAACTTCCTTCAGTGAGGCTCCCAATCCGCCCAGGGATATCCCGATGTCCATCAGGGTCCGGGGGCTCCCCTCCAGCCCTTCCGGGAGAAAGGAGGGCAGGGAGCGCAGCCGGTCGAGTATCTCCCGGGCCTGGGAGATCCCGGCCAGGAGGCCGGCCTGCTCGGTCTCGGCGTCGTATCTCAGGTACCCGTAAATCTTGTCCAGGGCCTGGTTGTAGGATTCTACGAAATCCTTGACGTTTTTCACCGCGGCATCCACGTCGGTATCCACGGTGATCACGGTAGGGAGGTAACGGCCCCCGGAATCCTTCCCGCTGACCTCCTTGAGCTGCAGGGTGAGGCCGGGGATCATCCCGCTCACCGTGTTGGACAAGCTGTATATGGGCTGATCCCCGTTATAGCCCTCCACGATGAAGGAAGCGGATTCTCCCAAGACCTGTGATCCCGCGTCCTCCACCCCCAGGGCCCCCAGGAGGTTTCCCCCGGCATCGGCCAGGTCCAGGGCCAGCGGCCCCGTGGAGGTGGAAGTGAAGGTGACCCGGTCGGTCAAGGGGTCGTAGGCCGCCCGCACCCCCGCACCCGCCGAGTTGATACGTGAGATCAGGCCAGAGAGGGTATCGGCGTACTTGTCGTAGTATACAACCTTCCCGTTCAGGGAAACCGCTCCCCCCGCCCTTCCGCCCAGCGACTCGACCAGGCCCAGCGCATCGGGGCCCGAGGTGAACTCCAGGGTGCGCGAGTCCGAGGCCTCTTCCACCAGGTCGGTGACCGACAGGCGCACCCGCCCCTCCTCGTCCCGGAGGAGGGAAACGCTGACCGAGCCGTTCTCCCCCAGGGCGGCGTTCATCTTGGCCTCCAGGTCTGCGGCCACCGCGGAGAGGTCGGTCACCCCGGCCTGTACGGCCTCCAGGGCGGCGGTCTGGTAGCTCGCCCCGCGGTAGGTGAAGGTGACCGTCTCCGTGCCCTCCAGGTCGAAGCCGGCCTTGTCGTCCCGGGCGGAGAGGAAGCCGGAGAGCCACCCGTCCCGGAGGTGGACATCGAACCCCGCCTGGTAGAGGAATTTCGAGGTGGAGAGCCTCCCCAGGGGCAGCTGGCCCACCGCGGCCCTTCCGGTCTGCGCCCCTCCGGAGGATAACAGGGACTGGAGGCCGGAGGTCTCCGTCCCGGAGAGGCCGGTCACCGCCACTTCCCCTCCCCCGGAACGATCCATGACCACCAGGCGGCCGTTGCCGGAACCGCTGGGATCGTCCACGGCCACCGAGACCCTGCCCGCGCCGTCCAGGGCGCGGTTCATGGCCGCCTCCAGACGGGAGGCCAGTTCCGCCAAGGTGGTCACCCCCTCCTCCACCGGCCCCACCTCCCCGGCCCCGGTTTGGTAGCTTATTCCCCCGTAGGTAAAGGTAACCACCGCGTCGGAGGACAGGCCCCCGGCCACCGTATTCTCCACGGAGCCCTCGGCGACCCCCCCCACCCAGGCGGATCCCGCCCCGAAGAACCCGGCCAGGGAGAGGAAGTCGCTGGTGTCCGAGGCGCTTCCCGCCACCAGCTCCTGGCCCGCGGCGTAGAGGGCGAGGTGGTTGAGCCGCCCGGCGGCGTCTTGGAGAAGCACCGCCCGCGCCCCGGCGCCGGAGGCGTTAACCCGCTCCACCACGGAGTTCTCCCCCCAGGCCAGGGTGGTGTCAGCGTCCAGGTACACCCGCGTCCCGTTGACGGTGAAATACCCGGCCCGGGGCGCCGAGGGCAGGACTTGGGAAAGGGGCAGGGTGGTATCCACCGCCTCCCCCAGGGGCAGGGAGGAGGCGGCCACGGTGGGGGTGGCCAAGGAGAGGACGGTGACCCGGTAGGTCCCGGGCTGGGCCTCGGCGGTGGCCGTGGCCGAAAGCGCGCTCCCGGAGACCTCTACCTTGCGGGCGTTGATGGTGGAGGCCAGGGACAGGTTGAAGGCCCTGGTCTTGAGCTCCAAGAGGCGGGCGTTTATCTCGTTGAGGGCCGTGATCTGGACTCCCAGCCTCTGTTGCTTCTGTTGGAGGAGGGTGACCGGCTTCCTCTCCAGGGCCAGCAGGGAATCTATGACCTCCCTCCAGTTTACGCCGCTGAAAAGGCCTGAAACCCCTCCTATGGAGCTCATGTAATAAGTCATGGGCTTTCACTCCCGGAAATATTCTTTTTTTCGTTCCGCCCGCGCCTCTCCCGGGCCTTTTATCCGCTCCCCGCCCCGGCCTCAGAAGACCCGGTCCAGGTTCACCCCTCTGGTCTCCCCCTGTAGCCGGTCCAGGCGGGACAGGAAGCTGGCCACCATGTCCAGATAGTTCTCTCGGGGGACCTCGGCTAGGGTCTCCCCCGTTTGGGCGTCGGTGATGCGGATAATCACCCGGTTGGTGGCCTCGTGTACCTGCAACTTCACCTCCCGGGGATGGCGCTGCACCAGTCGGGAGAGGAGGCTCTGCGACACCGCCTCGGACTCGGCGCGCTCCCTCCGCCTCTCCAGGCGCTCTTCAAGGGCGGCCTCCTCCGCGGACGCCCGGAGTCCGTCCCATCGGACCCTATCCGGAATCCCTTCCTCCCGGGGCCTCCCGGTATGCCGGCCCTCCAAGAAGAAGGAAGCGTAGGCGGCTCCAACCTTTCCGACGTCCATGTCCATCACCTTCCATCCCTGGCCGGCGGGGCCGCCCCCCGGGCGCATGGCCCGGGAGGGGCGGCTTCCTACCGTTTCGAGGGAAGGGGGCGGGGGCCGGGGCCCCCGCCCGGTCCTCCCGTCTTACCTCAGCAGCTGCAGGACGGTCTGGGGCACCGCGTTGGCCTGGGCCAGCATGGCCGTGCCGGCCTGGATCATGATCTGCTGGCGGGTGAAGTTGACCATCTCCGCGGCCATGTCCACGTCCCGGATGCGGGACTCGGAGGCGGAGATGTTCTCCACCGCCACCCCCAGGTTGGCGATGGTGTGCTCCAGGCGGTTCTGCACCGCCCCCAGCTGGGACCTCTGTTCGGAGACCTCGCTGATCGCCGAGTCGAGGGCGGTGATGGCGCTCTCCGCGCCGGAGGCGGTGGAGACGTCTATGGTATCGACCCCCAGGGCCGACGCCCTCATGTCTCCAATGCTTACGGTGATGGTCTCGTTGTTGTAAGCCCCTATGTGCAGGGCCATGGATCCGGCGCTCACGGTGAACTGGCCGTTACCGGAGGCGATGTCCGCGGTGAGGGCGGAGTTGATGGTCACCGCCACCGAGAAGTGGGAGAAGGTGACCACCGAGGTATCGAATTCTCCCGTCGGAACGCTCACGCCAATAGTCTCGGAATCGGTCCCGTCGCTCAGGGTGAGCTCTTCGTTGACGCTGTCAAAAGAGAGATAATAGGTGCCCGCGGCGGCCCCCAAGGACTCGATGTCGCTGATGCCGTACTGGGGAGCCAGGCTGGTGCCCACCGCGGTGATGTCGGACCCCAGCCCTCCGTCGAGTAGGGTCTCGCCGTTGAACTTGGTGGATTCGGCGATCCTGGTGACCTCCTGGAGGAGGCTGGACACCTCCGACTGGATGGCTTGCCGATCGGCATCCGTCAGGGTCCCGTTGGCCGCCTGCACGGCCAGCTCCCTCATCCTCTGCAGAATGGCGTGGGTCTCCTGCAGGGCGCCCTCCGCCGTCTGGATGAGGGAGATGCCGTCCTGGGCGTTGCGCACCGCCTGCTGCAGGCCCCGCACCTGGCTGCGCAGCTTCTCGCTGATGGACAGCCCGGCGGCGTCGTCCGCGGCGCGGTTGATGCGCAGGCCCGAGGACAGACGCTCCAGGGACTTGGACAGCAGGCTGTCGGTGAGGGTCAGGTTACGGTGGGCGTTGTAGGCCGCGATGTTCTGGTTGATGCGAAGAGCCATTTTCCATCATCCTCCTTGATGATCCTCTTCCCGGCCCCGGAGGGCCTTTCGGCTTCCTGCCAAGCATCCCGGCCTGTTCGCCTAAGCGGGGCCGGCCGGCTCCGCCCCTCCCTGGGCATCCTCACGGTCCCCTCTCCATGGCATCACCGTCCTTCCCTGAACTCATGAAAAGCCTCCGTGCCTGAGCCTTTACCCTAATTTCGCCACCGCCGCCCCCCTCCCCCATCCCCCCGAAGGCGGATGGGGGGTCCGTCAGCCGGTGGATTGCTCCCCGCCCACCACCGTGGAGGAGCGCATCCTCCCCAGCTGGTTGAGGAGTTCCCCCAGCTCCCTTTGCACCTCGGCGGACACGGGGGGAAGTATGGTCAGCCAGAGGAAAACGGCGTTCTCCAGAAGCCCCAGCTGCCTGTCGGTGAGCTCCATCCTTCCCTCCTTGGTCAACTGGCATCCCTCCTTGGTCCTTCCGGGAAGGCCGACTTCCCTTTGTCCCCCATCTTGGGGCCTCCGTCGCCGCCTTCCATCCACCGAATGTCCCTCCCCGCCCCGCCGCGGGGTGGATTGGCACCCCACCGCCCCGCCCCGCCTATCCCCCCAAAGGGTGACCCGCGGGACGCCGAAGGGTTATTGCGCGCCGCGGCCATGGATGGTGGAATGGCCCTCGGCGGGGTGGGGGTTGCGGCCTCCATTCCCGCCCTCCGCCGGCCTTGCGACCGGGCGGAGGGCCGTCCGCCTACGTCCGGGGCGATCGTGCCCGGGGAATGGAGGAAGGGATTGGCATGAGGGTCTTGTTCTACTGCGCCAACCTGTCGGGAAGCGGCCACTACCGCTGCGTCTACCCGGCCCGCGCCCTGCGCCGCAGAGGACACCGGGCCGACTGGCAGGTGGGGATAAACTTCAACCCGCGGACCTTCGATCCCACGGACCTATCCTACGACGTGTACGTCATCCAGATGGCCCAGTTCCGGGAGGCGGAAGCCCTCCTGGGGAGGCTGGCCGCCCTGGGAAAGGTGGGCCTGGTGGAGGTGGACGACCACGCGCGGGCCACCCCTTTCTATAACCCGGCCTTCCGCGTGTTTCGCGGCCGGGGAGGCAAGGCCCGCCTCCTGGAGGAGTGCGTGAGGGCGGCGGACGGGGTAACCGTCTCCACCCCGGAGCTGGCGGAGCTCTTCGCTCCCCTCAACCCCAACACCTTCCCCCTTCCCAACTGCATCGACCTGGAGGACCCCGCCTGGAAACCGCGGGCGGAGAAGGAGGAGGGAAGAGTGGTGGTGGGGTGGGCGGGATCCCCCACCCACCTTGAGGACTTCCGCCCCCTGGTCCCGGTTCTCGAGGCCCTGTGCCGGCGCTACCCCCGAGTGAAGGTGGCCGTGGGGGGCCCGGAGGAAGTCTTCTCCCTCCTTGGCCAGATCCCCGAGGGCCAGAAAGAATACCTTCCCCCGGTGCCCTTCGAGAAATACCCGGAGATGCTGGCCCGCTTCGACATAGGCCTGGCGCCCCTTCAGGACAACGCCTTCAACCGCTGCAAGAGCGACCTCAAGGGCCTGGAGTACTCGGCCCTGGGGATACCCTTCCTGGCCAGCCCTCTGCCCTCCTACCGGAGGCTGGTGGAGGAGGGGAAAAACGGCTTCCTCTGTTCCCACCGCAGGGAGTGGTTCGGGCGGCTCAGCCTGCTGGTGGAGAAGGAGGAGCTGCGCAGGAGGATGGGCGAGGCAGCGAGGGAGATAGTGGAGCGGCGCATGTCCGACCACTACGCCCCCCTTTGGGAGGGGATGCTGGAGGCCCTACTCCTGCGCCGCCGCCTACTGTCCGCCGTGGAGTCGGTCTCCGCCCCCAACTGAGCGGTGGAGAAGGCCGCGGGATGCAAGGCCGGCGGGTGCCCGTCCGCCGTGGAGGCGGTCTCCTCCCCCGACCGAAGGCGGCTATGGGTCCGAAAGGAGGGGATCCCCGCCTTGGCTAGATACTTCATCCCCCGTGCGAAATACTTCATCCCCCGCGAGAATATTCATCCCCCGCGAGAATATGCGAGAGACGCTGCGCGTAGGAGGCCCCTCCAGTCTCGGGGACCTCGAGAGGGCCATGGCGAGCGTTAACGCCCCGGCTTTGCGCCGCGCCTTCCCAGGCGCGACCCGGCGCCGGAGGTGGAGCCATTCGGTGAGGAGGGCTATCCCTATCCCGGGACCCAAGGGGACGTGGACTGGTCCAACGGGCGGGGCGGGCGCGGGGCGATCGACGGTGCGTGCAGGCCGCCGTTCAACCCCCTTTCCCCGCCGAGTCCCCGGGCCACAAGAGGTTCACTCCCATGTGCACCAGGTTGGCGGCCAACTCCAGCCCCCGGTGCTCCTTCACCAGCAACGCCAGGCGCCGCGCCCTCTCCCTCCAAGCCCCGGACACGGCGAGTTCCCTTCCCTCCACAGTGAGTATCCCCGCCTCCACCATCTCCTGGAGCAACCGCTCCAGGTCCTCTCCCCGGTAAACGAGTCCCCGGGCCGGCTCCAGGCGGTCCACCCGGCCCCGGGAGGAGATGAAGAGCAGGGCCTCGAGCTTGGGGAGTTGGTCCACCTCCCTCCCCAAGAGCCCCAGGATCTCCCCCGCCCGACCGTGGCCGGCCAGCTGCGCCGCCCGGGCGGGACGCTCGCGTTCCTCGAGGAGAAAGGCCAGCGCCGACCTGAGCAGATCGATGTCGATGGGCTTGAAGAGGTAGGCGTCGGCGCCGCGGTACAGGGCCTCGTACATGGAGGCCGCGTCGATGACCGCCGTTATGCACACCACGGGCACCTCCCGGAGGCCGCCCTTCTCCCTCAGGATGTCCAGGATACCCATCCCGCTCAGGACGGGCATGCGCAGGTCCAAAAGGACGGCGTGGGGAAAGGTCCTGTACAGCAGGTCCAACCCCACGGTGCCCTTGGACGCCTCCACCACCTCGTATCCCTGCATGGAGAGGACGGTCCGCAGCATGGTGGAAACCTCGGGGTCGTCCTCTATGCATAAAATCCTTTTTCCGTAACCACGGCCCTTTGCTTCCAATTTCTTCCTCCTGCCTGAGCCGCTCTCCACTTTCAGCGCGGGAGCCCCTTTCGCGGCCGGACCACGCCACATGACTCCCGCAACGTCCCGGAGGGCACCCGGTCACCCCTTGCCCCCGGGTCTCCCTCCCTCTCCGGGGGGCGGCTTCTCGTCCAGCAGGCGGTCCATCTCGCGGGTTGCCTCCGGGGAAGCGGAGGCGGCCTCGATGTTGGAGCGCAGGATCTCCTCGTATATCTCCTTGCGGTGCACGGAGACCTCTCGGGGTGCCTTGATCCCCAGGCGCACCCGGTCTCCCTTTATCTCCAGGATGTAGACCTCTATGTCGTCCCCGATGACCACGCTCTCCATTATCTTGCGCGTGAGAACCAGCATCCCTGCCCGCCTTCCGCCTCGGATTCCCTCACCCTCCGTTCAGGCTTCCATGTACTATCGACCTCGCCCTATTCACCTTCACCCCCCGGCTCCCCCTCTCCTGGTCCCTCATCCCCTCCCTCCGGGAAGACGGGTTGCCTTATGGGGTACTCGGGACTGGAGACCACCACCTGCTTGGCGCGGCGGTTTTTCAGGTTGACCACCACCGGCCCCCTCAGGTTCACGGTCATCTTCCGCGGATCGGCCGGCACGGTGACCAGGCAGAAAAGGGAAAAGTTGTAGGGTTCCTGGAGCTCCAGCGCCTCCACTTCCTCGTCGGGTACCTCCGGCGAGTAATGGGGGAAAAAAACCCAAGGGTCCACTACCAGGAAGGCGATGGAGGGGTCCTCCAGTGACTGCAGCCACATGAAGACCCCCTTGCGGTGGTCGATGAGCACGTAGCGGCGCAGCTCGGGGAACCCCAGGAGGCCCTCCACGAACTCGATCACCTGGTCGGGCCGGAACCGGATCCAGCCCAGCTTCCGGCTGTGAAAGCTCTCCAGCTCCCCCATCTCCCGGGTCTCCTCTTTTCCCCGCACCGCCGCACCTCCAGGTCGGATTCTAACCTAATATATCCTTTCCGCCTTCAGGTCAATAGCCCTCCCCCGCCCCCTTCCCCCGCCGCTCCGATCCGTTCCTACTTGAGGTAATCCATGAGGGTGGGCATGATGGCCTTGGCGCAGGCGGCCAGGGAAGCCTGGTAGGCGGTCTGCTTGAACTGGAAATCCATGGCCGCCTCGGCCAGGTCGGCGTCCTCGGCCAGAGAGAGGAGTTCCTTGTGTTTCACCACCAACCCGGAGATGACCCCCTCCATCCTCTCCAGGCGGTTGGTCACCGCTCCCACCGTGCCCAGCTTCTCCGTCACCCGGTCCAGGGCGGCGTCCAGGTCGGCCAAGAGTTCCCCGCCCACCTGCCGGGTGTCCCCGGCGCGGATGGCCGCCGAGAGGTCGGAGAGGAGCTTGAAGAGACTGCGCCCCCCGCTCCCCACCCCCAGGAAGACCTCCTCCCCGGTCAGGTTGAAGGCCAGGGGGGACCCCTCCCCTATGTTGACCCGCATGTGCGCCCCGTTTCCCAGGTACACCACGTCGTCGCCGGAACGCTCGAAGGGAACCTCCCCGGTGCGGGTCCCGGAGAAGACGTAGCGTCCGGAGTAGCGTTCGTGGGTCAGCCGAAAGATGTGTTCGTTGAACTCGTCGATGCGCTGGGCTATGTTCTCGCGGTCGGAAGCGGAGAGGGTTCCGTTGGCCGCCTGGACGGCCAGGGTACGCACCTCGATGAGGGAGTCCGACACCGCCCGCAGGGCGTACTCCGTGGTCGTCACCCAGGCTTTCAACTCCCCGATGTTGCGCGAGAACTGCTCCAACACCACCAGCTGGGCCCTGGAGCTGACCGCGCGGTGGGCGGCGGTGGGGTCGTCGGAGGGCCGGTTGACCCGCCTCCCCGTGGACAGCTTCTCCTGGGCCCGCATGAGGTTCTCCAGGCTCCTCTGCAGGTCGGCCAGCACCATCTGGTTGGCCATCCGGTTGGTCACTCTCATGGTCACCATCTCCCCGCCGTTCCCGTTCGGCCCTACGCCGCAAGGGTGGGCATTTCCCGGATCGTCACGGTCCCATGCCCATGCATGAAACCGGGTGCCTCCCCTTCCCGGCGGAGGCACGGTAGATCGTTCCCTGCTTTTCCCGGCCGGGTACCATCCCGCCGTTCGCTTCCGATCGCCGCCCGCTTCGCTCCGCCCCACCCGGGAGGGACTCGAGCGGCGGAATGGACGCCCACCGCCTCACCATTAAAGCGCCCGCCTTTCGCTTCATCCCTTCCGGCAAACTTGATTATATAACATAATTTACCATTACCATTTCTTACCATGCTAACATTCTCCTTCCCGCATTTCCGCCGGCGATGTCCGTCCCCTTCCCGTCGCATGGTTTCGTCGCTCCCCATTACCTCCCCACGATGCCCATTCCCTGGATGAGGGTGGTGATGGCGTCGTCCATGGCCGTGACGGCACGCGCCGCCGCCTGGTAGGCGTGCAGGGCTTCCTGCAGGCGCACCATCTCCTCGTCCAGGTTGACGCCGCTCACCGATTCCCTCCACTTCTCCACCTGTTGGGTGAGGACCTTGGTGTTCTCCAGGTCGGCGTACATGGCCCGGGCGTCGGTGCCCACCCTGGCCACCACCCCGCGGTAGTAGTCCAGGAAGGTGTACTGGCCGAGCATGACCTTCTCGTCCCGCAGGGATGCGATGCGGCGCGCGTTCTCCGCGTCCCCGGGGCCCGTGCCCAGGGAGGCGGCGATGCCGGCGGGGTCCTCCATGAGGGCGGGGTTCACCCTCATGTCCTCCAGGGTGCTTCCCAGGAAGAAGTCCTGGAAGGCGGTGCCGGCCACCGCGTCCCCCCTGAGGTCGTAGCCCTCGGAATGCAGCCGGTTCACCTCCCGGGCCAGCGTTTCCACCAGCCTGTCCAGCTCCTCCTTCAGGGCGGGAAGGTAGGTGTCGCGCATCTCGTAGACCGCGGAGAGCGATCCCCCCCGCACTTCCAGGGGACGCGAATCCGCCTCCCAGACCAGTCGGTGGTAGCCCGAGGCCTCCTCTTCCGCCGCCACCCGGTAGTAGACGTCCCCGCGCACCAAGGCCCGGTTGCCTATGTACACGCCGACCTCCCCGTTGTCCTGCTGGACCACGTGCACGTAGACCAGCTTCTGCAACTCGGAGAGCACGCGGTCCCTCTCGTCCAGGAGGTCGTTGGGGTTCACCCCGCTTCCGGCCATGCGGCGTATCTTGCCGTTGATGTCCGCCAGGTAGGCGGCGTGCTGATTGATGAAGGCCACCGAGCTCTCCAGTTCGAAGTCCAGGTTGGCACGAAGGGCCCCGATCTCCCCTCCCAGGCGGTTGAAGGCCCCCGCCAGCGCCTCGGCCTGGTAGAGGAGGTTGCGGCGGACGGCCAGGCTTTCCGGGTTGAGGGTCAGTTCCTCCCAGCCGCTGAAAAAGGCGGCCAGGGCGGCGCCCAGCCCCTGCCCCCCGGGCTCGCCGAATATCCCCTCCACCTGGGATATGACGTCCGCCATCTGCTGCTTCTCCTCCAGGAGTCCCAGCTGTTCGCGGAGCTGGCGGTCGATGAAGGCGTCGGCCACCCGCACGATCCTCTGGGCCTCCACCCCCGTGCCCTGCTGGTGGCGCACGTGGAAGTAAAGGGAGGTCTCCAGGGGATAGGGCGGGGAGGCGGACAGCTCCACCCTCTGGCGGGTGTAACCGGCCGTGGAGGCGTTGGCGATGTTGTGGCTTATGGTCTCCATGACCGCGCGCTGGGCCTTGAGCCCCGAATAGGCGATCTGCAGCCCGAAAAAGGTCGAGCTCATGTCAACCCCTCCCTCGCTCCCGGACGGATGCCGCCGGCGCGGCGCATCCCGCCGTCGCCTCCAGAAATGCCGGAAAAACGGCGTCCATCACGTACGGTAAAGGGTCCTTGTTCCCCATCCCAGCGTCCACCTCCGCGCCCCGCGCCGGTCGTAGGGCATCCACCCCCCCGAGGCCTCGGCCACCACGCCCAGGTATCTCTCCATCCCCATGCCCAGGAGGAAGAAGAGCCTCTCGTTGGCCGCCTGGAGTTGCAGGACCTCCGAGGCCAGCCTTCCCACCTGCTCCAGGCGGGAGGCCAGGGGTCCCTCCTCGCCGCGATCCAGGATCCGGGCCAGGGCGACCATGTCCACGACCCCGGGCAAGCCGGCGAGGCATTTCCTCATCCTCTCTTCCAGGGACACCAGCTCCCCGGTCACGGCATCGAGCTCACCGCACAGGAAGGCCGCCCTCTCCCCCTCCCCCGCCGCTTCACGCAGGCTTTCGGCCAGGAAGCGGGCCTCCTGGAGGAGGGCGATAAGCTTCTCCAGCAGCGATTCCGCCTCCCCGCGCACCTTTTCCGCGCGGGGCAGGACATCCCCCGTCGGGAAAGCAAGATCTCCAGCTCGCCCCGCCTCCCAGCCGGCCTCGCTCCCGCCTAAAGGAGGAGATCCGGCGCCGCGGGACGGCCTACCCGCCTCACTCATGGGGACCCTCCCTCCTGGCCTTTATGGTGCGCAGGGAATACATGCCCTCCCCGATCTTGGCCTCGCGGTAAAGTTCCCGGGCCATCTTGCGCACCTTGGCCTCGCAGGCCGGGCAGCGCTTCCCCGCCGATATTTCCCGGCCGCAAATCTCGCAGGCCAGGGCCACCCGTTCCTTGGAACGCAGCACCAGCCGGCCTTCCCTCACGAACTTCTCCAGCGTCTCCACGGGGATGTCCAGCCGCTGCACAAGCTCCATCATCCCCAAGCCGGGGTTGCGATAGAGTTCCTCCTTGGCCCTTTTGAGTATCTTATCCTCCTCTTCCCGGCACTCATCGCACAGGCGGCTGGAGAGGGAGGAAAAGATCTTTCCGCATTTCTCGCAGTTGACCATGCGCATCCCGGCTCACCTTCCCGTTCAACCGCTCTCCTCTCCACCCCCTGCCGGCGACGGGCCGGCCAGGCTACGGTAGAGGAGATCCCCCAAGCCCAGCATGCCGCGTGAGGCGAGGAACCCGGCCAGCGAATCCAGGGCCTCCCCGGCATAGATACCCGCTCCCGGGATACCCGGCCAGCCTTCCCCTTCCACCTCGCCCTCCAGACCGTCAAGGGGACCGAAGATGTTTTCCAACCCGGACGCGGAGAGCACTTCCCGGACGAATACGGCCTCGAATTCCAGGCACACCCTGCGCAGGGCCTCGTCCCCGCCTCCCGTCCCCTCCCGCGGCCCGGCATTCGGGAAAGAGGGGTTCACGCCAAGGGGGTTCCAGTATCCGCTCACGTTCATGGGTACCACCTTCCCTCCTTAAACCTCCGCACGTCACGGCGCCCGGGAGGGAGACCCCGCCGCCTTCCGCCGCCGTACGCGGCGTTTCGCGCGGCGCGCCCGCCGGACGCCGCCCCGCGTCCCCGGCATACCACCCGCCCGTCGAAGCCACGCTCCAATCAACCCCTGACTATCTTGTTGGCCGCGTCGAGGGCCTCGTCGGAAGCCTGCAGCATCCTGGAGTTCAGCTGGTAGGCCCGGAGGGCGGTGATCATGCGCACCATCTCCTCGGCCATCTCCACGTTGGACCTCTCCAGGAAGCCCTGGCGCAGGAGCCCCAGCCCCTCCTCGCCGGGAAGGTTGACCACCGGATCGCCGGAAGCGGTTGTGGGCACGAGGAGGCAATCTCCCCTCCGCTCCAGGCCCTGGGGGTTGGGGAAGCGGGCCAGGAATATCCTCCCCACCTCCTCCTCGCCTTGCCCGTCCATGCGAACCATCACCACCCCCTTCTCGTCCACCACCGGTTGCCGGGCGCCCGCCGGCATCCGGATGGGCGGCTCGAGGAGGAAATGCCCGTTGAGGGTCAGCCGGCCCCCTCCGTCCACGCCCAGCACGCCCGCCCGGAGAAATCCCAGGGTTCCGTCCTCGAGCCTTACGGCGAAGAACCCCTCCCCCTCCACGCAGAGGTGGAGGGGGTTCTCCGTCTGCTCCACCATCCCCTGCCGGAAGTCCACGCTCACCTCCCCCGGCCTGGCGCCCAGGCCGATACGGTCCAGGGGCTCCAGGCCCCCTCCACCGGCGGGTCCCACGAGGTCCGTGAACCGCGGAAGGGCGCGCTTGAAACCCGGCGTGTTCACGTTGGCCAGGTTGTCCGCGGTCACGTCCATCATCAACTGGTGGGCCAGGAGCCCGGAAGCGGCGCTCCTCAGGGCGGGCAACATGTCTCCTCCCTCCTCTCCAAGGATCCCCTACGCCGCGGCGCGGGATACGCGGCACAACCGACGCGTGCCGTACCGCGGCCCGGGATCCCCGTTCCAACGGGCCTTCCCCCGTCCGCGGGAGTCCCCCGAGGCGAGGGGACCTTTTGAAATGGAAAACCCATCCATCACACTTTCCCCGTCTGGTTGACCAGCCTCTCCAGGGTCCGGTCCTGGGCCAGGATGAGCCTCTGGTTGCTCTCGTAGGCCCTCAGGCCTTCTATCATCTTCACCATCTGGTCCACGGCGTTGACATTGGAAGCCTCCAGGTAACCCTGCACCACGCGGCCGCCCGCGCGGCGGGGAGCCTGAGGGGAGGAGAAATACCCGTCACCCACCTTGCGCAGGCTTCCGAGGTCGTCGAAGGCGTGGACGCCCAACTTCCCCCTCGCCTGCCCGTCCACGGTCACCGTGCCGTCCTCGTCGACCACCAGCTCCCCCTCCACCCGTAGGGGATCACCGTTCTCGTCGAGAACCTCCGCCCCGTCGGAGGTGACCAGGTACCTTCGGGCGTCCAGGTGGAAGGAACCGTTGCGGGTATAGAGCACCTGCCCTCCCTTGCGGACGGCGAAGAAGCCCTCGCCCTCGACGGCCAGGTGGGTGGGAATCCCCGTTTCCTCCAGCGCTCCCGGCGCGAAGTCGGTCCTCACTTCGCCCAAAAGGACTCCCCCGGTGTAGGGGCCCAGAGGCTGCACCCTGGACCCGGCGCCGCCCTCGCCTCCCTCCAGGGCCACCATGGACCGGGAGGGGAAGGACCGGAAGACGGCCAGGTCCTGCTTGTAGCCGTTACTGGAAACATTTGCCAAATTGGAGGCCACCACGTCCTGCCTGAAAAGCCAGGCCCGCATGCCCGCGAAAGAGGAATATAACCCGCGCAGCATCTCACAACCTCCCGCTCACCCGCGATCCCGAGCATTCAACGGAGTGGACGTCCTCGGTTCGGGCATCGCACGCCCACTCCCCTTCCCGCGGCGCGGCGGCGACGCCCGACCCATCCTCGACCGGGGGAAACACCACGGTGAACACGGAACCGCGCCCCGGCTCGCTCCTCACCTCCACCTTCCCCCCGTGGAGCTCCATGATCTCCGCCACCAGGTACAGCCCTATGCCCAGACCCTGCGACCTCCTCGCGTCGCCGCGGTCCACCTGGGCGAAGCGCCTGAAGATAAGGGGCAGGTGCCACTGGGATATCCCCATCCCCCTGTCCTTCACGGAGATGAACACCCCGTCCGACCTCCTGCCGGCGGTGACCGTGACCTCCGTACCCGGGGGAGAGAACTTCCTGGCGTTGTCCAAGAGGTTCCAGAGCACCCTCCTGACCTTGATCTCGTCGGCCAGGGAAAGGCAGGATCCCGGCATGCGCACGAACCGGTAGGCGTGGTCCACGTCCCCCACCCGCACCTGGCGCACCGCCTCCTCGGCCACCAGGTCCAGCCGCACCGGGGCCCGGCGAAGGACCAGGTCCCGCCTGGCGGCCTTGGCGGTATCCAGGATGTCTATGATGGCCCCCTTCAGCTTCTCCGCCGCCCGGTGGGTGTGGAGGAGGGAATCCCGCTTGGTGGCTTCGTTCAGCCGGTCCCACCCTTCGTTGAGGACCTCGAGGTAGCCGAGGACGATGGACAGCGGGGTCCGCAGCTCGTGAGACACGCAGGCCAGAAAATCGTCCTTGAGGACCTCCACCTCCTTTTCCTCGGTGACGTCCCTGACCACCACCACCTCCCCCACCGATTCCCCGGCGGGCAGCCTGACCTTGGACTTGTAGGCCCTGACGTAACGGGGGGGGTCCACGGGTACCGTCATCTCCCCGCTCACGTTCCCGCGCCCCTCCTCGGGGTGGAAAATGAAGCGGTAAAGGGAGGGGTAGAGGTCTTCCTCTTCCAGCCTCCTTCCCGTGACGCCCTTCTTCCTGAAGCCGAAGAGCCGGTCGGCGACGCGGTTGGCGGCCACGAGCTTTCCCTCCCCGTCTATGACCAGGACCGCGTCCTGCATGGCGTCGAACACTGCCGTGAGCTTGCCTTCCTCGTTGAGGGCCTCCTCGTAGAAGGCGGCGCGGAGGAAGGAAGATTGCACCGCCTCCACCAACGAATCGGCGATGGAGAGCAGGAAATCGCCGTCCAGGCCTCCTTCCCGGCGGGAGAGAGCCAGGCACCACAGCTCACCGTCCCCGGCGGAGGCCACGGGAAAGAGGAAGGCCTCCTGGTACCCCGTTTCCTCCAGCCCCTCGGGCCCGCCGGCCATGTCCAGGAGTTCGACCCGGCGCAGGAGGGCCCACTTGCCGCCCCCCCCGCCGCAGGCGAGCCCGGCGCCCTCCAGGACCCTGGCCAGGAAGGGCGGGGAGTCCTCGTCGCCTTTCCTCTCCCCGTCCTCCGCCCACCACTTGACGGGAACGGGAGCGGCTCTTCCCTCCCGGTCCCTACGCAAGAGAACGGTCTCCGCGCCTCCCAGCATGGAAGAGAGGGACTTGGCCAGGTAATCCGCCATCTCTTCCTGGAAGAGGCACTCGGAGAGACCGGAGAGCAGGCCGTTGAGGGCGGAAAGGCCTTCCTCCCTCTCCCGGAACTTCCGGTAGTGGTCGGATATTTTGATGCCCGCCGCCAGCTGGGCGGCGAGGGCCCTAAAGAATTCCAGGTCCGTGTCGTCGACCTCCGGATCGCGGAGGGCGCACTTAATCATCCCCAGGAGTTCCCCCTCCAGGCGGATGGGCACCTCGAGGAGGGTGGTACCCTTCTGGACGACGCCGGGGGTGACGCATTCCTCCATGGCGGATATCAGATTTTCCAGGCCCTTTTCCCGGGCCTTGCGGTAGAGGGCATTGCGCATGCCGGCGTCCAGCCTGATCAGCTCCTCGCCCAGCCTTACGGCCACGCCCCGGAGCCGGGCCCGGTCGCAGGGGTCCAGCAGCAAAACGTAAGCCATCCGGGCGCCCACGAGCCGCTCCACTAGGGCCAGGACCCGTTCCATGAGGCGCTCGGGATCGCTCTCCTCCGCCAGGATGCGCGAGACCTCCATGAGGGCCCTCAGGTGACGGCCGCTCCGCGACTCCTCCTCGGGTTCCCGTTCAAGCCGGGAAAGGCTCTCTCTGGCCGCCCTGCTCACCGTTTCCGGTGGCCGCAGCCTGCCGCGGTCCTCGCCCCGGTCCCCCAGGACGAGGTATAGAACCCTGCCCCCACCGGCGGGAATGTCGTAGACGTCGAAGTGCCGCAGGCCTTGGCCGTGGGCGAAGCCGAAGATCGCCGAAGAGTGCCCGCCTTCCTCGAGGAGGGGCGGTGGGCCAGGCGGAAACCTCCGCGTAGGCGGCGCTTGCGATTCTCCCCCGGGGTGACCACAGTAGTCCTCGGGATAGCCGGCCAGAAGGGACAGTCCCTCCTCGCCTCCCTCGGCGAGGAAGGCCAGGCCCACGTCGAAGGGCACCAACCCGGCCAGTTTTTCCAGCAGCTCCCCGGCCGCCCGTCCCAGGTCACGCCTGGTGGGGAAGGGATAGACCCGGCCGGCCTCGGCGACCCGCATATCCCCTCTCTCCCTCCGGTCGGCATGCATCTTCCGTCCCCGTAAACCCTTCCCTCATAGGCGAAGGAGGCTTTCCCCGGGCGCACCCTTTTCCGTAAAAGCGCCGCAAGGCGAGAAAAACATCCCGCCCCCGGCGCGGGGCAAAGCCGGGAGGTCCCGACGGCGGGAAAGCTCCTTCCAACTGCTTGCATATTCCTTCCCGCCAAGGATCCCTTGACCACCCTTATGGGCGGGGACCGGCCCGCATTTGGGGGATATTACGCCGGCTGCTCACCTCCAGAGGCCGGTGAAGCGGCCGGGCAGGGAAAAGAACGAGTGCCTTGAGGGGGAACACCCCTCGACGCTCCCACGGACCGTGGTTTTCCGCCTCGGCGGGCGACGCGTTGCTTCCGGCCGTGCCGGGGAAACGTCGGATAGTCCGGCCTTGGTGGGCGGTGACACGTTTCCCGCATGACCAAGGAGAGTTTAAATGGTAGCCGTATACGGGATCTTCGGGATCACTTGCCGGCCTTTTACGGAGACCACTACGGCCAAGGCAGAGCATCCGCGGCCGTTAAGGCGCCGAAACCTTCGGCTCGACAGTCCGTTAGGGGAACCGGGTGACCCTCACCACACTTCCTCGCTCAACCGCCTCAAGTGGCTGGACAGGCAGTCGGCGAAGCTCCTGAACACGTCCACCTCCTCCTCGGGGGAGAAAGCCTCCGGCAGCACCAGGGCCAGCAGGTAAGGAGGAAAGGACGCCTCCACAAAGACCTCATCCTCCAGCTTCGCGAGCTCCTCCGGCCCACCCGCCGGGGTGGAATCCGGGTTTACGGGGAGCAGCAATACGCCCGGTACATCGCCCCTCGCCCCGTCCATAGCCAAGGCGCCCGTCCCTTTCCACGGACGAACCTCCCCGCGGTTCCCGCCGCCCGCGGACCCGCGGATGTCCTCCGCCAGGGCCTCTGTCTCTCCCTCGGTAAGGCCGCACCTCACCGTGGCCCTCCAACGGCCTCCGCTTTCCCGCCTGAACAGCGCGCCGGCCCTCAAGCCCATGCTCTCCACCAGGACCTCCGTCATCCTCTGCAGGCTCCCTCCGCCGGAAACCTCCCCCACGACGTAACGGAGCAGGGCCTTGAGCCTCCGGTTCGCCGACTCCAGCCTGGCCCTCTCCCGGCGGAGAGAGACGATGTCCAGGAAGGCGGCCGCCTGGTCGCATAGCAGGTTCAAGTAACGGATGAGGGGCGCGTTGAGGTGGAAAGGCTTGGAGCTTGCCGCCATGATGATGGCTTCGAGTTCCTCGCCGACGAATACGGGGTTGAGGACCATGTTGATGAAGGGACTCCTCCACCCCCTGGCCCGGTCCCTCAGGCGGTGTTCGTTGCACACCACCGGATGCCTCGCCTCGACCATGGCCGCCATCTCGGCGAGGTCCCTGGCCGAAAGAGCCCATCCGTCCGCATCGCACAGAGGCGGCCTCCCCTTCCCCAGGAACTTCCCGGATTCCATACTGAAGCATTCTCCCTTGCGAAAGGCGAGGGCGTAAAGCTCTCCTCCGCAGAGCTCGGCGGCGCTGGCGGCTAAAAACTCCAGGGCCTCCTTTTCCTTGTGGAAGGCGGTAAAGGCCTGGTCCAATATCCCCAGCAGGGAATCGGCCAACCGGAACCGGTTGATAAGGGGTTCCGTGACCTCGGAAGGGAGGTCTACTCTACCCTGGATCACCCGGCGTATGGTGCTCACCAGCTCCTTGAGCGGCACCCCCTTCAGCACGTAGGTGTCCGCCCCGTGTTTCAGGGCCTCCGAGACGTAGAGCTCGTCCTCGTGGGCGCTCAGGGCCACGATCCTGAGGTGAGGATAATTGCTCCTGAGTATGCGGATGAGCTCCAGCCCGTCCATCTCCGGCATGCGGATGTCCACCAACACCAGGTCGGGCCGCGTCCTCTCCACCACCTCCAGGGCGCTTCGCCCGTCGGGAGCCTCTCCCAGTATGGTCATGTCCTCCTGCAGGGAGACTATGCGGGATATGGAGGCGCGGACGCTCTCGTGATCGTCCACCACCACCACGCCCACGGGCGCGGCGGCGTTCTTCCCGCAAAGGGATGGGCTGTCTTCCTTTTCCAATCTTCGCCCTCCTCCTGTCCCTCCAATCCGGCCCGTCGATCTTGGGGCCGATCGCCGCGCTTCCTTCCCGGCGGCCCTCATCCGCCGCCCGCCGCGGGGATATCGCCCGTAGTACGGCTGTTTAACCTATAAACGGCGGGTACCCTTATGGTCACCTCGGTGCCCCCGCCCGGCCTGGAATTTATATCCATACTGCCACCGGAGAGCTCCACCCTCTCCCGCAGGGACCGCAGCCCGAAATGCTCTTCGCTTCCCCGCCCCGCCAACACGTTCTGGGGCTCGAATCCCACACCGTTGTCGCGCACCGCCAGGACCAAATACTTCCCCCGGCGGTAGACCCTCACCTCCACCTCCGTGGCCCTGGCATGCTTCCGTATATTGGTAAATATTTCCTGGGCCATGCGGTAGACGCTCACCCCCAGTTCGGGGTTCAGCTCCCCCAGCTCCTCGTCCACGTAGAGGAAACTCCTTATGTCCAGCTCCTCCTCCATGCGGTTCAGGTAATCCTCCAGGGCGGGAACCAGCCCGGCGTCGTCGAGGATGGAGGGCCGCAGGTCGAAGAGGAGGCGGCGCATGCAGGTGATGTTCCTCTGCAGATCCCTTTTTATTCCCCGCAGCAGTTCCAGGGCCCGGGCGGCGTTTTCCTCCTCCAACATCATCTCCGTCGCCTCCAACTGGTAAAAGCAACTGATGAGGGACTGGATGGTGTCGTCGTGAATGTCCGAGGCTATCCTCTTCCTCTCGTCCTCCTGGGCGTTGATAATCTTGGTCAGGAGCCTGCGGTGCAGCTGCTCCTTCTCCTCCATGTTCCGGTGCAGGAATGCGTTCTCCATGCCCATGGATCCCACGGCGGAGAGCGCCTCCAGGAGGCGCAGGTCGGCCTCGCAGAACCTCCGGTCCCCTTCGGTGATCCCCAGGTTGAGCACCCCGAACACTTCCCCCCGGTGGAAGAGGGGGTAGGAGATGGCGCTCCTGACGTTGGGGTCGATGCCCTGGAAGGCGTCTCCCTCCACCCTGTCCTGGAGGATGAGCGGCTTGCCGTGCCTGGCCACCCAGGCGGCGATGCTTGATTCGGCCTTGCGGGGAGAGGTCACGTCCACGTTCTCCGGGAGGTTGTGCCAGGCCACGAAATGCAACTCGCCGCTCTGCTCCTCGTAGATGTAGATGGAACCCCTGTCCGCGGCCAGGAGGGCCATGGCCGTGGAGAGAAGGAGGTTCATGGCCTTGCGTAAGTCGGTGATCTCCCCCATCCTGGCGGCGACCTTGGAGATGGCCGTGTCCAGCCTCTGCCTGCGTTCGTTGAAATCCCGGAAGAAGAAGTCGTCCATGATGAGGGAGCAGCGTTCCGCGGCCAGCATGGAGACCAGGACGTCCTCCCTCGTCCACCTCTCCTTCTGGAGCACCAGGGCCACGGAAAAAGGGAACAGGTCGCATCCACCGCAGCATTCCGTTCGCCGTTCCCGGCTGGCGTTCTTCTTGAAGCAGCAGTCCCTGGAGTAGAAGGGAGCCTCCCAGCAGTGGATGCGGTTCTTGACGCCCCGCGACCTCTTGGAGAACAGGCATTGGGCCCTCTCGCAGCCGTCGGCCGCCAGGCGGCCGGGTACGGGAAATACCGCGGTCCTGAGCCCGGCAAAAAAGTCGGGGGCGCCGTCCTCGTTTCCGGAGACCACCAGGGTCTCGTCCTTCCTCAGGGATAGCATGCGGAGGAGGTACTCCTCCGCTTCCAGGGGAACGAAGGGGAGGCGGAGATGCCCCTTCCTACGCAAATACTGCCGGAAGGACGCGTGCGGCAGGGCCAGGTAAGCCCCCGCGAATCCCATGCGGGACGTCAACCATTCGAGCAGGCCGGAAAGGGCTTGTAAGGGTCCCGCGGTATGAAAGGCGAAAGGTAAAGCCTCTCCCGGAAAACGCTTTCCCTCCCGCGACGCGACAGAAAGGATACCTACCGGCTGGTGGCCCGGTTCAGCTTCCTCTTCCCAGGGGCTTTCCGGCCCCTCCAGCAGCGCGAGGAGATGGGAAACGTCCGGGGGATGCGTGTCGCGGCGCTTCCCCTCCCTCTCCATGTTACTGTTTTACGCTTCGCTCCCTCCCGCAAAACAACCCATATATTAAACGATCCGCGCACCGAGTTCCACGGGCAAAACCGTAAAAAAGGGTGAGAACCGCATACCCCCTTGGTTGGATTTCGTATTCCCTTCCCTTCCTTCCCGATCCCCCTTCCTTTCGCGCCCCCGGTTTTATCTACCCCGTGCTCCATTGGTCTTCTTATATAGTCCTCACTATAAACCGGCGCTTTCGATAGGGAGGTGCTTCGTCTTGCTCCCACTTCTGTCCGTTTATTAAGGTTCCAATTCCTCCCGCGGTTTACATCCACCTCCGCTCGCCTTCCTTCATCGTGAAGCTTAGCCACGCATATTTTGCGCCTTCGCCGAGGAACTTTGACTTCCGCTTGCTTTTTGGGCAGCGGAAGCTCTTCCTATACGGGTTACCTCTTGCCGTTGATGTACATTTACTAAAGCATTTTTTCTTGCGAGAGAGCTTCGGTTATTATTCCAAGACATACCTCAGGTTCCTTTTCCGGTGCAGTTGTCATACGTAATTCGCCTTAAAGCATCTCCTTTTAAAAGTAAGCTCTCTTTGAATTTAATTTAAATTAAAATTTTAAGCCGTTAAGGATTTTTTTAATCCAGGATATCTTCTCCGTAAAGCGGCAATAACCATAAAGTTATTCTTTATTCTTGTTCGCCCACGTCTCGGCTATGGCGGCCAGTATTCCGATCTCCCGCCCCTCCAGTTTCAGTGCCGCCTCGAGAAGTTTCTTTAGGGCCTCCGGTTTATTCTCCACGCCTAGTTCAGTATGCATGAGGATTTCCGATTCTTTCCGGGATGGTTGCTTTCCTTTCCTCCCTTCCGCCTCCGTGTAAACTTTGCCCCTTGAAGAACCTCCCATTCCCGGTTCCATTCCTTCCTCCAGGAAAGCCGATATCCTTTCCTGAACCCTCCTCGAGGTTCTCTTTATTTTCCCCCTCTCGATGAGGGAAAGGTAAGCGCAGGATATTCCCAGCTCCTCAGCCAGGTCCTTTTGTCTCAACCCTAAATTCATCCTTTTCCGCCTTAGGCATAGGCGGATATCTTCCCCATCCCCTTCTTGCTCAATCTTTACTTTATGTTTATTTTCAATGGCGATTTCCTTGATCACCGGGATGCTTCCCCCCAGTCGCTCCAGGAGTTCTCTTTCCAGCTCCAATGCCGCCTCAAGGGCCTCGCCCTCCAGTCTATCCTTGCTCGAATCCAAATAGCCCAATGCCCTTATAATCTCTTGTTCAACTTCATATTTATTCTTGGAACCCTCAAGATCCTTCTTGACTCCCGGATCTATGAAATCCAGGATCAAGGAACCAGCCCTCCTTATCTCTTCCGGGCCGGGTTCCCTCCCTTGCGTGCTTAGAACCAAACCCAGAACGTCAACCGCTTCCTTGATCTCCAACCTCGCCTCCTTTTAGAACGGGGTGGGCATGACTTAAATTAATTTTAAAATATTTTAAATTAAAATCAACCGGCGACGGTTATCGCATCGAAGAAGGCATTACCTCCTTTTTCCGGCCACCTATCCAACCTTATGCGGATTTCGATGAAAAACGCAGGCTCGAGAATAATTTGAGGAGCGTAAAGGATAACCCGTCACCTATTTACGTGGAATACGGGTCTATCCTCGTGGCACGCCTGGACCGGCGGCCATCGGGCCCCGATCTGTGCAAGGTACGTGACCTTAGGGAAAGGTTATTGAGTGGGGATGGATTGAGAGCCGAAGGGATGGATTGAGAGCCCAGGGGTGATCGCATGGGTTTCTGCAGCGGTAATTGCGGTGCCTGCCCCTTTCTCACCTGCAACTACAACCCCGAGTTCGCGGTGGCTTTGAGAGCATTCAGGGAGCCGGCGGCCTCAACCTCCCGCGGCAGGCGGTTCAATTTTGCCGCCCTGAACCACCCCGGCCCGGACAATTTAAAAACAGGCCTTTTCCACCCTTTTTCCCCACCACGGCGACCAAATGGTCGATTAAACCTTCGCAACCCAGAGGCCATCCTTTAAAGGCAACCAAGAGGTGGCAGGGGCTCACCCCTTCCTATCGTGAAAGCGAAATGATTTAAATGGTCGAAATCCCACCGCTCGAATTCGAGAAATCGAGGGGGATGGAGATGAACTCGTCTGCGTCGCCGCAAGAAATCCTGGCCGAGTTGGAGGCCCTTTCCACCGTCCTCGCCCAAGCGGACGAGGATGACAGGGAATCTTACGAGAAGGCCATTTCCTTGCTTCCGAGATTGTTAGGCCTCCTTAAACCCCCTCCGGCGGTGGTGAAAAAGGAAGCGCAAGCACTGTCCCGGGCGGCGGGCAAGTTCCTTCGCGGCAGGAGGGGAGGTTTCAAGGAACTCTCCGGGGCCTTGGACCGCCTGATCATCGCCCTCCAGAAAGCACCGGCGGTCGCGGCCTCCCAGGCGGAGGGCGAAAACGAAGACGCCGCAAGGGGCGGCGATACCACAACTTCCCGCCTTGACCTCCTCCAGCAGAAGGAGCTGGAAGAGCTGTGCATGGACATCGATGTTTTGGCGGGGCTGGTTGAAGACCTCCAACCGTCTTTCGTGCCCGGCATGCTGAACATCCTGGAGCGCAATCTCGGCCGGCCTTCCCTCCCCCGTACCATGGAGGAAAGGCTGTCCTCGGTGAGGGATCATCTCCTCCGATTCGAGGCCGGGGAGGAGGACGCCGGCGAGACGATCGCTGAACTTCTCCGCTTGGCCCGGGAAGACCTTGCCTCCTTCGGCGGCCCGGATAACGAGGGCAATGAAGCCGTCCCCGGCGGCGAGGAAACCCCCCTGGAAAGGGAGCTGGAACGCCTCGACGAACTGGAGGCCTTCCTGCTTTGCGAGGAAGGAAAGGAAAAGTCCGATCTTTCCCCTGCCCTTCGCTATCTGGAGGAACTCGCGGGCGGTGCTGAAACGCTGGCCCTGGGGCCTTTTTCCGGTCTTCTCTCCGAGACCCGCCGGGTCCTATCCGCGCTCCCGGCCAACCACGAGCTTATCGACCACCTCCTCGCCCTTAAGGACCTCCTGCAACGCCACCTTAGATCACTCCTCGACGGGGAACGCGGGGAAGGGTGCTTGGAGGAGATAAGGGAAATCCTGGAAGACATCGTTTCCCACGGCGGGAGTCCCGCCGGCGGAAAGTGTTCCCGGGAGGAAACCGTCCTCGAGGAAGACCACGAGGACTTCGAGCTCCAGGAGGGCATTGAGGCCAACGAGGAAGAGCTCGCAGACTTCATAGCCGAGGCCCCCGAGGACATCCAGAGGGTTGAAACGGCCCTCCTCGAGCTGGAAAAAAATCCCACGTCCAGGGAATGGCTCAACGAGGCCTTCCGCGGCTTTCACAACCTCAAGGGCAGCGCGGGCTTTCTGAACCTCAAGGACATGGTCAACGTGGCCCACGCCGCGGAAAACCTGCTCGCGGAGGCCCGGGAGGGGAAGATCGAGCTCATCGGGACCTATGCGGACCTGGCCCTGGAGTCCCTCGACCTTCTCAAGGAGATGCTCCGAAGGGTGGAGGGCTTCAAACGGGGCCGCGGTTATCGCTCCCCCGAGAACTACCCGCGGGTGCTGAAGAATCTCCTCTCCTGGAAACGTCCGGAGGCGGGACACTCGGGCACGTCCGGCGAGGAGAAAACCGTGCCCGCGCCGACCTCCCGGGCCGAGGCGCCGGGGAGCGAGGAGGTGAAAGGCGAGCCCGCCCCCGGGGAAAAGGGTAGGGCTATCCTGGGCGGCACTTCCCCGCCCCAGGTGAGCAGGGAACATTTCATCAAGGTCAGCACCCGGCGCCTGGACGGCCTCATAGACGTGGTGGGCGAGCTGGTCATCGCTCATTCCATGGTGGCCCAGGAGGAAGAGCTCAGGTTCACCAAGAACCCCAGGCTGGCCAAGAACCTCTCCCAGCTCTCCAAGATCGTCAGGGAGCTGCAGGAGCTGGCCATGTCCCTGCGCATGGTGTCCCTGAAATCCACCTTCCAGAAGATGGCAAGGGCCGCCCGGGACCTCTCGGTAAGGTCTGGAATAGCGGTGGAGTTCACCTACTCCGGGGAGGACACGGAGATCGACCGCAACGTGGTGGAGGAGATCGCCAATCCTCTGGTGCACATGATCCGCAACGCCATAGACCACGGCATCGAGCCTCCGGAGGAAAGGCGGGCCCTGGGCAAACCGGAAGCGGGCCGCCTACACCTGAGGGGCTACCACCAGGGGGGGAGCGTGATCGTAGAGCTGGAGGACGACGGACGGGGGATAGACCACGAAAAGGTGCTGGCCAAGGCGCGTTCCCTGGGCCTGGTGAGGGAGGGCGAGGAGCCTTCCCGCGAGGAGGTATTGCAGTTCATCTTCCGCGAGGGGTTCTCCACCGCCGACAAGGTCACCGACATATCCGGGCGGGGCGTGGGCATGGACGTGGTGAGGCGCACCGTGGAGGCCCTCCGGGGAAGGGTGGAGGTCCACTCCGTTCCCGGCCGGGGAACCAGGATCGCCCTCCGCCTTCCCCTCACCCTGGCCATCATCGACGGGATGGTCACCCGGGTGGCGGAGGAGAACTACATCCTGCCCTCCATCGCCATCCTGGAATCCTTCCGCCCCGGGCCGGGGCAGGTCAAGACGGTCTCCGGCCGGGGCGAGGTCATCCTCTCCCGGGGCGAGCTCATCCCCCTCTTCCGCCTGCACCGCCTTTTCGCCCTCCGGGGAGCGGTGGAAGATCCCTACCGCGCCCTGATCCTGGTCCTGGGGGAGAACGGGAAGAAGTGCGGTCTCCTGGTGGACGACATCGAGGGGCAGCAGCAGGTGGTCATCAAGCCCCTGGGAGAGGGCCTGCCCCGCCTCCCCGGCGTGGCCGGGGGGGCCATCATGGGAAGCGGGCGGGTGGCCCTCATCCTCGATCCCCAGGAACTGCTCGCCCTGGCGGCGAGGAGGTGATGCCCTGAAGGCGGAGGTTTTTCTGATAACTGCTGGGTTAAAGCCCCGGTGACCGGCGCCACGGGGTTACCCCGCGCCGGGCAGGTGAAAAGGGCGGAACGAGCCACGAGCTCCACAGGACCGCCGGGCCCGGTAAAGCGAGCCTCGACGCGACGAGATAAGGAAACCCGTCCGCGTAACTCGTCGAGTAACGGTAGGCATACGGCCGCCGGCGCCGGTAGACGGCCTGGAGGTGAGGGTTATGGAAGTTCTGACCACGGAGATGGGCAGCACGGGTAAAGCCGGAACCAACAAGTACCTGACCTTTTCCCTGGACCAGGAGGAGTACGGCCTGGACATCCTGAAGGTCAAGGAGATCATCGGCCTCATGGAGATCACCAAGGTTCCCCGCATGCCCGACTTCGTGCGCGGGGTCATCAACCTGCGGGGCAGGATCATCCCCGTCATCGAGCTGCGGCGCAAGTTCGGCATGCCCGAGCGGGAGGACACCCGCGAGACCTGCATCGTGGTGGTGGACCTGGACGGGGTGAACATGGGGGTGGTGGTGGACCGCGTCTCCGAGGTCCTGGACCTGGTGCCCGAAGACATCGAGGAGACCCCCGAGTTCGGGGCCTCCCTGAACGCGGAGTTCATCACCGGCATGGGCAAGTCCGGGGAGCGGGTGATCATGCTCCTGGACATCGGCAAGGTGCTCCTGGGGGAGGAGCTGGCTTCCCTGGCCCGCCTGGAGGGGCCGGGGGAATCCCCGGGAGACGAGGCGTGAAAGACAAGCGAAGGGGTGAGTGAACCATGCTGCGCAAAGTGAAGTTAGGTCCCAAGATCCTGCTCTCCTTCGCCCTCTGCCTGGCCCTCCTGGTGGTGGTGGGGGTAGTGGGCGTCACCGGGCTGGGGTCGCTGCGGGGCTCGGTCAATGAACTGGGAGAGGACGACCTGCCCACGGTGGAGGCCCTCAACCAGATTGACATCGGCATGAACGAGGTGCTGGTGGGCACCAGGGGCCTGTGCATCGGGAGGATCTTCAACGACCCCACCACGCGGCAGGCCCAGTTCGACTACATCGCCGGCACCGGGCAGTACGAGGGGGCCGGCTTCTCGCGCATCGAGGAGCATCGGGAGTTGTTCGAGTCGCTCCCCAAGAGCAGCGCGGAGACCGCCCTGTGGGAGCAGTTCAAGCCCCAGTACCAGGCCTTCGCCGACGAGACGGAGGCCTTCGTGTCCGCGGCTCGGCAGTACGAGTCGCTCTTGAACTCGGGGGCGGACGAGGACGACCCGAGGGTGGAGGAACTGGACACCCGCATCGAGGATCTCATGCTCTCCGCCCGCGAGAAGTGGAAGGGGGCCAACGCCACCCTGGACGAGCTGGTGGAGGAAAACATGGCCGCGGCGGAGGCCTCCCGGGACGCCGCCTATTCCACGGCTGCCCGTTCCAACGCCGTGTCCGTGGTCATGCTGATCGTCGGGGCGGTGGCGGCCCTGCTCATCGGCCTCTATTTCTGGCGCAACGTGAAAGGCATCCTCTCCGGCCTCCTGGGCGAGACGCAGTCGTTGGTGGAGGCCGCGGTGGAGGGGCGCCTGGACGCCCGCGCCGACGTGGAGAAGGTCAACTTCGAGTTCCGACCCATCGTGGAGGGCTTCAACGAGGTTATGGACCGATTGGTCGACTATATAGATAATATTCCATCACCCTTCATGATCGTGGACAAGGAATTCAACATCCGCTTCATGAACCAGACAGGATGCAAGGTGATAGGAGCCTCGAAAGAGCAACTTCGCGGCACAAAGTGCTACACCCACTTCAAGACCGGTGATTGCCAGTCGGTCAACTGCGCGGTAGGAAAGGCCATGCGGGAGGGAACGGCAGCTTCGAGCGAGACGCAAGCCCACCCGGGTGGCAAAGACCTGGAGATCCTTTACGAGGGTCGACCGGTGCGCGATACCCATGGTGATGTCATCGGCGCCTCCGAGTTCGTCACCGACCTCACGGAGATCAAGCGCGCCGCGCGGCGCATGGAGAAGCTCGGCGAATTCCAGTCCCGGGAGACGGAGAAGCTCATCTCCGCCATGGAGTCCCTGTCCATGGGGGACCTGGACATCTCATTCAAGGTGGATGAAGGTGACGAGGATACAAGGGAGGTCAGGGAGTCCTACCTGGCCATCAAGGAATCCCTGGACCGCCTGGTGGCCTACCTCCGGGAGATGGCCGAGGTGGCGGGGAGGATAGCCCAGAGGGAGCTGGACCAGGAGGTGAGGCCCCTCTCCGAGAAGGACGCCTTCGGCAACGCCTTCCTCTCCATGATCGAGAACCTCAACCAGGCCCTGGCCCAGGTGAGGGAGGCGGCCTCCCAGACCGCGGGGGCCTCGGAACAGATCTCCGACTCCTCCCAGTCCCTGGCCCAGGGGGCCTCGGAGCAGGCCTCCTCCCTGGAGGAGGTCACCGCCTCCGTGGAGGAGATAGCCGGCATGAGCCGCCAGAACGCGGAGAGCGCCGAGGAGGCCAGGAAGCTCTCCCAGGAGGCCAAGGCCTCCGCCGACCGGGCAGGGGAGGCTGTCCAGAGGATGAGCCAGGCCATCGCGGAGATCAAGGCCTCCTCCGACCAGACGGCCAAGATCATCAAGACCATAGACGAGATCGCCTTCCAGACCAACCTCCTGGCCCTGAACGCCGCCGTGGAGGCGGCCCGGGCCGGGGAGGCCGGGAGGGGCTTCGCCGTGGTGGCCGAGGAGGTTCGCAACCTGGCCATGCGCTCGGCGGAGGCGGCCAAGAGCACCGCGTCCCTCATCGAGCAGGCCGTCTCCAGCGCCGAGGGCGGGGTGCAGGTCTCCTCAGAGGTGGCCGAGGTGCTCGCGGAGATCAACTCCTCCTTCGAGAAGGTGCACAACCTGGTGGGGGAGATCGCCGCCGCGGCCCGGGAGCAGATGCAGGGCATCGAGCAGGTCAACCAGGCCATGGGGGAGATGGACAAGGTCACCCAGCAGAACGCCGCCGCCGCCGAGGAGGCCGCCTCGGCCTCCGAGGAGCTGGCCGCCCAGGCCTCCCAGCTGCAGGAGATGGTCTCCACCTTCAGGCTCAAGGGAGGGGTGGAAGTCTCCTCTCCCCGGGCCCTTACCGGTTAAGGTTTTCCAGGGAATGCGCGGCAAGAGAGGCCGGATGAAACCCGCGGCGGAACGATTCCCATCGTGACCCTGCGGACCGGATGATGGGCCGGGATCGCCGGCCTCGCCGCCGGGAGAACGGTGTCCATGCGGGAGAGATCCTTGTTCCAGGATTACGAGTTCGGCGACCGGGAATTCCGGCGCATCAGCGCCATGGCCTATGAGACGGCGCGCCTCAACCTGCACCAGGGAAAGAAGCTCCTGGTGCAGAACCGGCTCCGGAAGAGATTGCGCGCCCTCGGCCTTTCCGGCTTCAAGGAATACCTGCGCTACCTGGAGGAAAACCCGGAGGAGATACGCATCATGGTGGACTGCCTGACCACCAACTTCACCCGCCTCTTCCGGGAAAGGGAGCACTTCGAGTTCCTGCGGGACGAGGTCCTGCCCTGGCTCGACGGGGCGGGCTTCGAGAGGATAAGGTTCTGGAGCGCCGGTTGTTCCAGCGGCGAGGAGCCCTACTCCCTGGCCGTTTACCTCAGGGAATACCTGGAAAACGTGGACCAGAGGGACGTCCTCATCCTGGCCACCGACATCTCCTTGCGGGCCCTTTCCAAGGCCAAAGAGGGGTTGTACCACGAGGAGCAGCTCGCGGAGGTCCCGGCGCAGTGGAAGTTCAAGTACTTCCGTAAACGCAGGGTGGACGGGGAGAATTACTTCCAGGTGACCCCGGAGCTCTCCCGGCTGGTGCGCTTCCGTTACCTGAACCTCGCCGACCCTTGGCCCATGAAGGGGGCTTTCCAGGTCATCTTCTGCCGCAACGTGATGATCTACTTCGACAAGGAAACCCAGCAGGAGATGGTGAATAGGTTTCACCGCTACCTGGTCCCCGGCGGCTACTTCTTCGTGGGCCACTCCGAGAGCCTGACCAGGATACGCAACCCTTTCCCTCACCGTCGGCCCTCCATTTACCGCAAGCCCGAGGAAGGCGGGGCGACGGGCTACGCCACGGCAATCCCGGGTGAACGTGAAGCGCACGCCGGACTCCCCGACGATGGACCGGAGGGGGAGGCGCCATGAGGGTGAGGGGAGTGTTCTCCAGGCCGGTAAGGGTGCTGGTAGTGGACGATTCGGCCATCGTGCGTCAGATACTCACCCGCGAGCTCTCCTCGGACCCGGACATCGAGGTGGTGGGGTCGGCCCCCGATCCCTTCATCGCCCGTGACAAGATAGTCAGGTTGAACCCGGACGTGGTCACCCTGGACATCGAGATGCCCCGCATGGACGGCCTCACCTTCCTCCGCAAGCTTATGAAGCACCACCCCTTACCGGTGGTGGTGCTCAGCTCCCTGGCCCCGGAGGGCAGCCAGACCGCCCTCCAGGCCCTGCAACTAGGCGCCGTGGAGGTCATGAGCAAGCCCGGGGGTCCTTATTCCGTGGAGGAGGTGGTCCTGCAGCTCAAGGACAAGATAAAGGCCGCCGCCCTGGCGGACGTGAGAAAACTGAAGCACGCCACGGAGGCGCCGTCTCCCGGCGAGGAAGAGGTCCTCCCTCCATTGCCCCCCCTGCGCACCACCCTGAAGATCCTGGCCATGGGGGCCTCCACGGGAGGGACGGAGGCCATCCGCAGGATAATCAGCCGTTTTCCGGCCGGAGGGCCCCCCACCCTCATCGTCCAGCACATGCCGGAGATTTTCACCCGCTCCTTCGCCGCCAGCCTGGACTCCATCTCGGAGATGGACGTCCGCGAAGCCACCGATGGAGATTATCTCCGTCCCGGCCTCATCCTCCTGGCTCCCGGGAACCGGCACATGGTGCTCCGCCGCAGCGGCGCCCGCTATTACGTGCGGGTGAAGGAAGGACCCATGGTCCATCACCAGAGGCCCAGCGTGGACGTCCTCTTTCATTCCGTGGCCCGCTACGCGGGGCCCAACGCCGTGGGGGTCATCCTCACGGGCATGGGGGAAGACGGAGCGGAGGGCCTCAAAGCCATGCACGACGCCGGGGCTTTCACCATCGCCCAGGACCGGGAAAGCTGCGTGGTTTACGGTATGCCGCGCGCCGCCCTGGAACTGGGGGCCGTGGACGTGCAGCTACCTCTGGAGGCCATAGCGCCGGCCGTCTTCCGTCTCCTCCGCTCCGAGGGGGAGGCCAAGGCAAATAAAGAGAAAATGGAGGGATACACGGGAAAAAGGTCGACCGCGCAGGGGGAGAAGTAACCGCCGGGCACTCCTCCGCGGTCCCCTGCGCCGGGCGAGGGCCACGGAAGTCAAGGCCACGCCGAGAAGCCGGGGATCATTCCACCAGGCCTTTGCGCAGGGCGATGGCCACCGCTTCCGTCCGGTCGCTGGCACCCAGTTTCTGGAAGATGTGGATGATGTGGCTCTTCACCGTCTGCTGGCTGATGTACATCTTCTCGGCGATCATCTTGTTGGTGTAACCGTAGGCCAAAAGCTGTAAAACCTCCAGCTCCCTGCGGGTGAGGTTGAATCTGGAGGCCTCCTCCTCCATCTTCCTGCGGAACCGGTTGATCACCTTCATGGCCGCCTCGGGGCTCAGGGGCGACTTGTCCTCCACGGCCAGCTTGATCGCCCTGACCACCTCGTTCACGGGCATGCTCTTGAGGATGTACCCGCTGGCCCCGGCGGAAATGGATTCCAGGATGCTGGCCTCGTCCTCCATCATGGTGAGCATCACCACCCTGACCTCGGGCAGGGCCTGCTTTACCAGGCGGCAGGCCTGGATGCCGTTCATGCGGGGCATCTTGACGTCCATGAGGATCACGTCGGGCTTCAGGGACTTGGCCTTGTCCAATGCTTCCCTCCCCGATCCCGCTCCCCCCACCACCTCCAGGGACGCCGAGGTGGCCAGCGCGGTCATCAGGCTTTCCCTCACCAGCGTGTGGTCATCGACCACCATCACCTTTATCCTGGACATATGCGCCCCCTTTCCGGAAAACCGAGCCGGAACAGGTCATCCCGGGACAACCGCACCCGCCTGTCCGGCAAAAACCAGATCTCAAAACGGCAATAAGTGCCATGATGATCACCTTGCCCGCGGTTATCCCTCACGAATGACGCTCATCCATTCGCATCCTAAACCCCTCTAACGATGTTTATCCCTTCGTTCCGAAATTAATTTACACCCGGTAAAAGCCGATAAACGCGTCCTCCCGCTTCGCCTGCTTGCATCATGTACCATGTTTATCGGAAGCCCGGCATCCGGATTGAACCCCTTGTTTCAAGCCCGTCCGCCGAGTTCTACATATCCCCTCGAACATGCACAGCCGAGGAAGGCCGGTAAAGCCCCTCACACCAGCAGGTCGTGCTCTCCCTCCTCCACCTCGTCCAGCCGGTGCAGGTTGGCCTTTCCGTTATACAGCGAACCCCCCTCTCCTTTGTCCTCCCTCTTCCCGCCCTCGCGTTCCTTCTCCCGCCGATCCTTCTCCTCCACCCGCTTGTTCTCTCCGCCGGCCACCTCCCGCACCGTTCTGGATTCCCGTTCCACCTTCTTGTCATAGGCTTGCGGTATCTCCTGCGCCTGGTGGTGCTGGCGCACCTCTTGGAGGCGCTGTATCCTCTCTATCTCCTTGGACATGGTCACCATGTGCTGGAAATCGATGGGGCCCAGGTTCATCCTCTCACCCCCTCATCCCTGGCGGTTTCCCAAGGCGCGCCTGCGCCCGACCGCCCGGCGCTACCGGTCCGCAGCTTCCCGGTCCCAAGCACCCCCGGTCAAGCCTCCCGCACCTCCTCCCCTTCCGCGCGGTCACGGGCGGCGCCCTCCGTGGAGGCCTTCCCGCCGCCGTTTTTCCTCCCCCCGAAGGCCAGGAAAAGAGCCATGACCAGGCGGGCCAGGAGCCCCGCCGCGTAGACGGCGGCCATGGCGGCCAGCGCCCTTACCAGGCAGTCCTCGAGGGGATAGTTACGGAAAAGGCCCCACCAGAAGGCCGCGGCTCCCAGGGCCAGTGCCAGGTAAACGCTGACTATGTCCACGAGCTCCTTCACCGCATGCTGCTCCTACCATATATTACCATAATCCTTTTTACTCCCGCCTACGCGAGGCCTTGAGAAAACCGGAGGCCCCAAGACCGGGGAAAACGGCGTCCAGGGCCTCGGCGTTCTCCCCGTTGGTTCCCCCCTCCCGCCGCGCGTCGCCGAACCCCCCGCGAGCAGCGGCTTGAGGGGGACGTTTATGGCGGGGTGGTCGGAAAAATATGCCTTCACGCCCTGCAGCTCGTCAGCCCACCTGAAGCGCCTGGAGGGCGTGGAGACGGTGTCCACCTTGCACACCACCACCCTCAAGCCCCGAAGCGCCCGGCAGCTCTCCAGCAGACAGCGGAACTCCTCGAAGTCCATGGCCGCGTCCACGGCCAGGAAAGGGGCCAGGGACATCTCCCGGCAGACGGCCCCCAACTCCCCCACCGAGTCGCGTTTGAGAGGAGGAGTGTCCACCAGCAGCGCCTGGCAACCTTGCGCCCCGGCCTCCCGTAACCCCTCCAGGCCCCTCACCGGGAGGTACTCCACTCCCAGCACTTCCCAGAAGGCCCTCCAACGCGAGGCCCCGCTCAGCCTGCCCTCCTCCTCCACGCTCACCACCCGGACCCTGCCGCGGTCCCCTAAGTGCCAAGCCAGGCGCCCCAGGGTGGAGGTCTTCCCCGAGCCGGGCGGCCCGAAAAACAGGGCCCGTCGGGGAAAGCCTCCCTCGGTGCAGGTTATGCCCAAGGGCACGAAATCCCGCATCGGCCGCCCTCCCGCGGGCATCCCAAGGCCCGAGCCTACCTCCCCGTCGCCATCCTCGTCTCCTGTAAGCGGAGGTTCGCCGTCCTTCCCCGCACCGCCGGGCCGCGGGAGTTCTCCCGGAAGGGAGAGGTCGAGGCCCCTCCTTTCCCCGCCAGCCGCTTCCGGGGAAGCCGCGGCGAGCACCTCCACCACCCTGGTTCCAAAGAACCCCAGAAGGCCTCCCTCCACCCTCTCCCGCGTGCTCACGATGACGGCGTCCTCGCCCAGCTCACGCCGTATTCTGCGCAGGACGGTGGGGAGATCGGGTCCCACGTACCTCCGCAGCCTCAAAGCCTCTCACCTCCCACTGCCACGCCAGCCTCCTCAGGCATCCTTCCTCCCTCCCGGCGACCCGGTGGGCTCGGGCTCCCCGACGTCCACCATGCCCAGGGACCTGATCTCCACGCCCGGGGCCACCTCCTCGTAGGAGATGACCGCCAGGTGGGGCATGATGCGGGCCAGCAGGCGCCGCAGCATGCGCCGCACGCCCGTACCGCAGAGCAGGATGGGCTGGTTCCCTCCCCTGGCGGCCTCCTCTACCACCCCGGCCAGCCTGGTTATGAACCTCTCGGTCAGGGCCGGGTCCATGGCCAGGACCAGCTCGCCCCCCACCTGCTCCACGGATTCCTCCACCGCCCGCTCCAGGGCGGGATCCAGGGTTATGACCTGCAGCACGCCCTCGTCCGCAAGGTACTTGCGGGTGATGGTGCGGGACAGGGCGTGCCGGACGCTCTCCGTCAAGAGGTCCACGTCCCGTGTCACCCGCGAGCGGTCCCCGAGAACCTCCAGGATGGTCACCAGGTCCCTCACCGGGATACCCTCCTCGAGGAGCTTCTGCAGCACGCGGTGCACCTCGCCCATGGTCAACTGCCCGGGCACCAGCTCCTCCACCACCACCGGGTTGTCCCTCTTGACCAGGTCCAGGAGGGCCTGGGTATCCTGCCGGCTCAGGAGCTCGCCGGCGTGTCTCCTTATGGTCTCCGTGAGGTGGGTCAGAAGCACGGACGCCGGGTCCACCACCGTGTACCCGGCGGACTTGGCGGCCTCCACCATGTCCTCGCCTATCCACAGGGCGGGGAGGCCGAAAGCGGGCTCGGTGGTGGGGATTCCGGGCAACGTGGCTTCCGTATCCCCAGGGTTCAAGGCCAAATAACCCCTGGTCTGCAACTCCCCCCTAGCCACCTCTGCGCCACGGATGAGTATCCGGTACTGGTTGGGCGAGAGCGTGAGGTTATCCCGCAGGCGGATGGGCGGGACCACGATGCCCAGCTCCAGGGCTATCTGGCGGCGCACCAGGACCACCCGGTCCATGAAATCGCTTCCCGAGCCGGGATCCACCACCGGGATCAGGTCATAACCCAGCTCGAGCTCCATGGGGTCCACCTTCACCAGTTCCAGGACCTCCTCCCTGGTGCGGGGGCCCAGCGGTTCCTCCTCCACCTCGGCCTCCGGAACCGTCTCCTTGACCTCCCGCCTGAGGGCCAGGGACACGCCGAAGGTCCCCAGGGCCATAGCCAAAAGGGAAATCTTGGGAAGCCCGGGGAGCAGGGCCATGAGTCCGATGATCCCCGCCCCTATCTGGAGAGCCCTGGGCTGCCTCAGAAGCTGGCGGGAGAGGTCGGAGCCCAGGTTGGCCTCCGCCGCCGCCCTGGTGATGATCACCCCGGTGGCCGTGGACACCAGCAGGGCCGGCACCTGGACCACCAACCCGGCGCCTATGGTCAAGAGGCTGTAGGTGTTCACGGCGGCATTGAGGTCCATCCCCTTCTGTAAGGCCCCCACCGCCAACCCGCCCAGCAGGTTAACGAATACCACCACCACGGCGGCTATGGCATCCCCCTTGACGAACTTGCTGGCGCCGTCCATGGCCCCGTAGAAGTCGGCCTCCCTGGCCACGTCCTCCCTTCTTTTCCTGGCCTCCTCCTCGCTGATCAATCCGGCGTTGAGGTCCGCGTCGATGCTCATCTGCTTTCCGGGCATGGCGTCCAGGGTGAAGCGGGCGGCCACCTCCGCCACCCGGTTGGCGCCGCTGGTGATGACCACGAACTGGACGATGACGATGATGAAGAAGACCACCAGTCCCACGATCAGGTTCCCGGAGATGACGAAGTTCCCGAAGGCGTTGACCATGGCGCCGGCGTTGGCGTTGACCAGTATCTGCCTGGTAACGGCGATGTTGATGGCCAGCCGGAAGACGGTGGCCAAGAGGAGCAAGGTGGGGAAGACGGAGAAATGCAGGGGCTCCTGGGTGTACATGGTCACCAGCATCACCAGGAGAGAGAGGGCGAAGTTGAAGGCTATCAGCAGATCGAGTACGAAGGGGGACAAGGGCACGAGGATCATGATGACGATGAGGACCACGATCCCCGCGGTCAGAAAATCGCTGTAGCGGTCCAGGCGTGAAGCCTTCATCCTACCAGCCTCGCGTAACCTCTTTCCTTCCCCCCGTCCACCGTTCGCCCATACCCTGTGAACCTCCCGACGGGTCCCCTATCTGCCCGCTCAGGCTATCCTGGCCGCCATCCTCACGTCCACGCTGATGAGGTAGGCCAACACCTCGGCCACGGCCTTGTAGAGCTCGGGCGGTATCTCCTGGTCCACCTCCACCGAGGCGTACAGGGCGCGGGCCAGCGGAGGGTCCTCCACCACCGGGATGCCCAGTTTTTCCGCCTCCTCGCGGATGCGCAGGGCCAGGAAATCCACTCCCTTGGCGATGACCCTGGGGGCGGGCATGCGCTTCCTGTACTGCAGGGCCACGGCGTAATGCCTGGGGTTGGTGACCACCATGGTGGCCTCCGGAAGCCTCTGCATCATCCTCCTGCGGGCTATCTCCCGCATGCGCGAGCGGATGGCCGCCCTGAGGTTGGGATCCCCCTCCGTCTGCCTGAACTCCTCCTTTATCTCCTGCCGGGTCATGCGGATGTTGCGCTCGAACTCCCACTTCTGGTAACCGTAGTCGGCGCATCCGACGGCGAACATGGCCAGGGCCACCTTGAAGGCGGCGTTGAATACGACCCGCATGTAAGCCGTCAGCGCCTGGGTCACCCCCGCTCCCACCATGGCGTGCAGCTTCACGTAATCGGATCTCACCGAGTAATAGGCCACCGCGCCCACCAGGGCCACCTTGGCCACGTTCTTCACCAACTCGGCGAGGGAGCGCGGGGAGAAGAGCCGCTTCAATCCCAGGATCGGGTTAATCCTCTCGCCCCTCGGCTTCACCGCCTTGGGCACGAAGTACAACTTGACCTGGAGACCGTTGATCAGCAGGGCCACGGCGAAAAGGGCCAGTGCGAGGGGGGCGAGCGTGCCCATCATCCCCACCAGTCCCGCCTTCAGGTTCCTGAGGATGGCGGCGGATGTGGCCTCCTCTCCCGCCGTGGCCAACCCGCCTTCCACCAAAGAGGCGAAATGGCTGAAGAGGGAAGGCCCCCAGAGCCGGAGGAAGAAAACGGAAAAGAGGAACATGACCCCGGAGGTGAGATCCGCGCTCCGGGCGGCCATCCCCTCCTTTTTGCGCACGTCCTCCCTTTTCTTGGGAGTGGCCTTTTCCGTCCTCTCCTCCCTCGGCAACCCTCATCCTCCTCTCGCCAAGCGCGAAAACCCCGCCCGCAAGCCCCCTGCTCACCAGGCCCCCGCCAGCCAGCCCTCGAAACCCTCGAAAAGGCGATGCAGAAAGAACACCGTGGCGGGCATGGTCACGGCCACGGCCAATAGGCCCAGGAGCACCTTGAGGGGGATCCCCAGGACGAAGACGTTGAGCTGGGGCACGGAGCGCGCCACCAGACCGAACACCACGTCGGCCACGAAAAGGGCTCCCATCACGGGAGCGGCCACCTTCACGGCCACCACGAACACCTCGGCGGCCGCCTTGGCCGAGGCGGTGGAAATGATCTCCGGCAGGGCCAGGCTGCCCGCCGGAAAGACCCGGTAACTGGCCAGGATGGAGACCACCAGCAGCCGGTGCCCCCCGGCCAGGTAGAATACCAGCACCGCCAGCATCAGGTAGAAGCGGGACAGGAGGCTGGCGTAGGAACCCGAGTTGGGATCGAAGGAATGCGCCAGCCCGAACCCCATCTCGAAGTCCAGTATCCCTCCCGCCATGCTCACCCCGCTCACCACCAGCGTGAAGAGGTAGCCCAGAAACACCCCCACCAACACCTCGTAGGTGAGCCGCAGGGGAAAGGCGAGGTCCAGCCGCAGGGCCTCCACCCCCACCAGGGGAGCGAGGAAGAGGGCGAGGAGTAAAGAGAGGCAAGCCCGCACCAGCACGGGGACCTGCCCCCGCCTGAAAAAGGGCGACGCGGCCACCGCCCCGGCCACGCGTCCCAAAACCAGCAGGAAAGCGGACATGGTGGCCTCGTTGGCCGGAAAGGCCATCATCCCACCTCCCCGGGCAAGGAGCTTACCTCCGGGGCGTCCGGAACCCCCGTCTTCGGCCGCCAACTCGCCGTCATCGCCTCACCAAACCTTTCCTCCAGAGCCGTGCGGCCTCCCGTCCCTACTCTCGGCGCTTCAGCGGATGAACTCCGGTATGTTCCTGAATATCTCCAGGGTGAAGTTGACCAGGGTCCTGATGATCCACGGACCGGCCAGGATGACCATAAGCAGGGTAACGAAGAGCTTGGGGATGAAGGTCAGGGTCATCTCCTGTATCTGGGTGGCGGCCTGCAGGATGCTGATGATCACCCCCACAAGCATGGTCACCCCCAGTAGGGGCAGCAACATCATGAGGGCCAGGAAAAAGGCCCGTCCCACTATCTCCAGCATGCGTCCTCTCCTCCGCCCGGGCTCCTCCCGGCATTTTCCGAGATCTCCCTCCCTTCCTCCGCCACCGTCACCTGAAGCTGGTTATCAACGACCGGATCACCAGCCCCCACCCGTCCACCAGGACGAAGAGCAGAAGCTTGAAGGGGAGGGATATGATCATGGGCGGGAGCATGAGCATGCCCATGGACATGAGGGTGCCCGAGACCAGTATATCTATGATCAGGAAGGGTATGAAGATGAGGAAGGCGATGATGAAGGCCTTCTTCAACTCGCTCACCACGAAGGCGGGAACCAGGACCATGGTGGAGACCTGCTCCGGGCTCTCCGGACTTTCCTCGGAGGAGAGGTCCACGAAGAGCTCCAGGTCCTTCTCCTCCGTCTGGCGCAGCATGAATTCCCGCAGGGGTTCCAGGCCGCGCCTGAAGGCCTCCTCCCTCTGGATAGACCCCTCCATGTAGGGTTTCACCGCCTCGTTGTTTATCCTGTTGACCACCGGCGACATGATGAAAAGGGAGAGGAAGAGGGCCACCCCGATTATCACCTGGTTGGGCGGGAGCTGGGCGGTGCCTATGGCGTTGCGCATGAAGGACAGGATGACCACCACCCTGGTGAAGCAGGTCATGCAGATGAGCACGGTGGGAATGAGGGCCAAGAGGGTGACGACGATCAAGAGTTGCACCAGGGAATTGCTCCTCGAGCCCTCCTCCAGGGTATCCATGAGCCCGCCCTCCTCCGGCTGGGCCACGGCGCCCCGCGTCCCCGCCAAGAGAAACGCCGCGGCCAGTAAGAAGACCAGCGCCGCTCCCACGACCGGGGGTATGGTTCGTTTTTTCCCGCTCATCCATTTTCTGCCTTCGGTCATCTCCGCGCGCGCCCGCGCTTCCTCGCCGTCTTCCATTTGAGTTCCTCGAGAAGGGGGCGCCTCCCCGGTACTTGCTCCGTCCTGGAGGGAGAGGCCATCTCCTCCCGGATCAGGGCCAGGAACTCGTCCTCCAGGAGCTCGGCGTCTTCCGCCCTCACCAATGACTCCGCGTCCACTTCTCCCAGTAGGCTGAGCCCCTTTTCCGCCTCGCCGACCATGAGTACCCTGTTCCCCGCCCTGACCTCGTAGATCCCCGAGGCGGGCCCCAACGGGGTGTAACCCACCACCTCCAGCCTCCCCGGGGCCAGACCCCCTTTCCTTCCGCTTTTCCTTGCCGCCAGGAGCCTGACCACCGCGATGAGGACGATCACCGCCGCCAGTCCCAGGAAAACCTTGAGCAGGCTTCCCCCCAGGTCGAGGGAAGGAGCTTCCCGGGATCCCCCGGGCCGCGCCTCGCCGCCTAAGTCTCCCGGCTCGTTGTCCACCGCGCTCCGGATGGCGCTTTCTCCCTCCGCGGCAGGCTCCTCGTCCCGCGGGGCGGGATCCCCCTCCGCCGCGTCGGCCATCTCCCCCTCTTCCCCGGCGCCGACAGCATCCCTTTCTCCCGCGGCCGATTCTCCATCCTCCACCCCGCCCAACGCCCGGGCGGCGCTCTCCCCTCCCTTCATCCTCGCGGAAAGTAAGGATACCGCGGCCATGAGCAGGGCCAGGAGCGCCAATCCCACCAGGGCCCGCCTCCAGGAGTCCCTCGTGGCGGCGCCCGCCGCGACGCGATACAGGAAGGGGGTTATGGCCTCGCGCGACATGTCCCTCAGGCCTGTTTCCTCACGATCTCCGTGACCCTGACTCCGAAATCCTCGTCGATCACCACGACCTCGCCGCGGGCGATCAACTTCTTGTTGGCATAAATTTCCACGGGCTCCCCGACCATCTTGTCCAGTTCGATGATGGAGCCCTCGCCGAGGGAGAGGACGTCCTTTATCCTCATGCGGGCGCGCCCTATCTCCACGGAAACCTCGAGCTCGATGTCCAGAAGCAGCCGAATGTTGTCCTCCTCGGAGCGGCCTCCGCCTCCTCCTCCTCCCAGGGGTTGGAATTCCGCGCGCCGTACCTCCACCTCCTCTTCCGGCCCGATGGACTGGACTGGCTCCCCGGCGGCGGGCCCCGCTCCCTCCTGCCCGGCGCGAGGCGGCTCCGCGGCCTCTCCTCCCCCTCCAGGCGGCTCAACCTCCTCGTCCTCCTCCAGGATCATGTCCGCCAGCGCCTTGGCGAAGCTCACGGGCATGAGCTGGATCATCTCGCTTTTCAGCAGGTCGGCCACCCGGAACTGGAAGGATATCCGTACCAGGTCGCCCTCGCCGTAAGAGGGAGGGGGCTCTGCCTCCCCCTCCGCGGAGAAATCCAGCACCTCGATGCGCGGGGGGTGGATGCTCATCTCCAGGCCCAACATCTCGGACATGGCGTAAACCGCTCCCCCTACCATCTGGTTCACGGCCTCTCCCACCACGCTCTGCCGGTACTCGTCGAGCGGCTCCTCGAGGTCCTTCTCCTCCTCGTCCATGATGTTGGCCACCAGATTGGCGTCCCTCTGGGAGAGGACCAGGAGCGTGCTTCCCTCCAGCCCTTCCTTGATCTGCACCCATACCACCACGCTGGGCACGGGATGCGAAGTTACCATTTCCTTCCAGTCCACCCAACCGACGCGGGGGGTGGTGATTTCCACGTCCCTGCCCAGGATGGTGGAGAGAACGGTAGCCGCCCTGCCCATGGCGATGTTGAAGAACTCTCCCAGGGCATCCAGCTGGTCCTCGGTCAGCGGATGCTCCTCCCCTCCCGGAGAGGTACCCTCCGGCGGCGCCGGGGGCGGGCTCCCCCCCGCATCAAGGTCTCCCGACCGGCCTCTTATGAGGGCGTCTATCTCCTCCTGGGATAGGGGTTCCTCGGCCATCTTCCGCCTCAACCTCCCTCTGCCGACCTCGGAATCGCGGACCTCGCCGCCACGAATAGCATGCCAACCGCTCCCCGGTGCCGAAAAAACACGGACGGCGACGTAGCCGTCCGTGGCCGGGGTTCTCGCTCGACCCCGCTTTTTCCTCTTCCTTTCCCGATCCCGCCGCCGGCCCGGGTCCCTGTGTCCGGGAGCGGTGGCCGCTACCTCTCGTGCGGCGGTCTCATGCCCTCACCAACTTATCCCGCCTCCAGGGCCCTCCTCACGGTCTGGATGACCCTGTCCGGCTCGAAGGGCTTGACGATGAAATCCTTGGCCCCGCTCTTGATGGCCTTGATGACCATGGATTGCTGGCCCATGGCGGAAACGACCACCACCCTGGCCTTGGGATCCAGGTCCATTATCTTCTGTAGTGCCTCTATACCGTCCATCTCGGGCATGGTGATGTCCATGGTTACCAGATCGGGGGAATGCTCCTGGTAGAAATCGACCGCCTCCCTCCCGTTCTCCCCCTCGGCCACCACCTCGTAGCCGTGCTTGAGGAGGATGTTGCGGATCCTCTTGCGCATGAAGGCCGCGTCGTCGACGATCATTATCCTCGCGGACACTCCCCTTTCCTCCTTTCCTCCTACCCCCTTAGATTATGGGCTCGCCGGGTCCCACCATCCCCCTGATGTCCGCCGCCGCGGGGAAATTGGGTGGATTTCACCCGCGCCGAAACCCGGCCTTGAAACTAGATGACCTCCTCGCTGTCCCCCGATACCCTCACCACCACCCTACCCGTCCCCACCTCCACCAGAACGTTCCTTCCCGTATCCCCGCCCACCTTCTCAGCCAGGATGGGGATGTTCAACTTGCGGAGGGCGGCGCGGGTCACGGCAATATTTCGTTCCCCGATGTTTTGCAGGTTGTTCTCCCCGAAAAGCCTGGCTCCTCCGCACAGCTTTGCGTAGAGGTCGTCCCGGCGGGCACCCCTTATCACCATCTCCCTCACCAGGGCCAGAACCCCGGGCCCGGCGTACTTGGCCCTGCGGTTACCCTCCGGCATCCCCTTGGTCATCTCCGGGAGCATGATGTGGGCCATGCCGGTGAGCGGACCCCTGCGGTCCATTATTATCACCCCCACGCAGCTGCCCAGCACGCTGGTCAGCACGTCCCCCGGTCTATCGCTTACCTCCAGGTCCCCCATCTTGACGATGATCCGCCGGGGCATCCCTTCCCTTCCTTTCCGCGTTTCCCTTCCTTGAGAGCCGGATGCTGTTTCATGGAAGCCCGTCCCCAACGGGCCCTACGACCAGTTCCTTATTCCCCCTCCGCCCTTTGCACCAGCCTTTTCAGGGCCTCGTTCTCGGCCAGAAAGAGAACGTATCCCACCGAGGAGAGCCCTTCCCCGCGGAATTGCGTCTCCAGCACCAGGGTATGTTCGCTCCCCTCGCATATCTCTAGGAGCACGGTGTTCACCACCGCCTCCAGCATGTCCGCCGCGCAGGCCGGGGTACCCGGGTAAAGCTCCAGGCCGCTGATCCTGGAAACGGCGGTCAGGTAGGCGTTGAAGAGGATGTTTCCCGTCTCGGCGATGGCGGAGAGGTTATCCGGGGAAAATCCCCACTTCCTGTCCTCCGGTTCCAGGAGGATGTCCAGCAGGACCTTGGCGTCCTCCAAGGCGAGAGTATAAAGAAGGTGCCCCGTGATCTCCCCGCTCACCCGCGAATATACGCAGATGACCGTCTGCAGGGGATCCCCGATATGTTCCGCCACTTCCTCCACGGGAACCAGGAAGGCTTGGGGCACGTCCAGGAGCATGTCCCGCTCCAACCACTTCTCCATGGAAGCGGCGGCGTGCCCGGAGCCGATGTTGGCGATCTCCCTGAGGACGTCGACCTCCTCTTCATCGAGGATGATCTCCGGCATGCCTACACCTCTTCGCCGCGAAATCAACCGCGGGGCACCCAGGGCGGCCGCTGGGGGCGGTGCCCCGTTCCGTCGCTTGGTTATTGATATCACCGCCGCGCGATCCGTTCTTCACCATTAAGTCCATCCGCGGGGAGCCAAAAGGAGGATTGTGGACCTCGGAAAAGCGTGGGAATTCAACCCTTTGTGGGGGCAAAGGCGGAAGAAGGGACGATACGCCGGACCTACCACCCGGCGATAATGCATCACGGAACCCTCGCGGGCTCAAGGATGCCGTCGATGGGGCGCAGATAGATCACGCCGGGAAAGGGAAAGCGAAGGCAGGTCATGAAGGGGAAAGGGATTTCCGTGCCCGGGCCATCCCTCCTGAAGCAGGTCTCCATCTGCGGGTCCAGTCCCGTAACCGAGGCTCTCAAGCGCCATTCCGAGATCCTGAGAAGAGAATACCTGAGCCTCGCGGAGTCTTCCTACCGTCCGGCGGCCGTGCTGGACGCGGAGGGCACGGTTGTCAGGTGCAACGAGCTCTTCGCCCGGGTCCTGGGCCTCGAGGAGGGAGGGGCGGCGGGAAAGAATTTCTTCCATTTCCTGGACGAGGAGGAGAGGGACAGCTTCAATGCCTCCTTCAGGGAACTGTGCCAGCGGGCGGGTTATTCCCTCCTGGCTTCCTTCCGGCTCCTCTGCGGCGCGGACCTGGCCTTCAACGCCGCCGCCCTCTTGAGGAACATGGCGGATCACCCCGAGATCGGCGGCATCGTGTTGGAGATACTGGACATCTCGGGATGCGCGCGGGCCAAAAGAACCCTCGACGAGATCAACCGCCTCTTCTGCCGGCTGGGACCGGACCCCGGTGAGAACTTCGGCACCATCGCCTGCGCGGTGAGGGAACTCTTCGAGGCGGATTCCTGTTGTTACTTCCGCTGGGAAAAGGACCGCTTCCAGGTATACCCCTCCCCGGGGATCCCCCTTGGAGATGCCCGCGTCGGCGCAGGCGGGAGGTTCCTCGCCCTACGGTTGCTCAGGCGAGGGGCCGAAGAGCCCCTGTACATCGCCGGCCTCTCCGCCCGGGAGGAACTCCTCCAGGATCCCGTGGCCCGAACCCTGGGGGCACGCACTTTCTACGGCCAGCCGGTGACGCACGCCGGAAAGACATCCGGCGCCCTCTGCCTTTACCACAAGAACCTCCGCTTGTACACCAGGGACGAGAAGGACAGCCTGAACCTCCTGGCCCGGTTCATATCCCTCGAGGAAGCGCACCGGCAACACGAGATGTCCCTGCGGGACCTCATAGACGTGGTCTCCCACGAACTGCGGCACCCCATATCCATCATCATCGGTTACGCCCATACCCTCAAGAGCCACCGGGACCGCCTGGACCAGAGCACCCTGGAGGAGATACTGGAGCGTATAGAGAACGGGGCCAAGCGGCTGGAGCACACGGTCTCGGAGATACTCGAGGTGTCCAAGCTGGAAAAGGGCATGTCGGCCGTGCGGAAGGAGGAGGTCGACCTTCCATCCGTCCTGGAAAGGGCCGTGGAGGAGATGAGGGCCAAGGGGGTAAAGAACCCCTTGTACGTGAAAGCCGACAAAGGCCTGCCGCCGGTGTCGGCGGACCGCGAAAAGATCTTCAAGGTGCTCATCATCCTCCTGGACAACGCGGCCAAATACTCGCCCGAGGGTTCGCCCATAGAGGTACATGCCCAAGTCCACGCCGACGAGGTGGTGGTCTCGGTGATGGACCGGGGACCGGGAATACCCGTGGAGGACCGCCTGTTGGTATTCGAGAAGTTCTACCAGGTGGAGGAGGCCATGCACCATTCCCTGCCCGGCATAGGCTTGGGGCTCTACCTGGCCCGGGAGATAGTGCAGGTCCACGAGGGCAGGATATGGTGCACGGAAAGGAAGGGCGGGGGATCGGTCTTCCGCTTCGCCCTGCCCATCTGATGCTCGTTCTCCCGTTCCCGAAGCGGCCGCGGGCCGTCAACTCCCGGTCAGAAAGCGCAGGGTCTCCAGGAACCCGGGGAAGGAGATGTCCACGCACTCCCAGCCGGAGATCACCGTCTCCCCCTCGGCGCATAGGCCGGCCACGGCCAGGGACATGGCCATGCGGTGGTCCCCGTGGGAGTCCACCCGCGCCCCTCTCAGGATCACCGGCCCGTGGACCACGAAACCGTCGGGCAGCTCCTCGATGGAGGCCCCCATCTTGCGCAGCTCCGCGCACACGGCGGCGATGCGGTCGCTCTCCTTCACCCTCAGCTCGGCGGCTCCCCTGACCACCGTCTCCCCCCTCGCCCTGCAGCCCAGCACGGCCAGGAGGGGCACCTCGTCGATGAGGGCGGGAATCCGCCACCCCTCCACCTCCACGCCGGACAGGGAGGCGCTTCCCACCTCCAGGTCTCCCCGCGGCTCGTTGCACGCTTCCCGGTAGCCTGATTCGAGGACCAGGGCCCCCATGGAATTGAGCACGGATAAAAAGCCCGCCCGGGTGGGGTTGAGCCCCACGCCGAGGAGCTTGAGCCTCGAGCCGGGCACCAGCGCCGCGGCGGCCAAAAGAAAGGAGGCACTGGATAGGTCCCCGGGAACGTCTATCTCCGCGGGATCCAGCTCCGATCTCCTTATGACCAGGGCATCCTCTCCCTCGAAGGCGAGGTCGGCCCCCATGAGCAGGAGCATCCTCTCCGTGTGGTCCCGGGAGGAGCGCCCACCCACGATGCGCGTCTCCCCATCCGCCTGCAGGCCGGCCAGGAGCAAGGCCGACTTCACCTGGGCGCTGTCCACCTCCATGCGGTACTCGATTCCCCTCAGTTTCCCACCCCTGATGACCAGCGGCGGCCGCTCCCCTTCTCCCCGGGTTTCCATCTCCGCCCCCATGAGCCGCAGAGGACGCGCGATGCGCCCCATGGGCCGTCGCAACAGGGAGCGGTCGCCGGTTATCTCGCTCCGGAAGGGCCTCCCGGCAAGGGCCCCGGCCAGAAGCCTCATGGTGGTGGCCGAGTTGCCGGCGTCCAGGGCTTCCGACGGTTCCCTCCAGGCTTCCGGCCCTCCCCCCCTGACGGTAAGCGTGTCCCCCGCCAGCTCCACCTCCACGCCCAGGCGCCGCAGGCAGTTCAAGGTGCTCAGGCAGTCACCCGAGCGGAGGAAGGGACGGGCCACGGTGGTCCCGTGGGCCATGGCCCCCAGGATGGCCGCCCGGTGGGAGATTGACTTGTCCGGGGGTACCCTCAATTCGCCCCGCAGGGAGCGCCTTCCGCTGATGGTGACTTCCAATTATTACCTCCTGCCCGCTCGCGCTCCGCAGGTGGCCCCGGTCCGCGGGGACATCCGCCGCGGCGGCGAGTGGTCGCCTGATCCCCGCCGGGGCCGGCCTCCGGTCATCGTTCCCCCATCGCCTTGCCCACCGTAACCCGGTAACCACGGGCGCGCAGCGCTTCCGCGGCCCGCCGCGCCTCGTCCTCCCCGGTTATGGAAAGGCGCAGGATTCCTTGGCCGCTCTCCAGGGGGTGTACCAGTTCCAGGTCGTCTATGTTGATGCCCAGGTCCCCCACCGTGAGGGTGACCTCGCTGATCACCCCCGGCCGGTCCTCCACCGGCAGGGAGAGGACGTACATCTCGCCCAGGGACTCCCTCAATGCCGGGGCCAGGTTCCGCCGCCCCGAGCTTGCCCTCTCCAGCCAGGAGAAGAGCTCCGCCTCGCGCCCCCGGGCCAGGAGGTCGTTTATGTGCTGCAGGTTGTCCAGCACCTCGGAGAGAGTCTCGCCCACGGCTTCCCGGTTCTCGGCCAGGATATCCAGCCACAGCCGGGGATCGGAGGCGGCTATCCGGGTGACGTCCCGGAAACCTCCCGCGGCCAGCTTGAGGAGTGGGTACTCCTCGGCCCTCCGCAGGGCCAGGTTCATGAGGGCCATGGCCAGGATGTGGGGCACGTGGCTGACCACGGAGACCGCCCGGTCGTGCAGCCGGGGCTCCATGGCTATCACCCTGGCTCCCAGCGAGGTCAGCAGGGCGTGCAGGCGGGAATAGGCCGCGGCGTCGCAATCCCCGGTGGGGGTGAGCACGTAATAGGCCTCCCGGAAAAGGTCGGGGTGGGCGAACTCCACTCCCCTCTGTTCCGAGCCGGCCAAGGGATGGCCGCCCACGAAATGGCACCGGGAGGGCAATATCCCGGCCGCGGCCCTGACCACCCCCTCCTTCACCGAGCCCACGTCGCTCACCGTGGCCCCGGCACGCAGGGCGGGAGCGATCCTCTCCAGGACCCCGGGGATGGCCCGCACCGGAACGGCCACCACCACCAGGTCGCAGAGGGCCACCATTTCCTCGAGGTCCTCGTGGGCCTCCTCAACCGCGCCCAATTCCAGGGCCTTGGCCAGCATGGTGGGGTCGGCGTCGCTTCCCAGCACCTTCCCCACGGCGCCCGAGGCCGACGCGGCCATCCCCAGCGAACCGCCGATGAGTCCCGTGCCCACTATCCCCATGCGCTCGTAAAGCAGGTCGGACATCTGTTGCCATTTCCTTCCATATGCCGGAAGGCATCTGGGGCGCTCACCCCCGGGACGAAACGTCCTCTCCTACCTCCCTTGTCCGGCCAATTCCGGCCGCCGGGCGCCCCGTCCCGGCGCTTCGCCCTATTCCCTCCCGGCCGACTGCACCTTCAACGGGTCCCGCATCCGCTCCCGGAAGCCTTCCTTCCCCAGGCGGAGGAGGGTCCGCGCCCGAGCCCTAACCTCTTCCCATGAACCCCGCGAGCCTCCTTACTTCCTCCATCATGGAACGGAAGCTTTCCGGGGTCAGGGACTGGGCCCCGTCGCACAGGGCCTCGCGCGGTCGGGGGTGCATCTCCACCATGACCCCGTCCGCCCCCGCCGCCAGGGCCGCCAGGCACAGGGGCGGGACCAGGTCCCGGACCCCGGTGGCGTGGCTGGGATCCACGAAGACCGGTAGGTGGGAGGTTCCCTTCACCGCCGGGATGGAGGATATGTCCAGAGTGTTGCGGGTTCCCGTCTCGAAGGTCTTGATGCCCCTTTCGCAGAGGATGACCTTGGTGTTGCCCTCCTTGAGTATGTACTCCGCGGCCATCAGCCATTCCTCCACCGTGGCGCTCATCCCCCGCTTGAGAAGAACGGGCTTGTCCTGCCTTCCCAGCTCCTTGAGCATGAGGAAGTTCTGCATGTTGCGCGCCCCCACCTGGAGCACGTCGGCGTACCGGTAGACCAGTTCCAAGTCCCTGACGTCCAGCACCTCGGTGACCACGGGGAGGCCGGTCTCCTCCCTGGCCCGGGCCAGCAGCCTCAGTCCCTCCTCTCCCAGCCCCTGGAAGCTGTAGGGCGAGGTGCGGGGCTTGAAGGCCCCGCCGCGGAAGAGCCCGGCCCCCGCCTCCTTGGCTATGCGCGCCGACTCCACCACCTGCTCTTCGCTCTCTACCGAGCAGGGGCCGGCGATGACGGTGAAGGTCCCCCCTCCGATCACCACGTCCCCCACCCTGATCACCGTGGGTTCCTCCTGGAACTCCCGGCTGGCCAACTTGTAGGGCTTGAGGATGGGGATGACCCTCTCCACGGCGCGGTAGGCCTGGAAGGGCACCTGCATGACCAGCTCGTCGTCACCGATGACCCCGATGACGGTGCGGAACTCCCCCTTGGAGACATGGGCTTCCAGCCCCTTCTCGCGCAAAAGATCCACTATCTCCTGGATCTCCTGTTCCGAGGCTCCGGAACGCATCACGATGACCATGCGGACCACTCCCCTTCCTGGATGCTTCCCGCCGGGCCGCGGCGATATCCACCGCCGCCCTCCAACCCCCGAGCGGCCGGTTTCCCGCCACCTCCGCCGACGAGTACGGGGCCATCCCGAAGCCGTCGGGGGAAGATTCCGAAAACCGCGGATGTTTATCCTCCATTATAGAGGCTGTCTTCTGGTTGTGCAGTCGATATGTACGGGGGCAGAAAACCCGCGGGTATGTCTTGGCCCGCGGCGCGATTGCCGGTAGTTTCCAGACCTTCTACTCCGGGAGGTCGGTCCTCAACTGCCGCGCTCCCTCCAGGTAGGGATGGCGCAATTCGTGGGGATGCTTCCGGGTGTAGAAATGCATGAGAACCCTGATGCAACGCGGCGCCCCGTCGACGATGGCCAATTCCCGGGCGCAGAGGAGCGGCACGTGGGTGAGGCCGATGTGCCGGGCCGCGGCGGCCGGGAACTCGGCGGTGAGGTCCTCGGTGGCGGTGAAGATGACGTCCACGATGTCCTCCGGGCGGATGTCGTTGCGCTTGATCATCTCCCGGAGGAGCTGGGCCGTCCTCTCCACTATCTCCTCCTTGGTGTTCTCCCGGCAGAGAATGGCTCCCCTCAAGGCTCGCAGCTGCATGTCCTCCTCCTTTTGCCTCGGCCATAAAGTCTATCACATCGTCTCCTTCCCACCCACCCTGTTTGTCTACTTTTCCGTTGTCCGACCGAAGTTTTTGTTTCCTCGAGCAACCTGAGCTTCGGGGAGGGCGGTTAACAGTTGAGAGACAGCTGTTTTTTCCTTGATTTACGGTTCGGCCGGGCTGATGGGGGTGGAAAATCAATCCTTTCCAACCCCAAAAGCTCCCGCAACTTCTCCGCTTACGCGCCGCTAAAGTCGGCGATGAAACCCCTACCGCCCTCGCGGCCGCCTTACATGGTCCCGCCATTCCCCGTCCCCGAGGCCCCACCCCGAGCCGACGGACCACGCCTCAGCGGGGCAGCTCCTCCACCAGGTGAAGCTCGCGGATCCTCTTGTAACGCGCCAGCCTCCGGTTGGCCCAATCCATGACCTTCCCCGGCTCCGCGCTCTCCCCGGGTTTCAGTTGGACGTAGGCCATGGGGACTTCCCCGTAGCGGACCTCCTTCCTCCCCACCACGACGGCCCCGGCCACCGACGGGTGGCCCCGCAGGACTTCCTCTAGTTCATGGGGATAGACGTTGAAACCCTTGCAGATGAGCATGTCCTTCTTGCGGCCCACGATGTAGAGGAAACCGTCCCCGTCCTTCCTTCCCAGGTCACCGGTGTACAACCAACCGTCACGGTATACGCGGGCGGTCTCCTCCGGCCTCCGCCAGTACCCGGGGGTGACCTGCGGTCCCCTGACCGTTATCTCCCCCGTCTCTCCATCCCTCACCGCGGCCCTCCCGTCCAGGGGATCCACCAGGCGGACCTCGGTGTCCGGAAGGGGCAATCCTACCGAACCGGGGCGCGCACCCTCGCGCGAGGGAGGATTGGCGGTACACCCCATGGTGCATTCCGTGAGCCCGTATCCCTCGCAGACCAGGCCCGGCACGCGGCGCAAGAGCCGCCGAAGTACCCGTGGCTCCAGGGGTGCGGCCCCGGAGACCACCAAGCGTATGCCTTCCAGGTTTTTCCTGTTGAAAGCCGGGTTCTCCATGAGAGGCAGGAAGAGCTGCGGCGGCCCTCCGAATCCCGTGGCGCTGTACTTGCCGATGTCCAGAAGGTACTGCTCGGGATCGAAGCGGGCGGAGACGATCATCGTCCACCCGTTCATCACCTGGATGTTGAAGAAGGCCACGATACCCATCACGTGGGTCCAGGGGACCACGATCAGCGACACCTCGGCTCCCCGGCGCACGACGTGGCGTTCCGGGCCGTCCCCGGCCGGCCACCTCACCTCCAGCCTTCCCTTGCGCCAGGATATCTCCCCGCCCGCGAACCAGTGAGTGAACTGGCAGCAATTGGCAACCACGTTGAAGTGGGTGGTCATGACTCCCAGCTCCCTACCCGCAACCCCTCCCGCGTAGACTATGTGCGCCAGGTCCCTCTCCACGTCGAAGGAAAGATCCGGCGGTTCCTCGGGATAGTAGGTGAGAAGATCGGCGAAATCCGCCGCCAGGGGCGGGAGGGTCACCCGGCGCAAAGGCTTTACCGGCCGTGACACCCGCGGGTAACAGTCGGTCAGGCTGGTGAGTATCACCCGGCGCACCGGGGTGCGGGGCAGAACCCGCCGGGGCATGCGGAAGGTGATATCCAGCCCCAGGTAGGTCTCCACCTCCGCGTCCCGCAGCTGGTAGAGCAACTCGCGCTCCGAAAGATGCTGGTCGAGGGGGACGTAGACCGCCCCCGCCTTGAGCAGGCCGTAATAGGCCACCGCGAACTGGGGGCAATTGGGAAGGTGGATGCCCACCCGGTCGCCCTTGCCCACTCCCATGTCGGCCAGGGCGGCGGCGAAACGGTCGGAGAGCAGGTCCAACTCCCGGAAGGTCAACTCCATCCCCCCGAAGACCAGGGCGTTCCGCCCCGGCCACAGGGCGGCCGCGGAGCGCAGCAACTCGAAGACGGGAATGCGGGGATATCGCAGGTGGCGCTTTACCCCCTCCGGCCAGTAACCGCCGCTCATCTATCCCCTGCCTGTCCCCGGTAAAATTCCGCCCCCAGGATCACGCTATGCGGATAAGCACGACCCCCCGTTCCATTTTCCCCTCCCGGGGGCGGAGGGGCAACTTCGCGGCTCGCGGGCCATCCCGGAATAACGGTTTTCGACCCCGCGTTCGTGGTTCGCGGTGAGATAATCCCATCTCCACCCCCATCCGCGGGGCGATCGGGCGGCGCATGCCCGGTCCCGCGCCTTCCGCCCACCGGTCCCGCCCTCACCAACCCCCCGGACCGTTCCCCATCTTCAATCCATCTCCATGAGCTCGCGGACCTCTTCCGGGGTGAGGGGACGGTACTCCCCCTCCTTCACGCCCCGGAGGTCCAGGGGACCGAAGCGGGTACGGATCAGGTCCCTAACCTCCAGGCCCACCGCCGCGCACATGCGCCTGATCTGCCTCTTCTTCCCCTCGTGGAGGGTGAACTCCAGGAGGCACCGGTCGCCCTTCTTGGCCAGGACGCGTACTTTTGCCGGTGCGGTGGTCCCTTCCTCCAGCCGTATCCCCTTGCGCAGGCGGGAGAGGCCCTGGGGAGTCAGGTAACCCTCCGCCTGCACCAGGTAGGTCTTTTCCACTCCTCGGCTGGGATGCAGCAACTTGTGGGCCAGGTATCCGTCGTTGGTGATCAGGAGCAACCCCCGGGTATCCTTGTCCAGGCGTCCCACGGGGAAAAGCCTGCCCTCCTCGTGGACGAGGTCCATGACCGTCGGCCGTCCCCGGTTGTCCCTGACCGTGGTTATGTACCCGGGGGGCTTGAAGAGGAGGAAGTACTTCTTCTCCCCCTCGGCGCTGACCGGGATGCCGTCCACGGTGACGCGGTCCCTTTGGGGGTCCACGCGGTCTCCCAGGCGGGCCGTCCGGCCGTTGACCGCCACCCGGCCGTCCTCGATGAGCCTTTCGCAGCGCCTGCGGGAGCCCAGCCCCGCCTCCGCCAGGAACTTCTGCAGCCTCAAACCGGCGGTCCCGCCCGCCGATGCCTCTCCGCCCGCAGCATATCCTTTTCCGCCATCCTTGCCGGAGACTCGGGTCATGGCTCCCGCGCCCCCTTTCGAGTCCATCCCCTCGGTCCGGTTCCGGACCGTGCCGAGGCGGACCAGCGGCTCGATGTTCCCGGATCAGGCCCGGAGAGCGGTACGCCCCTGCGGCCCGCGTACGGGCGTCAAACCTCCTCACCGGTCCGGCCGAGGGAGATCGCGTTACGGGCGGCAACCCCTCCTATCCTTCCTCCTCCCCTGCCATCCCCTCCGCTTCAGACCCGGCTCGCGCTCTTCCCTGTTCCCGGAAACCCGCGCCTTCCGCCCCTCCCCCTTTCTCCCCCGCCTCCGACGGCCGAACGGGGTCTACGGCGTTGGTAGGTATTACCAATTCACCCGCCTCGGAATCCCGGGGCACGCCGGTCCCCACCGCCCCCGCCCCGGCCTCCCGCGTTTCCCCGTGCCCGGAAAGGGAACGGGCGATGCGTTCCACCGTCTCCCGGTCGGGCTCGAAATCTTCGAGGGGAGGCAGCTCCTCCAGGCTGTGCAGCCCGAAGCGCTCCAGGAACTTCTCCGTGGTCACGTAGAGGGCTGGGCCGCCGGGGGCTTTCTCCTTTCCCGCCTCGGCCACCAGCCCCATGTCCACCAGGACCTTGACCACGTTCTCCGACTGCACGCCCCGCAGGTTGGCGATCTGGCTCCTGGTTATGGGCTGCAAGTAGGCGATTATGGCCAGGGTTTCCACGGCGGCGCGGGTGAGCCGGGCCCGCTTGGTGGTAAGGAGCATCTTCTCCACGTAGGAGGCGTAGGCGGGATGGGTGTGCAGGCGCCAACCGCCCCCTACCGAGCGGAGCTGTATTCCCCGGTTCTCGGCCTGGTATTCCTCACTCAGTTCCTGGAGGGCGGACACCACCCTCCCCTCGTCGCAGTCCAGGGCCTCCGCCAGACGGCGGGTGGGGACAGGCTCCCCGGAGACGAAGAGCATGGCCTCCAGGGCCCCCTTGAGAACCTCCATCTCCTGCGGGCGTTCCTCTCCGGCCCCCGTCTTCCACATCCTCCCGCCTATGGGTTTCAGCTCCATCCTTCCCCCTTTCCGGCGGAACCCGTGCCGCCCTCCACCGCAGCCCCCTCCACCTCTCCCGGGGTCTCCGGTCCGAGCCTTCGGGCCCCCATATCCTGGGCTTCCATGGGGTGGACTTCTATGTCACCGAAGCGCACCGCCTGCCTTATATCCACTTCCTCGCGCTTGTAGAGCTCGAGCAGGGCCAGGAAGGTGGCGATGATCTCGATGCGCAACGCGCAGTCGGAGGTCAGCTCCCGGAAGGTGGTGCGCCCTTTTTCCGCCAGTACCCGCCTGACCTTGGCCATGAAGTCGGAGACGTTCACCCGGATAGGGGCGATGTAGGATACATCCACCTCCTCCTCCGCCTGTACCAGCTCGCGCGCCGCCCGGACCAGCCTGTCCAGGGTGAGGCCACCGAGGACATCGGGCACCAGGCCCCGGAAGGGTTCTTCCAGGTCCACCTCCCGGTAGTAGTACCTCTCTTCCCTCTCCAGGCGGGAGGCCAGCTCCGCCGCCGCGTTGCGGAACTTCTGGTACTGCACCAGCCTCCACAACAGTTCCTCCCGCAGCTCGGCGGGGGAGATCTCCTCCCCTTCCTTCTCCGGGGCCGGGAGGAGGGAATCGGACTTCAGCTTTAGCAGGGTGGCGGCGATGAGGAGGAACTCGGTGGCCACCTCCAGGTCCAGGCGCTGCATGTCCTGGATGCAGCGCAGGTAATCCTCGGTTATCTCGGCGATGGAAACCTGGTAGATGTCTATCTCCCTGCGCCCGATGAGGTGGAGCAGGAGGTCGAAAGGACCCTCGAAGACCTCCAGCTTGACCAGGTAGGACACGGCTCGCTCCTCAATCCATGCCCATGCGCCTGCGCACCTCGCCCAGCACTTCCCCGGCTATGGGCCGCACCTTCCGCAGCCCCGATTCCAATACCTCCCAGGCCGTCCCGGGCCTGGCTTCCAGTTCCTTCCTCCTCTCGCGGAAGGCGCGCAGGGAATCGGATATCCTTCCCGCCAGGACCTCCTTGCATTCCACGCATCCCCACCCCGCGGTGCGGCACTTTTCGGCGATCTCCTCCACCCGGTCCCCGGTGTACAGCCTGTGCAGCTCGAAAACGCTGCACTTACCGGGGTCACCGGGGTCCCGGCGCGTGCGCCGGGCGGGATCGGTGATCATGGACAGAACCTTGCGGCGGATCTCCTCCGGCGGGTCGGAGAGGGAGATCTGGTTGCCGTAGCTCTTGCTCATCTTTCGCCCGTCGGTCCCCGGGATGCGGGGCGCGGTGGAGAGCAGAGACTGCGGCTCGGCGAAGGTCTCCCCGTAGAGGTGGTTGAACCTCCTCACTATCTCCCTGGTCAGCTCCAGGTGGGGCAGTTGGTCCTCCCCCACGGGAACCCCCTCCGCGCGCACGATGAGAATATCCGCCGCCTGGAGCACGGGATATCCCAGGAAGCCGTGGGTGGCGATCTCCCGGCCCCGCAGCTGCTCCTGCTGTTCCTTGAAGGAGGGGACCCTCTCCAGCCATCCCAACGGGGTGATCATGGAGAGGTAGAGCTGGAACTCCGCCACCTCGGGGAGGTCGGACTGCCGGTAGATGGTTGCCTTGTCCGGATCGATACCCGCCGCCAGCCAGTCCAATACCATCTCCTCGGTGAAGGTCCTCAGCCGCGACGGGTCTTGGTAATCGGTGGTCAAGGCGTGCCAGTCGGCGATAAAGAAGAAGCACTCCGCCTCCTCCTGCAATTCCATCATGCGCATGAGGTTGCCGTGTAGGTGCCCCAGGTGCAGCTTTCCCGTGGGGCGGTATCCGGTGAGAATCCTGGTCGCCAATCCCTCTCCTTCCTCTCGTCCTTTATTTCCGTCCGCCGGCCCCGGGTTCCTCCACCCGCCAAGTACCAATACCGGGTCCCCTTGCACCCCGGGCGGCCGGCCTCGACCCAACGCGCCTCCGCGGGGCAACGCAATCTCCGCGTGGCTCAGCATATTATTCTATACGCCGGGGCGGGCGACCTGGAAAGCGGGAGGGCGGGCCTTCCGGTCCCCGGATGAGGATGTATTCCCGGCCCATGTTCTCGTCTTTCCCGGGGAAACGGTATTCCATTTTCTACGCCGGGGCGGGCGACCTGGAAAGCGGGAGGGCGGGCCTTCCGGTGCGGGCTCTTTGGGGATCACTAAAGGGCGTCATCCAGCCGCCGCAACCGGCGCGACCTGTCGTCGCGCGGCTCCCCTTGGTGGTCCCGCACCAGGCGCACAACTTCTTCCTCGCTTCCGGCGCGTTCGAGAAGGGCGGCCCCCACCTCCCCGTGATGGAGCTGCACGTACAGGCCCCTCCGCCAGCCGGGAGTAAGGCTCCGCATCCTCTTCAGTACATCCCCTCCCCGGGCCTCCCTCTCAACCTTTTCCGCCAAGCGGGCCAGCAGGCGGGGCTGGAAGACCTCAAGAAAGGTATACGCCCAACGCACCCAAAGTCGGAGTTCCGAGGTTAGCTTGCCGCAGTCGTGGAGGAGGGCGGCGCGGTACAGGAGGGGGTCGTCGCGCAGCCGGGAGGCCACGGCCAGGGAGTGGGCCCGGTCGTAACGGTCCATGGAGGAGAAGAGGCGCTGCTCCTGGGGCGAGAGCGCCCGGCAAGCCCTCTCCCCCTTCTTATCCAGCCGGGGATCGAGGGCCAGCATGCTCACCCAGACCTTTCCGGGAAGATTACGCCAGGTGTTCACCACTCTCACCGCCCGCCCCCGCGCCGGGATCAGAAGACCCCGGAAAGGCCGAAGGCACGGAGGATGAGGTTGGCCAAGCCGCCCACGATGTCCGAGAGGACGAACCCGAAGAGCATGACCAAAACCAGGATGAGGAAGAACCCGTAGGGCTCCAGGGACTGGTAGGCCCTCCTGGCCTCTCCCCGCAGGAAGTACCCCACCACCCGGGAGCCGTCCAGGGGGGGTATGGGTACCAGATTGAAGACGAAGAGGAGCAGGTTGATGTAGGCGATGAACAGGCAGGTGTAGGCGGCTCGATCCAGGAACCCCCCTCCCTCGAAATGGGTGAGCAAGCGCAGGATCCCGATGAAGACCACTCCCAGGGAGAGGTTGGAGAGGGGCCCGGCCAGGGAGACCCAGATGATCCCCCGCGGTTTGCGGAAGAGGAAAGGGTTGATGGGCACCGGCTTGGCGTAGCCGATGATGAAGGTCCCGTGGCCCAGGAGGCTGAGCAGGAAGAGCATGCCGGGGAGGATGAGGGTCCCGAAGGGGTCCACGTGGGCCATGGGGTCCAGGGTCAGGCGGCCGGCGCGCTTGGCGGTGGGGTCCCCCATGCGGTAGGCCACGTACCCGTGCATGTACTCGTGGATGATGACCCCCAGGATAAGGCCTACCAGCATGTACAGGGTAACCTCCACCTGGGAGGGTCCCATTCCTCTCACCTCCTCGAGGCCGCTTCCTCCACCAGCCTGCGCGCCAGGGCCAGCTCCTCCTCGCGCCCCCGTACCTCCCCGTCCAGCAGGGCCCTCCGAATTTCTGCCAGGATCTGGGAATAGACCCTCGAGGGAGGAAGGCCCATTTCCTTGAGGTCGCGGCCGCTCACGCTGGGAGCCATTTCTTTCCAGCTGGTCAAGTAAGCGGCTACCTTCTCCCTGGCCGCGGGGCCGGCCAGGGCATAGAGATATGTTATGGCCTCCGGGCTCAGCGGGTCAAGCAAGAATACGGCGCGGCTGGGCGCCAGGTCCCTGCGGGCGAGTTCCTCCACCGCCCGGGGAACCTCCTCGAGACACTGGCGCAGAGCCTCGGTGTCCTCCCGCCGCAGGCGCATCTGGTGGCACCACTTGAGCCCTTCCCCCGGGGGGAGGTCGGCCAGCATGGCCGCGGCCACCGGGATCCACCTCCTGCCCTCCGTCCCCACCATCTCCCAGGCCTTACCCGAGTGTTTTTCCAGCAACTGGAAACGACGGCGCATGGCCCGGGTCACGGACAGGTCGGGGTGCAGGGTTCGCAGGGCCCCCAGTTCCTCCAGCCTCTCCAGGGCCTTGAGGGGAAGGGGCAGGGGTTCGAGGAAGATGTCTTTGAGCTCGTCCCTCACCCTGGCGTTGGTCAGGCGCCCCACTATCTCCATCTCCACCGCCCGCCTGGCGAGTATCTCCGTCTGCCTCTCCATACGGAATCCGTAGCGCTGCTCGAAGCGCACGGCACGGAAGATGCGGGTGGGATCCTCCACGAAGCTCAGGTTGTGCAGCACGCGGATCTGCCTTCTCTGCAGGTCGCGAAGTCCGCCGAAATAGTCCAACAGCTCGCCGAACCTCTCTCCGCTCACGGCGACGGCCATGGCGTTGATGGTGAAATCCCGGCGGTAGAGGTCCTGCCTTATGGAGGAGACCTCCACGGTGGGCAACGCCGCCGGCTGCTCGTAGAACTCGGTGCGCGCGGTGGCCACGTCGATCCTCCTCCCGGTGGGAAGCAGGACCACCGCGGTGCCGAACTTCCGGTGGGTACGCACCCTGGCCTTCAGCTCCCGGGCCAGACGCCGCGCGAATTCGATGCCCTCTCCCTCAACCACCAGGTCCAGGTCCAGGTTGGGGTAGCCCAGCAGCAGGTCCCTCACCACGCCGCCCACCAGGTAGACCTGATATCCCTCCCTTTCCGCCACCCGGGAGGCCAGGCGGAGGAGGCTCTGGACCTCGCCCGGAAGCTGGCGCTGCATCATCTCCACGATCTCCGAGCGGGTGTAGGCATGCGTCCCTCCCACCGGGGCGACGGCACGTAGGTATTCCCCCCCGTGCAGGGCCCTCAGTAAATCCTTGCGGGTCACGATGCCCACCAGTTCCTTGCCCCTCACCACCGGTACCCGGCCGATGGCGTTCTCGGTCATCAGTCTCTGGATCTCCTGGAGGGAGGCATCCTCCTCCACGGCGATCAACGAGCGGGACATGAATCCCTTCACCGGGGCGTGCCCCAGGCCGTGGTGACCGGCCTTGTCCAGGTCCTTACGGGATATCATGCCCACCAGGTTCCCCCCGTCGTCCACCACGGGAAAGGCGGTGTGGCCGGTGAGCTCCATGCGCCGCGAGGCCTCGGCTATGGTGGTGCTCTCGTTGATGGTCTTCACCGGACCGCTCATTATCTCGCCCGCGGTCACACGTCGCGGCACGTTCCTCTCCAGCAGCTCCAGGAGCTCGCGCTCCACCTTCTCCAGGCTGCACCCCTTGAGTACCGCCGAACCGGCCTTGGCGTGTCCGCCGCCGCCCAGGCCGGAGAGGACCCGGTCCACGTCCACCTGGCGCATACGGGAAAGCCCCGCCACCACCACCCGTCCCTGCATCTCCACCAGGGCGAAGAGGACCTCCAGGTTCTCCAGGTCGGCCAGCCTGGAGGCCACCGCCGAGGCTCCCTCCACGTACTCCTCCATGTGCGCCCTGGCCACGGCTACCAGGACCCCCTGCACGCGGTGAAAGCGAAGGCCGGAGAGCAGGCGCCTCATGAGCTCGTGCTGCGCGGGGGAGAGCTGCCTTCCCAGGAAGTGCATGATCACCTCCAGGTTGGCGCCCCGCCGCATGAGAAAGGCCAGGGCCTCGGCATCCTCGGGGGTGGTGCCCGCGTAGGTCAGCGAACCGGTGTCCTCGTGGATCCCCAGGGCGAAGAGGGTGGCCTCGAAGGGGCTGATGGGGATCTTCTGGCGCTGGATTATCCTCACCAGCACGGTAGTGGTGGCCCCCAGGTACTCGCTGTAATCGTGGACCCCCTTCATGTCCTGCGGGGAGGGAGGGTGATGGTCGTAGACGAAAACCTCCACCCCCTCCTTGCCCGGTAGGTCGCGGAACTCGCCCAGGCGCTCGGCGATGCGGTTGTCCACCACGATGAGCCGGTTTATGGCCTCGCGGTCCAGGGAACGGGGGTCTCGGAATTCCAGCACGTCGCCGTGGAGGGCGATAAACTCGCGCACGTTGCGGTTCACCGATCCGGCGAAGACCATCACCGCCTCCGGGTAGAGCTTCTTGGCCGCCACCATGGAGGCCAGGGCGTCGAAGTCCACGTTCACGTGCCCCAGGATGACGTCCACGTAGTCTCGCCCTCCTCTTTCACTCTCCTTATCCCTTCGCCGAGGACCACCGGGCAACTCCTCGGCTGCGAGGGGAAGAGCGTTTATCCCACGTCCAGAATATACCCTGCGGCGTGGCAACAGAAGCCGAATCCGGCTTTCATGTTACGAATCGTGCCCTGTTTTCCAAGCGGAGCGGATATTCATTGTCGGAGTAGGACGGGGAGGAAGGCGGTCTCCGCCCCCTTGATCCACGCAGCAAGCCAAGGTGACCTCTCGCTGCCGTTGCCGAGAAGTGACCTCGGTTACATTTTTTGTCGGAGGAGGACGGGGAGGAAGGCGGTCTCCGCCCCCTTGATCCACGCAGCAAGCGAAGGTGACCTCTCGCTGCCGTTGCCGAGAAGTGACCTCGGTTACATTTTTTGTCGGAGGAGGACGGGGAGGAAGGCGGTCTCCGCCCCCTTGATCCACTCACCACGCGAGGGCGGCCTCTCCTTGTCGATTCCGTAAGCGGTCTCGGTTAAACATGGTGTCCAGCTCCGGGATGGGAGGCGAAAGCCTTGCACGGACGGTGACGCGACCCAAAAGGACGCCGCGGAGGGAAAGCGCGCACATATGTATTCCCGGCCGCTGAGCGTGGCCTTCGTGGAGGCCGACCGTGAATCCCCGCGGGCTCCCCCTGGCAGGCGGGTTATCGCGGGCATATGTAAAGTTTCGCCGGGGCCCTTTACCGCATAGGCGGGAAAAGTCAGCGGGGGGTCATGGAAATCATCGACCAAGCCCGGCTTCCGCCTCCCCAGGCGATCCTGGTCCCTGACAGGGATTGAAATCGCCTTTCTTCCCTCGGAACCGTCCGGCGAAACTGTCCCCGTCAAGAGACGAACCGTCCAGTCCGAGAAGTTCGGCCACCGTTTTTCCGGCGTCGGCGAAGGTTTTTCTCGTTCCCAAGTCGACGCCTGCGGACAAAACAGGACTCCAGGCCAGGAGAAGCCCGTATTCCCGGGTGTGGTCCGTGCCCCTGAAGGTGGGGTCGCAGCCGTGGTCGGAGACCATGAGCAGCAGGTCCTCGGGGCGCATGGCCTCCTGGAGCCGGGGCAGGAAGGCGTCCACCTCGCGCAGGGCGCCGGCGAAGCCTTCCGGGTCCCGGCGGTGGCCGTAGAGCATGTCGAAGTCCACCAGGTTGGCCATGAGGATGCCGCTTCCCCCCGCCTTCACTTCCTCCAGGAGCCGGGACATGGTCTCGGCGTTGCCCGAGGTGTGCGGGCTGCGCAGGAAACCCCGTCCCGCGAAAAGGTCTCCCACCTTGCCCACTCCGATCACCGGCAGGCCTGCCTCCCGGCAGAGGTCCAGGACCGTGGGCCGAGGAGGGGGAAGGGAGAGATCCAAGCGCTCCGCGCCCACCCGCCGGAATGACCCCGGCTGTCCCACGAAGGGCCTGGCGATGACCCTGCTCACGGCGTGCTCGCCCCGCAGGATCTCCCGGGCCGCGCGGCACATGCGGTAGAGCTCCTCGAGGGGGATCACTTCCTTGTGGGCCGCCAGTTGGAAGACGCTGTCCGCCGAGGTGTAGAGGATGGGCCTCCCGGTGCGCAGGTGTTCCTCCCCCAGCTCCTCGATGATACTGGTCCCGGAAGCCGGCCTGTTCCCCAGAACCTTTCTCCCGATGCGCCTCTCGAACTCTTCCACCACCTCGGGGGGGAAACCGCGGGGGTAGACGGGGAAGGGGCGATCCAGGATAACGCCCGCCAGTTCCCAGTGGCCGGTGGTGGAATCCTTGCCCGGCGAGGCCTCTTTCATTTTCCCGAAGGCCCCTTCTGCGTCCCGCCTGGACATCAAGCCCTCAGCCGGCGCTACGTTTCCCAGCCCGAGCCTTTCCAGGTTGGGAAGGGATAGTCCGCCCACAGCCTCCGCGGTGTGTAAAAGGGTATGGGCTCCCCGGTCCCCGTAATCCCCGGCGTCGGGAAGCTCTCCGGCCCCCACTCCGTCCAGGACTATCCAGATCACGCGCTTGATACCGCCCACTTGCCCTACCTCCGCGCCCGCCGCCGTGACCGGGGCCGTTATGGCCCTCCAACCCAAGCCCCGCTTCTCCCTAAGTCGCTCATTACCTTAAACTTAAAAGGCCCATGTCCTCCAGGGCGCTTCTCAGCGTGTCTATAAACCGCCTCTCCCGTCCTTCCCAGGGAGACCTGCCGACTCCGCGACGCATGGCGGCCATGGCGTCCACCACCCGGCGGAGCTCCTCCGGATCCGAAAAGTAGTCGTAAAGGATGTCCACCATCTCCAAAAGATCGCCGCCTCCCAGCCCGGCGACATCGAAGGCCTCCTCCAGAACGCTGAAGGCCTCCTGGGCGGCGGCCGCGAAGTCACGGTCCTCGAGTAATTTCTCCACTTGCTCCCAGAGGATGTGGAAACGCATACCCACCTCGGGATGGCGGGAGTTAAGCAGGTGCAGCTGGAAAAGATCCCGGGCGAACCTCGAGGCGGCGCCGGCGTAATGGTCAGCCAGGTCCGCTTCCGCCTCCAAGTCACCCTTGTCCAGGGAGCGCAGCTCCTCTCGCACTCGTCTCAGTTCCTCCAGGTCCCCGTCCAGCCGCTGCAACAGTCCCTCCGCCGGACCTTTCCAGATTGGAGCGCCCCAGGAAGCCATCAAACGTCGCAAGTGGTTGAGGAATACGAGGGCTCGAAGCGCTTCCAGGTCATCGAGGTGTCCGGAGATTCCCTTCCACTCGGGGGGAGGTTGCAGGGCCTCCCTTATCTTCTCTTCGCCGGCCAGGAAGGGGCTGAAGGGCGTGGACAGGTCCTCCTCCCTCTTTACCGATCCCTTGATGGCCCCCAAGGCCTCGCGGAAGGAAGCCGTGGCCTCCTCGAGGGCCCGGCTAACCTCACCCGCCCCCAGGAGTCGGTCCACCTCCTTCCAGCGACGGGCGCAGGCCTTCTTGTTCCTTTCCTCCTGCAAAGCTTCGCGCACCCGTTCCTTGAGCCGTCGAGGTGCCGACCGCTCCGATAGGAGCTTGTCCAGCCATCCTTCTCCGAAGATCACTTCCTCCATCGCCAACTTCTTCCTCCCCCTCTCCCGGACGACGCCGGATGTGCTACCCTGCATCTCCTCCGGCACGAAAGCGAAGGGCCGCCCCGCGGGACGGCCCTCGCCTCCACTCCTCGAGCGTTCAGGCCGTGGCCCCTCCTTCCGCCCTGAGGTGGGGCTGCTGATAATGCTCCATCCACACCTCGTCCGCCAGGCGACCGTACTCCTCTCCGTAGCGGTCGAGGTCGGGCGCCAGCTCGGTGAGGATACCTTCCGCCTCGGGGTGCGTGGGCCGGGCGCCGCTCAGGGCCACGCATTCCCGCAGGACGTAGGGGTGGTCGATGATCATGCAGGGGCGCAGCAGGTTGGGATGGTAGGGCCGCCGGCTGCGTATGGCCCGGAAGAAATCGGAGTTCAGGACCTCGGCCAGCGACTTTTCCTTGATGTTGTCCACCGCGAAATGGGCGAACACGCAGGGTTCCACGTCCCCGTTCTGGTTGATGTGCAGGTAGTTGTGGCCTCCGGCCATGCACCCACCCACCAGTGGACCGTCGCACCAGAAGTCGGATATGAGGGCCTTCCTCTCCCGCCGCATGCGGTTGATGCGTTCCCAGCGCTGTATGCGCTGCTCGGGGGTGGTCATGAGGTCCAGGGAGGGACGGGTCCCGATGGGCATGTACTGGAAGTACCACCCTATGAAGCACCCCTTCTCCTCCAGGTAGAAGTCCACGAACTCCTCGCTGGTGAGGAGGTCGGAGTTGAAGCGGGTGACCGTGGCCGAGAATCCGAACAGGGCTCCGGCTTCCTTGAGGTTATCCATAGCCCGGAGGACCTTGTCGTAGACGCCCTCTCCCCGGCGCTGGTCCGTCTCCTCGCGGTAGCCCTCCACGGATATGCAGGGGATGACGTTCCCCAGCTCGGCTATCTCCTGGGCCAGTTCCCGGTCGATAAGGGTCCCGTTGGTATACACCTGGAAAGTGACGTCGTTATGCCGTCGGAAGGTGTCTAACAAGGGTCCATAGAAGAAGGGTTCTCCTCCGGAGATGACCAGGAAGTAGATGCCCATCTCCTTGGCCTCGCGGATGACCCGGTCCAGCACCTCCTCTGGCAGGTCGTCCTTCTTGGAGTACATTCCCGCGTAGCAGCCCACGCAGCGCAGGTTGCAGCGCATGGTGGGGCTTATGACCAGGAGCAGGGGCGGGCTGAAACCCTCGCGGCGTTCGAACTCCTCCCTTACCCTGGCCTTGTAGAAAAGGGCGTCGGTGAGGAAGTTTATGGCCCCGCGGCGCACGTTCCGATGGAGCTCGGGAAGCCTCCTCTTCACCTGCAGGATGAGGTTCCTGACGAATTCCTGGCCGTCCGGCCACTTGATCTCCCGGACGAACTTCTCGGCGAAGGAGAGCAGCTTGTCGTCCGGCACGTTGGGAAGAACGAAGATTAAGCCGTTGATGGTTTTCTTGATCATGTAATCCCGGAAGGCGGTAACGTCAGGCATGCTTCACCTCCTTTCCCGTCTCTTGATACCCGCATTTCCCGCTTCCCATCACCTCCTCTCGCAAGAAAAATCGCTTACCTTCATCCTTTTTCTAGATAAGAACACCGTAGTAAGGCACCCGTTTCATCCCTTGACCATATTTTCATACTATTATAACCGAATCCCCGCCTCTTCAACCCGGACGACGGATGAAAAGCTTCCTTCGCTTCCGTCGCCCCGCTGGCGGAGCGCGGGTTCCTCCGGTCCACCGGTAGGCCCTTAATAATCCGGCTCATCCTCATGCGTATGCCGCGGCCCGGAGCCTTCCGGCAACCCGGGAAAGCCCGCGGCGTGCGGATGGGACCTGAGGTAAACTTCCTTCAGGTGCTTCCGGCTAACGTGGGTGTAGATCTGGGTGGTACTTACGCTGGCATGCCCCAACAGCTCCTGAATGTAGCGCAGGTCCACGCCGTTCTCCAGCAGGTGGGTGGCGTAGCTGTGGCGCAGGGTATGGGGCGTCATCCTGTCCTTCAGGCCCACCCTTTCCGCGTACTTGCGCACCACCCCCCAAACCCCCTGGCGGGTTATCCGGCCACCCCTGGAGTTCAGGAACAAGGCTCTCTGGGAGGGGCTGCGGGAGAGCCTCGGCCTGCCGTGTGCCAGGTATGCGGCCAGCGCTTCGGCGGCCCTCCCGCCCACCGGAACCACCCTCTCCCGTGAACCCTTGCCCATCACCCGCATCTCCCCTTCCTTCAGGTCAAGGTCCTCCAGGTCCAGGTATACCAACTCGGAGATGCGTACCCCGGTGCCGTAAAGGGTTTCCAGCAGCGCCCGGTCCCTCAGGCCCAGGGCGTCTCCGGGCATGGGCTGTTCCAGGAGGATTTCCACTTCCTCCAGGCTGAGGACCGCGGGCAGTTTCCTGGCATGCCGGGGATAGGGAAGGTCGCCGAGGGGGAGGACCTCCCCCCCACCGTCCTGGACCAGAAAACGCTGAAAGGCGCGAAGGGATGCGGTGAGGCGGGCAAGGGATCTCGGCGAGAGCCCCGTCTCCGCCATCTCCTCCAAAAAGGTGGTGACCTGTTCCCTGCCCATTTGGCCGGGAGAACGGATGCCTTCCCGCAGGGCGAAATCCACCAAGCGCGCCATGTCTCTGCGATAGGCATCCACGGTGCGCTCCGACAGGCCTCTCTCCGCCCGCAGATAGACCAGGAATTCCCGTAAAAGATCCGGCCAGGCGGAATCCTCTCCGCTAAGGCTCCCCTCTGATCTCATGGCCTTGTTCACGTGAGCCTAAGCCACTCCACGCCCTCTTCGGGCGGCACTCATGAATGTCCCTTGGATCAGGTTACGCCATCCACATCGCATTAATCCGTGTTCACTCTTCTTAAGGCATCTGCCCGGTCCCCTACGCCACGCGGAGCTGACCGCGCGGCTTCCAACCACCTGAGGTCCCCTCAAGATGATATTCGCCAAGGTCCCCATGATCGCCTGGCTCCATCCACGTGACCTTAACCCACCTCATACCTTTACGGACGGTATTTACCAAGGATACCCAAGATCCCCCGAAGCGCCCCCCGAAGATAATACCTTCCCTTGGTCGACAAGAACTTCATGATAAGGCCGGTTATGGCCGGCTCCCGGGAATTCCATGGGGAGGATATACTCCACTCTTCCCGTCTCCGGGTCTCCTGCCCTTCTTCCCCTTTCCGCTAGGTGAGACAGCCAGGGTAGCCGGCTCCCGGGAATTCTATAGGGAGGATATATTCCAGGGGTTCGTAAACCAAGGCATGGGCCTCGGCCACGGGCCGATTGGTTATCCTCCCCTCGATGGTGTTCACGCCCCTGGCCAGGCTCCTGTCCCGACGCACGGCCTCCGCCAGCCCCAAGCCGGCTATCATCTGCACGTAGGGCAAGGTGACGTTGGTCAGGGCGAAGGTGGAGGTATGGGGCACCGCCCCCGGCATGTTGCCCACGCAGTAATGGAGTACGCCGTGTGCCTCGTAAACGGGATCGGAATGGGTGGTGGGACGGGAGGTCATCACGCATCCCCCCTGGTCTATGGATACGTCCACCACAACGGAGCCGGGACGCATGTCCCTCACCACCTCCTCTCCCACCAGCACGGGACAGCGGGCACCGGGGACCAGGACCGCGCCGATCACCAGGTCGGCGTCCCTTACCGCCAGGGCGACGTTCATCTTGTTGGAGATCAGGGTGGTAATTCGTCCGTGCAGGATGTGCTCCAGGTAGCGCATCTTGACCACGCTCTTGTCCAGGACCATGACGTGAGCGTCCATCCCGGTAGCCAGTATGGCGGCGTGGGAGCCCACGATGCCCGCCCCCAGGATGACCACGTTGGCGGGCGGTACGCCGGTGGCCCCCCCGAGAAGCAGCCCCCTCCCTCCGTTCATCTTTTCCAGGTAATGCGCCCCCACCTGGGGAGCCATACGCCCGGCCACCTCGCTCATGGGGGCCAGGAGGGGAAGGGTCCCGTCATCCCTCTGGACCGTCTCGTAGGCAACCCCTATGACCCGCCTCTTCAGGAGTTCCTCGGTGAGGCCGCGGTTGGCGGCCAGGTGGAGGAAAGCGAAGAGCACCTGGTTTTCCCTGAGGAGGGGATACTCGCTTTCCTGGGGTTCCTTGACCTTGAGGACCAGCTCCGACGCCCCGAATACCTCCCCCGGACCCTCCACCACCTCGGCCCCCGCCTCGCGGTATTCACGGTCGGAAATGCTGGAGCCCTCCCCGGCCCCCCTCTCCACCAGCACCCTGTGTCCCTCGTGAACCAGCTCGTGGGCGCCTTGGGGGGTGAGGGCCACTCGGAACTCCTGGTCCACCACCTCGCGGGGCACACCTATGATCATCGCTTTCCCTCCAGCTCACGGGTATCATGCCGGAAAACCCCTTGCCCAATCATCACGGACCTCCCATCGCCCCCTTTATGTCCCCGGGATGCCGAGATATGCCGGGAAACCGTCAAGCCCTTCCGTCAGGCGAATTTTCCCTCTCCGTAAAGGGCGGCCAGGGCCAGGCCCGCCACCGTCTTGGAGTCCTTGATCTCTCCCTCTTTTACCAGCATCAGGGCCCGATCCAGGGAAATGCGCACTACCTCGAGGAACTCGTCCTCCTCGGGAGAGGCCTCCCCTTCCTGGAGTTCGAGGGCCAGGTAGAGGTGGAGCATCTCGTCGGAGAAACCGGGCGAGGTGTAGAAGGAGGCCAGCTTCACCCACCTGCCCGCCCGGCAACCCACTTCCTCCAGGAGCTCCCTTTGCGCGCATTGCAGGGGTTCCTCGCCCGGGTACAGCTTGCCCGCCGGTATCTCCAGGAGCGTCTCCCCGGGAGCATGCCGGTACTGGCGCACCAGGATGACCCTTCCCTCGGCATCCAGTGGCACCATGCCCACCGCTCCCCAGTGGAGCACGACTTCCCTTTCCGCCTCCCGGCCATCGGGAAGGCGGACCCGGTCCACGTATAACCGAACCACCTTGCCCTCGAAGACGGTGCGCCTGTGCAGAAGCTCGTGTCCGTGTCCTTCCGTCACTTTCCCCTCAGCCTTCCCGCCGCCCCGGCTATTTCCCGGCACAGCCGCTCCAGGCGGCGCAGGTCCGATATCTCCAGGTACTCGTGGGTGGTGTGGGCCTCACGCGAACCCATGTTCAGGACCAGGGCCTTTATTCCCGAGGCGTTCAGGAAGTTGGCGTCACTCCCCCCTCCCGAGGAACGGACCTCCATCCTCATGCCCATGGCCTTTCCCGCCTCCACGGCCAGAAGCACCAGGGGATCCCGGGGATCGATGCGGAAACCCTCGTAAGCCCGCTCGGTCCTAACCTCCACCCCAACTCCCACCGCCGCCTCGGCCTCTATGGCGGCGCGGATCATGCTCCTTCTCTGTTCCTCCAGTTTCTCCTGGTCCAGGGAGCGCACCTCCCCCTCCACCACGGCGCGATCGGGTACGATGTTCACCGCCCGCCCACCGCGTATGATCCCCACGTTGGCGGTGGTCTCGGAGTCGATACGACCCAGGCGCATGAGGCTCACCGCCCAGCAGGCCCCGTAGATGGCGTTGATGCCCTTTTCCGGTTCCACCCCGGCGTGAGCCGCGCGGCCGGTGAAGACGAACTCCAGGTTGTCCTGGGTGGGAGAGGCGTTTATTATGCCTCCCACTTCGCCCGAACCGTCCAGAACGAAGGCGTGGCGCGAGCGGATACGCTCCCATTCCAGGTTGCGCACGCCCTGGAGCTGCTTTTCCTCGGCGATGGTGAAGAGGAATTCCAGCGGCCCGCGGGGAAACCCCCCCTCCCCGGCAAGGCGGATGAGCTCCAACATGACCGCCACCCCCGCCTTGCAATCCGCGCCCAGCACGGTCTTCCCGGCGGAGATGACCCTCTCTCCCCGCACCAGGGGCTCCACGCCCCGCCCCGGGCTCACCGTATCCAGATGGGAACAGAAGAGAAGGGGCGGTGCCTCCACGCCGGCGGCGGGAACGTGCACGTAGACGTTGCCCGCCTCCCCGCCTATAGCCTTTCCCGCGTTGTCCACATAGGCCTCGAAACCGCAGTCGCGGGCCCAGTTCACGACGAAGTCCACCACCCGGCCCTCGTGGAAGGTCTCACTATCAATTCTTACCAACTGGAGGAAGGTCTCCAGCAGCCGGTCCTCCATTCCTTTTCCCTCCCGTGCTCCAAGTCCTCGGTTTTGGGATCCCGCGGTTCCTCGTCCTTAGGCCGCCTGGAGGGGCGCTTCGCCATTTCACGCCATCCCGGCTCGTCGTCCACGCCGACACGGTGCGCCGCGCGCATCCCTCCCCGCCGTGGGCAAGGCGGAGGAGCATAATCAGCGGACCACCGGCCGATCCCGCCTCCTCAGCCCGCCACCCTGAGATCCGGAGCCTCGGCCTGCCCCATGCGGCGGCGCAAGGCGGCGCCCACGAATTCCCGGAAGAGGGGATGGGGACGGTTGGGACGGGACTTGAACTCGGGGTGGAACTGGCAGGCCAGGAACCAAGGGTGGTCCCTCCTCTCGATGATCTCCACCAGCCTCCCGTCCGGCGAGACCCCGGAGAAAACGATCCCCGCCTCCTGAAGCGCGGTTCGATAGTGGTTGTTCACCTCGTAACGGTGCCGGTGCCGCTCGTAGATGACCTCCTCACCGTAACAGGCATAGGCCAGGGAGTCCTCGGAGAGCTTGCAGGGGTAGAGGCCCAGCCGCATGGTCCCACCCATCTCGTCCACGTCCCTCTGGCTGGGCAGGAGGTCGATCACCGGGTCCGGCGTGGCGGGATCGAACTCGGAACTGTTGGCCTTCTCCAGCCCGCAGAGGTTGCGTGCCGCCTCGATGACCGCGCACTGCAGGCCCAGGCAGATGCCCAGGAAGGGCACCTTCTTCTCCCTGGCGTAGCGGATGGCCTCCACCTTCCCGTCCACGCCCCGGACCCCGAAACCCCCGGGCACCAGTATGCCGTCCAGTCCGGAAAGGACGCTCTCCGCGTTCTCGCGGGTCACGTCGTCGGAGGCCACCCACACGATATTCACCTTGGCGGAATGGGCGAACCCCCCGTGCTTGAGGCTCTCGATGATGGAAAGGTAGGCGTCGGGCAAGTCCACGTACTTGCCCACTATCCCGATGGTCACATCGCGGTCCGCGGACTTGATGCGGCGCACCATTTCCTCCCACTCCGAGAGGTCCTCCTCGTGGCCTTCCAAGCCCAGGTGGCGGGCCACGTAATCCCCCAGGCCCTCGGCGTGGAGGATGAGGGGCACCTCGTAGATACAATCCGCGGTGGGCGCGGATATCACCGCTTCCAAGTCGATATCGCAGAGAAGGGAGATCTTGTCCTTGAGGTCCATGCCGATGGGCTCCTTGGAACGACAGACGATGACGTCGGGCTGGATCCCTATGGAACGCAATTCCTTCACGCTGTGCTGGGTGGGCTTGGTCTTCATCTCCCGCGTGGTCTCCAGGTAGGGCACCAGGCTCACGTGCACGTACATGACGTTCTCCGGGCCCACGTCCTTCTTGAACTGGCGGATGGCCTCCAGGAAGGGAAGGCTCTCGATGTCTCCTACCGTCCCCCCGATCTCGGTTATGACCACGTCCACCTCCGTGGAACGGGTGAGGCGCAAGATGCGTTCCTTGATCTCGTTGGTGATGTGGGGTATGACCTGGACCGTCCCCCCCAGGAACTCCCCCTTGCGCTCCCGGGTGATGATGGACCAGTACACGCTCCCGGTGGTGACGTTGTTCTCCCTGCCCAAGTGCTCGTCGACGAAGCGCTCGTAGTGTCCCAGGTCCAGGTCGGTCTCCGTGCCGTCGTCGGTGACGAAGACCTCGCCGTGCTGGAAGGGGTTCATGGTCCCGGGGTCCACGTTGATGTAGGGATCCATTTTTTGCATGGTCACCCTGAGTCCGCGCGCCTTGAGAAGGCGGCCCAGGGAGGCCGCGGTGATCCCCTTCCCCAGCGAAGAGGAGACCCCGCCGGTCACGAAGATGTATTTCACCGGCATCCTTCAACCTCCCCCGTATTCAATCGGCTGCCGTTCCCCGCCCTTGCATGTACCCGGCACTTTGTATCCCAGCCCCTTCCCTACCGTCGGCTTATCCGGCAGGTCGAGACCCGCGGGGACTCAAAATGATTATTCTTTAAAAAGAGACGGAATCCCTGTGATCCCGAGGGATTCCGTCCTCCCTGCTTCCCGTTCGCAAACGCCTACGGTAATGACCGCTCACCCCTCTTTCCGGCCATCGTCCCGCCTTCCCAGTATAAAGCATACCCTGTGCCCCTTCAATCTGACCCCGTACCGCCCGTCCCGTGCTTCCCGTCCCCCGGGAAGCCTCCATGCCGGACGGTATGCGGCCGTGTCCCGCCTCCACGGTTCTCCCGTGGCCGTTATTTTCAGCTTCTGCCGGTCCATGTCCATCCCCTGAACACCCCTTTACGCAAGCCATGGTTACCCCGTGACCATTCTTCGCCTTCGGCATGCCCATATCCCCCTAACCACCTGTGCACCTCGGCCGCAACGCCCGTGGTGAGGTTGCTCAAGGTTATAATCTTTAAAAGCCGGCGTGAACGAGGGAACGAAAGGCGGGGTGAGGGAGAAGAATGGATAGTTCCCGGCTAAAAACCCCGGCCCCCGCGGGGAGAAGGGGCTTTCGCTTTTCGCGTTCGGCAGGGATCCGGAGGGAAAAGAAACGAACTGGGAGGTGACCCGGGTGAGGGAGAAGAATGGATAGTTCCCGGCTAAAAACCCCGGCCCCACGGGGAGAAGGGGCTTTCGCTTTTCGCGTTCGGCAGGGATCCGGAGGGAAAAGAAACGAACTGGGAGGTGACCCGGGTGAGGGAGAAGAAAAAATACGTCCTGGCTTTCAACTCCAGTCCCCGCAAAGAGAAGGGGCTTACGGCCATGGTGCTCGAGCGCTTCATGGCGGGCGCCGCTTCCGCGGGAGCGGAGACGGAGACCGTGTACCTTGCGGAGAAGAAGATCGCCGATTGCCTGGGGTGCATCCATTGCTGGTTCAAGACCCCGGGTACCTGCCGGCACAAGGACGACGTCCCTGAACTGCATGCCAAGATGTCGCGGGCGGATGTCCTGGTCTACGCGACCCCCCTCTATATCTGCAGCATGAACGCGATCATGAAGCGCTTCCTGGACCGCATCATGCCCCTGGCCGAGCCCTACCAGCATTACGATGACGGGGTGTGTTCTCATCCCCGCCGCAACGGGAACCGGGGCGGGCAACGCACCGTCCTCGTTTCCACCTGCGGTTTTCCCGGGCTGAGGAACTTCGACCCGCTGGTACTCACCTTCCAGCGCATGGCGGAGGTGGGCGGGAGCGAGCTCCACGCCTCCATCCTCTTCCCCTCCTCGGCGCTCCTGGCGCGCGACCCCTCTCCCGCCGCCGAACAGCTGGAGTACGTTTTCCGGGCCGGGAAGGAAGCGGTGGGCGATGGCATCAGCGAGGAGACCAAGGCCGGGTACAGTCGCCCCTACGTTGACCCCAAGGAATACGTGGAGGAGATGAACGCCCTCTTCCGCGCCCTGCGCGAGAGGGCGGGCGACTCCGGGTAAGTGGGTCTTTTTCCCGGAAACGGCATCACTCCTCGAGACGGCGCTGCATGTACCGCCTGCGCGGCGAGAGGGCGTAGGAAAGGAGGAAGAGGAAAAAGAGGACCAGGACGATGCACGCCCCGGAGGCCACGTCGAAAAGGTAGGAGAGGTAAAGCCCGACGGCCACCGAGGTTATCCCCGCCACCTCCGCGGCGACAAGAACACCCCGGAAATTGCGGGATAGCTGCATTCCCGTCGCGGCGGGGATGACCAGGAGCGCGGATACCAGGATTATCCCTACCAGCTTGATGGAGATGACCACCACCAGGGCGAGAAAGAGGAGGAAGGCGTAATCCACGCTCCTCACCGGGAGCCCGCTGGCTGTGGCCGTCTCCCGGTCGAAGGCTATGAACAGCAATTCCTTGAAGAAGAGGATCAGGAAGGCCAGGGAAAGGAGGGCCACCAGCCCCATGACCAAGATATCGGCCCAGCGCAGAGCCAATATGCTGCCGAAGAGGTAGCTCATGAGGTCCAGGTTGTAGGCCCGGGCCGCGCGGACCAGGACCACCCCCAGGGCCATGGCGGCGGCGAAGAGGATGCCGATCACCGTGTCCTCGTGTACCCTACCTTTCTCGCCCAGCCATCCGATTCCCATGGCCACCAGGACGCAGAATCCCCCGGCGGTGATCAGGGGGTCAAGGCCGATGACCAGGCCCAGGGCCACCCCCCCGAAGGCGGAATGGGAGATGCCCATTCCCACGAAAGCCATCCTCCTGACCACAACGAAGAAGGAGAGGAGGGAACACACCGCGGCGATTATCACGCCGCCCACCAGAGCCCGTTGAGCGAAGCCGTAGGCCAGCAATCTCTCCTCCTTTACCGCCGTCGACGGCCTTCCAGTGACGGCTTCCGCCCTCCGCGCCGTATGGGGCGCGGTAGGCGCGCGACCCCGCCGCTTGTCCACCCCAAGATCCGGAGCCTATCGCGGACTGCGAAGGTGATGCCTGCCTACATCCCCCGCGCGGCTACCCTCCGCTCCGGACTTGCCCGATGGGGTCCCGTATCCCGCCCCGGCCAGGAAATCGAACTCGCAGCGGTAGACCTCCCTCAACCTCTCGCTACCCAGCACCTCCCGGGGTGGTCCGTGCAGGTGCATGGTCCGTTCAGGTGCATGTTCCGTGCCGCCCTTCACGCTTGACCCGATGGGGTCCCGTATCCCGCCCCGGCCAGGAAATCGAACTCGCAGCGGTAGACCTCCCTCAACCTCTCGCTACCCAGCACCTCCCGGGGTGGTCCGTGCAGGTGCATGGTCCGGTTGATGCATACGATCTCGTCCGCGAAACGGGCCAGGACGTTGACGTCGTGAGACACGAAGACCACGGTAAGCTTCTTCTCCTCTTTCAGCCTGGTCAATAGATCCATGAACCTGGCCTGGGAATCCAGGTCCAGGCCCGCGGTGGGCTCGTCGAGGAGGAGGATGCTGGTCTCCAGGCACAGGGCCCGCGCCAAGAAAGCCCTTTTCTGCTGCCCACCGGAGAGTTCTCCGATGGGTTTTCTTTCCAGTCCCTGCAGTCCCACGTCGGCTATGCTATGGAGTACCGCCTCACGGTCCGCCCGGGAGGGAAGGCGCAGGGGACCGATACAGCATGCCCGCCCCATCATCACCACGTCGTATACGGATACCGGAAAACGAGGGTCGAAGAGCACCTGCTGGGGCATGTAACCGATATGGTGCAGCTCGTGCTTCAACTCGCGGGGGCCTAGGCCCAACACCCTGATCTCCCCCCTGTCCGGCTTCACCAGCCCCAGGATGGCCCGCAGGAGGGTTGTCTTTCCGGCCCCGTTGGGGCCGATTATGCCCAGGAAACTCCCCTCCCGCACATCGAAGGTGATGTCCTCCAGGACGGCGTGCCCGTCCCTGCGCACCCACAGTCCCCGGACCCGGATCACCCGGCGGGGCTCCTCGCCCTCCGCGGCGAGGAACTCGCGCACGCGGCACCTTTTCACCGTAAAGCCTCCTCCATGATCCCCAGGTTATACCGGATGAGGGAGCAGTAATCCCCTCTCCGTGGGTCCTCCAGGTCTCCCAGGGGATCCAGCAACCAAACCCTTACCTCCCCCCCTGATTCCTCGGCCACGGCCTCCGCCACCCTGGGGTTGAACTGTTCCTCGGCGAAAATCGCCCTGATGCCCCTGCTCCTTGCCAGGTCCACCAGGGCGGCGATCTCCCCGGCCGAAGGCTCCTTTCCGGGTAGTTCCTCGATGACCCCCGCCTGGCGCAACCCGTATCGGTGGGCGAAGTAGGCCCAACTGGAATGCAAGGAGATGAATTCCCGGTGGGTGAAGGCCGCGGTCCGCCGTTTTACCTCCTCGTGGAGGGAAATCATCTCCGCGCGCAGCTCCGACGCCCGTTCCCGGAAGTACCCGGCGTACCGGGGGTCGACCTCGACCAGGCCCTCCTCCACGGCATCGACGATATGCAAGGCCAGGACGGGATCCAGCCACAGGTGCGGATCGTAAATACCGTGCCCGTGGCCATCGTCATCCTCGCCGCGGTCCTCCAAGCCTTCCACGCCGGCGGCAATCAGTTCCTCCGCAGGAACCGCCTCCGACACCTCCACCACCACGAGATCCGGGTTTCCCACCTTGGAACACAGATCCTCTTCCCAGGGAATCAGGCCCAAGCCGTTTATCACCAGCAGATCGGCCCCGGCCAGGAAGCTCACTTGTCCCGCCGTCAGTTCGTAGGTATGGGGACTGAACCCGGGAGGGACCAGCGTCTCCACCTCCACCCGATCGCCGCCCACCTCCCGGCAGATCATGGCCAGAGGGACGATGTCCGCGGCCACGCGCAGCCTACCCCCGGTCCCTTCCTCACTGCCGCAGCCCGGAAAGAGGACCAGCACCGGCAAGACGGCCACAACCGCCAAGACGAGGATCCCCGGCCGCCGCCAAGAGCCCCGTCCCCCGAGACCCAAGGACATCTCGATTACCCCCCGCTATCCATCACTAACCGGGCTTATACCCAAGTCTTCACCCTTTACGCCCATGGTGGAGGGGATTTCCGGAAGCCATCCATTTCTTCCCCGCCGTCTTTGACGATCCCCCTATCCCCCCAGCCGAAGACGGACCTATTATCACCCGCCCTTTGCCGCAAACCAGAATCATACATCTTTCCCTGGCATCACGGTGTCGTTAATCGCGCGGGCGGCGCCCCTGGAGCTCACCCCTCAGCCTTCCCCGCCGCCAGGGATGCCCTTCCGTCCAGCATGGCCAGGGCATGTTCCCGGGCCGTCCTCTCCTCCCCTCCCAGCATGCGCACCAACTCCTCCACTCTCTCCGGCCCCTCCAGCCTGCGGACCTCGGTTATTATCCCCCTTTCGGTCTCCCGTTTCCCCACCGCAAGATGTACGTCGGAGGCCGCGGCCACCTGGGGAAGGTGGGTGATGGAGAAGACCTGGTGGAAGCGGGAGATGCCGAAGAGTTTGCGGGCCAGGACGTCGGCCGTGGTGCCCCCTATGCCGGAATCCACCTCGTCGAAGACCAGGGTGGGGATGGCATCCGCCTTGGCCAGAGCCAGCTTCAGGGCCAGGGCGATGCGCGAGAGCTCCCCGCCGGAGGCTATGCGGGCCAGCGGGCGATAGGGGAGGCCTTTTCCCGGAGAGACCTCGAACTCCACGCGATCGGCCCCGTTTTCGCCGCATTCCTCCAGGGCCTCCACCCGCACGCGGAAACGCATCCCTCCCATGTTCAATTCCTTGAGTTCCCCGTTGACCTCCCTGGTGAGCCGCTCCGCCAGCTCGGCCCGGGAACCCCGGAGGGCCTGTGCCGCCCTCTCTACCTCACCGCGCAGGGATTCCGCCTTGGCCCGGTATTCCTCCCTCTTCTCGTCCAGGGCTTCCAGCTCCTCCAACCTCCGCTTGGCCCTTTCCAGATAGGAGAGTATGTCACCGGTGTCGCTCCCGTACTTCTTGGCCAGTCCGCCCAGGTCCCGGAGTCTCGCCTCAACCTCTTCCAGGCGGCCGGGCTGAAAGTCAAGACCTTCCAGATAGGCATGGAGCTCCCTGGCCAGGTCGGAGAGGATCTCCTCCGCCTCCTCCAGGCGGGCGGCCCAACCGCGGAGGTCCTCATCCAGCGCCGCCGCCTTCTCCAGCACGCGGCGCGCCTCCCCCAGACGGTCCAGGGCTCCCTCCCCTTCCTCTCCCCCGTAAACCGTTCCGTAGGCCTCGCGGGCGGCCAGGAAGAGCTCCTCGCGGTTCTGCATTTTCCTGCGCTCCCTTAAAAGTTCCTCCATCTCGCCCTCCTGGGGGTTGACGGCCTCTATCTCCCGCACCTGGTAGCGGAGGAGGTCCATTTCCCGCAGCCTCTCCGCCTCCTCCAGGCGGGCCGCCCGGTAACGTTCCCGCGCCTCCTTCCACCGCCGGTAGAGGGCTCGATATTCCTTCAGGAGGCCGGCGTGCTCCGGGGGTCCGTACCCGTCCAGGTACTCCAGGTGGGCCGAGGGACGCAGCAGGCGTTGGTGCTCGTGCTGCCCGTGGATGTCCACCAGGTGTTCTCCCAGCCGGGAAAGGGTTCCCACGGGACACATCCGGCCGTTGACGTAGCAACGGCTCCTCCCTTCCGCGTTTATCACCCGGCGCAGGATGACCTCATCCTCCGCCTCCAGGCCCTCCGCCTCCAGGACCTCCCGCCACTTTTCACCCTTCGGAGGTTCGAAGGCCGCCTCCAGCTCCATCCTCTCCGACCCGGGGCTGAGGAATCCGGCATCTCCCCGGCTTCCCAGGAGCAGCCCCAGGGCCTCCACCAGAACCGTCTTCCCCGCCCCCGTTTCGCCGGTGAGCACGTTGAGGCCGGGCCCGAACTCGAGGCGCGCTTCCCGGATAAGGGCCAGGTTACGGACCTGCAACTCCCTCAACATGTTCGACCTCCCCACGGGCTGTGCCACTCACTTCCCCTCCGGGAACTCGAACTTCTCGCGCAGGAGGGAATAGAAGGAATACCCCACCGTCTTAATCATCTTCAGGCGGCGGGGAGCCCTGCGGATGAGCACCTTTCCGCCGTGCGGGAGCTCCACCTCCTCTCTCCCGTCCACGGAAATGGAGGGCATGACCTTCTCCCGCCGCGCCAGCACGCCTATCTCGCTCTGGGGCGAGATTATCACCGAGCGGTCCACCAGCGAATGGCTGCATATGGGGGTGAGGATGATGCATTCCAGGGTGGGTTCCACGATGGGACCCCCGGCGGACAGGGAATAAGCGGTGGAGCCGGTGGGGGTGGAGAAGATGACCCCGTCGCCGGAATAGTAATGGTAATATTTACCATTAATCTCCACTTCCAGGCGTATCATCCTCTGCAGCTCCCGCTTCCCCACCACCACCTCGTTGAGCGCGTAGAGGGGACGTCCCCCGCAACCTTCCTTTATCCAGCATTCCAGCACCATCCGTTCCTGGAGCAGGTAGCGCCCCCGCAGGACCTCCTCCAGCCCGGAATACATGTCCTCCATCTCCAGGGCGGTGAGGAAACCCTTCTTGCCCAGGTTGACCCCCACCACCGGGGTGTCGGCCCGATAGGCGAAGGAGGAGGCGCGGAGCATGGCTCCGTCCCCGCCCAGGGAAATAACCAGGTCCAGGTGACGGAGGAAACGGTCCTCTTCCATCCCGCTCTCCGGGCATCCGGAGGCCCGGGCGTCCTCCCGCAGCATCCTCACCTCCAGGCCCTTACTTTCCAACCAGCGCCGCAGTTCGCCCGCGGCCCGGAGGGTCTTTTCCTTGTAGATGTGGGGCATGATGCCCACGTTTCTCACCGCCCGTCCTCCTTTCCTTCCGGGCTTGTACGGGGTTTGTCCGCGCTTCCCCGCCGCCCCGGCCTTGCGCTGCCGCCGAGGGTCCCCGCCTCCCGCAGGGACTCCTCAACCGCTTCCCGTATCAACTCTTCCCACCGGCGGTCGGGAATCCCCTCCTCCCCTCCCGCGGACCACCAGGCGAAATATTCACGGTTGCCGTCAGCACCCGGCGGGCGGGAGGGAGCCAGCCCCCGCAGGGCCAGGCCCAGCTTCCGCCCTTCCCGCAACACTTCCCGCAGGACCTCCCGGTGAACCTCCGGATCGCGCACCACGCCCCCCTTGCCCACCTGAGCCCGCCCCGCCTCGAACTGGGGCTTCACCAGGACCAACATGTCGCCGCCGGGGGTGAGTATATCCCGCAGCACCGACAACACCTTGCGCAGGGAGATGAAGGAGAGATCGACGACCACGAGATCGGGGATGAAAGGCAGGTCCCCTGGATGGAGGTGGCGGACGTTTCGCCCCTCCATGACCGTCACCCGGGGATCCCGCCTGAGGTCCCAGTGCAGGAGCCCCTTTCCGACATCCAGGGCCACAACCCGGGAGGACCCGCGCTGGAGGAGGCAGTGGGTGAAACCGCCGGTGGAAGAGCCCACGTCAAGGGCCCGCCTCCCCTCCACCCGTAGGCCGAACCTCTCCAGGGCTCCTTCCAGTTTCTCCCCTCCACGGGAGACGTAGCGGGGGCGGGAACGCACCAGTACCCGGTCCCCGGGGCGCACCTTGGTGCCCGCCTTGAGGACCTCACCCCTTCCCTCTATCTCCACCTCTCCGGCCATGATGGCCAGCCTGGCCCTCTCCCGGGAGGGGAAGTACCCCCTGTCCACCAGCCAGCGGTCGAGTCTCTCCATATCTCCTGCCGCCACCCGGTCCTACCCCGTCGCGCGGCCGGCGGAAGTCCGGTACGCGACCCCGGCCCCTCGCTTCAATCCACGCTCTCCAGGCTCCTCAGCACCGTTCCGGCCACCGAGGTCGGGTCCAGTCCCAGGGAGACGAAAAGCTCGTCCACCTTTCCATGTTCCACGAAACGGTCCGGCAAGCCGAGGCGTAAAAACCGGCATCCCGCGCCCTCCTCCTGGAGCAGGACGGCTACCGCCTCCCCGAAACCCCCGTGCAGAACGTTCTCCTCCAGGGTGACCAGTAGGCGGCGTTTTTCCGCCCGCTCCTTGACCATTTCCTCGTCCAGCGGCTTGACGAACCGGGCATTCACCACCTCCGCCTCCACGCCCCTGCGCGTCAATACCTCCGCCGCTTCCAGGGCGATCCCCACCATCCGGCCCACGGCGATGATGGTCACCTCGCCCTCGACTTCCCGGACCACCCGGCTGCGCCCCATCTCCAGCGGCCTGGGCCGGGAATCCACTTGCCGGGAGCTCCCGCTTCCCCGCGGGTAGCGTATGGCCACCGGCCCCTTCACCTCGAGGGCCGCCCACATCATGTCCCGCAATTCCTCCTGGTCGCTCGGGGCCATGACCGTCATGTTCGGGAGCATGCGCAGGTAGGAGAGGTCGAAGGCCCCGTGGTGGGTGGGCCCGTCCTCCCCCACCAGGCCGGAGCGGTCCAGGGTGAAGATCACCGGGAGGTTCTGGAGGCAAACCTCCTGCACCAGCTGGTCGAAGGCCCTCTGCAGGAAGGTGGAATATATGGACACCACCGGCCGATAGCCCCCCAGGGCCAACCCCGCCGCGAGGGTCACCGCGTGTTGCTCGGCGATGCCCACGTCGAAAAAGCGGCTGGGAAAGAGGGCCGCGAAATCGTCCAGGCCGGTTCCCAACTTCATGGCCGCGGTGATGGCCACCAGGCGGGGCTCCTCCCGAGCCATCTCGCACATCACCCTTCCGAAGGTCTCCGTGAAGGTGGGGTTGGCCCCGCCGGCCTTGAATTTCCCCGTTTCCACGTCGAAGGGCCCCACGCCGTGATAGAGGTCCGGCTCCCTCTCCGCGGGAGGGTATCCCTTTCCCTTGCGGGTGACGACGTGGATGAGCACCGGGCCTTCCACTCCCCGGGCCAAGCTGAGGTCCTTCTCCATGGCCCGGATATCGTGACCGTCCACCACTCCCACGTACTTGATCCCCAGCTCCTCGAAGATGAACTCCGGGATCAGGAAGTTCTTGACCCTCTCCTTGAGGGAATGCATGAGGCGGTCGGTGGGCGCCCCGACCAAGGGAACGCTCTCGACGATCTCCTTGATGCCCCCCTTGACGCGGACGTAGCGGGGATTCAGCCGCATCTGGGTGAGGTAGGTGGACATGGCGCCCACGTTGCGGGAGATGGACATCCCGTTGTCGTTCAAAACGATGATGAGGTGTTTTTTCAGCGCCCCGGCCTGGTTAAGGGCCTCGTAGGCCAGCCCCCCGGTCAGGGCTCCGTCGCCGATCACTGCCACCACCTCGTAGTCCTCCCCGCTCAGGTCCCTGGCCGTGGCCAGGCCCAGGGCATAACTGATGGCCGTGCTGGCGTGACCGGCGTCCACCACGTCGTGGGGGCTTTCTTCCCGGCGGGTGAAACCGCTGCAGCCACCGCGGCACCTGAGGTTGCGGAAGGCCTCCCGGCGGCCGGTGACCAACTTGTGCGCGTAGCTCTGGTGCCCGACGTCCCAGATGATGCGGTCGCGTGGACTGTCGAAAACCCGGTGAAGGGCTAAAGTCAGCTCCACGACCCCGAGGCTGGGAGCCAGATGGCCCCCGCAGCGGGCCACGCTGTCTATGATGACCGCCCTTATCTCCTCGGCCAGTACCTCAAGCTCGCGGTAATCGAGGGTTCTGAGGTCGGAGGGCCCGGTGAGCGAGTCCAGCAGCGGGGTCGGCCTCACTTCTCACCCTCCAGTTCCGCTCCCAACCTCTCCGCTTCCATGGCCGCTTCCTCGAGGAGTTCGACGGCCGCGTCCACGTCCTCCTCGCGTTCCAGCGCTTCCATTTTTTGCCTGATGGCCTTCAGCCGACCCGTGATCTCCAATTCCTCGGACAATCCTCCAGCACCTCCCGTTCTTCGAGGTAAGGTGACGGTTAACCCTCGGGTTCCCGGTATCCCCTTCAGGGTAACCGCCGACTCCCCATTATTCTATTCTCTCCCCTTTGTTTTATCACCTGTAGGTCCTCGACGGCGCATCCTGCAGGGCCGGCTTCCAGCTCTTCACGCTTACACGCCAGCATGACCACCTGTAGGTCCTCGACGCCGCATCCTGCAGGGCCGGCGGCGGGGATCCCCGAGCGCAGGTCATAGGCTGTATGGCGTTGAAATATTGTATGATGTTCACGACCCGCACGCGGGCATATTCGGTTCCCGGCAGCCCCGCCGGGGACGCGGTACCCTGTCACGAAGGTCGACGACGGTGGAGGAAAGGGAAGGGATACTTCAGCACACCGTCTCCGCATCCCGGGAGCCCGGCTCCAGGCGGTGGGATAGGAGCATCGCTCACCCCGCCCGGCACCTGGCGACGGGCATCGGGCCACGCCCTCCGGGAAGCAAAGGCGAAAACCGGGCCGCCCAGTACGTGCTGCGTGAGCTCGAGAAACTGGGCTTCCATGCCGAGGCCCATGATTTCCGCACCCCTCTCACCACCGCCTGGGCAAAGGTCCTGGACCGCCTCCTGGTCATCGCGGGCGCCCTCCTCTTCCCCGTGAACGGGCACCTGTCCTACGCCCTTCTGGCCGGCGGTTTCCTGGCCTTCCTCCTCGAACGGTACGGTCGAAGTCCCTTTTTCTGGATAGCGCCTTCCGGCCGCTCGACCAACGTCCTGATCCGGATCCCGCCGTCCAGGGAGCCCGAGACCCGCGTGGTGTTGATGGCGCACCTGGACAGCCACCGGATCGCCTTTTATTACCGGCCTGGCCTGATCTCCCTGTACCGCCCCTTTCGCGCCGCAGACACGGCGGCGCATGGGCTCCTTTTCATCCTCTTCACCCTGGCTTACGGGGGACGCCTCCTGGGCATGGATTCCTCCAAGCTGGGTTTCCTGTGGCACGCGGGCCTGGCCATGACCTCCCTCCCCTTTCTGTCCATGCTGGCACTTTTTACCAAAGCGTTATCCCGCCGCGCCTCCCCGGGCGGCAACCACAACGGCTCGGGGGTGGCCCTCCTGCTCGAGTTGGCCCGAAACTATTCCCGCCACCGCCCCCACGGCGCGGAGCTGTGGTTCGCTTTCACCGGCGCCTCGGAAGCCAACGGCCGGGGTGCCCGCGTCCTGCTGCGCAGGCACCGCCGTGAGCTCCGCGGCGCCTATTTCCTGGTCCTGGAGGGTGTGGGTCGGGGCTTTCCGGCCTGCGTGGTGAAGGAAGGTCCTTTCCCAGGCTTCCACGCCGACCGGCGCCTCCTCCGGCTGGCCCGCCGGATCATCGATTCCTACGCCCATTACAGCGGCGGCTTGACATCCAACCGCCTTTATCCCGGGGAGGCCTTCCACCTCCTCTCCCGCGGCCACCGGGCCATGACCGTCACGGGCAGGGAGGAGACGTCCGTCCCCCGTTTCTGGAGGTGGGAACGGGACGACCAGGCCAACGTGGATCCGCGCAACCTGAGGTTGGCGCTGGACTTCGTCCGCGCCCTGGTCGACGCCGTGGACCACGGCGGCCTGCGACGTGGAAGGTTCGCCGCGCGCGAACCAGGGAAGGGGCCGGACCGATAAAGAGCCTCCATGAAAGGGGCGCGGGTTCCCTATTTACCGCTCCTTCCACGTCGTCCTCGACGGCGCCTCTTTTTTCTCCCTCCCAACCAGGCGGAGGCTATGAAGACCAGGGCCAAACCGGTGGAAGTGAGGACGTGTTCCCATGCCCCGCCGCCCGCCGCAAGGCCGTACCAGGCCTTCCAGCTTTCCCCTCCGAGCAGGGAATAGACGAACCCCGACCCCAGGAAGACGGCCGCGTAGCAGGTATAGGACTCCAGGCCCCGGGACAGGGAGCGTCCTGGGCTGTTGCGGCTCCAGAGCCAGGGAGGCAGGGCGCAGAGCAGGAGATAGGCCATGGTCACCAGGGTCGCCTGCAGGGTATCCCCCGGTCCCAGCATCTGGCGGGAGAGTTTTTCCTCCAGGTACCCGTGCACCAGGTAGCGGTAAAGGAAGAAGAGGAGGAAATAGTAAAGAAGGACGCGCAGCGAATACGGCACCTTGTCCCGACGGGAGGCGTTTCCGGACATATGCTTCTCTTTCCCGCGACTCCGGCGTTCTCGTGGTGGAGCTTCCTTCATTCGCCCATGACCTGGACGATGAGAACCCGGCGCCGGGGCCGGTTGTCGAAATCCACGAAGGCGATCTGCTGCCAGGTACCGAGGATAAGCCTCCGCTCCCGGAAAGGGACGCTGAGCGAGGGCCCCACCAGGGAGGCGCGCACGTGGCTGTGACCGTTACCGTCGCCCCAGGTGCGATCGTGATGGTAGGGCTTTCCCCGGGGCGCAAGCCTCTCGAAAGCCTCTCCCAGGTCCTTGACCAGCCCGGGCTCGTACTCGAGGGTGATCACTCCCCCGGTGGATCCGGGCACGAAAACGGTCACCAGCCCCTCGCGGAGCCGGGAACCCTCGACAGCCTCCTGCACCTTGCCGGTGATGTCGATTATCTCCGATCCGCCCCCGGTGGAAAGTTCCAGGCTTGCGGTATGGACCGCCATGTCGCCCTCCCGGCGCTCAAATCCGGTATACGTCTTCCTCGCGCATCACCGTGAACCCGCTTCCCTGCAGGGCCTGTATGGCCCTGTCGATCTGCTCCACGCGGAAAACCACGATGGCGCTCTCCCCGCTCTTCTCCACGAAGCAGTAGAGATACTCGATGTTCACGTTGGCGTCGTAAAGGGGAGCCAGCACGCCGGCCAGCCCTCCCGGCCGGTCGGGGACCTCGACGGCTATGACCTCCGTCTCGCTGACCGTGAAGTTTTCCTGCGTGAGCACCCTAACCGCCGTGTCCGGGTCGTTGACGATAAGCCTCAGCACGCCGTAATCGGCGGTCTCGGCGATAGCCAGCGCGCGGATGTTGATCCCCGCATCGGCCAGGCACTTGCATACCTCGTACAGCCTGCCCGACTTATTCTCCAGGAATACGGAAACCTGCCTGACCTTCACCCCGTTACCTCCTACATCTTCCGCCTGTCTATGACCCTCACCGCCTTGCCCTCGCTACGCTGGATGGAACGGGGCTCCATGAGCCGCACCTTGACGCTCAGCCCCAGGTAGCTCCGGACCTCTTCGGCGATGCGGCGCTCCAACTCCTCCAGCCTTTTTATTTCGTCCGAGAAGACCTGTGGGGAGACCTCCACCTGGACCTCCAGCACGTCCAGGTTCTCCACCCGGTCCACCACCAACTGGTAATGGGGGCTGAGGCCGGGGATCTGCATGAGCACCGCCTCCACCTGGGAGGGGAACACGTTGACCCCCCGGATGATGAGCATGTCGTCGGTGCGCCCGGTTATCCTCTTCATGCGCACGTGGGTCCTCCCGCACGGGCAGGGGGATACGTCCAGGGCGGAGATGTCCCGGGTGCGGTAGCGAAGCAGGGCCAGGCCCTCCTTGTTAATATTGGTGAAGACCAGCTCCCCCCTTTGTCCCGGCGGGAGGGTTTCCCCGGTGTCCGGGTCTATGATCTCGGGAATGAAGCAGTCCTCGAAAACGTGCAGACCGTTCTTCTCCCCGCACTCTATGGACACCCCCGGGCCCACCACCTCGGAGAGCCCGTATATGTCGTGGGCGGAAATGCCCAGCTCCTCCTCTATCTGCACCCGCATCTCGTCGGTCCAGGGTTCCGCCCCCAGTATCCCCGCCTTGAGTTTTATCATCTCCCGACTGACACCCATCTCCCGCATGACCTCGGCGATGTTGAGGGCGTAGGAAGGCGTGCAGCAGAGAATGGTGCTCCCAAAATCCACCATGAGCCTTATCTGCCTCTTGGTGTTGCCCCCGGACATGGGCAGGGCGGTGGCGCCGAGCATCTCCGCCCCGTAATGCAAACCCAATCCCCCGGTGAACAGGCCGTAACCGTAGGCCACGTGCACGATATCGTCCGGGGTCCCCCCGGCGGCCACGATGGTCCGGGCCACCAGGTCGGCCCACACCCTTATGTCGTTGGCCGTATACCCCACCACGGTGGGTTTGCCGGTGGTTCCGGAGGAGGCGTGAATGCGGACGATGTCCCGCATGGGTACCGCGAAAAGGCCGAAGGGATAATGGTCCCTGAGGTCGTCCTTGGTGGTGAAGGGCAGTTTCTGGAGATCGGAAAGGTCGTGGATGTCCCCGGGCTTAAAACCTACTTCATCCAGTTTCTTCCTGTAGAACGGAACCTTCTCATACAGACGGTCCACCGTCTCCCTCAAGCGTTGCAGCTGGAGTTCCTCCAGCCTTTCTCTTTCCAGGACCTCCGCGGGGTTGAAATACTCCATACTCTCTCCCCTCTTTCTCCTGCTGTGGACTACGGGTTATTTTACCAGATGGCCCCGGAGGCGTGGGGGCCGGAAACCGCCTTCGCGGAGCAAGGAGCGACGGGATTTCCCCCACCGGCACACCCCCACCCGCGCCCGTTGTCCGGTAGATCCCGGGTATGCCGTACGGGGCAATCCCCCACTCCCGAACCGGGCGGCCGGGGCATGCTACGCCCACCGGGCCGTTCCCGGCGCCCGGACCGCCTCCCTTACCCCGCCCTGCGGCGCACCAAAAGCGAGCCCAGGGCCAGGAAGAAGAGCCCGAAACCCAGGAGAGCCAGCCATTCCCCGAGCACGCCGGCCGGCCCCTCTCCCCGCAACATGACCCCGGAAAGGGCCTCCACGCTGTAGGTAAGGGGGATGGCGCGGGCCAAGACCCGCATGAAGGAGGGCATGAGGTTGAGCGGGAAGATGATCCCGGTGATGAACACCAGGGGAAAGCTGAACAGCAGGCCCAGGATCACCGCGCCGGCCACCTGGCGCGCGAAGGCCGCCACCACCAGGCCCATGCCGATGCAGGATAGGGAGGAGAGGGCTATGGTCACCAGGGCCAGGTAGATATTGGAAGCCATGGCCCCGAAGACGGCCACCGCCAATAGGAGCATCACCGCCGACTGCACGAACACTATGCCCGCTGCCAGGAGGAGCTTGGACCCCACCAGGGCCAGGGGGCCCATCTCCGTCAGGCGCAACCGCACGCCCATGCCCTCCTCGTCCTCCAGGACCATGAGGACGGCCCCGCAGAGCACGCCGGTCCAGAGCATGGAGAGGGCGATGAGCGAGGGTACCACGGCGTCCTTGGCGGCCAACGGCCTTCCGGCAACGGAGGTTATTCTGAGCTCCACGGGCAAGGCTGTGCTCCTGAGGTAATCGGCGGCCTCACCTATGTCCTCCATGACCGCGTCCGCCAGGCCGATCCCCTCCTCCAGGCTGGCCGCCAGCTTCGGGTCGTCGGCCAGCTTTTCCCTTAAGCCCACCAGGTCCTCCTTGATGCGGGAAAGTCCCACCACCCGGGTCCCGAAGAAATCACCCCCCTCCACCAATATCCGCAGGCCGGCCACCACGGCGCGCATCTTCTCCTCCACCACCCGCTCGCTTATCCGGGAGAGGAACCCCCGCACCGCGGTCTCCGCGAACTCCGCCTTGACCAGGCTGGACTGGTCCAGGACCACCTCCACCTCGGCCACCTTCTCCAACGCCTTGAGGCGCCGGACGAACCCGGGCGGGATCAAAAGGACGGCGTCAACCCGCCCCTTTCGGAGGTCCTCCAAGGCGGCGCTCCGCTCCGCGTACTCCCTCACCTCCGCCACGTCGCGGGAAAAATCGCATAAAAGGGACGAGGAGTCGTGGGCTCGACCTTCCATCCATAGACTCTCGCCCAGGTAGGGGCAGGAGGCGGAGGGAACTCCCACCAGGAGCCCGTTTCCCGATGCCCGGAGTTCTTCCAACGCCTCCAGGCCGGAATCCCGGTAGCGCACTTCCTCCGCGGAGGACTCCATTTCATCCAGCAACCATTCCAGGACCCCGGGGCCCATAAGGTGTCCCGAACACCGCGGTTCCGAACCCTCCTCCACCGCCGCCGCCGTCAGGTTGAACCCCCCGCCCTCCAAGCCCTCCACGGCCTGGTCCAGGGAGGCGCAGGCCGTCGACTCCTCCGCTTCGCGGAACAAGGTCCTCTCCAGCCCCGAGGGTCGAGGGGTGAGAAGTTCAAACCATATGATCGTCGGCCCGCCCGGGCGGTCCAGGTTCACCACCCCCAGGGGAACGGGCCTGCCGCTCTCCTGGAAGGCGGCACCGATAACGCCCATGATCACGAAGGGGTAAACCAGGAGCACCACGAGGAGGAGGCGGTTACGGTATATGAGTTTCCAATCCTTGGAAATCAGTGTCCTCCAGCCCCTCAATTCCCCACCTCCTCCATGAAGCGTAGGAAGGCGTCCTCCAGGGTCACCTCTCGGTAGCGCAGGTCGCGCAGGCTGCCGGAGAGCCGGGAGGCGATGAGCGGGAGCTTTTCGGGGAGGGAATCACCGGAGACCACCATAACCCCTTCCTCTTCGCCGCAGTCCAGGGAGAGCTCGCGGCATACGCGCATGAGTTCCGGAAGGCCTCCTTCCTCGAGGCGCAGTTCCAGCCGGTCGGTTCCCAGTAGACGCTTGATCTCCGCCGGGGTCCCCCGTTCCCGGATCTTGCCCATCACCAGGATGGCCAGGCGGTGGCAGAGGTGGTCGGCTTCCTCCATGTTGTGGGTGGTCATGAAGATGGTGCGACCCTGCCCGGAGAGTTCCCGTACCATTTCCCAGACGGCGCTCCGGGCCTCGGGATCCAGCCCCGAGGTGGGCTCGTCGAGGAAGAGGATCTCCGGGTCGTGTACCAGGCCCATGGCCAGGCTCAAACGTTGCTGCATTCCGCGGGAGAGAAAACGCACCTGCCTCCGCGCGTGTTCCCGGAGGCCCGCCCATTCCAGGAGTTCCCGCACCCTCTCTGAGGCCCGGTGGGTGGAAATGCCGTACAACCCGGCCAGCAGAGCGAGGTTCTCGGCTGGGGTCAGCCTTCCGTAGAAAGAGGGTTCTTGGGGCACGAGGCCCAGTCGACGGCGGAAACGGTGTTCCTCCGGCTGGATGGGACGCCCATCCACCAGTATCTCCCCCCGGGTGGGGGCGATCTGTCCGGTCAGGATTCGGACCAGGGTCGTCTTTCCCGCCCCGTTGGGACCGATGAGGCCGAAGGTCTCCCCCTCCTTTACCTCGATGCTGACCCCCTCCAGGGCCCTGTAGCCCCGAAAGTCCTTCTCCAGCCCCCTAACCTCCAGGAACAACCCTCTCCCCTGCTCGGTCATTCGGCCTCCCCGATGAAGTGGATAGGAAATGACCCCGGCACGTCCCGCCTATCTTTCACTCAAATTGACATTATAAACAATATTTTGATTTAATAACATCAGTTAGCAAAAACAACAGTCGGATGGCGGGACACGGGCCTTTTTGCCGGGCCGGAACCACCGCCAGATCAATAGGATAACAGCAAATCGACTCCGCCGGAACGAGGAAGAGGATGTACGGGAGGGCCCGGGGAGTCGAGGGGTTGTGGCGCAAGTGACGATAATATGGACAAGATGATGAGGAGCGGCGGTTTGCCCAGCATGATGGTGAGGGGTTATATAATTGGCTAGTGGTTCTGCGGGAGGAAACGAGCCAAGGGGGAACCGATGAAGTCGGGAGCTCGGCGAGCGGCGGCGATGGCGCTCATGGCCTGCCTGATAATCGTGGCCCTTCCCCTCCAGCCCTCATTCCCGGCTACCCTCCAGGAGAAGCAGGCCGAGGCGGAGAGGGTGCGCCGCCAGCTGGAAGCCATGAAAACGGAATCCCAGCGCCTGGCCCAGGAGTACAACGCCGCCCTGGACGCCTACGAGGCCATCCGCGCCGAGGTGGAGAGCAACCGGCGGGAGCTGGAAAGGGCGCAACGGGACTACAAGAGAGCCCGCACCATCCTCCACCAGAGGCTCCGCAACATCTACATGTCCGGGGAGGTGAACTCCATGGAAGTGCTGCTCGAATCCACTTCCCTGGACGATTTCCTCACCCGTTACGACTATTTCTCCTTCATCGGGCGAAGGGATTACGAGGTCTTCGACGAGGTACGCCGCCTGCGCGAGGAGATAACCCGCAGGCAGCACGCCCTGGAGGAAAAGGAAGCCCTTCAGATGCAGACGGTGGCCAACCTCAACGCCAAGCGCCAGGCACTGGAAGCCTCCATCCAGGAGCAGCAGAGGTACCTGGACAGCGTGAACAAGGAGATCCTGGATCTCCTGGCCCAGAGCGGCTATTACGGGGTTCCGCGCAGCACTCCCATCGGCAATTTCATATTCCCCGTCCAGGGGCCCTGTTCCTTCTCCAACGACTGGCATGCGCCGCGCACCGGCCATCTGCACCAGGGAAACGACATCTTTGCCGCCGCGGGGACCCCCTGCGTGGCCTGCGTCTCGGGTACCGTGCACCAGGGGGAGGGCAAGAACGCCGGCCTTTACGTGCGCTTGGTGGGCGACGACGGGAACGTCTATTATTACATGCACTTGCAGCGTTTCGGGGCCACCGGCCACGTGCCTGCGGGCACGGTGATCGGCTACGTCGGGGATACCGGCAACGCCAGGGGAGGACCGCCCCACCTCCACTTCGAGATACATCCCGGCGGCGGTCCGGCCATCAACCCCTATCCCATACTCCTGGCCGCCTACCGTTGACACCCATGATCCCCGACGATAACATTTAGGGTCACGGATTCATGACTCCCGGCGGAAGCCGGGTTAAGTTTCACGACGCCTCACGAGGGAATACCGGCAAGCACCTGGGTTCCCGGTTCAGCGTCTGAAGTTGGGCGGTCCGTTCCCCGCTCCGCCGGCGGAACTTCCAGATAAGTCGCGGATCAAAATATCCTCCGGAGGGAAAGCCCGAGTACCCGGGTCGCCGGCTAAAACGTCGAATCCGATTCACGGAAAGGAGGTCGAGGCGCGAATGGGCATACCCATCGGGAAGGTCCCCCGGTGCATGAGCACCCAGCATCCGGACAACGTCCAGGCCCCCTTCTTCGCCACCGACACCGTGCTGGGGGGCGAGGACGAGATCCAGGAGGCCTTCTACGTCTTCTCCCACCTAGGCTGCGACGAACAGATGTGGGACTGCGAGGGCAAGGAAGTGGACAACTTCGTGGTCAAGAAGCTCCTCACGCGCTACGAATCCTTCTTCCGGGAGAAGATCCTGGGAAGGGACGTCTTCCTCACCCTGCGCGTCCCCAACCCCACGGTGGAGAAGGCGGAGGCCAAGATACTGCTGGAGACCCTGGAGAGCATCCCCCGTTCCTTCGACGCCGCCCAACTCTTTTACGGCCGGGAGGTGGCCCCCATCTTCGAGGTCATCCTCCCCATGACCGCCTCCACCCGGTGCATCGACCGCATCTATCGTTATTACACGGATTTCGTGGTGGGGAAGCAGGAATTACCCTTCCAGGAGGGGGACATAACCATCGCCGAGTGGATCGGCGAGTTCAAGCCGCGGAAGATAAACGTCGTCCCCCTCTTCGAGGACTGGGAGCACATGCTGGAATCCGCTTCCATGGTGCGGGAGTATCTCAGGGACAAGGAGGTCGCCTACCAGAGGGTCTTCCTGGCCCGCTCCGATCCGGCCATGAACTACGGGATGATAACCGCCGTGCTGCTCAACAAGCTGGCCCTGCGTCGCCTTCACGACCTTTCCCGCGAGCTGGGGGTCCCCATCCTCCCCATCATCGGCGTGGGCTCCGCTCCTTTCCGCGGCAACCTCACCCCGCACAACGTGGAAAGCGTGATCTCCGAGTACCCCAGCGCCCACACCTTCACCGTCCAATCTTCCTTCAAGTACGACCACCCGCCGGAAAAGGTCATGGAGGCGGTGCGCAGGCTCCGTAACCGCGAGGACGCCCCACCCCACCGCCTGGACGAGGAGAGGTGCCTGGAATTGGCCGAGAGGTACACCTCCGCCTACCAGGCGCAGGTCTCCTGCCTTGCCCCCCTCATAAACCGCATGGCCAGGTTCGTCCCATCCCGGCGCAAGAGGAAACTGCACATCGGCCTCTTCGGTTACTCCAGGAGCGTGGGAGAGGTGTCCCTTCCCCGGGCCATAACCTTCACCGCGGCCCTCTATTCCCTGGGCCTTCCCCCGGAGATACTGGGCCTGGAGGCCCTGCTCAAGTCGGACTGGGAATTCCTGGAGAGCGCCTACCTGAACCTGGAGAAAGACCTCACAGAGGCCCTCCGCTACTTCAACCCCCGCGCCCTGCAGCTCCTGCCCGAGGAAACGGCACGCTCCCTGCGGCGCCTGGAGATCCTCTCCCTGGCGGAGGTCGAACCGCATCACCGGGAGATCACCGACCTCATCCTCGAAGGCTCGTCCGGGGGAAACGAGAGCGGGTTGAAGGAGGCCGTCCTGCGTGCCGCCGGAATTCGCCGCTTCTTGGGCTGAGAGATCCCTTTTTCTGCGCGCACGCCGGGTTTCACCGCAAAAGACCCCTCCAAGGTCGAGGGGCCCCGCTTGCCCCACCGCCGGCCGCACGCCGCAAAGCAGGGGAGCGTGTTCCCGTGTCTCGCGCGGAAGAAGGCGATTCGCGCGCGGCGGGGCGCGCGGAAGGCACACCACGCGGGAAGGGGCAGGAGCAGCTCCGGAGGAAGGGAGCCGGCTTTCCCGCAGGCCGCCTTGGGAAGGGCACGGCATGGGTCGCGTCTCTTTCCACCACCGATCATCCCTCCACTGCCGGGAAAACGCAGTCGAAAAGGCGGAAGGGGAATACCTTCACTGCCACCAGTGGCGAGGGGGCGACATGAGCAGCGCATCCCGCCTCCGCCTGAGGAGGGGGAAGAAGATGCCGGTGATGATCATGCCCATGGTAGCCCCTCCCAGGTGGGCGAACCAGGCGGTACCCGCGCTCAAGCCTCCGGCGATGGAGCTCAGCCCCCCGAGGAACTGGAGCACTATCCAGAAACCGATGACTATGAAGGCCGGGATGGGGACGATGAAGAAGAAAAACAGGGTATATATCCAGGCCCTCGGGTAGAGAAAAAGGTAGGACCCCAGTACCCCGGCTATGGCCCCGCTGGCCCCCAGGAGCAGGGCCACGCTGTTGGGGAAAACGGCCACGTGGAGAAAGGTCCCGAAGAGCCCGCAGGTGAGGTAGAAAAAGAGGAAGGGCAAATGCCCCATCACGTCCTCCACGTTGTTCCCGAATATCCACAGGTAGAGCATGTTGCCCAGGATGTGCAGCCAACCTTCGTGCATGAACATGGAGGTGAGGAGGGGCAGGTAGACCTGCTTGGAAGGAGCCGCCGCCGGCGGGTAGGACAATATCTCCCGCAGGACCCCAAGGGGCAGGGGCGAGGCGTGCACCACCTCCCAGGGAACCACCGAGTATCGATAGGTAAATATTTCCAATCGCGGTCCGCTGAGAGTGAGCATATACAGGAAAACGGCCAGGTTGGCGAGGATGAGGGCCATGGTCACCACGGGAGCACGCCGGGTGGGGTTGCGGTCGAAGAGAGGTAGCATGCCTTCCTCCTACTCGCGGCGTGCGGCGGCCACCATAAAGCCCCCCGCCCACTTCACGCCCAGCCTGTTGGCCAGCCATTCGTAAAGTACGGCCAAGGCTCCCGCGGGAAGGCACACGGCGCTGACCAAATAATCGGAGTAGGTGCCCAGGTGAAGCACCCGGAAACCGCTTTCCTCGAGCTCCTTACGCAGGCGCCGCGGCGTATTGCAGGGATAGCGCACGGGGAAGATGTCCTCCCTCCGGCGGCCGGTAAGCAGGCTCACCAGCTTCATGCGCAGCGGCTGGGGAAGGAGGCGGGAAAGCAGCAGGTTCAACGCGTAGGGGTAGTAGAGCACGTTGGGGGTCATGACCACCAGGCACCCGCCCGGCCGCAGGGCCTCGTGCACCGCGCGCAGCAACCTTCCCGGATGCCCCAGGTGTTCCAGGAGGAACTTGCAGGCCGCCAGGTCCACGGACCCCGGTTCTAGCGGAAGCCCGTCCTCGAGGTCGGCTTTAAGGTAGGCGTGATATGAACCGCTACCCGCCCTGCGGTCCACTCCCACCACCTCGGCCCGGTCAAGGAGGAAGGAGAGGTAGTCCTCCTCGCCGCAACCAAGGTCCACCACCTTCCCTCCCCGGGGGCATAACTCCTCCAGGAGGCGGTTGTAGGCCTGGTAGCCGTCGGGGGCCCGCGGGAGGAGCCGCCGGTGGAATTCCCTGGTCCATTCCCTCGCTCGTGCCCGGTTCACAGCAGCTCCCTCAGGTTCTCCACCACCAGGTCGGGCTGGGGATGCCGTCCTTCCAGGTCCTCCCGCCTGGTGACCCCGGTGAGAACCAGGCAGGTATCCATACCCGCCCTCCATCCACCCAGGACGTCCGTGTCCAGGCGGTCCCCGATCACCAGCGTGCGGTCCGCCGTTCCCCCCACCCGTTGCAGGGCTATCTGCATCATGTACAGGTTCGGCTTTCCCACCACCAGCGCTTCCCTTCCCGCCGCCCTCTCCAAAGCGGCGATGATGGCTCCCGCTCCCGGCCAGAGTCCCTCCGGGGAGGGGAAGGTAGCGTCGGGATTGGTGCCGATGAAGACCGCGCCACGGTAAAGGGCGAGGCAGGCCAGGCGGAGCTTGTCGTAGGTCAGCTCGGTGTCCCAGCCCACGATCACGAAGCGGGCTTCCCTCGCCTCCTCGCCCTCCAGGAGGCGAAGCCCCGTGGCGGCGACCTCTTCCGCCAGTCCCATCCCGCCGATGACGAAGGCGGTCATCCCCTCCAGGTCGTAGTTTTCCCGCAGGAAATCCGCGGTGGCCGCGGCCGAGGTGAGGATCTCCTCCTCCGAGGCCCGGATGCCCACGCCTTCCAGTTTCTCCCGGTACTGGGCCCGAGTGAACTTGGAATTGTTGGTGAGAAAAAGGAGCTTCTTGTTCTCCCGCCGTACGGCGGCCACGAACTCCGACGCTCCCTCCACCGGCTCACGGTCGAGATAGACCACCCCGTCCATGTCCACCAGGAAGGCCCGGTAGCGTTGCAGGATGGAGGGCAGGTCCCGCCGCTCACTCATGCCTGGGCCTCGCCCTTTCTCTCCAGCTCGCGCTGGAAACGGCGCAGGGTCTCCCGGTAGAGCTCAACGCCCGGGGCCATCACCGCCGCCAGCTTCATCTGCCCTATGGCCATGTGTAGCTCGCCGGCGCGGTACAGGCACCTCCCCAGTCCGTACCTGGCGAAATGGTTGGTGGGGTCGACCTCCAGGGCTTCTTCGAACTCCCGGAGGGCCCTGTCCGGACGCCCGCTGTTGTAGTAGGCCGTCCCCAGGGCCTCCAGGATGGAGCCGCGCCTCGGTTCCAGCGCCTTGGCCCTCTCCAAAAGCGAGGCCGCCTTTCCGGGCTGACTGCTCCCCAACAACCTGCGGGCCTCCTGCAACAGGTGATAGGCGTTATCCTCTCCGCACGCGCTCACTTTTTCCCTCTACCTTTCGCTCCTCCCGTGTTTCCCTGCGCTCCGAAAGCCTCGCCAGCCCGGAAAAGGCCAGGACGACGCCCATGAATGATACCAGGTAAGCCGTCCAAGAGGTATGCCTTTCCAGATTCTCCGCCGGCGCAACGCCGCCCGCGCCGGCCAGGCGGAAGGCGATGTCCACCATCCTCTGGTTGGAGGAGATGGTGGCATAGAAAAGGATGACGAAGACGAGTCCCGCCGCCAGCAGGACCAGCCCGAAATCCAGGTAACCGAAACGGTCCCTGAGCCAAAGGGAAACGGGTATGTAGGCCGCCGCCGCCAACACCACGGCCAGCGATACATAGGTCAAGACTCCCAGGTCGCTTCCCCGTATGAGCGTTTCCCCGGCCACGTCCCCGCCCGGGGTCACCCAGGTCATGCGCACCCAGGGTGTGAATGTGAGGCCCAGGATGGAGGCCGCGGAAAGGACGGCCATCCCCAGGGAGGCCAGGTCTCTCCCGTCCAGTTTCCGTGACCGGAAGGCCGCCCAGGCGAGGAACCCGCTTCCCTTTCCCGAGGGGCCCCGGGAAGCCTCTTCAGCTCCCTGCAGCGCCTTGAGGGCGGGCCTTCCGTGAGGACCCTTGTGCCTCCTGGAAGGTCTTGTCACCTCCGCCTTGCCGGCCTTTCCCTCCTTGTTTTCCCTGCGGAACTTCAGCCTGCTCAACACGCGGTAGGTCCTCTCGCTGAAGGTTATGGTGATGGTGAACCGGCTCTTGCGCTCCCTGGCGGGAGGCTTTTCCCTCTCCGGACGCAGGATCACCACCTTCTTCTCGCTGGCCGGAGTGAGGGCTTCCCGCGCTTTCCGCTCGCCCGCGGGGAACCCGGCGATCCGGGTCTGCTCCTCCCTCGCGCGCGCCCGCTCCACCGGCTCCCCGGCCTTCTCCTTGTGGCTCCCGGCCTCGCGCAGCGGCCCCCTCCTGCCCTTCATGCGGGCGTAACACTGGTCGCAGAACAGTTTTCCCGCCTCGACGGGCTTACCGCAGCTCACGCATTCCGCCATCTGCGCCTCCAGGCCGGCAAGGCTCATCCTACCTGTTTCCCGCCGCCCACCCCAACGACGGCGACCAGCCCTCGGAAGACGGCCTCCCTCAAACTTCCCGGGACTCGGAAACCCCCCTCAGGCGATCCCGTACCCACAGGTAAAGGCGGGGGGAAGTCCTCCTGAGGCCGTCCTTGAGGCCGTTCCATAACCTCTCGGAAAGACGCGCCAGGGAAACCAGCATCCCGTGGGGAAGGCGGGGGCTCAAGAAAACCCTGTCCACCCCCTTCTCCAGTACCCTCCCCAGGGGTGCCGGAAGTCCGCCCAGTAACCGGTAGATACGCACGAAGGGGCGGAAATAATAGCGGGCGAAATAGAGTTCGTCCCGGGGAAGGGTGGGCTGGTCCACGTAGCGGTCCTCGCGGTAATCGTAAACCGGGGGGACCCATCCCTTCTCCACGGCGATCTCGAAGAGCACGGTATCCGGATAGGGATAATAAATGGGGCTCAGGGAATGGTCCGCCTTGATCTCCGCGTTCAGCTTTATGGTGTCCAGTACCCTGGACTTGTCCTCGAAGGGAAGGCCCACCATGTTGTAGGCCACCGTCTTGATCCCCGCCTCCCGGCAGGCCCGGAAGGCCTCCACGATCTTCTCCCGCGACATGTGGCGGTTGAGGACCTGGTTGCGGATGAAGTCGTTGCCGCTTTCCACCCCGAAGAACATCTGGTAGCACCCCGCCTCGCGGAGGAGGCGCACCACCTCCGGGGTCACCAGGTTGGCCCGGTAATTGCATATGAAGGGCAGACCTATCTCCTTGCGGTAGAGCTCGGTGAACCTCTGCAGCCACCCTCCTTTCCAGGGGAGGATGTCGTCGCGGAAATTGAGATAACGGATGTCCGGGTAGGAGGCCAGCAGCTTCTTCAGGTACTCGATGCTGTACTCCGGGCTGTGGAAGCGGGAATAGCGGTTCTTGTTGGGATATATGTCCCGCATCTTCTTGTTGGAGCAGTAGGTGCAGCTGTAAGGGCAGCCGCGGGAGAGGATGACCACCCCGGTATGGATGCGGGTGGATAGGAGCCGGTGGGGGTCGAAGAGGGCGAAATCGGGCAAAGGGAGCTGGTCGATATCCTCCACGAGGGGACGTACCGGGTTGCGATGGACGACGCCCTGCTCCTTGACCCAGATGCTCTCCACGTCCCGGTAATCCTCCCCGGCGTCCATCCTCTGAACCAGCTCCAGGAGGGCGGCCTCCCCCTCTCCGCGGCATATCATGTCCACCCCTTCCGTGGAGATGACCTCCTCGGGAAGGGTGGTGGGGTGGTAACTCCCGCAGATGACCGGTACGTCCAGCGTGTCCTTGGCCCACAGAACGTACTCCCTGACCTGAGGGTATTCGCGGGTCATGGTCACGAAGCCCAGGAGGTCCGGGCCTTCCCGGCGCAGCCGGGCCTGGAACTCCTCCCTGGGCACCGGGCGGGTGAGGTGATAGAGGGACACCTGGTGGCCATTACCCTTGAGCACGGCGGAGAGGCTGGCCAGCCCTTCCATGTACCATCCCCCTTCCTCCACGCCCAGCATGCGGCCGGTGAGCGGATCCACGTTCACCTTGTAATCCGGGTAGACGAAAAGTATCTTCATGGGCCGCTTCTTTTCCTTCCTCGTGCACCGGGAGAAGGACCCCTTCCCCTGGACTTCATTAGTCTATATTAACCCATTGCCGGGCGGTATGGATCGTCGGGGTCGCATGGATTGCCGATCCAGGTGCGGAGCACCTCCTCCGGCCGGGTCCCCGCCTGCACGGCTCCCTGCGGTCATGGCCCGCATCCCGACCTTCAAAGGTAAGGCCGGGACAGGGCTCCACTGAGCAACCCCGCGACCTACTTGAAGCGGTAGAGGGAAAAGGGCGCTATATCCAGGCTGGTCTCCCCGTCCAGGACCAGTTCACTTATGGTCACCCCGGTGACGGGCGCCAGGCATATCCCGTCTCCCGAATGCCCGGTGGCCAGGTAGAAGCCACGAATACCCTTGATGGTTCCCAGGATGGGCAGGCCGTCGGGAGAGCAGGGCCGCAACCCGGCGAAGCTGCGTATGACGTCCATGTCCTCCACCCAGGGGAGGTACCGCAGGGCGTTGCGGGCGATGGCGTTCATGGCCTCGGGGGTGGTCTGGTTGTCGAAACCCACGAACTCGCGGGTGCTTCCCAGGAGCAGGTTTCCGGACGCGGTCTGCTCAGCGGTGAAACCCAATCCCAGCTTGGCGGACTCCGCATCCGCGGGCATGAGAGCCTGGATATTAGCCTTGGTTCCCAGGTATTCGGCCCCGGCGACCAACGTTTTGAGTACCGGCTCGCGGGACTCGGTCACCAGTATCTGGCCCCTCTGGGGAAGCACAGGCACGTCGACGATGATCATCTTCCCGATCTGGTTGGAGCCCACTCCGGCGGCGCAAACCACCCGGCGGGAATGGATGCTCCCCGCCGTGGTGTGAACCTCTCGAACCCGGTTGTTGGTGACCACGATGTTCTCCACCTTGCAACCGCGTAGTATGGTGGCGCCCATCTCCTGCGCCTTCTTGGCCAGTCCCAGGGTGAGGGAAATCGGGTTCACCCGGGCATCCAGGGGGCAGTAAGACCCTCCCTTGACTTCCTTGCCCACCTCGGGAAGGAAATCCTTCACATCGCCGGCGGCGAGGATCTCCACCTCCAGCCCTTCCGCCTTCAAGGCCTTGGCCCTGCCGCGCAGCTCTTTCATCTGTTCCTGGCTGGTGGCCAGGAGCAGACCGCCGCACCGGCGATATTCGATGTCCACGTCCAGGTCCTCGGCCAGCTCGGGGAAGAGCTGCGCGCTCTCCATGGCCAGGCGGAGGTGGGGGCCAGGCGCCTTGGTCTGCAGGGAGACGAAGCCGTCACAGGCTCCGGAAGCACCCGAGGCCAGGTCATCCTCCTCGACGATCATCACCTCCGCACCCTCCCGGCAGAGGTAATAGGCTATGGCGGCGCCGATCACTCCGCCCCCTATGACCACCACTTCCGAGCTCATTACCTCAGGCATTTTCTCCCCCCAAACGACCTAGTTTCACCGGGCGGACCGGCGGACGAACCCTGAAGGAGCCCATTTTCCATGCCTCTCTTCCCGCGGCCGCCGCCAGCTCCTCCCTCAGGGAGGACTGGCAGAACAGCCCCTGGCAGTAACCCAGGCCCACGCGCGTGGCCCTCCTCAAGGTGAGGAGGGAGCGTACTCCGCTGCGCAGGGTTTCCCGCACATTTTGCAGGGAGACATCTTCACAGCGGCATATCGGATAATCCAAAAGAGGCGGCGCATTTTCAACCTCCAGTCCCTCGTCCAGTTCAATAAGTCGGTAGCGCACTCCCCTCACCTTTAGGGCCACCTCCTCCGGCACTCTGACGGTTAAAAGGAGGGTGGGCGCCTCTCCTCCCCATGCCCTTACCTTAAGTATCTTCCCCTCGGTAAGCGCTTTTCCTTCTCCGTCCACCACCTGTACCACGTCTCCCTCCACCGGCTTCCCTCCCATCTCGTAAGGCACGGTGACACGCGCAAACCCGTTCCTCTCCCTGCGGTCCAGGAGGAACACGGCCATCCCGGGACAAAGGGCCACGCACCTGCCGCAGCCGTTGCAAGCCCCCGGGTCCAGGCGGGGTAGGGCGCAGACGTGCGGCTCCACCCTTATGGCGCCGTTGGGGCAGGCCTCCTGGCAGGGATTGCAGGGGATCTCCTCGTGACAATCCATCACGGCTACGGCACCGTTCTCCGCGGCCTCCCAGGCCTCCTGCCAGCCGTTTGTCTCGTCCGTAACCTCGGAACCCATACCCTGCCCCCTATCTCCTGCCTGTGCGCCCACGAATACCCGCCTTCCGCCCGGCGCCGCCCGTCACCAAGCCGGTCATGGAGCATAGCCGTTCCTTGGCCTTACGCCTGGGCTCCCCGAACGGCCCGCCGCGCAGGAGCTCCAGCCTGTCCATCACTTCCTCCATCCTCTCCGCCGCCTCGCCGGGATCCAGGACCCCGGCGTCCAGGGCCGCCGCCAGCCCCGCCAGGCGTCCCTCGTCCATGGCCACCGAGGCTTCCTCCACGCCCGCCAGATCGCCGGCCACGTAAACCCCCGGACGATCCGTGCGCATCGCCCGGTCGTGCCAGGGGAGGAACCCACCCAGCTCCGATAGGTATACCAAGCGGCATCCCCGCATGGCGGCCAGCTCCGCCTGGGGAGCCATTCCCACGGCCAGGCAGAGGGTATCCACGGAGAAACGTTTCCATGTCCCCCTCTCCATGTCCTCCACCAGTACCGACTCCACTTCCTTTTTCCCCTCCGCAGCCCTCAGTCGATGGCGCAGAAGGATGGGTACGCCCTCGCGGCGCAGGCGTCCGGCGTGCACCGCGTAACCGCCCACGGCACGGTTCACCTCGATAACCCCCGCCACCTCCACGCCCGCCTGCAACAACTGGTAAGCCACGATAAGCCCCACGTTTCCGGCCCCCACCATAAGGGCCCTTTTCCCCGGCATAACGCGGTGCTGGTTCACCAGGGTCTGGGCCGCCCCGGCGCCCATGACTCCCGGAAGGGTCCAACCCGGGAAGGGAAAACTCTTCTCCACCGCCCCCGTGGCCAGGATGGTGGCGCCCGGCTGGAGCACGAAGACGCCTTCATCCCCGTCCACCAGGAGACGGCCGTCCGGGAAAAAGCCCAGTACCTTGTGTCCCAGGCGTATCTCCACCCCTTTTCCCAGGCAGCCGGACACCAATTCCTCGGCGATCTGGAATCCTCTCTTACCCGCCCCATGTTCCCGGGAGCCGAAGAAGCGGTGAATCTGCTTGACCAACTGTCCTCCCCCCCTGGAACCCTCGTCCAGGACCAGGGGTGGCAGACCGGCTTCCGCCGCCTCCAAGGCCGCGCAGAGACCGGCCGGGCCGGCCCCTACCACCACCAGGGGATGGCTCTCCCGGCGAAGTTTCATGGCTTCCCCCTTCTTCCCGGGGTGTGCAGGCGCATCCCCTCCTCGGCCGGGGTCAGACAGGTCAGGACCATCCCTTTACCCTCCAATACCATGCGGCACTCCGTGCACCTTCCGATCATGCAGAAGGGCCCCCGGGGCTCTCTCCCCTCTGCGGCGTAATGGGCCACGCGGATACCCGAGGCGAAGAGGGCGGCGGCCAGCGGCTCGCCTTCCCGCGCGGGCAGAGGTTTTCCGTCCAGGAAGACGGTTATTTCCCTGCCGCCAGGAGGTTCGCCGAGTACCGGATGCCCGCGTACCCGCATGCCGGGAGCCTTCCCCTCGCATCCCTTCCCCTTTTTCATTTATCCATCCTCCGGGAACCCAACCTCGTCCCGCCCGGCCGGAAGCCCGGCCCTGCGCAGGCGCGGTCCCGCTCCGAACCGGACCACTTAAATATTACCCTTCACGGCATGGAAAACGCGCAAGGCCGCCATGCAGCCGGAAATGCCTTGCAACCCTGCGCGGGGTGCCCGCCCAGGGGGCGAAAAGCCCGCAAAGTCCGTTGGAGGCCGGTTATTATGCGCCCATCCCGCCGGGTTCTACCCTGAAGCGTGCCTCGCGGCGCTTGCTTGCGCGGGCGACTCTTACCATAATCCACGCATGAGACGGCGGGCGGCCATGTCCACGGGCACGGGTCAGCGGAAGGAAAGCCGTTGAAAAGGGCTTCGGCCGGCGCACCCGGAGTCGGCCCGGGGTCCCTCTTCCGTACGCGGGCCGGGAATCGGATTATCCCAGCGCTATCCCTTCGCCTACCGCCCCGCCATCCGCGGAGGCCGCGCCTCCGGACAGACGATCGTGGAACCGGCCACCGAGGAAATAATAAAGTCTGCCCTTCAGGCTCGACATCCCGGGAGGGCAGGAGGCCGGACCTCCGTTACGCTCTCATGGAGGCGCTCAATCGGGCTTCAGGGCGCGGGTGACGAACTCTATGGATTCCCGGGTGATCTCGTCGATATCGCGCTTGAGGGGATCCTCCATCCAGTAGTTGGCAAGGCGGACCAGCTGGCCCATGATGGCGCTGGCGGCTATGGCCGGGTTGACCTTGCGTATGGTACCGTCCCGTACCCCCCGGGCTATGGTGGCCCGCAGGTCCTCCGCGATGGTCATGGTCATCTGGGAGAGCTTGCGGTCAAAGGAGAGGTCTCCGGTCACCGCCCCTTCCAGGTAAAGGTTGTATATCTCCCGGTTTTCCACGATGAGCTTGAAGGCCACCGGGATGGCGATCTTGATCCTCTCCAGCATATCGTCCACGGAGGCTATCTCCTTGGCCACCCGGGACCGGAACACGCGGACCCCCTCCTCGGCCAGGTCCAAGAGAAGGTCCTCCTTGCCGGAGTAGAGCTCGTAGAAATCCCCCATGGACACGCCGGCGGCGGACACGATGTCCCTTTCGGTGGTGAAGTGATATCCCTTGCGGGAGAAAAGCCTCACCCCCGCTTCCATGATCTTCTCCCTGACCCCTATTTTCCTCGCCGAATCCGGGGCGCCCTCTTCCTGCCCAGCAGCCGCCTCCAGGCCCCGGTCCATCTCCCTCCATATCTCCACCTTGGCGGCCATGATCTCCTTGATCCTCTCCAGGGGCAGGTGTTTCTGGAGTTGAAGCCTCTTGATGTAATTGATCATCTGGACGTAGGAGGGATGGTAATAGGCCATGTTGCGGTGGGTCTTCAACGGGGGAGGAAGGAGGCCCATGCGCACGTAATAATTGATGGCCGAAGTGGAAACGCCGGTGGCCTTGGCCACCTGAGATATTTTAAGGAGATTGCGGGTATCGGGAGCCTTGCCGCTTCCGGTCCCCTTGCTTGGACGTGAGACTTTCTTCTTCCCGGGCATATATTAAGTATAGGTTAATATCTTTGAAATTCAAGCCCCCGCACCGGTCGGCAGCCCGGCAAGAGGATGGATATCAACTAAAAGCCGTCTGGTGGTCGTAGATGACCAGGCCGCTTGGAAGCTTGGGGTGGAAGTAGGAACTCTTGTGCGGCATCCTCTCCCCGCCCTCGGCTATCCGCCAGATGTCCTCCACGCGGGTGGGCCTGACCAGGATAGCGGCCTCGGCCTCGCCCCCGGCCACCGCGTCCAGGGCCTGGCTCTCCCAGGGCGTGTAGCGGAGTTTCCCTTCCTCGGCCAGCTTGACCGTATCCAACCCCAGGCATTTCTCCAGGGCCAGCGCGTGCAGCACGGAGATGTCCAGCTCCTTCCAATGGCGGCTCTCCGGGCCCGGGATCACCTTGTGGGGCTCCACGCCCGGCCGCAGGATGAATCGAGCCAAGCCCTCCCTGGTGGCCAGGACGAAGGCCGGCCTGTCCATCTCCCGGACGGCTTCCGCCAACGGGCCCCCTCTCCGTCCCGCATCCCCGGACAAGCGGAAGGCCTCGAAGTAGGGAGCCAGCCTCTCCTCCATCTCCCGCATTCCCGGTAGGGGTGTATCCAGGACGCGGTGCACGGGAAGGACGAGCAAACCGGGGTCCTCCGTCCTGACCATGGCTACCGATACGTAACCCGCGGCCTCCTCGGGATGGGCGTCGGCACCGCATTCCCGGCTGTAAGCCAGAGCCGTCTCGTAGCGGTGGTGGCCGTCGGCGATGATCAGCAGGCGGTCGGACACGGCACGGGCGAGGGCTTGCATCCCCTCCCGGGAATCCAGCCTCCACAACCGGTGCTCGACCCCCTCCTGGTCCCGGAATTCGAGGAGGGGAGTATCCGCCACGGCCTCCTCGAGCAGGGAGAGCACCTCCTCCCCGGGATCCCGGAAGATGGTGAACACCTGGCTGAAGTTGGCCCGGCAGGCACGGAGAAGGTGCAACCTTTCCAGGCGGACGTTGGGGAAGGTCCTCTCGTGGGGAAGCACGGAGGTCCCCGTGGGCCGGCAACGCAGGGCGGCTATCAAGCCGGTGCGGGAAAGGGTTCCCCCCAGGGGCGAGGAGAAGGTCTGGCGGTGGATGTAAAAACCGGGTCGGACGTCGGGAACCAGGACCTCCCCCATCTTCCAGGCCCGGAACAGGGCGGCGGAACGGTCCCAGAAGCGAGACTCGCCGGGTTCCGCCTGGAGGATGAGGCGCACCACGTTGTAGGGAGAACGTGCCAGCAGCTGGTCACGGCGCCGTTCGTCTATGACGTCGTAGGGGGGCGCCACCACGCGGGAAAAGTCCTCCACCACCAGGGGATTGTACAGGGTACCCCTGAAGGGCCTTATCTCCGACACTTGCGATCTCCCATTTTCTGGAAAATAATCCTCCGCCCGGGTAGGCTTATTTGGAACATTATACTGAACCGTGCCTGCCCTGTATACGCGATCCATACCCGTCACCCCCTCCCTGGCGGCGCCGCCCGTTCCCCTCTCCACGGGACCTCCAAGAGGCATATTCGGCGCCGCCGCGCATCTACCCTTTGTTCCCCGATCCACGTCGCCGGGAAAAGGCGACCGGGGACCTTTCCACACCCGCGGAAATCCCGGGGTCCGATGGAGAAAACTTCCCTTTTCCGGCTTCCGCCACCGGATTCTCCGCATTCGAGGCTTGGAGGGGACCGGGGAGATCGGTGAAGACCTTCGACCCGGCGGGGAAATGGGTATTGAACCGCGGCCTAGCTTGTATTAAAAATAGGTCTTACCGAACGCAGCTCATTTCGCTCCTGCGCGTCCACGGCTTACGACCACTCTGGAGGGCGACATGATCTTCAGCGCCGAACAAGCGGCCTGCATCTCCGGTTGCTCGCTGCGCCAGCTTCGCTACTGGCGGGACACCGGCCTCATCGAACCGGCCTTTCCGCCGGAGAGGCACGAGGGTCGAGAGGGTTACGATTTCCGCAACCTGGTGGAGCTGCGAACCGTGGTGGGTATGCTCAATCGGGGAATCAGCCTTCAGAAAATACGCAGGACCCTCGAATTCCTGCGCCGCAGGGAGGGGGGTTCACGCCCCCTTGCGGAATGCAAGCTGATAACCGACGGTTCCACCATCTTCGAGATCTGTGACCGCCCGCAGCAAGTGCTGGACACCCTGCGCAAGGGCCAGATAGCCTTCTGCATCGCCCTGGACGGGATCGTGGAAGAGCTCGAGGACCGGCTGGTGGAATTCAAGCGGGACCGCGCGGAGTTCATGCGCCGCCTCCTGGCCTGAGCGCGCGCGTAAAACAGGTTGTGCCGTAGGGGCGCGGCACGAGTAACCCGCGAGCCACCGCCCATGAGTCCCGAAACCCCGCATATCTTTCCGGTATCCATGGTATCTGCCCCCTCAAGCGCCTCCTCCTTACGTTTTCCACCCCCTCGCCCACCCGACCGGCGACGCGACCGTTCGCCTCCGCCTGCCTCCCTTCCCTTGGGCGCGCTTCGAGGCCCGTCGCGTGCGGGGTTGTTCCGGCAGTTCCTTGCGGATATCCTTACCTTATGCCGTTGGGGCTCGGAACCACCGGGGGTCCGGGCCCGGCGGACGGCGGAAGGAAAGTTATGAGCCGGCAGCGGAACCGACGGGGGGGCATCCCGGGGAGAACCGCCATCCTTACTCCGGGTGGAGGCACCATGCGATAAAGCCCTCCCGCCGGCGGCGTCAGCCCAGGACCGGGAGTGAACCATGATTTTCGCCAAGCCGGAGCTGGTCCTCCTGCACCCGCCCAGCGTCTATGACTTCCGGAAGATCACCGCGGTGCCCAGCCCCATAAGCGACCTGGTCCCGAGCACGCCGGTCTTCGAGCTTTACCCCATAGGTTTCACCTTCCTCGGCGAATACCTGGAACGCAACGGCATCAACACCCGCATCGTCAACCTGGCGCAGCGCATGCTGGAAGATGAGGGTTTCGACGCCCCCTCCTTCCTCTCCAAACTCCGCCCCAGGGCCTTCGGCCTGGATTTCCACTGGCTGACCCACGCCCAAGGGGTCCTCGAGGTCTCCCGCATCCTAAAGGAGATACATCCGGATATCCCCATAATCCTGGGTGGATACTCGGCCACCTTTTTCCACCGGGAACTCCTTGAATACCCCCAGATCGATTACGTCATCCGTGGCGATTCCACCGAGGAGCCCCTACTCAAGACCATGGAAGTCCTGCGCGGGACGGCCTCCCCGGAGGAGGTGCCCAACCTGACCTACAGGGAAGGTGACGGGTCGATCAGGGAAAACCCCCTCTCTTACGTCCCGGCCGGCCTGGAATACCTGGGGGACAACTACCGCTACGCCATACGCTCCGCCTTCAAGTACCGGGATTGGAAAAGCCCGCGGGCCTTCTGGAACTGGTGGAGCTACCCCATCACCATGGTCCTCACCTGCCGGGGATGCACCCGGGATTGCGGGTTCTGCGGAGGTTCGAGCAGCGCCTTGCTGGAGTTATGCGGACGCCGGCAACCCGCCTTCCGCCCCCCGGAGAGGATAGCTTACGACGTGAGCCTGATATCGAAGTTCACCACGGCGCCCATCTTCCTGGTGGGAGACCTCCAGCAAGGGGGGAGGGATTACGCCATGAACACCATCGAGCTCATGAGCCAGGCGGACCCCAAGAACCACCTGGTCTTTGAGCTCTTCTCCCCAGCCCCCCGGGAGTTCTTCGACCGGTTGGGCTCCAGCTTCGACAACTTCGACCTCCAGATATCGCCGGACTCGCACGACCCCGAGATCCGCGAGCTCCTGGGGAAGGATTACGACAACGAGGAGTTGGAGAGGAACATCGGGTGGGCCCTGGAGGCGGGTTGCAAGAAGCTCGACGTCTTCTTCATGATCGGGCTCCCGGGACAGACCAGGGATTCGGTGCTGGAAACGGTGCACTACTGCGCTTACCTGCTGCGCAATTTCGGCCCACGCCTCAACCCCTTCATAGGTCCCCTGGCCCCCTTCATCGACCCCGGGTGTCCCTTCTTCCGCCGGCCGGATAAGTACGGCATACGCCTCATACACCGTACCCTCGAGGATTACGCCCAGGCGGCGCTCTCTCCCCACTGGAGGGACATGCTGGGTTACGAGACGCGATGGATGAGCCGCCAGGACATCGTGGACGTGACCTACGAAGCCCTCCTGGAACTCAACGCCCTGAAGTTCAAGAGCGGCCTCCTGTCCCCCAAGCGGGCAGCCCTCAACGAGCGACGGCTACGGGACACGATCTCCCTTCTGAAACTGGTCGACGACATCCTGGACCTGCCCGATGCCGGGATGCGACACAGGGAACTGGAGAAGCTGAGCGAGGAGTGCAGGCGCCTTCGCCAACGCCTACACCTTCCCAAGGAGGAACTCATGTGGCCGCTCACGGGGTCCCGTTTCCGTAAGCTGAACATCCTGCGCATCCTCATGGGATGGATCTGACGACCCTCCCTCCGGGAGGGATTTCCCCTATCGGATCCGGGGGTCCCCGAGAAAGGTGACGTCGGAAGGGCACTTTTTTCTCGCGCCGGGTGCGGCTCTTGGGCCAAGGTACGGGTCGACCGCACCGGCTGCCGTCCAGTTCAGGGGGTGAAGTCCTCGTCCATGATCTGCTCCGCCTTCTCCCGGAGCTGCTTGAAATCCCGCTTCACCCGGCTGCTCTCGGGAAGGAGCTTGTCCGTGGCGTTGAATCCCCAGCCCTCGTAGCGGATGGCTATGCGCGGGCTGAACACCCGCCTGGCCGGGGCGCCGCACTGCTCGCAATCCGCGGTCCTCTCGGCGTCCATGGGCTGGATGAGATCGAAGGAATGTCCGCAGGAATCACACCTGTACTCGTAGACCGGCAAGACACTCACCTCCAGGGCCCATTATAACAGGACGGCGGTAACGCAGGGGCGCCGCTCTCCGCCGCTTACCCCGGGATGGTGGAGAAAAGAGGCGGCTCCGTAATACAATCGCCGTGAGTAACGTCGAGCGATCGGGGAGGAGGAAGACATGGATTACGAGACCTTGCGCCTGGAAAAGGAGGACGGCGTGGCGGTACTCACCCTCAACCGCCCGGAGGTCCACAACGCCATGAACCACACCATGTTCCTGGAGCTGGGGACCGCGGCCAGGCAGCTCCAGGAGGACCCCGATGTGCGGGCCGTGGTCCTCACCGGAGCCGGCAAGTCCTTCTCCAGCGGATTGGACCTGGGGAGCTTCGCCGGGCTGGGCCGGCTTACCGCCCTGCAGATTCACGCCTTCTTAAAGGGGGTGCAAGGTACTTTCCTGGCCTACGAGATGATGGACAAGCCGGTGATCGCCGCCGTGAACGGGCTGGCCTTCGGGGGGGCCATGGAGCTCATGCTGGCCTGCGACATCCGCATAGCCTCCGATGAGGCGCGATTCAACCTCATGGAGATAAAGTTCGGTATCATACCCGACCTGGGAGCATGCAAGCGCCTGGCCAGGCTGGTGGGCCTGGGACACGCCAAGGAGATCATCTTCACCGGTAAGACCATCGATGCCGCGGAAGCCCACCGCCTGGGGATGGTGGAACATGTCCTGCCCACGGGCCAGGTGCTCCCGGAGGCCAAGAAGTTGGCCGCGGAGCTGGCCTCCGGACCCATACTGGGCATCGCCATGGCCAAGCAGGTCATCAACCGCTGCTGGGACTCCGACCCGGAGACGGCCCTGGAGTTCGAGGCCATAGCCCAGACCCTGTGCCTGGTCTCCGAGGACCACAAGGAGGCGGTAAAGGCGGCTCTCGAGAACCGCAAACCGAGTTACAAGGGAAACTGAGGGCCGACGCTATTCCGTATAATCATCCCCCGCCGAAGCGGTATCCTTCGCCCGCTTATCCGCCGCTAAGCGCCATGCGGGTCACCGCGTTCAGGGCTAGGCGAGGGCAATGCGGGGTCGGTGGGCGAACATCAAGTCATCATCTCTTTACATGTGCCTGGGGGGCAAGGCGGCCCGGTGCCGCGCCCGCCGCCCCCCCTCCCCGCGGACAGACGAAGAGGATCCGACCCCTTCAAAGGTCATTCCTCAAGCCTGCGGCGGGCCAGCTCCCCCGCCCGCCCCTTCGGGTCCAGCTGAACGGCCTTGGCCAGGGAAAAGCGAGCCTCCTCCCGGTTCCCCAGCTCCTGCTGGCAGGTCCCCAGGAGGTAATAGGCCCAGGGATCCCCGGGACACAACTCGATATACCGTCGCACCGCCTTTTCCGCCTCCTGGAAATCCCCCTCCCTGACCAGCAGTTTGCCCAACGAGAACCAGGGGAGGGGGGATTGGGGGTCGATTTCCATGGCCCGGCGGTAATACTCTTCCGCTTCGCGGCTCAAGCCCCTCATGGCCAGCGCCTGGGCGAGGTTGCACAACACCTCCACGCTCCGGGGGCGCAATCCGAGGGAACGCTTCCAGACCCTCACCGCTTCCTCCCACATGCCCAAGTTCACTGCGGATACCCCCAGGAGGTTGAGGAGGTCCGGTTCCACCTCCGATCCCTTGAGGCGGGACTCCGCCTGGAGCAGGAGCCGCATGGCCTCTCCGTATCTTTGGAGGCCCAAAAGGAGCTGTCCGGCGTTTAAGTAGGCCTGGGCGAAAAAGGGGTCGGCGGATATTGCCTTGCGGTAGAGCTTGAGCTTGGCCTCCGGGTCGGCGAGGAGGCGCAGGGCATAGACGAAATAGACCATGGCTCGATCGGAAAGGGAGAGCCCCTCGCCGATACGGCTCAATCGTAGGCCGGCCTGGTCCAGCCCCAGGGGCCCGGCAGCGGCCACGAGCATGTCTTCCACCAGGTCCTCCAGGGCCGCCACCTCCACCCCTATCCGCGCCGACCGCACGTCACCGCGCAAGCCGCGGAAGGAGAAGGTGAAACGAGATGGTGGGTTGCCGGCTTCCGCGGTCATGGCCAGCAAGTGCACCTCCACCTCCTCTATGAGCGGAGCGTCCGGGGGGCCGAATCTCAGCTCACCCCAAAGGGCGGCATCCGCACCCGCACGCTCGACCGCCTCTCGCACCTCTTCCGGGTCCGGCAGGCCGGCAAGGGAGACTATCTCGCCTTCCCCGGTTGGAGGGGAGAGGTCCAGGACTTCCAGCCCGGCGGCCTTAGTCAGGGCGTTTAGGAGAAAAACCCTCAGCAGGTTCTCGGTCACCGCCGGGATCTTTCCCACCGCGTTGACCGCGAACTGAAAAAGCGCCACCTTCAAGGACCTCTCCTCCTCGATCCTCGCACAAGGATGCCCCTCACCGCTTTCCCCTTCCTCCGCCCTCCCCGGAGTCCACGAGCCTCATCCTCCGGTCCCCTCGGTGGGACCCAAAAGACCGAGGTCTCGTCGCCGGGGAACAGGGAGGCGGGCCATACCGCTTCAACGGCGCCGAAAGAACCTGCACTCGATGGATATCCCTTCCTGCGGAGGCAGGGGCCTTTCATAACCGACGCCCTTCCGGTGCACATTTCCGGCCGGCGGGGAGCTCCTTCTCACATTTTAACAGAGCTGCTGCCGTGACCGGCCACGGGACATGGAACGTAGAGCTCCGGGGCTGCCCCGGCCACCGCCTGTCCTCGCGCCTAAAAGACGCGGGCCCTCGCTCCATCTTATCCGTCTCCCGGAGCGCATTCCGGAACGGCGCTTCATCCCCGAGGGGAGCATCTTCCTTGCGGCAAGAGGAGGGTAAGGAGGGGGTGAGGAAGGGGCCGAGGGACAGGCCAACCGCTTGTATAAGGAGAATGCGTTACTTGTATAATCCTTAACGGACCTCGTCATGACGGGACGAGCAGGGCATCCTCGGGAGGTGAGCCACATGGAACGCAACGTCGGTATCCTGGACCGCATGGGTCGGGCCGCCCTGGCCGCATCCCTCCTTTTCCTGGCCTGGAGAAAGCAGGGCAAGCTGGGCGTGATCGCCGCCTGCCAGGCCGGTATGCTCCTTTCCTCGGCGGCCTCGGGATACTGCCCCCTCTACAAGCTGGCCAACATCAACACGGTGGGCAAACCCATCTGATCCGGCCGGGCAACGAGAAGGGAGGGGCGGCCGTCCGCCGCGGGAATCCCGCCAGGGGACGGACAGGCACCGTGTCCCGCCATCTCCGGCTCCCCACGACGCGGCCAAACATTGCCCTGGCCCCGGGGGCGTAGATGCGCCGCCCGCGCAAGGAGGAAATCTTGCATGAAGACGCTGGTAGCCTGCATAAACCAGACGGGGAGGACCGGGAAGATGGCGGGGCTGTTCCCCTGCCAGGGGGAGCTGGCGCAACCGGTAGCCGAAGCCCTCATGAAAAGCGAAGACTTCCTCTTGAGACCCTACGCAACGAAGCCCACTGCCCTTGTGGCAGGCCGACGAACCGCGACTCCTGTGGACAGGGAGTTCGCTGGGGGGTAATTTGCGGGGCGCGGTCCTGCCGACAGCCCCACGAGGCGCAAGAAAAAGGGGCCGGTTCCCCGGCCCCTTGAAAAATGTTCCGGCGGCGACCTACTCTCCCACCCGGTCCCCCGGGCAGTACCATCGGCGCTGGAGGGCTTAACTTCCGTGTTCGGAATGGGAACGGGTGATCCCCTCCGCCATGGCCACCGAGAACACCTTGTCTTCTTTCAAGGTCCAAACGGCCGACGGATCACGCACCTTCAAAACTGCACAGCGATCTCCGAGGTATAGGAACCAAGCCCTCGACCTATTAGTACCGGTCAGCTCCACGCGTTGCCGCGCTTCCACTTCCGGCCTATCAACCTCGTGGTCTACGAGGGGTCTTACCCGGTTTCCCGGTGGGAGAACTCATCTTGGGGTCGGCTTCCCGCTTAGATGCTTTCAGCGGTTATCCGATCCGGACGTGGCTAACCAGCCGTGCCCCTGGCGGGACA
>JACIXB010000020.1 GCA_014360685.1 Actinomycetota bacterium | reverse complement strand
GCCCGTTCGCAGACCACGCCCCCTCCCTCCGAGGTCACCCGGGTGGAGAGGTCCGCCTCCCCCGGGACGTAGGCGTTGGCCAGGAAGGTGGCGCGGGAGTTGGCGGGGAGGGTGAAGCCCCGGGGGCCCGGAACCGGCCCGTTCCCGGTCATGAAGGTGAGGTCCACGGTTACCGCTCCCGGGTTGGGGTTCTGGACCAGGATGTAGGTCTGCATACCTGCCGCCGTGCACCCCTCGGCAAGGTACCAGGTCGTGGAGGGGGAGGTCACCCCCACCGAGTCGTGGGCCCAGGCCATCCCCGGGCCGTACATGGCCCGTTCGCAGACCACGCCCCCTCCCTCCGAGGTCACCCGGGTGGAGAGGTCCGCCTCCCCCGGGACGTAGGCGTTGGCCAGGAAGGTGGCGCGGGAGTTGGCGGGGAGGGTGAAGCCCCGGGGTCCCGGAACCGGCCCGTTCCCGGTCATGAAGGTGAGGTCCACGGTTACCGCTCCCGGGTTGGGGTTCTGGATAAGGATGTAGGTCTGCATACCTGCCGCCGTGCACCCCTCGGCAAGGTACCAGGTCACGGTGTACACGGCGACGGCGAAAGTAACAGTCACCAGGTGGTCCTCCCTCACCTCCTCGATGCGGTATTCCATACCCGCGGGGTCGGTGACGGCCACCGTCCTTCCGTTGTCCGTGATGGAGGCGATGCGGTACCCGGGATACGGCGTGATGGTCAAGACCGCCGTACCGCCGTAGGCGACTTCCTGGCGCGTCGGGGAGGCCGATCCCCCCTCCCCGGACACCCGGACCAAAACCTCGAAGGGAAGCACGGTGAAGGGCAGCGGCTCGGAAGTCCCGCTCGAAGTCGTCACCTTCACCGGCGTTTCTCCCGGAGACACGGGCGGGACGATACACCTTATCTCCCCATCCGACCAGGAGGTGTATTCCGCCACCCTTTGCGTCCCGAAGGTGACGTAACTCCCTCCCTGCGAATCGCCGAAACCGGAGCCGATGACCGCCACTTCCGCCCCCACCTTTCCGGAGCCCGGGAGCACCGACTCCACGACCGGGGGCAGGCCTGCCGCCTGCAGCGCCTGTCTTGCGTTGAGGCGCCCCCAACCGTAATAATCATCCCTCCCCGGGTCGCCGCGGTCCTCGGCGCCCGTCTCCAGCGCGTCGACCACCCGGTCCGCCTCCAGGGAAGGATTCCTGGAGCGCACAAGGGCGGCCGCCCCCGCGGCCATGGGAGTGGCCATGGAAGTACCGAATCCGTAGGCATAATCCAAGGGTATGCCGTAGGAGGTGAAGGCCACCGGGTAAGTTGGGACGGTGGACATCACGTAGACCCCGGGGGCGGAGAGGTCCACGCTCGAGTTGTAGGTGGAAAATTCCGCCACCTGGTCACGGTTGTCCGTGGCCCCCACCCCGAGGACGTGCTCGTATCCCGCCGGGTAGATTATGGTGGAATCGCCGGTGTTTCCCGCCGCGGCGCACAGCACCGCGCCCCGGCTCCAGGCGTAGTTTACGGCGTCCTGCTCCGCCGAGGAATAAACCGTCCCCCCGAAGCTCAAGCTCACCACCTCCGCCCCGTTGTCCACGGCATAGCGCAGGGCTTCAATCCAATCCGCGGAATCGAACATGCCGCTCGAATCCGCGGCCTTGAGGACCATGATCCGGGCGCCGGGACAAGCCCCGGCGACACCGGTGGCGTTGCCCGTTTCCGCGCCTGCTATTCCCGCGCAGTGTGTCCCGTGGCCGTTGTCGTCCCGGGGTATGGGGTTGGAGTTGGTGCGGAAGCAGAAATCGAAGTCGCCGCGCTCCCACCGCGACGTGGAGTTGAAGTACCTCCAGCCGCTCCCATCCCGGTAGATGTCGCGCCATTCCTCGGGATTCTCCGGGTCCTTGTAGTTCATGTAAAGGAGATAGTAGTTGGAGGAGTCGAGCTGGGTGGTGGAAAAGACCAGGTAATAAGTGCTCCCCGCCTCCAGGCGTACCCTGGCGGAAAGGGTCTTCTCGACGAGGGTCCCCGTGAAGGGCGATACCTCGGACGGCTGCACCACCGCGGAGGCGAGGTCGGGACCGGAGAGGGAGTCTCTCACCGAGACGGTGAAGGGCCGCGCGGGGTCCCCGATCCTTCGAACCGATACCCCGACCGCGGACAGGTAGTCCCCCGTCCCGGTTATGGACTGGGCGAAGAGCTGGTGATCCTGATCGTTTCCCAGGCGGTAGGCCCAGTTATTCTGGTAGAGATGGGAGATGCCCGCCATATTGTAGCCGTTTCGATCGTCCACGTAGCCGTTGCCGTCGTCGTCCAGTCCGTTTCCGGGGACCTCGTCCACGTTGACCCATAAATTTCCATCCAGGTCGGGGTGCCCGAGGTCCAGGCCGGTATCGATCACCGCCACCACCGGGCGGTGGACAAGGCCCCTCTCCAGGTCCCAGGCCTCGACGGCATCCACGTCCGCGTCCGGGGTTCCGGCCGTCCCGCCTATCACCTGCCCGGTGTTGTGAAAACCCCATTGCTGCCCGAAAAGAGGGTCGTCCGGGGTGTAGAGGGCGCGCCTCAGGTAATTGGGCTCCGCGTACTCCACCCAGGGAAGGGAGCGGAGCAGGGGCAGCGCGCCTTCTACGGAAAGGCCGGGGTCGAGAGCCAGGAGGCGGACCTTTCTCCCCGCCTCCGCTCTCCCCCCTATCTCCCGGAGAACCCTCATGCCCAGCCTGGAAAGTGTTTCCATTGCCTCCGCGACCCGCGCGCCCTCCCGGAACTTCACCAGGACCTGGCCGGGAAGGTATGGGGCTTCCCCTCCCGAGGCCCGGGCGGAAGGGGTTTGCAAGGCCGGGAAAACGCCGGCGATTCGAGGCTTTGAACCGCTCACGCCTTCCGAGGCCGTGCCGGAAATCGCGGCTTGGAACGATAAGGCCCCCTCCGCTGGAGGACACTTATCGGGCTCCGTCCCGTATACACCGGCAAGAGGAGCGGGGAGGCCGGAAACCCCTGCGGCCCAAAAGCCCGATGGCGCCGACACGCAAGCGGGGGCGTACAACGCCGGCCCGATGAGCGCCAGCATAAAGGCGCACGAGATGGCGAGAAGGGAAGACCAGCTGAGGCTTTTCGCGTTCCGGGGTTTCACGGGGACTCCTTCTCACTTCGCATCGAAGATGCTCGCCGCCTTTTAAACTCTTCAATAACATCTTAAACCCCCGGCTATGAATTGAAAACGGCAAGCCCTCGGCCGAGAAACCGAAAAAGATCAATTCCTCGGCCGTGGTTCGGCAATGAACGCCTCCAGGGGGCTTAAAACGGCGTATCCCGCGGTATTTGGGTCATATTTTAAGATTCGATCCGCCAAAGATCTTGCCGAGATACTGCGATTGTGGAAATCGGCCGAGCAATCGGGGAATCATGGCCTGTTTCTTCGCCTTGGGTTGGTTTCCGCTTTCGGCCACATGCCGTATCGCCTCGTCAGCCCCAGCCGGGCCCTCTCTCCAAAACACCGAATATCGAAGGTGTCCGAATATCGAAGGTGTCCGAAGATCGAAGATGCGACCCCATATCCTCACATATACTTCTCTCACTCCAGGTCGTAGTCGTCGGGGAGGACCTTCATGCGCACCAGCTCGGGGTCATGCCCGGGGATGACCACGTCGGCCATCATGTCCAGCCGGGCCAGGGAGCGCATTATCTCCCCGGGATTGAGAACGGCGGGGCCGAAGTAACCCCCGTAGCGGGAACCCCACACCTTGGCGATGGTCTGCTGCACCTCGGGGTCCTCCAGGTCCACCTTCTGTCCGGCCACACCCCCTAGGGAGACGATCTCCGCGAACTTGGCCGGGAAGCGCTTGGCCAGGCCGGCGTACATGTAGGCCGCGTCCCCGAAGATTATGGCCCTCCCCCGCGCGGTGTTCACCGCCACCGCTTGGTGCCCGGCGGTGTGCCCGGGGGCGAAGAGGAGCTCGATGCCCTCCCGGAGCTTGAAGTCCCCGTTCACCAGCTTGAAGCGGGGTACCAGGTCTATCCAGTCCTCCTGGCAGCAGCCCACCGCCTGGTAGCCCATAGGGAAGTAGGACTCCACCATCTCCTTCTCCTGCACGTAGAAGGAAGCGTTCTCGAAGAGGTGGAGGTAGCCGGTATGGTCGTGATGCAGGTGGGTGACGATGACCGTGTCTATCTCCTTCGGGTCCACGCCGTTCTGCCTGAGCACCTCGGGGACCTCCAGGTCCGGGGTGCGGGGCTTGGGCCCGAATATCCACTTGGGCACGTGGTCGTGGACGTAGCTCCCGTCCACGATCATTTTCTCCCCGTCCTCCCCCTCGATGAGGAACATGAAGACGGGGAGGTCGGCCATGTAACCCGAGGCCAGCGGGCTCATGATGAGCCCCCAGTTCATGTAGAACCACCCGGTGAGCAAGGGCTTTATGCGGTACTCCTTCATGGCGCAGCCTCCTCCCCTTCCCTTCCAGTTTCTTCTACCCCAAGACTGAATTATACACGCAGGTCGCAGGTTGGGGTCACATCTTCGATCTTCGCCCAATCATAACCTATTGGGGTCACTTCTTCGACCTTCGCCCCCGTCATAGCCTATTGGGGTCACATCTTCGACCTTCGCCCCATCATCGGTTTACCTGGATGTAAATATCAGAAATCGGAGTGGGGGTCACATTCATGGGATTGGGGCCGGGGAATTTAGGCACGTCTTCGCTTGGATTGAACAAAATAAAGACCACGTCTTCAGTCATGGAATCGGAGCAATATCATCGCTTTTCTTCGATCGGGATCGGCGGGGATCGGCCCAAGCCCTCGTTCTCGTTCTTCAGCTGGGAATCGCGTGATCGATCCTTCATCTTCGATCCTCGACCCGCGGCAGCGGCGCCTCGCCAACATGTCAATACCTGCCAGATTGGCTCTACCGCCTCTCCGAATATCGGAGATGCGACCCTTGTTCCGAAGATGCGACCCCTGTTCGGTGGTACCCATTTTCCACGGCCCATTCCGACCGGGAGGAATCCTCGCGTCCCCTATCTGCGACTATCTCTTCTGCAGGTACTCGTCCCGGATGACGCGGCGGAGCAGCTTGCCCACGGCGCTCTTGGGGAGGGCGTCCCGGAATTCCACTATCTTGGGGACCTTGAAGGAGGCCAGGCGCTCCCGGCAGAATTCCCGTATCTCCTCCTCGGTGACCTTCCCCTTGTAGTCCTCCTTGAGGACGATGACCGCCATCACCGTTTCTCCCCGGTACTCGTCAGGCACCCCCACCACGATGGCCTCCGCCACCCCGGGATGCTGGTAGATGACGTTCTCCACCTCCACGGGCGCCAGGTTGTAGCCGGAGGCGATGATCAAGTCCTTCTTGCGATCCACGAAGTAGAGGAAGTCCTCGTCGTCGATGTAGCCCAGGTCCCCGGTGTGCAGCCAGCCGTCGGCGCCGAAGGCGCGCGCCGTCTCCTCCGGCTTGTTCAGGTAGCCCTTGGCCACCTGCAGTCCCCGGAAACATATCTCCCCCACCTGGCCCCGGGGGAGCACCTTGCCCTCGTCGTCGGTTATCTTCACCTCGGCGCAGACGGGCACCCCCAGGGCTTCCAGCTTCCCTTTCTTCCCGGGGATGGAGATGCAACCCCCGGAGTTGGTCTCGGTCATCCCCCACCCGTTGAGCAGCTGCATGCCGACCAGTCCCTCCCACTGTTGCTGGACGGCGGGGGGCACCGGCGCCCCGCAGGCGATGGCGTAGCGCAGGCTGTCCAGGGATTCCTTCTTCAGGGCCGGCGAGCCCATGAGGGCCACGAAGAGAGTGGGCGGCCCGAAGAGGACGTTCACCCCGTACTTCTCGATGAGGCGAAGCGCCTCCTGGGCATCGAAGAGGGGCATGGGTATCCAGGTGCCGGCGGCGTAGAAACAGGGGAGGGTGTGCAGGAGGTACCCCGAGGTATGGAACATGGGCATGATGGAAAGATTTACCTCTCTCTCCTCCCCCAGCCGGAGCAGCAGGCGCTGGTGGGTGATGGAGTTGAAAACCAGGTTGTAATGGGTCTCCAGGACCCCCTTGGGCTGGGCCGCCGAGGTGCCGGCCGTGTACAGCAGCAGGGCCACGTCCTCGCGCGGATTAATCTCCACATCCACGTCGGCCGGTTTCCTCTCCGCGAGCGCCGGGAAGAGGTCTATAGCGCCTTCCACCTCCACCTTGGGGGCGTTCCACAGCATCTCCAGGGCCGCGTAAGGTTGGTATTCCTCCGAGGCCCAATCGTGCACGTTGGTGAGGATGACCTTCTCCAGCCCCACCTCCTCCCGCGCCGCCCCGAAGCTCAGGTTGTAGAGGATGTCCAGGACCAGGGCCACCTTGGCCCCGGAGTCCCTGAGCTGGTAGGCTATCTCCTCGCTCTTGTACATGACGTTGATGGGGTTGTGGATGGCCCCGATGCGCGTGGCCCCGTAGAAGGCGATGACGTGCTGGATGCAGTTGGGAAGCATGGCCGCCACCACGTCCCCCTTCCGGACCCCCAACTCCAGGAGCAGGGCGGCGTAGCGGTTGGCCAGGTCGTCCAGCTCCCGGTAAGTGCAGGGCTTGTCGAAGAAGATGACCGCCGTGTCATCCGGATGACTTTCCGCGGCCCTCCTGAAGAGCTCGTATATGGAGACCTCCGGAATGTCCGGGATGGGGTTCAGGCTCCAGTCCGGGTCGAAGATCACGTAGGAATCCTCGGGCCGGTAGGTCTCCGCCTCCGTGAGCCAGGCCTCCGGATAGCCCAGACGCCGGTAGAAGTCCTTTACCCTCTCCTCCATCGCCACGCACCTCCCCGCAGCCGACTTTTCCTCCACCACGCCAAACATCATACACCATGCCGGCTCATAAAACCGTTACCGTTTCTTCAGGACCGCAGCGACGCGCGCTCCGGAACCAAACCGGCCCCATGACGCGCCCCGCCGTTTTCCGTCCCTTTCCAACGCCACGGGCCCCGGAAAGCAGTTGACGCCGAGACGGGTACAGAATAACATGAAATTGACGTTAACGTAAAGGTTATTTTTTACGCCCTCCCCGCCGGGTCAAGGTCATGCCTTCCCGGCCCGGGCGAGGCGAGTCGGCGAAGGGAGCTATCCTTGGGAGCGGCGAAGAAAGCGGGGGAGGGAAAGAAGATAACCATCTCCGAGCTGGCCGAGGAATTCGGCATCACCCCCCGTGCCATCCGCTACTACGAGGAGCTGGGCCTCCTCTGTCCCCACCGCAAATCCCCTACCAGCCAGCGCCTATACGACGAGAAGGACCGCGTGCGCCTGAAGCTCATCCTGCGCGGCAAGCGTTTCGGCTTCTCCCTGGCCGAGACCCGGGAGATCCTGGAGCTCTACGAGGCGGACCCCACGGAGCGGAGGCAGATACAGAGGACCCTGGAGTACGGGCTGGAACATCTCCTGGAGATAGACGAGAAGATAGACGAGCTCAAGGAGCTGCGCCGGGAGATGCTGGAGTTCGCCCGCCGGTTCCTGAAGATACTGGAATCCATGGCCGAGGAAGACCCCCGGCCCGATCCCCGGCTCAGGAAGTTTTTGGAATCCTACCGACCCCGCCTGGAGGCCGTGGCCAAGCGGAAGATCTGAAGGAAGGGCGGCCGGCCTGGGCCGGCGGTGGGCCGGAAGAGCGAAAGCAACCGGGGTCAGCGACAGGAAGGGGATCGTCAAGGGTAACGGGGCGACCGGGAAGCCCCAATAGAGGGTCGATGTAGGCGCGGGCCATCAAGGCGGGCGCGGCCGTCGGGAAAGCGGCCGTCGGGAAAAAGGGAGCGAGGTGCCAGACGATGGATGCCGAATATACCCCAGGGGGTATCAAAAATCAAGACCTGACCCCCAAGTTGGTCGTTAAGGCGGTCCGGAATATCCGGAGGGGCTACGAGGAGGACGAGGCCGGGCGGGGCATGTACCGCGAGGGCATCAAGCTGGACCTGCAGCGCTCGCGCCTCCTCACCGAGTCCTACCGCATGACCGAGGGCCAGCCCATGGTCATCCGCCGCGCCCGCGCCCTGGAGCACATCCTCCTCAACATGGACCTCTACATCCAGGACTGGGAGCGCATCGTGGGCAACTTCGCCTCCACCCCGGAGGGCCTTTACTTCGGCATCGACATGAACTGGCGCTCGGTGAAGCGGCTGGTGGAGGGGAAGGAGGGCCGGGAACTCCTGGACGACGAGGGGCGCCGCGAGCTGGCGGAGATGATCGAGTATTGGAAGGGCCGCTCCATGAGCGACCGCCAGCAGGAGCTCTTCCGCGGCGGCATCCTGGACAAGTACTGGCGCTACGACGGGACCTTCCTCTGGACCCACTGGTCGGAGCTGGGCATCCCCGACTACGAGAAGATCTTCCGGGTGGGGCTCTCCGGCATCATCCGCGAGGCGGAGGAGAAGCTGGAGCGCGTCGACCGGGAGATACCCCCCGACTACGCGGACCAGAAGGAGTTCCTGCAGGCGGTGCTCATCGCCCTGCGCGCCGTGGTGGCCTTCGCCAACCGCTACTCCGAGACGGCCCGGGAGATGGCCGCCCGCGCATCCGACCCCGCCGACCGGGCTCGTCTGGAAGAGATTTCCAGATTATGCGCCCGCGTCCCCGAGCACCCGCCGCGCACCCTGCACGAGGCCCTGCAGTCCTTCTTCCTCATCCACCTGGTGCGCTACATCGAGTACTCCACCCTGGGAATCGGGGTGCGCTTCGACAAGGTCTTCGGCCCCTTCTACCAGGCCGACCTGGCCGCCGGGCGCATCACCCGCGAGGAGGCCCTGGAGCTCCTCCAGCTCCTGTGGGTGAAGTTCCACGAGCTGGGGCTGGTCTATTCCCCCCTCCTCTCCGGGATATACGGCGGGGTGGCCTCCCTGCAGGCGGTCACCCTGGGCGGGGTGGACAAGGAGGGGAACGACGTCACCAACGACATGACCTACCTGGTCCTGGAGGCGGCGCAGGAGATGCGCACCCTGGAGCCCAGCATCGCCCTACGCTACCACGCGGGCACCCCGGACGAGCTCCTGGACCGGGTCATTGACGTGCTGCGCACGGGCATCGGCTACCCCTCCTTCTTCAACGACGGGGCCCTCATCCCCCTCCTCCTGAAGTGGGGGGTCCCCCTGGAAGACGCCCGCGACTACGCGGTCACCGGCTGCGTGTACATCGAGATACCGGGCAAGAACATCGCCCGCCGGGTCTTCGGGGGCCTGGTGCTCCCCAAGTGCCTGTGGTGGGCCCTGCACCGGGGCATCGATCCCTGGACCGGCGAACAGCGCGGCGCTCCCACCCCCGACCCGCGCACCTTCCGGAGCGCCGAGGACCTCCTGGAGGCCTACCTGGAGCAAGTGCGATTCTTCGCCGACAAGCTGTGCAAGATAGAGAACGCCTGCCGGGACCTCTACGCCAAGTACCTGCCCCGCCCCTTCTACTCCGCCCTCCTGGAGGGGTGCATCGAGCGGGGACAGGACAGCCGGCGCTTCTGCTACGACTCCATGGTCCACGATTTCTGCGTCCTGGTAGGAAATACCAACGTGGCCGACGCCATAACCGCCGTGAAGAAGGTGGTCTTCGAGGACCGGAAGGTGAGCATGGAGGAGCTCCTCCAGGCCCTGGAAGCCGACTGGGAGGGCTACGAGCACGTCCGCCGGCTCATGCTCAACGCCCCCAAGTACGGGAACGACGACGATTACGCGGACCAGGTAGCCGCCGAGGTGCACCACCGCACCGCGGAGGTCATGGCCGAGTTCACCGACCGCTTCGGCCACCCCATGCGCGGGGACGGGAGCGGGCTCTCAGCCACCTACGCCCTGGGCCTGCACACCCCGGCCACCCCGGACGGGCGGCGCGCCGGGGAGGCCTTCGCCGACGCCACCCTCTCCCCCGTCCAGGGCCGGGACCGCAAGGGGCCCACGGCGGTACTCGCCTCGGCGGCGAAAATCGACACCCTCAAGACCTACAACCACCTGCTTAACCAGAAATTTCCGCCTTCCATGCTGGAGGGGGAGAACAAGCGGCGCTTCCGGGACTACCTACGCGCCTGGGGGGAGCTGGGCATAAGCCACATCCAGTTCAACGTGGTGGACCGGGAGACCCTCCTCGAGGCCCAGAGGCGGCCCCAGGACTACCAGAACCTCATCGTGCGCGTGGCCGGCTACAGCGCCTACTTCGTGGACCTTTCCCGGGGCCTGCAGGACTCCATCATCTCCCGCACCGAGCAGCGCCTCTGAGTTTATTAGAGGGGTCACATCTTCGATATTCGGTCGCAACCCCCGAGCTGGGCCGAATTGGGGCTACGTCTCCGCTTTGCGGGCGGTTTTCGATCTTTGGCCTCCCGCAGCGGTGCCTCTCCGAATCCCAGCCGGGCCGCGCCCCGCATGTCGAAGACGCGACCCCATAGCCCCTTCGCCCTGTGGGCCTTGCCCACTTCCACAGGCGAGCCGTTTCCCCGAAAATCGAAGATGTGACCCCGAGAAGTTGACGCAGCCTCCCTTTTGTATTATCATTCATAGCATGAATGAAAATCATTCAGATAAAGAATGGATTTATAAAAAGCGGTGGATAGGCGAGAGGGTCAGGGAGGCCCTGGAGTCCTTCTCCGTTGTGGTCATCACCGGCGCCCGGCAGGTCGGAAAGAGCACCTTCGCCCAAAACGAGTTTCCCGATTTCCCCTACCTGAGCCTGGACGACTACGACACCCTGCAACAGGCACGGGAGGATCCCGCTTCCCTCTGGGAGGGGCGGGAGAGGTTGGTCATCGACGAGGTGCAGAGGGAACCGGGCCTCCTGAAGGCCATAAAGTCCGCCGTCGACAAGGGGAGGAAGCGTCCCAAGTTCATCCTTACCGGGTCCTCCAACCTCCTCCTCATGAAGGGCGTGAGCGAGAGCCTGGCCGGACGGGCCGCCTACTTCGAGATGCTTCCCATGACCCTGGGGGAGATGGAGGGTGAGGATCCGCTGCGCCTGGTTTTCCACGACCTGTGGGGAAAGGAGTTCCACATCGAGGAACCGCCCGCCCGCAAAAGGCGGCTCTCTCCGCTTCCCTGCCTGCTGCGGGGGTTCATGCCGCCGGTCATCTTCCTGCGCGGACAGCGAGAGGTCGTCCTATGGTGGGAATCCTACGTGAAGACCTACCTCGAGCGGGACCTGCGCGACCTCTCCCGGGTGACCTCCCTCACCGATTTTCGCAACGTGATGGCCGCGCTCGCCTTGCGGACCGGCAACCTTCTCAACCAGACCGAGGTCGCCAGGGACACCAGGGTAAGCCAGCCCACCGTGTTCCGCTACCTGAACCTCCTGGAAGCGTCCAACCTGCTGAGGAGGGTGCCCCCCTATGCCCGCAGCAGGACCAGGCGCATCACCAAGTCGCCCAAGGGTTATTTCATCGACCCCGGCTTGAGCGTCCACCTGTCCGGCTACTTCGACGAGGAATCCCTGGCCGCATCAAGGGAGGTGGGAGCCTTCTTCGAGAACTTGGTCTTCCTCCACCTCGCCTCCCTCTGCGAGACGATGACGCCCAGGGCCACCATACACTACTACCGGACCACTTCCGGAAAAGAGGTGGACTTCGTCCTGGAATGGGGCAACAAGCTCCTGGCCCTGGAATGCAAGCTCACCGAACGGCCGGGGTTCGGGGATATCCGCAACCTTCTCGCCTTCCTGGAGGAACATCCCTCAGCCCTCAGGGGAGTGCTCCTGCACGCCGGCCATGAGGCCCGCACCCTGCACCGGAGGGTTGTGGCCCTGCCCTGGTGGTGGCTCTCCTCCTCCCGGAAAAAGTGATGAAGCGCGCGCCCGCGCCTCCGAGCCCCCAGCGGTTCCAGTAGTATTTCGAGACCTGGCCACCTATGGGGCCTCTGAGGTATTAGGCGGCCTGGCCGCCTATGAGGCCTCTTTCCGTGGCGCCGCCGGCTTACATTCAGGCGGGTTTACCGAAAATCGAAGATGTGACCCCATTTTTGAAGAATGCACGGCTACCTGGCCTTCCCCGAGCGCGCGGCCAAGGTGGCCAACTACGTGAACATCGACGGGCGTACGGCCGCCGCGCCTCCGGGTGGGGTTCGCACCCTGGCCATATGGGCCGGGTTAGGCACTCCCGGCCGACAGATCGTCGGGGCCATAAACGTGACCATCCCCAACCAGACCCACGTACAGGTGGCCACCTCGGCGGAGTCCTTCGTGGAGATGTACAGGTTCTTCACCGGGAAAGAGCCGGCCACCTCGGACATAGTGCCCGAGCCGCCAGGCCGGGTGCGAGTGGCCGGCCGGGCCGTGTTCTTCCCCCTGAACAAGGGGGTGGAGGGCGCCACCGTGCAGATGTGGGAGGTGGACCCGGCCACGGGAAGGAGGGCGAAGAAGAAGCCGGAGGCTTCCTTCGTGGTGGGAGCGGATGGAGCCTGGGGCCCCTTCAAGGCCAAGGGCGGGCGCTCTTACGAGTTCGTCATCCTGCGCGAGGGCTTCCGGCCTCACCACTTCTACATGGAGCCCTTCATAAGGAGCGACTACTTGGTGCGGCTGAACACCTCCCCGCCCGGAGGCATAGGCGACCTTCTGGATGTGAGCGACAACCACGTCAACCTTGTCATCATCAGGAACAAGGAGCTCTGGGGGGACCAGGGGGTGAATAACGATGTCCTCCTGGTGCAAGGCATCAACGTGGTCACCCCGGCGGGATGCGCCATCACCAAGAGGACCATCGGCATGTTCGTCTACGACTGGCATGCTGACGGGGTAAGCGACCTATCCACACCCATACCATTCCTGCACGCCCTCCCCTTCCTCACCGGGATCGACCTCGTCGTCCCGGCAGCCGAACCGCCGGACCGGACCGTATCCATGGTCCTCGTCCCGCGCGGCGGAGGGGGAAGGACGCAGGTGATCAACGTCCCCAACTGGGCTTCCTCGGGCCACGCAGTCACGGTGATGTTCAATGACTTCCGGCAGGACGTGAACACCTGGGTGGAGTACGCGCAATCCATGCGGTAGGAAAGATAAGACGGGGGCCGTGCCTTCAACCTTGGCGGCCGCCACAAGCGGTCAGATCCCGGCAAGGGCAAACCCCGGGAGCCGAAGGGCGAAGGCGCGGCCCCTGCTTATTCACGATAACCAGCCCAGGGAAACGGATCTCCCAATAGAAGACACCAGCTGCGCAACCGGCTTCCCCGGCCTATACCCACCGGGGTATCAAAATTCAAGATCAGACCCCGTTTTCCAGTCATGCGGGATTCAATTATGCGGCTATCCCGAAAATCGAAGATGTGACCCCGATGGTGAATCAAGATTCAAGTTCTGACCCCTCAGAGGCCTCCATTTGGTTGATCTCTTTCGCCTCTTTCCTCCCCACCCAGAACCTCCGGGCCTGGATGGCGGGGGTGGAGGGTTTGTAGGTGGGGACCAGCTCGGAGAGGAGAGAGCTGGCCGGGGAAAACTGGACAGGCGCTTAAGTGGTAAACTGCTCCCGAGAGACGAAAGGAGCAGTGGAAATGGCAAAAAGACCGAGGAGGAACCACACGGCGGCCTTCAAGGCCAAGGTGG
>JACIXB010000002.1 GCA_014360685.1 Actinomycetota bacterium | reverse complement strand
GAGGGCAACCGGATATTGAACGTCGTGAAAGGAGATGAACGTGAAGGCATCCTGGCCGCGGAGTACATCATCAAGGAGGGCAACCGGATATTGAACGTCGTGAAAGGAGATGAACGTGAAGGCATCCTGGCCGCGGAGTACATCATCAAGGAGGGCAACCGGATATTGAACGTCGTGAAAGGAGATGAACGTGAAGGCATCCTGGCCGCGGAGTACATCATCAAGGAGGGCAACCGGATATTGAACGTCGTGAAAGGAGATGAACGTGAAGGCATGTCCCAGGTGCGGACTGCTCAATCCGGAGGAATATAATTTCTGCTCCGGATGCGGTCATCGCCTGGCCGATGTCACGCCCCAGGCACCACCGTTTTTCGCGTACCAGGCAGGGGTAGGCGCCTATCCACGTTACGCGGGATTTTGGATACGTTTCGCCGCCGCCTTCATCGACGGCCTGGTCCTTTCGGTCATCGTGCTGCCCTTGAACCTGGTCTTCTGGGCGGTTGGCGGGAACGTGAACTTCCTTGGTATCGGAGGCCTCGGAGGCGAGGTCAGCTTGGGCCTGTCGTTCCTTTTTAACCTGATCCGAACCCTGATCACGTGGGCATACTACACCTATCTCACCGGTCGTTATGGGTCGACTTTGGGCAAGAAGCTGGTGGGTATCAGGGTCGTGGGCGAGGACCTGCAGCCGCTTTCCTTTGCAACGGCGGCCTTAAGGGAGATACCGGGCAAACTAATTTCCGGCATGGTCTTCATGCTCGGTTATGCCTGGGCGGGCTTCGACGGACGTAAGCAGGCTTGGCACGACAAGCTGGCCGGGACCCTCGTCGTTTACGGCTGATCCCGCCTCCCGTCGTCGGATCCGCGAGGAAGACATGACCGGCGCGGATACATCTGCAGGTGATGTCATGGCGGATCGACCGGATCTTCAACATCCGGGATGCCGTATCGTTCAGTAGGCGCTTTTAGGGATGAAAAAGTACTATAGACCGCTCTATCGTCACGGCAAAAGAATGGCTTCGGTTCCATGGCTCGCGGGTGTGGTAACATCACCTACAGGTAAGGAAAATATCTTGACGGCAGCTTGGTCCGGGGGCGGCCTCCCGGAAAAAAGGCGTTCCGGAGAGTGACATTCATGATCTGCGGCGGGTGCGGTGCCGAGAACGGCGACGACGCGCTTTTCTGCGCCGGGTGCGGAGAGGATTTATGGGGGGAGAAAGGCGGGGGGCGGCGGTGGTGCGCGGGGAGAAAAGCCCCTGGACGCGGATGCTCTGACCGCCGGGGAGGTCGGTGACGCCCATCCGGATTCGAGGATCGTCCTTCCGCGTCCTCCCTCCACATGGTCCCGGCCGGCTGTTCCCTATGCGTCGCCGTACCATGGGCCTTATGCTGCACCGCGTGCCGACGGCCTTTGCGTGGCCGGGATGGTCCTGGGGATAATGGGGCTCATGCTCTTTTGGATACCGTTTCTCGCCGTGCCCTGCGGGATCTTGGGTATCGTCCTGGGTTCCATCGGGATCAAGAACGTTCAGGGAGAGCCGCGGAACAGGGCGAGCCAGGTGTTGGGAGTGGTGGGGGTGGTCACCGGGACAACGGCCTTGCTGGCAGGCACGGCGATGTTCATCCTCTACGTGGTCGCCTTCTTCAATTGGTGACCGGCCGCCCGATCCCGGTGCCGAGGCGATGGGTCTTCCCGCATTTCACCGTGGCCACGGCACCCCGAAGCCTTCGATGGTACCCGGTCCGGGGCACGCCTCGGCGCTCCCGATACGGGATACGGATTGGTCCGCCACGGTGACCGTCGATCTCGTGGGAACCGGGCGGGAACCGTCGAGGAGGTTCTTCCCCGGGGTCGCGGGGGCCCGCGGATAGGATCATCCTCCCGCCCAGCCCCTTTCCAACAGCCAGGCATATGCGGATAGGGCGGCCTTGGCACCCTCCCCGGCGGCGATGATGATCTGCTTTTCCATAACGTTGGTCACGTCCCCGGCGGCGAAGAGCCCCGGCAGGCTGGTGCGGTTATTGGCGTCGATGACCACCTCTCCCAGGGAATTCAGCTCCACGTCGAGGGGCAGGTACGCGGTGCTGGGAACGCTCCCGACCTCGATGAAGACCCCCTGGACCTCCAGGTCCTCTTCCTTTCCCCCGCTCGAGAACCTCAGCTCCTCGACGAAAACGGAGCCGCGGATGGCCAGTACCCGGGACGAGGTCCGCACCTCCACCCGGGGGGAATCCAGCACCTGCCGCCTGCGTATCTCGTCCCCGTCGAGGGACGGGTCGATGGTCAATACGTGCACCCGGTCGGCAATCTGCGCCAGCTGGAGGGCGGCGTCCAGGGCGGAATTCCCGCCGCCGATCACCGCCACTCTCTTGCCCCGGAAAAGAGGAGCGTCGCAGGTGGCGCAATAGGCCACCCCCCGACCCCGGAACTCCTCCTCGCCAGGCACCCCCAGCTTGCGAGGAACCTTTCCCGAGGCGGCTATGACCACTCTGGAAAAATATTCCTCTCCCTTGTCCGTGGCCACCCTGAACCGATCCCCTTCCAGGGAGAGGGAAAGCACGGTCCTGTTTTCCAGGAGCTGAACCCTGAAGTTCTCCAGGTGCTCGCGGAAGCGTTCCACTAGTTCCACCCCGGTGATGAGCTGGTATCCCAGGTAATTCTCCACTTCCCAGGACCAGGCCGCCTGTCCTCCCACGTTGGTGGATATCACCAGGGTGTCCAGCATCTTGCGGGCGCAGTACACCCCCGCGGAAAGGCCGGCCGGTCCGGCCCCGATGATGATCACGTCGTGAAGTCCCATCTCTCCTTTCGGTTCAAACCACCGCGCTTGCGGGGTACCGTTACCACTTGGCCGTCACCCGGTCACCGGGAGCCGGAATTCGCGTCGACTCCAGTGCTCCCCGGCGAAGGCGTCCTTTCATCTACGGCTCCAGGCATGTCGCCCCTTGCATCGCGTGTAATCCACCCCGGCATCCTTGCCCGGCTTTCCCCCTCCCGGTCTTCCCCACCCACCGCCCCTCACGTCACCCATCGTCACCCGGAGGTTCTCCCGCCACGAGTGCGCAGCCCGCCATGTTTTAATATTTCGCCTTGACCAGGCCATGGATCCCCCCGCGCAGGCAGGCCCCGGAAACGTGGGGCCGTCCACTACCTCGCTCGCTTCAACGTTTATCGGCTACCTTTTCTTCCACGGTTTCCTCGGCCCCTTCCGCCTCGCCGGGCCGGGAGCGGAAATTCTCCAAGAGCTCGCGGAAAGCGTCTCCCTCCAGGGTTTCCTTCTCCAGCAGTATCTCCGCGATACCCTCCAGGGCACCGCGGTTTTCGGAGAGCAGACCCTTCACCCTTTCGTAGTTGGTGGTCACGATGTCCTTCACTTCCCGGTCGATGAGTTCCGCGGTGGCCTCGCTGTAGTTGGCCTCCTTGCCGTAGGAAAAGTCTCCCAGCAGCAGGCGGGCCCCCCGTTCCAGCCCCAGGGAGACGGGCCCCAGCTTTTCGCTCATCCCGTAGTCCTCCACCATCTTCCTGGCCAGGATGGTGGCTTTTTCCAGGTCGTTCTGGGCCCCCGTGGACACCTCCCCGAAGACGATCTCCTCCGCCGCCCTTCCGGCCAGGAGTACCCCCAGGCGGTCCTCCAGTTCGGGGCGGGTCATGATGTAGCGGTCCTCCTCGGGAAGCTGCATGGTCATGCCCAGGGAACCTATCCCCCGGGGGATGACGGTGATGCGGTGCACGGGGTCGGCGTGCTCCAGCAGGGAGGCGGCCAAGGCGTGGCCCACCTCGTGGAAGGCCACCACCCTTCTTTCCTTCTCGCTCATCACGCGGCTCTTGAGCTCCAGCCCCCCGATCACCCGGTCGATGGCCTCCTCGAACTCCTGCTGGCTGACGTCTTTCCGGTTCTTGCGGGCGGCCAGCAGGGCGGCCTCGTTGACCACGTTGGCCAGCTCGGCTCCCGCGAATCCGGGGGTGCGGGCGGCTATCTTCTTGAGGTCCACGTCCGGGCCCAACTTCACCCGGCGGGCGTGCACCTTGAGTATCTCCTCCCGCCCCTTGATGTCCGGGCGGTCGATCATGATCTGCCGGTCGAAGCGGCCCGGCCTGAGGATGGCGGGGTCGAGGACCTCGGGACGGTTGGTGGCGGCCAGGATGATGACCCCCGTCTGGGGGTCGAACCCGTCCATCTCGGAGAGCAGCTGGTTGAGGGTTTGCTCGCGCTCCTCGGTCCCCCCGCTGGCTATGATACCGCCCCGCACCTTGCCTATGGTGTCGATCTCGTCGATGAACACGATGCATGGAGCCTTGGACTTGGCCTGCTCGAAGAGGTCCCGGACCCGGGCCGCGCCCACGCCGACGAACATCTCCATGAACTGTGAACCGCTGATGGAGAAGAAGGGCACGTCCGCTTCGCCGGCCACGGCGCGGGCCAGGAGGGTCTTGCCCGTTCCCGGGGGTCCCACCAGGAGGACTCCCTTGGGGATGCGGGCCCCGATGTTTCGGTACTTCTGGGGATGGCGGAGGAAGTCGATGATCTCCCGCAGTTCCTCCTTAGCCTCGTCCAGGCCGGCCACATCGTCGAAAGTAACCCGGTCCACACTGCGGTCGTAGAGCTTCACCTTTGATTGCCCGAAGGACATGGGGCTGACCCCGCCCACCCGCCGCGCCAGGCGGCGGAAGACGAAGAACCAGATGAAGGCGATGAGCCCCAGGGGGAGCACCCAGGTGAGCAGGAAATCCCTCCAGAAGGTGTTTTCCACCTTCCCGGAGAAGTCCACGCCTTTCTCCTCCAGCAGGGCCACCAGGTCCTTGATGTCCGTGTCCGGGATGCGGGTAGTGGTGAAGTCCTTCTCTCCTTCCCCGGTCTGCAGGGTGCCCTCGATGCGCGTATCGGTGATGACGACCCTGCTCACCTCCCCGGCGTTGAGGTGGTTCAGGAACTCGCTGTAGCTTATCTCCGTAGGCTGGAAGGGTTTGGCAAATTGAATGCTGAGGATTATGCCCAGGGCCAGCAGGCCGTAGACCAGGTAAAGCCACAGTTTTTTCTTCTTACCTTCATCCATATTAACATTATACCCGCCGGCCGCACGGAGGCTCCACATCGTCCCCGGGCCGGAGGCTCGGCCCGCGTGGAACCTCCAGGGGCTTGCCGCCTGCCCGGGAGCGGGCGGAACTCAGTGTGCCGGACCTCTACCGGACAGGAGTTCCACCTTTTCCATGGACAACAAGTCGCCGTTCACGCCGAGCTTGACCACAGTGAGCTTAATGTCCGCCCCCGTGTCCTCGATGGCCTGCCGGGCGATGTTCGCCAACCCGAAGCAGCAGGGCACCTCCATGTGGGCCACGGTGATCTCCCGGACCTGGTTCTCGGCTATGAGCCCCGCCAGCTTTTCCCGGTAGAAGGAAGCGTCGTCCAACTTGGGGCATCCCACCAGGAGAACCCTCTCCTCAAGCAGCCGGGGGTTGAAACCGGGGAAGGCGAAAGCGGTGCAGTCGGCGGCTACCAGCAGGCGTGCCCCTCGCAGGTAAGGGGCGTTAACGGGAACCAGGCGGAGTTGGATGGGCCAATTGCGCAGCAGCGAGGCGTTCCCGCGTCCGCCGCCCGTGGTCACCTCCGCCTTTTCCGCGGGAGGTTGCAGTTCCCTGACCGCGGTTCCGGGGCAGCCGCAGGGGAGGTGTGCCCCGCCGGCTCTTTGCCCGCGCGGTAACGAGGCGACGTTTTCAGATCCCTCGAGCTCATGTCCCTCACCTGGGGCTGAGCCCACGGGGATTTCAGGGGATCTTCCTCCGTCTCCAAGGTCCTTGCCCAGGTGCCGGAGCACGGCCTCCTCGTCGAAGGGCGCCGCCTCGCGCTCCAGGATGGTTATGGCCCCCCGCGGGCATTCCCCGAGGCAGGCTCCCAGCCCGTCGCAGTAGGATTCGCTGACCAGGCGGGCCTTGCCGTCGATTATGGCGATGGCTCCCTCGGCGCAGGCCTCGGCGCACAACCCGCAGCCGTCGCATTTCTCCTCGTCGATATGGACTATCTTCCGCAGCATATCGCATCACTCCCCGGGAATCTCTTACGTTCCGGCATATCCGTAACCCGTTCCGCGGCCATCATCCTTACCCCTTTTACGTTCTTGGGCCTCGATCTCGGCGTTTTTCCGGCCCTTGACTCCCTTCCCTCGACCCGTGCTCCCTGAGCGACGGGAAGGGCCTTTATCCCGTGAACAGGCACGCTCGCCTTGCGCCCTCAGCTTCTCGCCCGCCGTTTCCAGGTCGGTCTCCCGGAGGTATCTCTCGAAGAGGTGGTCCACGGCGTCCGTGAGCCCCCCCAGGACACATGACCGTCCCAGGCATGAGTCGCGGCCCAGGAGGCAGGCAATAGGGGAGAAGCGCCCTTCCAGGCCCTCGTAGATGTCCATCAGGCTTATCTTGCTGCTTTCACGGGCCAGAACGAAGCCGCCCCCCGGCCCACGGAATGACTTCAACACCCCGCACCTGACGAGCCGCTGCATAACCTTTGCCAGGTGGGCCTCCGAAACCCCCAGGTATGAGGCGATCTCGCGGATGGAAGCCCTCCCCCCATCCCGCGAGGCCAGATAGCAAGCGGCATGCAGGCCGAGATTGAACGCCTCCGACAATCTCAACGTCCCGTTCACGAACACCACCTCGATTACACCCTATCCCACCGGCCATTTAATATAAGATTTCTGGTACCAGAATACTATAATTATTATGGTTGTCAAGCCCCGACAGCCTTTCTAACCTGCTTTTACCCATCAGGGACATCTTGAGCTTAGCCCGTATGCGCGGTCCGCAAGCGCTTTCGCCGACTCCTTCCTCGTCCTCACCCCCTAATCCATTCCCTTTTTCAGGAGGGACTGTTATACGACTGAACCAGGCCGTCATGCGCATGTGGCGACGTACCGATTCGGGTTATGCACCTCAAGCCCGCAGTTCTCCCGCGTTTACCCAAACCTGGTGCCGGTGGCGGGCAATGAGATCGTGGCAAGGTTATTTTTTCGGGCATCTGGAAATAATGAGGTTTGCCGGGGCGGCACGCATGGGACCCAAGGAAGCGAAGCAAAAACGTCGTCGGGATTTTCGCCGAACCGGTAGTGCAGCAGGTGGAAAAGCAGGAGGAGAAGGAGGAGGAAAAGACATGCTTTCCGAGATCCCCAAGGACTTGAGCCGCATGAGCGGGAAGGAGCTGGACCGGGAGATCTGCCGCGTGGGCATGATCGCCGAGCTGGACGCCGTGAACCTCTACGAACAGCTGGCGGCCATGACCAACAACCAGCTCATCAAGAAGGTCCTCCTGGACATCGCCAAGGAGGAGAAGACCCACGTGGGCGAGTTCCAGGCCCTACTCCTCATGGAGGACGAGGAACAGGCCCGGGAACTCGAGGAGGGCAAGGAAGAAGTGGAGGAGCTGAAAGGCTGAATTACCTGAAGGGAGGTATCTCATCGACCCCAAGGGCGTTATCCGGGCCATGGAGGTTATGACCCCGCCGGTGGGAAGGAACGTCGCCGAATTGATCCGCCAGGTCAAGGCCTTCCAGCATACGGCCAAGACCGGAGAGGTCATGCCCTCGGGATGGCAACCGGGAAGGCCTACCCTGAAACCCGGACCGGATCTGGTAGGAAAGGTATGGGAGGTTTGGAAACCGGACCTGGCTTTCTAAGCCTTTATGGGTCACCTTCGGTGCCCTGAAGCCACCCTCTTGCGAGGGATGGTTGCCTTCGCAATTCAGGGCAATATAAGGACCAAGGGCGATATGTTTAGTTATTGAAGGTCGGAAAGCCAAGTGTGTCCGGGTATGCCGGCTCGTGTTCGGAATACGGTCCGGACGAGAATAGGCGGACAACAAGAACGAGCCTGAAAGATCGGGTAGGGGTTGATTCACGGAAAAGAACCCGGCGTCTTTTTTCGACCCCGGGATACCCCGGCCTTTGCGGCGGGCTTTACCCCTTCCCTTGCGTGGCCGGATGCGGCCGGTCATGCTTGATGTGGAAGGGTAAAGGGGCACCCGGGTTGGGTGCCCCTGGCTCAAGTTTAATTGTCCTTTTTGGTGTGTTCGCCGGTTGCAACAACCCTTGCCGGATTCAGGCGGATTTCCACAGGCCGTGGAGATTGCAGTACTCGCGGGCTGTGATCCCCTCGCGGGGCACGGTGAACTTGCCCTGGGGGTCGATTCCCGGCTTGAGGAAGATGCGGTAGCTCATGTCCCCCGCCAGGACCTGGACCCACTCGATATAGTGGTCATCCTGCATGGGGTGGGCCACCTCGCCCACCTTGACCAGCACCCCGTCCTCCTGCACCTCCACCACGGGGACGTGCTTCTCCACCGCGGCGTCCACGGTGTTCTCCGCCTGGAGGACCATGGGCTGGCCGCAGCAGACCAGCTCTCCCTTACCGGCGTGCAGGACCTCCACGATGTTCCCGCATATCTCGCACTTGTAGATCTGGAGCCTCTCGGTCATCGTTATCTCCTTCCTCACATCCTCGTGAGCTCGAGCGAACCATTCCCCCGCCCCACGACGCCTTGCCGGCTTCGCCGTACGCGGTTCAGAACTGCACGAATTTTTCCCTGGAGGCGCCGCAGATGGGGCATCTATCCGGGGCATCCCCTTCGCGGGTGTGCCCGCAAACGCTGCATATCTGGATGGTCCCCACCTTGACGTCCTCGCCCCTCTCCACCGCTTCCCTGGCCTTCTTGTACCACTCGGCGTGGATCTTCTCCGCCTCCAAGGCGTAATAGGTGCTGCGTACCGCCCCCTCCTCGTCCTGCAGTTTGGCCGTGGCGTTGAAGGCCGGGTACATCTCCTCGATCTCGTAGGTCTCTCCCTTGATGCAGTTCTGGATGTTGTCCACCGCCGCACCGATTCCTCCCAGGACCTGGAGGTGGTTCCCGGCGTGCACCTTCTCGGCGAAGGCGATGGCCCGGAACATCCTGGCCAGCTCGGTGAGACCGTCAGCCTCGGCGCGATCGGCGAAGAGCTGGTACTTCATGTGGGCCATGCTCTCCCCGGCGAAGGCCTCGTTGAGGAACTTCTCGGTCATCTCCCGCATATCATCTACCTCCCTTCCGCCCTTTCCTTTTTATGCTAACTTGTCCCCTACCCGCGCCCTTACGCGCGCGACCCGCCGAGCTTTGCGCCACCCGCCATGGCGACCATACTCACGCCGTGGTAGCGGCGCAGGCCGCTCCCGCGGCGGGCGAAGTCTCCCGCAACGAGCGCTCGCTCGGCCCGGGCTTGCGCGGTCCCGATCCACGGGGCCCTGTCTCCCGGATCAATCTCACATCATTCCCCGCAAGTGCCCGGACCAAACGTCCGGCTTGCGGGAGGGCTTGATGTATATCAATTTGGCGGGTGCCACCGTAAACACCCTACCTGGGGCGGTAAGGCCGGGAGGGGAAGGCCGATGGCCCATGTCTCCGACAGGCGGCGGCGCGTCTCCTTCCTCTCCCGGATACGGGTACGGCGGCGTCCGCGGGGTAGTCCGCGCGTTAGTAACCGGCCGGGGCGGGGTATCATGGCTCCAGGGATCTGGTCCGCGGGTCCCGCCCCGGGGATTGAGAGGGGACGTGGACCCTGCCGTCCGGGCCGGGACATCAACCGGTGAACGGGCGGGAGCCCTATCCAAAACCGGGAAGGGCGCGATAAACCGGGTGGTTAAACCCCGACGCGCCGAGTAGAGGGGCAGGGAGTGGAGGGCGTTCCAGTGGTGACGGGGATCCCGCGGAAAGGGCACGGAGCGGCTGGAGGAGAGCAAGGATGGTCGCACCTTTTGTCACGCCGGCGGATGTGCTTGTTGAGGCCTTGAATGGGCGCAGGCTGGGCGACGTCACCCTGGAAGTGCGCGATTTCAAGAAGGGAAGGACGGACCGCGAAACCTATTTCAACCTTTACGCATCAAGGGAGGGCGTCCTCTCGCGCCGGCCGGTGGTACAGGGCCTCTTTTTCATGGGCCGCGGCGAATACATCAGGCCCTGGATGGAGTTCAGGTACGATCCGGCGGTTTCCTTCCCGGGAAGGGGGGATCTCGACCTGGAGGCGGAGCGCTTGTCGGGAGGACTATTCGAGCTTTTGGGGAGCCTGATACCCCCAGGCGGTTCACTGATGGTCATCTACGGGGCCGAACCACATCCCATGGCCAGAGAGACGGAGAGGGGCCTGAAGAGGGATTTCCCCCCCATGGCCACACCCATCGGGTACCACTTATGGAGAGCGGGGTTTCGATGGTACAAGGACTGGTATTTCCCGGAGGGATGGCTGGAAGGGGCCATGAAGCTGCAGGCCACCCGCCCCCTGGACGAGGAATCCCGCAACCGCAGGGAGTCCGAAGCCCGCCGCCGGCTGGAGGGCTTCGTAGCCGGGGCCCGGCGGAAGGGCACCCCGGACCCCGAGGAGGCTCGGGCGGTTTCCCGAGCGGAAAACATACTGGACGAGCTGGCATCTCACTGAGGCCGCCGTTCCTCGGGCGTGCAGGGTCCGGGGCCGTGGAACAGAGCGTTCTCAGGTCCGGGAAGAGTTCTCGTAACCCTCCACCTCAGCCTTGCCTGGCCAGGAGCATCTCCTTGAGGGCGGCATTGAAGGCGGGCAGGTCCTCGGGCACCCGGGAGGTGATGATGTTGCCGTCCACCACCACCTCGCGGTCCACAAACCTGGCGCCCGCGGCCTCCATTTCCTCCCGGATCTTGGGATAACCGGTCATGGTCAGGCCCTTCGCCAGCCCGGCGGCGGCCAAAAGCTGCCCCCCGTGGCAGATGGCGGCCACGGGCTTTCCGGTGGCGGCGAACCTGGCCACGAAGTCGGGGGCGGCGGGAAATCTTCTCAGGTGGGCCGGTGACCTTCCCCCGGGGATCACCAGGGCGTCGAACGCTTCCGGTGAGACCTCGTCCAAGGCCTTCTCCACCAGGATCGTTACTCCATGCAGCCCCTTCACCTCCCCGGTCTCCGGCCCGATGGTGGTCACCTCCGCCCCCTCCTCGCGGAGGAACCGGATGGGCTCGGTTCCCTCCCGGTCCTGGAAACCCTTTCCAACCAGGACCGCCACTCTCTTCCCCGTCAGGTCCATCTCCTCACCCCCGCTACCTTCGCCTCGCCGCAGCTCTGCTGCGGGTCCTTCGCCTTGTCCCTCGTCCATGGATATATGGATACCCGTCCGAAGTCGACCCTCTTCAATCCCTCCCGTCCGCCTGCCGTAGTTCCCCGCCGCCCGCATCTCCCCGCGGGGCTTTGGCAAGCACCTTGCCCGCCCGGCCTCGCCAAAGGATAGCGGCGTGTCCTTGCAGGCTGGCCGGGCGCACGGCTACGTGAACGGCCTTCCGCTTTGGGGAGGTCGGACCGCTCCTCGAGGCGGCAACCTTCTCCTCGTGGATTATTTTTCCCGCCGCTTCCGGGGACTATCGCCTTTTTTATCCGTCCCGGCCTTCAGGTTGGCCGCGGTGAACGTCCATGGTAAACAGGCGCGGCGGCCAAGGCGGTGGGGATGAAGGATCAACCTGCCGGGGCATGGAATAAAGGAAGGGGCGTCGCGAGGGTGACCCCCGAAACCGTAATACCGTTTCGGTAAGGACCAGGGTGGAAGGCCGGCGCCCCGGGCAGCCGCTTCGAGGCGAAAGAGAAGGAAGTGTCAGCGGCCGCCAGTAAGATTGGGGCGTCAAAGCAGGCTATGGCGAGAATGCCAAAGTTACTGCCTGGTCTCACGGTGCGGAAAAGGAGAAAGGCGATGCGCGCGGTGGAGGCTTTGAGCCCGGAGGACCGAGCCATTGGAGAGAGGGGGAATGGAGTCACGGTGGTCACCCTGCCCCGCGCTCCCCGGCCGCTGGCCTCCCTGCTTCAGTCCAGCGTCTTCAATATCGCCCGGGCCGGGGAACCATCACCGTTCGCCACCCGCAGGGGGAGGCAGACCAGCTCGTAATACCCCGGCTCCACGGCTGTGAGGTTCAATCCCTCCAGTATCCACACCCCGCCCTCGAGGAGCTTTCCGTGTACCTCGCCGGCCTCCTCTCCGAAGGGGCCCACGGACAGGTAGTCCAGGCCCACCAGCTTTATTCCGCGCTCCGCGAGGTAGGCGGCGGCGCCGTGGTCGAGGTGGGCGTAGTGCGGGTCGAAGGGTTCCTCCCACCAGGCCCGGCGGGAATTGAGCGTCTTTATGAGCAGGCGTTCTCCTTCGCGGGGCGAGAAAGGCTCGAGGTCGGCCCACCCGATCACCCGGCGTTCCCGTATCTCCACCACCCTTGCCGGGCCGATGCCCGCATCGAGAGGCATGGAGGCGGCGTCGGCTCCCCCGAGAAGGAAATGCAGGGGGGCGTCGACATGGGTGCCGGCGTGAAGCCCCATACGCAGCCGGGAGAGGTTGTAGGGATCGCCACGGTCGAGGGAGAAGATGCGTTCCAGGCACACTTCCTCGTCCCCCGGCCAGGTTATCATGCCCTTTCTCACCGTGAGGCTGATGTCGATATAAGCGCTCATGCCCGGAACCTCCCTCGCGGCGCGGGAAGAGCGGATCTCCAGGCGGCCACCCGGGATGGAAAGGTAGATGGTTCAGGTCACGTCCACCAGGCCGGAGATGCGGGGCACCAGGTTCTCCATGAAAGCGGTGTCGGTCAAGGTCAATTCGACGGCTCCGTGCGGGCAGACCTCCACGCAGTGCCCGCAGCCGCGGCATTCCCCGCCTATTACCGCCCGGCCCTCCTCCATGCGGATGGCTTGGACGAAACAGTTCTTCACGCAGGTCCCGCAACCCTCGCATCTCTCGGTCACCCTGACCTCCACCCCCGGCATGCGGTGCACCTTGGAGCTTATCTCCCCGGAGAGCACGGGGATCATCCTCCAAAGGCAACAGCACGGGCAGCAGAAGCAGATGGTGAGCAGCCGGGTGCCCGGTCTCACGTTCAGCCACACGGTGTCCAGCTTGTTCCGCCCGATGAGCTGGAAGAGGCCCGCCTCGCGGCAGCGGCGCACGTGTTCCAGCGCCTCCTCCTTGTCCACCCGCCTGCCCAGATTGGGATTTATTCCCATGGCGGCCTCCCCGAGGAACAAGCACCCCAGGTCAACGGGATAGTCACGGCAACCGGTGGCCTCTCGGCAGATGCAGGTGTTCATGACCCAGTGGTAATTGGCCTTCTCCACGAAGTATTCCACCACCCGCGAGGGAAGGACCACGTTTTCCCCGCCGGCCACCTCCACTCCGATGCTGACCACGCGGTCCTTGGGGAGGTAGACGATGTCATCCCCCCCGAAGAGCCAGCGGTCGAGGAACCCTCCGACCACAGGGACCTTGGTCAGCCTGGCCAGCACGAAACGCCGGGGAAAGGTCTTCTTCACCAGGTTCACGAACCATATAGGACTGGACATGCGCCTACCTCCCCGACCTCAGGGACGGCCGCTTCCGGCGGAGGCCTGGTTAATGAGGTGCGCAAGGTAGCCGGCCCCGAAGCCGTTATCTATGTTCACCACCGCCACGCCGGGAGCGCAGGAGTTGAGCATGGTGAGCAAGGCGGAGAGGCCGCCGAAGCTGGCCCCGTAACCCACGGAGGTGGGGACGGCGATAACCGGACAGCTCACCAATCCTCCCACGATGCTGGCCAGGGCACCCTCCATCCCGGCCACCACCACCACCACTTTGGCTCCCTCGAAGACCTCGGTGCGGGAGAGCAACCGGTGGATCCCGGCCACCCCGACGTCGAAGAGGCGCTCCACGCGGTTCCCGGAAATCTCGGCCACCGTCGCCGCTTCCTCGGCCACCGGTATGTCCGCCGTGCCGCCGGTGACCACCACCACCTTGCCCACCTTGGGCCTCTCCTCCCGGCGCAAGACGATGATGCGGGCCAGGGGTAGATACTCGGCATCCGGGAAGCATTCCTTCACTTCCCGGTAGGCCTCCTCCGAGGCCCGGGTGAGGAGGATGTTCCCGGTGCTCCTCTCCGCCAGGGAGCGGGCTATGGAGCCCAGGGTACCCGGCGGCTTACCCTCGCAGTAGACCACCTCGGGAAGGTCCTTGCGCAGCTCGCGGTGTTGGTCCAGGTTGGCGAAGCCCAGGTCGGTCACCGGCTCGAGGGCTATCCTGGCCGCCGCTTCCTCGACGCCAACCCGTCCCTTTCTTATACCCCGGAGGATCTCCAGCAGCTCTTCCCTTCGCATCTCACCCTTTCCTTCGCTACCTCAGTATAGCATCTGCCGGAATGAGAAAGGTTTCCCGGAAATGTAATGCCATATATTACCATATAAATGGCCGGCGATCCCCACAATCCGGCTATGGCATCGTCACCGCTGTCCTATCCACGGCCTTTATCCGATCCTTGAATACCATGGAATGTCGTTTCCTGCGCGTTATTCCGGTCGGGTTACCGGCGAAAACACTCTATCTTTGCGTGTTTTTCCCGCGGCGCAGTCAGCCGGGTTGGAGAATATTCGGAAACAGGCCTTCCGGCTTGACTGTCCGGGAAGAGGGGATAGGAGGCCTCGGTGGGGCAGGAATGGGGGCCTCGCCCGATGAAATATGGTTAAAGAAGCGGCCCCGGCGTTAAGGCTCGCGCCGTATATGCCGCGGCCGGGCGGTGGTGTGCCTGTAAGGAGACGCCGGGGCCGGGCGCGGAACGAGGGTCCGATGCCGGGGAGGGAGACGATCTTTGGGGAGTGAATACGATGTTCGGATCGCCGGTCAAGAAAGGGATCGTCGCATTTGCGCTCACCATTTTACTTCTTTTCGTCCTGGGCCCGGTCGCAGCCGTGGATTCGGGGGCGCTGGTCCCGGGCGGCTGGGAGAGGTTGGTTTCGGGAGGGCTGGATTACCGGGCCAATACCTCGGTCGGCGCCATGGCGCGGTATGCGGGAAGGATATTCCTGGGGACCAACAACTCCAGCGGCTGCCGGGTGTGGTCCTATGACGGCTTGGCTTGGAACCCGGAGATAGGGGCGGACGAACCGGGCACCCCCACCGGTCCGGGGTTCGGCCTTACCTCCAACACCAACGTCTCAGCCATGGCGGTGTTCGACTCCCGGCTTTACGTGACCGTGCGGAACGCGGTGCAGGGCTGCAGCATCTGGTCCTACAACGGGTCCAACTGGACCCAGGTGGTGGGCCAGGGAGCGCCGGGAACCCCCACCGGCCCGGGTTTCGGGGAAGCGGGTAACGTCGATGTCCCGGCCATGGCCGTCTTCGGAGGCCGCCTGTACGCGGGGACGTACAACGAGGCGGGATGCCAGGTTTGGCGTCACGACGGCCAAACGTGGTCGAGGGTGGCCTCCGGAGGGTTCGGAGACCCGCGCAATTACGGGGTTTCCTCCATGGCCGTGTACAACGGCAGGCTCTACGTTGGGACCTACAGCAACGACTACTCCTCGGGATGCCAGGTGTGGTCCTACGACGGCCATTCCTGGATCCAGGTGGTGGGCCAGGGAGCGCCGGGCACCCCCACCGGTCCGGGTTTCGGGGAGACCTATAACCGCAAGGCCTCGTCCATGACCGTCTACGACGCCGGACTTTACGTGGGGACCTACGATTCCTCGGGGAGCAAGGGATGCGAGATCTGGTCTTACGACGGGGCCAACTGGACCAGGGTGGCCGCGGCGGGGATCGGGGATGCCGGAAACCTGGGGGCCGTGTCCATGGTCGCCGGCGGCGTGGACCTCTACGTGGGGACCTTCAACGACGATTCTGGATGCCAGGTATGGCGCTTCGACGGTACGGACTGGGTCCGGGAAGCGGCAGGGGGTTTCGGGTATCCGGGCAACGTCTCCGCGACCTCGCTTCTCCTGGACGGGGAGAAAGTGCTGGCCGGGACCCAGAACCAGGAAGGCCTGGAGGTGTGGAGCTTGCGCGCCCTCCAGGTCCTGTACTTCGCCGAGGGCTACACGGGGGAGGGATTCGACGAATACCTGTGCCTTGGGAACCCACACGCCGTTCCCGTGCGCACCGCGGTGACCTACCTCTTTCCCGACGGTACCGCCTTGTCCCGCAAGGTCCTGGTCCCCGCCGAATCGCGCATGACCATCCATGTCAACATAGATGTAGGAACGGGCCGGGAGGTGTCCGTCAAGCTGGAATCGGACGGGGATATCGCGGCCGAGAGGCCCATGTATTTCACCTACGGGGGGAAGTGGCCGGGGGGCCACATAACCATGGGAACCGGGGAGGCCTCCACCACCTGGTACTTCGCCGAGGGCTACACGGGGGAGGGATTCGAGGAATGGATCTGCGTCCTCAATCCCTTGGAGAACGAGGCAACGATTTCCTTCTATTTCCAGACCCAGGAATCCGGGGTGGTGGATAGGACCGGATTCAAGGTCCCGGCTGGTTCGCGGCGCAGCTTCTTCATCAACGATATACTCGGTCCGGGTTACCAGCATTCCCTGAAGCTGATCTCCGATTCCCCGGTGGTGGTCGAACGCCTCATGTATTTCGACTACCTGGGAACGGGCCGGCACCACTGGCAGGGGGGGCACTGCGTCAAGGGAGCCACCTCACTTTCCCAGACCTATTATTTCGCCGAGGGGACCACTCACCCGGGATTCGAGGAATGGTTGACCATTCAGAACCCCAATCCGTTCAATATCCTCGTTTACGCCTCGTTTCAGCCCGGCCCGGAGCAGGGAGCGGTGGTGGAGAGGTCCTACATCGTTCGCGCCGGCAAACGCTACACCATCTACGTCCCCGGTGAAGTGGGAAGGGACAAGGACGTTTCCGTCCTCCTGGTGTCCACCGCCGGTTTCCTGGCCGAGCGACCCATGTACTTCGACTACGCCGGGTGGAAGGGCGGCGACTGCGTGATGGGATCTACCCGGGCGGGAGAAGACTGGTTCCTGGCCGAGGGTTATACCGGGCCGGGATTTCACACCTGGCTTTGTCTCCAGAACCCCGGTAGCGAGGACGCCGTGGTGGTGGTCTCCTACTTGACCCAGGAGGCCGGAGCCCTTCCCTCCCGGTTGTTCGTCGTTCCCCCCAGGACTCGACACACGGTCTTCGTGAACCACGACGCCGGTGAGGGGTACCAGCTTTCCATGAGAATACGCTCCGATTCCCCCATCGTGGTAGAGAGGCCCATGTATTTCGATTCCGGCCGGTTCCAGGGAGGGCACACCCTACCGGGTCAATGAAGGACCGGCATGCTCCCCTGGGCGGCCGATTTAAATCGGTACGTCGCCTGCGCCCGGGATGGAGGGCGGAAACATAAAAGGGGCGCCGAGCATGACGCCCCTGTCCTCACGCTTTTAGGCAGCCCCTGGTTACCAATTGTAGCTGGACCTGCGCTCCGGCTTCGGACGGGCCTCGTTTACCCGGAGCACACGCCCCTCGAACTCCCGGTTGTCCAAGCCGGCGATGGCCGCCTTGGCCTCCTCCTCGTTGGGCATCTCCACGAACCCGAACCCGCGGGAGCGTCCCGTCTGCCGGTCGATGATGATGCTCACCGTGTCCACGACTCCGTACGCTTCGAAGAGGTTCCGCAGGGAATCCTCAGTCGAACCGTAGCTCAGGTTGCCCACGTAGATGTTCACCGTCTCCTCACAACTCCTTTCTCAGCCTTCCCCGCACCGGCCATAAAAAAATCACGGGGAAGATGCCTCCTCAAGCAGGCATCCCCCATATTGTAATGAAAAAGGCGGCTCATGGCAAAGGTCGTCGTGTGGACTCCGCCTTTGCTCCTTGACGACCTGAGGCGCAAAGGGCGAAAAAAGGGTGCACGCATGCTCAAGGCCGCGCAACCGATTCCGCCGAAACGGTTCCGCCCGGGAAGGAGACGCCCGGCCGGACCCGAAGCATCAGGCCTTTTTCCTCCGATGCGCCACCCGTCCATTTGCGGTCCCGGTGGTTGTCGGGTGAAGATCCAGGCCTACCCTCCCGTGGTTCCGCGCGGCGCCGCCTTGGCGTCCGGGCAACAGCCGCCGGGGATCGTGACGGAGATCCTCCCCCGCCTTATCGGAAATCGCCCAGCTTCTTGTGAAAATCGACGGGTCGTTCCAGCTTGTCAACCGGTTTGCCGGTGTCGTGGAAACAACTGCCGGGCTTTTCGCTTTCTTTGACCCTGGAATAAATTACTTCCTTCAGGAAGGCGAGTGCCGCGTCGCGGTCGTTGTCCAGGATGATGCGCTCCAGTTCCATGCGTTCCTTCTCCCCGAAGGAGATGCCCCAGGTCCTCAAGGTCGCCTACCTCCTATTCACAAGCGGCGGTCCACGGGTTCGGCCGCCCTCCCTGTCCCGTGATCCTCCTCTTTTTAAATCATCATAAGCGCGCCGCCGGAGGTTTTCCATGATGCCGATTATTTCAACTTTTAAAAGTCCCTGATGAAACGATACGGCTTCGATGCCGGTGCCCTGCGGGTCAGCGTATAGACCGGGGGTGGGGAAGCCCTTGTTCCGGGCGGTCCGTGACGCCGGGCATGTCGTCTTCCCTTTTGCCCGGGTCTCAGACCATCCCCTTGGAGGCCAAGAACCCGCGCACTGCCGCCGCCTGTTCCGGGGTCAGTTGCGGAAGGGGGCTCATGACCGCGGGATTTATGGGGTGTCCCAGGAGGCGAAGGGCCTCCTTCTGCATGGCGTGTGGAGTGGGGGAGGAGGCCAGGAGGGGAGCATAGGTGTGTACCTCGCCCTGCAGGGCCTCCGCCCGTTCCCGGTCGCCGTTCCGGCAGGCCTCGTAGAGGTCCAGGACCAGGCGGGGGACGAAGTTGGGCAGTGGGCATATCGCGCCGCAGGCCCCCACGGTCATAGTGGGCAGCAGGTTGAAGGACATGCCGGTAAAGACACAGAAATCCTCGCCCGCCGCTTCCACGAGCCTTCTAACCTCCTCCACGTCGAAGATGGTCTCCTTGGCTCCCACCACGGAGGGCACCTCGGAGGCGATGCGGGCTATGGCCTGCGGCGTGAGTTCCAGGCCGGTGTGGGTTGGAAAATTATAGTAAAGAATAGGCAGGGAGGTCCCCTCGGCCAGGCGGCGGTAAAAATCGAGCACCGCCTCCTCGTCCAGGGGGTAGAAGCGGTGCAGGGCCACCAGGAGCCCGTCCGCGCCGGCTTCCTCGGCGTACAAGGCCATATCCAGGGCTGGGCCCAGGCCCCTGGCGTTTATCCCCACGATTACCGGAACGCGGCCCGCGCACGCGTCCACCACGCAATCCACGGCGTTCTTCCTGTTGCGGTTACTGATGTAGGGACACTCCCCGTTGCTACCCAAGACCACCAGGCCGTGCACGCCTGACGTGACCAGGAAGTCGGTCATGTGGCTCATGGCCCGGAAATCTATTTCCCCGCACTCGTCGAAAGCGGTGAGCATGACGGCGAAAATGCCTTCAAATCGCTTCAACCCGCACCTCCTTGCCGCGGACCGATTCCCTCCCGGGCTTCATGCCAAGGATGGTAAAAACGTTTGTCTCGCCACCCTCATATCTTTCTTTTACCAACCCTACGGGGAATGATATCATCCCCCGTAAGAATGCGGGTAGGCTCCCTACCCTGGAATAGGAGGCGGGTTTGGGAACCGTACATTGGGGCCTGCCGCACCCGCTTTCCCGGCTCAAGGGGACGGACGCCGGGATGGTTTCCGTGGAGCGGGACGGGGCGCGTACCCCCATGCATTGGAATGGGGGAGGAACGGGGCTTCACGGAGGGGGAACCGTGGCTCCCCCTGCACCCCTCGTACAGATGGAAAAATGTGGAACGCGAGGACGGTGACCCTTCCTCGCTTCTCAACTGGTACCGCCGGCTCATCCGGCTCCGCTGCGGAAATCCCGCTCTTGCCGTGGGCGAACTTATCCCCGTCACCGGCGTGCCCAAGGCGGTTTTCTCCTGCTTGCGCCGATACGGGGATCGAGCGGTCGCCGTCTTCCTCAACTTCTCCTCCCGTCCCCTCGCCTTTCGTTTGCCCGGGGAGGTCCACTCGCGCGGGACCGCCTGGAGGACGCTCCTCTCCACCCGCCGGGAGGAGGGAGAGCTTCTCAGGCCCGTTTCTTGCCTGGAACCGGCCGCCCATGAGGCGCTCCTGATCCAACCCGATTAACCTCCGTGCGCAAGGTAGCCGGGGGTGGACAAGAGGGGATTCCTTTGTTGTCGGCCGAAAAAATCTTTTCGGATTTCGTGTTCCCGGGATGCGGCTCGGGACCAAGTCCCTGCCGCGGCGACCGCGACATATAATAAGGGCGTGCCGAAGATAAGGGCATGCCGGAATGCGGACGGACGTGCCGGCGTGAGGGCCATCCGGGTTTGACCAGGGCGGGATGAAAGGCCTGGATAGCGGAGCCCCGGATCCGGGGCATACCTCGGAAACACGGGGCCCGGCCGGTGGGAAGAAGGTTCCCGGGTAAGCGGAGCTTAGTTCCATGTGGGCCTCCGAGGTTGATGGCGACGGGGAGAAAAGACCTTGGGACACGAGCACGCGGGAGGAGGCGGCGATTTTCCGGCTGGAAGAAGACTTGCCGTAGGCTTGGCCCTGAACACCGCCTTCCTGGTTTTTGAAGCGGTTTTAGGCGTCCTGCTGGGTAGTTTGGCCCTCCTGGGCGACGCGGCCCACAACTTCTCCGATTCCTTCGCCCTGGTTCTCTCCCTGGTCGCCGTGCGCATGTCCACCCGACCGCCCACCTTAAGGAAGACCTATGGGTACCATCGCCTGGGCATCCTGGCCGCCTTCATCAACTCGCTGGGCATCATCCTGGTCTGTTTCTACCTTTTTTACGAAGCCCTGAGAAGGCTGGCCCACCCGGTGGAGGTGGCGGGCGGAGGCATGGTGCTGGTAGCCGGCGCCGGTTTCCTGTTCAACGGAGGAGTGGCCTTGCTCCTACTGAGGGGAAAGAAGGACCTCAACATCAGGAGCGCTTTCCTCCACCTTTTCACCGATGCCCTGGTCTCCTTGGGGGTGGTGGTCTCGGGCGCTGTGATCATGGCCACCGGCTGGACCTATGCCGACCCCCTGGTGACCATGGTCATCGGTCTGCTCATCCTGGTGAGCGCCTTCCAGATCCTCCGGGAATCCACCCACATCCTCATGGAGTCGGTGCCCGCGGGGGTGGACTACCTGGAGATACTGAGGGACATCCGGGAACTCCCCGGGGTGCGGGACGTGCACGACCTCCACATCTGGGAGATCGGTGCGCGCCAGTATTCCCTCTCCGCCCACGTGGTGGTGGACGACGTCCCGGTGAGCGTGGCCCAGGAGATGGCGGCGCGCGTCAAGGAGATGCTCCTCCACCGCCACCGCGTGGTCCACGCCACCCTGGAGCTGGAGAGCGATCCCTGCGCCCCGGGCGAAATCTGCCCCTTCGAATAGGGGGTCAGGTCTTGAATTTTGATACCCCTAGGGGTATCCGTAGGGGGCTGCATGGAGAGGTTGAAGTCGAGGGTACAGGGCAGTGGAGTCGAAAGCGTTGGGCAGGGAAAGGGAATTAACCTGGGGGTGACGGTGATGGCAGGAAGGGTAAGGGTGAGAGGTTTTGACGGCAAGCTCGTTTTCATCACCGGGGGCTCCAGCGGGATCGGACTTGCCGCGGCCCGGCTCCTGGCGCGGGAGGGAGCCGACGTGGTCATCTTCGCCCGGGGGAAAGAGCGCCTGGAGGAGGCCCTGCGGGAGATCGAGAAGGCGAAAAGGAGAGCGGGGCAGCGGGCGGCCTGGAAGCAGATGGACGTCACCGACCACCGGCAGGTCATGGAGGTTTTGGAGGAGACGGTCAGGGAGTTCGGGCCCCCGGACGTCCTTATCAACTGCGCCGGACGCGCCTATCCCAATTACTTCGAGAACATCACCTACGAGCAGTTCGACGAGACCATGAAGGTTCACGCCTACGGGGCCTGGAACACGGTGTCTGCCCTTTACCCGCACATGAAGGAGAAGGGCGGCTACATCGTCAACACCTCCTCCGTCCTCGGGTTCATGGGCATCTTCGGATACACCGATTACGCCGCCTCCAAGTTCGCGGTGGTGGGTTTCAGCGAGGCCCTCCGGAGCGAAGCGAGAAGACACGGTATCGGGGTTTCCGTGCTCTGTCCCCCGGACACGGACACCCCCGGTTTCGCTGTGGAAAATCTTACCAAACCGCCGGAGACCCGGGCCATCAGCGAGGGCGGAGGCCTGCTGCAGCCCGGGGAGGTGGCCGAGGCCCTCCTGAGGGGGATGAAGAAGGGCGTGTTCCTGATCGGCCCCGGCTCGGCGGGGATGCTCTACCGCGTGAAGCGTTTCTTCCCCTGGCTTGTGGACTTCTTCTCGGAACGGGCCATACGGAAAGCGGCCAAGGGAAAGTCGGGTTGAAGCCGCCCCGGGGGGCGCAAAGCAACATGGAGTAGCCTGTCCGGCAAGGAGAGGGAAAGATCGGGCCTGGGCGGGGATGGGTACCAACGGGCGTGATGGGGTGGAAGAGGACTTTTCGAGGAATATTGTCGCGGGAAGCCGGCCCCGGGAAATCCGCCGGACGTGCGGAGCGGGCTTTCCCGAGACCCGGATCGATCCGCCCGAGCGAGGAGGTGATCTCATGCAGCCGGAGGACATAGGGAAGGTGGTCGTGGTGGGAGCGGGGGTCATGGGGCACTCCATAGCCCTGGTAATGGCCTGCCGGGGAAGGGAAGTCGCCCTGGTGGACGTAGAGCAGGAGAGGCTCGACCACGCTTTGCGCCTCATGGAAAGCGCTTTCCGGGTCCTGGCCGAGGCGGGCAAGGAGGACCCCGGAGGCTGGGAGACCGTCCGAGGCAGGATACGCGCCTTCACCGTTTTGGAGGAAGCGGCGGAGGACTGCCACCTGGTCGTCGAGGCCGTTCCCGAGGTCCCCGAGGTCAAGAAGGAGGTCTTCGCCAGGCTGGACCGCTGCTGTCCCCCGCACGCCATCCTCACCAGCAACACCTCGGGCCTGGACATCTTCGAGTTCGTCGAGGTTAAGGACCCGTCCAGGTTGCTTATCGCCCACTGGTTCAACCCGCCGCACGTCATCCCCCTGGTGGAGGTGGTCCCGGGCCCGGAGACCTCCCGGGAGGCGGTCTCCCTGGTGAGGACCTTCCTGGAAAGCCTTGGAAAGGTGCCCGTGGTCCTCAAGGGCTTCACCCGGGCCTTCATCGTCAACAAGATCCAGAACATGATGGGCCTGGCCGTGTTCGAGCTCCTGGGCTCCGGCCTCGTGGAACCCGAGGACATCGACCGGGCCGTGAAGTACAGCATCGGCATACGCATGCCGGTCATCGGGGTGGTGCAATCCCTGGACTTCACCGGGTTGGACCTGGTGGCGGACATCGCCGGGAGCTACGGCCTGAGCGTGCCCTTTATCCAGGAGCTGGTGGAAAGGGGACGGCTGGGAGTGAAGACCTCGGCGGGGATATACGACTACGGCGGCCGGGATGAGATGGATATCCTTGCCAAGAGGGACCGCCTCTTCCTGGAGCTCATGGACCGCATGCGGGAGCTGGGCACCTTCGACCCGGTCTGAGGGGCCACGGATCATTTATATGAAAAAGAGGTTGACCTTGAGGCACCCGGGAGGGATGGCGAAAGGAAAGGAGGCGAGCCCATGAGCATAGACGCGTCCTCGATAAAAGCGGCCCTTTACGAGGAGGGCATCGACCTGGTGGGGATAGCCGGCGCGGACAGCCTGATGGTCGCCTCACCCCCGCGGCCCGCGACCGCCCTCATGCCCACGGCTCGGAGCGTCATAGTCATGGCGGTGGCGCACAGTCTCGGCGCGGTTTACGCCCCCGACATCCGGCTGTGGACGCGCAACAAGATGCAGACCTCGCGCCTCCTTGACCAGGCGGCGGAAAAGGTCGCGAGATGGCTGGAGAGGGAGGGCTTCCTTTCCCTTCCCATATCCGCGGACAAGCCTGCGGAGATCCACAAGCTCGATCCCTGCACGGGAAAGAAGCTCCCGCATACGCGCGCCGTTGGCCACCTTTCGCTGAAGCACGCCGCGGTGAGTGCGGGTCTGGGGCAAATCGGCCGCTCGAACCTTCTGCTCACGCCGCAATACGGCCCCCACCAGCGCCTCGGCGCGATAGTCACCGAGGCGCCGCTGGAGGCGGACCCCTACCGGGAATGGGACCTCTGTATGGAAGGTTGTTCCAGGTGCATAATGGCCTGCTCGGTAAAGGCCCTTAGCCATTCCGGTTATGATGTAGATTCCTGCTTCGATTACTGGTCCTTGGGGTTCGAGCGCAAGCGCCCAAGTAGCATATCGGAGTGGCCTGCCTTTGTGGGCATGCTCCTGCGCCACGTGAAACGCAGGGATTTCTTTACCGAAGTGGGCCAGATCTACATAACGGATGTGGATTTCTGCATCGAATGCATGAAGGCATGCCCCGTGGGTGAAAGCTGGGAGAAAATACGCCCCAAGGGGATATGATCCCGGAGTCCGAATGATGAGCGCTCCGGGAAAAGAGCCGCCCACCCATGGCCGCCCGCGCGTCTTCGGATTGCGCGGAAAAGCCCCTCCCGGGGTCCTATCCGGACACGATTCCCATCGGCCTCTTTCATGGCTTGGCAGTGAGCCATCTCCTCCGCTTGACAAAACCCGTGGGGCGGAGAATATTTAACCTGGGGAGGAGAGGAACCGGGTTTTCATCGCTGACGAATTCACGCCAGGGATAGCGGCAACCGTCGCATTTCTCGAAACCAGGCCTGCCAGCCGGTTCCGGCATGGCCTAGTCGCCGCAATCTTCGATTCAACGGCAGTCGTTTCGGTGATCTTAGCTTTCCCGGAAACGGTTCCAGCTCCCCTCAATACCGGGTAGAGGGGTCGTTAGGTTGCGGATCGTACCCGTGGCGGAGGTCGGGTCCGGGAAGGAAGCCGGGGTGAGTTTCGGGGAGGAAACATGAAGAGGAGAAGGCTTAATGCCTACGGGGAGCGGCTCCTCAGGGAGACGCCGGTGCTGGAAACCCTGCATGGATTGGACCCCGGGGGAGTGGACGAGGTCCTGCGCATCGCCGAGGCCAGCGCGGAGTTCGCGCGCCTGCACGCGGAACCCAGGGCCCTGGAGCTCGACGAGCGGATGGAGCAGGACCCCGAGTATTTCGACCGCGAACTGGTGCGAACCGCGGGAAGCTACCGCCTCTTCAGTATGGTGGTGCCCAAGGTGCTCGGGGGCCTGGCCGGAAAGTACATGCTCACCGCCGCCTCGCTAGGGGTGGAGGAGATATGCTCCGCCTGCGCGGGCATCGGGAACATGATCGCCGCCACCGGGCTGGGAGCCTGTCCACTCCTCACCCCCGGGGGCATGCCCCACTGGGACACGGTCCTCCACGAGATCGTGGAGGGGGAGAAGAAGGGGGAGCCGGTGCTCATGGCCTACGCCATCACCGAACCCTCCGCCGGCACCGACGTGGAGGAACCCCATTTCCTGGCCCAGGCCAGGATAGGCATGGAGGCGTGCCGGGTGAAGGGAGGCTACCTCCTCAACGGCCGCAAGTGCTTCATCTCCGGGGGGAAGGAGGCCAAGTACCTAACGGTGTGCGCGGCCACCGACCGCAGTCGCCCCCTGGAGACCTGGACCGTGTTCCTGGTGAGCCGGGACATGGAGGGCTTCTCGGTCCCGCGCGTGGAGCGCAAGATGGGGCAGAGGGCCTGCCATGCCGCCGAGATCCTATTCGACAACGTCTTCGTCCCCGAGGAGAACGTCATCGGTTACGAGGGGGACGGCATGTCCATGGGCATACTGGCTATCATGGCCGCCTCGCGGGGGCCGGTGGGAGCGGTGGGAACGGGGATAGCGCGCGGCGTGCTCAAGAACTTCCTCTCCTGGGCGCGGCGGGAACGCGGGGGCAGGAAACCCTTAGAGGAACAGAGGATACAGATGGAGATCGCCGACATGGCGGCCTCCATACAGGAATGCCGGGGGCTCATCCTGGACCACAGCCTGGCCGGGGACAAGGTGTTCGGCGGCCTTTTGGTCAACCCCATGATGAAGGCCCTCTTCGCCCTGCCCCGGGAGCTCAGGCTCTCCAGGCCTTACCTGTCTTTCCTGCATTCCCGCCTGGGAAAGGTCACCTCGGCCCACTTGCTGCGCCTGCTGGTCAGTGAGGAGGAGATGACCCGCCTCCTGGCGTTGGCCTCCTTGGCCAAGTTCGCCTCCACGGACATGGCCATGGGGATAGCCTCGCGCGCCCTCCAGCTCATGGGGCCGGAGGACTCCGAGGAGAGGCGCAGGGTCGAGAAGTGCTACCGCGACGTCAAGGTGACCCAGATATACGAGGGGACCAACCAGTTGAACCGGCTCACCTGGTTCATGGTGGAACAGGAGGGTTCCCTGAGGATCGAGCTGCCAAAGCCGCGGAGGTGATTTCGCACCAGGATGGATCAAGCGAGAAAGGGAGGGTCAAATTGTCAATCCTGTTCAACCCCGCGAAAATAGGCGAGGTGGAGATCAGGAACCGCTTCGTACACGCCGCCACCTACGAGAGCATGGCGGAGGAAGACGGCAGGGTCACGGATATGCTCGTACAGCGCTATTCCCGGCTGGCGCGCGGGGAAGTAGGCCTGATCATCACCGGCATAGCCATCGTCCATCCCCTGGGAAACGTCCCGGGGAGGGCCATAGGGATATACAGTGACGCCATGATCCCCGGCCTGAAGAGGCTGGCCGAGGCGGTGCACGAGCACGGGGCGAAGATATTCATCCAGCTCCTGCACGCCGGGGCCCAGACAAACCGGCAGGCCATCGGGAGGACCCCCCTCGCCCCCTCCTTGGTGGGGCCCAACCCCATGTACCTCAACCTGGCCCGGCCCATGCGCGAGAGGGAGATAGAGGAGGCCATACGGGCCTTCGGGCAGGCGGCGCGCCGGGCGGCGGAGGCGGGAGCGGACGGGGTGCACATCGCCGCCTCGGGAGGGTATCTCCTGAACGAATTCCTTTCCCCCTACTTCAACCGTCGGAAGGACGGGTGGGGCGGGTCGGACGAGAACCGTTTCCGCATCATGCGCGAGGTCATCCGGGAGGTGAGGAGGAACCTCGCCCCGGGAATGGCTTTGACGGTCAAGCTCACAGCCAACGACTACACCCCCCGGGAGGGGATCACCACCCCGCTCGCGGCCCGCTATGCGAAATGGATGGCGGAGCTGGGCATCGACGCCCTGGAGATCGCCTCGGGGTGCACCACCTATTCCGGGTGGCACATCTGGCGGGGCGGCGTCCCGGTGAAGGAGCTGGTGAAGGACCTGCCGGGATGGCAGAAACCGGTGGCCTGGCTCAAGTTCCGGAGCATGGCCGGGAAGTACGATTTCAGCGGCCCCTACAACCTGGAGGACGCCAGGGTCATCAAGGCGGCCATAGGGGAAGTGCCCTTCATCCTGGTGGGCGGCCTACGGCGCCTCTCCCAGATGGAAGAAATAGCGGAAAAGGGAGAGGCGGACTTCGTGGCCTTGAGCCGCCCCCTGGTGCGGGAGCCCAACCTGGTGAAAAAGTTCCGCGAAGGCAGGGCGGAGGCCTCTTCCTGCATTTCGTGCAACAAGTGTTTCGCGGAGATAGTGCACCGCCGGCCCCTCCGGTGCATGGCTTCCGGAGGGTAGACGTTGCAGGTTGCCAAAATATTGCCAAAATAATATCACTATTCAGAGTGTATTCATTCCCTCAGCAGTTTCTTCAGCTGGCGGAGCCGATGTCCACCCGCGTACTAATGCGCTCCAGATACAGGCGGATATAGTCCGGGTCCTCCACGCGGACGCGGATGGCCCCGCGAGGACAGGCGGCTGCGCAGCGCCCGCAGGCCTTGCAGTCGTCCCCCACGACGGCTCGTCCGCCCTCCAGCCGGAGCTGTGAGAAGATGCAAGAATCCTTGCATGCCCCGCATCCGTCGCAGCCCTCTCCCACCTCGACGCAGACCCCCTCCAGCCTTACCATTATGCGCATCGCCTCGGGCAGCAGGTACGGCACCAAGCCGATAAGGCAGCAGCAGGAGCAGCAGAAGCAGACGGTCATGAGGCGCTGGTAGTCGCTGACCCCGAAGGCGCGGGCATCCACCCAGGACTGCCCGACGCAGGGTACCAGGCCGGAGGACACCGCCCTGCGCAGGTGCTCCCGGGCTTCCTCAACGCTGGCTTCGCGCCCCATGGCCGGGTCAAGCTGGCGGGTACCCTCCCCCAGGAAGAGACAGCCGATGCCGGGGTCGTGTTCTGTGCAGCCCGAGGAGGAGCGGCAGAAGCAGTGGTCCACGATAAAGCGCCGCGAGGCCCGCTCGATCAAGCCCTCCACTATCGATTCAGGGACGGGCAAGTCCGGGGGGACCGTTACGCTCTCCCCCACGGGGATGCAGGTGAAGGTGTTCCCCCGAACGACGGAGGCGCTGATGGGGCCCACAGGCCAGATCCCTCCCAGACGACGTAGCGAGCCCTGGTACCTGCGGGCCAGCCCCACCGGGCTTACGGGGAACCTGAAGCCGTCGAATATCATTTTGCGCAGGCCCATAGGCACTTACTCCCGGATGCTGGTATCTACCCTAATTTCTCAATGCACCTAATAATGTTGATATCTTACCAAAAAATGAGCATGTTAATGCGTGTGAGCAGAGGTTTCCTACGACAACGTGGAGGGTATTGTTGCCTTCAAGCTATTCATGCATGTCCGGGGAAGCGAAACCGGAAGGATAAAAGCAAAGCGAGGCCTTTCGACCCCGCTTGATTTTCTGGCTCCCCGGGAGGGACTCGAACCCCCAACCTAGTGGTTAACAGCCACCCGCTCTACCTGTTGAGCTACCGGGGAAAGCATATGCGGCGGCCGTTCCTTGCCGCTCCCGCGCCGTTCAGCGCCTGGCGTGCGATTTCAGATTATATGATACCATGCGCCGGTGCACAAGAACGCGCGGGTGGGGAAGCCTCAAAGGGAAGTCGGCTGGAGGGCTCGAATCTAGATTAAGGGCTTGAATCCGGATTATATGATATTATCGCGTTGCCTCGGGGGGATGTGCTGAAGGCCGCGGGAGCGATAACCGGCTACTCGTACCTGCGGGTTTGGAACCCGGGGTTATCCGTCGGAGTGGGGCGTTGGGCGGCTCACGGGCAGGGGGTGGAAGGTGAAACGCTCGGCGTCTCGAAAAGGAGGAAGCTCGGGAAAGGTTTCCGCCGGGGCGGAGTCCGCCTATCCCGGGATGCGCCGCACCACCAGGCTACGCTACCGCAGGCGAAGACGGCTGCTCTGGCTGGAATCTCTTCTGCTGGCACTGGTCCTGGTGACCCTCTCATCCCTCCTCTTCGTATTCCTGGTCATCCACAAGGAAAGGGAGGCGGCGTCCAACCCCCAGCCCTCACCGCCGATTCAGGTCGCGGTTGACCGGGAAATCGCGGAGGAAGTCATCCCGCTCCTCCGGGCTTACGGTGAGACGCACCCCCAGGATTCCGTCCAGGTGGTGGAGGAAGGGGCTTCCGCCATGGTCACCAGGAATCCCCTGCTCATCTTCAAGCCGCACCGTGTAGAACTCCTCCACGTACCGCCCCTGAAACTGCAAGCCGCCGGCAGGGAGATCGTCCTCGGCCCGGAGAAGAGCATCTGGTTATGCAGCGGGAAAAAGGACCCCAGGTTGGATGCCTTGGCCTCCTGGCTTGCGGAAGAGCTGGCCCGCCTGTACCCGGAGATAACCTTCAACGCGGCGGGGGACATCATCCCCGGCCGCAAGGTGGCCATGCGCATGGCGGAGAAGGGATTCCTCTATCCCTTCGAGGCCGTGGCCCCCTACATCAGGGATGCGGACCTGGTCTACGCGGACCTGGAGTGCCCCCTTTCGGATCGTTACGCCCCGCCTTACAAAGGCACCGACTTCATCGCCCCCAGCCGGACCGTGGAGGGCCTCAAGGCCTGCGGGATCGACGTGGTCTCCCTGGCCAACAACCACAGCACGAATTTCGGTACCGCCGCCTTCACCGACACCTTGAAGCTCCTCGCCGAGAACGGTATCGCCTACGTGGGCGGAGGTCGCGATGCCCACGAGGCGTACAGCCCCCTCAGCCTGGAGATAAAAGGCACCAGGATCACCTTCCTGAGCTACAACGCCATCGCCGGAAGCATCAACGCCACCTCCCAGAGGCCGGGCGTGGCCTGGTTCGACATGTGGCCCTATGCCGCCGACGACCCGGAGGACCTAGCCGCCATGCAGGAGGCGGTGCGCAAGGCCAAGCGGGAGGGCGGCTTCGTGGTGGTCGGCTTCCACTGGAGCGAGGAATACAAGAGGTTGCCCAACCCTTCTATGAGGAAGGTGGCCCACGCGGCCTGCGAGGCGGGGGCGGACATGGTCATCGGAACCCACCCCCATTGCATTCAATCCCTGGAGTGGTACAAGGGGAGCTTCATCGCTTACAGCTTGGGCAACTTCGTCTTCGACCAGAAGTTCGCCGACTATACCCGCCAGGGTATTATTCTGCGCTGCAGGCTCATGGGAAGCGAGCTGGTGGGGATAGAACTCCTCCCCTACCTGATACACGATTACTGCCGCCCCGTGGTCCTGGACGCGGCGAGCGCCCGGAACATCGTTGACTCCGTGCTTTCCATTTCCGATCTCTGAAGCCACCTTCCGGGCGACGCGCCGCGACTCCATCCTTGTCGGAAAGGGTTACCCGATTGTTGTTTTCTACACGCTGGATACCTCGCCCGGCAAAAAACCGAAAAGCGGCTTTACAAAAGGGAAGTTGGGAATAGGAGCCTCGATTGAAGAACTTGCCCAAAGGTCAACGCGCCGGACAGGAACTTGATGAAGGGAACCACCTTTCACCGGTATGGTCGATGCTTGCGGGGCCGTCCAAAAGAAGCGTAAGAGCGACGGTGAGCTGCATGGGAGACGGAGAAACGTCAAGGTTGTGCCCTGCGGGCGAGCATGGCTGGTGATGGCTGGTGAAAGGTTGGCCGAAACGATGCCTCGGAGGAAAGGAATGGATCCTTAACCTCCGCCGCTCACTTGGGCGATAATGAAAACCGGGAGGCCCGTTGGGGTGATTCCAGGCGTGGATCACCTTGTAGACGGCGGGAATGAGTGAATGGCGGAGGAGCGTGGTTTACCCCCTGGGGCAAGGGGGGACGAAACCATCGGCCTTATCCCCTTGGGTGGCCTCAAGAGGGAGGAGCTGGATTTCCTCCCCCCGGCGATCAGGGAGATCGTCGGCCTGGAGGCCATCTGGGGCCCGCCTCTCCACCTGCCCAGGGGCGCCTACCGGGCGGGGCGGAGGCAATACCTGGCCTCGTCCCTCCTCCAGGCCCTGGCCGCCCTGCCGCGGGAAACCCACCTCCGCCTCCTGGGAATAACGGACGTGGACCTTTACGCCCCCGGCCTGAACTTCGTCTTCGGGCAGGCCCTGATGGGAGGGAGAGAGTGCGTCATCTCCGTGGCCCGCCTGCATCCATCCTTCTACGGGGCTCCACCGGAGGAGGTTCTTTTCCGCGACCGGGTGGTGAAAGAAGCGGTTCACGAGCTGGGCCACACCTTCGGGTTGGAGCACTGCCCGGATCCGAACTGCGTGATGCGCTTCTCCAACTCCCTGGCCGACACCGACCTCAAGGGACGCGACTTCTGCGCTTCTTGCCGAAGAACGCTCCGTCGGGCGCTGGGGACCGGGGGCTGATACTTCGCTGGGAATAAGACACGATTACCTACACCGTCAGGCAGGAGACCCCCATCGGCATCTGCGCCCGGGCGGTGCTGGTGAAGAAGGAACGCTCCGCGGGAGACGTCCTCACCCGTACCCTGCGCGTTAAGCGGAGTAGGGACTGCCTTGCGCCCGGGTTGGTTTCCAACCCTTGGAAGGTGACCAATCCCATTCCCCATTAACCGGGACAGGGTGTTTATTGTAGAATCTTCCCTATGAGAGAGGGCGGTATCCGCGGGTGGGCGGTGGAGAACGCCAAGGCCATCGCCGATATGCTTACCGGCGTGCGCTTCTTCCTGGCCTTGCTCATCTTCCTTTGTGCCCTATCCGCCGAGACCTCGTTGCTTCCCCTGGTAGTCTGCCTTACCCTGCTCGGCTGGACCACGGACGTCATCGACGGCAGGATGGCCAGGTTGGATGCGCAGGGACGGAGCTCCGTCATCGGGGAACTGGATTTCGCCATCGACATGTTCATGGTCTACACGGGGCTCCTCTATTTCATAACCGCGGGATACGTCCCCTTCTGGCCCTTTTTCTGTTACATGCTCTACGCCGCGGGCACGGCCATCGTCTGGACCAAGAAATCGGTGGTCATGGCCCAGGCCGCTCCCGTGGCCGCCATGCCCATCATCTTCTCCTTCCTGCATGCGCCTTTATGGGGGTGGATTTTCCTGGGGTGGATAGCGCTGGCCCTGGCTTTCAACTGGAAGCGGTTCATGGGGGAGATTGGGGAGTTCATTCAGGATGTCGAGAAGGGATAATCACCTGGAGGCCGAGATGCCGGACCCCCAAAGGGGCGCCACTCTCCATAATGAACCAGGCCTCGAGGGCCACGGGGATCCCGACCCCGATCCCTCCGCGAACGGCCAACTCCGCCGGCAGATCGAAGCCCTGGAGGAGGTCAGCCGGGCCATCGTCTCCGACCTCTACCTGGAGGACATCCTCAAGCTCATCGTCATGGTCACCGCGGAGGTCATGAACTCCAACATCTGTTCCCTCCTACTCCTCAACGAAAAGGAGGGGACCCTGGAGATCAAGGCCACCCAGTCGGTGAGCGAGGAGTACCTGAACAAGCCGCCTATACGGTTGGGGGAGGGGATCGCCGGGATGGTGGCCGCGGAGAACCGCCCCGTGCAAGTGAGGGACGTGAAGGCCGACCCCCGCTATGCGAACAAGAGGGTGGCCGAGAAGGAGGGACTCTGTTCCCTCCTCAGCGTGCCCATGTGCGTGAAGGGCAAGGTCATCGGGGTGCTCAACTGCTACACCTCCGAGCCGCGGGAGTTCACCCCCGAGGATGTCAAGCTGCTGACCGCGGTGGCCAACCAGGCCGCGGTAGCCATCGAGAACACCGAGCTTTTGGTGAGGACGCGCATCATCCAGGAGGAGCTGGAGACGCGCAAGCTGGTGGAGCGGGCCAAGGACGCCCTCATGCGCAACCTGGGCATCGACGGGGAGGAAGCCTACCGCCGCATGCGGCGCAGGTCCATGAACACCCGCAAGTCCATGCGCGAGATAGCCGAAGCAATCATCCTCGCCGACGTGGGCGAGGATGATGCGACCTGAATCTCGTGATGCCCGTTCCTTGCCTTTGGTTCACCCCTTGAGGATCTTCCAGGCCTCCTCCTTGTCCAGCTCCATGACGTAGGGGATGCCCGATATCTCCGCGGCTTCCCTGGTCAGGGCGGCGATGTCGTCCCGGGTGATGTACTGGAGGGCGAACTTTCTCGCTCCGCACATCAGCTGGGCCAACCCCTGAGCAAGCCTCTGGAAGTAGGTGTACACGCCAAGGGCTCCCGCCGGAAGCTTATCGAAATCCTTGCCCAGCTTCTCCCGGAGCATGACCCCGGAATAGAAGACCTCGTCCATGGTCTTCCCGTAGCGTTCGATGTACACGGGGAGGTCGCCCTCCTGGATCCTCTTGCCCACCGTCTTGCCCACCATGGCCGCACAGAGGGGACCCCGGGCCATGCCGATGGCCTTGGTATAAGGAGCCCCCAGCGCCAGTCCCTTGAATATCTGGTCCTCGAGGACGAATCCTCCGGCGAAAGCCACGGCCGGCACGTACTTCCCCTGCTTGGCAAGGTAATCGACGTACTGGTAGGTGAGGCAGCACAGCTCCACGGTGGGGATGCCCCACTCGTTCATCATCCGCCAAGGGCTCATGCCCGTTCCCCCGCCGGCGCCGTCCACGGTGAGGAGGTCGATTCGGTTGTCGGAGGCGTACTTTACGGCACGGGCCAGGTCCACCGGGCGGTAGGCACCGGTCTTGAGGAAGACCCTCTTGGCGCCCATCTCACGCAGCTCCTTCACGCTCTGGGCGAAACCTTCCTCGGTAACCATGCCCAGGCGGGAATGCCTCTCGAACTCGCGGATGCCCCCGGCGCGGAAGGCTTCCACGACATCCGGGTCATCGGGGTCGGGAAGGACGATGTAGCCCTTCTTCTTCATGGAACGGGCCTTCTCGATGGTCTTGAGCTTCACCTCGCCCCCGATATCCTTGGCCCCCTGCCCCCACTTGAGCTCCACGGTCTCCACGCCCAACTTGGTCAGTACATACTCCGGGACCCCCAGCTTGGTATCCTCCACGTTGAACTGGACCACGACGTCCCCGTATCCCTCCTGCTGCCAGTCGCGGTAGCTCTTGATGCGGAACTCCATGTCCGGGGACCTGACCACCTTCCCCTTCTTTATTTCCGCCTCGTCGTCCATGCCGCAAACGTTCTCGCCCACGGTGAGCACGCATCCCGAGAGGGCCACTCCGCCGGCCAGGCCCTCCCAGTTCCTCTTGGCCACGTTGGTGGAACCAAGGCCGGGGACGACGATGGGCAGCCTGAGCTTGATGGGATTCTGGGCGCCGATGACCGTCTCCAGGTTGACGTTGGTGAAGATGGCGTGCTCGCTGTCCGCGGGGACGCCGTGGGCGCCGGCGGCGGTGCCCATGATGCTGAAATGGGAAAGGTCAATGGGGTAGTCCTTCTCCGAGGCCGCGGTTATGATCCCGAAGGGCTGGGGGTAGATGAGCTCCGGCCCCCGGTAGGCGGACTTGCCTATCTCGCACATCCCGATGCAGCCCTCGACGCAGGTGGCGCACATCCCGCTGAAGGGGCTGACGCTGTCCGGCGTGCGGTTCTTGGACAGGGTGGCCGCGGAGCGGTTGTACTTGGTCATGGTCATGGCTCGGATTCCTCCTTCTCCTTTTATTCCCTGCTGGGGAAAGCTTCCAACTGAACGGTGTCCAGGCAGGAGTTGCACAGCTGTCCCGGCTGCAGAGGTCCGGGGCAGGGCAGCTCGCATACCGGGCAAACGTAAAGGCAGGCCCCGCATTCCCGGCATACCTCCGACCTGGTATGGAAAGGCATGGCCACCTCGCGCCCCGTGCCCCGGTCGGCGAACCCGATGGCTCCCGCCTGCATCTGCTCCTTGCACATGCGTACGCAGAGACCACAGAGGATGCAGCCGCGGTCTTCCGCTCGGAACCTTATCCTGGTTACCCCGTACTTGCTGGCCAGGCACTGCAGGGTGCGGGAGTTGGGGCAGGAGGCCAGGAGCAGCTCGATGATCACCTTGCGGGCCCGGCGCACCCTTTCCGAGTTGGTGCGGACCTCGATGCCCTCCTGCACGGGGTAGGAGCAGGAGGCCGAGAGGCGTGAACGGCCCCCGCGTATTATCTCCACGATGCACAGCCGGCAGGCGCTGTAGGGGGACAGGCCCTCCATGTAGCAGAGGGTTGGGATCTCTATCCCGTAATACCTGGCCGCCTCCAGGATCGTCCAGCTCTCCTCGGCTTCCACGGACTGGCCGTCGATCACGAGCCTCACCATAGGATCACTTCCTTACCACCGCTTGGTACTCGCACACCTCGAGACATATGCCGCACTTTTCGCACTTCTCCGGGTCTATGACATGGGCCTCTTTCTTCTTGCCGCTTATGGCCCCCACCGGGCAGGACTTGCGGCAGCGCATGCACCCGGTGCACTTCTCCGGTTCTATGCTGAAAGTGATGAGGGGCTTGCACACCCCGGCGCGGCATCTCCCCTCCTGTATGTGCTCCCGGTATTCATCGCCGAAGTAGCGCAGGGTGGAGAGGACCGGGTTGGCCGCCGTCTGTCCCAAGCCGCAAAGGGAGGTGTCCCGCATGACCTCCGCCAGTTCCTGGAGAATATCCAGCTGCTCCATGGTACCCCGTCCCTCGGTTATGTCCTCCAGGATGTAAAGCATCTGCTTGAGGCCTTCGCGGCAGGGGACGCACTTGCCGCAGGATTCCCCGCAGAGGAAGTCCACGAAGTAGCGGGCGATGTCCACCATGCAGGTGTTCTCGTCCATGACGATCATGCCGCCGGAGCCCATCATGGAGCCCACGTCGTAGAGGCTGTCGAAATCCACCGGGGTGTCCAGGAGCTCCTCCGGGATGCAGCCCCCCGAAGGCCCCCCGGTCTGCACCGCCTTGAACTTTCTGCCATCGGGTATGCCGCCACCGATGTCGTAGATGATCTCGCGCAGGGTGATGCCCATGGGAACTTCTACCAGACCGGTGTTCCTTATCTTTCCCACCAAAGAAAATATCTTGGTCCCCTTGCTCCTCTCCGTACCCAGCTTTGCGTACTCCTCCGCCCCCCGGTTGATGATGATGGGGACGTTGGCCCAGGTCTCCACGTTGTTCAGGTTGGTGGGCCTATCGTACAGGCCTCGTACGGCTGTATGGATATGCTTGACCCGGGGTTCTCCGATGCGACCCTCTATGGAGGCCATGAGGGCCGTGGACTCACCGCAGACGAAGGCCCCTCCACCGATACTCACGTGGACATCGAAGTCAAAGCCGGAACCAAGGATGTTCTTCCCCAACAGACCGAGTTCCCTTGCCTGGTCCAGGGCCGTGTAAAGGTTGATCACCGCCAGCGGGTATTCGTGCCTTACGTATACATATCCCTCACAGGCGCCTATGGCATAAGCCCCTATGGTCATCCCCTCCAGCACGGCATGGGGGTTTCCCTCAAGCAGGCTGCGATCCATGTAGGCGCCGGGGTCCCCTTCGTCCGCGTTGCAGAGTACATACTTGATTCCGTCCCGCGATATCGCCCGGCGGGCGGCCTTCCACTTCTCGGCGGTGGGGAATCCCGCTCCACCCCGACCCCGCAGCTTCGCCTTCTCCACCTCGGAGATGATCTCCTCGGGTTCCATGGTGAAAAGGGCTTTCGCCAAGGCGGAGTAGCCTCCCTGGGCTATGTAATCGTCGATGCTGCAGGGATCTATATTCTCGTTCATCCCCAGAAGCAGTCGGACCTGTTTATTGTAAAAAGGCACTTCCTGCTCGTAATGGTAAGAGATTCCGGCAACCGGGTCCTTGTACGTGAGCTCCGGTATGATTTTTCCTTCAACCACGGTCTTTTCCACTATGTCTTCGACGTCCTCGGGTTTGAGGTGTGTGTAGAATATCCCTTGCGGCTTGATGATCATCAAGGGTCCCATCTCGCAAAAACCGTGGCAGCCGGTGAATCTCAGTTCGACCGTTTCCGAAAGACCCGTTTTTTCCAGGACTCGGCGCGTTTCCTCGTGGATGGCGGTGCAATTGTGTGCCCGGCAGCCCGTCCCACCGCAGATAGTGATGGTCGTGGTATATTTACGCTGGGCCTCGATCAATTTTTGCCTGTATTCCTCGAGTGCGGCAGGGGATTCTATTCTGGCCATGTTATTTCTTTCCCTCCCCCTTCTTCACTTCCGCGATTATCTTTTTCACTTTGACCGGGGTGACCTCGCCGTAGTACTTGTCGTCTATTACCACCACCGGACCCAGCGCGCAAGCACCGAGGCAGTTCACCGTCTCGAGGGAAAAGAGCATGTCCTCCGTCGTCTCGCCGGGCTCGATGCCCAAGGTCCTTTTCAATTCGTCCAGGACACCCGCAGAATTTCGCACATGGCAGGCGGTTCCCATGCAGCAAGTTACCGTGTGTTTTCCCTTGGGCTCGAGGGAGAAGGCCTTAAAGAAAGTAGCCACCCCATAAATGTCCGTAAGGGGCACATCTATGGCCTCGGAGACATAACGCAAGGCGGGTTCCGGAAGGTATCGATACTCCTTCTGGATCTCGTGAAGGATCTGGATGAGGCAGCTTCGCTTGCCTTCGTATTTCTCAACCGCCTTCATCTCGGGCGTAGCTTTCTTGGCCATGTCCTCCTTCACCCTTCCTTTCCTTGTGGAAATAAGAAAGAGACGAAGTTTCCGGTCGGGACAACATCGTCTCTCGCCTCGCACTCCATTGTGCGCTAAGTCGAAAAAATTCTAATCACTGCCGTTGGCGACGTCAACCGCATCCATCCGCTTGTTCGTGTAAAGACATGGTAGGAAATACTCCCGATGGAAAACATCACACTGCCTTTGAGAATTGACTGATGCCCCTCAGGACCTTCACCCAAGGCTCATCGGGATCAGGACCATAAAGGGCCGGC
>JACIXB010000019.1 GCA_014360685.1 Actinomycetota bacterium | reverse complement strand
GGCTCATCGGGATCAGGACCATAAAGGGCCGGCATATGCACTTGCAACCAATGCTCGGGGTCTTGGACAAGCCTTTCCCGGATGAGGGATGATGCCCTTAAAACCTCGTCCCTTTTCCTTCTGGCCCCCTTTTCATCCCCCCTTTCACGGATGCGGCTGGCCAGCATGCCGTTGTGCTTGAGCTCTATCACCTTGGCCAGGGAATGGGCGCCCCTCTCCGTGAAGCGCATGCCCCTTTTCTTGAAGCGGTTGGAGATCCTTTTGTCTATGTTGCCCTCTATGGCCCCCATTCCCCGGGCCTCCCCTCCCATGCCCGGCAGGCGCTCCCGCCAGTCGACAAGGCCTTCCTGGTTGGACCGGAGATAGGAGATGAGCCGGCCTATGGCCAGCTGCCTCTTTGGCTCCGAGCCCTCCCGCTCCTGCTCGAGGACCTCAAGCGCTTCCTCTTGCCTCCCGCAGGTGGCGAGCTCATAGACCTCGGAGGCGAGCCCGCTTTGCGGGGCGAGGGCGCGCAGGAGGGCCCTCTTTAAGTGGAAGCGGTCCAGCTGGAAGAGGGAGCGTGGAGCGAGGCCCGCGGCCTCTTTGGCCAGCGGGGCGCCGTCTCCCCCCACGACGAAGCGGGCCACGCCCCCTAGGTCCCAGCGGGTGGCGAGGTCGTAGATGTGGGTACGCGCGAAGTCGTGGGAGGAGGCTATCCCCATATGGATGCGCTTCTCCTTGAGCGCGTACTCCCCGTCGCCCCTCTCCTCCCAGCCCTCGTGGGTGATGGCCAGCTTGAGCTCCCCCTTTCTTCTTTCCTCCCGCTGCAGGTTGAAGGGCGTGCCGTCCAGCTCGCAGAAGAGGACCTCCGCCTTGCGCCCCTCGGTGGCCGGGAGCTCGCCCCAGGAGAAGAGGGCCTCCGCCCCCTCCCTCTGCTCGCGGGAGTATCTCTCCCCCAGCTCGCGGACCCGGTTCATGAAGGTGGTGTGGGTGGGGGTGTCCGGAGAGAAGAAGGACATGGCCTCGCAGGCCGCCCGGTAGGGAAGATAGGCGCTCAGCATGGCCGCCGCCTCTTCCACCTGGGGGCTCAGGTGGCTTCTGGCCTCCAACCCCAGCAGCTCGTCCAG
>JACIXB010000018.1 GCA_014360685.1 Actinomycetota bacterium | reverse complement strand
GTTCGTGTAAAGACATGGTAGGAAATACTCCCGATGGAAAACATCACACTGCCTTTGAGAATTGACTGATGCCCCTCAGGACCTTCACCCAAGGCTCATCGGGATCAGGACCATAAAGGGCCGGCATATGCACTTGCAACCAATGCTCGGGGTCTTGGACAAGCCTTTCCCGGATGAGGGATGATGCCCTTAAAACCTCGTCCCTTTTCCTTCTGGCCCCCTTTTCATCCCCCCTTTCACGGATGCGGCTGGCCAGCATGCCGTTGTGCTTGAGCTCTATCACCTTGGCCAGGGAATGGGCGCCCCTCTCCGTGAAGCGCATGCCCCTTTTCTTGAAGCGGTTGGAGATCCTTTTGTCTATGTTGCCCTCTATGGCCCCCATTCCCCGGGCCTCCCCTCCCATGCCCGGCAGGCGCTCCCGCCAGTCGACAAGGCCTTCCTGGTTGGACCGGAGATAGGAGATGAGCCGGCCTATGGCCAGCTGCCTCTTTGGCTCCGAGCCCTCCCGCTCCTGCTCGAGGACCTCAAGCGCTTCCTCTTGCCTCCCGCAGGTGGCGAGCTCATAGACCTCGGAGGCGAGCCCGCTTTGCGGGGCGAGGGCGCGCAGGAGGGCCCTCTTTAAGTGGAAGCGGTCCAGCTGGAAGAGGGAGCGTGGAGCGAGGCCCGCGGCCTCTTTGGCCAGCGGGGCGCCGTCTCCCCCCACGACGAAGCGGGCCACGCCCCCTAGGTCCCAGCGGGTGGCGAGGTCGTAGATGTGGGTACGCGCGAAGTCGTGGGAGGAGGCTATCCCCATATGGATGCGCTTCTCCTTGAGCGCGTACTCCCCGTCGCCCCTCTCCTCCCAGCCCTCGTGGGTGATGGCCAGCTTGAGCTCCCCCTTTCTTCTTTCCTCCCGCTGCAGGTTGAAGGGCGTGCCGTCCAGCTCGCAGAAGAGGACCTCCGCCTTGCGCCCCTCGGTGGCCGGGAGCTCGCCCCAGGAGAAGAGGGCCTCCGCCCCCTCCCTCTGCTCGCTGGAGTATCTCTCCCCCAGCTCGCGGACCCGGTTCATGAAGGTGGTGTGGGTGGGGGTGTCCGGAGAGAAGAAGGACATGGCCTCGCAGGCCGCCCGGTAGGGAAGATAGGCGCTCAGCATGGCCGCCGCCTCTTCCACCTGGGGGCTCAGGTGGCTTCTGGCCTCCATCCCCATCAGCTCGTCCAGGAGGAAGCGGTGCCTTCCCTCCCGGTCACGGTAGTAGCGGCGGCTGAAGGTGATCTCCCCCATGAGGGTGAGGATCCTGCGCCGCTTCTTGCCCAGGACCTTGAGGCCCGGTGGCCGGTTCTTGAGCAGGGCATCATCCAAAGCCTCGAGGATCCTCTGCAGGGCCTCCCTCCCCGCCTTCAGGCTCTCCTGCCAGGCGGTTTTCTCCAGGAGCGGGAAATCCATCTCTCCCGCGAGAACTTTTTCCACCATTTCTGCTACCATCTTCATTGAGAGAAACCTCCTTCCTGGTTCGGTTTTGGTTTTCCATCAGGATATCAGAGAGGTTTCTCTCCTGTTTTGGAGATCTCTCCCTAAACCCACCTATTCTTTACACGAAC
>JACIXB010000017.1 GCA_014360685.1 Actinomycetota bacterium | reverse complement strand
ATGAGAGATTGCTTCGTCGCTTCGCTCCTCGCAATGACGTTTGATGGGGAGAGTTCATGGCGAGAGGGGCGAGGCCTTCTCCTCCGCAATTAAAATGTCATGGCGAGCGTAGCGAAGCCATCTCGTGCGGGATCCATGAGAGATTGCTTCGTCGCTTCGCTCCTCGCAATGACGTTTGATGGGGAGAGTTCATGGCGAGCGTAGCGAAGCCATCTCGTACGGGATCCATGAGAGATTGCTTCGTCGCTTCGCTCCTCGCAATGACGTTTGATGGGGAGAGTTCATGGCGAGCGTAGCGAAGCCGTCTCGTACGGGATCCATGAGAGATTGCTTCGTCGCTTCGCTCCTCGCAATGACGTTTGATGGGGAGAGTTCATGTCGAGCGGGGCGAGGCCGTCCCCTGCAGGGGTTGGTGATCGGCCTCAAGGTAAGGATAACCAGACCTGACCCTTAAGAGAAGACTACCACCAGGTGGGGCCAGAGATCGCGGAAGCCGAGGCCGCGGTAGAGGGAGAGGGCGGCGCGGTTGTCCTCCCGGGCCTCCAGGCGCACCACCTTGCCCTGGTTGAGCGAGCGGGCACACAGGAAGCTGCAGGCCGCCGCCGCCAGCCCTCGGCGGCGGTAATCCGGGAGGGTGTAGACGCCTCCGAGCTCATCCGCCCGCGGGGTGACCGCCTCCATCTCCGCCTTGGCCGCCACCCTCCCCTCCCAGAGGGCAACCGCGGCCGCCCCAGCCTCCGCCAGCCGCAGCATGCGCAGCCGGATCTCCCAGTCCCTGGAAACGCTTCCCAGGTACTCGAGCTGGAAGGCCCTCTCCAGGCGGACCAGGGAATCCAGGTCTTCCTCCCCGGCCACGCGGGCGAGCTTGCTTCCCCGGGGCGCGAAACGCCCTCGCTCCAGGACCATGGTGACCTCCTCTTCCCGGCGGCGCACCCTCCTGGAAAGTTCCGGAAATTCCGCCAGCAGATACTCCACTTCCCCGCGTTTGCCGGCCACCGCTTCCGGGGGCCCCCAGAGGTCCAGGGCGGTCCGGGCCAGGATCCCGGTCTCCTCCTCGCCGGCGGCCAACCTCCATATTCCCAGGTTGTCGCGGAAGAGGACTCCCCTTATCCGCCCCCCGTGCCTCGCGGCGAGAAAGGCGCCCTGCTCCGCCAGGCCCAGGTTGAAGAGCCCCCAGCGCCTCACCGCCCATACCAGGCGGAGGTTGGCCACCGGGTCGCGCTCCAGGAAGGTCAGGAGCTCCCGCTCCCCTCCCGGCCCCACGACCTCACAAGAAAACTCTCCCCGCATAAGGCATCCGGTTTCCATACCCCGGCCGACATTCTCGACACCGGTAATAAGCCAATTATCGCTCATCCCCGCCCGTTTCCGTCCATACGCGCCGGGCGGACCGCGGGCCGCACCGAGCAGGTTGCGGTCGACGCCTTTCCTCCCACGCGCGACGGGCGGATCACCGATAACCCGGGGTCCGCCCTCCTCCCGGCCGACCGCCCGGGCAGCCTTCCCCGAGAGGGGGAGAAAAAGCCGGACCCACGCAGGTAGAGGCAATCCCCCCACGGCCCAGGGGATAACAGCGCCGCCCTCTCGCGAACGGAGTCCGCCGGGGCCCGAAGCGGGACGCGCGACGGCCCTCCCCCCTTCCGTGGCCACCCGCCCGTCCACCGCCTACGGCCTACACCGACCGCGTTCTGCTACAATGGAGGCGTGGAGAGAGAACGGGAGATGGACCTGATCGCGGAGTTCACCGCGCGCTATCCCTTCCCCCTGGATGACTTCCAGCTCCAAGCCATCGAGAGCCTGGCCCGTGACCGCTCCGTCCTGGTGGTGGCTCCCACCGGGTCGGGAAAGACGGTGGTGGCCGAGTTCGCGGTGTGGATGGCGGAGCGGGCCGGGGGGAGGACCTTTTACACCACCCCGCTGAAGGCGCTCAGCAACCAGAAATTCCGCGACTTCGGCGCCGCCTACGGTCCGGACAAGGTGGGCCTGCTCACCGGCGACAACAGCATCAACCCCCGGGCGCCGGTGGTGATCATGACCACCGAGGTGCTGCGGAACATGATCTACGAGCGCTCCCCGGACCTCTACGACCTGCGCTACGTGGTCCTGGACGAATGCCATTACCTTATGGACCCCTTCCGGGGCCCGGTGTGGGAGGAGATCATCATCCACCTGCCCACGGACATCAAGATCGTGGCCCTCTCGGCCACGGTTTCCAACTACGGGGAGTTCGGGGATTGGCTGAACGACCTGCGGGGCGACGTGGACGTGGTTTATCACGACCGCCGCCCCGTACCCCTGCGGCATTACTATTTCATAGGGGGCATCATGGTCAACCTGCTCTCCGACCGTGCCCCGGGAGTAGTGGAGGAATACGAGCGCTCCATGAAACAGAGGGGCGGCGGGGGAAAGAAGCCCCGTACCCGCCACCTTATACCGCGCCGGGCGGACGTGGTGAAGAGGCTGCGCAAGTCGGGGATGCTCCCGGCCATTTATTTCATCTTCAGCCGTGCGGGTTGCGACGCGGGGGTGACCCACTGCCTGGAGGAGGGTATCGACCTCACCACCGCGCAGGAGAAAAGGGCCATCGAGGAACAGGCCCTGGCCCGGGTGGCCTGGCTCCCCGAGGAGGACCTCAGGGTCTTCGGCTTCGACCTTTGGCTGGAGGCCCTTAAACGCGGATTGGCCTCCCACCACGCAGGCCACCTCCCCATCTTCAAGGAGATAGTGGAGGACCTCTTCGCCCAGGGTCTGGTGAAGGTGGTCTTCGCCACGGAGACCCTGTCCCTGGGCATAAACATGCCCGCCAAGACGGTGGTCATCGAGTCCCTGTTCAAGTTCACCGGGGAGTCCCACGAGTTCCTCACCCCCACCGAGTACACCCAGTTCACCGGGCGGGCCGGCCGCCGGGGGATCGACAAGGTGGGGAACGCGGTCACCCTCTACAATCCCATGGTGCCCTTCTCACAGGTGCGCAGGCTGGCGGAGATGGAAAGTCTGCCCATCACTTCCAGTTTTTCCCTATCCTACAACATGGTGGTCAACCTGCTGCACTACTACGACGTGGAGACCACCGTGCACATGCTCAACTCCAGCTTCGCCCAGTTCCACGCCGACCGGGAGGTGGTGCGCCTGGAGCGCTCCCGGTCGCGCCTGGCAAAGCGGATTCGGAACCACAGGAAAAAGACGGAATGCGACCGCGGGGACCCCATGGCCTACTTCCTCGCCCGCGAGGAGGTATCCCGCCTGGAGAAGGAGATGGCCGCCGAGCGGAAGCGCCGCAGGCGGGAGCTGGTCAACCGGGAGCTGGAGGAGCTGGTTCCCGGCGACGTCCTGGTCCTCCATCGCAGGGGTTCGCGGCGGGCGGCGGCGGTTCTCTCCATCTCCGAGGACAAGCACGGCGAACCCCGCCTCACCGCCCTGGACGACCGGGGCCGCGTGTTGAAAGTATCCTACCAGCATTTTCCATATCCACCCCAGGTCATCGGCCACCTGGGCAAGCCCTTCCTTCCCGTGCGCAACAAGGCCGACGAAAAAAGGCTGCGGCGGGCCCTGGCCGGTTTCCGCGTCCCGCCTCCCCAGGAATGGGAGGAGGAGTTCCACCACCCCCACCGCGAAAAAATCTATTTCCTGAGGGAAGAGCTGGAAAAAAGCCCGTGCCACGCTTGCGAGGCACGCGAGGCCTGCTTGGAGGCCTGCCGGAACATCCGCAACCTGCAGGCGGAGATGGACCGCGTGCAGCGGCAGATGGAGGCGCGCAGCGACGTCTCTTCCCGTCGCTTGGCCAACGTGATGCGGGTCCTGGAGCGCCTGGGCTACCTGGAGGGGGATAAGCCGACCTCCAAGGGCGTCGTCCTCTCCCGCATCTACAACGAGTGCGACCTCACCCTGGTGGAATGCCTTGAGGAGGGCCTCTTCCACCGCCTGGACGAGGCGGAGACCGCGGCCCTGGCTTCCGCCTTCGTCTTCGAGACCCGGGAGGGGCCGACACCCCGCCGCCGGGGAGGGAAACACTACCGGGAGCCGGCGCAGGCGCCCTGCATACCCACCTCCGCCCTGGAGGAGGCGCTGGCGGCGGCCCGCGGCCTCGAGGGGAGGATAAAGGCCCTGGAGAGGCGGGAGGGACTGGACCTCCTGCGCCCCCTGGACCCGGGCTTCATGGCCGTGGTCCACGACTGGGCCTCCGGCGAGGACCTCTCCTACATCTCCTCCGCCTACCCCCAGTACTCCGCCGGCGATTTCGTGCGCTCCATGAAACAGGTGCTGGACATCCTGCGCCAGATGAAGGAGGTCACCGAGGACCCCCTCCTGGCGGAGAAGTTCTCCGGGGCCATGGACCGCATCCACCGCAGCATCGTGGCCTACACCAGCGTGGTGGACGCCCTGGAAGAGGGGCTGGAGAGCGGCGTACCCGGAACGTGAGCCCCGCCGGAGGCGAAACGCCCGGCGCCAAGCCCGGGCAAGGCGCCCAAGACCGGTAAAAAACCATGGATGTACCCCGCTCTCCCGCCTTGAGAGCGCGAAGCGCAGGTCGGACCCGGCGCATCCTTTCAGCGTCCTTCACGTAACGGCGAACGGCCTACCGCCGTCAGCGGGACGCCTTGAAGTTGCACGCTTCTTAACAGCTCGTCGAAGCGAGCCGCGGGGATGATCGTCACTCATTTTCATTGGAATGCGGCGGGAAATGCCGACTTCCCAGCCTGCAGGATCCAGGTTTCCTATCGGCCCGGCTCATGGCGACATCCCAAGGACATGGCGACATGCAAAATATATTTTCCAGCCAGGGAACACGAAAGAAGGCGATGAGAGTCACGAGGTACCCGCTCTCCTTCACCGCCACCTCAAGCCGGCCCCCGCTTCTCCCCATCCGGTTACAGGAAAACGCCGTTTGACCGGCGGGTCAAGGCGGCGGCGGCAGGCGCCGATATGTTAAAATTGGAAAGCTTGGAAAGTTATTTCCTTTTTCCGGGAAGGAGAAGCACGGGAAGGGGGTCGAGGGATGAAGAGGTCCATACTCATCGCTGTGATATGCTCCCTCCTCCTGGTCATGCTCATGGGCTGGTCGTGGGCCCAGGAAGGGGAGACGGAGGGGACGGCCCGGCAAGAGGAGGCGCAAGAGGAACAGGCGTCGGCGGAACCCACCAAGCCCCATGTCACCTGGGGAGATTACCGCTACATCTTCCGGAACGCCATGCCCTCCGCGGACGTCGACCCTCAGAGCGCCATCATCAACGTCTATTCACCCGGTGAATACAACGCCGCCTGGAGCGGGGCCAATTATGTGCATCTCTACATCACCGTGGAATGGCTGACCAACGACCGGCCCCTGGATTACATGCCCCTCCAGCTCATCCTGCACAGCGGAGGCCGATCCTACATCCTCTACGGCAAGAGTTGCAGCAACAGCTCCTATCTCTGGAGGAGGGGAAACCACACCCATAACGACCTCGGGGCCCGCTACCCCGATCACCTCGGCGGGAGCGTGCGCCTCTTCTTCACCTTCGACACCAACGGCGCGGCCATCGATCCCGCCACCGCCTACATAGAGGTCAACGGCCTGCTGGAGACGTGGGATTGGAGCCTGCCCAGCAAGACCTATACTTATCACGTGAACCCCTACGGCTACGCCCAGGACCTGGGGTGGGCCAGGGACGGCAGCGCCTACTTCACCACCACCCACCTGGCGGACATACCCCTTTCCCAGATAATGGAATATTGACGGCCACCGACGAGGGCGTCGGGGGCGGGCCGGGACCCGCCCCCTTACCTTTTCCCGTAACCTTCCCACCCCTTTATTTATCAACCGGAAGCCCTCCCGCCGCCTTGCTCCTGGCCGGGCTGGGCTTTGCTTTTCCCCCACTCGGCGAGGCCACGGGGGGTTTCCGCCACCGGCACAACCGTCCGCCTGCGACAGCCTATCCGGGTGCGGAAACCGGACGACCCCGCTGCCCGTGGAGACAGGAACCCTACGCCGTCTCGGCATCTCGGCGGCGATGGGCGGAAAACGCGCCGTTTAAGGAGACGCCCGGCCTTCCCGACTATGGACCAGAGAGGTGGTGGGGCAAGAAACGCCGCCCGGAGGATAGAATGGGATTGAGGCGCGTGCGTCCCTCCGGAGAAACGGGCACGCGTGCCGCGATACCCGCGGAGAGCGGGTAGGGCGGAGGACATGGCTTGGGTCCTTACCGTCAAGGAGATGAGCGGCGAGCCATGGAAACCGACTTTCAGAGGAAGTTGGCCGAGCAGTTGACCGCCTTCGCAGCCGTGGGCATAGCGGCGGCCGCCCTCATCATCCACCTCCCCCACGACCAGAAGATGGACCACTCCATGCTCTACGTGATCCTGGCCGCCCTCTCCATATTGGTATTCGCTCATCACCTCATCCTCCTCTATCCCAGCAGGCAGGGGAAGATCCTTGCCCGCGTACCCCCCTTCTTCCTGGGGCTCGCCGCCTACTACGCCTTGGTGTGCGCCGCCGTCTTCTTCAGCGACAAGCTGTCCAGCCCCCTCTATTACGCCCTGCTCCCGGGGCCGGTGATAGCCGGAGCCTTCTTCGAGCCTTCGACGGCGCTTCTGAGCACCTCCATACTGGCCGGCTTGTACCTGGCCGTATCCCTTTCCTCCCGTCCCTTCACGCCACAGGACCTGCAGCCTCTCTCCTTCAACGTGCTCTACCTCTACCTGGCCTGCTTCCTCTCCAACCGCCTCGCCCAGGAGCTGTGGCGCCTGGAGCAGTCGCGCCGGGAGATGGCCGGGCTGGGCGACTTCATACGCCGGCTGGAGAACGCCAAATCGGAATACGTGTCCATGGTGGCCCACGAGATCCGCACGCCCCTCACCTCTATCCAGGGCTTCAGCGAGATGGCCGCCTACCCGGACACTCCGCCGGAGAAGCGGAAGGAATACTACCATATAATCCTCACGGAATCGGAACGCCTCTCCCGCCTGGTCACCAACCTCCTGAACCTCTCGAGGATCGAGGCCGGGCTGGAGCTCAACCGCGAACCGGTGGACGTATCCGAGCTGGTACTCGGGGAGATGGACTTCTTCCGTTCCCAGACGGACGTCCACCGGCTGGAGTACAAGGGGTCCCGAGACATTCCCACCGTTTTCGCCGACCCGGAGCGCCTCCGCCAGGTGCTGCAGAACCTGCTCAGCAACGCCATAAAGTATTCGCCGGGGGGCGGGAAGGTTGAAGTGGAGACGGGTCGAGAGGGAAGGTACGTGACCGTATCCGTGCGGGACGAGGGGATAGGCATCCCTCCGGAGGAGCTTCCCCGCATCTTCGAGAGGTTCAGCCGCGTGGAGCGGGACGAAGCCACGGGCATCAGCGGAACCGGCCTTGGCCTGGCCATCGTCAAGCACCTGGTGGAACTGCACGGCGGAAAGATAACCGCCCGGAGCGAACCCGGCAGGGGAAGCACCTTCACCGTGTACCTTCCCATCCGCGGGGGTGACAGCCGTTGAGGTGCAAAACAACCCGTTCGCCGGGTCGCTTCGGGATCCGCCTCCCAGGCCCGGGGGTTGAACCGGGGACGCCGCTTCGTCCTCCCGGCGCCCGGGAAGACGTGCACCGGGGGTGAGCCGGTATGTTCAGGGGCAACATGGCCCGGACTCTGGGTAATTCCCTCTGGGTGGCCGTCCCTTTGGCCGCGGCGCTGCTCTTCCTGCCCCACAGGGAAGAGGTGAACACCTTTGCGGCACTTCTTCCCCTGCTGGGAATCCTGCTGGTCAACACGGTCACCGTGGTCCTGCCCTACCGGGAAGGCATCCTGAGCCGTTCCCTGCTCCCCCTGGTGTTCATCCTCCTGGTGCTGGACCTGGCCCTGGCGGCGGCGGCGGTCTCCCTGAGCGGGGGAGCGAAAAGCCCCCTCTTCCCCTTGCTCCTCCTGATCGCCGCCTTCGGCTGCGGGATGCTCTCGGCCCCGGGTCTCTCCGCGCTCCTGATGAGCGTCTCCGTGGTCGCCTATTCGGCGGCCTCCATAATCTTCCATCGCCCGTCTTCCGGAGACACCCAGCTCATTTGTTCGCAGGTCTTCTTCCTCATCCTGGTCTCCTTCCTGTTCCAGCGACTGAGCGCGGAAGCCCGGCGGCAGAACCGGGAAAGATCCCGTTCCATGGAGGAACTGCGTAAACTCGCGGACAGGAACCGGGCGGCATCGGGCTTCGTTTCCGCGGTGAGCTTCGAGATGCGCACCCCCATCACCTCGCTGCAGGGCTTCGGCGAGATGCTGGCCTCCAAGCCTTTGGATCCGGACACGGAGAGGGAATACCTGGCCATCATCCGCCGCGAGGCCGAGAATCTCGGGCGACTGGTAGAGGACCTCCTGGACGTCTCGCGCCTGGAATCCGGAAAGGCGACCCTGCAGCGCGAACTCTACCCGCTGGAGAAGCTGGTGGAGGCGGGATTGCCCGCCCTGGAACAGGTGTGCGACGCCCGAGGTGTGGTGCGCAGCTTTTCCCCCGACCTCCCCCCGGCCATGGTGGACGTGAAGAGGATGAGCCGGGCCGTAAACGGCATGTTCTACTTCATCTCGCGCCGTTTCGGCAGCGGCTCGGAGGTACGCATTTCCCTGAAAGCGGAAGGGGAGGAGCTGGTGTACACGGTCAACGTGCGGAACCGCCAGGCGACCTTCCTTGGCGAGAGCCCCAGGCTCCACCCCATGGCCCACTGGGACGCCGGCGAGGAGGACCTTGACCTGGCCATAGCCCGCCGGATCATCGCCGCCCACGGCGGCACCTTCAGCGCGATAAGGGCTTCCGGAGGTTGGTTGACCCTGGTCACACGGCTCCCCCTGGCACACCCCGCGGAAGGGGAAGGCCGTCTCGGCCCTGAACTATCCTCCGCGAGGGGGGAGTGAGGCGTGGCGTCGTCAAAACGTCGGCCCTCCTTTCTCCGCACTTCCGCATTTCAACCCTTGATCCCCCTTTTGTAAAATTATTCCCATGTACGGCAGGGAATCGCTCCCCGTGCACACCGTGGAGGGCCGTTGCCGCATCTGCGGAGCGCGGACCCACGTATTGCGCTTGACGGAATTCAACCTCAAGCTATGCCCGCCTTGTTACCTCCGCTTCTTCGAGAGGCGCGTCAGGCGCGCCCTGGAAAACCACGACATGGTGAGGGAAGGGGAGAAGGTGGCGGTGGCCCTCTCGGGCGGCAAGGACTCGGTGGCCCTCCTTTACGCCTTGAAGCGACTGGGGGTGGTCATGGGCTTCGACCTCGCGGCCCTCCATTTCCATCTCAACATGGGGGACTTCTCCGACCGCAACCTCCAGGTGGTGGAGGAGCAGTGCGCCCTGGCGCAGGTGGAGCTCCGGGTGGTCCGCATCGGGGACATGGGACTGCGCGTGCAGCGCGTCAAGGGATGGCATCCGTGCGCCGTGTGCGGGGCCGTCAAGCGAGCCCTCTTCAACCGCGAGGCAACCAGGATGGGAGCGCAGGCGGTGGCCACCGCCCACACCCTGGAGGACATCCTCCTCTTCGCCTTCAAGAACCTTCTCTCCCGCAAGTACCTGGTTCCGCAGCCGGTGCTCCCGCCGGAGAACGGGTTGGTGCGCAAGATAAAGCCCCTCTACTACATGCCGGAGAGGTTGAACCTGGTCTACTGCCGGCTGCGCGGCCTTCCGGTGTTCGAGGAGAAATGTCCCACCTGGAGCCCCCACGGCCATGCCCTCAAGGAGGTCTTCGAGCACATGGAAAAGGTAATCCCTTCCAGCAAACTGCAGCTCGCTCTTTCCCTGAAGGAGGTACTCCCCTCGCGGGACCCGGATTCCTTGGTCCCGGCGAAACCCTGTTCCCGCTGCGGAGAACCGGCCACCCAGGACCCCTGCACCCTCTGCCGCCTGGCGGACTGGTTCTCCGGCCGGCAAGGAGACCCCGGCGCGCCGTACGAAGGTTGAGCCCGCCGCTCCCGAGGCGGCCCGCCTGGAACCTCCGCGGGAAAAGCGGGCAGCGGAAACCCGTGGGGCGGAAGGCGGCGGAATCCCCGCTTCCCTCGGTTAGAGCAGGATCTCCTCCAGGGTTTTACGGCTGCGCGGCTCGGGATCCTCGCGGGGGTATCCCAAGGGGAGCAGGATGAGAGGCGTGCACTCGGGAGGGAGGGAGAGTATTTCCGCCACCTTCTGGGGGTCGAAGGCCCGCACCCAGCAGGTCCCCAACCCGAGGGAAGTGGCCGCCAGAACCATGTTCTGGACGGCGATGCTCACGTTGATGCAGGCGCTGATCAGGTTCCTCTCCTCCATGCCCGTATCCCCTTCCCGGCGCAGGAACCGCAGGATCATCTCCACCCCGGGCCTTACCGCCCCCGAGCGGACAAGTTCCAGCGTCCTTTTAGAGCGTTCGCCGAAGGCGGAAAAATCGGCACAGGCCACGATGACCACCGGGGCCCGCTCCACGAACTTCTGGTCGAAGGCCGCTTCGCGCAGCAGCTTGCGGAGCCGAGGGTCGGTAACCACCTTGAATTTCCAGGTCTGAAGGTTGCTGGCCGAGGGAGCAAGCCTGGCCGCCTCCAGTACTTCTCTCACCTGTTCCTCCGGTACCGGCCGGTCCTCGAACCTGCGAATGCTTCTCCTTTTCCTTATGGCCTCGAGAACCTCCATCATCCTCACCTTCTCCCCGCCGTTCAGGACAGGATGGCCATGACCCTCTCCACCAACGCGTCTACGCCTTCGCTCTTGCACACGAAATCGCTGGCCCCCATCCTGGTCAGCTGCTCGATGCTCTTCCTGCGGGTGAGGACGGAAAAGACCACTATGGGCGTGTCGTGCGTAGCATCATCCTGCCGGAGGCGCTTTAGGACGTTGAAGCCGCTGCGCCGTGGCATGTGGATGTCAAGGATTACCAGGTCGGGCCGGACGCGGTTGGAGATCTCCAGCGCGCTGGAGGCGTCGAGACAGACGTGGGTGTGGAAACCTTTGCCGCTGAGTACTATCTCGATAAGCCTGGCGATGGAGCGATCGTCCTCGATCACCAGAACCGTCTTGCTCCCCATATACATGAGTATAGACACAGGGGGTTGATGCGGTCAAAAAACGGGCTCCCCGGTTTTCTTACCCGTTCGCTCAGTGGAACCCGGCGAGGGAAAACCGGCGAGCCGCCCCGAGGGTTGGGGGCCCGCTACTTCTTGGCGGCGGGCTTCTTGGCCGCCGTCTTCTTGGCCGCGGGCTTCTTGGCGGCGGTCTTCTTGGCCGCGGTTTTCTTGGCGGCGGGCTTCTTGGCCGCCGTCTTCTTGGCCGCAGTTTTCTTTGCCGCGGTCTTCTTGGCGGCGGTCTTCTTGGTCGCCGTCTTCTTTGCCGCCGTCTTCTTGGCGGCGGGCTTCTTGGCCGCGGTCTTCTTGGCCGCCGTCTTCTTGGCGGCGGGCTTCTTGGCGGCGGTCTTCTTGGCCGCGGTCTTCTTCGCTGGTTTGGTAGCCATCTCCTCACTCCTTTCCACGGGTTTATCTCTCTCCTATTTTCTTCTCCGGGACGATTTTTCCTTCCACCCACCCAACCCTTTTTTCGGCATCCCAACGGCGCTCCCTGATCCTTTTTAAAGACATGACCTGCCCGCGTATCCGCCTTTTGCCAAGCACGGGAAACGAAGCCCGGGGATCCCGGCTCACGAGATGGATATGGCACATTCTGACAACAGGGCCAAAAGGGCGCCGGAACCGGCAACCGGGCGATGCGGGAGACCGAAGAATCCCCTGACCTTTGCTACGTGGAATACATCGGTGCCCCTGATCTCCATGGGCCCGGGTTCCGGCCGTGGCGCGCGTCCGGGTGGCGCGGGACGCCATGGTATCTCCTTACTTTTTTTACGTGGAACATCCCGGTACCCCTGCCCTTCCCGAGCGGAAGATTCTCCCGGGGAGCTCAACGGTTACGGGAACCGGCCCCGGCGGGGGGATGGTAGTCGCTTTTTTCCATGTATTTCCGGCACCGGTATTCCTGGAGGGCTTTTTCCAGATCCTTCCTCCCGAAGTCCGGCCAAAGCACCGGCGTAACCACTATCTCGGCCTCCGCGAGGTGCCAGAGCATGAAGTTGCTGATGCGCATCTCCCCGGCCGTGCGTATGAGGAGGTCCATGTCCGGAAGATCGGGGGCATAGAAAAACCCCCTCAAGGTACCCTCGTCTATTACATCCGGCGTCAAGCTCCCGCGCCTCACCGACTCCGCCGCCCGTAGGGAGGCGTCCAGGATCTCCCTCCTTCCGCCGTAATTGAAATTGATATTCAGGTTCAAGCCGCGGTTCTCGGCGGTCACCGCGGCCGCGAGGTCGAACCAGGCCAGTATCTTCTCCGGGATGCGGTCCCTCCTCCCCAGGTGCCTTAGGCGCACCCCGAGCTTCATGAACTCCTCCAGCCTCTTGCGCAGGACCTCGCGGCTCATGTTCACCAGGAAGCGCACTTCCTCCGGGGGACGCTCCCAGTTCTCGGTGGAGAAGGCGAAGAGGGAGAGGGCCTTTATCCCCCGCTCGGCACAGAACCTCACCGCCTCCATGATGGATTCCTCGCCCTGCCGGTGTCCCTCGATGCGGGGAAGGCCGCGCATCCGGGCCCAACGCCCGTTGCCGTCCATGATGATGCCGATGTGGGCAGGTAGGATGTCCATCAATCCGCCCCTCCCCTCTTTAATCCGGATGCAAGCGTATTATAGATTAGTTCAAGAAAAGGCGCACCCATCCGATATATTGAAGAGCGGAACCCACTGGAGGAGGCAAGGACCGGCGGCGAGGTGAGAAAGGTGGAAGGAATCCCGGAGCAAACCATGAGAACTGCGAGCCCGCGAAAGGTGATCCGCAGCTTCTTCACCAGGAAGTTGGAGCGTAAGTTCGAGGAGAAAGGACTTCAAGCCCCCCAGCACCTCCTGAACCTCATGGACGTGCCCTTCGAGGAGTTCACTCCCGTGGACCGGGAGCTCTATGAATCGGAATTGAAGCCCCTGGCCTTCGTCTTCGCCGACCACCTGCTGGAAGTATACCGGGCCATGGGCAACCCCAGGGAGGGTTGGGAGGAGATGCTTGGTCGCATGAAGGACTCACCCGCCAAGGTGGTGGCGGCCCTGGTCCTGCACCACGAGGAGAGGGCGCAAGCGCTGGAAGACCCCTGTTGTCCGGAGGTGGAAGAGGCGGCCGTACCTCCGGCACCCCGGCAGAAAATAAACGCGCGCACTTACAGGAACGGAAAGGGCGGAAAGGAGCGCTGGTGGGAGAAGAAGATCTTCTAACGTGAATGCCGGGAACCCGAGAGGGTGAAGGGCAAGTTCGCCTGAATGCCGGATTCCGGAACGGGTGAAGGGCAAGCGGAAAGCGGGGGTCGTACATAAAGCGGGGGTCGTACATGGGCGATGAATCAAGTCTCCGGGAGCTCATCTGCGAGATAGGGCGCAGGGTCTGGCAACGGGGCATGGCCTCCGCCAACTCGGGGAATATTTCCGCCCGACTGGAGGAGGACACGATCCTCATCACCCCCACGCTGGTGAGCAAGGGGTTCATGAGGCCGGAGCAGATCCTGGCCGTGGACCTGGAGGGAAAGGTCCTGCGCGGGGAAGGCCATCCCACCACGGAGACCCCCATGCATCTGCGCCTGTACAGGGAAAGGGCGGACATAGGGGGAGTGGTACACGCCCACCCGCCCCTGGCCACGGCCTTCGCCGTGGCCGGAAAGCCCCTGGACCTGCACCTCATCCCCGAGGCGGTGATCTTCCTGGGTGAGGTCCCCCTGGTGCCCCTCCAGCCGCCGGGCAGCCCGGAACTGGCCGAGGCGGTGGTCCCCTACCTGGAGGACTACGACGCCGTCCTCCTCGAGAACCACGGGGCGCTCTGCTGGGGCCCCGACGTGGAGCAGGCCTACCACCGCCTGGAAACCCTGGAATTCTGCGCCGCGGTAACCCTCTACTCGCGGCTCTTGGGCGGGGCCAGGGAGCTTCCCGCCGAGCCCCTGGCCAACCTGCTGGCCCTGCGGAGGATGATGAAGGGAAAGGGCGGATGAAGGTAAACGGGGGGCGGAGGTGGAAGAATTTTACGTAAATCACCTCGCCGGGAGCGTGAAAACGTACGGCGCAGGCCGTTTTATATTGCTTAATATGTCACAGTTGTTTAATAATGGTGTGAGGCAGGGAGCGGCTCGGATGGAGGAGGTGATGCCCCGCATGCGGTCCGCGGAACTCCATTCCCACCGTGGTGGATTCCCAACACAACAGTTAAACATATCTTGCCAGGGGTCGGTCGGCGGTTCATCGCGTACCTGAGGGAGGGGTGAGTATGGAAAACGTCAAGCGTAACGCCATCCTGGCCGTGGTGCTGGCCGTGGTGGCCTTCTTCTGGATCTGGCTGTTCGACTGGTTGGGGGCCAAGGCTTACTGGGCGGCTCTGGTAGCCTTCGGGGTTTGTATGGCCTACGGGCCGGCTTTAGCCAAGGCCCTGCCCTGGATGACCCTGGGATCGGTGCTGGGAGTGTTGGCGGGACTGCTGAGCTTCGTGCTCTACATGCTGGTCTTCCCGCTCTATTACGGTCTCTCGGTGGCCATAGCCGGGGCCACCTTCATCCTCATCGCCGGCCTGGTGTCCATCCCCAAGATGCGGGAGATGCTCCCCATGTACCTGGTAGGCTGGGGGGTATTCCTGGGAGCCATCTCCAGGTTCGACTACCTGCTGATGGAGAAGCCCGTGGAGGCCCTTCCCAGGGCCATGACCACCCTCTTCGGCACCCTACTCTCCCTCCTCTTCGGGATGCTCCTGGCCGCGGTGCTGGACGCCGTGCTCATCTCGCCGCGCCGCAAGGAGGCGGTGGAGACGTCCGGATCCGCGGGTGAGTAGGAGGTGGCGGGAATGAGGCGCGTCAAGAAACTCCTGGCGGTAATCCTCTCCCTGGGCATGGTGGTGGCCCTGACCACGGTTATACCGGCCGGAGCCACCACCGAGACCACGGGGAAGAAGGACGTGGTGGACTCGGAATTCGTCTTCTGCACCCTGGACTGGTCCGGTGAGATAGAGGAGATACAGGTATTCGAGATCTTGAGCCTCAACGGCGACGGCACCTTCGATGTCCGGGAGAAGAAGGCCTTCGACGAGGACACCGGCTGGCAGGGGGTTAAAAGCTTCACCAAGCCCAAGGTGGAGGGCGATTACCTGGTATGGGAGGGGCTGAAGTCCGAGGACCACGCCAACTACATCGCCGCCGCCAAGTTCTCGGAGGCCATGGTGGAAGAAGCCAAGACCCGTATCCCCCTGGATGTCCGCTTCAAGTACCGTTTCGACGGCGTGCCGGTGGAGGACCTCAACGAGATCACCGGGAAGAGCGGGCGCTTCGAGATGGAAGTGACCTTCCGCAACACCAGCAAGGAGAAGACCCGCGTGGAGTACAAGGACCCGGACACCGGGGAGATGAAGGAGACCGAGGTGGAGACCTACCTACCCCTGGTCATCCAACCCTACGACTGGTATTTCGACAACCGCATCTTCTACAACCTGGAGGCCGATCCCACGGGGTTGGTAGTGCCCATGCCCGACTTCTACAACGTGGGCTGGTCCATCCCCCTCTTCCCTCCGGCCACCGAGGAGAGCCACACCATCTGGGTCAAGGCCGACGTGAAGAACTTCCAGATGCCGCCCCTCACCCTGGCCGTGGCCTTCGTCTTCCCGGAGACCAACCAGGTGAACCCCACGGCCTTGTTCAAAGCGGGGCTGGAAGAGCTCTACGGCGGGGTCAAGCAGATCAACGAGGGCGTGGGTGACCCCGCCAAGGAGGACACCCTGCTCTACGGCATCACCGCCGTGGACGAGGGGCTGAGGATGATGGCCGACGCCCAGGAGGGGTTGCCCTACGCCAAGGCCAACATCGACACGGCCATGATACCCGGCGTGAGGCAGGCGGCGGCGGGCATCGGCTCGGAGGACACCCCGGATACCCTGCTCTACGCCGATGCCCAGGTGACCGCCGGGCTGCAGCAGATGCTGGCCGGGATCGGGAGCGCCACGACGGCCGAAACCCTGCTCTACGCCATGGCCCAGATGGACGAGGGGCTCCAGGAAATCGCCGCCGGCATAGGCGACCCCAGCACCTCTCCCACCCTGCGCTACGCCATGGCCCAGATGCAGGCGGGCCTGGAGAGCATCAAGGCGGGCATCGGGAGCGCCTCGAGCCCCAACACCCTACTTTGGGCGGTGGCCCAGGTGCAGGCCGGCTTGAGCCAGATCCTCCTGGGAGCCAACCAGATGATCGGGGCCATCGGCGACCCCACGACCCCTGGAACCCTGCTGAACGGCCTCTCCCAGATCCTCGCCGGCATACAGGATATGAGCAACGGACTGGGAAGCGTGGGGCAGCCCGGGACCATCATCGACGGCCTGAACACCATGGCCACCAACCTCAGTGGAAGCCTCATCCCGGGAGTGCAGGGGATACAGGGTCTGCTGTCACCAGGAGGCACGGGGGTATATGACTACGTGGATACCATATCTGTGACTGACCCCAACTGGCCCACCACATATGAACCCACTATACTTGGAATGCTTAGCGCTTACGCCTCCAACCTGGGGAGTATTGCTTCCGGGCTCCAGGCCATCTACGACGGCCTGGCCGCTGCGCTTCCCAACGGCATCATCGCCAACCTCCAGTACATCAAGGACATGATGGACACCCAGATCATCCCCGGCCTGCAGCAGATCATGCTGGGCCTGGACAACCCCGGCGGCCTGGGCCTCAAGCAGGGGCTGCAGCAGATCGCCGCGGGGGTGGGGTCTTCCACCACACCGAACACCCTGCTCTATGCCATGGCCGCCATCCAGGCCGGCCTGGAGGACATAGCCGCCGGGATAGGCGATCCCACGGTGAGCCCCTCCCTCCTCTACGCCGCGGTGGCCGTGCAGGGCGGGCTGCTCCAGATATTGCAGGGGATCGGTGACCATGCCGTCCCGGACACCCTCCTCTATGCGGTGGCGGCGGTGGAGGCTGGGCTCAACCAGATGAAGGCGGGCATCGGGGACGCGGCTACAGACGAAACGCTGCTCTACGCCATGGCCGCCATGCAGATGGGACTGCACCAGATCAAGGCGGGCATGTCCACGGGAGATCCCGACAACCCCGGGCTCCTGGAGGGCCTGCAGATGCTCTCCGCCGGATTGGCCGACGCCATCGTGGGTATCGGCAGCTCGGACGCCCCGGACACCCTCCTCTACGGGACCAACGCCATCAAGGAGGGGCTCACCCAGGTGGGCGGAGGGACGCAGCAGATGGTGGACGGGCTGTACAAGAACCTGGTCATGCTCAACACCTCGGAGGCGGAGCTGGAAGCCATCGCCGAGCGGGGCGAGGAGTTCGACCACCTGCTGGGGCGGTCAGAGGATGCCGACAACCAGGTGCGCTTCGTCTACCAGATGAAGCCCACCTACAACTACAAGTCCGGATCCAAGGCCAGCTGGGTGACGGCCGTGGTCCTCTCCGTCATCTTCGCCATCCTGCTGGTGGGCGGGGGCATCCTGCTTTCCCGCCGCGCCGCCGCCTAAGCGATTAATGCGGTCGAAAAGGGCGCCCCTCGCGGGCGCCCTTTCCCTCTGCGCATTCACCCATCCCCTCTCCGCGGGAGGATAAGAAGAAACGGATCAATCCACGATACGGATCTCGGAGGCCGTGGCCTGGACGGGGTAGGACTCCATAACCGGCCCGGCGAAGAACACCTCCACCAACGTCCCTTCTTGGAGATCGACGAAGTAGGCCTCCTTCCCGTCCGGCGCGAGGTTCTCCTTAACCCCGTCGCCGGCTCATCTCACGGCGCGGGGGAATACCCCAGGGAGCAGTGACCCCATTCCCAGCCGTTGCCGTACATGGAGCGTTCCACCACCACCAGCCCGTCCAGGCAGTGGACCATGGTGGACACGTCGTAACCCGTGACCCAGAGGTTGACCGGGAAGGTGCGCCGGGACCGGGCGGGGATCTCCACGTTCTGGAGGTCGGGCGGGGCTACCTTCCCTCCCCCGGTGTGGAAGGTTATGTTCACGTGGACCGGGTCGTCGCCGGGGTTCTGGACCAGCACGTAGGTCTCCATGCCCCCGGCCGTGGCCCCCTCGGCCAGGTACCAGACGTTGGAGGGCCGGGCCATCCCCGCGGAGGCGTGGCCCCAGCGCCACCCGTTGCCGTACATGGCCCTCTCCACGGCCACCGCGCCGTCCGCGCAAGTGACCAGGGTGGACACGTCGTAGCCGGTCACGTACGCGTTGGCCAGGAAGGTGCGCCGGGAACGGGCGGGGATCTCCACGTTCTGCAGCTCGGGGGGAGCCGTCTCTCCGCCCCCGGTGTGGAAGGTTATGTTCACGTGGACCGGGTCGTCGCCGGGGTTCTGGACCAGCACATAGGTCTCCATGCCCCCGGCGGTGGCGCCCTCGGCCAGGTACCACCGGTCGGAGAGGACGCTGGTCCCCTTGGAACCCGTGGCCCAGGCCCTCCCGTTCCCGTACATGGCCCGCTCGCAGATCACGTTGCCGTCCAGGGCCTCCACCATGATGGACACGTCGTAGCTGTCCACCCAGCTGTTGACGAAGAATGTGCGCCGGGAACGGGCGGGGATGGGCACGTTCTTCAGGTCCTCGGGCGCCACCACCTCACCCGAGCCGGTCTGGAAGGAGACGTCCACGTGGATGGTGGAGCCGTAGGGGTTCTGCACCAGGAGCCAGGTCTCCATGTCCCCGCCGGTGCAACCCTCGGCGAAGTACCACTCCGGGGCCGGCTCGTAGGGCCCGGTTACCCCCACGGAGTTATGGGCCCACCTCCACCCGTTCCCGTACATGGCCCGCTCGCATACCAGCTGCGCGCCCCGCGGCGATATGGGCTGTACCAGCGTGGAAACGTGGTAGTCGCTAACCCACGCGTTCACCGGGAAGGTGCGCCGGGACCGGGCGGGGATGACCACGTCCTGCAGGTCGGCCGGGGAGACCTCCCCCGAGCCGGTCTGGAACTTGATGCGGGCGTGCACGTCGAACTCCCCGGGGTTCTGGACCAGCACGTAGGTCTCCATGCCCCCGGCGGTGGCCCCCTCGGCCAGGTACCAGTCGGGGGTGGTTATCCTGGCCTGCGTATAACGGTAATCGGGAGCCACGTTCCTCAACCCGTCGCCGTCCAGGTCGGGCATGTTCCCCACGTAGCCGGCCAGGGCCTCCCAGCACTTCACCTCCTGGATGCCGGGGGTGACGGGGTCCCCGTCCACCCTGGTCTCCCCGATATCCACCTGGGCTCCGGAGGCGTCGCGGGGCATGACCCCGAAGAGGGCCAGGAAGGAAGCGGTGTAGAAGTTGGTGGCCACCTTATACAGCCCGGCAGGGTTGAGGGGGCTTCCGCCCACCAACAGGTAGTCTATTTTACCGCTGGCGGGGTCGGACTGGTCGAACTCGGGCCCCGCGGGCCGGAACTGGTACTCCCCTCCCGCTATCTGCACGAAGAACTGGTTGTCTCCCATGTCCAGGGTGGCGTTGAGGATGCCCCATATCTCCTGCCCGAAGAGGTAGAAGTTGACCAGCGGGTAGCCCATCTTGGCGGGATCGTAGGGCGAACCCCCCAGGGGTAGGGAGCGGTAGAGGTCGTAGAAGGAGAACCGCCCCTCCGCGCCCGGGGGGATATTGGAGCGGATGACCCCGTTGGCCTCGAATCCCAGGACGGGGGGCTCGGCGGGGTCCAGTGCCCGCGCCGTCTGCAGATAGGAATCGGCGATGAGGTCCCCCAGGTTGGTCTCCACGAAGGGAGGGCCGTCGTTAACGAAGAAGCCGCCGTCCCCCTGGACGTCCGTCTCCGCGTAAGGGGCCAGGATGTCGAATCCCAAGGCCCCGTTGAGGGCGGCCTTGTAGGCGTCTATGGCCGCCTCCACGCCTTCGTGCACGGGGATGGAGTCGTCCATCTCTATGGCCCGGGCGGAGCGCACGGAGACCTTCCCGTCGCCGTACTCCAGCTCCAGGACCCCCAGGTGGGAGGTGTAGGACCCGGCCTGGACGATGATGGTTCCGCCCACGGTCAGGGGCGGGTAGTTGAGGTCGTGGCTGTGGCCGCCCACGATGACGTCGATGCCCGTCACCCACTTGGGGAGCTCCGTCTCCTCGCGGGTGCCGGAATGGGAGAGGGCCACCACCACCTGGCAACCCGCCGCGCGCAGGGTGTTCACCATCTCCTGTGCCACCAGCACCCGGTTGATGAAGCTCACCGGGTCCTCGGGGTCGCCGGCCACGTTGCCGAACTTCACCGGCGCCGCCGCGGGAGCCACGGCTTCCGCCTCCACCCCCAGGAGGCCGAAGATGCCCACCTTCAGACCGTTGGGGAGGGTCTTTATGGTGTAGCGCTGGATGGCCAGCTCCGTCCCCTGCTTGTCCTCTTCCGAGAAGAGGGCCTCCAGGGCGTCGTCCGCGGGATCGGTCTCGTCGAAGTCGATGTTGGCGCAGAGGATGGGCAGGGTCACCCCGTTGGCCTTGGCCGCGTTGAGGGCTGCCGCCCGGTAGGCCGGCCCCAGCTCCATCTCGTGGTTGCCCAGGGCCACTGCATCGTAGCCCACCGCCTGCATGAGGGAGAGCTCCGCGGCGGCGGAGGTCTCCAGCCAGGCGAAGAGGGTTCCCTGGGAGAAGTCGCCCCCGCTAAGGGTGAGCACCGGCTCCCCGGCGGAGGCCTTCTCCGTCTTGATGCGCGCTATCTCGTGGGCCACGCGGTCGAAACCCCCGGCGGTGGGATGGTCCGGGTAGTCGATGGCCGGCCCGTAGGGGATGAGCTCGGAGTGCTCGTCGTTGGTGTGCAGGATGGTGAACCTCAGGGCGGACTCGCCGTTGGTTTCCGCCCTGGCCGCGGGATAGAGCAAAACGAGCATGGAAACCGCCAGGAGTAGGCCGGCGGCCGCCGCGAGCATCCTCACCAGGGGTTTCGGGGAACGATTGCCGGACAAGCGCCTCACCTCCATTGAATCTAAGTTCCGCAGAAATTACCAATATATGGCATATAACCGCGGGCCAGAGGCTGTCTTTCCCCTGGAATAATCCCGATATTCCCGCCTCCCGATCCATCCCGCGGGTAACCGTCTTTTCGCCCTACCGTGTTTCACCGGTCCTCTCTATTCTCCCCATTCACGGGAGAAAGGTTATCGCCTCCACATGCCGCCACCCAGAGAACGCAAAGGCCAAGGTGGGAAAGCGCCGCTACATATTTCTACCCGCCCCATCACCTTCTTTAAACTAAAATCGCGCAAAACGGCACCTGCAAAAGGCGTCGTAGGGAAGGCGAGATCCGTTTTTCCGGACCGGGGCGGGAAGGAAGTACCCCCGATCCCGCAAGTTTCACAGCCCCAAACCCCAAGATCCGTGTAGGCATGTAACTCGTGGAAAAAAGCACCCCGGCCCCGCAACTCTCGCGGGGACCCTGTCAAGGCCCTGGCCTCGATATGGGAGGTTGATAGGCCTCTCGGAGGAAAACACCCGAGTTCAAGAGGGCCAAAAATGAGGGCCACAAATGGTAGGTTCCTCGACCAACCTTCGCGGCGGGGAGGGGTTTTCCCGGACCGGCGCAAGGCCACGGTCCCGCGGGGAGGAGACCGTGCGCCTCAGGTCCATGCCGCGGCACTGGTAACTAAGCGAAAGGCGGTAATGATAACGGGGCCGCACGGCGGCCCCGCGTTACTCCCACGGTATGGGATTCCAAGCGCGTTTTTTCTCCCTCAATGCCCGGAGGACGCCTCGCCCTCCACCGCCATGACCTCCACCTTGAAGGTCCTGGTCTCCCCGGGCGCCGCCTCCCTTTCCCCGAGATGACGGTAGGCGAAAACCAATTCCGCCTCTCCCGGGCGTAGGGCCTCGAAGGTCCAGGTCTCCTCGCCGGGGGCGCCCGAATTCTCTCCGCCCTCCGCGTGACCCCCACCCTTGGCCTCGAAGGTCACGCTCACCAGGGAGAGCAGTTCCTCGTCGATGGGTTCCTGCAGTTCCCAATGTTCTCCCGCCGTGGGATCCGACTCCAGCACCACGGAAAAACGGTAACCCTCCTTCACCTCCACGGTCTCCGCGGGATCCTCGTACTTCTTGGGCTCCTTGTCCTTGGCGCCCTTCTCCTTCACCCATACCGAGAAGACCAGGGTCTGGGGCCCGGCCTCCTCGGCCCCCTCCTGTTCCACGTTATCCTCCCGCACCTCCGCCTCTTCCCTCTCCGTCGCCCGCGTGGTTTCCGATTCCTCCCGGCTCTCACCGGCCTCGCCGGCCTCCGCCTCCTCCCCAGCCTGCAGGGTCAGCGCCCCCACCGTTGCGGCGCCCGCGTCTCCCTCCCAAGGCCTGGCGTAGGTCATGACGATCTCCGCTCGTCCCAGGCCCTCGGCCTTGAAGGTCCACTTCTCCTCGCCGGGCTGGCCCAGCCTTTCCGCCTCCGGTTCCTCGAATTCCACCTTCTGCAGGGTCACCACCTTCTCGTCCAGATCCCCTCCCAGCCGCCATCGGTACCCGGTGGAGGGATTGGATTCCAGGGCGATGGTGAACTCCTCGCCTTTCTCCACCACGATAGGAACGGAGGGATCGCGATACTCCGCGCCTCCTCCAGCCGTGCAGCCCCCAAGAGAAAGGGTAAGGACGGCGGTGACCATTAGAGCCAAGAACGTTGCTGCGACCTTCGATTTCATTTCCTGGTCCTCCTTGCCCATGGCCTCGGAAAGCCGTGATACTCTTCGAGATACGAAAGGATTATAGCACAGCGGGTTTCCGGATACGCCCGCATCCAGGCCCTCCGACGGTCCGCGGGGCGGAAAAGGCCGCGGGGGCCGCAACGAAGAGAGAGCAAAGCGCCCATCCGGGAGAGAGGACACGTACGGGTTTGCCATCCTTTCCGGTCGGCGGTAAAGTTTATGGCGCCGGTGGCGGCGGCCCCGGTGAGAGGATGTACCCGTCCGGAAGTCACGGGAGGCGGGAAGGCGCCTCGCGGACCCCGGGGCGCGGTCATGGCGGGACGGCCGACGACCCAGGGCGCCAAGAGTTCCGGATGGCGGGCGAACCCGGGATGAATACGGGGAAAACGACGGTTCCGCGAAAGGGGAGGTAGGCGATGGGATTCTTCGAGGGAAAGACGGCCATAGTCACCGGAGGAGGCTCGGGCATCGGGAGGGCGCTGGCCCATGCCCTGGGAGACGCAGGCTGCCGGGTGGCCATCACCGACATCGTCCCGGAGCGCATAGGCCAGGTGGTGGAGGAACTCAAGTCCAAGGGCTTCAAGGCCCGCGGCTACCGCGTGGACCATTCCAGATGGGACGAGGTGAGTAAGTTCGCCGAGCGCTTCCTCTCCGACTGGGGACACGTGGACATCCTGTGCAGCAACGCCGGGGTGGGCATGGGCGGCCGCTTCGTGGAGACCTCCCTCGAGGACTGGGAGTGGGTCCTGGGTATCAACCTCTGGGGTTGCATATACACCCTTCACGCCTTCGTCCCCCACATGATCGAGCGCCGGTCGGGTTCCATACTCATCACCGCCAGCGACGCCGGGCTGGTATCCATCCCGGGCATGGCCGCCTACCAGACCAGCAAGTACGGCGTGGTGGGCCTGGGGGAGACCCTGCGCATGGAACTCTACGAGCACGGTATCAAGGTCAGCCTGCTCTGCCCCGGTTTCATCAACACCAACATAATAAGAAACGGCAGGATCTACCTGTACAACTCCCAGGGAAGGAGCACCAAACCGGAGATCGAGAGGTTCTACGCCACCAAGGGGGTGGATCCCTCGGTGGTGGCCGCCGCCGGCCTTAAGGCCCTGGAGAGGGATATCGGGATCATGCTCGTCCCCTGGTCCCATTCCGGGCCGCAATACGTGCTCAAGCGCATCTCCCCCCAGCTATACCACGCCCTCTTCCGCTTCCTCTGGAGGAAGGGTATCCTGCACCGCTTCTTCGGGGCGCGTCCCTGAGGGCTTTCGTTCCCGGTCCCTACTTCCGCCGGCCACCGCGAAAGAGATGGAGGGAACCCTCCCGGGAAGAGGGTCGCGGCGCGAACGGGCCTGGGGGACGATACCCTTTAGCCCGAAAAGGAAAAAGCCGGGTGATGAACACCCGGCTTCAATTCACTGGAGCGGGTCACGGGGATCGAACCCGCGGCCTCGAGCTTGGGAAGCTCGCGCTCTGCCAACTGAGCTAGACCCGCCCTTCCCGGCAAAATATTATACCACATGCCCGGGCGGGAGGAACCGGGCCGGAGGGCCGGATAACCCCTCGGAAGGGAAGGGTTAAGGCGGCCAAGGCGGCGGTGAAGAGGAACCATATACCACATGCCCGGGCGGGAGGAACCGGGCCGGAGGGCCGGCTCAACCCGTCCGAAAGAACTTAAAGTGTACCGGCGGACAAGCAGGGGGAGGCGGCCCATATTCCCATCCCGGGGCATCGATGCGTGGGTATGGAAAAGTTTGCCGGGAGCCCGAAAGATCCGCCCGGGGGAGAAAACAGGCAGTACGGTTCTTCCCGCCCGGGCGCCAGGACAGGGCCTTCGCCTTCCGCGCCCGTTCGCCAGGGCAAGGGGATAATGGACCTGATCCCTATTCCTTTTTCTCCGCCAGCCTCCGGCGCAGCTCCCTCTTGAGTATCTTGCCGCTGGGGAGCACGGGGAGGTCCTCCATGGCCATGACGAACACCCGCTTGGGAACCTTGTATCCAGCCAGGTTCTCCTTGCAGAAGGCGATTATCTCCTCCTCGGTGACCTCCACGCCGGGGTAGGGCACCACCACCGCGGTGACCGCCTCCATCCAGTACTCGTCGGGGAGGCCGATGACCGCCACCTGCATGACCTTCTCGTGTTTGAAGATGACGTCCTCCACCTCCTTGGAGGCCACGTTCTCCCCACCGCTCTTGATCATGTCCTTCTTGCGGTCCACGAAGTAGAGGAAGCCGTCCTCGTCGAAGCGGCCCAGGTCCCCGGTGTGCAGCCATCCTCCGCGCAGGGTCTCGGCGGTTTTCTCCTCCATCTTGTAATAGCCCTTCATCACCGAGGGGCTGCGCATGACGATCTCCCCCACCTCACCCACGGGGACCTCGTTGTCGTTGTCGTCGAAGATCTTGATCTCCACCCCGGTATGGGGGGTGCCGATGGAGTCTATCTTGGCCTCGAAGTCCTCCGGCTGGAGGGTGGACCCCAGCGGGGTGGACTCGGTCTGACCGTAATAGTTCCTCCACTCCGATTCCGGGAACATCTCCTTCCACTGCTGCAGCAGGGGCACGGGCATCACCGCCCCGAAGGAGATGAATTTACGGAGCGAGGAGAGGTCGTAGTCCTTGAAATTGGGCAAGGATGGCAGGACCTGGTATAGGGTGGGCGGGTATACCCAGTAAGTGACCTTCTCCTTCTGGGTGAGCTCCAGGATCTCCACCGGGTTGGGAGCGTATTCCAGGACCAGCTTAGCCCCCACGTTGATGAACTCCAGGAGGAGGTACTTCCCGGCCACGTGGTAGAGGGGGATGGAGAGCAGGGCCACGTCGTCCCTCTTGATGTTCAGGTCGATCAACCCGCTCATGAGGGTGTGGAAGAAGTTCTTGTGGGTGTTCATCACCCCCTTGGGCAGGGACTCCGTGCCGCTGGTGTACATGAGTGAGCACATGTCGTCGTCGTCCGTCTCCACCAGGGGCTCGGACACGTCGTCCGTCTCCTCGAAGAGGCGGTCCAGACTCAGCCAACCCTCCGGTATCTCCGTGTCCGGGGAGTTTATGTATATAACCCCGTACTTCTCCACCGTCCTCAGGTTGGGGGCCGCCGCCTGCACCTGGGGGACCAGGATGTCCTCCACGAAGAACAGCCGGGATTCGGCGTCGTTGACGATGTACTCGATCTCGTGGGGCTTGAGCATGAAGTTGAGGGGATTGATCACGCAACCGATCTTGCAGGCCCCCAGCCAGGAGTAGATGTACTGGAGGCAGTTGTGAGTCATGAAGGTGATGCGGTCACCCTTCTTCGCCCCCAGCCTCTCGAAGACATGGGCCATGCGGCAGCAGTTCTCGTTGAGTTCCCGGAAGGTGATGCTCCGGTCCCGGTAGACCAGGGCCACCTTGTCCGGGCACCTGGCCGCCGTGCGCTTGGGCAGGTCGCCGATGTTCATGCGGCGCATGACGTTGTACTGGACTTTCTCCACCTCGGACACCGTCCCTCCTCCTTTCCTGGCTCCAGAATACCGCCCTTTCCGTGGTCCGGTCCGGCGGAGAGGGCGCAATGGTGATCGGATATCGGATGCGGAATTGCAGCTCCCTCCCTGCCGTTTCCCGTCCCAGCCGCAATAACCTAATCGGCCGGTTTCAAGCCCAAGTTTACACCAAACCAACGTGGGGTCGAAGACAGCCCCTCTCCGCGCACCGCGGGCATCCCGGAACCAGTGGATCCTACCGCCGTCGGGAAGCCTCCCGGCCGAAGGACCCCGGGCGCCTTCCCCGGCCTCTCCCCGCTTCCGGCGGCACGCCCCTGGGAATTCTCAACCCGGAGGGGATACGTTTATACTGAGATCGGCGGACGATATCCGGGAGGACACGTTCACGATGGACGAGGACTACGACCTGCTGGACATCGAGCTCTTCAACGCCAGGCTGGCCATCAACAGGCTGAGCATGGCCTCCATACACGCCGCGGAGGGGAGGATCGACGCGGCCATCGAGGAATACACCAAGGTACTCGAGTTCGACCCCGACCTGTTCCTCTGTTACCTCAACCGGGGAAAACTTTACCACTGCAAGGGGGAAAGGGAGAAGGCCAGGCAGGACTTCAACCGCGCCATAGCCCTGGAGCCGCGCACCGCCGTTACCTACATCTTCAGGGGAGACCTTCACTACGAGGAAGGGGACCTCCTCTCGGCACGGGAGGACTACCGCCGCGCCCTGCGCCTCAACCCGGAGAGCAGGGAAGCCCTGGAGCGGCTCAAGCGCTTGGGGAACAGGCGTAAGCGCTAGGGCCCGGCTCTCCACCGGGATCCCAAGACGAGGCATACCTTCGCCCCGCGCCTATGTCCGGAAAAGGCCATTCACCATGAACGCCGTCAGGACGGTCGAATACCGGGGAAGCGTCATGCCCGCGCCCCGGGTACCGGGTCAGGCCAGGGGGGACAGGGCCCGCAGGTCCTGCACCACCTTGGGAAGGTTTTCCAGGAGGTAATCGACGTCCTCTTCCGTGTTATCCCTGCCCAGGGTAAGCCGGAGGCTGCCGTGGGCCTTCTGCGGGGGGATGCCCAGGGCCAGCAGGACGTGGGAAGCCTCTCCCCTCTCCGAGCTGCACGCCGAACCGGTGGAGGCGGCGATGCCCAGGAAATCCAGCCGCAGGCAGATGGCTTCCCCCTCTATGAAGTCGAAGATGAAGTTGGCGTTGTTGGGAAGACGCCTTTCCGGGTGGCCGTTGAGGCGGACGCGGGGGATGCCTCCCAGCACTCCCTCGATGAGGCGGTCGCGGAGGGGTTTCACGTGCTCGGACCGCCGGCGCCACTCCGCGCCGGCCAACTCCATGGCCACCCCGAAACCCACTATGCCGGCCACGTTCTCCGTCCCGGAGCGCATCCTCCTCTCCTGTCCCCCTCCCAGGAGGATGCCCTCGATCTCCGTCCCCCGCCGCACGTAAAGGCACCCCACCCCCTTGGGCCCGTAGAGCTTGTGGGCGGAGACGGACAGGAGGTCCACCCCCAGGCGGTCCACGTCGACCTCCAGCGCGCCCACCGTCTGCACGGCGTCGCAATGGAAGTACACGCCGGCCTCCCGGCAGACGGCGGCTATCTCCTCCACGGGCTGTATGGTTCCCACCTCGTTGTTGGCGTGCATCACCGAGACCAGGATGGTCCCCGGGGTGACGGCCCGGCGTACCTCGTCGGGGTCCACCAGGCCCGAGCCGTCCACGGGAAGGTAGGTCACCCGGTACCCCTCCCTTTCCAGGTAATGGCAGGGCTCCAGCACCGCGTGGTGCTCCACGGCGGTGGTGATGACGTGGTCGCCGCGATCCCGAAGGGCGCGCGCCACCCCCATTATGGCCAGGTTGTCCGCCTCCGTCCCCCCGCTGGTGAAGAAGATCTCGGAGGGATCCGCCCCCAGTGCCCCGGCCACCTTGGCCCGCGCCTCCTCCACCGCCCGCCTTGCCTCCCGACCTTCCGTGTACACGCTGGAGGGATTCCCGAAGCGCTCCCCGAGGTAGGGGAGCATGGCCTCGGCCACCGCGGGGTGAACCGGCGTGGTGGCGGCGTGATCCATGTATATCCTTCTCATGGCAAGAAGAATTATATAACCGCCCGGGAGGGGGTTAAAGGAGCGCCCGACCCCGGGAAGCGGCCGGGGGAGCCGCGCACCCGGGATGAAGGCGGAAGCCGGCTTTCGGCAACCGGAAAGACGCCAGGCGACCACCTTTCGGAGGGAAACACCGCTCCCGGGATGGTAAGATGGTCCCATGGCCTACGTGACCGACGAGATGATAGAGGACATGGAGAGAAGGTACGGAAAACCCCGCCACATCTCCATGACCTTCGAGATACTCCCCCCGGAGATGAACATGCTCCAGGGCTCCAAGAAGCACGACCGCAACCACGACCTCACGGTGTTCGTCTTCCGCGACCACGATTACCGGGAGTTCGCGGCCATCGCCAAGCACATGTTCCCGCCGGGAGCCTTCAGGGCTCCCTCCGGGGCGGCCAACCCCGGTGAGCCCCTGGAGGAGGCCGCCCGGCGCGAGGCCCGCGAGGAGACCGGCCTGGACATCGTCCTGGACCGTTTCATCCTCCACGTCCACGCCCGTTTCACCTGCGGTCCGGTGGTGGAGGACTGGAGGAGCCTGGTCTTCACCGCTTTCCGCAGCGGGGGAGAGCTCCAGCCCCAGGACCGGGAGGAGATAAGGGAAACCCGCTGGCTGACCCTGGAGGAGCTGCAGGGGCCGGTCCGCGAGGTCCTTCTCGGCACGGGTATGGGGCTTTTCGCCTACCGGGTGGCGTTGCACGACGCCTCGGTGGCGGAGATAGAGAGGATCAGGCGGGCTTGACCTCCACGCTCAGGGAATCTCCTTCCCCGGCACTCCATTCCACCCGGCTGGTCCCGCCGTGGAGGGCCTCGTAAAGACCCTGGGCCATCCCCACCACCATGAGGGGAACGGCGGCGTTCTCCATGAACAGGGACAGCCCCTTCTCCCCCAGGGACAGTTCCTTCAGGTTGCCCAGGCCCCTTATGGCCAGCTGTTCACGCAGGTCCTGCCGGGCGTTCTCCCTGTCCAGCCCGTAGAGGCCGGCCGCGGTGAGGCGTTTCTGGGCCTCGATGACCACCTCGGGTATGGTCTCACCCAGCTCCCTCTCCAGCTCCCCGAAAACCGCCTCCATGACGGATGGGGCGAAGAAGACCATGCGCTTTCCGGTGCGGCGGTTGTGGATCAATCCCCGTTCCAGGTCCCAGGCGAAATCGGCCAGCTCCTCGGGCGCCCCGCACCGGGGACAGGGTCGGAAACGGAAATCCCCCTCCGGGTAGGCGTATTTCCTCATGGTCAGCCTCCCCTTGAACTCCTCGGGGTGGGGCTGCGGGAAGGCCTTGATCTCGTACACCTCAGGGGACACCTCACGGTAGGAGAGCCCCATCTCCCGCCCCACCAGGGCTTCCAGGGCGGCCACCGGGTCCGCGCAACCCAAGAGGATGGAGTACGGCTTCTCCACCCGAATGATGATGTAGTCCCCGTCGTCTCCCCGCATCCGGTAATCGGCCACCTCGAATCTCCCGTAGCCCAAGACCCGGCCTATGCCCACCATCCCCTGGATCACGGGGCCGATCTCCAGGGTTCCTTCCCGGACCTGTTCCTTGAGAGCCTCGGGGATCACGCGGTCCATGTAGGCCCGGGCGGCCCTCCGCCTGGTGTTGACCACGATGCGCTCGATGGACATGCCGAGGATCTCCTCTATGCCCCGAAAAAGGGCCTCCAGGTTCTCGCTCTCGATGAAGATGATGATGTGGCGGGGATCCCTCCGCTGGACGATGAACCCGCTGGGATGCCAGAGGTGTTCCGTGGCGATATATTCCGGCACCCCGCAGCGTGGGCAGGTTTTCACTCCCTGCATCTTCTCCTCCCTCGCCGAGACCTCTCGCCCCCGGTGTAGAGCGCTATGTATATGCCGAGCATATAATCGGAAAAAGGCCTTGAAGACTGAATACATGTAAGGGTGTTTTATATCTATGGGTTGACCACCGGCTGGGATTGCCGGGAACAACAATCGACATGGTAGGGCCATACCGTATTTACGGATATGCCGCAGGTACATGAGCTTGGAATCGCTCGCCAAAGCCAGGATAAAGAAGATAGACGGTGATGCAATCGAGATAGCAGGGAAGGAGGTGGAGGAGCTGGTTCCTGCAGCCGTTTAGGCTGCCATCATGAGGGGGATGGCATGATGGAGCTTTGGGACTTGACCCACGGCGGAGGAAAAAAGTCCTCCCGGTGTCCCCTCGAGGCCGTTCGCGCTAAGAGGTGGGTTCAAGGTGAGATTACCAATACGGTCAATCCCCAAGGCCGTCCGACCGGTTATAATCTTAAATATGCAGGAGGTTTTGCGCTACGAGGAGCCGCTTTACCGCCCGCCCTGCGAGGCGGGAAGCCTCATCGTGCAGGTGACCCTGGGCTGTCCGCACAACCGCTGTACCTTCTGCGGGATGTACAAGATGAAGAAATACCGGGTACGCGATCCCGAGGAGGTCAAGGCCGACCTGCGGCGGGCCCGCCTCTTCTACCGGTACGTGGAATCGGTCTTTTTGGCCGACGGGAACACGGTGGCCATGAACTCCGACAAGCTGGCGGACATCATCCGTTACATCCGCAGGCTCTTCCCGGAGGCGAAGCGCATCTCCCCCTACGGCGGGGCCCGTTTCCTGAAGGGCAAATCCGTGGAGGCCCTGCGCAAGTTGAGGGAGGCCGGCCTGGACATCATCTACTTCGGCCTGGAGAGCGGGGACGACGAGATCCTGGCCGCGGTGGACAAGGGGGTGACCTCGCGGGACATGATCGAGGCCGCCCGGCGGGTGAAGGAGGCGGGCATCGAGCTCTCCGTGTACATCCTCCTGGGCCTGGGGGGCGAGGACCGCTGGAGGCAGCACGCCGAGAACACCGCCTCGGTCCTCAACGCCATGCAGCCCGGCTACATCCGGCCCCGAACTCTCTACCTGCTCCCGGGGACGCCCCTGTACCGGGAGGCCCAGGAGGGACGTTTCCGGGAGGCCTCCGGGGAGACGGTGATGCGCGAGCTGCAGGTGCTCCTGGAGCGGCTGGAGGTGGAGGACGCCTGGTTCCTCTCCGATCACATCTCCAACTACGTGCCCATCTACGGCCACCTGCCGGAGGACCGCGAGAAGATGCTGGCCGCCGTGGAGACGGCCCTGGAAAAGGCCGACGTCTACCTGGCCCCCCGCCACCTGACCACCCTTTGAGCCGGTTTCCTTTCCCGCAGGTCCTTTTAAAGCGCATTCCAAGCGGTTCCGCAGGAAGGCGAACACCATACCTTCCCCCATGGCGAACTCATCCTTTTGAAGCGGGAAAATCGGGCCGCGGAAGGGGGCTTCGCCGTCTCAATATCTCTTGCGATAGTCCGGGCAGGAGGTGGCGTTGGGGCGCTCGGGGCGCGTGCATGCGGAGGGATAATCGTAGGCGCAGTCGTCGCACAGGAAACGCTTTCCCCGAAAGAACTCCAATATCTTTTTCCATATACTCATGTAGATCATGATAGCACCAATCCCGCGCCTTTCCCTGTTCTCTAACCCTAAAAGCGCCTACTGAAACGATACAGCATCAAGGATAGCGTTCCCCGAGACGTCCCGTGCCTAAGACCAAGATAAGGCCCGCCACGGCCCATTCCCGGCTGGTATCGTAAGATACCCCCAAGGGTATCACGATTCAAGACCTGACCCCATCAGGAGATGAGGCCGCGGCGGAGGGCGGTGGCCACGGCCTCGGTGCGGTCCTTGACCCCCAGCTTCTCGAAGATGTGGGTGATGTGGGTCTTCACCGTCTGGATGCTGATGAACAGCCTGTCCGCTATCTCCTTGTTGGACAGGCCGTCGCCCACGAGCTGCAGGATCTCCAGCTCCCGGTCGCTCAAGCCGTAGGTCTCCCGGTTGCTTTGTGCCAGGTAGACGTACTCCTTGAGCAGCTGGGCCTGGGCCTCGGGGTGCAGGGTGGCTCCCCCTTTGTGCACCTCCTTAATGGCCCTCACCAGCTCCTCCAGGCCGGTGTTCTTGAGCAGGTAGCCGGTGGCCCCCGCCTTGACCGCCTCGTAGACGTAACCCTCCTGGTCCAGCATGGTGAGCATGATGACCTTGGTCTCCGGGAGGTCTTTCTTTATAAGCTTGGTGGCGGTGATGCCGTTCATGCCCGGCATGCTGATGTCCATGAGCACTACGTCCGGCTTGAGGCTGCGCGCCTTGCCCACCGCCTCGTCTCCCCCCGAGGCCTCTCCCACCACCTCGATCTCCGGGTTTAAGCGCAGGAGGCTTATCAATCCCTCCCGCACCAGCCGGTGATCGTCCACCACCAAAACCCTCAACGGCCCACGAGCCATCTCAATCTTCCTTTACCACCGTGTAGAGGGGGAAGCGGGCCTCCAGGACCGTCCCCTCCCCGGGAGCGCTCCTGACCCGCAGCCTGCCCCCCAGGGATTCCGCCCTCTCCCGCATGCCCGCCAGGCCGAACCCCCGTGAAGGCCTTCCCTTGGAGAGCGGGAACTCGAAGCCCACCCCGTCGTCCTCCACGCGCAGGACCAGTTGCTCCTCCTCCGTCACCAGCTCCACCCCGGCCCGCCGGCAACGGGAATGCTTGACCACGTTGTGCAGGGCCTCCTGGCAGATGCGGAAGAGGGCCGTCTCCGCTTCCGGGGTGAGCCTGGGCAACTCCCCTTCCCTCAGCTCTATCTTCAACTCCCAGGGAGCTTCCTCCTCCAGGCGGCGGATGTACTTCCGCAGGGCGGGAACCAACCCCATGTCGTCCAGCATGGTGGGGCGCAGCCCGGAGATGATGCGGCGCATCTCGGCGATACCCCGGTTGACGATCTCCTGGGACTCCTTCAGGGCGCGGCGGGCCCCCTCGGGGTCCTTTTCCAGGCGCGCCTCCCCGAACTGGATCCGGAACACCGCGCTGACCAGGTTCTGTATCACCCCGTCGTGGAGCTCGATGGCCAGCCTCCTCCTCTCCTCCTCCTGGGCGTTGATTACCCGCTGCAGCAACTGGCGGTGGACCTCCTCGTCGTAGCGGAGCTCCTCGTAGAGGCGGGCGTTCTCTATGGCGATGGCCGCCTGGTTTCCCACCGCGGCCAGAAGCTCCTCCTCCTGCGCGCTCAGCTCCATCTCCCTCACTTTGCCCAGGAAGATGACCCCGATGAACCTTCCCTTGGCCCTGAGGGGGAGCAGGAAGAGGGAGCGCAGACCGGCCAGGACCCCGGCCACCTCCCTTCCGGCCAGGAAAGAGGGGGGAAGGGTCCGGATCCCCGAGCCGGAGGCGTTTTCAAGCTCCACATAATCCATGAGCCTGTCGTAAGGCAGGAAAAACCCGGACCGCTCCCGCTCGCCCAGAGGGAGGCGGGAGCGCACGGAGGCCGGGCGTAGGTTCCGGCCGGCGGCATCCAGGAGGGAGATGGCGCACACGTCCAGATCGAAAAGGTCCCGCAGCCTTTCCACGATGGTCTCCAGGACCTCCTTCAGCTCCAGGGTGGAGATGAGCTTCTCGGTTATGTCGCGCAGGGTGGAGAGCTGCAGCCGCTGGATCCTCTCCTGCCTTGCCCGCTCCTCCGCTTCCCTGTCCCGGAGGGAGAGCACCCGGGATACATGTCCCTTCAGCTCCCCGAGGTCGAAAGGCTTGGCCACGTATTCCACCGCCCCTCCGCCGAAGCCCTTCAGGCGGTCCATGTCCGAATCCCTGGCGGTGACCACGATGACCGGGATGTCCGCCGACCGCGGGTCCTTCTTGAGGCGCCTGAGGACCTCGAAGCCGTCCATCCCCGGCATCATGATGTCCAGGAGGATGCAATCCGGCTTGCTCTCCTCCACCGCTTGCAACGCTTCTCTGCCGTCGTGGGCCACCCGCACCCGGTAGCCGTCGAACTCGAGGTTCATGGCTATTATCCGGGCCACGTCCGGCTCGTCGTCCACCACCAGGATGTCCGAGCCGGAAATCTCCTTCCCGGCGGCCTCGGGGCACACGGTCTCGCTCACCGCTCCACCCCGCGCCCATCCCGGCCGGGAACGCCTCGTCGGCCGCTTCCCCTTCCCGGCTTAATCCCGTCTATCTTCGCTCTCCCCATCCTCTCTTCCGCCTCCAGCCGTCCCGGGGACCCCGGATAGCCCGAGGCCATCCTCCTTCGGGCTCATTCAGCCCGCCGGCCGCCTCGGACGCCGACGCGCGGCGCCCCAGCCGCCTCCCGCGGTCGGCGCCTCCTTTCCGCATATTTTCAGTCGGCCGGCGACCTGCCTTCCTTGACCCGCAAACCCCGCCCCGTAGTCGGCAAGGCGGGTATTCGATCTCCCGGCATGGAAGGCGAAAGACGCCCTCTTCGAAGGAGCGGCGGTCCTCCGCATTTCATGGGACAGGGAGCGTGGTATCCGCCCGGGAAGGGTATGGGGATTAAAAACGTTGCGGGCCCGAGATGAAAAAACGTGGGAAACAGCGGGTGGGGTAAATCAGCTTAGGCCCGCCTTCCCCAGGTGCTCGCTGATGGGTATCACCCGTCCATCCGACCACTTGACGCTTATCCTGCCCTCCTCCACCAGCATGAGAAAAACCTCCACCACGCGGGGATCGAACTGCCTTCCCGCTCCCCGCCTCAGCTCGGCCAGAGCTTCCTCCAGGGGTAGGGCCTTGCGATAAGGACGGTCGGAGGTCATGGACTCGAAGGCGTCGGCAACGGCGATGATGCGGGAACCCAGGGGTATCTCCTCTCCCTTCAGTCCGTCGGGGTAACCCGTCCCGTCGTACCGCTCGTGGTGGTGGTAGACCAGGGGCATGACCGGCTCGAGGAGCCTCACCGACTGCAGGATGCGGGTGCCGATGAAGGGGTGGTACTCCATCTCCCTCCTCTCCTCCTCGGTGAGCAGGCCGGGCTTCTTCAGGATCTTCTCCCGGATGCCTATCTTCCCCACGTCGTGCAGGATGGAGGCGTGGCGGACGACGTCCACCTCCTCCTGGGAGAGCCCCATCGCCTCCGCCAGGGCCACCGAGTACTCCATGACCCGGTTGGAATGGCCGTGGGTATAGGCGTCCCGGGCGTCGATGGCGTTGGCCAGGGCGGTGATGACCTCGATGTATATCTCCTCCAGGCTCTCGAAGAGGCGGGCGTTCTCGATGGCGATGGCCGCCTGGCTGGCCAGGCTGGTGAAGAGGTTAATTTCGTGGGGGGTGAAATTGCGCGGCTCCCCGGTGTAAAGGTTGAGCACCCCGATGACCCGGTCCTTCAGGCTCAGGGGCACGGAGAGCAGTGAGCACAGCCCCTCGCGCCGGGCGTGTTCCGGATAGGCGTGCAGGGGATCGGACCTGATATCCCGCACCGCGATGGGCCTTCCCTCCTGGATAACCCTTCCAGCCACGCTCTCCCCCACCTTGATGGCGCCCTTGTTCAGGTACTCCTCGGACAACCCGTGGGCGGCGGCGATGACCAGCTCCTGTTTCTCCTCGTCCAGGAGCATGATGGAGCTGGTCTTGGCGTTGAGGAGGACCAGGCTCATCTGTACGATCTGCTGCAGGACGGTGTCCAGGTCGATGGCCGAGGTGATGGCCTTGTCGATCTCGAAGATGGCGTGCAGCTCCCCGATGCGGTTCTGGAGGTCGGCGTAGAGCCGGGAGTTGTGCACCGCCACCGCCGCCTGGACGGAGAGAGCGGACATGAGGTTGAGATCGTTTTCGGTAAAGCTGTCCTTGAGGTGGTTTCCGGCGAAGACCACCCCGTAAACATCGTCCCTCCACTTCAGGGGAGCGTAGATGGCGGAACGTATGCGGTGGGTCTCGAGGAACTGGCGGTAACCCCACTCCAGATCCGTGTCCCTCACCATCATGGGCTCCCGCCCGTCCAGCACCTTTCCCACCAGCCCGTAATCCCGGGGGAGGACGATGGCCGCCTCCCCGGAGCTCACCCCTTCCCAGGCCGCCACGCTCAAACGATCTCTCTCCGCGTCCAACCGGAAGACCAGGACCACGTCCGGGTTGATGCTCCGGGAGATGGCCTCGCAGAGGTTCCGGTAAACCTTCTCCTCGCTCAAGGTGGAGTCGAAGAGGGTGGCGAAACCGGAGAGGGCGGTGAGTTCCACCATCCTGCGCGCCTTCTCCCGGCTTTCCCTCTCCGCGAACTCCGACATGTATCCCGTCACCAGCGCGCTCAGCATATAGAAGCCGCACCGGCTGAGGATCATCCCCAGGGATTCCAATCCGGTTATGCGGCCGGACAGGCCGGCGGTCAAGAGGTAGAGGGAACTGCCCAACAGGCTGAAGGCCAAGCCCTCCCGGATGCCGAACCACATGGCCATGTTGACCACCGGCAGGGCGTACAGGAAATCGAACTCCACTATGGGAGCGGAGCGGGTGTAATGGACGAGGAGGGAGATTAGGAACATCTCGAAGGGAAGAAGGCAAAGGCAGGCCAGGCGGAACCTCTTCTCGGGCAACCGAAAGACTATCTGGTCGATGATGACGTAGAAGACCCCCATGCCGGCCACCACGGGGATCAGCCCGGACTGCTCGAAGTCCTGCCGGGCGACCAGGAGCTGGACGAGGATATAAAGATAAACGACAACGCGTATGATCCTGACGAAGAGGACGAGCTTGCGCTTCAGATCCAAGGCCGTACCCCTCGATGTCCTGCCTTTGCGCCCGTGGCCGTCAGGCGGGCGCGCTCCTCACGTCCCCATGTTGCCGAGCGCGCCCATCGCCGCGCATCCCCCCGGAGAGGGATAAGCGGCGGATCGGATGCTCATTAATCTTTTAATTTATCGTCTCCTCGCCGTTCCACCTGAAGCATTTCCTCGAAAGGAGGATACCGTCCCCTTAACGGTCGCTATGCAAGGGTAAGAGGCGTAGTGGCCGGGCTCCGCCGGTACGGGTCGGCCCAACCCGGGCCGCCCCCACCACGCCGCTGGCGGGAAAAGCCGAGGTGCCGGGAAAGCATGAAGGTCTCCCCTCCCCGTCTCCGAAGGCGCCGGGTCCGGAGAATCGTGGTTGGCGCGGTCGAGGAGTTGAAAACCCACTGCGGGTTCGACCCCGGCGGAGGGGAAGGGTTTCGCCCTTGCCGGTCCGGCCCACGCCGGCCCACGCCGGGGAAACAGAGGTGACTTCGTGCTCCCCGGAAAGCGCGGCCCGCATTGTCGCGGATGGAACGCCACCCAAGCCGTGCCCGGAGCCCCTCGGACCCGCCGCGGCGGGAGGTCCTCGCTCAACCGCCCAGAACGGCCAGCTCCAGGGCTTCAGCCCATCCCTCGTTGAGGAATCCCTTGGTGACCACCACGTTGGGGGTGGAGGCGATCAGAGGCTCCAGGTGGGGGTTGCCCAGTAACCCGTTGCGGACCAGGAAAAAGACGCCTACCACCTCGCTCTGGGCCAGGTCGGCCTCCGAGTCCCCCACGGCCACGGCCTCCCGGCGCTCGAATCCCCGCCTTCTCATGTCCTCGGCCACCGCCTTCTCCTTGCTCACGCCCCGGGGAACCAGGTGGTAGGCCCTCACCTCGGGAACCTCCAGGCCGGGATATGTCCTGGGTATGACCCCGTTGTCCACCAGTTCCAGACCAGGGAAGCTCTCCTCCAGAAAGCGGTTCACTTCCTCCAGGTCCACCAGGCCGCGGAATATGGGGGTGCATTCCCGGTAATCGGACCAGGGGGTGTGGAACTCCAGCCTTTGAGGGTGGGAGCCGAGGAGATAATCCACCGCCCCGCTCTCCATGATGGCCCGGTAGAGGTCCCCACACTCCCCTTCCAGGGCCCCGGTGTTCAGGACCACCTCCTCGCCCAGGTCGTAGACCAGCTCCACCCCCAGCTCGGCGATGTAATTGCGTAGGCCCAGCAGGCGGGCGTCCTCTCGCAACTGGTGGGCGCTTCTCCCGGAGACCGGTACCACGTCCACCCCCCTGCGCAGGGCCTCCACCAGGGCCCGCGCCGGCCGGAGGGTGTATTCCCCCGCCAGGTTGCGCAAGAAACACCCTCCCGGCCCCATCATGGTGCCGTCCAGGTCGGTATACACCACCCGCACCCGGCCCAGCGTCTCCCTGAGGCCCGGCCAACGCGCTTCCGGCCCGAACTCCCTGAGGGCGCGTTCCAGGAGGCCTTCCTCCGGGTTACTGCCGCCGCGGTCCACCTGTTTTCAACCTCCGAACAGGGCCCGATATTCCTGCAGCCGGGAGATGGGTGGCCTTTCCTCCACGGGGAGCTTCCTGGTGTCCAGAATGTATTCGCCGTCGCGGTAATCCACCTGGGTGATCTCGGTGGGGAAATCCTCCGAGAAAGAGAGCCTCCCCTCTTTCTGGAGGCGCACCAACACCGCCTGGATGATCTGGAAGGCCATCCTTCCCAGGGCGGGAAGGGCCTGGTTGCGGTGCTGCCTCTCCTCCAGGTCCACCTGCCCGATGACCCCCATCCCGTAACGGGAATAGATGTCGATGATCATCCCTATCTCCACCCCGTAACCGGAGAAGAAGGGGATGTTTTCAAGGAGGGACCTATCTCCCCCGTACTCGCCCGAGAGGGGCTGGATGAGGGCGGTGAGCTCCGGGTAGAAGAGGCTCAGGAGGGGGCGGGCCACCAGCTCCGTCACCCTCCCCCCGCCGGTGGGCAGCAGGCGATGTTCGGCCCGGAAAGGCCGCTGGTAGAAGCCCTTGACGAAAAGTATATCCGGCCGGGTGAGCAGGGGCCCCAAGATGCCGTACACGAAGCGGGGATGGAAGTTGCGGATGTCGGAGTCCATCCAGATGACGATATCCCCCCGCATGCAGTACATGCTCCTCCACAGGGCGTCCCCCTTCCCCTGGGGAACGTACAGCCCGGGGAGTATCTCCTCCTGCAGATAGACCTCCGCCCCGACCTTCCGGGCCAGCTCCGGGGAGCCGTCCCTGCTCCCCCCGTCCACCACGCAGAGCTGATCCACCAGGGGAACGCGGCTCATGAGCTCCTCCACCACGGTCTCCAATATGGGCCCTATGGTGGCGGCCTCGTTCAGGCAGGGCAGGCATACGCTGACCGTCTTGCCCGCCCGGCGCTTCAACTCCAGCAGCCGATCCAGGTCCTCGAACTGGCAATGGTGGAAGGTGTTCCCCTCCGACCAGGCGCAGGTTTCCAACCTCCTTCCCATGTCCCCACCCCTTTCAATCCCCGCGGGAGGCCCGGGATGCGCGGTCTCGCGGGCGGAGTCCATGGCGACCCCTCCGCTATCTCCCCCGCCCGGTCTCGCCCCCCCCAAGCTGCCCACACGGTTCCTGCACCCATGCGGCCGCCGGTCAACCCATTCCCGGGAGCGTTAGCCCGCCGCCTTCCTCCCCATCTCGAATGCGCGCAGGTTCGCCTCCAGGGCCCTGGGAGGTACCCTTTGCCGCAGGGAATCCTCCCAGGCTGTTCTCGGGAACTGGAGAAAAACGGAAAGCGCACCCAGCATCACCGTGCCCACCGCCCGGGCGCTGCCCGCCTCTTCGGCCAGGTCGCGGGCCCGCAGGACCACGCACTTCCCGGATGCCTCCCGGATGAGACCCAAGGCATCCTCGGGATAGGCGGCGTCCCCCCTCAAGACGGGGAGCGGGTCGAGGCGATAATCGTTGACCACCGCCGTGCCTCCCGGACGCAGGTATTCCAGGAACCGCAAACCCTCCAGGAGCTCGTAGGCCAGGAGGAAATCCGCCCTTCCCCTGGGGATGAGAGGCGAATACACCTCCTCCCCCCAGCGCACCATACACACCACGCTCCCGCCCCTCTGGGCCATCCCGTGCACCTCGGATGTCTTCACCCGGTATCCCGCCCGCATGGCCGCCTCGGCCAGGATGCGCGCCGAGAGCACGTTCCCCTGGCCCCCCACCCCGGCCAGCACCACGTCAGTCACCATCCTCCACCTCCCGCAGGGCCCCGGGGCGGCAGAGCTGCGCGCACATGGAGCAGCCCGCGCACAGGCCCTCGTCCACCCAGGCCTTCTCCCCCCGCATCACCAGGGCCGGGCATCCCAGCCTCAGGCAACGCCGGCACCCGGTGCATTCCTCCTCGTCCACCCGGTAAACGGGATGAGGGGAGCGCCGCATAAGGGTGCAAGGGCGCCGGGAGATGATCACCGAGGTATGGTCGGACCCCACTTCCTCGCGCAGGGCCTTCTCCGTGCCCTCCAGGTCCCAGGGGTCCACCACGCGCACCGATTCCACCCCCACCGCGCGGCAGAGTGCCTCCAGGTCCAGGGCGTGTGTCTTCTCTCCCATGAGGGTCTTTCCCGTGCCGGGATGGTCCTGGAAGCCGGTCATGGCCGTGGTGCGGTTGTCGAGGATGATGATGGTGCAGGGGATACGGTTGTAGACCATGTCGATGAGGCCGGTTATGCCCCCGTGGATGAAGGTGGAATCGCCCAGGGTGCCCACCACCTTCCCCCGGTAGGACGCGTTAACCTCGCTGCCGGCGAAGGCCCTCTCCAACCCCAGGGCCATCCCCACTCCCGCCCCCATGCATACCTGGCAATCGATGCCGGAAACGGGGGGTAACACGCTCAGGGTATAACATCCGATGTCGCTGGAGACCACCAGTTTCATGCGGGAAAGCACGTAGAACAGCCCCCGGTGGGGACACCCGGGACACATGACCGGCGGCCGGGAGGGAAGCGTCGAAGAACGAGGGGCCCGCGCGGCTTCCGGGCGGTTCCATCCCCCGTCTTGGAGGCCGGTGTCCATCTCCATGATCTCGGCCAGGCTGCTTCCCACCAAGTCGGGATCCAGTTCCCCCTCCCGCGGGATCCTGGCCTTCCCCATCACGTCCAGCCCCAGGGCCTTAAGGGCTTCCTCCAGGAAGGGCTCCAGTTCCTCCACCACGTACAGGCGCCGGAAATGGGAGGCGAAGTCCCGCGCTATCCTCTCCGGGAGGGGATAGACAAACCCCAGCTTGAGCACCGAGGCCTCGGGGAAGGCCTCCCGGACATACTGGTAACACACGCCGGAAGTGACGATACCCACCCGATCCGACCTCATCTCCACCCGGTTGAAGGGAGAGATCTCCGCTTCCCTGGCCAGCTCCTCCAGGCGGCGCAGGAGCACCGGGTGGCGAAGGCGGGCGTGGCCGGGTATCATCACCCTCTTAACGGCGTCCTTTTCATAGGGAAAGTCCACCTCCCGCCTTTGGTCCTCGTACTCCACCACAGTCCGGGAGTGACTGACGCGGGTCTCCAGGCGCAAGAGGACGGGGGTGTCGTAACGCTCCGAGAGCTCGAAGGCCGCCCCCACCATGCGGTAGGCCTCCATGCTGTCCGAGGGTTCCAGGAGGGGAACCCCGGCCATGCGGGCGTAGTAGCGGCTGTCCTGTTCGTTCTGGGAGGAATGCATCCCCGGGTCGTCGGCCACCACAAGGACCAGGCCGGCGTTGACCCCGATGTAGGGCAGGGTCATCCAGGGGTCGGCGGCCACGTTGAGGCCCACGTGCTTCATGGCCACCAGGGTGCGGGCGCCGCCCAGGCAGGCCCCTATACCCACCTCAAGGGCCACTTTCTCGTTGGGGGACCACTCGCAGTAAACCCCGGGTAATTTGGTAAGTTCTTCCAATATCTCCGTGCTGGGAGTCCCGGGATAGGCGCAGGCCACGCGGACACCCGCCGCGTAAGCCCCCCGGGCCACGGCCTCGTTTCCCGAAAGAAGTTCCCTCTTGTCGCCTGACCGCACCGGTTCCTCCTCCAAGCTGGTCCGCCGCCTTCTTCCCGGCACCAGGGGGAAGGCCTTTCCTTCCCGCCTCCGTTTCCCCGGCGCCGGCTTTCGGGCTTCGCCTTCCGGTCAATTCTTCCGGAGAACGGCCATCCATGGGCCTCGTCGAACTTCTCCCCCGCGGGAGCGATGCCGGTTCTCCGTTCCATGGGAGAGAGGGCCCCGCCCCCTCTTCCCGCATTCGGCGTGGATTTTAGGGCATTATAACACGAAGGTAACGCGCTTCCCCTGTGCTAAAATTACACCGAATTCGGCGCCTGAGCGGGGCGTGGAGAAGAGGATCGGCATCATGACCGGACGCGGGGAAGAGGAAGGACAGCGGGACCGGCGCTCCGACGAGGAGCTGGTCAGATCCTTCCTGGACGGCGACCGGTCGGCCTTCGAGGAGCTGGTCAACCGTTACCAGTCCACGGTCATGAACCTCGCCTACCGCATGTTGGGAAACCGCTCCGACGCCGCCGACGTGTGCCAGGAAGTGTTCTTGCTCCTCCTGCGCAAGTTGCACTCCTTCCGCGGGGAGGCCAAGTTCTCCACCTGGCTTTACCGGGTGGCCATGAACGCCTGCCACGACCATGCCCGCCGCAGCCGACGGCACCTCTCCCTGGCGGAATCCCCGGATGACGAGATGCCGGAGATGGAGCAGCGCCTCCCCGACGAGGGGGCGGACTCGCCGGAGTCCAGCATGGAAAGGGAGGAGATACGGCGGCAGGTACAGGAGGCCATAGCCCGGCTTCCCTTCAAGTTCCGCGAGGTGATCTACCTCCACGACATAAACGGGTACGATTACAAGGAGGTGGCGGAGATACTGGGCATCAACCTGGGAACCGTCAAGTCGCGCCTCAACCGGGCGCGGAACCGGTTGGCGGCGGAACTGGAGGATTACTGGGAACAGAGCCGTTGACAAGCCCGAAGGCGCCGACAGGGAAAACCTCCCGCCGGCGGGGAGCACGGGGGAACAGGACCCGGAGCGGAGTCATCTAACACTTGGCGAGAGGAGAGGTTTCAAGGGACATGAGATGCAGGCAGGCCAGAAAACTTTTAAGCCCCTTCCTGGAAGGAGAACTGGGGGATAAGGCGGCCTCGGAGGTGCGGGGTCACTTGGACGGGTGCCCGGCCTGTGCCCGCAGGTTCCGCGTCCTAGGCGAAGTGGTCCGGGAACTCACCCTCCTGCCGCAAGTGGGACTCACCTCCGCGGAGGCCTCCCGCCTTCACCTCCGGCTGGAGGAAGCCCTGTCCGCACCGCACGCCGCCCCTCCTCACAGACCCCTTCTACGCCGGGCAGCCGTCGCCGCATGCCTGGTGGCGGCCGTCTGCGCCGCCTCCACCTGGATCCTCCTCTCCGGGAGGAGGGCGGTGACCCCGGTAGGGGAACCCTCGGGCACGGCTTCGACCCAGCAGGAACCTGCATCCCAAGCGGGCACGGTGACCGCTTCCACACTATCCCTGAAGGATATATACCCGGAAAACGCGGAGGAACTGGTGGTGCGACCGGCGTTGGTCCTCTCGGGACGTGAATACTCCGCCGGCGAGCTCCAGGCCTACGGCGAGGACATCGGCTCGCGCATGGCCTTCTACTCCGCCTACTGGTACCCCATCCAGGGAGATACGCGGTCTCCTTACCTTCCGCGCCTGCAGGAACAGCTGATATCCGAGCTTCTGCGCCAGGCGGAACAAGCGGGGTTGGATCCGCTCGAGCTCAGGCAGGCGATGGCCACCGTCCTGGCCGAGGCGGAAGGTCCACTCCTTCCTTGCCGGGCGGAACTGGCCAGGATAGAGGGGAGGGAAGCCTGGCTGATCTCCTTGAGCGGACCCGAGGACTACCTGCTCTTCCCCGATCCCCAGGTACCCGCCGCCCTCCACCTGGCCGCGCGGGGAGGCCAGGAGATCCTCAGGCTGAGCCAGTCCATCCTCCAGGAGCTGGCCTCCTACCTCATTCCCCAAGGCGGGGAGGTAAGCGGCCGGGGACCGGGCATGGAAGGAGAGGCGTGGGAGGCGGGGGCTTCCGGGGAAACGGAGACGGGCGGCCGGGAACCGGCGGGAGCCCCGGAAGCGCAACCCGGCATTGCTTCCGAGGAGGATTTCCAGGTCTTCTTGAGGGAAGTTGCCGCCCAGGGCAATCCGGCGGAGGCGATGGCTGCCCTGCAGGCATTGAACTACGAGCAGCTGCTGCTTCTCCTGCAGGGGGATTGGTCCGCCCTGGCCGCCAGGGGAGTGGACCTGAGCGACTTCCTTCTTCCCCCGCGCCGCCTGGCCGCCGTGGAGCGCAACGCCTTCCAGGTGATCTGGAAGGCCTTCTGAAAGGACCCTGACCGCCGTCGAAGCCGAGGCCGGGCAAACCGGAAGGCGGTCATTTCACCGGTTGCCCCTCAATACCCATCCCCGGCCGACCACCACTCGACCTTCCTCATTCTCGACCCTTCCCCGGTCGCTCTCCTCAAGGTCTTGATTACAATCCTCCCCTGCGGAAAGGATCACGGCCCTCCCCCGGCTTTGCAAGAAAAAAGGGCACAAGGGTCATCCCACCGGGGAAACCGTGCTTTCCAACCTTGCCCCCTGTCGCAAGGGTCACGGGCTTTCCCGTGGTCCTCACCGGGGAAAAGGTGAGGTCCATCCCACCGGGGAAACAGTGCTTTCCCCGCCCGCCGCTCCGGGGAGCCGCGGTAAGGCGGGGCCCCTCAGAAGCAGAACAGCTGGCAGGGATCCACTTCCTCGCGCAGGATGCGCAGCTCCTCCTCCGTGGGCTTGGGGGTCTCGGTCACGTCGTCGGGGATGAGGAGCTCGAAGCCGGTGAACTGCTGGATGACCTCCGGCGTGACCCCCGGGTGGTAGGAGATGAGCTTCATGCGGCAGGTCTCCTCGTCGAAGCCCATGACCCCCAAGTGGGTGATGACCCTCCACGGCCCTCCTCCCACCAGGCCGGCCCGCTCGCGCGCCCCCGGCCCGTCCAGGTATCCCGGGGTGGTGATGTAGTCAACCCGCTCCGGAAGGCGCTCCGGGAGGTGGAGCCCCATGAAGATCACCCGCTCGCAAAGGGAGGCGATGTCGTTGGCTCCCCCCGAGCCGGTGAGGCGCACCCTGGGGTGCTCGTAATCGCCTATGCAGGTGGCGTTGATGTTCCCGTACATGTCGATCTGGGCCCCTCCCAGGAACCCCACGTCCGCGTATCCCGCCCGGCTGTGGCCGAAGACGGAGGACATGGAGAGGATGATGGGCGCCTTGTAGGTGGTCCAGGAGCAGGAGACCGACCAGGGCAGGACCCGGGGCTCGGGGTCCACGGCACCGCACTCGTAGATGGCCATCATGTTGGGGGCGTGCATCTTCTTGGCCAGGAGCGCTCCCACCAGGGGTAGCCCGGTGCCCACGAAGACGCTCTCCCCGTCCTTGATCAGCCTGGCCGCCACGCAGGCCAGCAGTTCCCTGGGTGTATATTGGACCTCGCTCATCTCCCAACCCTCCTTAGATGGCCCGCTTGGCCACTTCCTCGTATTTCCAGTCCCTCTCGCCGCCGACTCCCCAGTAACCCAGGCCGAAGTAGCTGGCGTCGCAGGAGAGCTGCTCCAGGCGCTTCATGTACTCCAGAACGTTCATGCCCTCCTCCTCGGCGATGAGCTGGATCATCTCGTAGTGGTCCTTGGTCCCCAGGATGTACTTCTCGTACCACTCCTTGGTGGACTCCTTGGTCTTCCATTCGATCCTCACCACCCGCTCCTGCAGGCGGCGGTCGAAGTAGTACATGCCGGGCATGTCCCCGGGGTAGGCCCCGTAGGGGACTTCGCACACGGCGTCCACGCAGTAGTGGGGGATGATCACCTGGTAGGGATTGGAGCGTATGTCCTCGGAGCTCACTATGCGCTCGCAGGTGACGATGACCTTGCGCGCGGCCACGGCGATGGCCGTGTCGTTCACCGAGGGCCCCCAGATGCGGCTGTTGCCGTACTTGTCCGCGTGGTGCACGTGGAAGATGGCCACGTCCGGGTACATGGCCGGCACCAGGCACACCGGCTCGCCGGTCCAGGGGTCCTTGGCCTCCCTGACGTAGGGGTTGGTGCGCATGATGTCCGTGCCCAGCATGGACTTGCAGGCCACGTAGTTGACACCCTGCTCGGCGGCGCGCAAGGCCAGGGCCAGGGCCCCGTGGCTCCACTCGGAATAGATCTTGAGGGTTCCCGCCTCTACGCCGCGGCGGAAGGGTGAGATGAGGCCGCGCATCTCCACCCCCACGTAGGCCACGTGGGCTCCCTCCAGGCCGCCGAACTCGTGCCAGGCGGTGTTCATGCCACCCGGGGTGAAGATGCCCACCAGGTTCTTCTTTCTCTGGCGGCCTATCTCCCAGTAGGCGGCCATGGGGCCGCGCACGTAGGCGAACCCGGTCTCCACGATGGAGTCGCCGTCCTCCACCAGGGTGGCGACGGCCTCCTGGAGAGTCATGCGCTTGTCCTTCTCGGCGCGGGATTTCTTGAGCTTCCATTCCCGGGCCAGCTTGTGGTCGAAAAGTCGGTCGTTGGCGTGGCTCATCCTTTTACCTCCCGGTTCGATCCAAAAGATGGAAGGGATAATCCGAGGCGAACAATCTCCGCGGGGGAAGGCGGTTCCCGGGTCGATCGGAACCGCCCCGCTTGCTCCTTTCCCTCTTCCATCTGTTTCCTCGTCTGGGCTGCGGCTCCTGTAACGGTCGTGCTGCGCGGCGAACAACCTCAATATTTTTACCATTAAAACACCGCCGGCGCAAATGACACCTGCGATAACTCCTCCCTGCCCGCGGAGCTGCCGGCCTTGCCCCGGCGTCGGCGGGTCTTTCCACCCCGCTTCCTTCACGTTCTCGGCCGCTGAAACGGGTTTTCCGCGCTCGGCCCTCGCTCCGTGGCCGGTACCCCTTGTCTCCCCGACCGGCTGACCGGCCTCACCTCCAAACCCAGTCCCAGGGTGTAACATTTATTTAAGGTACGCCGCCGGGTGCGCCGGCCCGCGGCACGGGCCCAAGAGAACTCCCCCGCTTCAGGGTCACGGGGAGAGGGAGGAAGGAGCGCGTCTCATGCACGAACTGGGGGTCACGGAGAGCATCGCCGGCATCGTCCTCCGGCACGCGGAGATGAACGGCGCCCGGCGGGTGGTAAAGGTGAACATCAAGCTGGGAGAGCTTACGGGAATAGTGGACCACTACGTCAGCTTCTACTGGGACCTGGTGACCAAGGACACCATCGCCCAGGGAGCGGAGCTGAACTTCAACAAGGTGCCGGTGGTGGCCTATTGCGGGAAATGCCGCGAGGAGTTCCGCATCCAGGAATACGACCTGACCTGCCCCCGCTGCGGCGAGCTGGCCTCGGATATAATCTCGGGCAGGGAGTTCATGGTGGAGTCCATAGAGATAGAATAGGCGGGGAGCGAAAAAGGTCTATGGGCCCTGGAAGCCGAGAACGTCCACGCCGAGCCGGGAAACGAGGGCGGCTGTCGAGTGGGCAGTAAAGGGTGCGTGCACGCGGCCTTGCGCCCGGCAAGGCGGGGGAGCGCCGGGAGAAATAGGGATTCCAAGGCGGGGATCCAACGACTGGACAGGGGGAGCGGAAAACATGGACATCCAGATCCTGGAAGGAGTCTTCGACGCCAACGAGAAGATAGCGCGGGAGAACGAGGTCCTTTTTCGGGAGAACGGCGTTTTGGCCGTGAACCTCATGGCCTCCCCGGGAGCCGGGAAGACCTCCCTGGTCTCCAGGACCCTCGAACTCCTCTCCGGGGAAATGGGCATCGGGGTCATCGAGGGGGATATCGCATCCAGCGTGGACGCGGAGAAGATCAGGTCCTACGGTGTCCCCGTGGTCCAGATCAACACCGGGGGGGCCTGCCACCTGGACGCGGCCATGATACGGGAGGCCCTCGTCCACCTGGACCTCTCCTCCCTGGACCTCTTGATCATCGAGAACGTCGGCAACCTGGTCTGCCCGGCGGAGTTCAACCTGGGCGAGGGGTTGCGGGCGATGATCCTCTCCGTGGCCGAGGGACACGACAAACCCCTTAAATACCCGCTCATGTTCAGCCAGTCCCACGTCCTCCTGGTGAACAAGGTGGACCTCCTGGGAATGAGCGATTTCGACCTCGGGACTCTCCAGGAGACCATCCGCCGCATGAACCCGGGGATGGTTGTCTTCGAGGTGAGCTGCCGCACCGGCGAGGGGCTTTCCTCCTGGGCTGAGTGGTTGAGGAAAAGGGTGGCTGAGTACAGGGGCGGGGCGACGGGATGAGAACGGAAAAGATTTTCCAAGGGTACCTGCCACCGACGGCCCCGCGGCGTCACCGGGTCACCAGGACTACCGCCAAGGCCACGGCCAGGGCCAGGCGGTAAAGGGCGTAGGACCGGAAGGAATGGGCCCTCAGGCGGGAGAGCAGGAAACCTATGGCCAGGTACCCGGACGCCGCCGCCGCCGCGCAGCCCAGGGCCATGGGCCAGAGGGACCCGGCCGGGATGCCTTCCACTGCCAGCTTGAACCCCTCGTAGGCCGCCGCGGCACCGATGATGGGAACGGAGAGGAGAAAGGTGAAGTCCGCCGCCTCTCTCCGATCGATGCCCGCGGCGCGGGCCGTGGAGATGGTTATGCCGGAACGCGAGACCCCGGGCATCAGCGCCAGGCCTTGGGCCACGCCCACGGCCAGCGATTCCCTCCACCCCGCCGTATCCCAATTCCCGTTCCGTCCTCCCCAAGCGTCCGCCGCCCAAAGGACAACCCCGAAGAAAGCGAGTGAGGAGACCATGAGCAAGGGCATCCCCTCCATGATCTCCGAGGACTCGGCGAAGACGGCCCCCAGGAGCACCCCCGGGAGGGTAGCCAGAAGGAGAAGACGGCCCAGCCGGGCCTCCCGGCCGCCGTGCCCCTTTCCGCGAACCTCCCTCCAGCAGGCGGAGGCGATGGAAGCCAGGCGGCGGCGGTAATACCACACCACGGCGAGCCAGGTCCCCAGGTGCAAGGCCACCACGAAGGAGAGTTCCGGCTTGCCCCACCCGAAAAGGTGGATGAGAAGGGCGAGGTGCGCGGAGCTGGATATGGGCCAGAACTCGGTGACCCCCTGCACCACTCCCAGGATTACCGCCGGCCCGATACCCATGTCCGCCCCCAACCCTGAAAAATACTTTTCATCCCCTGGCCCGTAGGAACTCGCCCCGCTCCGCCAGCATGGCCGCCACCCGGGCGGCCCGCTCCGGGTTGGTGTAGACGCACAGGCGGTCCCGGGGTAGATCGGCCACCTCCGCCGTCTCGGCGTCCCTCTGGGGCATTCCCACGGTGACGATGGGCTTGCCGTGCCGCTCCATGAGCTCCACCACCTTCTCCGCGAAGCGATTGCTTCCCTCTCTCACGTAGCGGCGACGGACGGCGAATACCTCCTTTTCCTCGAGGGGCACCTCCTCGGGCCTTTCCGCCATCCCGAAAGCGGCGGCGGCGTTCACCGTCCCCAGGGAGATGAGGAGGTCGAAATCGGGGTGGGAAGCCAGTATCTCCAGGCAACGGGTATGATCCTCCAAGTTGACGATGCCCACCAGGTCCACCGGGTTGCCCTTGCTCCAGTAGGAGGGAAGGATTCCGGAAAGCTCCTCCTTCACCTCCCCTGGCAGGGGAACCACCTGCAGCCCCTGGCGCTCGCAGAGGTCAGCCTCCACCACCCCCCAGCCTCCTCCCCAGGAGAGGATGGCCAACCGCCTCCCCCGGGGCACGGGCAACTTCACCAGGGCGTCCGAGAAATCCAGCATCTCCTCCGTGGTCTCAGCCTGGATCATGCCCGCTTGCCTTATCATCCCCCGGTAGACCTCCTGGGAACCGGCCATGGCCGCGCTGTGCGAGGCGGCCGCCCTCCTTCCCGCCTCCGTACCGCCCGCCTTGTAGATGACGATGGGCTTGCGGGGGGTGATCTTCCTGGCCAGCTCGAGGATGCGCCGCGGTCGCTTGAACCCCTCCACGTAGAGGAGGATTACCCGGGTAAGCTCGTCTCTGGCAAAATATTCCAGATAATCGGCAAAGTCCAGGTCGCACTCGTTGCCCACGCAAACGAAGCGCGAGAAGCCGATCCCCCGGTAGGACCCCCAGCCCAGCATCTGGGTACCCAGGTTCCCGCTCTGGGCGGCGAAGGCGATATGCCCGGGGCGGGGACGCACCGGCGGCATGAGGGCGGTAAGACTCCAGGGCGCGGAGTAAATGCCCATGGTGTTGGGTCCCACGATGCGAATACCCAGGGCGTGCGCCCTCTCCACCATCTCTTCTTCCATGCGCCGTCCCTCGGGGGAGGACTCGCTGAAACCCCCGGAGATGACGATGACCGCCTTCACCCCCGCCGCGGCGCAGTCACCCAGGACCTCCCGCACCCCCTCCGCGGGTATGGTGACCATGGCCAGGTCCACCGACTCGCCTATCTCGGAAAGGCTGCGGTGGACCGGCAAGCCGTGGATCCGGCCTCCCTTGGGATTGACCAGATAGAGACGGCCGCGATAGCCGTCGCGCAGGATATTGGAAGGGATGATATGCCCCCACTTGGCGGGATTGCTCGAGGCCCCCACCACGGCCATGCTCCTGGGATTGAACAGCGCTTCCACCGCGTTACCGGACTGCATCTCTCCTCCCTCTCCACTGGTCCGCCGGCTCTTGCTCCGATCTTCCTTCCATATCCGCCCCCTTCCCCGGGTAGTATGCCTAGCACGCCCCGGGTCCCGGGCTCCGCAAAGTCCCTCGCTTCCCCGCCATCCCGGGCCCGCGGAGACTCACCGCCCCCGGACGTGACCCGTGACCCACCCGCGAGGCCGCTCCCCTGGGGACGACGGTTCCTCCCCCAGCAACGGCTGGATAACCGGTCGGTTGCACCGCCCGATTTTCCTTCAGGCTCCCCTCCCTTACCTTGAGGCTTCCCCGTTTCCCCGCCCACGGCCTTGCCTCTCTTCCCCTAAAGCTGTTTTATCCGCGCGGCGAGTTCCCCGCCCCTCTCTATGAGCCCGTCGATTCGGCTACCCGCCCCCACCAGGTATGCCTGAACGGTACCCCGCAGGCTCCACGCCTCCCCCTGCAACGGGGCGAACCGCTGGCGGAAATCCGCCAGGGATTCGAGTTCCTTTGCGGGCATGGCCTGCAGAACCCCGGAGACCATGTCCAACAGTGAACCGAACAACCCCCGGACCTTATCCAGGTACTCCCGCAGGTCTTCCGGGGGGGTGATGCCCTCCAGCTCGCGGAGGTAGTCCTCCATGGTCCTCCGGTCCTCCTCCGCCGCCCCCCTTATCTCCTGGGGCTGAGGCTGATCGGGCAGGGACGGCAGGGCCAGGTTATCCACGTCCGCCAGCATGGGAAGGACGATCTGAAACAAGCCCAGGGAACTGACCATCGTGCCGGCCTCGCGCTCTCCGTCGGCGTAAAAATGCATCAGGTCGAGGTGGAGTTCGAGGGCCTCCTCCGGCGGGTCAAGGGCTTCCAGCGCACGGTAGGCGCCGGCGAATATATCCCGGACCCTGGCGAAAACCTCTCCCGCTTCCTGGAGGTGATAGTACTCGTCCCCGGAGACCTGGCCCAGGGATTCGATGACGTATCCGAGGTCCCAGGCCACCCCGTCGTGGATCTCGGAAATGCGCTCCTTGTAATCGGAAGCGCTCAACGTTTCGCTCCTCCTCCCGCAGCCGGTACAACACGAAAGAACCAAGAAAAAAACGGTTGCCAGGGATAGGAGGAAACACAAAGAGCGGTGGCGGAAGAGGCGGGCTATCCCCCTTTTCTCGCGGCGCATGTCCTTCTCCGTCTCCCGATCAACCTGTCCCGGAAAACAGGTATATCCACCCATACATCACGACCCACACATTATAAACTACGCCCCGCGGGGGTTTCCGGGGCCTCCCGTTAATCGAACATATAACCGTTTATCGTTCGCTTATGCTTGCGCCAGGTGTTAAAATATCCCTTGTGGTCACGAGAACCCTCATGGCCTCCGTAGGAAAGGAAGGTGAAGGTTGCACAGGCGCGGATCACCGTCCAGGGGCAACGGAAGCGAGGCGGCCAACAGCTCGCTGAAGGTCCGCATCAGCAAGGGCTTCGTAGACGCCGCCTTCGGAGAGGGCTTCCTGGTCGAGGTCTGGGACTTCCGGCGCCAGAAGCTGGTCTATGGGGAGAGGTACAAGGAGCTGGACAGGGCCCGGAGACGCCTGAACGAGATCAAGAACGACCTTGACACCATGAGCCTCGACCGCTTCCGCCAGGCCTACCTATCCCGCCATGCCCGCTGAACCCCGCTCCTCCTCCACAGCGCAGACCGACGTCTTCCCCTCGACGATGGATGCCCCTCCCCCCGCGCGGGAGGGTGAGCGGTGGAGAGTCTCGGCTTGGACTTCGCTAGTGTCTCCTCCCCGCGCGGGGCAGGGAAGCCGTTCGGCGGACGTGCGCGGAGTCAAGCGCATGCTTCCCGCCGCCGTTGTCCTCCTCCCGCGGAGCAATATCCCTCCCCGCCGGCTCCCAAGGCGGGGTCGTCAGGCTTCCTTCCCCCCGGTCCTCCCATGGCCTGAAACGTGATTTCCCCGCCGAAGGAGCGAGTCTTTACCGGCGTCATCGTGAACCCCCCGCCGCCTGCACCGCGTCCATCCGGCCAAGCGGGACCCGTGCGGGTCCATATGCCTGGTTCAAACCCGCGAACCGCCGTGCCCGGGCCTCCGCTTCGCGTAGAGGGCCAGCATGCTTTCCACCCGGCGGCGCAGCCCCTCGCGCAGTTCCGGCGGGTGGAGCACTTCCACTTCCTTCCCCCAGCGGAGCAGTTCCTTCTCCAGCCAGGATAGGCTGCCCGTCCTCAGGGTGCAGACCAGCCCCGAACCGTCTTCCTGGAACTCGGTGAAAAGCGGCTGTTCCCTGGCCCAGGGGGCCAAGGTGGGGGAAAAGCGCAGCCTCACGGTAAGTTCTCCCGAATCCGGGGCGGCGGAAGCCCCCTTTCCGCCCGCCATGGCTTCCGGGCGGGGGTCGAACCTCTCCTCCGTTACCCGGAGGTCCTTTATCCGGTCCACCCGAAAGACGCGCATCTCCCCGCTCATGGTGTCCCAGGCATGGAGGTACCAGTGACCCATCCCGAATTCCATGGACAGGGGGTGCACCCGGCGCCTGGTGAGCTCCCCCCTCCCGTAGGAATAATATTCCATTTCCACCACCCGCCGCTCCTCGCAGGCCCGGAGGAGCCGGGGCAGGACCTCCTCCTTGGAATCCGGCGAGGCCACTTCCAGGTTGCGCTCCACCTCCTCGGGGGAGAGACCCTCCATCCCCATGGCCCGCTGTATCCGGAGCATGGCGGACTGCAGGGCCGAGGTCGCAGGGGGTCCCACCAGCCTGGAAAAAGCGCTGCAGGCCAGGTAGAGCCCGGCCAGCTCCAGGGGGGTGAAGCGCACCGGGCGGGCGAAGTAATCGGCCATGCCGATGTGAACGCGGTCATCCTCCATGCTCACCTCGATGAGGTCGGCGGGAGTGTAGTCGGGTTGTCCGCACAGGAAGATGAGCTCCAGGTCCCTTATGAGCTGCTCCCGGGTCACGCCGAAGATCTCGCAAAGCTCCTGGAGGGTGGCGCCCTGGTGCTTCAGGACGTAGGGAATGAGGGCCAGCATGCGCCGAAGCCTGGCTTCAGGACCGGCCATCCTCTCCTCCTTCCAGCCCCTTCAACACCTCCAACAACCGGTTCCGCATCCTCTCGCGCAGCTGGGGGGGAGAGAGCACCTCGGCGTCCTCGGCGAAGGAGAGGACCCAGTCGAAGAAGGCCTCCTCGTTGCGCACGGTGACCCTTATCAACCCGCTTCCGTCCTCGAGGTAGCGGAAGGGATAGACGTCCCCCAGGTCGCGCTCCACCCACCAGGCGATGCGGGGAGAGAGGCGCACCTCCGCCTCCCGCGGAGGTCCCTCCTCGAACTCCCATGGGAGGACGCGGGAATAATCCCGCAACCTGAAATCCGGGGGTTTCTCGAAATCCGGACCCGGATCCCCGGGGTTGACCAGCACCACGTCGGATTCCACCCGCGAGACGCGGAAGGACCTCCTCTCGCCTCTCAGGTGGCAATAACCCACCACGTACCAGGCCCCGCGGTCGAAATACATCCCGTAAGGGTCCAGGAGGCGCTCCCGGGGTCTCGAGGAACCCAGTGAGCGGTAGGCGAAGCGCACCGTCTTCCTCCTCACCGAAGCCTCCCAAAGGGTGCTCAACTTCTCCACCGACTCTGCCGGACGGTCGAAACGGACGGGAGCCGGGCGCGCCTCCTGCAGGGGCTCCCCGCCCCCGAAATCCGGGCTCAGCTTGTGCAGGGCGGAAGTCGCCTCGCGAGACAGGGGTATGAGCCCGCCGGAGGCGAAGCGGTGCACCAGCAACAGAGCCACCTTCTCCTCGGGCGTGAAATCCACCTCGGGAAGGTAATACTCATCCTTGGGGATGCGGTATCCCGTCTCCTCGCCGAAAGCGTCCAGGGGTTCCACCCGTATGGGGATGCCCATCTCCCGCAGCTCGCTTTTATCCCTTTCGAACATGCGCTTGAAGGAGGCCACGCTCTCCTGCTGGTAGCCGGGTATGCTGTTGCGTATCTGCTCCAGGGTCACCGGGCGGCGGACCTCGAGGAGCATGGCGATGAGGTTTATCAGCCTCTCCAGCTTGCTCACGCCGTACCTCGGCCCCTCCCGCCCCTCGGCGCCCTTCCCGGGGGTGGAGTTGTCACCGCCCGGTGTTAGCATTGGGTCTTGGTAAGCCATCGCCGCCAAGGCGGCGCATAGGGAAAGCGAGGCGCGCATGACGTCCAGAAAAACGTTCCTCCTGGTCCTCGGGTTGCTCTTGAGCGCGGCGGCGGAAAGCCGCGGGCACCTGGCCTTCATCCTGGCCGTCCTCTCGGCGGCTTGCTTCCTCGCCCTGTTGGTGGAATCCCTGCCGGCCCCGAGGATCTCGCGGAAGGCGGAAAGAGGGGAACCGGTCACCATGAGCGCTCTCCTTCCCGCTTCTCCCGCGGGGCCAGAAGGCGGTAGAGAAGAAGGGCCCGACACGAGGCCTCTAAGCTGGAGGTCCACTGGAAAGCTTCTTCCAGCATCTGCCCCACGGCGAAGCTGCCGTGTCCCCTGACCATGGCGATCTTGTAATTCTGGAGTAAGGGTGGCAGTTTATCGGCCACCTCGTCCGAACCCACGGTGAGGTCCGCCCCCACCACCGGGACGGCCTTGAAGTAATAGATCCCCTCCGTGTCCACCGGGCGTATCTCGTCCTCCAGGAGCGAGAGGGCGACGGCGCATGGAGGGTGGGCATGCACCACGGCCAGGGCCGAGGTTTCCCGGTATATGGCCCTGTGTATCTTGATCTCCGTGGAGGCCAGGGTGATGTGGCTGTCGTCGTCGTCCAGCCCGGTCTCCACCAGGTCCCCCTCCCTGAGGTTGGAGAGCATGGAACCCCGACGGGTGATGAAGATCCTGTCCCCCACTCTGACGCTCATGTTCCCGCTGTGCGAGGAATTCACCCCCTGCAGGAACAGCTCCCGCCCGAAAAAACTGAACTGCTCCAGCATGGCAAGTCCTCTTGACCGAACTCGCAAGCCGTCCCGCCATTTCATAATAGCACCCGCGGGACCGGTAAGGGTGAAATGGGCGCCGTACCTCGATCATCGGGGCCCCGTGAGGAGGATGGCCCCGCCTCAAGGTGAGGAGGTGGGGAACGCCGCGCCCCGGTCAAGCCGGAAGGCCCAGGGAGGCGAGTTTCCGCGGGTCGGGAACACCCCTCTCGTCCCAGCCGCGGGCCCGGTAGTAGAGGGGGAGCATTTCGTCCAGCAGCACCACCCTGCCGGCGGCCGGCCCCTCCGCAACCGGGTCCCGGAGAAGACGGGGCGGCAGCGTATCCTCCGCCGGATCCATCCCGCAGCGGAGGTTATAAAGCCGCTCCAGGTTCCAGATGCGCTCCCCTACGCGGTGGAGGTCCACGGCCTTGAAAGGAAGACCGGTCACCGCCTCCAGCATGCGGGCGAGGTATTCGTCGCTCAGGGCGAACTGGAGGAAACGGCAGAGGACCAGGGAATCCACGGCCGCGTTCAGGTTTTGGGCGAAGATGGTCAGGCCGGGCTTGTCCAGGGTGGAGTTCCGGTCCACCATCTTGGGGATGCCCAACACCTCCGGTCCCACCAGGTAGGCCCTGAGGTGACATCCTCCCCGGTTGGAGGTGGCGAAGGCAAGACCCTGGCCCTGCAACCCCCGGGGATCGTAAGCCGGAAGTTCCAGGCCCTTCACCTGCATGGCGTATTCCACCGCCCCCCGGCCCTCGGCGAAGCGACGGGACCCCCGGGCCAATTCCCGCCCCAGGCCCCACCCCATGGCCATGCCCTCGAGCAGGTCGAGAAGGGCATCGGCGTCACCGAACCGGGGCCCACCCTCCACCAGCCCCCGTTCGGTCATCTCCATGCAGCACCCGATCACAGAGCCCGCGGAGATGGTGTCCAGGCCCAGGTCGTTGCACAGGTAGTTGGCCTCCACCACCTTTTCCAGATCGTCCACCCCGCACTGTGCCCCCAGCGACCAGAGGGTCTCGTATTCCGGCCCCTCGCCCTGGTGGCCGCCCGCGCGGGTGACCCTGCCGCACCCTATGGGGCATCCCCAGCAGGCCCGCCTCTTCACCAGGTGTTTTTCCTCCAGCGCCTCCCCGGAGATGGACTCCGCCCCCGGGAAACGGGAATACTGGAAATTATTGGTAGGGAACACGCCCAGCTCGTTCATCAGATTCACCAGCACCGCGGTGCCGAAACGCGGGAGGCCCACCGCGGTGACCGGGTTGCCTTTTATCCACCTCCGGGACTCCCCAACGACGAAGGACAGCCTCCCGGGGCGCCTCACGCTCACCCGGCTCCGGCCCCGCACCACCACGGCCTTGAGGTTCTTGGAACCCATCACCGCGCCCAGGCCGCCCCGTCCCAGCGCCCGCGAGCCGTCGTTCATCACCGAGGCCAGCAGGCACCCGTTCTCGCCGGCGGGTCCTATGGCCGCCACCCCGGCTCCCGGGTGCGCGGCGCCGAGGCGTCGCATGACCTCGGAAATCCTCCTCCCCCACAGGCCTTCGGCGGGATGGAGGCGGGCCCCGGCCTCGCTTACCTCGAGGTAAACCGGCTCCGGGGAGCGGCCGGTCACCAGGAGGACGTCCAGGCCGCACCTCTTCAAGCCCACCCCCCATCGCCCACCGGAATTGCAGTCGAACACCGTGCCGGTGAGGGGTGACCGCGAAACCAGCGAGAACCTGCCCGCCGTGGGCGCCGGGGTTCCCGTGAGGGGTCCCACGGCGAAGATGAGGGGGTTGGAGGGGTGCAGGGGCTCCACGCCCAAGGCCCGATCGTAAAGCAGCTTCACCCCAAGCCCCCTGCCGCCCAGCCAGCGGGCCAGAAGCTCCCGGTGCAGCTCCCTCTCCCGGAAGGCCCTCCTTTCCAGGCCCACCTCGAGCATCCGCCCCATCCATCCGTCCATGTGCCTCGCTCCCGGTTCCGCTTTCCTCACCACGTCGCCGCCTCTCCCTTTCTTTCTCCATACCAAGCATAACATCACCGGCCCTTCGACACCCGCCCACCACGAAGGGTGGCCGCAAAGCGCAGCCCGTTGACGGATGCTGGACCGGGACGTGCAAACCATGCATGCCTTTCTGGTATCATGTTGCGGGAAACGGGCACCAACCGGACGACAAGGGGGTCATCCTCATGGAGAAGAAAAGGAGTGGGTTGCCGGTAGAGCGTGGCGGAGAGAAGGGTAGAAAAAAGGCAAACCGGAAGCCGAACCCGCCGGCAAGGGGAAAAGCGAAACGACTCCTCCGCCTCTCGACGGTCGTCACCCTTCCCGCCCTCCCCTCCCTGCTGCGGAAGCTGGCCCAGGCGGAAGGGCGGCGCAAGGGATTCCGCGTAGAGCAGTTCAAGCTCACCGCCAGGGACGGCACCCGCTTATCCGCGGCCCTCTACGTACCGGAGGGAGAGGGGCCCTTCCCCGCCCTGATCATGGTGCACTCCTGGATGTTCAACCGCTGGCAGTGCCACCTCTACGCGCCCTACTTCGCCTCCAGCGGTTATGTGGTCCTCGCCTACGACTGCCGTGGGTGGGGATCCTCCGGGGGACAGGTGTACTGCGCGGACCCCGACCACGAGCTCAACGACCTGGAGGACGCCATCGACTGGCTCACGGAGAGGAGCGGCCTTCCCCTCAAGGAAGGGGCGCTGGGGGTCACCGGCATATCCTACGGCGGAGGCCACTCCTTCCTCGTCGCCCAGCGCGACCCGCGGGTGAGGACGGTGGTCCCCATGGCCGGATGGACGGACCTGGCCGCGAGCCTCGCCCCCGGGGGTTCGGTGAAGTTTTTCTGGGGACTCCTCCTGGTGGCCACCGCTACCTGGGCCACCCGGCTCAATCCCCGGAACCCGCTCTACCGCTGGGTTTCAACCCTGCTGCTGGGCCGCGGGGATCGCCGCGAATTCGAGGAGGACATGCGCAAGAGGTCCTGCCTCCACCTGGCCGGGGAATGCGGGAAGCCCATGCTCATCGTGGGGTCCTGGAACGACGACCTCTTCGAGCCCAACCAGATGATGGATTTCTACTCCCGCCTGCAGGCCCCCAAGATGCTTTACATCTCCAACGGGATCCACGGCCTGGACGCGGCGGTGGGGCCCCGCTGGGCGGGCAAGGAGATCTGGGAGCTTACCCTTCGCTGGTTCGATTACTGGCTCAAAGGGGAGGAGAACGGCATCCTCGAGGAGCCCGCGGTGCGGCTTTACCGTCCCTGGAAAAAACAGGTGGAAGCGGAGGAGGAGTGGCCTCCCCCCGGAATACGCAACCACACCATATACCTGGGCCGGGACGAGGGCCTCTTCAAGCTCACCTCCAAGCCCAGGGGCAGGCGGGAAGAGGCCGTGTTGCAGCCCCGCCTCCTAACCCCCGCCAACTCCGGTCCTTCCATTGTCCGTCCCCAGGCCATGGGCCTCTTCGTGCCCGGGCCGCGGAGGGAAGCGGGCGGCGGTTTCTTCTCCTTCACCACCTCGCCGGCCAAGCGGGACTTCGAGCTCCTGGGCGCACCCAGGCTCCACCTCCGGGTGGTGCCCCGAGACCGCCGGGCGCAGGTGAACGCCCTGCTTTACGACGTCCCTCCCGATGACCAGGGCCTTCCCCGCCTCATCACCTACGGGACGGCCACCCTGGAGGGCGTGGAACCCGGAAAAGAGATGGAACGGGTGGTGGAGCTTTTTGCCGCCGACTACCTCCTGCCCCGCGGCCACCGCTTCCGCCTCACCTTGAGCGGGAGCAACCCCACCTTCGTCCTTCCCGTACCCGGGAAGGGCCTGCGGGTCGTCTACGGGGAGGGCCTCAGCTACCTGGAACTCCCGCTGCGCGAACGCTGAGCCGCGCCCCGGATGGGAAGCAGGGACACGGCCTCGCGCGGGCCGGGCCCTTCCCTTCGGGAACCCGGTTACCGAAAATTGCCTTCCCCTGAGGACCGGGCCGTCTTCCGCCTCGCCCGCGATGGCCGGATACCGTTTCCGGGGGCGGGGTCCCGGTTTACAACATGCCGGCTTTCCCACGGGAGGAGGGTCATGGAAGGCTCGGTCCTTCGGGACGGTGAGGCATACCGCTTCCGGGAATAGTTCCCGGTTTGGAGCATGCCGGCCTCGTTACGCGGGGAAGGTTCCGGAAAGCCCGATCGTTCGGGGCGGTGAGGCATACTGTTTCCGGGGGCGGGGTCCCCCGTTTACGCCAGCCGGCTTCCCCGCGGAGGGAAAATCCTGCACGGAGTGTTATGATAGGACTCGACGACGGGCCGGCGAGTTGCGGGGGCGGATACCCCCACGAACCAGAAAGGGTGGAGCGATGGGAGGGAACGGGCCGAGGCGGACGAGCGCGCACTCGGGACTTGGGCGAGGAAAGCCGGGCAGGCGGGTCGGGGTCGCCCCCTTCACCCCCTCCCTACGGCAGGCCCGGATTTCCGGACCCGCTGTCCTTCTCCCGCTTTTTTTCCTGGTCTTCATATTCCTTTTTCTTCCAGTAAACTCCCCGTTCCTTACGGGACCGGCCCGGGCCGCCGACGGCACCTGCGGGATGGCCGTGAACGAACCTTCCAACCAATGGTACTTCGCCGAGGGTTACACGGGTGCGGGCTTCCAGGAATGGCTGTGCGTCTTCAACCCCAATCCCGAGCCCGCCGAGCTCCAGGTGGACTTCCTCTACAACGGGGCGCCGCCGGCAAGCATCCACGCGGAGATACCTCCTTTCTTCCGCTCCACCCTGAACATCAACCACTTGGCAGGCGAGGGAAAGGAACTTTCCCTGCGCCTGGCCGGCGACAGGCCCCTGGTGGCCGAGAGGCCCATCTACTTCCTATATGCCAATAAATGGAAGGGTTGCACCTTGGGCCAGGGAGTGACCTCTCCCTCCGCGCGTTGGTATTTCGCCGAGGGATGCACCCGGGAGGGATTCGAGGAGTACCTGTTGCTGGCCAACCCCACGGGGAGCGAGGTGGCTGCCCGTGCCCGCTTCACCCTGGAGAACGGGCTGAGCATGGTGCACCAGGCCTACATCTCTCCCCACTCCCGCTGGACCATCTTCGTAAACCACGTAGTGGGAGCGGGCCACGACGTGGCCGCCGAGGTGGAGGCGGAAGGGCCCGTCTGCGCGGAAAGGGTCATGTACTTCAATTACCGCGGCGCCTGGTGCGGGGGACATGCCTCCACCGGGCTCACCGCCCCCCGGGAGAAGTCCTATTTCGCCGAGGGTTACACCGGGGCGGGCTTCGACGAATGGCTCTGCCTCTACTGGCCGTGGGACGGCGGGGAGACGGGGGACGAGAACGAGGTCCAGGTGCGTTGCCTCTACCAGGGTGGGGATGAGGACGCCTTCACCTTTCGCCTGCAGCGCGGACAACGCCGCACGGTGAACGTCAACCAGCTCGCCGGCGGCGGTAAAGAGCTGTCCCTGGAGGTGACCGGTTCCCACCCCCTGGTGGCCGAGCGGCCCATGTATTTCAACTACCTCGGGTCCTGCCGCGGCGGCCACGTCTCCACGGGCACGGAGAGCCCGGGCCTCTCCTGGCTCCTGGGTGAGGGGACCACCAGGCCCGGATTTCATCCCTACCTGTGCATCTTGAACACCTCCACCCAGCAGGCCTCCGTGCGCATGGACTTCGCCCTGGGAGACGGAAGCAGCGAAAGCGTGGAGAGCGTCATACCCGCCTCCTCCCGGTACACCCTCAACGTTCTGGACGTTCTACCCCGGGGAGCCGACTTCTCCATGCGCTTGACCTCGGACCGGCCGGTGGTGGTGGAGAGGCCTCTCTACTTCCCGGGCGCGGACTTCGAGGTCCTCAACGCCATGGATCACATCCTCGACCTGAGCGTGGGCATCGGGCCCCGCGTGGAGGGGACGGCGGGCGAGGAACGCGCCGCCGCCTATCTGGCCTCCGTCCTGGCCGGTTACGGCTACCGCGTGCTCGTCCAGGAGGTCCCCCTGCCCAACGGCGGGCGGACCCGCAACGTCATCGCCTCCCTGGAGGAGGGCGCCGCCTCCGACGGATCTTCCGGGTGGCGACAGGCCCTGGTGGTGGGTGGGCATTTCGACACCAAGGGAGGAACGGGGAGCCCGGGGGCCAACGACAACGCCTCGGGTGCGGCGGTGGTCCTGGAGCTGGCCCGCTGCCTGGCGGAGAGGGGGCCCCTCCCCGGCCTGCGCCTGGAGTTCGTCCTCTTCGGCGGCGAGGAACTGCTGGTGGACGGGACCGACCTGCACCACTTCGGATCCCGGTATTACGTGGCCGCCCTGGCCCCCGAGGAGAGAGCGGCCCTGCGGGGAGCGGTGATCGTGGACATGGTTGGGGTGGGAACCCAGCTCTATGCGCGGACCATGGGCATCGGGCCCATGGACCTCTGTAACGCCCTGCTCTCCTACGCCGCCGGCTCCGGGATTCACCTCCCCTACCTCCAGAGCGGCAGCTACTCGGATCACGAGCCTTTCGAGAAAGCGGGCATACCCGCCGTGTGGTTGGAGGTCAAGGATGATCCCTGGTACCACACCCCACAAGACACCTACGACAAGATCGACCCCCGCCACGTGGAGGTCACCGGGCGCCTTCTCCTGGGGTTCATCCTCTCCCTGGGCGGTTGACGCTCGCCCGGCACGAGTCGACCGGGCAATCATGCGTCTCCTTGACCCGGGAAACCGACCCCGAAACGGGCGCCTTCGGCGCCGACACCGGCAAGGGGCGCGACCGATCCCGGGCCGGAAGCGGCCTGAAATCCGCAGGCCTAACCCGTCCCACCCGGACGAACCGCGTAGGCGGGCCAGGCCCCCCTATCCCTTGAGGGCGGGCGAGGATGGGAACAGGACCGGGAATAAAGGCGACCGCAGGAAAAGCGCCACATGAGCTCGGGAAAGGGAGGAAAAGAATGGACGTGAACATCGACTACCGCAAGAGGGTGGAGAGGGTCGTCGCGGAGATGCAGGCGAGGGGGATCGACCTCCTCCTGGCCACGCGTGGAAAAAGCGTCACCTACATCGGGGGAGCCTTCATCCCCTGGAGGAGCGTGCTCCTGGTCTCCCGGGACGGATACGTGGGCTTGAACACCCTGCTCATGGACGCCGAAAGGGTGAGGGACGATTCCTGGCTGGACAACGTGGTGGGTTGCGGGCCCATACCGGGAATGGAGCTCTGGGACGTGACCCTGCGCCAGATAAGGGAAAACGGCTGGGACAAGGCGGTCATCGGGGTGGAGTTGGGGCACTCCCCGCGGATGATCGCCGGGTACCTCTTCGCCACGGAATACGAGTTCCTCAAGGAGAACCTCCCCCAGGCCAGGCTGGTCAACGCCCTGGAGGTCATGGACCGGGTGACCTACGTGAAGAACCCCGAGGAGATCAAGCTCCTGCGCCAGGCGGCGGCCATCGCCGACGCCGCGCAGCAGCGGGTACAGGAGCTCCTGGAGGTGGGCATGACCGAGCAGGAGATCGCGGGTATCGGGGAGATGGCCATGCGCGAGATGGGGAGCGAATACCACTGGCCGGTCACCGGCTCCTCGGAAATCGCCTCCGGCTACCGGACCTGGTACCCTCTGGGCGGGTGCACGCCTCCCACGGACAAGATCCTTCAGCCGGGCGAGAACCTGCTGGTGGACCTGCACCCCACTTACCGTCGCTATTACTCCGATCTCTCCCACAACTACATCCTGGGGAGGCCCTCTCCGGAGCAAAAGAAGCTGGCCGAGGCCTACCTGCGCACCGCCGAGCTCCTTATCTCCTCCCTGAAGGCGGGAAGCACCGTGGGGCAGGTCTGGCAGAAGGTGTACGACGAGCTCTCCTCCCTGGGGTACGCCCAGTACACCCTCCCGGCTTTCGGCCACGGCATAGGGGTCATCGGTCACGAGTGGTACCCGGCCATCATCAACAGCGACGAATTCCGCGACCTGGTCCTGGAGGAAAACGTGGTGGAGGTGGCTGCCCTGGTCATGAACGTCCCCGGCGTAGGGGGCATGCGCCTGGAATGCGTGGTCCGGGTGACTCCCGACGGCGGAGAGATGCTCAACGCCACCCCCCTGGAACTGACCGTCCTCCAACCCTGAGCTCCCCCTCCGGGGGATCAGTACTTGGGCGTCATGCCCGGCCGGTGGCGGTTCGCCAGCCACCACCGGTAGAGAATCGGGAGGTACTCGGGCATGCGGGGACATTCTATTCCCGTCCCGGCCAGAAGGCGGCGGGTGTTGGAATCGTCGAACACCCCCACGTGGTTGAGGTAGGTGACGGCGTGGGGATGAATGCCCAACGCCAGCCAGAGACGGCTCAGGCGGCGTGAACTCCAGTCCACCACCGATGTGGGCAGGGATAGCCGCGGTTCCCTGTCCCATATGAGTCTCCAGAGGTTGTCCTCCCACTCCCTGAGGCGGGGCGGGTCGGGATCCACTATATGGAAACACTTTCCGATTGCCTCGCGTTGCCTCCCTATGTAGGCCGCGGCACGGGCCAGGTAGTCCACGGGTATGAAATTGGGCCGGGCCTCGCCCTTGCCCAGGTGGACGGGAGGGATGACCCTCGACTTTTTGACCATATGGGCTACCCTGAACATCAGGTAGATGTTGTCGAACTTGTCCGTCTCCCCGGTCCGGGAATCGCCCAGTATGCCGGCAGGGCGGATGATGATGGTGGGCAGTCCTTCCCCGGAAGCCCGCCTTACCTCCAGTTCCCCCCAGAACTTGGTGGCGAAGTAAGGGTTGACCAGTTCCTGGCCCTCGTCGAGCTCGTCCTCGGTTATGAGACCCTCCCTTTCCGCGTGGACCACCACCGAGCTGAAGTGTACCAGGTGGTCGAACCAGGAACAGGCCCGGCAGAATTCCAGCATATGACGTGTCCCCCAGTAATTCACCCTCCTGGCAATCCCTTCCGGAACGTGGAGGTCGAACACTCCCGCCAAGTGCCACACCTCGGTGACGCTCTCCGAGCAACGCCGGTAGGTATCCTCATCCATGCCCAAGGCGGGATGGGCGACATCCCCCACCACCATGGATAACTGTCCGGGCCCGGCCGCGCCCTCCCTTTCCAGCAGCCTTATGTCCCACCTGGCCCGGTGGACGAACTTTTCCTGGACGAGGAAGGTTATCTCCACCCCGGGATCGTCGGCCAGGATACTGCGAACCAGCCACCGCCCTATGAATCCCGGATACCCGGTGAAGAACAGCCGCCTCCGTTCCATCTTCCCTCCCTCCCCCATGACTTCAAGTATCGGTAACGAATATAGATTTTATACCCCGGGTTTTTAACGCGGCATCCCGGAGGGGAGTCGAGCGATGCCGGGAACCCGGGCCCGTTCGGGGAGCGCGCCCTCCGGTCCCGGCCACCGGAGGGCGGCCCGATAACGCTCATCACCCCGGCTGCAATCCATGACCCTGCACCTGGAGCGGTATCTTTCATGCGGACGTTTTCAGCTGCAAAATAACAAATATTACCATGTCACTCCGGTAGTCAAGCCATAAAACACTCGAAAAAGCGTCGGTCTTTCACCCTGCAATCTATGTCCCACGTTGGATGCCGTACGGCTTCGGTAGGCGCTTTTTAAAGGTGAAAAAGAAAGAGAGACAAACCCATCATCCCGGCATAACAGGCCAAAAACGGGAGTAAGGGGGAGATCTCTCTTGCTGGAATCCATGGTACTACGTCGGCGGACGGTTGTCACCTACGCCGCGCGCGGGTATCATGGAAAAAGTCGAGGCTGCATCAAGAACTCTTTGGGCAGGCAGGCGCACGTGCAGGGAGGGGAAGGAGAAAAAGGGGGTTTCGACCATGAGCGTGCTCTACATCCCCAAAGAAGACGGCACCTACGAGAAGGTCCCGGTTACGCCGGAGAACACCCGCCGCTACATCGAGAGCATCCCCCTATACCGGGACGACGACGACCCGAGTTTCTGGCCGCGGGAGAAGATCCGCGAGATGCAGGACCAGATGTTCCGGCGGCAGATGGAATGGATCTGGGACGGTCACGACTATTACAAGCGGGTCTTCAAGGAACAGGGAATCGAGCCCGGGGACATCCAGTCCCTGGACGACCTGGAAAAGATTCCCCTGACCTTTAAAAAGGACTACATGGCCGACCCTGACGCCTTCAAACTCAAGCCCTCCAACCCCACCCTCTACGACTGGATATTCGAGGTCACCTACACCACAGGTTCCACCACCGGCATGCCCACCCCCTTCTGGAACACCATCCACGACGCCCACGGCATCTGGCAGATGATCTTCCGGGGCATCAAGCTGGGAGGTTTTCCGCCCTACTCCCGGGGCATCAACCTCTTCCCCCTGGGGCCCGTGCCCCATATCGGCTTCTTCCGCGCCCGGGATATAGGCATGATGGGGCTGGGGACTCTCTCCATGTACGGATGCACGGGCATGACCTACCCCGAGTTCCCGGTGCACCGTTCCATGGACTACGCCATCGACCTCATCGAGAAGGGAAGGGCCGAGGTGTGGCTGGGCATAGCCAGTTTCATCCGCCGGCTGATCATGCGCGCCGAGGAGCAAGGCCGGGACTTCTCGGCCACCAAGCACATCCAGGCCCTGGGGGAGGCCTGCCCCAAGGGGATGCGCGACGACATGCGCCGGCGCCTCATGAACATGGGCGCCGAGGACCCCTTCATCAGCAACTCCTACGGGTTCACCGAGATGCAGGGAGCCATGCCCGAGTGCACGGACTTCAGCGGCTGCCACAACCCGGCTCCCAACCTGTACTTCTTCGAGGTGGTGGACGAGCAGACGGGCAAGAGGCTGCCGGACGGGGAGCGCGGCCTCATCTGCATCACCCACCTCAACCGCCGCGGCACGGTACTCTTGCGTTACGTCATCGGCGATATCGGGGCCATGACCCACGAGACCTGTCCTTACTGCGGGCGCAACTCGGAGCGTATCATCATCGCCGTGGGCAGCACCTACGCCACCCGCACCACCGAGCTGGTCAAGCTCAAGGGTACCCTCATCAACCCCGAGGTCCTGCGGGACGAAGTGGCCAACACCCCGGGGGTCAAGGAGTACCAGATAATCTTCACCAAGAAGGACCCCAACGACCCCTACTCCCTGGACGAACTGGTGGTGAAGGTAGCCCCCGCCGAGGGGGTGGACCGAGGCAAGCTGGAAGAGGACATCAAGATGAAGCTGCGCACCGCGGTGGAGATGACCCCCAAGGTGGAATTCGTGGCCATGGAGGAGATCTACGACCCCACGGTGGCTCTCAAGGCCTACCGGGTCATCGACATGCGGCCCAAGGACCTCTGATCCGCGGGGCGTTGATCCCCCCGGAAGGCCTACTGCTGCGGCCGTGGGGCGAGGAGGGGGAACCTCCCACAACCGAAGCGCGAACGGGGAAGGGGCGGGCGCGGTCCCGCCCCCCTTCCTTTTTCCGGGCGGCGACCCCCACGCGCGAGGCGATATCCGGTAGGAAACCGGGCGGAAGCGCCGGGGAGGGCGCGGGGGGAATCCGTCCCTCTTCCCGGCGCGGATTCCGGTCCTCCCGGTGGGCCCCGAGGGGATGCGGAGAAGAACCAGTCGAGACATACCCGGTGCCCCTGGTTTGCCCCCTGATTTTTTTCAAGAAGAGATGCGGCCTTGATGCCTGGGAAAGGGCCTCTATTTGCTGTTCAAGGATCGGGGGTGCCTGGAGAATAAAGGGGGAAGTTCCCGCCCCGGGATTATCCCCACCTTCCCGCGTGCCTTTCCCGGCGGTCACCGATGACCCGGGCGGGCACCCCGGCCACGATGGCGAAGGGCGGGACGTCGCGGGTGACCACCGAACCCGCCGCAACCACCGCTCCCGTCCCCACGGTGACCCCCTTGAGGATCACGGCATGGGACCCTATCCAGCAGTCCTCCTCTATGACCACCGGTCCGTAGGTCCCCTTCTGGAAGCGCATGGGCTCCCCCGGTTCCATCCCGTGGTCCGCGCAGTTGATGTTCACGTAGGGGCCGAGCATGGAGTTCCGGCGGATTATGCAGTCGTCGAAGGCGTTGATGATGTTATAAGGTCCAACGGCCACGTTGTCCTCCAGGAGGAGGGTGGCGTCGTTGGCGGCGAAGAGCCGGGCCAGGGTGTCCAGGGAGCAGTGACGCCCAATGACGATGCGTCCCCGGTCGTTTCCCCGTATCTGTACCGCGGTGGGGATGAAGGTGCCGTCTCCGATACTGCAGCTGGATTCACCGGCCAGGGCCACGTCGGGAGGTCCGGAGATCCACACGTAAGGCCCGCATTCCACTCCCTTCCTCCGCAGCTGCCACTGGTAATAGCGCACGCGCGGATGCCGGAGGGAGAAACGCAACCGGTTCCAGGCCTCCTTTCGGGAAGAGAGGAAAGCGGACGCCGCCGGCAACCCCTCCAGGAATGGCGCGGCCGGCGACGTGGGGAGAAGGAACCTCCTCTTCCCATGCGGCGCGCCGGGTCCGGCTTCTCTGCTCACGGTACGACCTCCAGCTCGGAGGCCGTCTCCCCGAAACGCCCCAGCCTCCTCCCCATATCCCAGTACTCCCGGTGATTGAGCACGAGGGGCTGGAAGGCCTCCACGTCCACCGCTCCCCTCTCTCCCTCGCAGGCGGCGGACAGGTGCACGGCAAGCACAAGGCCCACGAAAAGGGTATGGGACCCGAGAGGCAGCTCGGCGCTCACCCGGCACTCGATATTCAAGGGGCATTCAGCCACCAGGGGCGCGCAGACCTCCCGGGCCTCCCCGCGGGTCAGGCCGGCCAACCGGAACTTGTCCCTGTTCCTTCCCGAGACCATTCCGCAGAGGTCCACCGCCCGCCAGAGATCCCGGGAAGGCAGGTTGACCACGAACTCCCCGCTGCCCTTTATAAGCTCGTGGGTGAAGCGGCTCTCCCGGACGGCCACCGCCACCTGCGGCGGTTCCATGCACGCCACGTTGACCCAGGCGGCGGTCATCACGTTGTCCCTCCCGCCGTGCGAGGTGGTGATCAACGCCACCGGCTTGGGCAGGAAGAGGGTTGATGCCTTCTTAACAATTTTTTCCATATCCTCTCCTTCCACGACCGGGTGGAAGCCCGCCATCCGCCAACCCTCGACCCTCCTTCCCCGGCTCCCCGGGCCCGTGGCTTCCACCTCCGGGGCCGCCGCCCTCAGCGGCCGCTCAATTTCCTCTCGAAATCGGCCAGCTTGTAGCCTGCCCACAAGGCGTATATCAAGTGTACCTTTATCAGCTCGCGCTCCTCGAGCATGACCAGCGGGGGGCCGTAGGCTATCTCCCTGACCAGCGATTCGGCCAGGGACTCCACGCCCAAAGGCTCATCGGCGAAGGGCGCCTCCCGGACCACTTCCTCCTCGTACATGAGCCTCAACCTCTCCACGGCCCGCTCCACCGAACCGGGGAGGTCCGGGTCGGTATAGATGACCGCTTCCGCACCATCCTCGTAGGCCGCACGGGACAGTATGTACCCCTCGAAAAAAGTGGAGTCCATAATCGCGCCCACCTCGCGTATAAGGCTACTGGACCCCACCCGCGGAAAACAGTTACGCACCACCCGCTCCCGGAAGAGGTCCAGCCAAAGGAGGGCCATGGCCCGGGAGGCCAGGTCCAGATCGCTGAACTTTATCCGGCGACGGTACTCCTCGAAGCGTTCCCGGAGGGTCATACCAACATGATAATCCTCGCCGGGGGTTCCGCGCTCAGGCCGGCGCCAGGCTCACCACCCGGTCGGCGTAGACATCGTAGTGCTCCCCGCAGGTGAAGATTATTACCTGTCTTCCTCGGGCATACTCCTTTATCAGCTCCATGGCCTTTCCCAGGCGCCGGGAATCGAAGGTCACGAAGGGGTCGTCGAGCAGCATGGGCGGTTTCTTTTCTCCGCAGATGATCTCCACCAGGGAGAGCCGGGCCGCCAGGTAGAGCTGGTCCACGGTTCCGCGGCTCAAGGAATCCACCTTCACCTCGCCTCCCTTCTCCGGGGACCAGACACTCATGGACAGGTCTTCCCCTTCCACGGTCACCTTCCGATAACGCCCCCCGGTTATCCGGCCCAGGTAGTCGCCGGTCATCTCCTCCAGCCTGGAGATCACCGAGGCCAGGCTGTCGCGGGAGGCGCGCTCCAGCCAATCCAGGGCCAGCTCCAGAGCCCTGGCCCTCCTCACGAGCCTCGCTCTCCGCTCCCCGAGCTGGGCGAGCGCTTCCTCCACCTCGAGCAACTCCTCCTCCTGTCCCTCGCCGGACAGCACCACTTCGCAACGCACCCGCTCCGCCCGCAGGTGATCCAGCCTTCGCTTGAGCTCCTCCCTCTCCGCCAGCGCGCGCTGCAGGCCCTCCGGGTCGAGCGTCCTGCCCTTGAGTTCCTTCCACCTGCGGCTGCGCAACGCGGCATCCGCCGCCAGCTTGCGGGCCTCCTCCTCCAGCTTGCCCCGTTCACCCGCCCAGGTGGAAATCATTTCCAATCTTTCCGCGATTTCCCTCCTGCGGGCCGCGAGTTCGAGGTATCCACGGCGTAGGCGCTCGAAATCCTCGAGGGAGGCGCAACCCCCGCGGGCCGCTACCCCTTCCATGCAGCGGAGCACCTCCATCTCCTCGGCCCTGAGCTCCTGCATGCGGGCGCGGAGTTCGCGCAACTTCTCCCCCCCGCTGTGAAAGCGCAGGTATCCCCCGGGAAACAGGGAAAGCGCCGTCAGGCCGCAGCCGGCCAGGCAAAGGGCCAGCATGTAGGGTGAGAGGGTGAGGCCGGCAAGGCCCGCCAGCACCAGGGTCAGCCCCGCCGCCAGGACCCAGGGAGCCCAGGGACGGGGCTGCATCGCCGCCGCCTCCTCCAGCCGGCGGGAGAGTTCGGCCGCCCGCTCCGCCGTCGCGGAGCGCCGCTTCTCCAACTCCTCCAGCCGTTCCTTCTCTTCCTCCAGGACCTCCCGCAACGCAGCGTAGCGGGTTTCCTCCTCTCCGGCCAGCTCCTCGTCCTCCTCGATGAGCTCGAGGGAAGCCTCCATCACGCGGTAGCGGCGCTGCAAGTCCTCCACGTCCTCCTCTATGTCCATACGCTCCTGGGTATCCCTTATCAGCGCCTCCAGGACCTCCAGCCTACGCTCCGCTTTTTCACTCTCCTCGCCGATCTCCGCCAGTCGCCGCCGGGCTTCCTCCCTGCCGGCCACGGCTCGGGAAAGCTCGTCGCGGCGCCGCGCGAGGGCCTCCATTTCCTCCTCCGTGCGCGCCAGGTGACCAGGGTTCCTGGCCGTTCCCCTGGTGCCCCTGAGCAGGTCGGCCAGTTCCTTTTGCATGGCCTCTCGGGCCCGAAAGGCCCCCGGCCCGCCTTCCAGGCCCCCCAGCGCCGATTGGAGCCGCTCGCCGAGCTCTTTACCGCCTTCCGCAATGCCGTCCACCTCGTCATGCCTTATGCCCGCCGTGGCCCGAAAGGCGGCCTCGGTACCCACTCCCAGCCACTCCCGCAGCGTGTCCTGGATGCGCGCGGGGTCGGTCTCCTTCCTTCCGTTCCAGGAGAGCTCCGCCCTCCGCGCGGAGAAATCCTTGACCAGGTGGAAAGAAATACCATCCGCTCTCCCCTTCAGCTCCACCCGCATGCCTCCGGGCTCTCCCCAGGTGACGCTATCCCGTACTTCCCTTCGGGTGGAATCCGCCCGCCAGAAAAGGGCGGCCAGCACCGCCTGGAGCAGGGTAGACTTCCCGGACTCGTTGGGTCCCCTCACCACGTTCACCCCTTCCCGGAGGGCGAAGGAGGCCTCACGGAAACGCTTGAAATGACGCAGGGATATCTCCTCGATCAGCATGGCCCTTGCCCTCCGCCCGCAAGGTGGAAAAGCCCCAGGCGCAGGGCTTCCTCCGCCACCTCCAGGTCCTCGCCCTCCAAGCCGGCCATTTCGCGCCGGGCCAAGCGCAGGAAACGCCCCGCCACCGTGTTCTCGGGAAAATCCTCCACTTCCCAGGAGCGGGAAAAGCCCGGTTCCACCTCCAGGGCCAGGTGGAAGAACAGCGGGGAAAGCTCTTCTTCCAGCTTCCCGGCGTCAAACCTCGACCACTCTTCTCCCCAGGCCCGCACCACGCGTGCCCGCAAGGCCAGGTCGGGGTCGGCCATGCCGCGCAAGTGGCCGTAAAGCCCCTCCGGACCGCCCAGGAGTGCGCCGTCCAGCCTCAACCCGACGAACCTGCGCCGTCCCACCTTCAAGGGTTTTACCTCCGCCCTCCCGTCCTCCTCAAGCCCCACGGAAAGGACGACCCCTTCCCCCTCCGTCTCCATTCCCAGGGGCTCCGGAGGTCCGGGGTAATAAGCGGGGACACCGCCCTCCTCCCGGCCGGACAAGGAATGCCAGTGCCCCAGGGCCATGTAGTGCAACCCGGAAGCGGCGATGCTCTCCCGGTCCACCCATACCCCGTCCTCCTCCACCTTCCCCGGGATGCGCAGGGAAGCATGCAGCACGCCGATCCGCCGGCGGAACCCGTCCCGGGGGCGGAAACCTTGCAGCGGATTCACTCGCCTTCCGCTCCAGGCGGCGCCGTAGACCGCCAGATCCAGTCCGGGAACGGGAAAGGGGGTGAACTCCTCGGCGGTGAAGACGTGAAGGTTGGGGATGGACCTGAGGGCGGGGTGGTCGTACGCCCCGCCTTGCCTCCAGGCATCGTGGGTGCCGGGGACGATGACCGTCCATATCCCTTCCCGGCTCAACCTGCCGATCTGGTAAGCCGCCTCCCCCACCAACTCCGCTCCCGGGTAGGGACGGTCGAAGAGGTCCCCGGCTATGATCACCAGGTCGGCCTGGGAAGCCAGGGCCAGGTCCACCACCCGGGCAAAGGTGGCTTTTAACTGTTCCCGCTGCTCCTTTCCCTTGCGGCCCAGGAAGAGGAAGGGCGCCCCCAAGTGGACGTCCGCGGTATGGATAATCCTCAGGTCCGGCATTGGTCCCCCTTGAGCTTCGCTTCGCTGCGCCAAGCGATATTATAAAGCAGCCCGGGGACAGGAGCCCGTTCCCCTCCTCCGCCTCCCATCCGGGGATGCGGGATCCCTGACGTGGGGAAAATGGATAAGGCCGGAAACAGCCGCCTTGTCGGTCTCACCGCCCCGGCGCAGGACCCCGCCCCCTCCTCCGTAATAACCCCCGGCGATCCAAGGTTCTCCGACGCGCCGGACAAAGCATGCCCATGGCGTCGCCCTCCCATGGTGACGGGGACCGACCCCGCCTCACCGCCCTTCCCCGTTCTTCCCGCGGACACGCTTGTCCAGGCGGGTGGCTACCGTGGTCAGGAAGGTGGGCTCCAGCACCAGAGCCGCGAAACAGGCGCTGATCAGGGCCAGGGCGGTCACCACGCCGAAACGGCGCAGGGGCGAAAAGTTGGATACGGCCAGGATGAGGAAGGCTCCCGAGGTGGTCACCGCGGCGGATATCAGGGCGTTGCCCACGTTGCGCACCGTGGCGTTCACCGCCTCTTCCGGACCCAGGCGGTTCTCATATAGTTCCTCCCGGAAGCGATGGGCCACGTGGATGCCGAAATCTATCCCCGCCCCGATGACCAGGGAGGCGATCATCACGGTCATGATGTCCAGCGGCCAGCCGATGAGCCTCAACAGTCCGATCTCCAGGAGGATGGCCAGGAAGACCACGGAGGTGGCCGAGATTCCGTAGGCGATGGAGCGGAATACGGCCACCACCACCAGGGCGCAGAGCAGGAGGGCCAGTCCTCCCGACTCCAGCTGGGTGGTGAAGAGCTTGTCCAGGGCATCCGAGATGATCAGCGGCATGCCGGTGAGCCGGATCTCAAGCCGGCCCGGGATATCCGCGGCGGACGCGGCGTCCCTGAGGATGGAGGCCATCTCCTTCTCTCCCTCCTCGTCCACGAAAGGCACCTCGAAGGCCACCAGGGCAGCCTCCCTGTCCGGGGTTATGAAGGACGAGGACGGGAACCCGAAGACCTCCTCGGCCCTGGACAGGAGGGCCTCCGCCTCCTCCCTGTCGGCGGGCACCCAGTCCCCGGACCCCGTTCCCTCCCCGCTATCTGCGCCGCTTGGATCCCCGCCGGCATCTCCCACCGGAGGAAAAGCGCTCAGGGCCTTGAAGATACCGGGGAGGCTGTTGGTCTTCTCGGGGCGGAAATACTTCCTATCCCCCTCCGGCGTGAGGTTGCGCGGATGGTCCAGTACCGCGTTCACGAACTCGTCCGTCTGGCGGAGGGACGAGGCGGAAAGCAGGTCCCCGCCTTTCAGCAAGGCTACCGTCATGTCCTGTCCCCCGAAGAATTCCTCTATGCGGGTGAAGGAACGGTAGGAAGGAAGGTCCTGGGGAACGAAGGTTCGGAAGTCGGCGGAGGTGGATATCCCGAGGACGGACAGCCCGCATGCCACCACCAGCGCCAGGCAGCCTATCCATACCGGCAGGCGGTGCCTCTCGGCCAGCAGGGACAACCTGGCCAGCCCGCGGTCCAGCCAGTCCAGGAGGCGGTGCTCCTCCACCCGCCTGGCATCCTTCACCCCTCTACCGCGGTCCCGGATCACCAGGGCGGCGGGGAGCATGGTTATGGAGAGGAGAAAACCGAAGAGGACCCCTCCCAGGCACAGGAGGCCGAACTGCCTTATGGGAGGCAGATCGGAGATGGAGAAAGAGAGGAAACCGAACATGGTGGTGGCCGCGGCCAGGAACACCGCTATGCCCACCGTGGCCACCGAGGTCACAGCGGAATCCTCCGCCTCCCTCTTCCTGTCCCGTTCCTCGTAGTAGCGGGTGAGGACGTGGATGGAATAGGCGATGTCTATGCCCAGCATGAGGGGGATGAGGGCCATGCCCATCACCGTGTAACGTATTCCCGCGAAGCCCATGATCCCGAAAATCCACAGGAGGGAAACCAGGACCACGGCCAGGGTGAGGAATATGTCCAGCACCTTACGGAAGGTCAGGAACAATACCAAGGCCATGAACAGCAGGGCGATGATCCCCAGGACGGCGCTGTCCCGTAGCGAGAGGCGCTGGAGAGCACTCATCATGTAGATCTCCCCGCTGACCTCCGCCTGCAACCCCCGGGAGTCGAAGAAATCTATGGTATATTCTTCCAATTGGCCTGCGCGCCGCATGGCTTCCGGCTGGGGGAGCTCCGGCCGCACTTGGATGTTTATCACCGCCGCCTTCCCGTCCGCGGTGACCATCTTTCCCAATACCATGGACCCCGCAGACTCCAGGTAGCGGCGCAGGGCCTCGGAAACCGCCGTTTCCACCAGGTATTCCGCCGCCTCCGCGCCGGCCTCCCCCCGTTCCACCGCGGCCTCCAACCCCTGCAGGAAGGGCGCCGCCTCGGGTTCCTCCCGCATGGACTGCGCCTCCCCGGAGGAGAGGAATTCCCTCACCGCCCGCAAGGCCTCACCGGAGGAAGCAGAGGTGCGGAGCGAGGAATAAAGGGACATCAAGGCCCGGGCTTCCCGGTTGCGCAGGAGGAAGGAGAGGTAGCTCTCCACCCTTGAGACCAGATCCCCCCATTCCGCGGAACCGGGTTCTCCTTCCAAGGCCTCCTGGTACTGGTACAGGGCCAGGGCGGCCCGGGGCGAGAGGAGGTCGGGACCGGTCAGCAGTACCTTCGCGTAGTTGAGGCCCCCGAAGTCTTTCTCCACCTCGCGCAGAGCGGCAACGGATGGGTACTTGTCAGGCAGGAGGGATTCCTGGCTGAACTCCATCCGGATGCGAAAGGCACCCACGGCGGCCGCCGCCGTCAATACGGCTATGATCCCCAGGACCAGCCAGGGCCTCCTGGCGCTCCAGCGGGTCACCAGCCCGAAGGCCTTCTTCACGGGCCACTCTCCTTTCCCTCGGAAAGACAGGCCTTCCAAACCATACGACGCTTCCCCGACATCCGATTATATTTTCAGAAATAAATTTTTGCAAATAGCACATTTCTCCTGGCTGGTCCCGCCACTTTGACCGTCATGCCCGGCGGTCCCACCCTTCTTCATCCTTGAACGTGCCGGCCGAAAACGCGCGGGTTGCGCCCGATGGGGCCTGACGCCTTGAAAGACCCGAGCTTTCCAAGGCGGATGGCCCGCTCATCATCCGGGGGTCACGCAAAACCGGCGGTGCGGCGGGAAATATCGGCATGGACCCGGGGAAACGAGGGTCGGCGGGGCTCAGGTTTCCCTGGCCCGGATGAACAACCAGAGGACCCGGTTGATGGATTTCACCATCTCGTAAACCTGCGCTCTTTCCTTTTCGTCCAGGTCCTCCGTCAAGTGGACCAGCACCTTTGCGGGTTCCCTCATCATGCCCTCTATGCGCTTTTTTCCACGCGCAGTGAAGTTGACCTTGACCCGGCGGCGGTCGGAGGGGTCACGAACGCACCTCACCCAGCCCTTCTCCTCCAGGGCGTAGATCATGCGGCTCATGGTGGAAGGGTTGAGGTGAAGCATCCGCGCCAGCTCCCCCTCGGCCAGGCTCCCGTGCAGGAAAAGGGTGAGGAGAGCCACATACTGGGAATAGTTGAGGCCGTACCTCTCCAGCACCTGGTTGAATTCGGGGTAATAAGTCCGGATGAAGAGGAATACGGTCTCTATGAGCCTCACGAAAGGTTCCTCGGGGGCGGAGTCGACCTTGTCTTTTTCATCTTTCATTTTTTTCATGCTTCAAATCTTACCTTTCCAACCCCTCGCCGGTCAAATCGGCGGATTGACTCGTAATTTTTCTACACCAAACGGATTCGTTGCCTCAAAATGTAAATCTACTCCAAGCGAGGCGCCGAAAATCCCCTCGGAGAGGATGTTTACCGAGGGGGTGAGGAAGTTGAGGTTGGATCTCATGACCAGGAAGAGGATAACCCAAGAGGTGGCCAAAAGATACCGCAAGGCCGGAAAGAAGGAAAAGGGCCGCATACTGGACGGGTTCCGCGCCCTCACGGGATACAACCGCTCCTATGCGGCCTCGGTGCTGCGCAAAGGGCCATCTCGGAGGGCCATGCCCGCAAAGTCCCTGAGGCCCGTCGTCACCAGTCGCCGGGGCAGGAAGCCCTTTTACGGCGCCGAGGTGAACGAGGCCCTGGTCAAGGTATGGGCCGTCCTGGACTGTCCCTGCGGGAAGAGGCTTCATGCGGCCGTGCCCCATACCCTGGCGGCCCCGGGGAGGTTCGGGGAGACGGGGCTGAAGGACGGCGCGGGATTCACGGCCATGCACGGAGGCCGGGCCGGCGGGCAGCGACGGGGGGTCTCCGGCGGGGACCGCCGCCGGAGCCTGGATTCGACGGATGTGAAGGGCGGATGGGCCGAGCCCCGGGCACCGCGCAGCAAGGCGCAGGTCCGGGTTTGACCTCCCGACCCCGGTGTTGGTAAATTATGACTGTCAGTCACCTCAGAAAGGGGAACCATTGAAGGCGAAGCAGGGACGCGAAAACGCGCGGGGAGTGCGCTTCGCGCAGGAACGGTCCGCGGAGACCAGGAAGCGCATCCTGGAAGCGGCCAGGGAGGTATTCTCCGAAAAGGGCTACGAGAAGACCTCGGTCGCCGAGATAATCTCCCGCGCCGGCATCGGCCACGGCACCTTCTGGCTATACTTCCGCAACAAGGAGGACCTCCTGCGGTTCATGCTCCGGGAGATGGTCAGCGAGCTGGAATCCCTGGACTGGTACCGCCAGAACCACCTGGATGAGATCACCGTGGAGTCCGTCCAGGACCTGGAGGGGATAATCCGCGGCGTAATGGAGGTCTTCCGGCGTTATTCCCACATCCACCCCTTGGTCATCCGGGCTTCCGTGGAGAGCGAGGAATTCCGCCGCGACCTGGACAAGCTCAACCTCCCCTTCGCCCGCATCCTGGAGGCCAAGCTGCGCGAGCACCTGGAGAAGGGGCTCTGCCGCGACCTGGACCCGGAGATCGTCTCCCGCATCATCCTGGCCATGATGGAGTTCACCACCGTGCAGTGGGTGAACGGCAGCCTGGACTGCGACCTGGAGAAGCTGGCCCACAACCTGAGCGTTATAATCTTCAACACCCTCCGTCAGGGAAGATCCGGATAGCGGAGCCGGAAAGCGTGGGCGTCGAGAATCCCCCTTCGGCGGGGAAAGGTTATAATCATCTCGTCCTGCCGGTGACTCAGGAAGGGAACCGGGAGGACGCAGCTTCCTGGGAGGGGCCGACCGGGAAGGGGGAAGGGCATGAAAGTCATCGTGGTGGGCGCGGGGACGGCGGGTTTGGCCGCCGCCTATACCCTGCACCGCGGCGGGGTGGAGGTCACCGCCCTGGAGGCTTCCTCGTCGCCTGGAGGACGCCTGGCGGGAGCCAGCAGAGAAGGTTACGTGCTGGACCTCGGCGCGCAGTTCTTCTTCCGCTTTTACGACACCACCTTCGATCTCTGCCGGAGGCTGGGGCTGGGAGGGGATATCGTGCCCTTCCCCTTCAAGGTCGCCATGTGGAGGGACGGACGCCTCAACGCCCTGACCGCCGGACTCGATCCCCGGCTTTTATGGAAGGACCGGCGCGATCTCCTGCGCTTCCGACTCTTCGGTCCCCGGGGAATCCTGCAGGCGGCCCGCATCATGCCCCTCCTCTTCCGCAGGCGCCGGGACCTGCACTTCATCGACTACCGCGGCGCCCTGGACCTGGACGAGGAAAGCCTGGCCGAGCTGGCCCTGCGCAGGGGAGGCGAGGAGGTCCTGGAATATTTCTTCCAGCCGTTGGCCTCCTGCCTGACCCTGGGTGAACCGGAGGAGATAGGCGCGGGGTACGGCCTGGCCCTGGCCTGGTATGCCCTGCACGGCCTCTTCACCTTGAGGAGCGGCATAGGCACCCTGGCCGATGCCCTGTACCGGGAATGCCGGGACAGGGTGATGCTCTCCACGCCGGCCCGGCGCATCGTCCTGGAGGACGGGAAGGTGAAGGGCGTGGAGACCAGCGAGGGTTTCCTGGACGCCGACGCGGTGATCTGCGCCACCACCGCCACCCAGGCCCTGCGCCTCATGCCCGATCTCCCGGAGGGGATGCGGAATGTCCTGGGGAAGGTGCGCTACAGCGCCTGCTGCCACGTCATGTTCGGCCTGAGGAAGCGGCTGCTTCCCGAGGGATGGTACGCCGTGGGCCTGCCCCGGCGGGCCATGTCCCCCATGGCCGGATTCACCGACAACTCCATAAAATCCCCCCTCTACGCCCCTCCGGGAGCCGGGATGGTGCACTGCTTCACCTACGGAAAGCACGCCCGGGAGTTGAATTCCCGCCCCGACGCGGAGGTATTCCCCCTCCTGGCGGAGGAGATCCGCCGCTTCATACCCTCCATGCCCGCGGAACCCCTGTTCTCCGAGATCTACCGCTGGGAGGAAGCGGTATGCCTCTCTCCCCCGGGAATGCTCCGCGCCGTGGAGGAGTTGAAGCGGATGGGGCTCCGCGAGGTCAAGGGCCTGCGCCTGGCCGGGGAGTACCTCTTCATGCCCTCCGTGGACGGCGCCCTGCGCAGCGGCATCGACGCCGCGGAGTCGCTGTTGCGCGGGGCTTGAATCAAACCCCACTCAACGGGCAGGGATTAACTTTAAAGGCTCATTTCCCAGAAGTGTGGGCGGTGATGATGATCGCTCTTGCCGCTGGCCGGAAAGGCCTGGTAGTTAAGATGCCGACTTGCCGTCGAGCATCAGACACTAAGCGTTTTACCCATACTCTATGGAGAAGAGCCACTTAAAAAGGCGGCCCGCAGAACGGACCGCCTTCAGGAGCGGCTCTTCGGAGTATGGGAACGCCTGGAGGTGCCGGCCGCCTCCCCGGCATCCTCGGGAGCTGTTCAAAAACGGGCCGCCTTGCCCCCTTCCCTACCCGGAGACTTGTCCCCCTCCGGTGCCCCCTTGCGCCGCACGCGGCAGGCGGAGGCCATTCAGGTGGGCACGCCCAACCGGGGCAGGACCACGGCGCTCAAGAGCAGCCACAATGCTAAAACCAGGATAGGTATCAGCCACTCCATCCCGCCTTCCTTTCCCGAAATCCAAACCTTCCCGGAAAAACCTTGCTGGTCACGTCGATAGCGCCCTTACCTCTCCGGGATCCATGCGGGTCCGGACCGGACCCTCACCACGGCCTTCACGTGGAGCGGGTGCCGCAACCGCCGGACGGTTCGGAGCGGTTTACGCCGCCCAAACCCACCAGGGAGAAGAGCTTGCGTACCTTCCTCGAGCCGCACTTACCGCAAGCCGGGCTTTCCTCCTCCGCGTCCTCGGGGCGGCGGAAGAAAACGTCGAAACGCTGCCCGCATTCCTGGCAACGATACTCGAATATGGGCATCTCCTACCTCCTCTCGACCTCCTTTAGGGGAGAATGTACCCCACCTTTTCCTCGCCGACCATGACGTGGCTCAAGTACCGGTGAAAAAATGCTTTACCCGTACGTAATGATACCAAGACCCACCTCACCCACGAAGATCTTCCCCCCAACCTCGCGGTATCGCGCGCGGTCAGATCGCCCTCCGGAATAACCTTGGTGACCGATGCCGCCGGTTACATCCCAAACCTACGGCCATCGCGTTGCGGTCAGACCGCCCTATTCCATCGGCGGAGATGGGAAGGAGGGAAGGAACCCCGGCTCCCTTTCAGCGGAATCCATCCCCGCCACGAAGGGGAGCGCCCGTCCAAGCCTTCCAGAAAACGACCTCCCGCCTCGGGCGGCTGGATACCCGCGGCTTTCATGGACATGCGGAATGGCCACCAGTGACCCATTCCCGGAAGGGAATCCGTCTCCCGCCCCGAGGGAGAGCTTCCTAGGGGAAGGACCGCCCGAAAGCCATGGCGCGATCCCCAGCGGGCACTTCTCCCACGCCGGTCCTTCACCGCGTCGTAATGGAGCCGGTCGTCTTTCAACACCCAGGCGGCGGATGTTAACATTTATTCGTCCCCTACGACGCTGACCGGGAGGGCACCCATGGGGGCGGATCCGGAACCCGTGGAAGCCCCGGGCGGTCAAAGGAAGGAGAGACGAGAGGGGCGAGGATGAGGCGCATCATCATCTGGTATTCCAACCTCGGCCGGAGGAGCAAGATCCTGCTCTGGACGACACTGGCCATCGTCGCCGCACTTGTACTTTTAGCCGTGGCCTGGATGGTGCTTTCCCCGGAAAAGGTCCTGGTGCGCTACGGGACCATCGTGCGCGACCCCATCGACAACCACGTCTGGGAGGACAACACCCAGACCGCCTGGGTGAGTCCCTCCGAGGCCTCCAATTACCGCGTGGAATACATCGACCGGTACAGCCCGGAGCACGAGGAGAAGATCAAGAAGGAACGGGAGGCGGCGGCGGCCGAGGAGAAGGAGCTCCAGGAATCCACGGGTTTACAGGCCCTGGAAACCTCCATACCCGCCCAGACCTTCCAGGACCTCAACACCCTGCAGCAAAACATAGAGGTCATGGGCCAGGACATCATCTCCGGGATGGAGGTGGCCGGGCAGGTCTCGAGCATCAAGTCCACGCTGGTTAACTACCGCAACCAGGTGGCCTCCATGCCCCTGCCCCCGGAGCTGGAACCCCTGCGTCAGGAAGCGCTGCAGATCTTCGACATGTACATAAGGGCCTGCGACCTCTACCTCCAGGCCATCGCCACCGGTGATCTCTCCCTGGTGGACGAGGCCAACGCCCTCATCCAGGAAGCCGCGGAAAAAATTCAGGCCCTCTTGCCCTCCTATTGAGAAAGCCGCATGGCTCCGCGGGCCGACCGGGTGAGGGAACTCTCGTCCCGGCAAAGCAAGCCGATATACAGGAAAAGGGGTGATTCCCGAAGCTGTATCGTTTCAGTAGGCGCTTTTTAGGGTTGAAAAAGTTTAAGGTACCCACCCTATCATCCTGACAAAACAAACCAAAAAGGAAGAAAGGGGTTATCCCCCTTGGGGTTAATCTTTTCCCCCTCGTGCGTCTATAATTAAGCTTATTCCTCGTCCGGATGCGGATCGCGAAGGGGAATGGGAATGGCGGAAAAAAGGACGGAGAGGTCTCCCCTGTTCCTCAAGACGGTGGAATGGTCCATGACCGCGCTATTCCACCTCACCCGCCTGCTCTTCTACGTCTTCCCACCCGGACTTTTCTACGCCCTCTTCCGGGCCATGGGCGCGGCCCTGCTGTACCTTCGTCCCGGGATGCGCCGACGACTGGAGGCCAAGATCTCCGACGCCCTTCCGGAAATAACCAACCGCAGGGAGGTGACCCGCATCGCCCGTCAGGCCTGCGCCTCCGTGTTCCTCCCCATCCTGGACATCTTCACCCTGGGGCGGTACGGGGAAAGGTACATGCGGGAGCTGCGCTTGGAGGGTAAGGAGAACCTGGCCAGGGCGGAGGAGGCCGGAAAGGGAATCATCTTCATCGGACCCCACATAGGCGGCGTAGCCATCGTGCACGCGGTCATGGCCCGCCTGGGGAAACCCTATACCCCCATCATGTACCGGCCGGAGGACACCGCGGTACCCCGCTACGTTGAACACCTGGCCTTCTACGCCGGGTTCCTGGGATGCGACCTGGAGGAGCCGGTATTCCTGGCCGGGAAGGATATCATTCCCAAGGTGCGGGAACACCTCTCCCGGGGCAAGAGGATCGGGTTGACCTTCGACGTGCCCGGCACGGGGGTGGTGGAATTCTTCGGACGGCCCGCCGCCCTGGCCGCGGGGGCCGGCTATTTCGCCTACGACACCGGAGCCCCCATCCTGCCCTTCTGTCTCCTGCGCGGAAAGGGTGTCTTCGACAACCGCATCGTCTTCTTCCCGCCCATCTTCTGCGACACCGCGGCGGAAAAGAAGGCCGAGGTGGCCAGGGTCATGCGGGAGGTGGTCAGGGCGGGGGAGAAGACCATCCGCATGGCCCCGGGGCAGTGGATGAGCTGGTTCGGGCTGTGGACCTGGTGGGACCAGGCCCGGGAACTCCTGGAGAAGGGGGCATGAGCGGGAGCTGGTCCGACCTGCTTCCCTGGGCGGAGGCGTTGCGCTGCCCCGCCTGCGGGGGCCGGCTGGAGATCTCGCCCGGCGAGGCCTCCTGCCTCGGCTGCGGGGCCACCTTCGGCGAGGAGAACGGCCTTCCCGACCTCCTCCCGCCGGACCCCCACCCCCTGGTGGCCTCGGAAAAGGAGCATTACACGGAGAAGGTGGACTTCTACCTGCGCATGCACGCCACCTGGCGCGGAAGCCCCTTCTACCGCCATTACCACGCCAGGTTCCTGGAGGACCTGCGTCGCCTGCCCCCCGGATCCCTCATCCTGGAGACGGGTTGCGGGCTGGGCAACGACGGCCTGGAGCTCCTGCGCTCCGGCTACCGACTGGTGGAGACGGACGTTTCCCCGGGGCAACTGGCCGAGGCGCGCCGCCTCCACCGGGAGGAGGGTTTCGGGGACCGTTCCCTGCACCTCCTGGCCGACGCTTCCCGCCTTCCTTTCGCCGACGCATCCTTCGACGGCATGCTGATGGTGGCCTCCCTACACCACCTCCCGGACCCCGGTAGGGCCCTCCGCGAGGCCCGCCGGGTTATCCGCCCCGGGGGGGTGCTGGTCCTGGGGACGGAGCCCAACGACTGGCAAAACCGGACCATATACCCCGTGGGAAAGATACTGCTGAAGATCGCCCGGTCCCTCACCGGAAAGGCGCGGGAGGCCTCGGAGACGGTCTCCGAGGCCGACCGCCTGAACGAGGGTTTCTCCGCCGCCGCCCTCTCCCGCCTCCTTCGGGAGGCGGGATTCCACCGCCTGGAACTGAAGCCGGCCGGATACCTCTCGGCGGCCGTTTTCTTCGCCTCCACGGAGCTCTCCCACCTCCTGGGGAGAAACGTGAGGCTGTTCCCCCTGGAGCGCCTGGCCATACCCCTGGACGAGGCGCTGGGCAAGCTGCCCCTCCTCTCCCGGTATCCCTGGCACTGGAACGCCGTCGCCGCCTGAGCATAGAACCGGTCACGAAAGCGCCCGGAGACATGCCCGCGCCTCGAAGGCGCGTCTTCATGGGCGACGTAAAGGAACGGACCCGGGAAAACGGGTTCTCGGCGATGCCGCCTCCTCGCGCCGGAGCATCAGCTGACATGCTTCGGCGTCCTGCCGGCCCTCGTACCGGCAACGTCCAGGCCGCCCTCGGCGGCTCGAGACAGGCGAAGACAGGCGGCGGTGCCTCCCGCATGGGGGCCCTAATGTTACGAAGTTGTTACGGAGAGGCTGTAAATGTTACTTTCCCTTGAAAATTATGTTACATTTACATCCGAGTAACTTAGGAGCGGCCTGATTCTAATATTATAAATTTCGTGAAGGGACGGTTCCGAAGGTGGACATGGTTTAAGGAATTGTATAGGGGGTATAAAAAAATACGTCGGACAAGGAGCTTGAGGCCGGGGATGCGTGGAAGGAACGGCTTGAGCCCGGCCACGTAGAATATAGATTCGCCTTTTAGGAATCGTTGCGGACTGGGGGTGTGGGAGAGCAAAAACCGGGGTGCAAAGGATCATCTCACGGGCGAAGATCAATAATCATATTGTTCTTCTCTTGTATCCCAAAAGAGTTCCCCAGGTTTTACCTTCCAACCACCCAGGCTCCCATGGCGTGATGGGCAAGGGCCGCGTGCCGAGATGAGACGGATGGAGGCAGCGGGAAGTACGGGATAGATATTCCGGGGAAACAACTACCGGTTCCACATGCGGACCGGCGGGGCGAGAGGCAGCGATGAGGACAGCCCTGGTGCACGACTGGCTGACTAACCTGGCGGGCTCGGAAAGGGTGCTCTTGACCCTTCACGAGATCTTCCCCGAAGCCCCCATCTATACCTCGGTCTTCGTGCCCGAGGAATTCCCCACCCTGCGCAACGCCGACGTACGCACCTCCTTCCTCCAAAAGGTGCCGGGGGCGAGAAAAAAGCACCAAGCCTTTCCTTGGCTGCGCACGGTGGCCTTCGAGAGCTTCGACCTCTCCGGGTATGACGTGGTCATATCCTCCAGCCACGCCGAGGCCAAGGGGGTCATCACCAGGCCGGAAACGCTGCACATTTGCTACTGTTACACCCCCATCCGCTACTACTGGAGCGGATACCATCACTACCTCGCCAACCCGCGTTTCGGCGCCCTCAACCCCCTGGTCAGGGCCGTACTTCCTTACATGGCCAACTACCTGCGCTTGTGGGACCGCTGCGCCGCCGACCGCGTGGACCTCTTCGTGGCCATCAGCGAACACGTGGCGCGACGCATACGCAAGTACTACGGGAAAGAGGCAGAGATCATCCATCCTCCCGTGGACACCTCCTGGCTACGCCCCTCGGAACGCGTGGAGGACTACTTTTTGGTGGTGGGACGCCTCATACCTTACAAGCGCGCCGACCTGGCCGTGGAGGCCTTCAACCGCTTGGGCCTGCCCCTGAAGATCGCCGGCACCGGCTCGGAGATGGATTCCCTGCGCCGCATGGCCCGGCCCAACGTGGAATTCCTGGGCCGGGTGAGTGACGCGGAGCTCGCGGAGCTCTATTCCCACTGCCTGGCCCTGGTATTCCCCCAGGAAGAGGACTTCGGCATAGTCCCACTGGAGGCCATGGCCGCGGGAAGACCGGTCATCGCCTACCGGGCCGGGGGAGCCCTGGAAACGGTAATGGAGGGCGAGACGGGCCTTTTCTTCGACCGCCAGGATCCGGAATCGCTGGCGGAAGCGGTCAGGAATTTCGATCCCGGGGACTTCGACCCCCGGAGTATAAGGCGGCACGCCCAGCGCTTCGACGTCTCGGTGTTCAAGGAAAAGTTTTCCACATTGGTGAGGGATGCCTGGGAGCGTTTCCGGGAAGAATCGACGGCTCGCGAAAAGAGGGGGCGGCTGGTGAGCCTGCCCTCGGGGGAGGCAATGGGAAGGAGGTAAGCGTTGGAAGGGCGGCTGGTCAAAAAACGGGACCCGCAAATCGAGGAGAAACCCCTCCAGACGGGGGTTGCCGTCCCGCAGGTGAAGGAGATATCCGATCAGGAACTCCAAGCCATATTGCGCGAGGCGCGCAGGGAAATCCGAAGTCCTCGCGCCCAGCGACGCCTGGAAATCGCGGTGCGTATCCTGGCGCGCTTCGCCTGCGACGCCTCGGCCATGTGGGCGGCCCTCTTGCTGTCTTACTGGGTGCGTTTCCGGTACCCGCTGGTGGTCCGCCTGTTCCCCCCGGAGAACGCCGTCTCTTTCGGGCTCGTGGCCCTCACCCTCCTTATGACCTCGCCGGTTCTCTTCATGGCTCTCAAGGCCTCCGGGATGTACGACCCCTATCAGCGCATACGGGTCCTGGACCGCATTCCCAGGATCGTGGGGTCGGTCAACGCCCACCTGGTGTTCACCCTCATCGTCACCTTCCTCCTCGATTCCCTGGCCACGCCGAGGGGTTTCCTGGTCTTTTTCTGGACCTTCTCCATCCTTTTCCTCTTCACCGCCAGAACCCTCCTCCAGGGCCTGGCCTCACTTCTCGGCTGGGGGGACGTGGTCATGCGCAACACCCTGGTCATCGGGGCGGGCAAGGTGGGGAAGTGCGTGGCCCGCAAGCTCATCAAGCACCAGGGATTCGGGCTGCGCCCCATCGGCTTCCTGGACGACGACCCCCTGTTCGCGGAATTCGATGAACCCGAACTCCGGGACCTCCGGGTGCTGGGGAACCTGGACAGCCTGGAGAACGTGATCCGTGATTTCCGGGTGGAGAAGGTCATCATCGCCTTCAACACCTCCCCCGCCGAGAAACTCCTGGACTTGGCCTCCAAGTGCAACGCCGCCGGAGTGGAGTGCTCCATAGTCCCACGCCTCTTCGAGGTCATAACCGACGAGATAACCGTTAACGAGATAGGGGGGATACCCCTCATCCGCCTGCGCGAAAAGAGGCTTCACGGTTACAAGAAGGCGCTCAAGGCGCTCGAGGATTACGTGCTGGGGACGGCTATCCTGCTGGTGATCTGGCCGATACTCCTGCTCACGGCCATAGCCATAAAGTTGGACTCGCCGGGACCGGTCTTCTTCCGCCACCGGCGGGTGGGAAAGGACGGGAAATGCTTCGATTGCCTCAAGTTCCGCTCCATGGTGGATGGGGCGGAGAGGATGCAGGCCGAGCTGGTGAACGGGAAGCCGGGCAACGAGTTCGGATGGTTGTGCTGGAAGGAAAAGGAAGATCCCCGCGTAACCCGGGTGGGCAAGTGGATCCGCAAGTTCTCCATAGACGAGCTCCCGCAGATATTCAACGTCCTGGCCGGCCAGATGAGCCTGGTAGGCCCACGACCGCATATAAAGGAAGAAGTGAGCCAATACAAGGACTGGCACCGCCAGAGGCTTAACGTGAAGCCGGGCATCACCGGCCTCTGGCAGGTCAGCGGGCGCAGCGAACTGCCCTTCGACGAGATGATCAAGCTGGACCTGTACTACATCGAGACCTGGTCCCTGTGGCAGGACATCAAGATCATCCTGCGCACCTTCAAGGCGGTGATCTCCGGGAACGGGGCCTATTGAGAGGGTGAGAGAGAAAGCGGTTGGGGGTACCCGACAAGGGACCGGCATGACGACAACCCGGATAGGGCTGAAGGGGGTCCCGTCGGGGGGGTCCGGGCGGCTTGGTCGCCGCCCGGACTCATAATACGGAGGGCGCTGGAACCGCCGCAAGCGTCCAGGAGGCCTCCGGGCACGATGCGTGAAACCCCGGCGTCGGAATCAATCGCCGCCACAATCCTTGGGGCGATAACCATCATCCTCAGGGGTCACGCCGTCCCGGACCCACGCGGGGTAGGTGACCACCGTCCCGCCGCGGCAGATTGATGTCCAGCCGCGTAGTGTCGTATATACTGCTAGTAAGTCTCACCTCCGGAACGGGGCGGTTCGGGGTAATGGGGAGAATTTTAAGAATCTTCCGTGACGCGGATCCCGGAAAGTGGGGGGGCGGCTGCCGGTGTGACCCGTGGATGAAGAGGCTACTCGCCCTCCTGGCTTGTTTCTTCCTGCTGCACCTCCTGAAGGGCTTCTTCCTCGGCATTCATGTGGACGAGGCCAACTGGTGGATGCAAAGCAAGCACTTAAGCGCCGGCTACTACTTCCATCCTCCGTTGACCGCCCTGATCGTCCGCGCCGGGACCCTGGTCTTCGGCGAAGGAACCTGGGGGTTGAGAATGCTTCACCTGCTCCTGGCCACGGCTTCCCTGGCCCTGGCCTACCTCTTGTGCCGGGAGACGGGCCTGGACGAGCGGTGGTCCTTCTTCACCGTCCTGCTCTTGGCCGCCCTGCCTTTTACTAATTACTGGATAACCATGGTGGTAGTGGATACCCCAATGATCTTCTTCGCCCTCCTGTTCGCCATATTCGCCCGTCGGGCCTTGTTCGCGGATGAAAAAAAGTACTGGTACCTGGCCGGCCTGGCGGCCGGCCTCATGCTCCTCTCCAAGCTGCAATCCGCCCTCTTCCTCCTGGGGCTCACGCTTTTCCTGCTCTTCTCTCCCCGGTTCAGGGAGAGGCTCAAGAGAAAAGAGCCCTACCTGGCCCTGCTCCTGGCCTTGGCCGTCATGGCCCCCACCTTGGCCTGGTACGCCTATCACCGCTTTGAACCCATAATCTACCAACTGACCAGCAGGCCAGGATTTCTCCATTCCGGCCTCGGGGATTACCTGGCCAAGTCGGCCAAGCACGTGGGCTGGGAAGCCCTTGCCCTCTCGCCCTTCGTCTACCTCTTCAGCCTCTTCGGGCTGGCATGCGGGGGTTACCTCGGCTTCAAGAGGAACAAGCCGCAGCTCCTTTTTCTTTTCTGGCTGGCTTTTCCCGGCATCCTCTTCTTCACCCTCACGGGAGGTCCGCCCCGATGGGGTTTCTCCTCTCACTTCTTCGCCCTCGTCCTGGCCATGGCCTCCGCCTCGGAACTTTGGGGAGAAAACCCCTCTCCGCGTCGGCGCCGCCTCCGGGCGGCCGTCTACGGGGGGCTTTTCCTTGCCCCCTGCCTCATCATCACCCTCCTCGCCGTCTACCTCGGCGCGAGCGGCGCCTCGGTCCACAACGGGTGGGAGGAGGTGGCCGACGCCGTGGAGACCCTGGCCTCGCAGGACGGCGGAGCGGAAGGTGCACCGCCGGTAGTGGCCTCCCCTTACTACTTCATCTCCAGCGAGATCGCCTACCATAACCGCCGAGGTGACCTGGATTACACCATCGCCTTCCTGGTCTACGAGAACGAGGTCATGTGCGACAACAGCAACTACTCCCCCTGGATCCCCCTGGACCGCCTGGTGGGCAGGGACTTCCTCTTCGTGGACGAGAGGGATAACCCCGACGGCTTCCAGACGCCGGCTTCTTTCTGGGAACGCAAGCTCGCCCCCTACTTCGCAGAGGTGAGCGACCCCCTGGTTCTTCGCTTGCCCTGCTCCGGGGGGGAGCGTGAGTTCTACATCTTCCGCTGCGCGGGGTTCAAGGGTCCCGACGCGGACATGGACAGCAAGGGAGAGGTCCGTCGAGAGGTCGGGTATGCCCCGTGAGGCTGGTCCCGCCGGCCGGGGCCGGCGACGGCGAAAAGGGTGCCGGCGAGGGAAGCGGACCCCTTCCCAAGAGCGAGGGGCGCATCCACCCCCGCCCCCTCTCCCCCCGGAGGGGGCCGCGGCCGGCGATGCCGAAATGTCGGGGATGCTTCGGCGCCCGGGCTCTGGGTACCGGAAAGGCCACCCTTTCCGATAGCGGAACGTTCCGGTTGTCGTTCGGATTACGCTCCCATCGGAGCCTCCGTCAAAACGCTTGAGAGGCATACCGGGAGACCGGCATACCCCGTGGGCTCATGATTCGCTCCCGGGGCTGGCCTTGCGGTAGGTCCTGGGGTCTATCCAGGATTCGCTCCTCTCCGGTTCCTTGTCCGGGTCGTGCTCCGGGGGGGGTCCGTGGAAATGGGAAGGGTCGTACTTGTACCCCACATAATCCTCGGGGTTGACCCGCCGCCCTTCCACCTTTATCACCCTGCCGGGGTTGCCCACCACCACCGAGTAGGGGGGCACGTCCTGGTTCCAGACCACCGCGTTGAGGCCAATCTGGGCATACTCGCCGATGACGGCGCTTCCCCCCACCATGGCCCCGTGGTAGATCTGCACGTAGTCGCGGATGTCCATGAAGGGGTTCTCCTCCGGCAACCCCACCGCTCCCACGGCCACGTGGGAATAGATGCGCACGCCGCGCCCGATGCGCGTGCCCCGGCCGATGAGCACGCTTATGGGGTGGTCGAGGTGGAAATCCGGCCCTATGTCGGCGTCGGGATGGATCTCCACACCACAGAGGAAATAATTCAGCCGGTACCCCAGGAAGGCCAGGGTCACCCATCCCTTGAGGTAGAACCAGCGGTAGATGCGGTAGAGGGCGATGGCCTGGTTTCCCGGGTGCAGCAGGACATCGCGCACCATGCCCCCCAGCCCCTTGCGCTTCAGGGCCAGCCTCAGGTCGTCCAGGAAATGCGCCTTTCCGTCTCCGGACATGCACGATCCCCCCTTCCGGTCACTTTCCTCTCCCGCCTCCCAGGCGCTTCCGGACCCATTTGCGCACCGTGTCCAGGGAACCGTATTTTATCATCGCCGTCTCGTAGGGCCTGCTCTCCAGGAACCGCACCGTTTCCGGCTTCAAAACCCTCCTCTCCCTCAGGACATGAGGCAGACCCAGGAGGGTGTCGAAGATCCCGCGGAAGAAACTGCGGAAGGTGCGGTGTTTCACGGAGTAGAGGACGAAAAATACCAAATAATGGAAGGATTTCTTCCATGCCGAGCGGGCGGGATAGAAGCGGGCCAGGTACCACCAGCCGCCGGTCATGGTGATGTACAGGCGGTGTCCCGGGTCGCGCACCTCGCGGGATATCTTGTGCCGGATGACGGCGGCGGGGTGGTAGACGATGCGGTAGCCGCGGTCGATGGCCTTGGCGGAGATGTTGCGTTCGAACTGGTAAAGGAGTATCTCCGGCTCGATGTAATCGATCTCCTCCAGGACGTCCCGCCGCATCAGGGCGCCGTTCCCGTGGAAGGTGGGTACGTCGAACACCCCCTCCGAGGCGTGCTCCTCGGGGGTGAACCAGCGCAGGGGATCGAACACCTCCCCGGTATCGTAGTATAGGTTCTTGCAGTGCACCACGGCGATGCGGGGATCGGAGGCCATGACCCGCACCATGCGCTCCAGGGCGTCCGGCTCCAGCACCCCGTCGTTGTCCTGGTGCAGGATGAGGTCCCCGGAGGCCGTCTTGGCCCCGATGTTCAGGGCCTGGATGACGATGTTGTGGGGAGACTGGATGAACATCACCTCCGGGAACTCCTCCTTGATCATCTCCCGGGTGCCGTCCCGGGAATTATTGTCCACCACGATGATCTCCTCCACCGGGTAGGTCTGGGCCTTGATGGCCAGGAGCGCCTCCCGGAGGTCGTCCTTGCGGTGCCAGTTGGGTATCACCGCGCTCACCCGGGGCCGGTATTCTCCCTCCATCTCCCGTCCCTGCATGCCCGATCCACCTCGCAGCGCCGCCTTTTCACCCATCTCATTCTCTTTTTCGGTCCCATTTTTAGGGGTCTGAACATCGCTCATCCCGCCACCTCCCGGAAGACCCGCAGCGTCTCCTCCGCCGTCCTCCGCCAGGAGAATTCCGCCGCCCTCCTCGGCCCGGCCCGGGCAAGCCTCTCCAGCTCCCTGGGGTCGGAGAGGAGGGAGACCAGCACCCGGGCCATGTCCTCCACGTCCAGGGGGTCGAAGTAGACCGCCGCCTCCCCGGCCACCTCGGGAATGGAGGTGGCCCGGGAGCAGGCCACGGGCGCCCCGCAGGCCATGGCCTCCACCACGGGCAGGCCGAAACCCTCGTAAAGGGAGGGGTAGACGAAGAGGCCGCAGGCGTTGTAAAGGCGCAACAGATCCTCCTCGGTCACGTATTCCAGGTGGACGACCCTACCCTCCATGCCGCAACGACGTGCCGTACCCTGGATGTCCACCGGGGGAGTGAAGGGGGCGGGCGTTCCCAGGATGAGGACCTGCAATTCCCTTCCCAGTTCCGCCTCGGCCATGGAGGCGGCCTCAATGAGCCGCTCCAGATTTCGACGGGTGTGGATGGAGCCCGCGGTGAACAGGAAACCGGGCCTCAACCCGTACCTCTCCCGCACCGCGGCCAGGGCCCGCTCGTCGTCCAGGGGCCGGAAGCCCGGGTCGGGCGCCAGGGGGATTACCGCCACCCTTTGAGGATCCACGCCCAGGAACTCCACGATGTCCCGCTTGGAATGCTCGCTCACGGTGATGATGCGCTCCGCCCGCCTGACTTCCCTCCAGAAGAGGTCGTCGAAAAGGAAGCGCCGGTCGGCGGCGAACCATTCCGGGTGGGCCTTGAAGGTCAGGTCGTGGACCGTGACCACCGCCGGGCACACCTTGACCAGGGGCAGGAAATAGGAGGGGGAGAAGTGCAGGTCGACCCCCTCCCGGCGCATGGCCAACGGCAGGCGGAGATGCCTCCAGGTGAGGCCGGGGGCGCGGGCAAGGATCCTCTCCCGCAGACGGGGGGAGGCGAAGGGCAGGGGTCCTATGGGCCGGGAAAGGTAGACCACGTATTCCTCCTCCCCCTCCAGGGAGACGAGCTCCCGCAGGAGGTTGATCAGGTACCTGGCCACCCCGTAGCGCCGACCCTGCAACGTCCTACCCTCGACGCCCACTACCATGCCCGCTCATCACCTCCGGTAAAGGCCGGTCCACGGAGGCCGGTCCCCTTGCCCGGCCCCTTCAGGCGCGACAACATGCCCTTCGGCCCTTCGCCGCCTTTTTGCGCCGCGGCTGAGGAGGGCCAGGAGCTCTTCCTCCATCTCCCGGCAGCGCGATCCTGCTTCGAAGGCCTCCCCGACCCGTTTCCTCCCCCTCTCCCCCATCTCTTTCCTCTCCCGCGGATGGGAGAGCATCCAGCATATCGCCCGGGCCAGTTCCTCCGCGTTCCCCGGGGGGACCAGCAAGCCGGTTACGCCCTCCTCCACCACCTCCGGGACCCCGCCCCCCCGCGTGGCCACCACCGGCAGGCCGAGGGACATGGCCTCCAGGATGACCATCCCCAGGGGCTCCGGCTCCACGGAGGCGTGCACCAGGCAGTCCAGGGCGGCCATAGCCGGCAGCGGGTCCTTGAGGAAACCCGTGAACACCACCCTCTCCCCGAGGCCCAGGGAGCGGCTCAGCTCCCGGAGCTCCCCCGGGTAATCCTCCCTTCCGAAAACGGCGTCCCCCACCAGGAAGAACCTGGCATCCGGGAAGGATTCCGCCACCCGCGCCGCGGCGCGGAGGAAGACGTCGGGGCCCTTCCATTCCACCAGCCTGCCCACCAGGCCCACCGCCGGCAGGTCGTCGGGGAGCCCCCATTCATTCCTCGCCCGCCGGCGCATCTCGCCGACGCCCTCGCGCCGCTCCACACCGTTGTAAACCACCGCCACCTTCTCTCCCGGCACCCCCAGGGCCAGGAGCGCCTCCCGCACGGCGCCGGAGATGGCCAGCACGCGGCGGGAGAAGAGGGTGGCGAAGGTCCTCAACAGCCAGAGGTTAAAACGGCTGAAGGTCTCCGGGTAGGCCAGGTCGTGAAACCTCCAGGCCACCGGACGCCGCGCCAGCCATCCGGCCAGGCTCCCGTAGATGTCCGCCTTGGCGCTGTTGGTGAGCACCAGGTGATAGCCCTCCCGGCGGATGAGCAGGGCCAGCCGCAGGACGGTGGCCAGGAAATCGAAGGGGTAGGCGGCCATGGCCCACCGGTCATTCCCCAGCGACTTCCTCCTTATGCCCAGCAGCCTCCTGGAAGGAAATCCCAGGTGCACGCGGACGCCTAGGCTCTCGGCCTCCTCCACCAGGGGGCCGTGGCAGGGAACGGCCAGCCCGGGCTCGAAGCGGCTCCGGTCCAGGTGTCGCAGGAAGTCGATGAGGACGCGTTCCGCCCCTCCCGTCTCCACGGCGTGGTTGACCACCAAGAGCCTGCAGGTTTCCATCCCCCGACTCACTCCCTTACGGCGGAAAGAAAGAGGCTTCGGCCCCGTTCCCGGAAGCGCGGCAGGCGGTAAAAGAGGCGGTAGAGAGGTACGCCCAGCGCCACGCTCAACCGGTCCCGCAGCAGGTGCGGGAAGACGGTGCAGGACTCCTTCACCCGGAACCCGCAACCCGCTACCACATCCTCGAGCTCCTTCCGGCCGTAGAGGCGCACGTGACCGGGGTCATCGAAGATGCGGGGGCTGGGATAGAGCCGGTTGGGGGTGCACAACACCATTATCCCTCCCGGCTTGAGCACCCTCCTCCACTCCAGCAGGGCTCCCCGCAGGTCCTCCAGGTGCTCCACCAGGTGGTGGCTCACCAGGCGGTCGAAGGAGTGATCCGGGAAGGGAAGGCGAGAGGCGTCAGCGCGAAGGACCGTGCTGCGGGGCGCCTTGCGGCGGGCCAGGCGCACCGCTTCCTCGAGCAGGTCCACCCCCACCGCGCGGTGCCCCCTCCCCTCCAGGAAGGCCAGGAAAGCCCCGCCGCCGCATCCCACCTCCAGGATGCCGCTGTCCGGCTCGGGCTGCAGCAGCCGGTACAATAACCCCGCCTCCACGCGGAAATCCCGGGTGGATTCCCGGTAACGGTAATATTCCTCGTCGTACATGGCATCCCTTTCCTGCAGGGGTCCGCTAGGCGCGGGCTCGAAACACCTTTCCCGACTCCGCCTTTCTTTCCCGGCCACCTACCTCCACTGGCCCTCCGTCCGTACCCAGCGCCCTCCCCGACCGTGATCGGCATGCGGCGAAGGGCCCCGGGTAGGCCGGGACTCCGGCCCTCCCGCCCTTTTCCTGTTGCCGGAATCCCTGACCCTGCACGGGGAGGCGCGTTTCAGTCCCCCCGCTCTTTCCTCCGCTGCTTGAACTCTATGATGTAGTCAAAGGGGGTGCCGGTGCGCAACTCCATCCAGTCCCTAACCTTGACCCCCGAATCCCTCCAGGTCAAGAGATGGTCGAAGGGCGTGGAGGGCGCCCGGGCCACGTTGGGATGGTCGTAGTACTTCTCCGGATGGGCCAGGACGTCCGCCTGCCAGGCCAGGCCCAGTTCCTCGGAGGTGAACATCTGCACCGCCGGGACACCGCCCCACACGGTATGGTCCGGAACGTCCTTGGTCACCACCGATCCCGGGAGCACCCCGCAGTGCTCGCCCACCGTCACGCCGGGCATGATGATGGAGCGCGCCCCTATGGCCGAGTTGTACCCGATGCGGGTCTCCTGGACGCGCATGGGAAGATCGGCCACGGAGTTCACCGCCGCGTCGTGGGCGAAGATGACGGCCCCGAAGGCTATCTTGGCGTAATCCTCGATGACCACGTGCTGGGGAGTGGTCATCTCGATCCATACCCCCAGGTCTACCCAGGCCTTCTCCGAGATCCGCACCCCCCGCTTGCGGAGCAGCTTGATACGGGCGGCGTGGTCGGGGTGCCACATGGAGAGGATCATGAGAAGGCGGTAATCGAGAAAGGCCAAGAGGTCGAGCACCTTGTTGGTGACCTTCCCCGCCAACAGGTTTCTCCCCAGGAAGAAATATCCCCGTGCCGCCTTCATCCAGAGCTCAAAGTCCATGGCCATCGCTCCTTTCGCCGACCGCCGTTCACCACCCTGCGAGCCGATCCCGGTTCCCCGGGGCGCCGTACCCCGGATCGGGATGTCCTACGAACAAGATTATAAGATCACGCGGTTGCCTTCCCGTTCCCGGGGACCGCCTCCGGGCACCAAACATCCTTATGCGGACGCCCTTGGGAGCCCAAAGCCGCAGGATGTCGCCCCCTTGCCGACCGTCCGCCGTCACCCCGCCGGCCTGTCCAGATTCCAGGTCGCCGCTCGCGCGGCAAAAGGCCGCAATGAGAATATCGTCAGCGGGCCCGGAATCATGAGCCTCGGATGAAGGGCGCGCCGGGGGCGAAGCCGCCTACCCCGGGCGCGATGCCCGCCCTTCCCCCCTCCATCCCCTCGCCCCCAGGGAAAGCGCCTACCCCGTGCCGGTAAAACTCGACGCGTTGCCTTGGTCCACCGGCTGGATTCCCAGGCGCGATTTCACACCGGGAGCACCGCTCCCTGGCCGTCGCATGGGGAAACCGCTCCCCGCACATTGCTATAATGAACCCGATAAAGAAAGGGGCGTGGATACCGATATTACCACGTGTGGACCGTTCGGCGGCCCGGGGAGCGGTTTTTCCGCCGGACGGGGCGAGCGGTAAGGGGAAGGCGGAAACATGAAACTCAGGGACGTGGGCCTGGCCATAAGCAAGCGTTGGTGGATGATCGCGGCCGTCCTCCTCCTGGCCCTCCTGGTGGCGGCCGTGGTCACCAAGGTGCAGAGCCCGGTCTACAAGGTGGAGATCGCCGTCTCCGCCACCGCCCCCATCAACCCCACCACCAAGCTCCCCGACGCCCTTACCCAGACCGCATACGTGGCTCTCATGCCCTCCATAGCCAATTTCACCGAGGGGCTGGGGGTTGCCGAGGCGGTGAGCAAGCGCCTCTCTCAGGAGGGCATGGACATCGCCCCCGAGGAACTGCTCAAGAAAGTCAGCGCCGTGCCGGAGGCCAATTCCACCTCGGTCAGGATCACCTTCACCGACGGGAGTCCCACCCGGGTGGCGGACATCGCCAACGCCTGGGGCGAGGTGCTGGTCCTCAAGACCCTGCGCAGCGAGGCCAACGAGTTCTACGACGAGAGCTTCAAGACCCTCCTGCTCAACGGGAGCATGGTCTTCACCAACCGTGCCGTGCCCCCTCCCAAGCCCACCCAACCCAAGCCCGCCGCTTACCTGGGCTTGGGCGTTTTCGTGGGGCTTCTCCTTGGAATAGGGCTGGCGGTGATCATCGAGTTCTTTGATCCCCACTTCCGCTCCCCCAGGGAAGCGGAGGAGCTCCTGGGGCTTCCCGTCCTGGGGATAATTCCCCGGGCCAAAAGGGAGCGGGCGCTGAAGCTGCTCCCCTTTTTCGGCGAGGGTTCCCCCACCTGGGAGGCCTATTCCGAGCTGCGCTCGGGAATCCTGCTCACCCGCAAGGGCGAACCTCCGCGTTCCATCCTCGCCGTGCCGGCCATCCCCTTCGAGGCCGCGCCGGCCGTGGCCGCCAACCTGGCGGCGAGCATCGCCTACACCGAGAGGGACACCCTCCTCATCGACTGCGACCTCCGCGAGGGGGCTTTAAGCCGGCTGCTCGACGCCCGGAACAGGCCCGGCCTGGCGGAGGCGCTCAAGGGGGATGGAGATCTCAAGAAGAACATCCGGGCGACGGGTATAGCCAATCTCTCCTTCCTGGCGGCGGGCGAGCGCTGCGAGAACTCCTCCGATCTCCTCTCGCTGACCTCCTTCTCCGAGGGCTTGCGGGAACTGGAAGAGCTGTACGACCAAGTGGTGCTTTATGCTCCTCCCCTGGTGGGTTCCATGGACGGAGCCGTGGTGGCGGCCCAGGCGCGATCCTGCCTGGTGGTCATCGACGTGGGCCTCTGCACCCGGGTGGTGGCCGGGGAAGCCATGCACAACCTGCGCCTCCTGGGAGTAGTTCCCATCGGCGTGGCCCTGGCCAACTTCAAGGTAAAGGGGAGGGAAAAGGCGGAGCGAGCCGAGCCCGGGGCGGCGGCCGAACGGTCTCTCCCGCGCGGCGAGAGGAAATCGCCCTCGCGGAAGCCGCGATTTGCCGGGGATACCGCGGTCCGCGGTACGGCCCACCGGCGCAAGGAAACGGCGCCCGTACAGGCCCTGGAACGGGAAGGCGGTGGACGAACCGCAACAACGTCATCCCCGGAATCGGCTTCGCGGGATCTCACGGCGGAGGAGCCCGGCGCGCCGGACGAGAGGGTCGCGGAGGAATTCGCGCGCTTGGGCGAGGCGGGTGCCCCCATCCCCAAGAACTGGCTGCGCGCCCTCAATTCCGAGAAGGAGGACGTGAGAGAGTCGGCTTCCTTGGCCATCACCGCGTACTACCGCGCCTTTCTCCGCCGCTACCGCATCGGCGAGGAGGACACGGTAAAAATCACCGAGGCCATCATCCGCATGATTAGGCGGGAAGGGGAATTCGTCCACATGGACGAGGCGGAAGCCCGCCGACACCTCCAGGAGATGCTTCTCGCCGCGGGGGCCAGGTTTTCCGCGGGGAGGTGGCCTGTTTCCGCATCGAGGGGGGAAGAGCCGACCTCCGCACCGCAAGTGGCGGCGGAATCCCCGGGGGAGCCGAAACGCAAGGAGAAGAGGCGCCTACGCCTCCAACGGGGTAATCCCGAGGCAAGGGAAACCGAAAGCGCGGAAACCGCGGTAGGTGACCGTGAGGGGGAGGAACCCGAGGAGGAGGTAGACTGGGAATAAGGGCAACGCCGCAGTCGGAGGCCCGGTAATCCCGTGGCGGGAAGGACCCGCAGCAAACGAGTAAAAGGCGACAGGGGAAGACGGGCCTTTTTCCTTCCCTGCGGTTGGGAAAGGGGAACAAGAGGCCGGGAAAGACGCGACATGGAACGTGTGGGAAGGCTTACCAAGAACACGGCGGCCCTGGTGGGGGCCAGGGTGGTCACCTCGGGACTCACTTTTCTTTTAGCCATCGTCATCAACCGCAACCTGGGACCGGAGAAGGCCGGCATTTACAACTACGCCTTCGCGCTCTACACCATCTTCCAGGTCCTGCCGGATTTCGGCTTGGGAAATATTTCCATAAGGGACATATCCCAGGAGCCCTCGCGAATGCACCGCTATTTCGCCAACATCGTCTCGCTCCGCCTCTTGCTGGGTTTACTGGCCTTCCTCCTGCTCATGCTGACCAACCTGGTGAGCTTCGCCGCGCAGGGTTCCACGGCCGGTGCCGGGGAAAAGTTCTGGGTGGTGTTCACCATCGCCTTCTGCCTCCTGGTCGAGCAACCCCTTTCCAACTCCCTGGCCGAGAACTTCATCGCCATGGAGAAATTGGTCCTCGTGGCCGCGGTCTACCTGGTGATGGGGATCATGAAAGTGGGTCTTTCCATATGGCTGGTGACCGCCGGTTTCCCGCACGTCCTGGTGCTGCTGGTCCTGGTGTACCTGCTCACCTACGTCTACTCCATCCTGCATCTCTATCCCCTCTACCGACGCCTGCGGCGCCGGTTGGCCATCGCGGAGGGGGGAGGGGCGGCGGCGATGGAAGCCCTGGTAAGGCCCGCCAAGGAGGTGGGAGAGGCGGCCTCGGAAGCATTACTCGCGGATTACGCCTACGCCGAGCTCATGGGGGGTGCGGACGGCACCGCAGACCTGCCGGGCCGGGACACCGGAACGGAGGAGGGAGCCGTATCCCGTCCTCCGCAACCGCCTCCGCGTGGAGAACCGGATTTCCGACTGGGCTTCCTGGTGGTGGAGAAGCCTTTATGGCGATACCTCCTTTCCGGCGCCTGGCCACTGGCGGTGGTGGCTGCCGGGGTTACCGTTTACGCGGGCATGGACATACCCATACTCTCGTGGTTCCGAGGCGATGCCGAGGTCGGTCTTTACGGGGCCGCCGGGATGTTCGCCAAGGCCTTCGTCTTCCTCACCCTGGCCGTGAACATGGCGGTCCTTCCGAGCATTTCCAAGGTGGGGGGAAGGCATCCCGAGAGGCTCGGGGAAATATGGGAGCACCTCCTGGGTTACGCCTGGCTTTCCATAGCCTTCCTGGCCGTAACCGTCCCCTTCCTGGCCCGCCCCGTGCTGGTGCTGCAGAAACATGATTTCATTCGGGCCTGGCACGCCACCTGGCTGACCATGGGGGCCATGAATTTCACCTTCATGACCGCCATCAGCTTCCCCTTCTTCGTGGTCATCAACCGCCAGCGGGAGCTAACCAAGGTGGTGACGGCCTCCCTGGCCATCAAGGGCGTGCTGGACCTGGTGACCATACCTTTGTGGGGATATACCGGAGCCGCAGCCACCGTCCTGGCCAGCGAGTTCCTGGTCTTCTGCATCCTGGCCCGCTTGCTCTCCAGAGACCTCGGCCATCCCCTTAATCCCCTGCGTTTCGCGGCCCCGCCCCTCCTGGTCATGGCCGTTCTCTACGGAGCGGGCTTCGCCCTCTATTTCGCCCTCGCCGCCTGGAGGGAGACCTTCCTGGCCTCCCTGTGGTATTCCCTGCTCATATGCTTCGCCCTTGTCGCCCTATACCTGGGCATCGGAACGCTCACGGGGGCCTTCAGCCCCAGGCGGTTGAGGGAATTGAACCGCCTTCTGACCGTCGGGGAGGCGGGATGAAAGGCGGGTCCGGATTACCGGTGGCTGTCCCGCGGGGATCGAGTGGGATAATCCCCGGCTAAAGTACTAAAATTTTTTATGGCCCGGGAAGATTCGAGATCCAGAACTTCCTTGGGAGGCTTTTACCGGGAAAGGGGAAGCGCTCCGGGAACTTTCCGGGGTGCGAGCCGCTCTCAAGGGCGTGTGACCTTCGGACGCGACGAGTCGTAAAGGAAGCGGCAAAGCCGCCGGGCCGCGGGGAGGATATCCGGAAGCCCGGGGGGCAAGAGGCCGGGGATGGGCTTCGGTGTGGGGGGCGGGACCCGGGTCTCGAGCCCGCCCGATGGTGGTGATACGGGGCCGTTTGCCGACCCCGAGGCCCTTCGCGGCTCGAGAAGAAGCGGAGGAGCGGGATAAATGCGCCTGGGAAATCGCCTGCGGGCCGTCACGGCATCCCTCATCATCCTGGGGATTGCCCTTTTGAACGCGGGATGCGGATGCTCGGTCACCCGCATCATCGACCAGGCCACGGTCACCGTGCGCGGCCTGGCAGCGGCCAACGAGATCAGCCAGAAGGCCAACCAGGGATACGACGTACGCCCGGCACGCTCCAAGTGGATGGAGGCCCTGGAGGCCTACAACCAGGGTGACTTCGGGCGCGCCGACCGCCTCATCGACGAGGTATACAGCATCCTGCCCACCCTGAAGCTGGTGGCCGAACGGGTTTTTTATCCCAGCAGTGGGGGGTTGACCGTGTCCGGGCTGCTCTTCCGCCCCCCCGAAGGGGATGGGCCCTGGCCCACGGTCATCGTGAACCACGCCGGCTTCGGGACCGCGGGCGACTTCGCCGATGTGGCCCTCCTCATCCGCGACCGTGGATACCTGGTCTTCAACCCCGATTACCGGGGTAGCGGCGAGTCCCAGGGCCGGCACGAGGGGGCCAAGGGTGAGGTGGACGACGTCATAGCCGCCCTGGATTACCTGGAATCCCGGGGCCTCCTCAGCGGAGGCAAGGTGGCGATGTACGGACAGAGCCACGGCGCGGCCATAGCCGTGCTGGCCGCGGAAAGGGACCCGCGGGTCAAGGCGGTGGTGGCCGAGGCGGGCTTCTACGACGCCGCGGACCTCTACCGCAATGCCCGGGAATCGTCGGATCCCAACGTGAGGGCGCTCCTGGACCAGTTCGTTCCCATGGTGGGCGGGACCCCGGAGGAGGTCCCGCAGGAATACGCGGTGCGATCCGCCCTTAACTACGTGAACGACATGCACGCCGCCACGCTCATCATTCACGGCGCCAAGGACCCCTTGTGCCCGGTGGACCAGGCCTACCGACTCTACGAGGCCCTGAAGGCGGCGGGAAAGACGGTGGAGATCAAGATCTATCCCCAGGAAGCCCATTGCGTGAACGACCCGGCCGGGAGACTGGAGGTCTGGGAACTGATGTTCGCATGGTTCGAGGAATACATGCGTTGAATGCCATAAAATGGTAAATAGAGAGGGTATGCGACATGCCGGCCGCCGGACCACGGCCCCGCGGGCCGGTGATGGCGGCAGGCCCGGGGGAAAGAACGAGAACCCGGCACGTTGCGGAGGAGGGCGGTAAGGGGTGAAAGAGCAAAGCCGGCGACGTCCGGATCCCGTGCCTCCGGACCTCTATACGCGCGAGTATTTCACCACCGACTGCGAGGGCTATCACCTCTTCGCCGAGGGTCCGGAAAAGATACCCGACCGCATACGGGAAGCCCTGCGCCTGGCCGGGGATATCACCGGCCGGTGGATCCTGGATATCGGCTGCGGCAGGGGGGAACTGGTCTGCGAGGCGGCGCGGCGGGGAGCCCGGGCGGTGGGGATAGATTATTCCCCCGCGGCCATCGAGCTATCCGAGGAGCGTCGCTCACTGCTGAACGAGCAGGCCCGCGCCAGGGCGGAATTTCGCCTGGCCGACGCGAAGGGGCTGGACTTTCCCGACGGTTCCTTCGACGCGGTCTTTCTCATCGACGTCTACGAGCATCTCCATCCCTACGAGATCGAGGCCACCCTCAAGGAAGTCCAGCGCGTGCTGCGCCCCGGTGGGAGTTTCATCGTGCACACCGGTCCCAACACCTGGTTCTACCGCTTCGGATACCCTCTGGTACGCTCCGCGGCCCGCCTTTTCCTGCGGCGGGAGCTCCCGGAGAACCTTCGCGGCCAATACGACGATGTCATGCACGTCAACGAGCAGAGCCCGTTGAGCCTCTACCGCGCACTCGCCGGGGCCGGCTTTCGCGCCCGGGTGGTTCCCCGCAGCTTCTTCGTGGGCATCCACCCAAGACCATGGGAAAAGTTGGCAATGCGCGTCCTCTTCTCCCGACCCCAGGGCTATTTCTTCTGCACCAGCCTCATGGCCGTGGCCCGACCCCGGCTGCAGGGGAGGGAAGCCGACGTGCGGACGGGAAGGGTGGCCGAGATGCTCCGTCCCCCCCGCGGCTCCCGCGTGCTCCTGGTAGGCGAGGGAGAGGGCAAACTGGCACGGTTGCTCGCCGGGCTGGCGGAGACGGATGTGGCCTGGGCGGACACGGCGGCGAGGGGCGCCGTTGAAGGGAAGGGAACTCCCGCCGCCTCGCGGGGGATAACGCGCCTGGGGGCGGATCCCGCCGTCATTCCCTTTCCGACCGGATATTTCGATGCCCTGGCCGCCCAGTTCACCCTGGACCGTGTGGAGGACGTGGATGGTGTCCTGCGGGAATGGGCGCGGTTGCTGAAGCCCGGGGGTGTCCTGGTCCTCGCCGCCCGAAACGCTCTCTTCAAGGGATTCGAGCCCCGTCCCGGAACCCCCCCTTGGAACGCGTTCACGCCCGCCTCCCTAAGGGCTGTCGTCGAAGCCCATGGATTCCGGGTAGGTGAGGTAACCACCCTCTTTCCGGATCTCAAGCTGCCCGCCCTTTACCGCGGCGAACTTTCCATCTTCCCGCGCCTGGAAAGACTTCCCGGCCTGCGGAAGAAGGGACGGGTCATCCTCCTGCGGGCGGTCAAGGCGGGACGGGACGCGGAGGGCTGAGGGCATGCGCGTGGGCATCGACGCCCGGGGGCTGGGGAACATCAACCGCTGGCGCGGCATAGGCCGCTACACCGCTCGCCTGGTGGAGGCCCTGGCGCGCAAAGCGGAAGGGGAGGCGGAACTCGTCCTCTTCGGCTACGGGGAGGGCCCCTCCGGGGACCTGCTGGACGCCGGGACGGCACGGCAGGTGGAATGGGTGAGCGTTCCCCAATTGGAACGATTTTCCTATGCGGGCATGGTGGCCGAACACCTCCTCTTCGCCCGCAGGGTAGCCGCCTCGGGAGTGGAATTATTCCACGGCATCGACCATAACTTGAGCCCCTTTATCCCCTGCCCCAGCCTGGTGACCGTCCACGACCTCATCCTCCTGGTCCTTCGAGGCCCCTACCTCGGCCCCACGGCCTGGGCCTGGATGCGTTTTCACAAGGCCTCCGCCCGCCGCGCCCGTTTCGTGGTGGTCGTCTCCGAGAACACGGCCCGGGACGTGGAGCGGATCTGGGGGATACCCCGGGAGCGCATAGCGGTGGTCCCCGAGGGCGTGACCCCCGAATACCGCCCCCTCGAGGACCGGGAAGCGGTGCAAGATGTGATCCACCGCTTGGGAGTACGCGAGCCCTACTTCCTCTACCTGGGGGGTTTCGACCCCCGCAAGAATCTGCGCAACCTCCTCCTGGCCTTCAAGCTTTTCCTTTATTCCGCCGGAGAGGACGTCCTCCTGGTCATGGCCGGAGACCGGCGCGGGTTCGAGGGTTACCTGGACGACGAGGTGGAGGAACTGGGCCTGGAGGGACACGTGCACTTCACCGGATTCGTGCCCGAGAGGGACCTGCCCGCCCTCTACGGGGGCGCAACGGCCTTCGTCTGTGTCTCCCTCTACGAGGGCTTCGGGCTCCCCCTCCTGGAGGCCATGGCCTGCGGGACGCCGGTCCTGGCTTCCGGAGTGTCCTCCATACCCGAGGTGGTCGGGGAAGCGGGACTCCTGGTGGATCCCCTCGATCCCGAGGAGATAGCCTCGGGGATGAGGAGACTTTGGGAGGACGCGGAGGCGAGGGCCGAACTGGTTTCCCGGGGAAAGGAAAGGGCCGCCTCCTATACCTGGGACGAGGCCGCCGCAAGGATCCTGGAGCTATATCGCCGGATATTTAGCTAAAGGGAAATGGCCGCCGAGGATGACCTTGGGCTTGCGGCTTGCGATTGCGCCACCTTGACGGTGGTAGGTCAAGGCGGGATAGGATGTCGAAAGGCGGACCGGTTATGAGCAACGGATCGGGAGGAAAGCGATGACCGGCACGTCGAGGACGGCTCGGGGGAACGGATCGGTCCGCTTTCCCCCCACCTCCCGCAAGTCGGCGGTCATCCTGGCCGCGGTGGCCCTGTGCGGGCTCTTGGCCGGCCTTATCTCCACCCAGCTCCCGGTGAAGGTCATCCTCTTCCTCGCCGCCGGCGCCGTCCTCCTGGTGCTGATCTACCAGTGGCTCTGGCTGGGGGTGGCCATCTTCATCTTCTTCAACCTGACCCTGCCCCAAGCCGGGCCCACCTGGAACCTGGGCATCCAGGTGGCCATGGTGGGAGAGACGCGGGGAATACACTTCAACATCCACGAGATCGTCATGGCCCTCACCTTCGTGGCCTGGGTCATCAAGGCCGCCCGCGGGAAGGCGGAATGGAAGGCCTGCAGCCCCATCACCGTGGCCATCGTCGCCTACGTCCTCACCTCCATCCTGGCCTGCTTCGTGGGCTTCCTGCACGACGCCAGCGGCCTGGTCATGGCCTTCCGCTTCGTGCGCACGGTGATCTTCGCCTACGTCTTCTTCGTGGTCATCAACATCGTGAGGACGCGCCAGGCCTTCCGCAACCTGGTGGTCCTCATGCTGGTCTGCTTCACCCTGGTGGCCCTCTTCGGCCTGGTGCAGAAGGCCATCGGCCAGACGAAGACGGAATGGATCGCCCAGCACGTCCTCGGCAAGCTGGGCTATCCCGAATCGGTGAACTACGTGGCCGGGGAGAGCGAGGCCCAGGCCTACCGCATCAACTCCACCTTCCTCCACCCCAACGTCCTCGGGGGCTACCTCATATTCGCCTTACCTTTCTTCGTGAGCCTCCTGAGCCTGGCCTGGAGGGGACGTCGCTACTTCTCCTGGTTCCTGCTCTTGGCGGGTATGGGGATCAATATGGCCGCCCTCTTCCTCACCGGGTCCCGCGCCGCCTGGGTGGCCGCCGGGGTCATCGCCGTACTCTACGGCCTCTTCGGGCTGTTCGACCGCCGGCTGTGGCTGACCGCGGCCACGGTCGTCCTGGTCCTGGCCCTGGTCTTCGTCATGCTCAACCCCCCGGAGTTCGTGAGGAAGCGCTTCTCCGGCCTCAGCGCCAAAGAGGCGGCCCAGGTGCGCATCTACACCTACAAGCTGGCCCTGGATTATTTCCTGGAGCATCCCATCTTCGGCATAGGCATGGGCATGGAGGGGCAGCGCATCATCGAGAACAACATCCGGCAGACCTGGGCGGCGGTGGAGAACGCCTTCCTCACCTATCTGGTGTCCCACGGCCTGGTTGGTTTCACCGCTTTCCTCCTTCTCTTCGCCATTTACTGGGGCGTTCTATTGCGGGCGCGTTCCCGTTCCCGGAAGGACCCCTTCATCTACTTCCACGCCGAGGCCTTTTTCCTGGGGATGGTGGGTTACGCGGTGGCCAACATGTTCGGGGCCTGGATACTATTCGCCATCCCCATGCTCACCCTCTTCTGGGTCTACCTGGCCCTGGGAGGGGCGCTCTACAACATTTACCGGGAGGATATGGTGGAGAAAAAGGAACCCCTCTTCCACAACCTCCCCGAGCTTTTGGCCGTTTCACCCGCTCCCGGGAACAGGGAATCACGCCCGCCATCCCCTCCGGCACACCCATGGCCCGGCCTACCCACCCCCGGCCGGATTTCTTGAAACAACCTTCGAACAAACAAGCGTGGGGAGTGATGACCACGATGCTGTGGATGTCACGCGCATGGAAAGGCGCGCAAGGCCGCCCCAAGCGCCCCAGGTCCTGCCAGAACCCAAGAACACCTCCCTTCTTGAAGTTACCGATCGGGACCACATGTACGATCACGTGAGACCACACCAGGGTCTGGGTTACCTCACCCCCATGGAGTTCCTGAAGGCGCGGATGAAGGAGGGCAAGGATAGGGACGGAGTGTTCGCCATGTGGTGGACCAGCACACCATGCAGTGAACCAGCACACAGAGTTTAAACAAAGGTCTATTTCGGGTATAATGATCAAAGATTATCGAAATGGCTGTTTACGTTGGATCACGCTCAGTCGTGGACCGGCGAGAGGGAAAGCTGTGATCCGTCATCCATGACCTGGTCACCCGGGTGGCGGGGAGCGAGTGGTGAAACCGGCCCGATCGCTTGGCGATCGGGTTTTTGTATATAGGGTATATTGGAGGCAGGAAAACAAAAAGAGGAGGCGAAAACAGGGAGGGCTGGAAAGGGGACAGGTTTTCGGGTCTGGGCCAGAACTCACTCGGCGTAAATCTTCTGGCCTTCATCACTTCTCCCCAATCCCGTTATGAAAAGCCCTTCCATTGAGGCTTGGCGACTTCCAACCCCCAAAAACCATCGATGGAAGGATTTTCAAGGCGGAGGTGAAGGAAATGAAACGGTCAAGGAAGGGACTGGCGTTCCTTTCCGCGTTCATGCTGCTGTTGGCCACCCTGCTCGGCGGCCTGGTGGTGGCAATGGCCGGCAGCGAGAAGCCCGTGGAGCTCCAGTCCGCGTCAGGCGCGGGCGGGGAGGAAGCGGCCATCCCGGCCGAAGGCTCACCCCAAGCGTCAGCCGCGGGAGGCGAAGAGGCGGCGGAGGCCTGTCCCGAACCGGCCAAAGCGGACGAATCCGGGGAGGCGGCGGAAGAGGAAAACGCGGAAGCGGAGGAAAGCCGGGCGATGTGCTGGCCGCCCTGCCCGCCGCAACCGCGGTGCGGGATATGCGTCATCAAGTTCCTGGACCTGGACGAGGACGGGCTCAAGGACGGTGGGGAATGCGGGATGTCCGGGGTCACCATCAGACTCGACGGAGCTGATCCCCGCCAGACCGATCTTGAGGGCAAGGTCTGCTATACCGACCTGGCCCCCGGCACCTACCTGGTGAGCGAGACGGTACCTGCGGGGTACCATGCCACCACCCCGACATCCTACGAGATAGAGCTGTGCACCCATTCCGACCTCCAATGCTGGGAGCCTCCCTCGCAGGGGGAAACGGTCACCGTGGTCTTCGGCAACGCCCCGATGCCGCCGGAACCCAAGGGATCCATTTCCGGGCACAAGTACGAGGACCTGGACGGGGACGGCGTGAGGGACCCCGACGAGCCCCCGGTCCCCGGGATCACCATCGAGCTGTGGAAGGACGGCGCCAAGGTGGCCGAAACGGTCACCGGCGAGGACGGGAGTTATTCCTTCCAGGAGCTGGAAACAGGCGCCTACACGGTGAAGGAAAAGGTCCCCGATGACATGGAGGCTACTTCGGCGGTAAGCGCAGAGGTAAGCCTGGATCCTGGGGAAGAGGTCACCGGGGTCGACTTCCTGAACCGCAAAAAGGTATGCAGCGATGGGATCATTGAAGCCCTGGTAAGAATCGACACCAACTGTAACGGCCAATTTGACGAGGGCGATACCCCCCTTGACGGGGTGGAGGTTGAGCTCTTCCATATCGAAAAGGACGGGAGTCTCACGCCGGTTGTTCCTCCTTCCCAGCTGACCGGTCCCGGATGGGGATGGATGGTGTTCATCATCAAAATACCCGTATATTACAATGGCGGTCACGTGATCTGGGAAAACCTACCGCGAGCTTACGCCGGTGAGCCTTTCGCCTGGTACAAGCTGAGGCTGGTGGTGCCGGAAGGCTACGAGGCCGTAGGTCCCACCGAATACGATCTTCCGCTCCGCAACTGCCCACTTCCTTGTTTTTGGTATCGGAAGGAGTTCCTGCTCCAGAACCTCTTCCACATCTCGGGTCACAAGTACGAGGACCTGGACGGGGACGGCGTGCATGACACCGGCGAGCCGGCCGTCCCCGGGGTGACCGTGGAGCTGTTAAAGGACGGGGAAAAGATAGCCGAGACGGTCACCGGCGAGGACGGCGGTTACCTCTTCGAGGACCTCGAGGACGGCGTGTACGAGGTGAGGGAGGTCCTGCCCGACGGGTGGTATCCCGTATCCCCCCCGGAAGGAATGTATGAAGGCATCGAGGTGGGCTGCGGGGACAGCGTGGAGGGCCTGGACTTCCTCAATCGCCGCTATCTCTCCATATCCGGTCACAAGTGGGAGGACCTCGACCGGGACGGAACCCATGACGAGGGCGAGTCCCCCGTCACGGGAGTGACCATCGAGCTGTGGGACGGCGAGGTGAAGGCAGCCGAGACGGTCACCGGCGAGGACGGCAGTTATTCCTTCACCGGCCTCCTTCCCGGCAACTACACGGTAAGGGAGGTCCTGCCCGGGGGATGGTTCCCGGTCAACCCGGGAGACGGCTCCCACGACGACCTCAACCTGGTCTACGGCCAACCCTTAGATGACCTGGATTTCCATAACTGCCGCTACGGCACCATCGAGGGGGTCAAGTTCCTGGACCTGGACCAGGACGGCGTCATGGACGAGGACGAGGAGGGCCTGGACGGGGTGACCATCAACCTCAACGGCGGGGCCATGACCGCCACAACCGCGGACGGCGGTCTCTTCTCCTTTACCGACCTTCCGCCCGGAACCTACGTGGTGGCCGTGGAGGAATCCACCTTGCCCGGGTATTATCCAACGGGCCCGGTATCCATCGTGGTGGAGCTGGAACCTGGGGAGACGGAAAGGGTGTACTTCGGGAATGCCCCCTACGGGTCCATCTCCGGGCACAAGTGGCTGGACGAGGACTTCGACGGGGAATGGGACGAAGACGAGACCACGCTCATTCCAGGCATCACCATCGAGCTGTGGCTGGGGAGCCCTCCGGACGAGCTCCTGGAGACCACGGTCACCGGCGAGGACGGATCCTACGCCTTCCTCGAGCTGGAGCCCGGGACCTATACGGTGGTGGAAAAGGGAGCCGAGGGCTATTTCTCCACCACCCCCGACTCGGTGGCCGAGGAGCTATCCCCCGGCGAGGGAGCGGTGGTGGACTTCGGCAATTGCGCCTACGGGCGCATCCAGGGCCTCAAGTTCCAGGACCTGGACGGGGACGGCGTACAGGACGAGGGCGAGGTCGGGCTGGCGGGGGTCAGCATCACCCTCCAGGGTCTCGAGGATACCGGGGCCTTCGCCGAGACCGTCACCGGGGAGGACGGCACCTTCTCCTTCGACAACCTCCTGCCCGGTGATTACGCCGTGAGCGAGACGGTGCCCGCGGGCCACTACGCCACCCTCCCCATCCGCGTGGAGGTCTCCCTGGAACCCGGAGGGACGGCGACGACGATCTTCGCCAACGCCCCCTACGGCTCCATCGTGGGCTCCAAGTGGCTGGATGACGGGGACAGCGTCCTGGAGCCGGACCAGGATGATCCGGGGCCGGGCTTCACCATCAAGCTGACCGGCGAGACGCTGGGCGGCGAAGAGGTCAACATGCAGACGGTCACCGGGGAGGACGGCACCTTCTCCTTCCTCCTCCTGGAAGCCGGGAACTACACGGTGTCCGAGGAGTTTGACCCGCAGAAGTACGCCGCCATCTCCGAGAAGAGCGTTGACGTGGAGCTGGCTCCCGGGACGGAGGAGAGCGTGGACTTCCTCAACGGCGAGATCGTCGTGGGAGGAGAGCAGGTCATTCCACCCACCCCGCCCACGCCGCCGGCCATCACCGGGGGTACCACCGCCCTGCCGGCGACGGGCATGGATCAACTTCCGCTCCTGCTTGCCGCGGCCGTTCTCCTGCTGGCAGGCGTGATCTTCCTGATAGCCGGCATGCGCCGTCGATACCAGGAATAAACGGGTCAAGCACGGGGCCCCGAGGCCCAGCGACAGGAAAGGGGCTCCCCTCGCGGGGGCCCCTTCTTGCCCCGCCCTTTCCCTCCGACCCCCTGCCGCGTGCCCTCCACCGACCATCCTCCGAGGAATCCGAATCCTACCGCACCCGAACGGGTCGCGCCCCGCGTAGCAACTCCTCTTCGCGGCCATCGATTTTACCACCCGGACTTTTCCCGAAACCCTCTTGCCCAAGACCGCGGGGAGGTAGGATGACCCCGACCATCGACGGAAGGGAGTGTCTGCTCCAGGCATGGATTTCCCGGTCCGACTCCTTCGATTTACAGAACCCGCAGCCAGTCATTACCCAACGCCTAAAGAAAACGCATACGCACGCCTTTCGGAAAAAGGACGGCTTTCGCCTTCCGGTTGTGCAAACTCCCCTTCTTGGTTAACCTTTATCCTGAACGGGAGGTGGTGGCCTTGGAGCAAAAGGAAAAGGGTATAGAGGGCGTTTTGGTAAAACCACTGGTCCGACATTGCGACGAGAGGGGTTATCTCCTGGAAGTGCTGCGCGACGACGACGCCCTGCTGGAGCGTTTCGGGCAGACCACCTTCACCCTCACCTACCCCGGGGTGATCAAGGCCTTCCACTGGCACCGCAAACAGCACGACCTATGGTTCGTGGCCCAGGGGGAGGCACGCGTGGTCCTCCACGACCTGCGGGAGGATTCCCCCACCCACGGCCGCACCCAGGTCATCTACGCCGGAGAACACCGCCCCCTGCTCATCGTCATACCCCCGGGAGTGGCCCACGGGTACCAGGTGCTGGGAAACAAGCCCGTGGGCCTCTTCTACCACACCACCCGCTCCTACGACCCCTCGGACCCGGACGAGGAGCGCATCCCCTACGACGCCCTCTTCGACTGGGAAAGCGGGGGAGAGGATTGACGGACTTGGGTATGCTGATATGAGATGATGCCTCCCGGGGAGGGAGCCAAGCGGGCGGGCGGAAACGGATTCCACCGCCCACGCGGGGGGTTCAAGACCAAACGCCGGGGATCCGGGGCTCGAGCATCATGCTTTCGTCCCAGGGCCTGGTCTTAGGTGAGGCGAGAATCTCCGCGGCTGAGGCACGGCCGGGTCGGTGTCACCCGGCCCCGGGATGGAAAGCCTCGGCCGCCAAGGCATTAAAAACGCGAAGCGAACGAGGCGCAAGGGGCATGAGCGACGCCGGCCCCGGGAACCCGAGTCCAGCGGGCGCAGGAGGCAGGACGGGCGATCAAGCCGGAAAGGAGAGCGAGATGCGCGTGGTGATTTGCGGTGCCGCCGGCCAACTGGGAACCGACCTGGTGAAGGTCTTCCGGACCTCCGGTGACGAGGTCCTTCCCTTCGACGTCGACCTGGACATCACGGATTATAACCTCGTCATGGAAAAAATTCCCTCTTGCCAACCCGACCTGGTCATCAACACCGCCGCCGACCTGGACGCCGACCGTGCCGAACTGGATCCCGAACCCTCCCTGCGGGTCAACCTGACCGGGGCGCAGAACCTGGCCCTGGCCTGCCTGGAGGCCGGCTGCCCCCTGGCCTTCATCAGCTCTGACTACGTCTTCGACGGCCGCAAGGGGGCTCCCTACACGGAACTGGACGAGCCCAACCCGCAGGGAGTCTACGGGAAGGCCAAGCTGGCCGCGGAACGCTTCCTCGCCTCCGCCCTGCCCCGCCATTACATCTTCCGCACCCAGTGGCTCTTCGGGCGTGGAGGAAGGCGCAATTTCGTGAAGAGCATATTGCGCAACGCCCGCGAGAAGGGTTCCCTGCGGGTGGTGACCGACGAGGTGGGAACGCCCACTTATACCGGCGACCTGGCGGAGATCATCCACCGCGTTTGCCATTCGGGCCAGTACGGCCTGTACCATGCAACCAACCAGGGGGTATGCTCGCGGTACGACTTCGCCCGGGAGATCCTGGAGATCGCGGGTTGGAAGGATATCCCGGTACAACCTATCCGCTACGCCGACCTCAACCTCCCCTGTCCCCGCCCTCCCTATTCCCCCCTGGACAACCTGAACCTGCGCCTGCGCGGTTTTCCCCTCGCCCGCCACTATCGGGAGCCCCTCCGGGAATACGTGAGTTGGCTCCTGGCCAACGAGGACTTCTGAGTCCCCGACCCCAAGCGCGGGTATCCGGAAACCTCCTTTGGCCCTTTCTTCCGGTTAGCCCCACCCTTAGGCTTCCGCGGCGGACGCCCCGCACCGGAAAACCAGGGGGTTCCTCATGGCTTTTTCGCTTGGGTAGCCCTAAACCTTTGATGGCTGCTGCCGGATGCTCCGCCCCGGATCAGGCCGACGCAAACCCTCTGAACCTTCCTCTTGGACAGCCCGTCCCCGCACTCCCGGAAGTAAAGGAAGCGAAAAATCGGATGTCATCCACGTGGCCCGGGAAACGGCCGAGGCAAGTGGCGCGATCCCGGTCGGCCCTTCGATTTCCTCCGGTCCATGGCTGTAGGTCTCATTGGGCTTCCGCCCGCAGGCGGGAGCAGAGGATGAAGGTAGCCAGGGATCCGGCCAGGGCCAGCCATAATCCCCACCCCGTCCCCGCCAACGCCTGTCCAAGGGAGAGGCCCGGCGCCTTACCGTAACCCAACCCGGCGAAGACCCGCAATCCGAGGAAGAGGAGGGCGGTGAGGAAAACCAGCAGGGATAAACCTTTCATGGCCCGCGTCCATTTCCCCGGCGATAACATCCCCAGGAGCACCATGGCGTCGCACCCGGCGATCAAGGTAGCTAGGCCGGAGATCAGCATCCCCTCGGGGAAGGATATCCCCGCCATCTCCCGCGTGGGATTCAAGCCCCTGCCGATCCAGGGGAAAAGGGTGGAAATCACCAACAAGGCGGTCAGTGCCGGGATACTTAAGGCCAGCCGCCTGGCTCCCACGGACAGGACCCGGGCATTTCCCTGGAAGCCGCGACGAGCTGCTCCAGGCTGAGGGCTCCCCCCGGGGAAGGGGATCCGCACGTGAGGAGCCCCCTCCACCCACGCGTGTCCCAGGGTCCGTCCCCGGGAAGGCGACGCTTGAGCCCCCGCCACCCCGTAGGCGGGAGAGACGCTCGGTGGGCGGTTACGCTCCGCAGCCGCGCCGACTTCCGATTCCGTCGGGAACCCTCCGCCCGATGTCTCCACAAGGCCCCTTTCCTCTCCCGGCCGAGGGGCGTAAATCCTGGCGATGAGCTCCTTCCATTCCCTGTCGCGGCGGAAATCGTACCCCACGCCTTGTTGCTCCTCGCCGAGCTCCATCTCCCGGGCCGCTTCCAGCTCCGCCAGGAGGGCCTTCTCCTTGTCGAAGGCCTCCTTTCCATCTACTTCCATTCCCAGTTCCGTGCGTACCTCCATGAGGTCGGCCCTGAATTCTTCCATGTCCCGGTACCGCAGGGAAGGATCCTTGCGCAAGGCCTTGTGAACCACCCGCACCAGGGACGGCGGCACCCCATCCACCACCTCGGAAAGGGGCACCGGCTCCTCCGTCACCACTTTGTAGAGGATGGCAAAGTCGTTCTCGGCGTCGAACGGCCGGCGCCCGGAGAGCATTTCGTACATGGTGACCCCCAGAGCGAAGATGTCCACCCGGTGATCGTAAGGCCTCCCCTGGATGACCTCCGGGGCAATGTAGTTGGGGGTGCCCAAGATCACATCGGTGTGCGTCCGGTCGCTCATCCTTATCATCTTGGCGATGCCGAAGTCCGCCAGCTTGATGTTCCCGTTCTGGAGGACGAAGATGTTGTCCGGCTTCACGTCACGGTGGATGATGCCTTGCCGGTGGGCGTAACCCAGGGCCTCGCAGACCATGGGGGCGATGCTCATGACCTCCCCCGGGGAAAGCCTGCGTTCCGCCAACACTTCCCGCATGGTCTTGCCCTCGAGGTACTCCATGACTATGTACTGGCGGTCCTCGTCCAGTATTATGTCGTGCACGGTGAGGATGTGGGGATGGGAGAGCTTGGCCGCCGCCTTGGCCTCCAGCCGGAACCTCTCCCTGACCTCGGCCTTCTCCTGCTCCTTGAAATAATCGGGTACCTTCAGCTCCTTCAGGGCCACGTCACGCTCCAGCAGGCTGTCCTGGGCCAGGTAAACGCGGCCCATGGCTCCCCGCCCGATTTCCCTGAGGATGCGATATCGCTTCACCATCGCTCCACCCGGAATGGTAAACGAAAATATTTTTTCTCTCCTCGCCAGAGGGGATAAGAGTTCATCCGCGCTCCGCGCCATTATTCTATCGACACTTCGCGCCCGCCGCCTTAAACCGCCCTTGGCGTCGAGTCCTGTAAAAAAGGCGGCGGCTCTAGAAAAAACCAAATCTCCTGTAAGGCCCGCGGTGATCCGGTTATCGTCCATCCGAAAAAACCAATTTCGCCCGCGCTGTCCGACCGAGAAAGGGGCCGTATCCCATCCTCCGGGCTCTTTGCAAGAACGGAGGGCGGGGGATGGGGGCGGGGTACCTGGAGGGAGGAAGGGTAGCGGGCGATCGCGAGGGATGTCCGCCCGGCAACGCGCTGGAAGACGTGGGGGAAGGGCCCGATCCTTCAAGCCCGGAAGACGAGCTTCATGGTTCCCATGTGGATCTCGTCCCCATCGGCCAGGGGACGGGGCTCGAAGGCCTCCAACCGCTCGCCGTTGACGTGGGTGTAATTGGTGGAGGCCAGATCCATGATGTAATAGCGGCCCCCTCCCAGGCGGGTTATCTTGGCATGTCTCCTGGAAACGCCGGCATCCAGGGCCCCGAAGGGCGCCAAGTCGATATCCGGGAAGGAACGGGTGGCCGGATCCGCCCTGCCTAAGGTATATTCCGCCTTATCCTCCAGGTCGAAGGCCTTTCTCGTTCCCTCCAACTCCAGCCTGGCCATCTCCTCGCTCCCAGGAAACATCTTCCCTTTCCGAAACCATGGGCTCGTCGGCCTCGCATACGAATATTTATACCCGTAAAGGGAGACAAGATAAAGTCCGCGGCGCCCACCGGAAGGATACGGCCTGGCATGCACAACCGGCCGGCGAGGGGGATAACCCAAGGACCTCCTTGCCGGCAGGGAAGGCATGGGGGCCCGGCCACGCCGCGCATGGCCCGGCCCCCGGTAACGCCGCCGGATTCATCCCGCCAGAGCGCCCTTATCCTTCACCCGACCCGGCGACCACGCGGGAATACGGGGCTTTATCCCCACCTATACGCGATAGTCCCGCCCACGCTCAGTAGTGGACCTCCATGGCCCGCGGGGGACAGGCGCGCACGCAGAGCTCGCAGGCCACGCATTCGTCGTCGGAGAACCTCACCTCCCAGGTCTCCCGGTCCAGCCTCAGGGCTTCCGTGGGGCAGACCGCCAGGCAGGCCCCGCAGTGGGTACAGCGCTCCTCGTTGCGCCGGATGTCCTGGGAGAGGGGCTGGATGTCCACCCCGCAGGAGCGGAGGTACTCGAGCCCGCGGTCGTAGTCCGCTTCCTCCCCGGTCACCTCCAGGACCAGCAGGCCTTCCTCCCGGGGGGTTATGGAGGCCTTGAGGATGTTGAAGTCCAGGTTGTAATCCCGGACCAGTTTGCTCACGACGGGTTTGTCCACCTGCTCGTGGGGAAAGTGAAGGACGATCTTGTGCCGCACCATTCACCTCACCCCCTTCTCCCTCGCCGCGCAGGGCAAAAGCTCCACGGGCTCGGTGAGCAGGAAGCGGCCCTGCCGTATCCAGTCCTTGAGGATCCCGGCGATCTCCCTCGCCCGGCTGTAGCTGGAAAGAGGAGCGGTGGGAACCTCCTTGCCCTCCACCACGATGCGTCCGCTTTTCAGCTCCGCGTAGGTCACTTCTCCCAGCACGCGGCCCGTGCCCTGGGGGTAATCCACCGAGTAATCCACCACCGGGGCCGTGATGTCGGCGTCGCGAACCGCGGCGTACCGCACCACCTCCTCGTCCAGCACCGGGATGGGGATGCCGATGCCCACCGCCAGGGTGGCCCCGTATCCGAGGATGGAATACCCGGTCAGGTAGCGGGGATTCATCCCCCGGAGATCCCCTATGACGGCGATGGTGCCGGCGGGCCGGGTAGGAGTGCCGTTATCCGCTCGGGGCACGTCTGTGTTGTGCTGCGTCCCGTGCCAGGCCACGTAGCCGACTCCGCCGCCTAGGAAGATACGGGTACCTATGCCGATGGTCCGGAACAGGGGGTCGTTGAGCAGCGGCGACAGCTGGCCCGCGCTGCAGTAGTTGGCGTTCCCCAGGTTGGGGCGCAACACCCCCATGTAGGTGTAGATGACCCGTTCGGAGAGGTTCACGGCCACGTTGTAGTTCTGGTAGGCGTTGCGCGGGTTGAAGAGCCAGGCCTCCTTCACGTCCTCCAGGGTTATGTCCTTCTCCCATCGACGGTTGGGATAGCAATCCGTGCCGTAGGCCTCCGCCCTCAGGTGCACCCTGCGCCCCGCAACCAGGTCCTCGATGACGTGCCCGCCCCCGTAGCGGAAGTCGCCGGGGAATACCTCGTTCAGGGGGTCGTGCTCCGCCATCTCCGTGGCCCCGATGTAGATGTCCACGGCGGCGATGCCGCAGTAAGCGGGAACCTCGTTCAGCCACGCGCGATGGATCTTGATGCGCGGCTGGGCATGTCCCAGGTTGATGAAGGCCCCGGAGGAACACATAGGCCCGAAGGTGCCCGTGGTCACCACGTCCACGGTGCGGGCCACCTCCTCCACGCCCTTCTCCTCCACCAGGTCGATGATCTCCTCGGCGGTGACCACCACCGCCTCGCCCTTCCTGATCCTCTCGTTGATCTCCGCTATGGTCTTTCCCATTCCTCCTTACCTCCCGTGTTGACGGAACTTCATTCCCGCGGGAGGCTGCGCATGATCCATACCAAATCCACCACCACCTTTTGGGGTCAGTCCCTTTCCCTGTCCACAAACATCATTTGGGGTCAGTCCCTTTCCCTTTCTGAGAATACGCTGCGTCCTCCCCGGCGATACCCCCTTTAGCCGGGTCTCACTTTTCGCGCCCTGGAAGGCCAAGAAGCAACTCCCGCCTTAAAGCCCGAGAGGCTTTCCCTCCCATCGGGGACGGATTCCTCACTTCCCCGGCGGGAAATGAAATACCGCCGGCGAAGGCGCACGGCGGTATTCACTACCGTATCACCCGCACCGGGTACGGCGCCGCAGCGCGATACCCTCGCCCATGGTAACGGGGGCATCCGTCCTCGCCTACTCGCTCATCGCTTTCGACGGGAAGCTCCAGGGCCATCTTCGGCCCGCTTCGCGCACCGGTTCTCAACCTCGGCCCGGCTCTCTGTAGCGCTACCCGCGGACCTACTCCTCCCCTTCATCGCCTTTCGCGGTACATGTTCAGTTGTCAAAAACTTCCATAAATTTCCCTTCAAGAATGGATATAATGATACCTGCCCTCCCCTTCAAAGTCAAACCGCGCATCGTATTCATCACAATACGTCCATCACCTGTCGATGGCAAAGATTTCCGGCTTGGAAGTCTCTCCCCTTCATAATGCTCGATCACGTAAACCCATTCCGAAGTTCTCTACTGATTCCAGGGGGCAGGAGAGATCGGGTTCCGGGCTCGGCAGGATTTCCCTTCCCTGCGCGAGGATACAGGGAAAGGCCTCCGGTGAACACGCTTCGCCCATTTAATCCACACGCATAGTGGGCGCCGAGGTTTTTACCCCGGGTTTCGAAACGACGGCGATGCCGGTATCCCCTTCAGGGGAAGTGGACTTCGCCTCAGGGGAGCCGGCACAGTTGCACGTCGTCGAACCACACGCTGCCTTTCCCGGCTGCTCCCGCACCGCCCACCGTCTCCAGGCCCACCTCGGCCGCGACCGCGCCCGTCGGGGCACGCGCCTGGAGGTGGAAGGGCGCCCAGTCGTGGGTTGAATAACCTGAGGGCGCCTCCACAACCCCGGTGTCCATTCCCAGCAGGGTTCCGGAAGAACTGTACCAATACACGGAGACCCGCACCGAGGCGCCGCGTAGGAGGCGGGTGCGGTAGAAGCCGGTGAGGGCGTAACCGGCGCCCGCCTGCACGCCCGTCACCCGGTCACTCCGCCACCCGCAGGTGTAGGGCGATCCCCCCGGCGCCGGGTCCTTGACGCGCAGGGAACGGATTCCGGCATGGGACATCTTGTCATGATTCTCCAATCGGGCGCTTCCCCCGGAAAGTACGACCTGCTTCCAGCCCGGAACACCCCCGTCCGGGTTGACTTCCTCGAAGCCGGGGTTGGGCAGGAGGTTGGCCCGGGCCTGGAGGGGAAGCTCCAGGGTGAGCGTCCTCTGCCGGTCGAGGACGATGCCGGGAACGCGCAGGCGGGCTCCCTCCAGGGTGTAGTCCACTCCCGCAGTCAAAGGAGCCCCGTCCAAACTCACCTGCATGTCGGGAACCGCTGCCCAGGCATGAACCAGCACCAGGTCGGTCTTCCCCAGCCTGTCCGCCACGGGGACGGCGCTGGGGTCGGTGTCCGTGTCCAGGCGCACAGTGACGGTGCTTCCCGGCTCCAGGGGCAGCCCGGCCCAGGAGAGGTCCAGGGTGAGCTCCTCCACGTTGCGCACGTGGGCCTGCACGGTGGCGGCGGAACGGTCCACCCCGGCGCGGGCCAGGGCGGCTTCCTCGCCGGCGCCCGCGTACCTGCGCATGGTCATCCAGTAGGAGGAGCTCACGGGGTCGTCGTAGGTCTTGTAGGCCACCTGGGTGGGCTGCCGGTTACGCGCCTGGGCCCGGAAAAAGGCCGCGGTCACGTCGTAGGGCTCCATGAACCCGTGCCCGCCCCAGGGGCTGGTGTTGTACTCGGAATAATAGGGGCCCACAGATGACCAGGCGGTGAGAAGGGAATGGATGTCCCCCCCGTTGGCGAACTCCGCCGTGGCCGGTGAATAGGGAGGGGGTGCCTCCACCAGCCACCAGCGGTCCCCGGGGGTGGTGCTCTCCCTCTTCCACCACATGACGGTGAGGTTCTGGTACTGGTTGGGGAAGTTGCTGTCATTCAGGCCCTGCACGATGCGGATGGGCATGTTGGCAAGGTTTTCCAGGACATATCGGGCGCTGTTGTCCCGCATGAGGGGGGTGTCCAGCGAGGCCCCCGGCTCGTCTTCCTTGCCGGCGATGGCCGCCCAGTTGTCGGGCACCCGAGCGTCGTTGACATCGGCGTAGGGATAACCGTAATTGCGCGGGAAGTGCTCCCGCATCCATTGGTAATCGTAGACCAGGTCGGAGGCTCCTGCGTTGGGTGATACGGCGGTCACCAGCCCCGGGTTGTGGATGCCCAGGACGTAGGCCCCCGTCCCGCCCATGGACAGGCCGGACACGTACACGCGGTCCTCGTCGATGTTGAACTTCTCCATGGCCTGGAGGATACAGTCGATGACGTCCCGCTCCCCGTACTGGTGCTCGTTCTGGATGCGCACCTCGTCGAACTCGTGCACCGCCCCGTAGCTGCATACGGAGACCTCGCCCGCCGTCGGCGGCTCCGGCGTGTCCCGGCCATCCCCGTAGGGCGTGCAGTCGTCGCCGGGCTGGAGGTTCACCGGCTTATCGTTCACGTTCACTTTGAGGTAGCCGGCATAGGTCCCCACCCGGAGGTTGATCCAGGGATCCCCAGGCTTCAGGGGACCCCATTCGTACGGTGCCTGGTAGATGAGGTTCCAGCTGCCTCCGGAGACGCGGAAGAGGCGCACGGACTTGCTGGTGGTACCGTTCACCGTCTCGGAGTAGAGATCCACGTGGTAGAAGTCCCCGGTGGCGGGGTCCCGCCGCAGGTTGACGCCCACGGCGCTCACGTTGCCCGGCCGGCTGACCTCGCGGAACCTGACGCGCACCGCGTAATCCTTGCCGTAGGAATCCTTCCTTACCAGCTCCTTCCAGGAGGCGGAGGGGTCCGACTGGCGGATCATTCCTCCCTCCACCGACCAGCTGCCACCCACCGGGGTCCAGCTGCCCAGGCTGGACATGTCGTCCACGATGTTCGGCTCGCGGTTGGGGCCGCTGTCCTTGTTCACCCCGTCGATGTAGAAACTGGTGAGATTGCGGCCCCAGGGTGAGAGGATGATCCACTGGTTGTTGTCGGCCACCGTCTTCATGGAGTTGGAGAAGATGTTCATCCAATTGTTGTCGATCAGGGGGATTCCTCCCAGGGCGTGCAGCTCAACCCACAGGGGATAGGAACGCGAGGGGTCGTATCCGGAAGGGAGGAATATGCTGCAGGGAAGGTTGAGGCCGTCCACCGTGGACACGAAATCGTAGCGTACGGCCATGCCTTGCGCCGGTTCCTGGTAGGGAAGCACCTCGCACCCCGGGAGCCAGGCCAGGGCCAGGGCCGCCACCACCAGGAATATCACCGGCCACGCAGCTTTCCGGATTTTCTTCAACCCTCAATACCTCCCACGATCCGTTTTCGGACGCCCTTCTTCCCGGGCATTCTTCCAGGGCACGAGAAACGGGGTCTCTCCCACACCGGCAGCCTCCATTCAGGGTGGCAGTAATGAACCACCGGCTACCGTGAATTTATAGCCCCTTCATTCCCCTTCTTCCGCTACCCTTTCCGCCTCGTCACGTCGCTCTCCACCTGGCCTCCCTGGACAGAACCGCCTACCCCCGGGCGGACTCTTTCGTCGGCAATAAAAGGCCTTCTCCTCCTCTTCTCGTCCCTGAACTACGTGTGTAAACGGAACTGTAAAGGGCCTTGTGCATCCTTTACCCTATCCGAAAAAAATCTACCAAAATGTTCGCTTCCTGTCCACCGTTTTAGGAACTTGGTTGCTGTCCACAAAAAGTAGGCACCTCACCCCGGCAAAACCTCAACACGCCAACTTGTCATAGCCCGCCAGGCCAGCGAGGACCTCCTTCACCCAGGGATCTCCGCTTCTTGACTGAAGCAGCGGCATGTTCTTTTTCAGCCAGGCCTCCGGGTCTCTTCTCACCTCCTTGCGCAGGTAGGCCATGGCCGCCTGGGCCTTCCTTGCGTCCTCCGTCTTCACCCTCTTGGAGATGAAGGAGGAAAGTTCCCCGTTCTCCTTGAGCTCTATGATCTGGCACATGTGGTCGGCGCCCTGCGGCCGCCGGCTCATGCCCCGTTTCTTGAAGCGGTCCGCGGCCGGCTTGTCCACGTTTGACTCCATGGCCCCGGGGGAGCGGTCGTCCTCTCCCGCCGGGAGCACCTTCCTCCAGTCTGAAAGCCAGGCGGAGAGGGAGGAGATGTAGGAGAGGGCCTCCGCTATCCGCTTCCTCTTCCTCTCCTCGGTGGCTTTCTCCAGGTGTTCCTCCAGCTCCTTCACCACCTGGGAGGACTTTCCGCAGGAGGCCAGGGAGGAGAGGGCCTCCGCTATCCGCTTCCTCTTCCTCTCCTCGGTGGCTTTCTCCAGGTGTTCCTCCAGCTCCTCCACCACCTCGGAGGCCTTGCCGCAGGAGGCCAGGGAGGAGAGGGCTTCCGCTATCCGCTTCCTCTTTCTCTCCTCGGTGGCTTTCTCCAGGTGTTCCTCCAGCTCCTCCACCACCTGGGAGGCCTTGCCGCGGCAGGCCAGGGAGAAGAGAGATCACCCTTTTCTTCCTCTTTGGCTTGTTTTGCCGGGACGATAGGGTGGTCTCTCGTACTTTTTCAACCCTAAAAGCGACTACGGAAACGATACAGCATCCTCCACCCCTTACGCTCACGTGAGGGCGACTTCCCGTTTTCGTCCATCGAACCAGTCACCACGCTCGCCCGGGTTTCCTCCAGGCCCGCCAGCCTGCCGCGCCTCCTCCTACCCCATGACACCCCGGAACGGCCGGGGGATGGGAAGCCTCTTATCCCCGGACGATGAGGACGGGGCAGCGGGCGTGATGGACCACCCGGTTGCTCACCGATCCCAGGAGAAACCCTCCCAGGACGCCGCGACCGTGGCTGCCCATGATCACCAGGTCGTAACCGCCCTCCTCAGCCTCCCTCAGAATCTCCGAGGCGGCGTTGCCGAAGCGGACCCGGTGCTCGACCTTTAGGCCTGCCCCTTTCAGCAAGGAGGAAATATCTACCAGCATAGCCTCTGCCCTCTTCTCCAGTTCCAGCCGGAGCTCCTCCGGCGGGGGCAGGACCACCTCCGGGGCGATCATGCCGTCGGACCAGAAGGCGGCGTAGGCGGGTTCCTCCACCACGGCCAGCAGGGTCACCTTGCACCCGCTCCCTTCCAGGAGCCGGACGGCGAAATCAACCGCCTTCCGGGACGTTTCCGAGCCATCAACGGGCAGGAGAACCTTTTCCAGCATTTTCCTCACATCCCCTCCTTCCGAACCGGGATCCCGCCTGCCTCCCGCGTCTTGCCTTTAAGTCAATCACGTTTAGGTTTCCCGGTTCCGCCTACTCGGCGGTCCCGGGAGCGCCCGCCTTCTCATAGACGGATCCCAGGGCTCCTTGCCACGTCCCCCCGAAGGGACAGCCGGTCTTGGGTCACTTGCCCTGCACCGCGTCGCCAGGCGGCTACCCGACTCCACGGCTCCTCGAAAATTCCGGTCGAGGAAGGAACCCCATCGCCGTCCCCTAACCCCCGGGGAGACCGCGGCCGCGGAAATGACCCGTTCAACGTCGGGCGCAGGAACGGCCGCAGTCGATGATCCAGGGCTCGATGGGCAACTTCGACAGCAGCTCGTTCCCGTGCTCGGTGATGAGCAGGGGGCGCTCCAGGCGGAACCCGGCCACCCCCGGCCGGTTGCAGACCACCGCCGCCATCTGGATGTAGCCCGGCTCCAGGACGTAGTCCGGCTCGTTGTTGCCCGGCGAGGGAGCCTCGGCCACGCAGGGGTACCACTCGTGCCCGAAGTGGCCTATGCCGTGCCCGAAGCCGGGTAGGACCCACTCCGCCCAGCCCTTCTCCCGCACGAACTCGTTCACCCGCGCCGCCACCTCGCCCAGGGTGCGGCCGGGCTGCATCTCCTCCACCACCTTGTGACAGACGGCCACGTAGGCGTCGATGACCTCCTGTTGTTCCCTGGTGGGCTCCCCCATGATGGCGTTGTGGGCCACGTCCCCCAGCATAAGCCAGAACATGCCATGGAGGTCGATCATCACCGGGTCGCCGCACTGCACGATCTTGTCCGTGGCCGGCGTGCATCCTCCCCAGAACCACCAGGTGCGGTAGCCGGAGGCGATCTCCTGGCCCCCAGTGAAGGTCCAGGCGAACTGGCTGCCCCGGTCGCGCATCACCTTCTCGGCGATGCCGGCGATCTCCTTCTCCGTGATGCCCACGCGCAGGTGGTCGCGCACCACCTCGTGGGCGTAGTCCACCAGGGCCGTGGCCTGGCGCATGAGCTTTATCTCCTCCGGCTCCTTGACCAGGGTAAAGCGGTCCATGAGGTGCGCGGCGTTTACGATGCGCGCCTCGGGGAAGGCCTCGCGCAGCTTCTCGTACTCGTAGAGGGTGATGAAGCCGTCGGGGAGGTAGTTGGAGGTACCGCTCTCGATGCCGATGGTTGATTTCTCCAGGCCCAGCTCCCGGATGCGCGCGGTTATCATGTCCATGAACTCCAGCCCGGGAAGCCCCCCGAAACCCACCACGTTGTCCAGCCAGGTCTCCTCCTTGAGGCGGGCGGCGTCCAGGGCGGAGGTGATGAGCTGGAGCTCTCCCTCGGCGGGGACGATGATGGCGCTCCTCCAGGGGACGAAACCCCCGGAGAGGTGGACCACGGTCTTGAGCTTGGTGCCCACCAGGACATCCACCCCCTCCTTCTTGAGCTCCTCCTGGAAGCGCGCGATGCGGCGCGGGAAGTTGATGTAGGTCATCATGGCCCATCACCGTCCTTTCGTATCACCTTCCGATAATTACCGCCTTTGCCGATTCACATTGCCTGGATCGCCGCCCACTCCCTTGCCCCGGCTGACGAATACCGGCCTCGCGTTGCCGCCTATTCAATCCGGGCTCTCCTTCTCATTTCATACGCTCCACGCGGAAAGTGGTGCGCCAAGGTGGGGAGCCGTGGCGCAGGTAGATGACCCCGCTTCCCCGCAACCCCAGGCTCCTGGCCTCGCTGTAGACGTAGATGACCGCGTCCCGGGCACGGGCGCCCAGCTCCGCGCCGGCCAGGTGGCAGTGCATTTCCAGCTCCTGGGAATCAAGGCCTGCCAGCCTTCCCACCTTGTAGGCTGAAACCCGGCAGCGCCTGGATTTGAGCATCAGCCAGTCTCCCGCCTCCCTGGCCTGCAGGTGGAGGTCCTCCCCTTCCTCCCCCAGGCACTTCCCCGCCGTCCCCACCTCCAGGCGGCAGTGGGCAGCCCTGCGCAGGCAGTAGTCACCCACCGCTTGCGCCTGTATATGAAGATACCTGGCCTTCATCCCGGCGAAATTGCCCAGCCGTCCCGCCTTCACCAGGAGCGGCCTTTCCGGGGTTCCCTCAGCCTGCATGCCCACGTAATCCAACCCGTCCGGTACCTCGAAGCGGCCGCCATCGGTCCTGGAATATGCTTCCATGCCCAGGCTGGAAAGGTAGCCCACCGCTTCGCGCTGCCATTGCATGCGCAGCTTCAGGTAATCCTCCGAGGCCTCGCGCATCAGGCGGCGTGCCAGCTCGACGACCTCCCGGTCGTCCTGCGTGGGAAGGGCCTGTCGCACCCTCGCCTTGCTGAGCCGGTCACGGGAACGAAGGTTGAGGAAGAAGTCCTCCAGGGAGAAGTCCCGAAAGCGCTCCCGGCGAGCCTCTTCCTCCTGCCGGTTGGCTTCCAGTATCTCCCTCAGGGACTCCGGCCCCTCCCCGAACACCGACCGCGGCAGCCTCACCATGCGCTCCTCTCCGGTTTCATCCCCATCCGCCTGTTCTCCCTCGAGCCCAGCCGATCCGTTTCATACTCCTTCTCCGGCCAGGTACGGGCCCGTCCCCTTGACCCGTCTTGGGTCGGACATGGTAAGGGACTGACCCCATTTCATTGCGTTGGACATGGTAAGGGACTGACCCCATTTCAAGTGTAGAGGTCGTGGGCTTTGCCGGCCACGATGCGCACCAGGTCCTCTCCCCGCGACACGGGGAACACCTCGTATCCCGCCTGCCGGATCAACTCCGCCTTCTCGCTGTAGGCCTGGTCGATGAGGAACACGGAACCCGAGTTCTCGGGATGCATGTGCAGGGCTTCCCCCAGGTGTTCCGAGGCCTCCACGATGTTGGTGATCTCCGTGTCCGAGATGAGGCAAAAGTGCTTGGGGCGGTGCGGCTCCAAGGAGGCCAGGTATCGGAACTCCCGCACCGGGAAGACCGTTCCCCCGCCGTAGTAGGTGACCAGACCCTCCTCCACCCTGCGGATGTCCCACACCGGCTCCACCACCAGGGAGCGCTGCTGGTCGGAGTAGACCACCAGCCCCACCTTGGCCCCCAGGTTACCGGCGCTGCGGGCCATGACGAAACCGGCCAGCACGGCGTTGGCCACCTCGGAGGCGGGGTTGGTCATGGACCCGGAGGCGTCCAGGATGATGATCACGTCCGGCGGGGTCCGACGCCGGGTGATCACCTCCATGCGCACTTTCTCCCACTGCTTGGTGGTCAGGGTGGGGATGGCCTTCCCCGCCGTGTACAGGGTGTAGGGGAGATCCAGCCTCTCGAAGGGATCGGCCATCCCCCAGGCCAACGGGGCGTGGGGGATCTCCTCTCCCGCCTCGCTGCGCACCGGCCGGAAGCGCACCTCGTAGCGGCGGGAGAGGTCGCGGTAATACCACACCAGGGCCTGGGTCTCCGTGCCCGCCCCCAGCCCTCCCACCAGCTCCTTGAAGTCCTGCATGCCCATCTCCAGGGCCAGGGAGCGGAAGGCCTCCTCCGGGGAGCGGGAACGCAGCTCGTCGATCCCGTGGTCCATGAGCCGGCTCTCGTCCATCTCCGCCGGGTCCTCGTAGTACTTGTGCAGGTAGCCGACCAGGAAACGCACCTTCTGCTCCCATCCCGCGGCGGCGAAGGGGCGGTCCAACACCCGGGAGGCCAGGCGGCGGGCGTCGTCGCGCATCTCCACGGGTACCCTCCCGATGAGCGCCTCGGGGGCCTCCCACATCTCCTCGAAGCAGCACAGGAGGAACTTCCACATCCTGCTCTGCTTCCAGCCCTTGGCCCGGTCCAGGGCCCGGTAGAGGGAGATCATCTCCTCCTTCATCCCGCTGCGCGCCGCGTAGGTCACGTTGACCAGGTCGCAGAAGAGGCGCTGGATGGACATGGCCTCCTGGAAGGTGACCGGTCGTCCGCGGTCCTTGACCTCCTCCAGGGCCAGCTTGGCCGAGGCGGTGAGCCGCAGGGCGGTGCGCATGTCGAAGGGGGCCAGGGCGTAGTGCAGCAGCTGGTAGACCAGGACCCCCTCCAGGTTCTGGATACCAAGTTTTTCCAGTACCTCGGGCACATTGATGTAGACGCGGTTCTCCGAGGGTTCCCAGAAACCGTACTGGTCCTTTAGCTTGGCGGCGTGGGGATGGGAGGCCGGGTTGAGGACGAACTCGGGGTCCATGATGCGTGGGTACCCGCAGAAGGCCCGCGCCCTCTCCAGCACCTCCTCCAGCTCCACTCCCAGGATGCGCACTTCAGGATCCTCCCGCCTTCACCACTCGGGGCGAGGCCTTCACGCCGGCATGCTCCCTTGAATACCGACGACCGCGGGATTCCCACCCTCCATATCCGCCTCCGCCCTCAAACACCCCGAAGGTCCTTTTTCCCAGAAAATGCCCTATTATCATTTCCTTGATGAGGACATTCAAGCATTTCATCTCGCCGCCTGGCGTTCCAGCTCGCGGTAAACCTGGCGGAGCATGGTGGCGATGGGGTACTTGGCCGGCGAGTCGTAGCTCTTCAGCGAGGCCAGGGCCTCGAGCACCATCTCCGGGTCCACCTTCTCCCCGTGGATGGCCCTCTCGTAGAGGTCCAGCACCGCGTCCAGGGTCTTGATCATGCGCCGGCTCTTCAGGTAATGGTTCCGCGAGGTCTCGAAGAGGTCCTTGACCAGGGCGATGCGGTCGTTCATGAACTCCGGCCGTTCCGCCCAGGCGCGGTCGGTGGGTATGAGCTTGAACCACAGGACGTAGGGGACCACCGCCTCCACGTCCTCCAGCCCCGCTTTCTCCTTTCCGCGGAACCAGGCCAGGGCCTTGGCGTAACGCTCGATGGTCTTGCCGGCCCGCACGCTGACCTCGTTTTCCGTCTTGTAGCAGATGTTCTCCGTGTTGTGGTAGTGGCAGCCTCCCAGGTGGCCTCCCCCGGCCATGCCCCCGTCGTCCACCTGGGCGCAGAGCACCGGGGGCTTGACGAACCAGGCGAACCCCTTGCTCTTGCGCTCGATGTCCGGGGAGGCCAGGGCGCAGCCGTTGAGCTCGGAGATGAAGTTGTACAGGATATATAGGGCTTCCGGCTCGACGCGCACGGCGGCGATCTCCTCCCGTATGGTCTCGAAATCCCTCGCCGTGAGCTCCACCCCGATCTCCCCGCGGAGCCTGGCCACCAGGGCCTCCTCGTCCCCGGTGAGCTTGCGGTCCTCCCCTCCCCCGGCCATCTCCAGGAAATAGGGGTTGAGGGTGGGGGCGAAGACCCCCACGTCGATGCGGTCCAGGAAGGGAGGGGTGAGGTCCGAGGAGGCCACGTCCCGGAAGTTGGCGGTGAGGAAGGTGGCCCCCTCCGCGGCGTAGATCTTGGTGTCCCCGTAGACGGAGAAGCCGCGGTCCATCATCTCCAGGAGGTTGTTGGTGCGCCCCGGGGTGAGGCGGTTGACCTCGTCCACCATACGGAAGGGGGAGAGCATGAACTTGCGGGGGATGATCTCCTCCTCGCCGTCGCGCATCAGCTTTCCCAAGTGGGGACGGCCGATCATCTTCTCCTCGGTGAGCTCGTGGTGTCCGTGGATGGTGGCCTCGTGGATGGCCTCCATGACCTTGAAATCCCCGCTCCCGTCCCCGAAGGTCTCCCGGAGCAGCGTGCCGTGGACGAAGGCCCCCACGAACTCCGCCGAGGTGGTCTTCCCCGAGCCCGGCGACCCGTAGAGGATCATGGTCCCGTTGCGCAGCACCGAGGTGAGCAGGGCGAATAAGAGGGGGGAGTTGTAGCTCTCCTCGGCCAGGACGATGGACTCCGTCTCGTTGAGGTTGAGAGGCACCTCCTTTTTCTCGTGGAAACGGACGTCGTGGTTGAGGTTGATGTACAGCCCGCTGTCCTCGATAGCCTGGTAGATGGCCCGCAGTTTCCGGTTCAGGTCGCTCATGTGCCGTCTCTTCCTCCCTTCCCTTCCTCAAACACGATTTTACCTTATCCCGGGGAAGGGGATATAACATCGGTCAAGTTCTCGCCTCCCTGCCCGCAGGCGGGGGCGGATGATACAATTCTTGCCAGGGCGGGCCTCGCTCGGAAAAGGTGCTTATCATCCAGGGCGCCAGGTTGAGCGGAAAATAAAGGCGCTTCTCACGGGGGTGCAGGGGAGGCGGAGGAGCCGGAACTCGCCTGGATCGCGCCGCCGGCCTGCCGCTGCATGGTTGTCATCCATGGATAATCAAGGGTTCTGACGCGTGAAGGGGAGGGAAGAGATGGAACTGCTCAAGAACGAGAAGGTGAAGAAGGCGTTGCGGTCCCTGGCCCTGATGCACGCCGTGGAGGCCCCCATCGCCTACCTGGCCGCCTCGAAGCGGGGCAAGAACCCCAAGCTGTTCGCAGCCCTTACCGCGGTCTTCGGGGTCTTCGTCCTGGTCCCCCTCCTGCGCCTTCCCAAGGCGGAAAAGGCGGCCGCCGTATCCTGAGGGTTTCCCGGCAAACGGCTTTGGAACGGCGCGAGGGTATGGGTAGGGGTTAGGCGAAGTTTTCGTCCCCCTTTACAGAGGGGAAACCTTTTCCGCCTCTTGGAGCAGCGAAAGGTTATCCGCCGCCTTTTCCCACTTTCCCGCGGCCCGGGGGAAGGTGAGGGCCGCCCCGCTCCGGGGGTCGTCGTGCAGTCCGGCAGCATGGCGGAAAGGAAGCGCCCATCCCGCGTCCATTTCGCACCATCCCGGATGAAGAGACCGTTCCCGCAGATAAGCCGCGGACAGGAAACGCCCATCCCTCGTCGCTCCCGCCGGAAAGGGGCGCGCATCACCCTCCTGGCACTTGACCGCGTGGAGCGACCTTCAGGAGCAGGCGATTCTCGATTTGCCCCTTCCACTGGACCCTGCCCGCGGGGTCGAGGCAATCGCACCACCCATCCCCCTTCGGTTCCCGGCGGCAATGCTCGCTTTTTCTTTTGCCTTTCTGCGGCGAAGGAAATTCCCCGCCGGATCCCATAAGCGGCCTTGGAAACCCCTGGAAATTCCATACTCTAAACGGGCCGGAAAGGTTATAATGAAAACCGGGAAACGAGCTAGATCACGCCGTTAACGACGGGGGCGGCTATGATCGAAGACAGGGAATTACTGGAAAGATGGGAGAGGGAACTGCTGACAAGCGACAGGACCAGCCTGGAGAAAAAATTCCATATTCTCGACGCCATGTGGGAGGAGGCCATCCTCCTGCGGGCACTCCCACCGTCCCAACCCCTTGAGGGCATCGACGTGGACCTGAGGATAGCAAGGGTCATCAACAGTGTTCAAGGAGCTCCTGGCCAGAACGGCGCGCCGGCTTGACCGAAGGGGAATCCCCTACATGGTCATCGGGGGGCAAGCGGTTCTCCTCTATGGCGAGCCCAGGCTGACCAGGGACATCGACATCACACTGGGGATAAGCCCCGAAAGGGCGGGGGAAGTGGTGGCCTTGGCCGAAGAGCTCGACCTCAGGATCCTGATCGGGGACCCCATCGATTTCGCCAGGAAGACCTTTGTTTTGCCCTGCAGCGAGGAAAAATCCGGCATACGGGTGGACTTCATCTTCTCCCAGTCACCTTACGAGGAGCAGGCGCTGCGCAGGGCCAGGGCGGTCAGGATAGGAGACGCGGAAGTTAGGTTCGCCTCCTTGGAGGATCTGATCATTCACAAGGTGATCGCCGGGAGGCCACGGGACCTGGAGGACGCGGAAAGGGTCCTGGCCAAAAACCCCGATTGGGACCGCGATTACGTGTTTTCGTGGTTGGGCGAGTTCGACCGGGCTCTCCAGGCCGATTTCACCGCTTCCTTACGGGAACTCCTGAAAAAAGGGGAGGCGTGAAAGAGGGGCGGCCCCGCTCACGCTTTCCCCGCCCGGCCTTTGGAAAATATTCCGTTGAGAATCGAGAAACGCGCTGAAGGATACCCATACCGGCCTTCCCGGATACGGTCGGTGCGGCTCCAAAGAAGCTGGGTGCGCTGCCTTTGGCGAAGGCAAACCGCGCCGGGATCATCGCTGCGCGGGGTCCTCATCCCTGGCTTCCCCTTCCTCCCCCTCCAATCCGGGATCCACCTCTTCCCCCGCCGAGGGACCCCCAAGGGCGCTCAAGAAGGACCTGGCGCCGTCCCCTTCCCCCGGAGGGACCACCACGCGGGCCATCCCTATGGGACCGGCGTAGAGGGGGGTGGGAAGGTCGGCCCACAGCAGGGGATGGAACCCCTCCTCCCGCAGCAGGTTGACCACCAGTTCGGCCTCCGTCCTTTCCCCGGTGAATACCACCTCTTCCTTCGGCCTACGTTTGAAAAAACCGAGTACGCCCAACCGCCGCCCCCTTCTCAAGGTCGCTTGCCGCGCAAAAGCTCAACCTCCATCAACCGACGCGGCTCTCGCTTTTTCGTTACCTGCCCTCTTAAAGTCGCTTTTCCAGCGATGTCCCATCCTCTTCCCCCGAGGCGGCCGGGGCCATGTTGCGAACCGCCACATTGAAGCCGCTTTTTCACGTGACGCGTTATCTCTTCAAGAGCATACCCCTAATGGTGGCCCATTCACCATGACCAAGGCAGCGCCATTCGTTCGCCGCCGTAACCGTTGTAATCTATCCCGGTATCCGGGAGATGGAGACCGTCTTCCCGCCGCCGCGCAAGCCCCGCTCCGGGCCGCCTGGACACGCCGGAGCCCGGGCGCCAATCTATCGCGGGCTACTGACGATGGGTCTCGATCATCAGCTTGACCACCTCGCGGCTGCTCATGCGGGGCCCCAGCTCCAGGGCCTCGCGGGTCAGCGCGTCGGAGATGGTCCAGCGGTAGCGGATGAAGTCCAGCATCCCCGAGGGACCCTCGATGAGCGGGGCGCGCAGCTTCCACAGGAGGTCGATGACCGGATAGGCGATCGCGGGTGGGAGGGGGATTAAGCGCTTGCCCGCCAGCTCGGCGATCTCCTCCACGTTGATGGTCCCCTCCCCGCAGGCGTGGAAGAAGCCCTCCGCCTCCAACTCCAGGACGCGCATGAAGACCTCTGCGGTGTCGTCCTCGTGCACGAACTGCATCTCCGGGCGCTCGTCGCCCACGGCGGGGAAGAAGGGCAGCCGGATGATGAAGCGCGAGAGATAGTTATCCACGTTGGGGCCGTAGACGATGCAGGGCCTGACCAAGGCCATCTTCACCTCGGGGTGGTCGTCCTTGAAGAGGCGACAGATCATCTCCACCTCGTACTTGTCCGAGGCGTAGGTGTAATTGGGCATGCGCCTTGGATGGTCCTTCTCCGTCAGCCACTCCGGGTTGTCCGGAAAGGCCCCGAAGGCGGAGCTCGAGGAGGCGATGACCAGGTGCCGGGCCCCGCAGGCGGCGGTGGCGGCCAGGACGTTGCGGGTTCCGTTGACGTCGATATCGTGCATCAGCCGGTCGTCGTGGAGGGGGTTGACGATGAAGGCCAGGTGCACCACCGTCTGCACCTCGTTGAGCACGAAGAGGTTGGTGAGGCGGGGATCACGCACGTCCAGCCTCTGGAAATCCATCTTGGGGCTCTGGTATCGGGGCGGATTCAGGTCGATCCCCAGGATCTTCTCCACCTTGTCGCTGCGGTCCATGAAGTGCAGCAACCTGGAACCTATGTAGCCGGAACACCCCGTGACGGCGACGACGGACATCCAGCACCTCCCTGCTCTGCTCCGTGACACATCGTGTCCGATACTCTTACCGACGAGCCGTGCGGATGAAAAAGAATATACCATTTCCAGCCCGCGCCGCAACAACCAGGATGATAGGGTGGTCTCTCGTACTTTTTCAACCCAAAAAGCGCCTACGGAAACGATACAGCATCGATGATAAGGTGGTCTCTCAAGCTTTTTCCACCTTAAAAGCGCCTACCGAAACGTATAACATCCACCGTCTGGTTAAACCTGCTTATTCTCCACGTTGCTACGATGATCCCACGGCATGGCGCCTCATACCCCGACACGTTGACGCCCCTTAACCAGCCGTGATATATGTTAGTTAATATTTACTAACCGTATTTTCGCGGGCTGCCGGCCCATTACCCCGGGCTTCGTAAGCGGGAGGTGCATGGCCACGGGTACGGGGAGATCGAAAAGGCGGGAAAGGGGGGAAAGGCGGGCCCAGATCCTGGAGGCCGCCCTGTCCATCATGAAGGAGCGCGGCCTGGAGGGAACCACCACACGGCGCATCGCCGAGCGGGTGGGGATAACCGAGCCCGCCCTCTACCGCCATTTCCGCAATAAGAAGGAGATCCTCCTGGAGGCCTTGGACGAGCTCAGCCGCCGGCCCCTGCAGGTGCTCCTGGGCGTGGGGGATAAGGAGGGCACGGTCCCCGAGAGGATCCTGGGCATGAGCGAGGCCTTCTACGGGTTCGTCATGGACAACCCCGAGGACGCCTTGCTCCTCTTCGAGGTCATGACCGCGGCCCGGGATCCGGACATCCGGGAGGCGCTGGGGGAGAAGTTCCTGGACTACATCCTGGTCATCTCGGAGATGTTCGAGATGGGCAAGGAAGAGGGGTCGGTACGGGAAGACCTGAACACCGTGGTGGCCGCCTGGCAGATCCTGTCGCTGGCGGTCACCCTGGTTCACGCCGCCCTCATGGGCCTGGGAGACGTCCTTACCCGCGACAAGGCGCTCCTGGCGGTCAGGGAGATGTTGAAAAGCATCGTCGGTGACGCCGCCACCGGCGGCAGAGAAGTGGTAGGCGAAAGGAGTGGTAAGTGATGAAGGCGTTGATCATGGGAGGAGGCATGTCCGGCCTGGCCACGGCCATCAACCTCCTGGACCTGGGCTTGGAGGTGGAGCTGGTGGAGGCGGACGAGATCTTCGGGGGCCGCGCCAGCTCCTGGAAGGACGAGGACGGGGACATGATCGACAACGCCCTCCACGTCTTCTTTCCATATTATGCCAATCTGCTCAACTTCTTCCGCAAGATGGGCATCGAGGACAACATCCTCTGGAAGCAGACCGAGTTCTACTACATGCAGGAGGGAGGCAAGGAGGCGGTGCTCCGTTTCGCCAACCTACCGGCCCCCTTCCACGCCGCGGCGGCCTTCTACACCCTGCTGCGGTCCTACACCGGGGTCCCCAAGTGGAAGTTGCTCTTCACCGCCGCGGGCATGGGCGGGGCGGTGATGTACTCGGAGCGCAAGTTGGAGAAGCTGGACGAGATAACCTTCGGCCAGTGGGCCTACCGGCGCTCGCCCGGCGACGCCTTCCTGCCCATGGAGCCGGGGATCAACGGCCTCACCTTCACTCCCTCCTGGATGGTCTCCGCCAAGGTGATGCTCAACTGGTTCCGCAAGGTGGCCGCCGACCCGGACAGCGCCCGGGTGGGCTTCGCCAACGGTGGATTGGGGGACATCTGGGTGGGCACCTGCCTGGACTACATCCACGGGAAGGGTGGGAAGACCGAGCTGCGCAAGGCGGTCACCTCCATCAACCTGGAGGGAAACCGGGTGCGCAGCGTGACCATCAACGGGGAGGAAGAGCGCACCGCGGACCTCTACGTATCCTGCCTTCCCCCCTTCACCCTGCGCCAGGTGCTGCCCCGGGAGGCCTTCCGCTTCCAGTACTTCCGGGACCTGTGGTACTTCCAGTACGCGCCCAGCCTCTCCCTTCAGGTGTGGTTCGACCGCAAGCTCACCGACGTGGACGTGACCTTCTTCTCCAACAATTGCATATTCAACACCTACGCCGACCTCTCCAACGTGCTGCCCCACATCTTCACCGGGGGGTCCATGTTCGAGATGGTGCTCTCCCCGGCGGACCACATCGAGGGGCTCCCGGACGAGGTCATCTTCGACATCGCCCTGGAGCAGATCCGCTCCCTCTTCCCTCCCGCGCGGGAAGCGGAGGTGCGCAAGTACAAGGTGGTCAGGGAGAGGCAGGGTGTGTACCGTCCGCTCCCGGGCATGGAGAAGCACCGACCCTACCAGCGCTCTCCCCTGGACAACCTCTACCTGGCCGGCGATTACACGCGGACCCACGTGTCCTCCGGGGGCATGGAGGCGGCCATCTGGACCGCCAACCACTGCGCGGAGCTCATCGCCCTGGATAAGCTGGGCAAGTCACACGTCCTGAACGTGGAGTGGAAACCCAAGAAGGGCCTGGTGCCCCTCATCAAGCCTGCCACCCAGCTGGGGGCCATCCTGGGCGGCCTGGCCCTGGCCCGCGGGGCCTGGAAACTCCTCCGGGCTTCCCGGGGAGGTTGAGGACCGGAACGCCGCCCGGGCGAAAGACACGGCGCATGGGCTCCTCCCATACCTGTATAATCAATGCATCGGCCGCCTTGGAGGAAGGAGACCCCGCATGCCGGTGCTCTTTCGCGACCGGGAGGATGCCGGCCGGAAGCTCGCGGAATCCTACCGGGGCCCGGTGGATGACCTGGTGGTCCTGGGCATTCCCCGTGGAGGCATCCCCGTGGGTTACCACCTGGCACGGGAGCTCGGCGGGGAGTTCGACGTCCTGGTGGCCCGCAAGCTCCCCATACCTCACAACCCGGAGGCCGGGTTCGGCGCCGTGGCCCCGGACGGCTCTCTCTACCTCAACGAGGAGATGCTCCGGCACCTGCACCTAACGCAGGAGCAGGTGCGGACCATAGCCTCCAGGGTTCTGGTGGAGGTCCGACGCCGCCTGAAGGTCTATCGGGGGGACCGCCCCTTTCCGGACTTGGGAGGCAAGAACGTCATCCTCACCGACGACGGGCTGGCCACCGGTTACACCATGATCGCCGCCGTGGAGATGGTGCGCAAGGCGGACCCCGCATCGGTTAACGTGGCCGTTCCGGTAAGCCCGGAGAATACCGCCCGGCGCCTGCGCCCGCTGGTGGACCACTTCCACTGCCTCCACGTATCCGACCGTTACCCCTTCGCGGTGGCCGACTTCTACCTCGACTTCCACGACCTCACCGACGACGAAGTCTTAAAGTACCTATAGGGCTCAGTCCCCTTCCCAGACATATCCTGGGGTCAGTCCCTTTCCCTGTCCCGGAAAGAGCGGTGGGTCAAAGGTCTCCCGGACAGATCCTGGGGTCAGTCCCTTTCCCTGTCACGGAAGGAGCGGTGGGTCAAAGGTCTCCCGTGTATCGGGGCAAGGAAAAAGAAAGCGGGGAAACCGTAAGGATAGCGCTCGCTTATTCCTTCCGGTAGATGTAAAAAGTTCCCAGGGCCTTGGCCGCCAGGCGTTCCCCGTCACCGTCTCGGTTGAAGATCTCCGATTCCAAGACCGCCAAGCGCGCCCTCCTCTCGATGACCCTCGTCTCGCAGCGAAGGTCCCCCGAACGAACCGCGCTGAAGTAGACGATCTTTATCTCCACCGTGGTGCACAGCTCGCTTTCCTCGAGGAGGGAATAGAGGGCTCCGCCCATGCCGGTGTCGGCCATGGTATAAAGCACCCCGCCATGCAGGACCCCGTGGGGGTTGAAGAGTTCTTCCCTCACCAGGACCTCGCAAGTGCTGCGGCCTCCCCCGTACCCGGTGAAGACCAGGCCGACCAACTCGCCGAAGGGGTTGAAACCCCCGGATGCGGTGGGAAATTCCTTTGGCACCTCCGTGGACCTCCTCGCTCATCGACCTGGTTCCGCCAAGAGCCGCTCCCCCGATACCAAAATCCGCTCTCCCGGGGGCGCTTGATGGACTTCTTCTCCCATGTGGTCCACTACATGGAAATATCCCCGCGAGCGAACCCGCCCCTGATGCGCGGTCCCGGCGCCCATCCCGAGGATCCGGCGCCAGATCCACACCCCTCACTGACCTAAAACACTTTCCCTTTTTGCGTCTCCGCCACCCGCCGTCCCCGCAGAAGATCGAAGGGCGAACCACCGGGGAGCGTATCGGTTCGGCGGCCGCCGACCACGCGCCGCTCCGCCCTTCCCGACTGCCCGCGCCCCACGCGGGCAGCGGGCGCAAGCCCCACGGCTCTCATGAAGATCCCCGCGCCTTGCGCCGCCTGTAATCCACGAGAAATCGCCTGCCCATGGGATCCCTACCCACGAGCATGTCGGCGGCCAGGATGGCCTGGACCACTCCCTCCTCCAGGGGATTCACCAGCGCGGCCGTGAGGCCACGCGAGATGGCCATGGCCAGGAAAGCGGCGTTTATCACCCGACGCTCCGGCATCCCGAAGCTCACGTTGGAAGCCCCCAGGATGGTCCCCACTCCCCATTCACGGGAGGCCTTATCGATGCAGGCCAGAGCCGCCAGGGCAGCCTCCGAATCGGTAGCCGCGGGGAGGGTGAGAAAGTCGAGGAGGATCCTCTCCCTTCCGATGCCGTATCTTTCCGCCGCTTCGATGATGCGCCGGCCGACGGCCATCCGCTCCTCCACGGTACGGGGAATGCCGCTCCTGTCCTTGGTCAACCCCACCACGAAGGCGCCGCTTTCGGCCACCGTCGGCAGGAGGACCTTCATCATCTCCTCGTCCCCGGTGACCGAGTTCACCAGCGTGTCCTCGCCCGGAAGCACGGCCAGTGCCACCTTTAGGGCCTCCACGTCCGAGGAATCCACGCACACCGGAAGCCCCGTCTCCTCGTACACCGCCCGGGCGGCCCTGGGGAGGAGACTCGATTCGTCCACCCCCGGGGCTCCGATGTTGACGTCGATGATCTCGGCCCCCGCCTCCGCCTGGGCCCTGGCGTCGGCGATCACCGTGTCCAGCTTTCCTTCCCTGAGTTCCTCTGTCAGCTTCTTCCTTCCCGTGGGGTTGATCCTCTCGCCGACGATCAGGGTCCATTTACCGATCTCGATCATCTCCACCTCCGTGCCCTAAGTGCCGGGGGCGCCGGCCTCGGAACGTGTGCCGGATTCACCCATCGCTCGGTATCCCCCCGGCCTCAACCGATTTCCCTCATGGGCCATCCCCATACCATCACGGCGTAGCGCAGGCGACGATGGAACAATACCATCCAGAAGCGCCACCGGCCGTCATAGGCCACGTCTCCGGCTTGACGAGGCCCCGTCATTCACGATGTCTGTCGGAGACCGGTGTAAGTATTTTATATCGAAATCACGAGTACGGGCCGCATCACCCCACCGCTCGGCACAGGGCCTTCCAGTCCAGTGGTCACGGTGGGTGCAAATGCCTGCCGACATCCAGCCGGATCGCCGGGGCGATGATGGTAAAAGGTCAGGCTTAAGGACGGGGATCCATGAAAGAACACGTGACGCCTCCAGAGAATAACGATGGGTATTGATTAATGGCCGCGAGGGGCGGCCCGACTTCCACCAGCAGCCCGGATTCATGTACACCGAAGGGGATCCTTCTTTCCTTCTTCGTATCCCCGCTCACTCCCTCAAGTCCTGCTTTATTCTTTCAAATTCCTCCCGGGTTATCTCCCCTGCCGCGTACCTTCGCTTGGCGATTTCCAGGGCAGTTTCCCCTTCCTTTCGCCCCTCTCCGGCACCATGAGGCGAGAAGGCCCGCGCCAGGAAAAAGACGACCACGATGGCCACCAGAGCCCAGAAGACCATCATCAAGGTCATCCAAAACCAGCCGCCTTCTTCCCAGTGCATCATGTCCGCGATATGCGCCAGGATCGAGATCATCTTTTTACTCCTTTCATGGATTCCCCATCGGACAATTCCACGCATACCGTCTTCCTCTAACAAGATCTTCCAAGCTCAGATCACTGACCTTATTATTGCCCGAAAGTGGCGCGACAAACCCGGGCAGCGCCACCTCGGGTCTCGAGGGTCAGGGTGAAAAGGCTCATTTATCCCGCGTTTCTCGCCATACTCCCATAGTGGCCGACTTCCATCGCCGTTTCTGGGCCTGCCCGGTAGCAACCGTCCCCGTTCTGCTCCTCCTCCCCATGATCCAGGGTGTCCTCTAAATAAACGAGGCCCTTGATTTTCCCGGGCAGCTGTACGTCCTCCTGGCTTTCTCCTGTCTTTTCTCTTCTATGGAGGGTGGCCATTCATGAAGGGGCTGAAGGACGAGATCGTCAAGCGGGAGCGGGGATGATGACCCTGTTCGTATGGCTCATACTGGGCCACCCCTGAGAATCCGGGATAGAAAAAGCGGTCACGGTAATGGTTATCGCCTGGCCCCCTGTCCTCGGTTTGGCCGTCCTCCCGGCGGTCGCTGTCTCCACTCCCTCTCCGCCGGCAACGGGTTGCTTATCCGCAATCGCTCCGCCCTTGAAAGGGCGCGGTTGCTATGAGCGTCGGTCTTCGACAAGAAGAGCACCTCACGGAGGGGCGCTTCGGAGCGACGGACATGACAGCCCTTGGAGGCGAAGCAAGTGAGAAGGAGGTGCCGGCTCTCGCCGCGGCGTTGCAATCCCGGTCAGAACATCCCATCATCCGCGGAACCGTCGAGGCGGCTTGAAGCCGTGGCTTCCGCATCGAACAAGCGGAGGGCTTCAAGGCCATGCCGGGGAAAGGAACTCGAGCCTTCGGGGGGGACAGAGAGATCATGGTGGTAAGCCCGGGATATCTGCAGGAAATGGATATTCATCTGGACCGAGAGGAGACAAGAGAGCTGGCCGGCCAGGGGAAAACCGTGATCTACATGCTTTCCGGCGACCAGCCCATGGGCGCCGTTGCTCTCACCGATCTCATTAGAAAGAATCCAGGGGTGCGATCAAGCAACTCAAGGATCTGGGCCTACGATGCATGATGCTTACCGTAGGCAACCGATAGGTAGCCCGATGGGTGGCGGAGGAACTCGCCCTGGACGATTATTTCGCCGAAGTCCTCCCCCACGAAAAATCCCAGAAAATAAGGGAGATCAAGGAAAGAGGGTTGGTAACGGCCATGGTAGGGGATGGTGTTAACGATGCCCCTGTCCCTGAGCGCGGTCATCGTGGCCGTCAACGCCTGCCTGTTGTCCCTTTCTTCCGGATAATAAATCACAACATGCAGCGTAGGATGCGGGGCATCATGTAGGGCATGACGCGGTCCATCACCCTGGGGAGGACGGCCGGCATGAGCTCCCGCATGGAATCGCTCATGGTGGGCATCCTCTTCTCCATGAGGGGCATCATGCGGGGTAGCATCCAGGGCATCAGGGCTGGGAGCATGCGGGGTACGAGCGGCGGCATAACCCGATCGGTGCCGGCGAACAGCGCTTTCTTGAGCGGTCCGGGAATCCTCTTCCCAAGGCGCATCGCCCCGCCCAGGGCGGGGGATATGGAATCCAGGAATTCCCACATGAGATCCGCCATTCCCTGGGGGGTCATCAGCTGGATCATGGTGTCGAATACCGCCCAGGCGTCCTGCACCTGGGGATCGGGGTTCTCCAGCTTCTCCCCCAGGGCTTCGGCCACCAACGCGGCGAAATCCAATATCTTCAGGTCGTTTCCCCCCGCGGCGTTCCATACCCGGAGCTGGAACTCGCAGCAGGGGCAGGTGGTGACCACGGCCTCGGCGCCGGTGGCGCGGGCTTCGGCCAACCTCCGGGAGGCGATGCGCCCGGAAGTGGGGCGGGTCTCTCCGATGAGAGTAAGCACGCTGCCGCAACACAGGCCCTCCTCGCGGTTGTGCTCCATCTCCACCAGCTCCAACCCGGGGATGGCCCGCAGCACCTGCCGCGGCTCCTCGTATATCCCGCCGTGTCGCCCGATGTGGCAGGGGTCGTGCCAGGTGACCTTCATATCTACCGGGCGCTGGAAACGCAATTTACCATCTCTTACCAATTCGGCGGCCAGCTCGCTGATGTGCTTCACCTCCACGTCCCATTCCAGGCCCAACTTCCCCGCCCAATCCCGGTAATGATGGGCCAGGGTCACCCAGCAACCCGGACAGGAGGCGTAGAGGATCCTCACACCGCGCTCCCTCAAGGTCCGGATGTTGCGGCGGAGGGCCTTCTCGAAGAGATCCCACTTCCCACTCATGAGGAAGGGCACCCCGCAGCAGGCCTCGTCGTTTCCCAGGTAGACGAAGTCCACGCCCCCCTCCTTGAGGATGCGCACCGCGCCGCGGGCGATATCCCGCTCCACGTAGGAGGCGGTGCAGCCCGCCCAGTAACCCACCGGGCCTCTTTCCCGCGGCTTGACGTCCCCGGGAAGCCAGGCGGAACGCTCGGCGGCGAAACCGGCCCAGATGTTGTTCTCCAGTTCGTAGGATGCGCCCATCATCTCGAAGGGCGGGAAGGTGTGGAACTTGCCCCGGGCGACGAGCTCCCCGCGCATCTCCTCCCACACGGACTCGATGGGCAGGTCGGTCTGGCAGGCCAGGTCGCACTTCTTGCAGGTGGTGCAAAGGAGGAAGGTGTCGGACATCTCCTCCGTGAAGGACACCTCGCCGCGGGCGTAACCCCGCAGGAACTGCATCTTGCCCCGCGGGGAAGCGCTCTCCCACCCCCTTCCGGCGTAGAGGGTGCACTCCTCCTTGCAATAGCCGCATTGGGCGCAGGTGAAGGCGGCCTCCTCCACCTTCTCCGGAAGTTTGCGGCGCATCAACCTCACCCCGGGCACCAGGCGTCCCAGGGGAAGGGCGAGGGGCAAGGAGAGGCTCCCCGCCCGCAGGAGAAGGCGCAAGGCCCGAAGATGGGGGTCTCCGGCGCAAAAACCCAGTAGCTTACCCGGGTTGAGCAGGCAACCGGGGTCGACCTCCCGTTTCTTCTTTTCCATTATTTTCCTTCTGATCATTCCCAGCCTGCGGTCCGCCCAGTCCGTGAAATATAGGCCCACACCGTAAGGAACCCCCCCGAGCTTTTCCGCCAGGCGCAGGAACTCCAGGGAAGCGGTGAACCGGAAAGTGAAATCGGAGGTTCTGGAGTCGCAGGGAATGAAACCCAGGCACACCGAGGTCCCCTTTCCTCCCACCACCACCTCCATGGCCAGGTGGGGAAGCCGCCGGGAGGTCCGCTCCAGGAGCTCGCCTATCTTGAGGGTGGGGATCTCCGCCTCGGCGGGCACGAGGGAGGGCCCCGCCTTCTTTATGCGCATGGGGTAGAGCCTCTCCTCCCATTCGCGCTCCGCCGCCTCATCTCCGAGCGCCTCGCCCCCCTTGGAAAGGGCGAGGCGGGAAAGTTCCGCCCTTATTACCTCCCCGCCGCCTTCCGTCACCACCAGGACCAGGTAAGAGCCCTCCGGCAGATAGGCCCGCTCCGCCGTTCGGTTCTTGAGGGCGGCCAGGGAAGGCGTGATCACCTGTAAGTGGAAGGTGCCCGCCTTTTCCACCTCCCGCCCTTCCCCGGGGCGTTTTGCGGACCCCTGGGTTCCCGCCTGCGGGGGATAGGTCACGGTGAGGTCGTCGATGAAGCCCTGCACCTCGTCGGGGCCGGGAAAGGAAAACAGATACGGCGACTCCGGGAGGGATGGACGCACGGAGAGCTCGACCTCGGTTATGAATCCCAGGATCCCCTCCGAGCCCACGTAAAGGTCCAGGTCCTCGCCGCCCACTTCCAGGGCCCCATGGGGAGTGAGTACGCGAAGGCCGAGGAGGACGTCCCTTATGCCCCCGTACCCGTAAGCCCCTATACCCGTGCCGCCTTCCGCCACCCAACCACCCACGGTGGAGGAAGGAGCGCTGGATGGGTAGGCGCGCAGGGCCAAGCCCCGCGAGCGCAAGGTTTTTTCCAGGTTCCACCATATGACGCCCGGCTCCACCCTGACCCGCGCTTCCTCCTCGTCTACCTCCAGGACGCGGTCCATCCGGGAGAGGTCCACGATTATCCCGCCCCGCACGGGTAGGGAGCCGCCGTAACCGCTGGTGCCCGCGGCACGCGGGACGAGGGGGATCCCGTGTCGGAAGGCGAAATCCAAGAGCCAGGCCAGTTCGTCCTCTCCATGGACCTGGACCACGGCGTGGGCCGGGCCTCCCACCAGCCTGCTCACCAGGCCCGGGAATTCCCCCATATCCCTGGAGTAGAGGTACCTCTCAACAACGCTGAAGTTGACGCGCTCCCCGAAACGCCGCTGCAGTTCGGAGACTTGGGGGGGTTTCAATCCTTTCCGGCGAATGACCTTCATCATGCACCTCCAGGCCTTTAACAGACGTGGTAAGCAAGATGAGTGCATAATATACCTCCATGGGTATGGGAGACCTAATGCAGATCATGTCCGGGGATGGCTGCCGAGGGGATTCCGTGAAACCGCGAAGCCGCGGCGGTCCCCTCCTTCGCCCGGGAGATGCGGCGGCGACTCCTCCCCGGAGGGGAACAGGGGTTGTGAGCCTTTGGCGCTAAACGGGGATCTCAAGGATGAAACATCGATCTTCATCGCCCGCGAGCCCACCCAGGACGGAGACGGACCCGCACCGCCCGTGATCAGGTCGCATATGAAGTAGTAACCCGTGATGCGCGCCCACTTCCAATGGGGAGCTTCGGTGACGCGTTAACCCCGGGCCAACACCGATATCCGTCGTGGTCTCCGCCTTATGCAGGAAGGCATCCGGGGCATGACAAGGGAGAAAACCGTGAACCGTTAAAACCTGGCCGACTCGCCACCAGGCGCCGCCCCACATGGCCGCTCAGCGTATGGACGATGTAAAGCGTAGGAAGGTCTCCACCGCCTCGCCTACCGCCTTCTCCAGATCGTCCTCCGAGCCGATGCGCAGGCATTCCTTCATGTGATGGGTGATAACGTGAGCTCCCACCCGCTCCATCGCGGAGCGTACCGCGGCCACCTGGTTAAGGACTTCCCGGCAGTCCTTCCCCTCCTCGACCATGCGGATGATACCGCGGACCTGGCCCTCGACGCGACGAAGACGGCGTAATATCGCCCTCTTGGCCTCATCATCCGTGGGCATCGACCCTCCTCGCCTAGGACGGAACACGGATATTATATACCGCCTTCGAGGGGATTGCATCCCGTCCGCTATGAGGGAACAGGAAAACGGTTACCGTTTTTCCCCACCTCGATATCCCCCGCCGGAGGAAAGCGTAGTCCCGAAAAACCAGGCAGCGAAGGATCGCGTCTTCGAGGGCTGCGTGCCTTGTTTCCAGCGACAAGGAACGGGGCCTGCTTCTTTCCTGTTTCCGGGGCTCCGGGGCGGCGCGGGCTCGAAAGGCGCGCCGTTTTCCCGGGATGGGACGAAAAACAGGGGACCTGAAGCCCATACCATGGCGCCCCTCCCTGGACCCCGGGGGCGCGGTTTATCCCGGCCGGATAAGGGGAACAACCGGTTTTAAGGAAGCGGAGCCCCGGGTAGGGATTTACGGCCTCGGGGGCGGCCGCCGGAGAACCCTTCCGCCGGGATGCGTCCACCGGCGGAGAGGAAGATACGCAGCGGGCGGATAAACCCTCGTGGCGCATGGCGGCCTCGGGGGCGGCGGGCGGATTTCCGCACCGTGCGGGTTAGGCGAGGCATCTGCCGTGAAGGGTGAAGGGGGAGATGGATATGGAGAAACAGGTCGGCAGGGTGACTCATTACTTCGGCAAGGTGGGGGTGGCGGCCATCGAGCTCGAGGACGAACTCAAGGTGGGGGACACCATACACGTGAAGGGCCACACCTCCGACTGGACGCAGAAGGTGGAATCCATGCAGATCGAACACCGCCAGGTCCAGCAGGCGGGCCCCGGAGACGTGGTCGGGATCAAGGTGATCGAGCACGCCCGCGAACACGACGTAGTGTACAAGGTAGTTGAGGATTGACGCCCTCCATGCCTCTTCCCGGGCCGGTAATGGTTTATAATCGCTCACGAGGGCGAGCCTGAACGAAGGGAGAGGAGGATGGCGGCCGGCCCAGGCAGCGGGGAAAAGGGTCTGGAATTCGAGGTCCGGGGAGGGCCCTGGGAGGGTTTCCACGCCCTGGTCTTCTACGCCGCGGTGGCCTGCGCCGTCCTGGCCACGGCGGGAGTCGCCCGCATGGCTACGGGGATATGCGCCGTGGCCCTCCTCTTCTACAGCATCCTGGCCGTCTTCTCCTCCCCCACCTACCTGGTGATCCTCCCGGAAGAGAAGACCGTGGCGTTGGAACGCTACCGTTTCTTTTTCCCTTCCCGCCGCAGGTTTTCCCGTGACGACCTGGAGGAGATCGTGGTCCAGGAACGGGGCCTGAGCGGCGCGGAAGGAGAGGGAAGGCCCTCGGGAAGAAGCCTGTCCTACTCCGCTCGCGTCTACCTCCGCCGGCGGGGAGGGAGGAAACACAGGGTCTACCGTTCCGAGATGTCCGGTTCTCCGGCCGAAAACCGGGCTCGAGCCTTCCTGGTGGTGGAGGCCCTTTCCGCGCATCTCGACCTCCCGGTCTCCTATTCGTCCCGGTAGGGCACGCGGGGAAAGGGTCCTCGAGGCGCCGGGGCGGGGACGGCCGAAAGGGGAGGCGCGAGGGGAGGCGCGCCGCGGGGCGCCGGTGGGACGAGAGGTTCCGCCCCGGAGGGAAGGTACGGGGCGCCGCCCGCAACTCCTTTGGCAAGGGCGTTCGGCGAAGGGAGGCGCGAGGAAATGAAGTCCTCAGAAGGAGGGGGTTTCCCCGGCCACCGGCTTTCCCGGGCCGGAGGTGTAATCGCCGGGACGCTCCTGCTCCTCGCGCTCGCCCTGGCGGTGCCGGCTTTTCCCGGATGCGGGAAGGGCGACGAGAGCCTGCCCGCCTGGCAGAGGGATCCCATCGTGCCCGGTTACTCGGCGGCGGCCATCGAGATCGGGAGCCCCTTTTCCGCCGTCCAAGAGGTGCACGGTGATCCCGAGGAACACCGCAGTGACGGCGGTTACCTGTATGCCTATTACGGCCGCACTCGCGAGGGGGGGAGGTTGGACGACCCCGCCTCCTGGCTCCTGGTGGTGACCCTCTACGACCAGGGAAACGGGTACCTGGACCCGGAGGACGAGGTGGGCGCGGTGGAGGTCTCCGCGCCCTATGCCGGGAGGACCTCGGGCGGCGTGGGCATAGGGAGCACCGTGGAGGAGGTGGAAAGGGAGTTCGGCCCTTGCACCAACGTTTCCGCCTCCTCCGAACAGGAAGAACTGCTCCTGTACTCCTATTCCGACCGGGGCGTGGAGTTCCTCATCAGCCCGAGGGAGGGCGTGATCACCGTCCTGGTCACCGCATACGGCGGGTTGCGTCCGGTGGAGGAAACGGCGGGCGGAGAAGCGGTCGATGGGGGGGTATTCGGGTCCCACAAGGCGGATCCCATCCTGCCCGGGCAATCCGCCGCGGGGATAAGCATAGGCAGCGATTTCCGCTCCGTCAGGGAGCTCTACGGGATGCCGGACTCCAGCGGCCACACGACGGAAGGCCTGGTGTACGCCACCTATACCTGGGGTTACGGCACTTGGAAACTCACCCTCTACCTGGAGGACCGGGACAAGGGCAAGGGCCTGGACGACTTCGACACCGTGGTCTCCATCTGCCTCCGCCATCCCTATGCCGGGAGGACTCCCAAGGGGGTGGGCATAGGTTCCTCCCAGGCGGATGTGCTCAAGGAATTCGGGACTCCTGAAAAGCAGACCACCATGCTTCACCAGGGAGAAGAAGCGACTATCCTGGAATATAATGCCAAGGGAATCGTCTTCGCCCTTCGCGTCCCCAGCGGGGAGGTTCTGGAGATAGACGTCAACCGGCCCCTCGTCCCCTGAACGGAACGGCCACGCCGACCGCTCAGCGGTTGAGGTTCCTGCGCAGGGCGCGAAAATCCCTTCGCGCCGCCCTCCCCTTCTCTCCGGCCCAACCGCTCAAGTCCAGCTCTCCCACCTTTCCGTGAGATCGCCTGCGTTTCCCCCCGGATCCCGCCCCCAGCATGGGCTGTGCGCGGCGTAAGTAATGGAGGTGAGGGGTGACGTTCTCCCCGGCGCTCTCGGCGATGCACTCCGCGGCCAGTTTCCCGCTCTCCAGGGCCAGGCGGATACCGAAACCCCAGGGATCCAGGAACCCGGCCGCCTCGCCCGCCAGGAGCGCGCTTCCCGCTCCCAGGTTATACCTCCCCTCCCTGGCCATGCGGTTGGAAACGGCGGCCATGCGCACCGGATCGCCCCTCAGCCGCAGGCCCACGCGGCGGGAGAGAAATCCCGTCAGGCCCTCCAGCTCCTCCTGCCAGCCTCGCCCCTCGCCGTGGCTCAAGGCCAGGCCCACCATGCCGCAACGCGCGAAAAACCGCCCCACGCCGCGTTTCCACACCACCATCCCCAGCCAGCGGGGATCCCAATCCGCTTCCCCCTCCCAGAGGAACAACGTGGCCCTCTCCAAGGCGGGAAGAGCATGGAGCCGGTGGAACTCGGGACGCACCATCCCCGACACCAGGCTATCCGCCCCATCCGCGCCTATCAGGTAAGTGGCCTCCGCCTCCTCCTCTTCCTCTCCTCGCACAAAACGCAACCGGACGTGGAAACGTCCCGCGGCAACGTCGACCACCCTGCAACCCTCCCCGACCTCCGCCCCACAGGATCGGGCCAGGAAAGCATCAAGAACGGCCCGCTTCACCCACAGGCCTTCCCCCGGGAAGGGAAGGGAATACTCTCCTCCCCCCTCACCCAGCACCCTGACCCCCAGGGCTTCCGCCGGACGCTCCAGGCATTCCGGGGGAAGGGGGCCGAAATCGTCCTCCACAAGCCGCCTTCCCAGCGGTGACAGCAGGCCCATGCACGGCTTTTCGCGGGGCAGCCTCTCCTTCTCCAGGAGGAGCACCTTGAAGCCCCTGGCGGTGAGCTCACCGGCGGCCATGCATCCGGCGGGCCCCGCACCGACCACCACGGCGTCGTAATGCATCTCCGATCCTTTCCCCTCCAGGCAATAAAAGCGTCATGCCGGCGCCGCATCCCGGTGGTAAATGTATAACCACGCGGCCGCGGGGGCAAGAAGCCGTGGCAGGGGAAACCTCGCTCCTCAGGCGGGGCGGGCGTACACCGGGCGCAGCCTCTTGCGGTGCAGGTCCAGGGCCCTGGAATATATCTCCATATATCCTTCGGCCATGGCCCGGGGGCTGAACCTTTCCTCCGCCACCCTGCGGCAAGTCAGGGGGTCGATCTCCTCGATGCGGTCCAGGAAGGGCTGGAGCTCCTCCGGCGTGTCGGCCAGGAACCCGGTAACCCCGTGCTCCACCACCTCCGGCACCGCTCCCCGGCGCGTGGCCAGGACCGGCGTCCCGCAGGCCAAAGACTCGGCCATCACCAGGCCGAAGGGCTCTTCCCACTGGATGGGGAAGAGGAAGGCGGCGGCCCGCGATACCAGCCGCACCTTCTCCTCCTGGGATACCTCGCCCAGGTACACGGCGTTCTCCCCGTCCAGGAGAGGCCGCACCCGCCTCTCGAAGTATTCGCGGTCCCGTCCGGGGTCGATCTTCCCCGCCAGCAGGATGCGCCTTCCCGCCTTACGGGCCAGGCGCACGGCATGCTCCGTACCCTTGGCCTCGCATATGCGGCTCACGCAGACCAGGTAATCCTCCTTCTCCGCGGATACGTGGTGCTCTTCCACGTCCACGGCGTTGGGAACCACGCCCAGGTAGTTCAAATCCGGGCAGCCGTCCCGCTGCCTGCGGCTTATGGCCACGTAGTAGCAGTCGTCCCGGAAGGCCCGGTAGAAGAGCCGCGTGTCCGCGGTGAAGGGGCCGTGAAGGGTATGCACCACCGGCTGGGGGATGAGGCGGGCGAAGGCCGGGCCCAGGAAACCGGAGTGGTCATGCACCAGGTCGTAGGGGCCGGCTGCCACCGTCCTGTACGCCTGTCCCACGTGATAGGCGTCGAAGAGGGTCTCGCCCATGCGGGAAGTGGGAGCCTCTTCCAGGCTGATCACCTGGCGGGCAAGGGTGTTGCAGGGGCCGGCGGCGAAGAGGGTCACCTCCTCGCCCCTTTTCACCAGTTCGTCCACCAGGAGCTTCAACACCCTCTCGATCCCCCCGTAACCCTCGGGCGGGACCGGTATCCACACCGGGGCGATTACCGCGACGCGCATGTGATCCAACCTCCTCTACGAATTTATGCACAACTCAACCCAACGATCATGGTTTCTGGAATCTTGAGACCTAAGGGGCGCCTCACATAGTTTTATTTTTCCTTAACTTCGCCGCCATAAACCAAGACGCGGAAACGTCCCCCGGTGTTCCCACCCACCGGGCTTTTCACCGGCAGGGGAGGAAAATCCCGTGATCCCCCGACCAAGCGGCGTGTATCCGGTAAAACCTTCCGGCCCTCCACCTTTCATGCGCATGGAAGTCGAAACCTGCCCCTGTGCCGGACAGGAAGAGCGCCGCCGGGTGCCTTGCAGCGGCCCATCGTACGTGACCCGGAGGTGATGCTTAAGGGCGCGAAAACCTGGTAGATGTGACATGTTCCGGGTATAAAAATATAAATATATTCGGCTACTGCGGGTCCCTTCCCGCGGCGCGAGGGAGGCGGACAGGGAACGGGGCGCCGGAAGCGTAGGGGCGGCATCGCGAGCGGGGAGAGGGATCCGGACCTCCACTGCCCTGGATGCGGGAGGTATTGAGCGGGGGCCCGATTTCCCCGGGCGTAAAAGGAGAGGGGGACATGGAAGGCACCGAGGCTGGGACGAGGCGTAGAAGCGAGGCCCTCTGCCTGGAGGGAGGAGGCGGCCTCCCCTTCATCGTCAGCGAGGTGCCCCGCCAGTCCCTGATCATCAAGGAGGGAGAGTATTTCCTCTACACCTACGAGAACGGCGACATGACCCACGCCAACCGGGCCGGGCTGGGGCTCTACTACCGCGATACCCGCTTCCTTTCCACCCTGGAGACACGGCTGGAGGGCATCCAGCCCCTCTTCCTGTCCTCCTCCCTGGAGAGGGGTTACATGGCCAACATCCACCTCTCCAACCCGGACATCCTGGAGGAGGGCAGGACCGTCATACCCCAGGACGTCATCAGCATCCGGCGCAGCCGCCTCCTCAAGGACGGACTGGTGGAGAGGATTTACGTGCGCAACTACCATTCCGCCCCCGTGCACGTGCGCCTGAGCATCACCCTGGTCTCGGACTTCGCGGATATCTTCGAGGTGCGCGGCATGCGCCGCCCCAGGCGCGGAAGGGTCCACCGACCCCGGGTCGCGGAGCGGGAGGTCCTCTTGTCCTACACCGGAACCGACGGCCTGCGCCGTTATACGCGCGTCACCTTCTCCCGCGCGCCCGAGGAGGTGCGGGGCGGAAGGGCCGGAGTGGAAGCCGTATTCCCTTTCCTCCTCACCACGGACGAAGTGGATTACCTTGACCTCAACGTCATTCCCCTCGAGGAAGGCGAGGAGAAGGCACCCGCCAAGTACCTGGAAGCGCGCCGCGAGCTGCGCCGCTCCTACGAGGAATGGATGGAGCCCACCACCCGTATCCAAACCGACAACAACGTCTTCAACCTGGTCATCCAGCGCAGCCTTCGCGACCTCAGGGCTCTGCACACCCGAACCCCTTACGGAGAGATACTGGTGGGCGGGGTGCCGTGGTATTCGACTCCCTTCGGCAGGGACGCCCTCATCGCCTGCTATATGACCTTGATGCTCAAGCCGGAACTGGCCCGGGAAAGCCTGGCTTTCCTGGCTTCCTTCCAGGGGAGCAAAGTAGACGACTGGAGGGACGAGGAACCCGGAAAGATCCTCCATGAGATCCGCCGGGGCGAGATGGCCCGCATGAACGAGATCCCCCACACTCCCTATTACGGGACGGTGGACGCCACCCCCCTCTTTCTCATCCTCATCAGCGAGTACCTCAAGTGGACGGGGGACCTGGATACCTTCCGCCGCCTGGAGGAGAACGTGAACCTGGCCCTGCGGTGGATAGACGAGTACGGGGACCAGGACGGGGACGGCCTGGTGGAATACGCGCGGCGCAGCCCGCTGGGGCTCTCCAACCAGTTCTGGAAGGACTCCGGGGATTCCATCCTCCTACCGGGCGGACGCCTTCCCTGCATGCCCGTGGCCACCGTGGAGACCCAGGGCTATGTCTATTACGCCAAGCGCCGCCTGGGCGAGCTCTTCCGGGATCTTGGAGACCGGGAGCGCGGCGAACGCCTGCTGGCCGAGGCGGAGGACCTCCGACGCAAGGTGGAGGAGATCTTCTGGGACGAGGAGCTGGGTTTCTACGTCCTGGCCCTGGACGGTGAGAAGAACCCCGTGCGGGTGGTCTCCTCCAACGGGGGGCAGCTCCTGTTCACCGGGCTTCCCTCCCCGGAGCGCGCCCGTCGGGTCATCCAGCGGCTCATGGAGGGTGACATGTTCTCCGGGTGGGGGATACGCACCTTGAGCGAGAAAACCCATTATTACAACCCCATGAGCTACCACAACGGGAGCATCTGGCCCCACGACAACGCCTTGATCCTGCGGGGCATGAAACGCTACGGCGCCGACGAGGCCTGCCTGAAGCTGGTGGAAGGGCTTTTCACGGCCTGCCTGCGCATGGAGAACCTGCGCCTCCCGGAGCTCTTCTGCGGCTTCCGGCGCACCCTCTATGACGAGCCGGTCCCTTACCCGGTGGCCTGCAGCCCCCAAGCCTGGTCCTCGGGAAGCGTCTTCCTCATCCTCCAGTCCCTCCTGGGCATCACCCCGGACGCCCCGCGCGGGGTCCTGTACATAAACAAGCCCTGTCTTCCCCCCTGGCTGGAATCGGTGAGGATAAGCGGCCTCAGGGTGGGCGATTCCCGCCTCGGCCTCCTCTTCCGCCACGAGGAAGGGGCCACCGTTTTCAGCGTCACGGAAAAGGAAGGGGACATCCGGGTGGTCATCGAGGAATGACCGGGCACGGAGGTCAATTCATCCCTTGCTCCCGGACGCGGGGCGGCGTTTTACCATAAAATACCAGTAAGCGACGGCGCCCAGGAGCGCCGTGACCGCCAGGGGCACCGCCCAGGCCGCCGGGTGCACCCCGCCGCCCTTCTCCTCCCCCTCCTCGCGGGGCATCACCGTCTCCGCCCGGCCTTCGTTCCCCGCCGCTTCCTCCACGGGCGGCTCCTCCGGCGCCGCCCCGCTGTCCCCTCCTTGCGCGGCCCCGACCGCTTCCGTCGCCGTCTCCTCGCCGGGGGTCCCCGCCCCGGAAGGTTCTTCGCCCGCCGGAGGCGCCGCCGTCACGCCTTCCGCGAAGGAACTCTCCTCCGACCGGAACACGGCCACCGGGTAGGGCCTGCGGGCCAGGGCGCACACCGCGTAAGCGGTAGTCCACAGGGGATTGACGTCGCGACCCTGCATCCACACGAAGTGGCCGTCCGGGGCCTGCATGGAGAGGATGAAGCTCCAGGGCGTATTCCCGTTCTTCGACCACGCCGCGCCCGCCGGGTCCTGGCCCGCGGCCACCAGGGCCTGCACGCACCACGCGGTGGCCGAGACGTCGGAGGAAGCGGACTGGAAGGCGAAACCGCCGTCCCCGTTCTGGATGGAGCGGAGGTAGGAAAGGGCGGAGACGATGGAGGGGTCGCTCGGGTCCACGCCCGCGGCGCGCAAAGCCATGATGGAGGCGGCGGTCATGTCCGGGTTGCTGGCCGCACCCGGGCTGTTTCCCCAACCCCCGTCGCGGTTCTGGGCCGTCTTCTGCCACTGTACCGCTCCGGGGGGGATCCCGACCCCCGCCGCCTTGTAGGCCAGGATCCCGAAGGCATTGGAGTTTACCGCGTCACCTATGTTACCTCCCGGCCTCTGAAATGACTTGACCTTGGCCACCAGGTCCAGGCCCGCGAAGTCATAAGGATTCCCGCCGCCCGCCACCACGGCCAGCAGGGTCCTCTCGTAATCGGTGACGCTCCTCCAGTTGGCTGACTGGGTGGCCAGGAAATCGAGGGGAGAACGCCCCTGCGACCTGACCGATGAGGGATCCGCGCCGGCGGCGGAGAGGGCCATGATGCACCATGCGGTGGTCGCGTCCTGGCCGTTGCCTCCCCGCCCCGGCTCGCTGAAGCCGCCGTCGGGAGCCTGGCAGGCCCGGATGTAGGCCAGGGCTTCCCCGGTCCCCGCCCGGGCCGGAAACGGCACCGTGAAGAGGGTAAGGAACAAGGCCGCCGTCATCGCCAGGGTCAGCGCCTTGCGCTTCGAAAAGCCGGCCTCCACTTTCGGCGTCTCCTTCTCCGCTTGTCCCGTATCGCCCTTCATGCCGCCCTTCCCTTTCCTCTCCATGCGGTAAAACCACTCTCGAGCCGAACCGATACTTTTATTGTATTTCATTCCCGGACCTCCCTTAATGGGAATGTTTTACACGACTTCCCTCGCTTGCCGGTCGCCGCCCGAGCTCGCCCACTCCCTCCCCTCGCCCAGGTACCGGAACCGGAAGCGCTCACGGTAGCGCCGCAGCATTTCGGCCATCGGCCTCCACAGCGCCAGCACGAAAACCAGGTTTCCCGCGGCATGGAATAGGTCGAACCAGAAGCTGGTTGAGCAGGTAGCGATGTAGGAGGTCCAGTTCAGCGGATACACGAAGGACAGCCAGAACCACAGGTTCATCAACCACCCGAAAATGAACCCCCAAGAAGTGACCAGTATGGCGGCCGCGGCGAGGAGGCTCTTCGGGCGGCGAAACGCGCCCAGCAGGCCTCCGCTGGCGCCCGCCAGGCCCCAGGCGAGCATCTGCCAGGGCGTCCAGGGGCCGTGCCCCAGGAAGATGTTGCTCAAAAGGGCGATGAGGGCGCCCGCCAGGAAGCCGGTCTCGGCTCCCATGGCGTACCCGGTCAGGACGGCCAGGAAGGTAGCCGGTTGGACCCCCGGCAGGGCGGCGAAGAAGACCCTGCCCGCCGCCCCTACCGCGGCCAGGGCTCCCACCGCCGCCACCTCGCGGGCGCCGTACTCCCTTTCCTCGAAGCGCAGGAAGAGTATAACCAAAAGGACGAGGGCCAGGAAAAGGGAGTTCAGGGACCAGCGGGAAAAGGGAGCGACGCCCCTTATTCCCAGGAAGATAAAGGCGAACATGCAAGCCGTAAGGAGGCGGCGCAGGGCCCGCGGGACCCACTGCCCGAACGTACTTCCTCTTCCCGGCACGTTTCCGTCCACGCGGCTCTCCCTCGATTCCTTCATCGGCGCGACCCTCTCGCGGAGGCAACCGTGGCCCGGGAGCAAGCCGAGGCCGCCTCCCCGCTTTGCCTCTCCTTCCCCGCGGCCATCCTCTCGCGCATCCCCTCCAGGACGGCCACCGCCTCCTCCTCGCGGATCAGACCCGGGAAGAGGTGGTTTAAAAGCCGGTTCACCTGGGGGGAGAAGAAGAGGGAGTCGCTGAGCATGTCCTCCGCCGCCCCGTTCACGATGGACTTTCCGTTGCCCATGATGGCCGCCTCGTCTGCCAGGGCGGCGGCGAACTCCACGTCGTGGGTGACCGCCGCCACCGTGCTTCCCCCGTCCCCGTACTCCTTGATGATTTCCATTATTTCCCTTTTGCTGCCGTAATCCAATCCGCGGGTGGGTTCGTCCAGGACCAGGAGCTCCGGCACGGGCGGCAGGAGGGCGCAGGCCAGGACCAGCTTTTCCTTCTGGCCGCTGCTCAGGTCGCGGGGATCCCGTTCCTCCGTACCCTCCAGCCCGAAGCGGTCCAACTGCCGCCTCACCGCCTCCTCCGCGTCGCCGCGGTAACCGCGGAGTCTCAGGGTGCGAAGCATCTCCTCCCGCACGGTAGGGGAGAGGAAAAAGGCGTTCGGGTTCTGGGGACAGTAAGCCAGGCGGGCGGCCAGCCCGGGCAGCCTCTCCCGGCTCGGCCTCTCCCCCAGGAGCAGCACCCTTCCGCGGGTGGGGGGAAGCAGGCCCAGGAAGCAGCGTAAAAGGGTACTCTTTCCGGACCCGTTTTCCCCCATGATCACCAGGTTCCTGCCCCTCTCCAGGCGCAGGTCCACGCCCCGCAGGGCCTCCGGGCCCTCGGGGTAGACGTACCAGAGGTCCCTGGCTTCCACCAGCGGTCCGCCCCGGGGAGTGCCTTCCCTCCTCCCCCCCGGAACCTCCACTTTACCTGACCCGCGCGATTCCAATCCGTGTATCAAACGCCTCGCCTGGTTCACGGTCAGGGGTATCTCTTCCCAGCCCGCCCGGGCGAAGACCCGGGCGACGGGGGGGAGGAAGGCTCCCTCGCGTGGTCCCCACCACCGCGCCGCCTGGGCGGGGGAGCCGTCGAAGCAGATCCTGCCCTCCTCCATGTGGATCACCCGGGTGGCGTAGTGAAAGCACCTCTCCAACCGGTGCTCGGACATGATCACCGTGGTCCCCGTCTCCTCGTGGATGCGCCTTACCAAGGTAAGCAGCTCCTCGGAGCTCAGGGGATCCAGTTGCGAGGTCGGCTCGTCGAGCACCAGGACCTCCGGGTGGAGGGCCAGGATGGAAGCCAGGACCACTTTCTGGGCCTCCCCCCCGGACAGCTCGGGCAGGAAGGACCGCCGCAAGCGGGAAAGCCCCATCCCGGCGAGCATCTCCTCCACTCGCTTGGAGATCACCGGGGCGGGCAGTCTGGCGTTCTCCAGGCCGAAGGCCACCTCCCTCTCCACCGTGGTGCTCACCAGCTGGTCCTCGGGATCCTGGAAGACCATTCCCACGCGGGAGGAAAGGGCCCGCGGCCCGGAGGCCACCACGTCCATGCCGCACACCAGCGCCCTCCCTTGTAGGACCCCGCCGTGGAAATGGGGGACCAGGCCGTTTAGGAGCCGCATGAAGGTGGTCTTCCCGCACCCCGTGGGGCCGGTGAGGAGCACGAACTCCCCCTTCTCCACCCTGAGGCTCAATTCCCTGAGGGCGGGTTTCTCCCCGCGGGGATACCAGTAGGTCAGATCCGAGATCTCCACCAGGGCCATTTCTTCCAACACCTTCCAATAACCTGCAGCAGGGCGAAAAAACCGGCCAGGGACACCGTGGCCCATGTGCGAAAACCGGCGAGGGGATTGTCCAGGAGGGGGAAATACCGGTAACCCCCCCCACCCGTGGAGGAGAATACGGCCGCCGCCGCCACCGCCAGGGAGAGGGGCAGGACGACGAGGTCCCTTCCCTTCAAGGGGAGCCGGCGCCTGGTGACCCTCCCGCTCCCGAAACCCCGCGCGCTCATGGCCTCCGCTATGTTCGCCGCCCGGTCAAGGGAACCCCGGAAAAGGGCCATCCAGAGGGGGAAATGCGCCCTCGCCCTTTGCCACCGGCGCCCGCCCCGCAGCCGCTCGCCTCGCGCCAGCTGGACCTCGGTCATCTCCCGCGCCTCCACCACCAGGCTGGGATAGAGGCGGACTGCCAGGGCGGCGGAGAGGGAGGAGCGCAAGGATATCCTGGAAAGGATATCCAGCAGGTCATCGGGGCTCACGGTGACGCTCGCCAGCCCGAACAGGACTACCACCAGGAGAATGCGGAAACCGGACACCGCTCCGTAGGCCACGGCCTCCAGGGTGACGTCCAGGCGGCCGAGGACCGGGAGCCGGGGTCCGTAGACCAGGACGTGTCCTCCCTGCCGGTTGACCAGGGGATTGAGCAGGGCCACCAGGAAGGCCATGAACATCCCCAGCAGCAGGAAGGGCCGGCATTCCTCCCCGGCCTCCGCCAGGAGGACCAGGGAAAGGACACCCAGCCCGCATACCGCCAGGTAAAGCGGGTTTTGGAGCACCAGGACCACGGCCACCAGGGACGCATAGAGCGCCAGGGCAGCCAAGGGGTGCAAACCGTGGATAAAAGTTTCCCGGGGCCGGTACACGGGGATCAGCTTCACCTCATTTCACCTCCCCCGGCACCGCCAACGGCTCTTCCCCCGCCACCGCCACCAGGACGGCGACCGGCCTGCACTGCTCCGCCAGCACCCTCCGCAGCGCCTCCACGGCCGCATCCAGGCCCGCCTCGTCCAGCCCGCATACCAGGAAAGCGGAGCGGCCGTCACCCAGGCGGGGACCCGTGGCCTCCAGCACCCCGGCGTTCTCGCCGAGGGTTTTGGCCACCTCACCCCCGGGACCGACCAACCTCACGGCGCCTCCCTCCACGTAGGCGAATAGTCCCAGTCGGGAGGCATTGGACAGCGCCTCGCGGAGGTAGGCGTTGTTTGCCAACTCCTTCCATATGCCCACCAGAACCGCGTACTCGCCGGCGCGGGGCGTCCAACTCTCCTCCAGGAGCAGGGTCTCGCACGCCGAGCCGTTGGCGCGCAGAAGGCCCGCCACCTCCTCCGCCTGCGCCGCGGCGCCCGGGGCATGGAGCACGGCCACCTTCGCCGGTACCGCGCCCCCGTAGCCCCTGTTTAAAGCCTGGGTGAGGCAACCGGCCAGGAAAGGGGTGAAAGCGGAATAGTCCCACCGGTGATAGTCGAAGATCAGCCAGTCACCCTCCCCGGCCTCGTAGGAACCGGCTCCCACGTCCGCCAGGTGCCCGTTCACGTAGAAGAACCAGTCCACCTTCTCCCCCCCGCCGAGGGCGGAATCGTAGCGGGAACGCAGGCCGTCGACGCCCTGGATGAAACCCCCGCCGTAGGTCGTCTCCACCTCCGCCGCCTCGCGCAGGGCGTCCATGGCGCTGCCGCCCCTTTCCAGCCGGACCAGCTCGTCCTTGAGGACGACGGTCCCGAAATCGCGGGTGACGGTGACCCTCACCTCACTTTCCGGGCCGGAACGGTTCCAGGGCATGAAGGCGCATCCCCTGACCAGGAAGAAGGCCACCAGCGCGGCCAGGGAGAGGGCCGCGGCCTCCAGCCACTTGGGCCTCCGCCTGAGCCTTCCCTCTTTCCCGTCCACCATCTCTCTCCTGACCTCTTAACGACCCGTTCGACCGGTATAGGCCTTATCCCTGGAAATCTATTCCATAAAATGGGATGTCCGCCAGTGCGGGCATTGCGGGCTTACGATTTCATGCCGTTTTTCCGCACTCATCCGCGCTCCCTCCCGCTCCCCCAAGGCCGACCTCAGCCGGCCAAGGATGCCGGGCCACCAACCTCCCCTCTCCGGCGTCAACCCCACTACGTTTAAAACCGGCTTTGACGTCGGTGTGGTCCCCAACCCTTCGTCGAAGGTATTCCCGCCGCTCGCAGAGCGGCTCTTCCCCGAAAAAACCCCTCTCATCCCCCCTCCTCGCGACAGGGGCTCGGGCAGGAGGACCAACGCCCTCCTGCCCGCCAGGTGGTCGACCGCAAGGAGCCTTGATGGTAACTATCGCCGTTTCATCCAATCCCGGTTGCCCGGCCAAGCTCCCGGTATCACCCGCCTTTCATAACCCCGCCTCCGCAACCAGGAGGGGAAGGGCCCATCCGCCGAAGGCCGCATCTCCCACCCGATCGTCGGTTTCGGATTATCTTACCATATTCTTCCATTATTGCCCTGTCCCAGTTCCGATCAGTAAATGTCCCTCAAGGCGGCGACCAGGGTGCAGTGACCGCCATCCCAGTCGTGGGCCGCGAATCCCCGGTAATCGAAGTACATGGCCCGCTCCACCACCACGCCCCGGTCGGAATATACGGCGTACGCCCGCTCCACGCCCTGGTCGCTGTGGAGGACCACCGTCCGCCTCCTGCCCGCCTCCACCGTCAATTCGAAGGGCTCGCCCCCTCCGAAAAGGGGCACGCCGGTCACCTGGGCGTCCTCCTTCCCCGGGTTGGATATGCATACGTACTCGTCGAAATTGGAGTCGGTGTAACCCTCGGCCAGGCACCAGAAGTTGGCGGCCATCCGTGCACCCATCACGCAGGAACCTCCGTTCCACCCGCTGCCGTAGCTGAAGTACACGGGGCGCTCGGCCAGGATGGGGAGGTCGCTATCCACCTTGATGCCCAGTTCCTTTCCCGAACCCGCCTCCAGGTTGACATTCAGGGTGCGGCGGGAGTCGGCCTCCACCACGTAGGGCTTGGTCACCGGGTCCTCGCCGTTGTAGAGGTAGGTGACTTCCACCGTCACCTCATCGTCGTTCATGTTGGCCAGAGTGAGGTACTCCTCGAAGCCCTCCCCGGTGTACCCCTCGGCGAAGTACCAGGTCTTGGATGGGGCGTCGGCTCCCACCACGCAGTGGCCGCCCGTCCAGTTGCGGCCCGCCGTCCCCCGGTAGTCGAAGTACACCGGGCGCTCGGCCACCAGGGGTCTGTCGGAGACCACCCTCACGGAGACCTCCATGTCCTCCCCCACGTCTTCGTTCACGTAAACCGTGGCCCGGGTGCCGGCGGGGACCTCGAATTCCCTGGTCAACGGGGTCCTATCCCCGTTGAAGACGTAAGTCAGGCTGACCTGGGCGTCGTCGTCCGGAGCAGTCCCTGGGTTGGCCAGGCACAGGAATTCGTCGAAGCCCTCGCCGGTGTAGCCCTCGGCGAAGTACCAGTCGAAGCTGGAGGGGAGGTACTCTTGGTAGGCGTAAAGTTTGCCGTCGGCGGTACTGTAAACCACGCCGTCCACCACCACCGGGTCCCCCCCGCCCTTCTCCGTCACGTACCACAGCTCGCTCCCGGTCAGAGGATCCAGGGCCGCCAGGCCCTTGTTGTGCGCCCAGGCCGAGGTGTCGAAGCTCCCGGCGTACAGGTATCCGGTATCCGGTGAGAGGGCACAGTTGCCGTTGTAGGCTCCCCAGTTGGGGTTGTCCCAGATGAGGTTCCCGGTGGTCATGCCGTAGGCGTAGAAGTGGTTCCCTCCTACGGAATAGTCGTTCCCGCAGATGTAGACCACCTCTCCCTCGGGGTTCACCAGGGGCGTGCCGGAGGATCCCCACACCTCCACGCTCCATTGGAGGGAGGAGGTATTGCCCCCGTCCTCCAGGCAGTAGAGCTTGCTCTTCTCCCCCCCGTAGGCGAAGTCGCTGAAAAAGAGGAGTCCCTGGTGCACGGCTATCCCCCCGGCCACGTCGTAGGAGGTCTTGTATTCCCACTCCTTTACCGGCGCATCCCCCGAGACGTCCACGCAGTGCACCTTCCCGTTGGCCGGGAACCCGAAGGAGGTATGCTGGGGAAGGTAGAGACGGTCGTTGGCGTCGTCGACGCCGGGGGTCCCGATGGCCGAGGTGTTGGCGTCCAGAGGATACCGCCAGAGGATGGTGCCGTCCGACGCGTCCAGCCCCACGTAAGCGCCGTGGATGTAATCGCCCACTACCACCTTCTTCCCGGAGGCGTTGGCGTACATCACCGGGTCGGTGATGATCACGGAGTCAACCTGTCCTTCTTCCGGGGTGATATCCGTGGCCCAGACCACGTTCCCATCCACCGTGTCCAAGCAGTAGACGGACTTGCCGCAGCCGATGTAGAGCCGACCCGAGTCCACCAGGGGGCGGGCCTTGGAACCCATGCCCCCCGCCCATTCCAGCTCGCTTTCCCACAGAAGTCGGCCGTCGGAGGCGTCCAGGGCCACCACCTTGCTGTTCACGTAGGGGGGAGCCCAGGGGTCATCCCCGGCGAAGAGGTAGGCCACCCCCCCAACCAGAGTGGGGGCGGTGCCGTCCTTGATGTCGTAGTCGTCGCTCTCCAATATAAGCTCCCCGGGCTGCGCAAGGGCTTTTTGGGCCCGGAGCCCTAACGCCCCTGGAAAAATAAAGGAGAGGGCCAAAAGGGCCGGGAAAAGAAGGGCGCAGGAGAAGATCGATATCCCTTTTCTCATCGCCGTTTTGCGTCTCTTCCCCGCCGGAAAACGCGCCTCCGAGCTTTTGCCGTCGAACCCCCGTTTCAGCGTCCAACCTCTCATCTCAGCCTCCTCCATACCTACCAGTCCCATGCCGCCGGATAGATCAGGAGTCCGCCTTTTCCCCTGCTCCATCGCCCTTACAGCTTTCATCCCAAGGTCATACACCGTTTCTCCTTTCCGCCACCGCCATAAGCCGTCTCTCCTTTCCCGCACTTCTCGGCGGCCGCCGGTCCCTTACCGAAAACCCTCTCCAAGCCCCACCCCATCCACTCAATGTCAGAGTCCAGGTCATGGTGGCGGAGCCACGTCGAACAACACTTGAGGACCGGCCCTCCCCGACCTCGCTCGACCCCTTCCGCCTCCATCTCCCGACGACGCGGTCCTCGCCGAAAATACCCGAGGAATCCAACCCTGGGATCCCCGCACACCACGCTCATCCAACGCGGATCGACAGATCACCGCGCGAGCCTCCGGAAGACAAAAAATCTCCTCTCTCGCTTCGAGAGAGGAGATGGCACATCCGTCAGATTCTCTCTAAGGCGGAGAGCTCACTGACCCATGCCGGGCAGGTCTTCTGACTTCCGGATCACCGCTCCGCCCCCCCTTCCCGGCTCCCGCCAGTGGGATACCTGGGGCTTCGCTCCCCGGTCACAGCGGCGCTACCGTGTCGGACTCTCACCGACTTCCCTTTTAATCTCGCGAACCCGGCCGGCGTGTTATACGGTTGTCAAGCCTCGACACCTCCACAATATTACCACCGCCGTCAACCCTTGGAAAGGGGTCACATCTTCGATCTTCGGTTGGCACGCCTGGCGTTGCCTTCCACCATCATGCCGCCGGGGATTTAGGGCCACCCCGGATCAATGCCCCGTTTGGCGTGATCGCCTTACATTTCCTGCCAGCCCACGCGTAACAGTAAAATTGAAATCCGCAATAATCAACCGGGTAAGGCCATCGCTTGACATTTTCCCCTTTCCCCGTGTTATCCTCTACCCGGAGAAAGAAGGCGGCGGGAAGCCGCCGTGTAAAGGGCGGTAAGGCCCGGCTGAGAGAAATACTCGGAAGGATTGACCACGAAGGTCGGTGACCTTCGTGGTTTTTTTCGGGAACGGATGAATCCGCCTCAAATGGAGGTGACGGACTGCGTGGATGCCCGAGTGATCCCCCCGGGAGAGGCTTCGACCGGGGAGAACGCCGCCTACCAAGGGCTCCGGCGTGGAGCGACGGCGGGTGTTGACGGCGCTTGCGGCCGGGGATCAGCGGCACCAACGGGCATCACAACCGAAAAGGCCTCGCAGGCATGGGAGGGCCAGCTCAAGAGACGCGAAGGGATAGGGTGCAACGAAAGGTATGCTCTTTCGGCTGACCCATACCCCGGAGCCGCCCTGGATACGGCCTGCACCATGGGAAGCGCCGAAAGGTCCGGCTTTTTGTCTGGCGGGACGCATTCCATGCGGTGCGAGGGAGGATGCCTCAACCTCTCCCCGGGCGTGGCTCACGATTCGGCGGCCGCGCCGCCCCGTCCCACGTTCGAGGAGGGGCCACATGACCTGCCCCCGCGCGGGCCGGGCTCCCGACCTGAGATACATGCGCTAGAGATAATGGATTTCTTCAACCGCCGTGCCGCCGACTGGGACCTCACCCAGGACGCCTGGGAACGGGAGAGAGGATCCGCCATGGTCAGGTCCCTGGGAATCGCGCCGGGAAGCGCGGTCCTGGACGTGGGATGCGGCACCGGCGTCCTCTTGCCCCACCTGCTGGAGGCGGTTGGCCCCGGGGGGTCGGTCTGCGCCCTGGACATCGCCGAGGAGATGCTCCGCGTCGCCCGCCGCAAGCTGACCCGGCCCAACCTGCAGTACTTGCACGCGGACATCGCCGAAACCCCTTTCCTCGAGGAGAGTTTCGACCTGGTGGTGTGCCACAACTGCTTCCCCCACATCTGGGACAAGGAAAGGGCGGTCCGGGAGATGTTCCGCGTCCTCCGTCCCGGGGGCCGGGTGGTGGTCTCCCACACCGAGGACCGGGAGAGCATAAACGCCCGCCACCGCCGCCTGGGCGGTGCAGTGGGAGAAGACATGCTGCCGGGGGAGGAGGCCATGCTACGCCTTTTCGGGGGTGCGGGTTTTTCGGAAATCGACATAAGGGACGGCGCAGAAGGTTACTTTCTCCAGGCCCGTAAAACGGCTCCGGAACCCTGTGAAGCCTCATCGTAAAAACCCTGAATGGAGGTAACATGCCCAAGATACTGGTGAGCGGTCGCGGCGGGAGCGGCAAGAGCACCCTGGTCAGCCTGCTGGCCCTCGAGATAAGGGAGTCGGCGCCGGTCCTGGTGGTGGACGCCGACGAGTCCAACCTCGGCCTTCCCTCCATGCTCGGGTTGCCCGAGCCCCTGCATACCCTCATGGACTGGCTGGGCGGGAGATCGGCGGTGCGGGAAAAACTCATGGCCTTGTTGCGGGGAACGGGTGGCGAGGATATGGGCCTCTTCGAGCCAGGATTGGATCACGAATCCCTGCCCGAGTCCTGCAGGTCCGCCCGGAACGGCCTCTCCCTGGTAAGAATTGGCAAGATCGAGCACAGCATGGAGGGCTGCGCCTGCCCCATGGGGGCCGTGGCCCGGGCCAACCTGGAGGGCACTCCCCTGGAGGCGAAGGAGGTGAGGGGTTCCATCGCGGAGATCGTTTCCGCCCTGAAAGGGGACCTCGTGTCCCCGGAACAGTGACGTTGCTAATCGCGCCCCGTGCGCCCGTTAACACGGCCGGGGAGAAACCTGCGAGCGCCATCAGGCTACCATCGGGTCCGCGCGTCGGGCGTGAAACAGGCGAGCGCGCCGAATAACGCCCCCGGTAATCCTCGGGGAAAGTGTTGCGGTGTCCCCTGGAACCTCGGCGAAGCCCATGGAGCACCACTTCCCGCAGGCAGCCAGTGGGCTCTGGGAGACACCCGGTGAAGTCTTCCAGGCGGGCCCGGTATCCGTGAAAGGCGGGATCGGAATCGGGAGGAGGATGGAGATGGCTGGAAAAAGGGCGAGAAAGAGCATGATGTCCTGGACCGGGCTTTCGCTGGCCCTGGCCGCGCTGATCGTCCTGGCGATCCTACCCGGTTGCGGGGGCGAAAGCACCGGAACCGGTCCGGGGAAGACCACCCTGACCGACCTGGCCGGGAGGAGCGTGGAGGTGACCGTCCCGGCGGAACGGGTGGCGGCCATCGGGCCGGGCGCGCTGCGACTGGTGTGCTACGCCGGAGCCGCGGACAAGGTGGTGGGCATCGAGAACATGGAGAAGCAGTGGGCCACGGGGCGTCCCTACATAATGGCTTACCCCGAGCTCAAGGAGCTACCGGTCATCGGGCAGGGAGGGCCGGACTCCTCTCCGGACCCCGAGAAGCTGATAAGCGTGGACCCGGAGGTCATCTTCGCGGCCCACCTGGTGGACGCGGCCAAGGCGGATGAGCTGCAGCAGCAGACGGGCATCCCGGTGGTGGTCCTGAGTTACGGGCAGCTGGGCACCTTCGACGAAGAGCTCCTGGAATCCATACGGCTGGTGGGGGAGATCACCGGGAACCGCGAACGGGCTGAGCAAGTGGCGGATTTCGTGAGGGAGTGCCAGGAGGACCTGCGTTCGCGGACGGAGGACATCCCTGCCGAGGAGAAGCCAAGGGTTTACGTCGGAGGCATAGGCTTCAAGGGCACCCACGGGATAGAGAGCACCCAGGCCAACTTTCCTCCCCTCTCCGCGGTCGGGGCGGTCAACGTGGCTGACGAGACGGGGCAGAAAGGCAGCGTGATGATCGACAAGGAAAAGCTCCTGGCCTGGGACCCGGACATCATCTTCGTGGACGAGGGGGGCCTGGCCATGGTCAGGGAGGACTACGGCAAGAACCCCGGTTATTACCAGTCCCTGCGGGCTTTCCGGGAGGGGAGGGTCTACGGGTACCTTCCCTACAACTACTACACCACCAACGTGGACACGGCCATAGCCGACGCCTACTTCATGGGGAAGGTCATCTTCCCCCGGGCCTTCGAGGACGTGGACCCGGCCGAGAAAGCTGATGAAATCTACGAGTTCCTGCTGGGCAAGCGCCTCTACGAGGACATGGCCCGGGACTTCGGCGGCTTCACGAAACTCGAATTCTGATACCGGGGTGAAGGGTGTCCTGCCCGGGGCGAGTTCCAGGGGTTGGTAATTCTAACCATTCCTAAGAACCTTCCCCGGGCAGGCCCTGCCCGTTGATGAAGTAACTTTTCGGCGACAAGGGACGAAATATGCCAGGCGGAGTCGGGGAAATATGCCCCCCGGGGGGGCACCGCGGGGGCGCCCGGTCTCCGTGCCCGGCTGGGAGTTAGGTGGTGTGAAACACCCGGGAGCGGGGTAAAGTGGAAGCAGAACGAGGCCGGTGGGAAACCCGGTGGCGAAAGAGGGACCCGGCGGTGGGGAGCGGCACTTCGGCTCCCATCGCCATCTACCGGAGGTACGCGAGGAGGAAGGCCCTGGTCATCATGCTCGTGGCCCTGGGCTCGGCAGCCCTAGCCATCATCGCCATGGGCCTCGGCTCGGCCGGCCTCTCCCCCCTCGAGGTGATCCGTACTCTCCTGGGCAGGGCGGACGCCACCGCTTCGCGCATCGTCCTCCACATCCGCCTACCGCGCGTCCTCGCCGCCCTCCTGGCCGGCGCGGCCCTCTCCCTTTCCGGCTGCGTGATGCAGAACCTGCTGGTGAATCCCCTGGCCTCCGATTACACGCTGGGAATCTCGCAGGGGGCTGCCTTCGGGGCGGCGGTGGCCATCGTGGTCCTGGGAGCCGGGACCACCCAGAGCACCACCTTGGACGCGGTGTGGATCAACAACCCCTACGTGGTCACCGTCTTCGCCTTCCTGGGGGCCATCCTCACCACCCTCGTCGTCCTGGGCATGGCCCGGGCCAGGGGAATGACCCCCGAGGCCATGATCCTGGCCGGTATCGCCATGGGTGCCCTCTTCTCCGCCGGCACCATCATCACCCAGTACTTCGCCAGCGACGTGCAGGTGGCCTCGGTGGTCTTCTGGACCTTTGGAGACCTGGGCCGGGCTTCCTGGAAGGAACTGGCGATCATCGCCGGGGTCACCCTCCCCGTGGTCGCCTTTTTCATCGCCCGGCGCTGGAGCCTCAACGCCCTGGCCGCGGGTGACGAGACGGCCCGGACCCTGGGGGTGAACGTGAACCGCCTCCGCCTGGCGGGGATGTTCCTGGCCTCGCTGCTGGCCGCGGTGTGCGTGGCCTTCCTGGGGATCATCGCCTTCGTGGGGCTGGTGGCGCCCCACCTCATGCGCCGGGTCATCGGGGGCGATTACCGATACCTGGTGCCGGGGTCGGTAGCCGCGGGGTCCTTCCTCCTCCTGGCCTCGGACACCATCGGGCGCACCATCATCGCCCCGGTGGTCCTGCCCGTGGGGGCCATCACCTCCTTCATGGGGGCGCCCCTCTTCATCTACCTGCTGGTCAGGGGATACCGGAGGTGAGGTGGGATATGGGGAGGTTTCCCGATGTATTGGTAAGACATGGCAAAGAATGGCTTTACGGAAGGAGAGGCCAGGAAAGGGCGGAGAGAACCGGAAAGCGCGGGGGAATCTTAAGGGGGGCGGGGAAGGACTCGCCCGCTCCAGCCACGGCGCGGGCGGGCAACGAGCCCTCGCGGGATGGCGCCGCCTTAAGGGTGGAGGGGGTTTCTTTCTCCTACCCGCAGGTGGAGGTCCTCCGCGGGGTGAGCTTCACGCTGCGGCCCGGGGAGGTCTGCTCCGTGCTGGGCAACAACGGGGCGGGGAAGAGCACGCTTCTCAAGTGCCTACTACGCCTGCTCAAGCCCCGGGAAGGAGCCATACTCGTGGAGGGTGAACCCCTGTCCCGGCTCAAGCCCCCGGAGCTGGCCAGAAAGGCGGGCTACGTACCCCAGCGCGCCGACGGGTACCACCGGCTGACCGTCTTCGACGCCGTCCTTTTAGGAAGGAAGCCGCACGTGAGCTGGGGGGTGGAAACGGCGGACCTGGAGGCGGTGGAGGCCATCCTCCACCGCCTGGGTCTTGCCCACCTCGCCCTTCGCTACACCGACGAGCTCAGCGGGGGGGAGATGCAGAAGGTGGTCATCGCCCGCGCCCTGGCCCAGGAGCCCCGCATCCTGCTCCTGGACGAACCCACCAACAACCTCGATCTGCGCAACCAGACCGAGGTGATGGAGATCCTGCGCGCAGAGGCGCGTTCGGGGGGGATCTGCGTCCTGGTGGCCATCCACGACCTCAACCTGGCCCTCCGTTACTCGGACCGGTTCATCGTCCTCAAGGACGGCGCCGTGCTGAGGTGGGGAGGCCCGGAGGTCATCGACCCGGAGACCATCCGGGAGGCTTACGGAGTGGAGGCCAGGGTGGAGAGGTTCGGGGACCGTTTCCTGGTCATACCGGAGGGGTGCTGCTGCTTTGAACAGGACCGGCAATCGTGAGGGGTGGGAGAGATGAAAGATACGAAAGACATGGAGATACTGCTCATACCTATAGGTGTCATCCATTCGCCTTACAGGGAAATGGACCAGACCCCTTTTCAGGGGCGCATGTCCCCGGCGGAGAGCGTGGTGGAGGTTTTCCAGGAATACTCGGACGGACTCAAGGACGTCGAAGCCGCCAGCCACCTCTACATCCTATACTGGGCATCCCAAGCCTCCCGCGACGTCCTGCAGACGGTGACCCCGTGGGGGCCCGAGGTGCGGGGCGTTTTCGCCTGCCGCTCCCCCTCCCGCCCCAACCCCATCAACCTGTGCGTGGTGGAGCTCCTGCGCCGGGAGGGCAACCGGCTCACAGTGCGGGGCCTGGACGCCCTGGACGGAAGCCCCCTCCTGGACATCAAGCCCTACAGCGGCCGTATCGACGCCGTCCCGGAAGCCCGCATCGCCTGGTTCGGGGAAAGGGGCAAGAAGAATCCCGGGGAAGCCGCAAACGTTTAATACACGTGACATCACAGCCGGCCCCGAGCGGCATCGCCTGCCATGCGGGCGGAGCCTCCCCGATTTTGGAAGGTGGCGGTTTTCTTTACCAAGAATGGTCGCCCGGAAATCTTTACATGATCTTATGGGCCTTTACATGATCTTATGGGCCCGACCGCGTCTCCGAACTTCCGACTCAGCCGGCTCGGGAACCCATCGAACCGATGGATGATGTAATGAAGCCTTAGGAGGTGGCGGGATGATACCGGACAGGGAAACCCTGGAAAAACGCAGGAAAATGATGGAAGAAGAGTTGGCCCGGCCGGTGGACGCCCTGCGGGAGATGGGGGCCGAAAGGGTTGTGCTCATAGGCTCCATGACCAGGGATCCGATCAACCCCCTCGGGGACATCGACCTGGTGGGAAACCAGGTGGTCTGGGGGCGTTCGGTGGCCGAACTGGTGGACGACGCCGGGCAATACGATCCTTCATTCCACCTTCTAATAGAGAGGAGACTTCCTCTACCGTTTTTATATCCCCACCCGGTACCCTAACGGCCTTCCCGGAGGGATACCCAGGGACGCCTTCACCTCCAGGGACTCCGTCGAGGCCATCTCCGTAGCCTTCGAGATCGCCGACTTCATCTCTACGAAAGAGAAGGAAAAATGAAGGCTGGATGGCGTATCTACGGGCTTATCCCCAGGCCTGGATCGGGGAAAAACCAGAGGCGAGTCCCAAGCGGGATCGAGACCGGTCCCCGACATCCGGTTCACTGATGGCGGGTTTCCGAGGCCGCGTCTTCATGTTCGGATCATGGGGGAGGGCATGAGCACCCTCACCATGGGGCCGCGTTCCACGGTCAGGGTGTAGGGCTCTTCCAACTCGAAGACCTCCCCGTCCAGGCTGTATCCCTCGCGGCACTCGATGAAGACCCGACTCGCCCGTTCGTTGAAGAACTCCTCCCGGGGGTAGGGCGGCTCCGCGCCCCGGGCCCAGAGCAGGCGGGGCAGACGCCCCACCATGCGGAAGAAGGGCACGTTGGTGGCCAGCACGTAGAAGTCGCCTTCCCCCACGTCGCGGAAGGCGTCGAAGGTGATCACCACCACCTTGAAGATGACCGCCAGGATGACCGTGAAGCGGTCACCGGGCATCTCGAAGTCGTCGATGACCAGCCGGGCGGGGGTCATGCCGAAGACGTCCCGGTAGCGGGTCCGGCCCGTGGCCCCCCCGAAGGCGCACTTGGCGAAGAGGGTCGCCGCCGCCAGTGGCCCTCCCCTGGTGTCCCGGTAATACACGCGGTGGAAGCGGTAGAGGGCGCCATGGCCGAAGAAGAAACCGTATTCCCTCTCCTCGCGGTCCCCCATCCTCCGCGTGACCCGAAGCGAGGGCACCCGCACGAAGGGGACCTCCCCGCCCTCTTCCACGGCGCGCAGGGCTCGCTCCATGAGCTCCGGGGTGCTTCCCTTGATGTTCAGGTGATCGGCCAGGAGGTTCATGGTCCCCCCCCGGAGGGGGAAGATGACCGGAAGGGAATCCTCGTCCTCGCCGAAGCGGTTCACCAACCGGGTGAGGGCCCGCTGCACGGTACCGTCTCCCCCGTTGAGGCAGATGACCCTCTCCCCCCGGGAAAGGATGCGGTCCATGGCCCCGTCGATCTCCTCCATGGTCTCCGTCTCCACCACCAGGCCGCGCTCCCCCACCAGCTCCGGGAGATGGTAGCGCTTGTAGCGCCCGTAGCGGTTCTTCCCCGCTTCCACGTTGGTGATGACGGCGATGCCCAGCAAGGGAAGGAGGAAAAAGGACATTGAAAAGTGACGCGGGACACCTCCCCGCGCGCAGGCAAAAAATACCATCACCGGGATGAAGCCGGCGAGAAGCGATAATGAATGATGAAGCCGTTTCCGCCGCCGGCCCCTCCCACGCCCGCTTTCACGCATGTCGCCTATGGGGATTCGAAACCGGACCTCGGGAAGATATTATCACCTTCACCCTCCCCTGAACAGGACCCTTTTCCGAGCCCGCGGAGCCGTACTGCCCGACCCGTGACTTCCCGGCGCCAGTCCTCCGCTTCCTACCCCACGTCATCCCGCGAGGGAGGTGATGGAACCCGCCAGCCCAAGCAGGGAGAAGACGATGAACACGTATATCCCCGACCCGGCGGAGATCAAGTCCGCGCCCTCCGGCCCGCGCAGGATGGAGGACAGGTTGGTCCCCGCCATCCCCAGCGAGATCACGCAGAAGAGGAGGGCCAGCCCGGCGGGCCACTTGCTGCGGGAGGCCAGCATGACCACCGCCAGGAAGGCGACGAGCAGCCCCAGGATCAGGGAGGTCAGGCCGCTGAACAGGGGATAACCATCACCGTAATCGAAGAAGAGGTTGTCCATCCTCGTCTCCTCACGGGTCACGAAATCCATCCCGCTGACGGATCCGAACCCGAAGGGCCCCTTGATCCAGGGCATGAAGGAGCTGAGCAACACCAGCAAACCCGCCAGCAGCAGGACGGCCGCCCCGACCCAAAAGGCCGCCTTCCTCTTTTTCCCGGTATCCGCCCGGTAGGGGACCCCGGCGGTCGCGGGCCTCGCGGGGGCTCCGTATGTGTACCGAGGGGGGACCGGCGCCGGATGCGGGTGAGGCGGGGAGGCGGCGGGCGGTACCCCGGCATGGGGAAGCCCCGGAGCGGGAGGCGCGTAAGGCGTGGGCTGCTCGGGAAGGCTTTCGGGCGGGGCGGGCGGTTCCTCCGCCTGCGGTTCCGGCAGCCGGTTACCGCACCTCACGCAAAATCGCGCCTCGTCCCGGTTCTCGTTCCCGCACTGGGGACAATACTTCATCCTCGTCACCCCTTCTCGTTACGCATGCCGGGTTCCTTCCCGGGGCCATTCCCCCGCCTCCTTCCGGGCGGGAATGGCCCGTCCACCCGAAGAAAACCTCTCGTCCTCCCTACGTTTACCCCCGAGGTCATACGTCCAAACCGCTCTCCCCTCCCCGCCGGACCGATACGACCGTGCCGTGCGCGCCGCCAAACCCACGGGAGACCCGCCTTTCAAGGGCCATGCCGGTCCTCCGGGACCTTCCCGGCAGGACCGGTGCCCCGTAGAGCGGCCGGGATCAGGGGACCAGCTCCACCAGCCAGCCCTCCTCCTCGCCGTGCAGGCGCACCCTCCCCTCCGCCTCCAGTTTGTCCAGGTGGCACTGGATGATCTGAGGACCCGGGAACAAGTGGATGAGCGGGTTCTTGAAGATGCGCTTCACGAGCTCCGGGAAAGGGAGCGGCCCGGACGCCAGCTGGCGTATTATCTTTTCCTCGCGGCGCAGGAGGTAAGCGCGGGTCCTGGCGATCTCCTCCGCGGGCCGGCCGCTCACGCCGCCGTGGGAGGGGACGAGGAGCGCGGCGGGCAGGGCTTCCAGCCTGTCCAGGCCCTCCAGGAAGCCGGTGAGGCCGCCGGATTGGGGAGCGTACCAGGCCACCACCTCGCCCACGGCGTCGGCGGAGAAGAGCAGCCCCGTGCTCTCCTCGAAGAGGGAGACCAGGCCGTTGGCGTGGCCCGGGGTCTCCACCACCTGGAAGGTAAATTCTCCCAGCCTTAGCTCGCCTCCCGGCTCCAGCTCGTGGGTGGCCTCGGCGCCGGCCATGGGGCAGAGAGACCGGAAGTACTCTATGATATCCGCACGTTCCCGCGGGATGTCCGCCATCCCGTAGCGGAAAGGTATGTCCATGCCGAAGGTTTGGTTCAGGCGCGAGGGCTCGGCGGCCAGGGGTACCTCCACGGGGTGGAGGAGGACGCGCGGCCTTATCTCCTGGAGCAGGAAGCGCATGGCCCCCATGTGGTCCGGGTGAGCGTGGGTGAGGACCACGGTGTGTACATCGTGGATCCGGAAGCCCTGGGAAGCCAGGAATTCCTTCAAGCGCAGGTAGGTCTCCTCGTGCCCGCAGCCCACGTCCACCAGGGAGAGGCCCTCGGAATCCCTTACCGCCAGCACGTTGGCCGAGGCCGGCCATAAAGTGGCCTTCTCCCGGTGCAGAAGAACCCCTTCCGGCAAAAGGGGGTCAGGTCTTGAATTTTGCATGCTCTGTTAAACAGCCGTCCGTTAACCTTCATCGCCGGATGTATTTTACAACAGATGGGGTCAGGTCTTGAATTTTGCATGCCCCGTTAAACCAGGCATCCCTTGACCTCTTTCCGTGGTGTTTTTTGCAAGACGGGGCCCGGACTTGGGCCTTGCGCGCCCTGGAAAACCATATGCCCGATGCTTTCATCGATAAAAGCATGGGAATGCAACGCATCTTGAGCCGATACCCCGGCTGAGCCGTGCTTTCGCAGCTCCAACCGCTGCATCCATCAGGTAGCGATATGCGATCGCCGGGCGTCATTTGCCATGGAGTCAGGACCTGAATTTTTTCGTTCGCACGGCCATGCTCCCATGTCAAACCATCACCCGGCTCACGCAAGAAGGCTGCTTTTGGCATACTGGGGTATGAAAAATTCAAGACCTGACCTATGATGAAGCGGCCCCCCGAAGGGGGCCGTCTTCTTCCTTCTTCCTTCTTTTTAGTCCTCGGGGTGGAACTTCTTCCCCCGCGCCTTCTCCGAGTAACCCGCGTAATCCAGGTACTTGGTCAGGCCGCCCATGTAGAACGGGTAACCGGCGCCGAAGATCATGCAGATGTCGATCTCCTGCGGGGCGCCCACCACCCCGTCCTCCAGCATGTGCCAGGCCTCGTCGGCCAGGGCCAGGCTCACCCGGTCGCGCATCTCCTGGGGGGTGGCCTTCTTCGGCGGGTCGGCCTGCTTCCAGAACTCCCGCACCTCGGGGTCCACCTCGCCGTCGGGACCGTACACGCCGGGCTTCTTGCGGGCCACCAGTTCCCGCAGGTTGTCGCTCACGAAATAGCGGTCGGGGAAGGCCGCGGCCAAGGTCTCCGTGGCGTGCATGGCGATGGCCGGTCCCACCAGGGCCAGGAGGGCGAAGGGAGGCATGGGGGTCCCCAGGGCCCACAGGGCCTCGTCCACTTCCTTGAAGTCGTTGCCCTCGTCCACCAGCTTGATGGTTTCCACCATGGACCGGATGAGCAGGCGGTTGACCACGAAGGCCGGTGCGTCCTTGCACAGCACGCAGCGCTTGCCCAGCTTCTTACCCACGTCGAAGGCGGTGATCAGGGTGGGGTCGTTGGTCTTCTCCGCCTTGATGATCTCCAGGAGGGGCATGGCCGCCACCGGGTTGAAGAAGTGGAAGCCCACCACCCGCTCCGGGTGCTTTAGGTCGGAGGCCATCTCGGTCACCGAGAGGGAGGAGGTGTTGGTGGCCAGGATGGCCGTCTCCGCGATGTATTCCTCGATCTCTCCGAAGACCTGCTTCTTTACCGGCATCTCCTCAAGGACGGCCTCGATGACGAAGTCGCACTCCGCCATGTCCTTGTACTCCAGGGTGGGCTCCACCAGGCTGAGCAGCCAAGGCACCCGGTTCTTGTCGATGCGACCCTTCTCCGCCTGGCGGTTTATCTCCTGCTGGATATAGTTCATGCCGCGGTCCACGAACTCCTGTTTGATGTCCTTGATGACCACGGGGATCTGCATGCGCCTTAGGAAGAGCACCGCCAGCTGGCTGCCCATGAGCCCCGCTCCCAGGATGCCCACTTTGCGCACCGGCAGGGGCTGGCCCTCGGGCACCCCCACCGGCTTGCGGGCCCGGCGCTGGGTGAGATCGAAGGCATAGGCGCCGGCCTGCATCTGGGGGGAGGGGATGAGCTCGCCCAGGGCCTCGTCCTCCAGGGCGAAGCCCTCGTCGATGGTGTTGTCCTTGGCCTTGGCGATGATGTCGATGGCCATGTAGGGGGCGCGGGAGTTCCCGTGCACCTTGGAATCGGCGAAGGCCCTGGCCTGCTCCAGGAGGGAATCCAGGTTGGACCAGTCCGGCTCCGGCCTTTCCACCTTCTCCTTGCCCAGGACCAGGTCCACGGCGAACTGGATGCTCTTGTCCAGGAGGTCCACCGGCTCGAACATGCGGTCCATGATGCCCATGTCCAGGGCTTCCTTGGCCTTGATCATGCGGTTGTTGTTCAGGGCGTTGTAGATGATGACTTGGAGAGCCTTCTCCGGGCCCACCAGTTTGGGCAGCATGGTCGTGCCGCCCCATCCCGGGATGAGCCCCAGGAAGCACTCCGGGAACCCGATGTGCTCCACGCTGGAGGCCACCGTACGGTACTTGCAGGCCAGGGCGATCTCCAACCCCCCGCCCAGGGCCACGCCGTTCACCGCGGCCACGGTGACGAAGGGCAGGTCGATGATGCGCTTGAAGGCGGCATGCCCCGCCCGCGCGATCTCCATGGCCTGCTCCTTGGTCTTCACCTGGGGCACCTGGGTCAGGTCGGCCCCGGCGGCGAAGATGAAGGGCTTGCCGGTGAGGACCATGGCCTTCACGTCCCCCTGGGCCTGGATGCGATCCAGGCATTCGTTGAGGCTCTGCATGGCCCCGAAACCGAAGGTGTTGGGCTTGCGGTAATCCTCGCCGTTGTCCATGGTCACGAGGGCAACCTTTCCCGCCGGCGAGTCGTAGTAGGTCTCCTTGAAGTGGGTGACCAGCTCCTCGGGCATGGCTTCCTCCTTTCCTTATCCCTCGATCAGTTCTGGACGTTCTCCCAGATCATGGAAGCGCCCTGGCCAAGGCCCACGCACATGGTGACCAGCCCGTACTTCCACTGGGGGTTCTCCTCGAACTCGTAGGCCAGGTGGGCCATGAGTCGGGCGCCTGAGGAGGCCAGGGGATGCCCGAAGGCGATGGCCCCTCCCCAGGGATTGAGGCGCGGGTCGTCCACCAGCTGCATCCCGAACTCCTTCATGAAGACCACGCACTGCACGGCGAAGGCCTCGTTGAGCTCTATGACGTCCAGGTCATCGAACTTCATCCCCGCCCTCTCCAGCACCTTCTTGGTGGCGGGAACCGGTCCCAGCCCCATGATCTCCGGCCTCACCGCCGCGAAGGCGTACTGCACCAGCCGCATGCGAGGCTTGAGCCCGTATTCCTTGACCGCCTTTTCCGAGGCCAGGATGACCCCGGCGGCCCCGTCGTTCAGGCCGGAGGCGTTGCCCGGGGTAACCCTCCCCTTGACCCGGAAGGGGGTACGCAGGTCCCTCATGCCCTCCAGGGTGGCATCGGGGCGGGGCTGCTCGTCCTTGTCCGCCACCTTCCAGCCGTTACCCGTCCACACGGTCATGGGCACCAGGAACTTGGCGATCTTTCCCTCGTCCAGGGCCTTCTTGGCCTTCTGCTGTGAGAGGAGGGCGTACTCGTCGCACATCTCCTTGGTGATGTCGGGGTACATGTCGTGGAGGTTCTCGGCGGTCATGCCCATGTTCAGGGCGCTCTGGTCCACCAGCTTCTCGGCCAGGAAGCGGGGGTTGGGGTCCGCGCCCTGTCCCATGGGATGGCGGAACATGTGCTCCACGCCCCCGGCGATGATCAGGTCCGCCGCTCCCACCTGGATCTCCGAGGCCCCGAAGGCCGCCGCCGTGGCGGCTCCGGAGCACATGCGGTCCACGGCGCATCCCGGGGTGCTCACCGGCAACCCGGCCAGGATGGCCGTGGTGCGGCCGATGGTCAGGCCCTGGTCGCCCCACTGCGTGGAGGCGGCCCAGATGTTGTCGTCAATCTTGTCCTTGGGCACCTCGGGGTTCCTCTCCAGGAGGGACCGGATTACCTTGACCACCATGTCGTCCGCCCTGGTCTGGGAGAAGATGCCGTCCGGGCGGGCCTTGCCGAAGGCCGTCCGGCAGGCGTCGATGAGATATACTTCCTGCAGTTCCCTGGCCATCACTTACCTCCTTCGCCGATAAACGAGCCGCGGAACGGAGCACCTTCCCTTACGGGATCTATGTCAAGGGGACGTGCCGGAAGGGCGACGTATCCCGCTTCTGCTGGGGGGTGAAAGTGGTGGCGCGGATCACGAGTTGCTTCGTCCATGACTGCGACCTTACCCTGGTTAATAACTCGAACCGCCGAATGCCATTATAGTTTTACCGGGGGCGAAAAGGCAACCGCATCCCATAATACCGTGGCATTAAACAGGGGCGCCGGGTGGCAAGCCTCTCCCTTTCCCCAAAGCCAACGCTCGTTCCCCGCAAGGCCGGTCACCGGCCTTCCACGAAGGGGGCTGCCCGGGACGGCACGCGGAATATCACGCCCTTCACCCCCAGGGTTTCCTGCGCAAGAACATGAACTCCCGGCCGGCGGCACCTCTCCCCGCCGGCGATCACCCGTGCGCGTTCCCGGCTCTCTCGTCTCGGGGGGTGAACCCACCGATCCCTTTCCCTATCATTTAGGTATGGACCTGTTGCTCGTGGAACGCAGATCTCCCACCCTGCACGACTTCCCCTACCGGGGGCCGGCGCGAAAGTGCTACCACAAGTGGATAGTCAACGTCACGCCGCCCGGAAGACCCCACTGCATCCATAATTGCCTGTATTGCTATGCAAGGGACGCCGTGTATTCGCGATCTTCGGACCGCCTTATGCGCGTCTACTCCAACCTGGCCGAGGTGGTGGAAAAGGAGCTCTCGGCGCTGGAGTTATGCCCCCCGGTGTCCATCTCCAACGTCACCGACCCCTGCCAAGAGGTCCCCCAACTCCGGCGAGCGGTGCGCCGCCTGGTGGAAGTCCTGGTGCGAAAGGGGGTGAGTTTCCACGTGATAACCAAGGGCGACCCTTCCTTCCTGGATGCCGTGGAGGGCTTCCCGGGAAAAGGACACTTTTTCCTGGAGGTCACCGTCGAGGGCCCTCCGGAGGTGCTGCGGCTCCTCTCCCCCAAGGCCCCTTCTTACCAAAGAAGGTTGGAATCCCTGAAGTGGGCCGCTTCCCGCGGGCTCCCCGCCGTCCTGCGCCTGGACCCGGTGGTGCCGCACGTCTGGCGGGCGTTGTACGGGAGGGACTGGAAGGAACGCCTGCAGGGCCTGCTCCGGGAAGCGGCGCTCTCCGGCGCGCGGCACGTGGTGAGCTCCACGGGACGCTTCACCGCGGCCACCCGCAAAGCGCTGGCGGAGGTCGTGGCCACCCGTTCGACCCTCGAGGCCCGCCGCCTCGTGGAGGACTACCGCTTCGACCGCTCCGCCACCTCCAGTGGTTACATGCTCCCTTACGGAAGCCGCCTGGATTTCCACCGCCTCGCCCGTTCTTTCTCCGAAAGGGCGGGCATGACCTACGCCGTATGCCAGGAATTGCCAACCGGCGCCGCGGACACCCCCGGACTGCCCCACTGCGAGGCCTTCCCCATGCCCTTCTCCCGCCGCACCGGGGAGGGGACGTTCGTGCCCCTGGAGGGCTGCACCTCGAACTGCCACCTGTACTGCCCCGGCAGGCCTGACCCACCCTGCGGAAGGCCGGAGCTGGCCCGTCCCGAGCCCTACCGGCCCTCCATGCTCCGGGCGGCCGGAAGCCGCGCCCGGTAGAAACCTTTCATTTCGAGAGGTGAAAGTGACGCCCGCCCCCATCCCAGGCCGACCAGCCGGTAACCGGCCGCGGCCGCGTTTCTGCCTGGCCGCGGGAATGAAAAGGAGGCGCCGAAGCGCCTCCTTATAATAGTTGCTATTAGCCACCGGCGGATAGGGCTATTCAGGGGGTGGAATGTGCTGAGGTTATCTATGCTATAGGGCATATGGGGTTGGCCGGCAGCTAATAGCGTAGGGCCTCTATTTCAAGGTTCAAAAATTACAAGCCCCGGATGGGGCCTTTCCACGATCATCTTTATCGTCCCCACCCGTTGCTTTGAACTTATCAGAGTTGTTCAAGGGTGTCAAGTTGTCACAGGGATATTTTTCAAGGTGAAAATGATATACATCAATCCCGTCCGTCAGCATGCACGGCCACGGAAAGGCGACCCGCCGGTAACCCGGGGCCCGGGACGGTCACCCTTTTCCCAGTTCCTTCCTGAGCCTCCTGGCCGCCCGGCGCACCAGCCTCATCTCCTCTTTCTCGAAGTCGAAGGCTTGCTGCCTGCCCTGCTCCCTTCCGGGGAGGGCCAGTCGCGGTCGACGCTCCCTCGCCCCCTCGAGCGCCTGTTCCACCCTGGCCTTCAGCCTGCGGGAAAGCGCTTCCAGGTCCTCCGCCACCCCCGTGCGCGGGGGAATGAGGCGAAGCTGCACGGGTTCCGGGGGCTCCTCGCGGGGAACGAAGGGAAGCCGGCGGTCGCGTAGGGACTCCGGCGGGACCAGTACCTTGAGGGCATCGGGCACCACGGAGAGCTCGATCACCCGTCCCGCGTCGAACCTGTAGACCTCCCCGTCTATCTGGGCGTAGGTATCCGTCTTGCACTCCACGCGCATCCTCCTCACCTGGTGGAAGGAGACCTTGCGGGAAAAGCCGTGCCTCCCTCCCAGGCAGGCGAAGAGGAAGAGTATCAGGCCGTACACGTTGGGCATCTCCCTCCCTATGGTCAGGCCCAGGATGCCGTCGTTCATGCGGGCCTCGGGATGGATCTTTATGTACCTCCCGAACAGAGGCGCGTTGCAAAGGATGGCGATGAGCACCCAGTCCTCGAAGGTCTGGTCCTCGTAGTCAAAGCGGACGAAGTAGCGTTTCCTCTCCTCGAAGAAGCATTTCTTCAGCCCGCTGTAGAAGTAGGCGGGGATGCGGAAACGCTTCCACTTGTAGGCACCGTCCGCTATCTCCGAGTCCACCCCCAGGCCGAAGGTCACCGCCGCGTAGCGGTCGTCGTAGCGGATGAGGTCGATGGTGCGGTAGGTATCACCCAGGATGGCGCGCAGGGCCTGTTCCTTGTCCTTGCGGTCGTAGCCCATGTTGCAGGCGAAATCGTCGGCGGTCCCTGCCGGGAACATGGCCAGCTTAAGCTGTGAGTAGGGGACCTTCATGATCCCGTTGATGATCTCGTTGGTGGTTCCATCCCCGGATACGGATACCACGACGTCGAAATCCTCCGCCCACTTGACCACCATCTCCTCGGCGTGGCCGGCGCGCTCGGTGAAGAGGGCCTCGTACTCCACCCCCGCCCGCTTGAGGCGGTTGAGAAGCCAGATCCCCTCCTCCTGGGCCTTCCCGCCCCGGGAGACCGGGTTCACGATCACCAGGTACCTGCGATCCTCCAATGCTCCGGGCACGAAGGGCATACCTCCTCGGACACGAAGGGTATACCATCACTTCACCGAAGAACCCTCCCCTGGTCGGGGTTGCGACTCCCAAACCCGCCAAGGTGAAAAAACACGAACGCGGACTTGAATGGCGATCCACTCGTGTTGATTCAGGAAAATGGTACCACGCCCCATCCAGGGGGGTAAACATTTCAGTGGTTTATGTTCGCCCCCAAAGGTGGCCTTGCCAGGTCGAGCGGTCCGGCCAGGTCGAGCGAGGTAGGGCGTCACACGTTGGCCCCTTGGTTCAATGAAACAGGTAATACCGGACGCCAACCTGTCCGAAATCTTCGCTCTCCGCGGCGCTCACAAGCCTCCGTAATGCTGGAGTCCGGGAAGCCCCGCCACCGTTTCTACCCGAAGCCGTACTCACAGGGCGTTCAAGTCCACCCGGCCCGCGTACTCCCTACCGGTTCCACGGCGCTCCCGGGCCGCGTCATAACGTTGTCCGGGATGCCGTGTAGTATAATTCTTCCGGTAAACGGCGACGCCTGGCGCCCGGGAGGGGCCATTTACCATTTATTTCCATATAACCCGCCGGCGGGAAGGGGTGATGGCCTTGAAGATAGCCGTGACCGGGAAGGGAGGGGTGGGGAAGACCACCCTGGCCGGGGGCCTGGCCCGCCTCCTGGCCGAGGAGGGCTACAACGTGGTGGCCGTGGACGCCGACCCGGACGCCAACCTGGCTTCCAGCCTGGGCATACCCGAGGAGGACATGGAGGGCGTGGTGCCCATCGCGGACATGAAGGAGCTCATCGCCGAGCGCACCGACTCCAAGCCCGGGACCTTCGGCACCTACTTCAAGATGAATCCCAAGGTGGACGACCTCCCGGAGGCCCTCTCCAAGGTACACAAGGGGGTCCGCCTCCTGGTCATGGGCACGGTAAAGGAGGGCGGCGGGGGCTGCGTGTGCCCGGAATCGGTGATGCTCAAGGCCCTCCTGCAACACCTCCTCCTGGCCCGCAAGGACGTGGTGATCATGGACATGGAGGCGGGGTTGGAACACCTGGGACGGGGCACCGCCGGCGCCGTGGACGCCATGATCGTGGTCATCGAACCCGGCATGCGCAGCCTCCAGACGGCCAACTCCATCCGGCGCCTGGCCGGCGACCTGAAGGTCAAGCGCGTCTTCGTGGTCCTCAACAAGGTACAGTCCCCCGAGGAGGAGGAACTGGTGCGCTCCCGCCTGGACGGGATGCCCTTCTTGGGTTCCATATCCTACAACCAGAACATCCGGCGGGCGGACCTGGAAGGTACCAGCCCCTACGACGCCGACCCGGCCTTCGTGAAGGAGATTCGCCGCATAAAGGAAAGGCTTTTCCAGGAACTGGGAGTGGAACGATGAGCTTCACCATCCTGCAGAAGGAAAACCTCGCCGAACGCCTTTATTCCGTGTGGGTGCGTGCAGAGGGTATCGCCAGGCGGGCGCGGGCGGGACAGTTCGTCATCCTCCGCCTGGACGAGCAGGGGGAACGTTTCCCCCTCACCTTATGCGACTGGGATGCGGGGGAGGGCTGGATCCGCCTGGTCTTCCAGGTGGTCGGCCGCTCCACGGCCAAGCTCAGCCGCATGGAGCCCGGGGAGGAGATCCTCGACCTGGTGGGGCCCCTGGGCAGGCCCACGGAGATCGAGCGCTTCGGGCACGTGGTCTGCGTGGGGGGCGGCGTGGGCATCGCCGCCATCTATCCCATCTGCCGGGAGATGCGCCGCGCCGGGAACCGGGTCACCGGGGTCATCGGGGCCCGCACCGCCGGGCTGCTCATCCTGGAGGAGGAGATGACCGAGGTCACTGACCGGCTCCTGGTGACCACCGACGACGGTTCCCGGGGGTTGGCCGGAAGGGTCACCTGGGCGCTGGAACAGGTCCTCCGGGAGGAGGGGGCGGACCTGGTCATGGCCGTCGGACCGGCGGTGATGATGAAGTTCGCCTCCGCGGTCACCCGGGAGTTCAACGTGCCCACCAGGGTGAGCCTTAACTCCATCATGCTGGACGGGACGGGGATGTGCGGCACCTGCCGCTGCGAGGTGGACGGCAAGACCCGCTTCGCCTGCGTGGACGGCCCGGAGTTCGACGGCCACCTGGTGGACTGGAACCTCCTCCTCGCCCGCCTGGACCAGTACCTTGAAGAGGAGGAAGTGGCCCGCAACCTTCCCCTCTGAGGCGGGCGAATGTCCGTGGCCGGGGAGCTGGTGAGCGAAGGATAAATTAGCGCTTCCCACGCTGCGATCAGGGTGTGGATGACCTTATATCCGTCGGCACGGGGACCGCGGTGATCTGAGAAAGGGGCTCATCACCCACTCGAAGAAAGAGGTCTCGAATCTCCTTCCCCGTGGAGTCAACGTCACGGGAAAAAGGTAGCCCGTGCCGGCGAAACCCGTACCTCCGGCGGAATCCATGGCCACGATCTCGACCCTGCGAGCGGATATTCACGGACTACCCTGTTGCGAGTTATATTCAGCACGTCGGCTTGGTAAAAGATCCACCCTGCGAAAGGGTATTCGCGGAGGTCAGAATGCGCGTTCTCGTCTGTCCGGACAAGTTCAAGGGTTCCCTCACCGCCACCCAGGCGGCCGAGGCCATAGCCCGGGGATTCTCCGAGGGATGGCCGGAGGCGGAATGCCTCCTCTGCCCCTTGGCCGACGGCGGGGAGGGCACCCTCGAGGTCTTGGTAAGGGCCACCGGGGGCCGCCTGGTGGAAATGGAGGTCACCGGCCCGCTGGGGGAGAAGCGCAAGGCGCCCCTGGGCATCTGCGGCGACGGCAGGACGGCGATAGTGGAGATGGCCGCCGCCTCCGGCCTGGAACTGATACCCCCGGAGCGCCGGGACCCCCGGTGGACCACCACCGCCGGGACCGGGGACCTCCTACGCGGCGCCCTTGAGCTGGGGGCCTCGCGCATCATCGTGGGCATCGGGGGAAGCGGCACCAACGACGGGGGCACGGGGATGGCCTCCGCCCTGGGGGCCCGCTTTCTGGACGGGGAGGGCAGGGAGCTGCTCCCCGGCGGAGGGCACCTCCACCGGCTGGAGCGCATCGACCTCTCCGGGTTGGACCCCCGTATCCGCGAAGTGGAGATAGAGGTGGCCAGCGACGTGGACAACCCCCTGCTGGGGCCGGAGGGGGCCTCGCGCGTCTACGCTCCCCAGAAGGGTGCCGGACCCGAGGACGTGGAGCTCCTGGAAAAGGGGCTGGCCCGCCTGGCGGAGGTGGTCTCCGGGCAACTCGAGGTCAGCAAGGGGCAGGATGAGTGGTATTCTCCAGCGGACCCGGCGCACATGCCGGGGGCGGGAGCGGCGGGCGGTTTGGGCTACGGGCTCGCCGTCTTCCTGGGCGCGAGGATAAGGCCGGGCATCGAGGTGGTCATGGAGGCGGTGGGCTTCGATGAACTCCTATCCACTTCCCGACTGGCGATAACCGGCGAGGGCAGGCTGGACGGCCAGACGGCGCACGGAAAGACGGTGAGTGGGGTGGCCCGCAAGGCGGCGGAAAGGAAGGTCCCCCTTCTGGCTCTGGCCGGGGAGATAGCCTCCGGAGCCGAGGCGCTGCACCGCGCCGGCTTGACGGCCATGTTCTGCATCGCTCGAGGTCCGCTGTCCCGCGAGGATTCCCTGTGCCAGGCCTACCCCCTCCTCGCCGCCACCTCCCGGGAGATCGCCCGGCTCCTCAAAGCCTTTCGGGGATAACTTCTCCACCGGGTGCGCGCCATGAAGGCCGATAAACAGCGTCTTACGCGCCAGGCGGGAATGGGGGGGCCAAGTCCCATGCGGCAGGCGCGAGCCCCCGCGCCGGCGCCTCCCCCAAGGCCTCGACGGGCGCTCCATCCACGGCCACCCGCCTGAGGTCAGGCTGCGAACGAGGGAATCCCTTGTGCTATAATCGCAGCGAGGCGGCCCTTTAACGGGAGGGACGATGTCCGGAAGCTCCAGGCAATACGCGTCCACGGTGCCGTTGTGCGCGGTACCGTTGATCCTGGCGCTGGTCACCACCATGCTTCTCACGGGATGCGGGTCAAAAACCGATGTTAATCCCGTTCCCGGGGAGACGACGGGAAGGCCGCAGGTGGTGAACTTCTGGCAGCCCGGGTGACAACCCTGCACGAAGCTCGAGCCCGTGCTGGCTCGATTGGCGGACGAATACCGGGGCAGGGTGGACTTCATCGACTGCAACGTGTGGGAGGATGAGGAAAAAGCTTCCAGATACAACATCACGGCCACTCCCACGCTGGTCTTCGTGGACGGTGACGGAAACGAGGTCGACCGCCTCTTGGGTTACCAGACCGAGGACATCATACGTTCCCGTATAGAACCGCTCCTGAAGGAATGACGGTATTGGGTTCCCCGCCGATGGGCTCCACCCCCCGAGGGAAGCGAAACTTGAAGATGAGCGTCCTGGTTGACCGGTTCTCAAGGCGCATCGATTACCTGCGCCTCTCCGTCACCGACAGGTGCAACCTGCGGTGCATCTACTGCATGCCGCCGGAAGGCGTCCCCCACCTCGACCACGCAGACATACTCACCTACGAGGAAATCATCCGCTTCCTGCACGTGGCGGTGAAAGCGGGTATCGGCAAGGTGCGCCTCACCGGCGGGGAGCCCCTGGTGCGCAGGGACGTGGAACGACTGGTGGAGGGCATCGCCGCCCTGCGCCCCCGCCTGGACATCTCCCTCACCACCAACGGGACGCTCCTGGCCTCCATGGCGGAGAAACTGGCCGCCGCCGGCCTAAAGAGGGTGAACGTGAGCATAGACTCCCTGCACCCGGAGACCTATCGCCGCCTCACCCGCGGGGGAGATCTCAACTCCGCCCTGGAGGGGGTGGAAGCCGCACTGGAGGCCGGGCTGGAACCGGTGAAGATCAACGTGGTGACCCTGAAACACCTGAACGACGAGGTGGAGGGCTTTCTGGACCTGGTATACAGGCTCCCGGTACACGTGAGGTTTATCGAGTACATGAGCCCTTGCGGGGCGGTGGATGCCTCATACTTCGTCTCCAACCAGGAACTCCGGGCCGCACTACTGCGCCGCGGAGCGGTGGAGGAAGACCGGCCTCCGGTGGGAGGGGGACCGGCACGGTACTACCGTTTGCCCGGGGCGCGCGGGACGGTGGGTTTCATCTCCCCGGTCAGCTCACACTTCTGTCCGCAGTGCAACCGGCTGCGGCTCACCGCGGAGGGTAGGATGAGGCCCTGCCTCTTCTCCTCCGAAGAAGTGGACGTGAGGAAAATACTGCGTGGCGGAGGCGACGGCCGGGAAACCGAGGAAGCCGTCCGCCGGGCCATCCTCGCGGCCCTGGAGAAGAAGCCCCGTGACCACGCTGGATTGGCATCTTTTTCCAGGATGAACATGTCCCGTATCGGCGGTTGATCTCCGGGCCTGAAGATCACGGCATGCCGTGTACGTGCCGCACAGGAGACCGGGGGGTTCCCCGCGCCAGGGAGGTTGGGAACCCGGCCGGCGGACCAGTTCCCGGCCTCCGCCCCGGGACCGGCGGTAACCGGGTGGCTCCCACGCCACCCGCCGGGAGGCCGCGGTCCCCACGCCGGGAAGGAAAGGGTTGAAAACCGGGAATGGAGAGGTCGTGAAGATGGCCGACGCCGGAAAGGACCAGACCCCCGAGGGCCTCACCCACCTCGATGAGAGGGGAAAGGCCAGGATGGTGGACGTGAGCGGGAAACCGGTCACCGTACGCGAGGCCCGAGCCCGGGCCAGGGTGGTCATGAAACCCTCCACCCTGAAACTCATCGTTTCCGGGGAGGTGGAAAAGGGGGACGTCCTGGCCGTGGCCCGGGTGGCGGGGATTATGGCCGCCAAGCGGGCCGGTGAGCTCATCCCCATGTGTCACCCCATCGCCGTGACCTCGGTGGAAGCCGACTTCCAGGTGGACGAGGCGGATTCTTCCATAACCGTCCTGGTGACGGTCAAGACCCGAGACCGCACCGGCGTGGAGATGGAGGCCCTTACCGGTGCCGCCGTAGCCGCCCTGACCATCTACGACATGTGCAAGGCGGTGGACCGCTCCATGACCGTGACCGACTTGCAGCTCCTCATGAAAACAGGCGGCAGGTCGGGAACCTATGTAAGGGGAGGAGACGATGACCCGCGGTGAAGTGGTGGCGGTGTGCGTGAGCGCGGAAAAACACGTCCAGAAGGAGGAAGTGGAGGAGGTCCTCCTGGTGGAGGACCTGGGCATCCGGGGCGACGCCCACGCCGGGTTCGGCCACCGCCAGGTGAGCCTCCTGGCGGAGGAGAGCGTGGACAAGATGCGGGCCAAGGGCCTCAAGGACCTCAAGCCGGGCGCCTTCGGGGAGAACCTGCTCACCCGGGGCCTGAAACTTACCCGCCTCAGGGTGGGCGAGCGCTTGCGGGTGGGAAAGGGCATCCTCTTGGAGGTGACCCAGATAGGCAAGGAATGCGTGGACCGCTGCGCCATCTACTACGCCGCCGGAGACTGCATCATGCCCCGGGAGGGGATCTTCGCCCGCGTCCTGCGGGGAGGAAAGGTCAGGGCGGGCGACCGCATCGAGGTCCTGGAGGAAGGCCACGACCTGGATAAGACGGAGGGGTGATGAAGGTGAGGGGGGGTGGCGGAGATGCCCCGCGGCAAGGCCCTTTCAGGGTGGCCATTCTCACGGTGAGCGATAAAGGCGCCGCCGGGGAGCGGGAGGACCTCTCCGGGCGCGCGGTGGAGGAGCTGGTCCTACGGGAGGGCTGGAAGGTCGAGGTGCGGGAAGTGGTCCCCGACGAGGCGGTGATCGTGGAAGAGCGGCTGCGTTACTTCTGCGATCGCCTGCGCGTGGACCTGGTGCTCACCACGGGGGGGACGGGCATGAGCCCCCGCGACGTCACTCCCGAGGCCACGCGCCGGGTACTGGAGAAGGACGCCCCCGGCTTCGCCGAGGCCATGCGAGCCGCCTCCCTGCGGGTGACCCCCCACGCCATGCTCAGCCGCGCCGTGAGCGGCATACGCGGGTCCACCCTCATCGTGAACCTCCCCGGAAGCCCCAAGGGGGCGAGGGAGAACCTGGAGGTCATCATCCCCGCCCTACCCCACGGCCTGGAAAAGCTGCGGGGCGACAGGGGTGAATGCGCCGGGTAAAGCTCACCCCCCTGGGGGCCGAAAACGCCCGGCTGGTGACCGTACGGGAGCTGTGACCCGGAGGAGAGCCCTTCCTTACCCGCAAGTATCGCCCGCGGCCCGCCGGGAAGGGCGGGCCGACTTACCCTCCACCGCGGGGCATATGTTGTCCTCTCCCGTACACTGCCCTCCCGGGAGACGGCAGGGAGGGCGAAATCAGCGTTAACAACCGTAAATTTGAAAAGGGAGGGGAAAGGGTTATAATATCCGTGTCCTTCGCCCTGTCGGGAGCATGGAACGGAAGCGAAACCGGAGGTAATCGTGCTTACCAGGCGGTTCATAAAGATGATCGAGACCAGGGCGGACAAGGTGGCCAAGCTCTGGTTGAAGGAAGTCCGCCAGTCCAAGTACACACCCACTTACCACCACTTCCCGGAGGAGCTGCTCTTCGAGAGGGCGATGGCCGTCTACGAGAGGCTGGGTTACTGGCTGAGTCCGGAAACCCAAAAGGAGGAGATCCGCTACTTCTACATGAACCTGGGCCAGAGGAGATTCCAAGAGGGTTTCCGCCTGGAGGAGGTGATCATGGCCCTCATCCTCCTCAAACGGTACCTCTGGCTGGAGGTGCTCTCGGAGGGACTCACCCAGACCAACCTGGAGCTTTACCAGGCCCTGGAGTTGAACAACCAGGTGGTCCTGTATTTCGACCGTGCCATATACTATACCACCCTGGGATACATGGAGGCGATGGACGCCGCCAAGGCCATAACCCAGTGACCGCGGCCCGTAAACCGCATCCCCGAACCTGACCCCGCAGCGCACCCCCACTCCCCGCCCGCACGCCCGCGACTCTTGGCCTTCAATCGCCGGGGTCCCGTTTTCCTTACCGCCCGGCCTGCGCCCCGGGCCGCGCCCAACGGGGTTGCTACCCCCGGCGCGCTCGGATATTCTTTAGGACGCCGCGTTATGAGAGGTCGCCGCGGTCGGAGGAAGCGAAGGCGCGGAGGAGGAAGGATGGAGCTCATCCTGCTGAGGCACGGGGAGACGGAGTTCAACCGGGCGGACGTCTTCCGGGGACGCGTGGACCTGCCCCTGAACCGGAGGGGGCGGGAGCAGGCTCGGGCGGCCGCCGCTTACCTTTCCGACCTCTCCTTCCAGGCCTTTTATTCCAGCCCCCTGCGGAGGTCCGTGGAGACCGCCTCGGCCGTGGCCGAGCCTCACCGGGGACGGGTGGAGGCCTTGGAGGATTTCATCGACGTGGATTACGGTGCCTGGAGCGGGAAGAGCGTGGAGGAAGTGCGGGAGGGTTGGCCGGAGATCTTCGACCTCTGGGTCAACGACCCGGACAAGGTGACTTTCCCCGGCGGGGAATCCCTGCGCGCGGTCCGCAAGAGGCTGAGGGTCGGCCTGGGGCACCTGGCGCGCAACCACTCGGGGAGGGTCCTCCTGGTGGGGCACAAGCTCATCAACCGCCTGATAATCTGCATCGTCCTCGGCCTTCCCACCTCGGGGATATGGAGGGTGGACCAGTCCAACGGGGCCCTCAACGTTATCTCCCACGACCGGAAGGGCTGGATGCTCCGCCGCATGAACGACACCGCTCACCTCAAGGGCCTGGAGAGCTCCGACCAGCGCACCTGAACCAGGCGGCCCGCAATTCAAGACATTTCCCATCCCCCTCCGCCGCCGCTTGAATGTTCGCGCCTCCACGCCCTCCCCCCGGAGGGGCCTGAACGCTTCCACGCCCGGCCGCTTCCGGGGTCAGGCCGCCCCTCTCCGGGCCCGAAGGTATGATCCCCGGGGTCACGGCCCACCCATGTCCGGTCGTGGTTGGGGTATAATTATCCCGATATGGATACGGCGGTAAGGAGCGGCAACACCTGGAGCGTGGCCACCACGGTGGACTACACGCTGCGTAAGCGTTCCGTCCTGCGTGACTACCGCGCCGGGCGGTTGTCGGTGTACGAGGTGTGCGACGCCCACCCGGAGATCCGCCGCATAGCCAGGAACGTGGGCGAGCAAACCAGGTTCACATGTCCCATCTGCCGCCGCGAGAAGCTCCGCCTTCTCAACTTCGTCTACGGGGACGAGCTCAACTACGACAACGGGAGGGTCTTCCCCACCCGGACCATCTTCAACGGGCTGCGGGAGAAGTACCGCAGCTTCACCTGTTACGTGGTGGAGGTCTGCGTGGGATGCTGCTGGAACCACCTGGTCCGCAGCATCCGTTTCGAGAACTCGGGAGGATAGCGGGATGTGTGAATCTCATGCCTATCTGCTGGAGGGCGACCAGGAGAAGCTGGTCATGGAGGACGTGGTGAATATCAGGGAAGAGGGCGGCAAGGTTCACCTCTCCAACATCATCGGCGAGGAAAGCGTCCTGGATGCGGAGATCGCCGCCATCACCTTCCTGGACCACAAGGTCCTCCTGCGCCCGCGATCCTCCTGAGGGCAGTCGTCCGACGAACCATGCGTATCCGCCGCATAACCCCTCTCCGCGGATTTCTTGTCCCCGGGACATCCTCCGCCCTATAGCCTTTGCCCGGCCCCGCCCGCCGCCTTGGTCCACGCCCTCTTCGGGCGGCCCAGGATCACGCGCTGCGTTCCCGCGTTCCATGGGGTTTCGGCCCACTAATCTCCCCTGAACCAGGCCTTCCTTGGCATAGAGACTTTACCCAGCCCTGCGCGCCCCGTTAGCCCGCGCCTTCCTCGAACCTACCCGGTAAGCCCTTTCACCCTCATCCGGCCCGTCACCCCGGCCCCGGCAAGTCCACGCTTACCGGGTATTCCTACCCCTCTCCCGCTTCCCGCCTGCAAACCCCCTTTCTCGTTTTCCGCCGGCAGGCCTGCACAGGGGACACACGGGACGAGGGACACGCCCCTCACGGAAAGGTTGGCCCTTTCCCGGTTCATCCGCCTTCCGCGCCCTTCCTCTTCCTATTCCGCACCAGGAGGTAGACGACCAGGTACACCAACGCCGCCAGCACCAGCCAGGGCAGGGCGTAGAATAGGGCCAGGGCCAAGGCCCGCATGCCCCGGGCAAAAGCCCGGAAGGCGCGTCCCACCGAGTTCCAGAAGCCGCCCTCCTCCCCCGGTTCCACCTCGTCCACGGAGAGGGTGAGGGTGGAATACGCCACCTGGCGGTCCAGGAAGTTCATACGCCCCTGCACCTGCTCCTTCTCCAGCTGGATAGACGAGAGGTGTTCCCTTATGGTCACCATCTCCTGCACCGTTTTCGCCTGCCCGATGAGCGAGAGGTAAAAGGCCTCCTCCGCCTGAAGGTGCCGGAGCCTGGCCTCCAGGTCCACGTACTCGGAACCGACGTCGCTGGTGTTCACCTGGCTGGAGATCATCTCTCCCATCGCGGATATCTCGGTCATGGTCCGGTCGAAGGCCTCCGCGGGAACGCGCAGGGTGAGGGAGGCGTGGACCAGGCCTTGGTCGTCACGGCTGGAGTGTTCGTCCTGTATATATCCCCCGGAAGCGGATACCAGGGCCGCAGCGTCCTGGCGTATCTTCGCGTAACCACCGCGTTCCGCCTCCATCTTCACCTGCCCGTTCTTGACCACCCTGGCCTGGATCTCCGGCAGGGTGGACGCCGCGGATTTACCGGCCGCAGAGGGATTGACTGCTTCCCGAGGGGAGGCGTCTCCGGTATGGAGGGATATTCCCTCCTCGCCGCCCTCCGTCACCGCCTTGCCGCTCTCCCTGGATACCTCCGTTTCCCGCCCTCCGCATCCCGTGATGAAGGCTCCAGCCAAGAGCAAGGTAACGGCCGCGACTATTACCATGATCTTCCTTTTGAATCCCGGGTCCATCTCCGCCTCCTTTCCCCGCGGCTTCCGCCCCCCGACGCCGCTCCGAACACAGCCCGACATTATAATCGATGGCCCCGTAAGTCCCTTGGTTCCCCTTCCTCCCGCTGCCTGCGCGCCCCGCCGTCCGCCGGGCCCCCAGCTACGAATACAGATGGTAAAAACAAACGGAGGCGGTCCGAGGTGCCTCACGCACGGGCGTGTTAAAATACCGCCGGAAAGGAGGTGCCCGTGGAGGAGAAGGAAAAACGTGGACGAGGCTCCAAGCTGCCCCGCCACCCCATGCCCGAGCAGGATCCCAAGGAGCGGATCCGCAATTTCCAGGAAGTGGCACTCGGTTACCGCCAGGAGGCGGCGGTGGCCGAGGCCTCTCGTTGCCTCCAGTGCCGCAAGAAACCCTGCGTTTCCGGTTGCCCGGTGGAGATCGACATCCCGGCCTTCATAGCCGCCGTAGAGAAAGGCGACTTCCTGGGAGCGGCCGCCAAGCTCAAGGAGAAGAACAACCTGCCCGCCATCTGCGGCCGGGTGTGTCCCCAGGAAACGCAGTGCGAGGCGGTGTGCACCCTGGGCAAGAAGGGAGAACCGGTGGCCATCGGGCGCTTGGAGCGCTTCGCGGCCGACTTCGAGGCGTCGCAGGGTGACATCCCCGCGCCCCCCGTACTTCCACCCACCGGCAATCGGGTGGCGGTCATCGGGTCCGGCCCGGCGGGCTTGACCTGCGCCGGGGACCTGGCCCGCATGGGCCACCAGGTGACCGTCTTCGAGGCCCTCAACGCCCCGGGCGGCGTCCTCACTTACGGTATCCCGGAGTTCCGCCTCCCCAAGGCCATCGTGGAGAGGGAGGTGGAATATATCCGCAGCCTGGGGGTGGAGATCCTCCTGGACCAGGTCATCGGGTGCAGCGCCACCCTGCAGGAACTCCTGGATTCCGGTTACCAGGCCGCCTTCATCGGCATCGGCGCCGGGCTCCCCATGTTCATGAACATCCCGGGGGAGAACCTCAACGGGGTATACTCGGCCAACGAGTATCTCACCCGATCCAACCTCATGAAGGCCTACCTGTTCCCCTCCTACGACACCCCTATAAAGCGCGGGCGGCGGGTGGCGGTGATCGGGGGAGGAAACGTGGCCCTGGACAGCGCCCGCACCGCCCTGCGCCTGGGCGCGGAGGAGGTGACCATCGTCTACCGCCGTTTCCGGGCCGAGATGCCCGCCCGGGCCGAGGAGGTGGCCCATGCCGCCGAGGAGGGCGTGCAGTTCAAGTTCCTCACCCTGCCCCAGCGCATCCTGGGCGAAAAGGGATGGGTGCGGGCCATGGAGTGCATCCGCATGGAGCTGGGCGAGCCCGACGAGAGCGGCAGGCGCCGACCGGTGCCGGTGCCGGACTCGGAGTTCGAGATGGAGGTGGACCTGGTGATCATGGCCATAGGCACCCGGGCCAACCCCCTGCTTCCCTCCACCGTGCCCGAGCTGAGGCTGAACAAGTGGGGATATATCGACGCCGATCCGGAGACGGGTCAGACCTCCATCCCCAACGTCTTCGCCGGGGGCGACATCGTGACCGGGTCGGCCACGGTGATCGAGGCCATGGGGGCGGGCAAACGTTCCGCCCGGGCCATACACCGCCTGCTCACCGGCGAGGACCCGCCCTTCTAGCCCGGCTTTCCCCTTTACGGAATAACAACCAGGCGACACCCCGGATACGGGCCGATCGCTTTACGCGTTGCCTTATCACCCCTACCGGCCCGCGAACGCCCCGATACCACGAGGGACAAAGAGCTTTTCCGGCGAAAAGTCAGGTCAGTAGTATACGAACTCCGCCACCCACCGACCGTTCTCCTTGTGGGCGGATATGGGAACGGTCACCATGTTCCCCGCGTTCTCGGGGTCGGTGTGCGCCGTCTTCATGCCCACCATGGTGCCGCCTGCCTCGGTGCAGGAGTCGTTCATCCAGAAGCCGTCTATACGCACCGGTTCGGCGTAGAACGGCGTAGTTACCATCTGTTTCCAGGCGTAGTCGAACATGGCGTCCCGGCAGGCAGCGATCTCCGCGTTACGATCAGGCTGCCCATTCCGTTCATCCGCCTGCTTCCGCTCCTCATCCCTCGTCGCCTGTTCCTCTTCCCAAGCCGACTTGCGGTTCTCGCACTCGACTATGATCCTCTCGCACTCCCTGTACGCGAGGTCGATCTCCTCCAGGGTTTCAGCCGCTTCAAGCAAAGCCATGACGTCTTTCAGTCTCTGGAGAAGGTCATCCACCACCACGCCGGTGTTGCCGCCCAACAGGATGACCGCTTCCTCCGCTTCCATGTATTTTTCCTCCGCTTTTCGCAGGGCGGTTTCGAGATCCTCTTCCGCCGTCCCGCCCTCCGCAACATAGAACTCGAGCTCGTGGCGGTCTCCTTTTTCCTCTTCCCCCTCGCTTACCGTCAACTCCGACCTGATGGTAAAGTATTCCCCCTCGGACCACACCATGTAGAACCGGTCCTCGAACTCCTGCGCCTCCTCGCTCGATCTCAGCTTGAAACGCGACTTTTTCTGCTCTTCACCGGCCTCGTCCAGTAGGGTGACGGTCAGCTGCCCCTTGCCGCCTTCCCCATAGCGCGCTTTCACCGAGACGGTGACGACCAGGTCCTCGCCGATAGGAACGTCCTCAAGGTTCACTTCCACGCCGTCGACCCTTGACAGCTCGACGTCTACGATGCGGGCCAGCAATCCGTCCCCGCTGGGTAATATCCATACCAGGATCCCGGCCGCCCCCCCGAGTACGATCATCGCAATTACGGCGCAGGTCACGATAAGCGCCGTTCTCCTCCCGCCTCTGCCCGAGGAGGACCCCGGCGCGTTACCCGTGGGGGGAGGAATCACGTACCCCGGGCTCTCGTTGCCCGTCCCAATGGAACTTCCGCAGAAAAGGCGGGGTTTACCGCCCTCATCCAACCCCCTCCGCACCTCTCGCATTTAAACGCCACCCCCCTCGCAACGACCAAGATAATCAACGTAATATTTTTATCGTCATGGAAAATCCGCGGCTTTACGTGGTGCATGTAATTTACATGGTGCCCATGAAATCAAGTAAAACTCCTGTAAGGCTGTTCCTGGGCGATCAAGGCCACTGATCTCCGAGATAATGGAAACGAGCGGATCGTCTGTCCAAAGGAGAACGATGACCGAGAAAAGGATATGACCTTGGAGGATGCGATCCAGGAGATACCGGCATATAATATCGGTAAGGGTCGGCTTTCCCGGAAGGCAAGAGAGGCCTTATTTCGGAAAGAGGTGAGCTTGATGGGATTTTTTGACAAATTGAAGGAGCAGGCCTCGAGCCTGGGCGCTCAACTGGACCAGGCCCTGGACACCACCAAGCAAAAGGCGCAGATCGCCTCCCTGCGCAAGCAGAGGTCGGAGCTGGTCGCCCAGCTCGGCGAGGCCCTGCTCAACCAGTTCCGCCGGAACCAGTTGGACCCCGAAGCGCTGCGTCCCCAGGTGGACCAGATTTTCGGCCTGGAGTGGCAGATAATCGACCAGGAGAAACAGATTGAGGCCCAGAGGCAAGCCGCCCAGCAGGCCCCGGCCCCGGGCGCACCTCCGGCTGCAACGCCCCAGGCGCCTGCTTCCGCGCAGGCGGCCCCACCCCCGCCCCCTCCGTCGGCGGCTCCGGCGCCGCCCCAGGCAGGGGCCGCGACCTGCCCCTCCTGCAGCGGGGAAGTTCCCGCCGGATCGGCTTTCTGCCCCAACTGCGGGACCAGGATAGGCGGGTAGAAGCGGCGTTAATGGTGCCCTCCGTAAAGGCGATTCCGCGGCCGCGCCTCGCCGTGTTCTTGCTTTCGGCCTGCCTTGCGGCTATCTCCATCCTTTCCACGGCGGGATGCGGGCACGAATCCCCGGAGGAAGTCGTATACCATTTTCTGGGTGCCGTGCAGGCCCAGGACTTCAATGCCATGCGCTCCCTTGTGAACCCCGAGGCCAGGCGGAAGGTGGAGAGCGAGGAAGAGGGGCGTCGGGAGTGGGAGGAGTTGCGGCGCCGGTACCTCGCCCAATCTCCGGACTGGCGGTTCCGCTTCCAATGCCTGGAGCTGTCCTCCAGGCCCCTGGACGGGGAACACGCGCTGGTAACCGTGGTGGGCGGCAAGTGCGTTCTCTACCGGTTGAAGGACGACCGCTGGGTAAAAGAGGGCGAGATCGATTTCTCCAGGGATGAATTCGTCCCCCTGTACCTGGCGAGGAGAAACGGGGAATGGTACCTGGAGGTCCTGGACCTCTACGTGCTCTTGGCCCTGGAAAAAGCCTGCCGGGAATGAACCGGGGAGGGGGGCAGGCGACCCGCCGAATTACCGTGTGCCGGCCCCGGCAGGGCTTTCACGGGGCTTCTCCGCCGCCCCTGCCGACCTCGCACAGGAAGGGGAGGGGAAACCAGGGCACGCGCCTCCCCGTCATAGAGGGCTGGAGACGGCCATGCCGGGAACAAGGCCGGGAAAGGCACCAGGGACTCCCTCGACGAGCACCGGGCCCCGCACCGGGGAATGGACCGTTTTCCGAACGTAATCGGGAACGTAAAATGGGGGTAAAAGGGATTCTCTACCCGGAAAGCAAAGGTTATGAGATGGAGAGCAGGGATGCGGGGCCGGTATGGAAAGGTTAACCGTGGAAAGTTCCATGCGGAACGGCGGATAAACGGAGGAGGAAGACTTGCGCTGTCCTAACTGTGGTTACCAGAACCCCGAGGGCCGCCGCTACTGCGAGGAGTGCGGTGAGAAGATAGCCGGCCTTGAGGCCGCCAAGGCCAGGGCCCGGAGGAAGACGGTGCGCGAGGCGGCCCGCCTGCGGCTGGAGCTGGAAAGGGAGGGCGTGGACCGGGCGGAGGTGGAAAGGCGCCTGCGGAGGATTCAGAGGCGTCGTCCCTCGTTGGCCGCCGGCCTGGTGCTCATCGGCGTCATCGTGCTGGTGGTGGTGCTTTTCCTGGCCTTCACCGTGATCGGCGGCCGCGACAGCGCCCCGGAGAGGGCGGTTAAGGCCTTTTACCGGGCCATAAAGGACAAGGACGTCATGGCCTACCTCAAGCTGACCGAGCCCGAGGTGTACAAGTTGGCCCAGAAGGGAGAGTACGAGCCCGACCCCTACACCGAGGGCATCGACTTCGACTCTTACGTGGTGGAGGACCTGAAGACCCGCCTGGTGAAGGAGGAAGGCGACTACGCCGAGGTGGAAATAGTGGGCGGTTACTTCGAGGGCTTCTACCGGGACGGCGCCCGGAGCGGTGGGGTGGACTTCTCACAGCACCATCGCCTCGTCCGGCTGGTCAAAGTGGAGGGCGACTGGGTGATCCAGGATTACCCGACGGCCAAGCTTCCCTACCTCGTGGAGGAGATGCCCGGGGATCAGTCCGAGTTCCCGGAAGTGGAGGAAGGCGGCGGCCAGACGGATTGATGCCCGGGCATACCCGGCATGAGGCCGAACATAACCGGTGAACGACGCGCCGCCTGCTGACAGTTCGCCGCCCTTACTCTATACTAAGGCGGAAACGAACCCGGAAGCGGAATCAAGAAAGAGGCCGGGGGGCGGCTCCCCGGAGCGGGTGAAACGGATGTGGAACCGCTGATGAGGGAACGGGAAAGAGCCCGGGTTCCACTGGAGGCGGACCGAGCAACAGGGACGAGGGACAAGGAAAGCGTTATGGGAAAAAACGACAGGGCAAGGGCGCGGGGGAAGCGGCTGTTCATCTACATCGTGGCCGCATCCTTGCTCCTTCTCCTGGCCGGATGCGCCGACTGGCAGAGCGGCTCCTCCTTCAAGGACGACTTCGACCCCCGGGACAGGAGCCCCGTGGGGGTGGTTAAGAAGTGGTTCAAGTCCATGGAGTGGAGGGAAGGCGAGGACGGGACGCGCAATCCCGACAACGGCCGCGACTTCGCCTTCTTCCTGGAGGTAGTGAACCCCGAGTTGCTGCTTGACTCCACCGGGCAGTTCATAGGAACCGAACAGCTGCGGGAACTGGAGCGCAGGTGGAATTCCCGGGAGTGGGAGGTGGAGTTCAACGGTGTGGTCCTCGAGGAAACGGAGAAGGTGGACGGCGAACGGGCGGTGGTGAGAATAACCGACGGCAAGATCCGCTACATCGGGGAGCAGATGTTCGGCACCGTGGAATACAAGTTGGACAGCTTCAAGGACAAGGAGGGCGAGATATACCTCCGTTGGTACGACGATCCGGCCAACGACCCCCTCCTCCAGGTGGCGCAGATGGACGAATACCGGGAGCGCCTCGCGGACGTGGCCGGAAAAGGGCGCTGGGTGGTGGTGGGTGGCTTGGACCTCTCCGAGGAAAAATCCTGGGGCGAGGAAGCTCAGTAACCCTCCCTCGTGATGCCCCGGCCCCCATGGCTGAAGGGGAGGTCGCCGGAAACCCGTTCACCGTTCCCGGACCCTCGTCAGTACCCCAAGCCTCATCGAGTCTTCATGAAAAAAAGAAAACCGGAGGAAAATCCCTCCACCCCCGGGCCGAGGCCGGGTCCACGAGCGAGGGCCGCCGCGAAGACTCCTCGAAGGCGCTTTCCCCGACCCCCTTGACCTGATCCCACGATTACTCGGCGGAATGGCGCAGCGTACCGTCCCGACGCCGGGACGGAACGGCCGCGCGGTCAATCCAGCCAGATTATCTCCGGCCTTATGCCCTCCTCGTCCACTTCCAGGACGGCGTAGGAGAGGCGGCGGGAGAAACGGCGGTCGTTGGGGGTCCCGGGGTTCACCAGGAGGATGCCCTTTCTCTCCTCCAGGTGCGCGGAGTGGGTGTGCCCGTAAACCACCGCGTCCACCCCGCTGAAGCGGGAGAGCACCCTCCTCTCAATGCCCATGGGCGGCCCGCCCCCGTGGGTTATGCCGATGCGCTTCCCCTCCACCTCCACCACCCTGGTCTCCGGGAGCACGGACCTCACGCTGGGGTAGTCCATGTTCCCTGCCACCGCGGCCACCGGCCCCAACTCCCGCAGCCGGTCCAACACGGAGAGGTCCACCAGGTCCCCGGCGTGGATGATGAGATCCGCGCCGCGCAAGGCCTCCATCAGCACGCGCGGGAGATCTTCCCCCACCTTCGGTATGTGGGTGTCGGATATGGCCACCACTCTCTTCAACCGCAGATCACCCCCATCCGCCCGGGAGAACGGCAGATCCGCCGCGGGGAAAGAACCCCCATTCCTGATTCCCGCCCGAGCCCGGAAAGCTCTACCATATATTTCCTGATCACCGGGTCGCCTCGCTCCACGCCTCGCTTGGCAAGCCATCACGCCGCCGAAGATATTATATGTCCCCGGAACCCCCAAAGGCCCAACGTCCCATGGCCGGGGCGAGGCACATGTTCTCCGCCCAAGGGAAACGGACGCGCGCCGGCGTTGCCGCTCCTCTCGTACGCGATCTCCCCCAGGCGGCTCTGCTATAATATCCCCGGACCCGGGGAGAAGAGAATGATCCACAAGAGGAAGAAGGAACTGCGCAAGAAGATCCAGGAGCTGCGCGACGCGCTCCCCCCGGAAAAGAGGAGGGAACTTTCCGAGCGCATCGCCGAGAACCTGTGGTCCGTGCCCGAGTTCGCCGCCGCGCGGACGGTGCTCTTCTTCATATCCTTCCGCAGCGAGGTGGACACCCTGCCCATGATCCGGCGCGCCCTCGAGGAAGGTAAGCGGGCCTGCGTCCCCTGCACCAACGCGGACGACAAGTCTATGGTCGCCTCCCAGCTCCTGGACCTGGAAAACGACCTATGCCTGGGAAACTACGATATCCTGGAGCCCAGGTGCGAATGCCTGCGCCCCGTTCCCCCGGAGGAGATCGAGGTCATCCTCATGCCCGGGGTGGCCTTCGACCTCACCGGCGGCAGGCTGGGATACGGCGGAGGCTACTACGACCGCTTCCTGGAGAAGTGCAGCCCCCGCTGCCGGCTCATCGCCGTGGCCTTCGAGCTGCAGATCGTGGAACACGTCCCCTGCGCCGACCACGACCGTCACGTGCACAAGATCGTCACCGAGGAACGGGTCATCGATTGCCCCTCCACCTGCCTCCTGCGCTGACGTGACCCCGCCCTCTCCGCGCCGTGGGTTTTTCGTGCCGGCGGGAGGGGGTTTTCACGCCCTTTACTCTGTAAGGTATAATCGACCGGGGTTTTTCGCCTCTCTACGCAAGGACAGGGGTGATCGAGGCTTGGAGGAGCAACATGTCCGGCAGGGGTGGGCGCAGGCGGCTGGGCCGCAGGGAGATCCTCCTCTTCCTGGCCGTGCTGGGCCCCGGCATCATCGTCAACATGGTGGACACCGATGCCGGGGGCATCGCCACCTACTCCGTTTCCGGCGCCCGTTACGGGTATAACCTCCTCTGGGTCCTCACCGTCACCGGCGTCTTCCTGGCCCTCATCCAGGAGATGATCGTGCGCTTGGGCACCGTCACCGGGAAGGGCCTGGCCGCGCTGATCCGGGAGCGATTCTCCCTGCGGGTCACCGCCCTGGTCATGCTGGCCCTGCTCTTCACCAATTTCGCTAACACCGTGTCCAACTTCGCCGGTCTGGCGGCCAGTCTCCAGCTCTTCCACCTCCCGTACCTCGTCTTCATGCCCTTCTTGGCCTTCGCCGTCTGGTGGCTGGTGGTAAAGGGCACCTACCAGCGGGTGGAAAAGGTCTTTCTGGTCATCAGCCTGGTGTACATCGCCTATTTCATATCCGCCTTCATGGCCGGCCCGGACTGGTCGGAGGTGGGAAAGGCCCTGGTGACACCCAAATTCAGCATGGAGACCCCCTACCTGGTGCTTGCGGTGACCAACATCGGGACCACCATAGCGCCGTGGATGCTCTTTTACCAGCAATCCTCCATCGTGGACAAGGGGCTGGACGCCGAGAAGATGGGCTACGAGCGGGCGGATACCCTGGTAGGGGTGTTTTTCGCCGTGGTGGTGGGGATGTTCATCATCATCTGTTGCGCGGCGGCCTTTTACTACAAGCCCGGCGTGGGAGCCATCAACATCACCACCGCCGAGGAGGCGGCGGCGGGTCTGGCCCCCATAGCCGGGAAATACGCGTCCTACCTCTTCGGCTTCGGGCTCTTCGCCGCCTCGCTTTTCGCCGCCTCCATCCTGCCCCTGACCACTGCCTACACGGTATGCGAGGCCTTCGGTTGGGAGGCCGCTCTGGACCGCCCCTACCGGGAGGCTCCCCAGTTCTACCTTACCTACACCCTTTTCATCGTCGGAAGCGCCCTCTTGGTGATGATTCCCCATGCCAACCTGGTGTTCATCATGGTGGTCTCGCAGACCCTTAACGGGGTTTTACTCCCGGTCATCGTCACCTACATGATGATCCTGGCCAACGACCGCGAACTGATGGGAGAATATGCCAATACGCGGCGCTTCAACGCCGTGATGTGGATGGTAGTGGCCGTGCTTTACGTCATAAACCTGGCCATGATCATCTCCACCTTCATTCCCTCGGGATAAGGAGAACCGGTCGGAATGTTCCTGTAACTTTTTTCCATATAATAGAAGGGGTGAAGCAGGCAAAAACGAGCGGTAGGTCCGTGGGAAAAGGCCTTTAGTGACGTCGCCCGTTCGCGCGCCGTCTTCTTTCCCCGGGATGAGCGGTGGTGCACAAATGGGTAGTGCTTGAACGGCGGCAAGGCCCCGAGTTCTTTCCGGAATCCCGGTGACGGCCGAATACCTGGAGGGGTGGTGGTCTGATGGAAGAAGGGTCGTTCATGCTGTCGTCCGTCCTCAGGAAGGAAGTCCGGGACGCCGAGGGAAGGGAGGTGGGCCACCTGGAGGACCTGGCCTTCGATCTCTCCTCCAGGCCTCCCGTGGCCACCCACTTGGCGGTTCACTTGGAGTGGACGGACCGCATCGGGGAGCTTCTGCTGCCCCGCCCCGTCGAGGACATCGTCCTCCTTCTGCCCTGGTCCGAGCTGGAATCCATGGAGGAAGAGGCCCTTTACCTCAAGCACGCCCATCCGAACTTCGAGGTGGTCTCCTGCGAAGGCAAGACCCTGGTCCGGCGCGACATGCTCAACAAGCAGATCGTCGACGAGGAGGGCAACCGCCTGCATCGGGTGGATGAGGTGATCATCAAGCGGGAAGGCATCCTCATATTCCTGGAAGGGTTGCAGGTGGGTATGGAATGGTTCCCCGCCGGGAAGAGGGTTCAGAAGCTGGTTAGTCGCCTGAGAAAGCGCTACCGACGCACGGGAGAGGTAAACGTGATCCCCTACGAGGCCATCCTGCGCGTGGACGAAGAATCCATCGTCATAGGGGTCAGGTCTTGAATTTTGATACCCCAGGGGGTATGGGTTTTCCGACCGGGCTCGGCCCGCATTTGCCTTGGCCCACAATTCGGGTTTCTCCAGCCGCGGCCGCGAGTTGAGGTGCCGGCATAAAGGGTGCGAGTTCAGTGCTTCCCCAAACAAACGAACACCGCTCCTCCGGGGCCGTGGAGAGTAACGAGGGTAAGCTCCTCTCCGAACGCTTCAAGAAGCGCGGCATAAGCTGGAGCGTTTCCGGAGCGGACTCCCCCTGCCAGGTGATCGAGCTCTCCCAAAACGGGGAGTTCTCCTCCTTTTTGGCCTCCCGGAGAAGGACGAACGGAAGGGCGGCGAAGACGGCCTTGGCCTCCTTGAGAAAGGAGGCGAGGAGGGATCCCGAGGCCTGGCTTAACAAACACGTACCGGCCCTTCGGCCAAGAAGCGGCGACCCCTGGGTAAAGGATGTCCTCAAAGTGCTCGCGGGATATGAAAGGATGGCCGGTTGAGGTTTTGCCGGGATGAGGTGGCTGCTTTTCGTAGACGGCAACGATTTTATCCGCCTTGTTGATCCTTGATGCTAATCTATAGTAACATCGCCTCGGGACGGCTTGCAGATAATACTGTCCGGTCGGCAGCACAATTCATCGCCAAGGTTGAAGACCGTCCGCGTTCCGGTTAAAAGGGGATTGCCGGCAAAGGGGGGAAAGATGATCAACCGGGTTCACGCTTCGGGCCGCCTCTCGTCAATCGCCAAATCCTTCGTCCTCCTCGTCACCTCGTCGCTGATCACGCTTTTAGTCCCCTTCCAGGTTATTACGGCCGCACCTAAATCAACGATAAACCAGCGGCCGGTGGCCTGCATAAGCGCCCCCGAGGAGGTTATCAAGGGAGCGCGGGTGGAGCTGGACGGAACGGGAAGCCGCGACCCGGAGGGCGAGCCCCTGACCTACCGATGGACCCTGGTCGCCAAACCCCCGGGGAGCGCCGCGGAAATCAGCGACCCCACATCGCCCACGACGTGGTTCACGGCGGACGCGGAGGGGATCTACCGGGTGAGGCTGGTGGTGAGCGACGGCACGAAGGCCAGCCGACCGGCCAGCGCCAGGATAAACGTCCTCTACGGGCGCCTGTCCAATCCCGTGTCCTCCGACGATTACCGGCCCGTAGCCCGGTGGGGAAACTCCTACCTGGCGGTAAACGGGGCGGGGAAGAAGTTGCTCTACCTGGAGGGAAACGCCTACCAGAGGGGCTACGCCGAGGGTAGGTTATGCGCCCGCTCGGTCCATCGCATGACCCACGACTTCGTCTTCAACATCGTGGGGGAGATGCTGCCCACGGTGGGCATCAACCTGGATCCCCAGACCCTTCAGGACCTGCTGCACTTCCTGTGGCCTCTCCTCCAGCTCATCGCCACCGCCAACGTGGACGCGGTTCCCCAAGAATTCGTGGATGAAATGCGGGGCATGGCCGACGCCTGCCGCGAGCAGGGATTTGACGTTTCCTTCCAGGACGTCCTCACCCTCAACCTGGGCTTCGACGTCCTGGAGAGCGTATTCGTCGGCTTCGCCGCCCTGTTCTGCAACGAGTTCGCCGTCTCGGGAAGGGCCACCCGGAAGGGACGGACCCTCCACGGCCGCGATTTCATGTTCCCCACCGGGGGAGATGTCTTCTCAGACGAGGCGCTGCTCATTGTCCATAAGCCGACCAACGGCTACCCATTGATCGCTTCCGCGGCGCCTGGCTTCGTGGGGGTACCCACGGCCCTTAACTCACGAGGGGTGAGTTGCGGCATGGACATGGTAGCCTCCGTGCTCTCGCGGCCCATCATCACCGGAGAGGGCTCCCTGCTCCTTTGCCGCAAGGCGGTGCAGTTCGGGGGCACCTTGGAGGAAGCGGTGGCCCTCATCCGGGATTCCGACCGGGCCGTCCCCTGGCTGTACATGATCGCCGACGGCAAGAGCGGCCAAGCGGTAGTCCTGGAGACCACCGCCGCCAGCCTGGCTCCTCCCGAGGACTCCTTCAAGTCCTACCTAAGCAGGTTCCTGGCCGGGCTTTTACAGGTTCTTTTCCCCTGGCTGCGCCGGGACGCCGGGGAATCCTGCGCCACAAGCCCGGATATCCCCGGTTCCCGGGAGGGGGATCTTCAGGCCCTGCTGGAAAACGAGGGAGATATCCCGGATCGGAACGGGGTGATGTTGAGGAGCATGGCCTACACCGATCCGGAGGGGTTGGTGGAATTCGTCCGCCGCATGGAGGTGAACGGATATTCCCAGGTCAGCCAGTTGTTCCCCCTGCAGGACGAGAGCTACCCGGACCTGGTGGCCATGACCAATCACTACATCCTCCCCTGGAAGGCGGTCACCTATCCCTCTCTGCGCAGCCAGAAGGGCGATTCCATCTGGAGGTACCAAACCATGCTCCAACTACTCCGGGAGGGGTACGGGCGGATAAACCGCCTCCGGGCCATGTGGATAATCGACTTCCTCAACCCGGCCCGCTGCGACTACTACGGGACCGACACCACGCAATCCGTGAAGGGCCACCACGTTCTCATGGATAATACGGAGCACAGGATGTGGTCCCTCCATGGCTATTACGACCAGGCCTGGGCCTACGCCGACCTGGACGACTTCCTGAATTAGGCGCCGGCCGTTACGTGAACGGCACCGCTCCGCGCCTGCGTCCGCGGGCATAAAGGTGGTTGTGCCGGCACGAGGCGCTGATCCCGCTTCCCCCAACCCGCCTTGGGTTCAAGACAACGAGCCCGGATGGCTTTACGGGACAGGGAGCAACGGAAGGAGGCATGGAGCGGCGCCTTCGGAGGGAAGGGTTTCAAATCCCGGGATCGCCGGGCACGCTCCCCGGTGGGCAGGGAAAAATCCAGCCGGGGAATCATCCCCGGCCGGAAATTATTTCCTAACCCACCATCAGTGGTCGCGCTCGGTACCCTCGAGGGGAATGAAGCGGTCCTTGAGCCTCTCCACCACCGCGGGCATGGTGGTGTACTCCATCTCGTCAAGGGGCAGCCGGTGCGGCTCGAAGGGACCGTGCTGCCGGTAGTAGTCGGCGATGTCCAGGGCCCTCCGCCTAGCGTTGTCGTAGCTGGGGTCGGCGAACATGTCCCGCGGTCCCACCAGCTTGCCGTCCTTGAGTTGGAAGCCCAGGGCCACCACCCGCGGCGGGCCGTCGAAGCGGGTGGGGGTGTCCCAGTCCGTCCCCACGGGCATGAAGGGTCCGTGATGGCTGCCCCGCATCCACCCGGCCACCGTGTAGGGGAAGGCGAAGGGCTCCAGCACCTCGCCCACGGCGGGGAGGCCGCTTTGGCAGCGCACGGCCATGACCGGGTCGTCCTTGCCCACGTAGCGCCCGGCCATGAGGAAGAGGCGCTGGGTGGAGGTCACAGCCACCGGCTCGTCGCTTCCCTTGCGGAAGACGTGCTTGATCACGTACCGGGAAGGCGCCCCGATGAACACCAGCATGTCGTAGAGCTCCTCGGGGCAGCTGAAGATGATCTTCTTCTCCTCGATGAGGTCGTGGACCTCGAAGCGGAAACCGTCGTGCATGGAGGGGTCTATGACCAGACCAGCGGTGTTGAAGGGATCGGCGAACATCTTGTACAAGGGGAAGTTCCAGGAACCGGGCTCCGTCTTGTCAGCCAGGAAGCAGATCACCGGCTCGGACTTGCGCTCCTCGAACTCCATCTCCGCGAAGCCGGGTCCCATACCCCTCAGGTTCCCGGAGAAGGCGTCGGTGAGCAGGTCCTGCCCCGCCCCGTACTGGCCCAGGTCCTTGGCGATCTCGGTGATGGCCTCGAAGGTGTTCCAGGCGAAGCGGTGGATCTCCTCGTTGTCCGGACCCTTGTCGTGGGTCATGATCAGGGCGATGTCGTCCCCGCACTTGGCCTGGCAGTAGTCGATGAGCAGGCCTTTCTCCTTGGCCTCCGCCAGGGCCTCCCGCGCCCGGTTGAGCATGGCCGGGTGAACGTCGGAGTGGCCGACGTAGCCTCCCACATCGGCCTTGATTATGCTCAGTGTCACTTTCATCTTCCTACCTCCTTATCTCCTTTTACGGCTTAAAGGTTCCGCCCCCAAAGCAGGCTGTTGGCTTTTATCCATATCCACGTCCTCGCAACACCGCCGAGGCAGTCGCCTTTCAAAACCGCGCGCCGCATTCGCCTACCTCGATCTCACCTTACCTGGTTATTATTCCCCAACCCTCCACGACCGGAACCCTCGCCCTCGGACGAGACGCCGTTACGGCCCGTGCCGCCTCCGCCTCGAAGAACCTCCCGCCGTTCCGCGGCACGCGGCGTCCATGACCTCCCGGAACGGAAACCAGCCGTGAAGAGCCGGCCCGCGCTTCGGCCGGCCATTCGCCATTATAATAGCAATGCGCTACTATTTCAAAAGCCCGGGCTGCTCGGGATAAGCTGGCTCGATACCCACGCGGCCGGGAAAACGGGGCTGAAACGCGGCCCCCATCACCGGGAGCAGGCGAACCTCTTGGTCGCCCCAAGCCCGGGGAGATAAAGAGGGACGACACCATCCGGGCCGCGCGTCCGGGACCAGCCGCCGAAAGAAACCGAGTTCCGCGGCAAGCAATCCCGCGCAAGGCGGGAAGGTAGGTCGGACGGCTATATCGGGAGGAGCGCCGTCAACCTGGTGATGGAAAGGAAGGAATTGGAAAACAAGGGCAGGGACATCGACTGGCACGCCCTGGAAGTACCGGAGGTGCTGGATCTCCTGGGAACCTCCGCCTCCCAGGGGCTCTCCGAGGAGGAGGCTTCCGCCAGGTTGCACCGCTACGGGCACAACCGCATCCGGGAGGAGAAACCTCCCCACCCCCTGGCCATCTTCCTCAACCAGTTCCGGGACTTCATGATCTACGTGCTCCTCGCCGCGGCCCTGGTCTCCGGCCTGGTGCTGCGGGAGCTTTTGGACGCCGCGGTGATCATGTGCATCGTGGTGGCCAACGGCATCCTGGGTTTCGTCCAGGAGTACCGGGCGGAAAAGGCCCTGGAGAGCCTGCGCAGGCTCAGCGCCCCCACGGCCAGGGTCATCCGGGGAGGGAACGAGAGGATCATCCCCTCTCAGGACCTGGTTCCGGGGGATCTCATCCTCCTGGAAGCCGGTGACCGCATCCCCGCCGACGCCCGGGTGCTGGAATCCCACGGCCTGCGCGCCGACGAGGCCTCCCTGACCGGGGAATCGGACAGCGTGGAAAAAAGGCCTCACACCCTCAGGGGAGAGGACCTCCCCCTGGGGGACCAGGTGAACATGGTCTTCACCGGCACCCACATCGTGCACGGCCGGGGCTCCGCCGTGGTGGTGGAGACCGGGAAACGCACCCAACTGGGCCGCATCGCGGAGATGATCGGGGAAGCGGAGGAAGAAAAGACCCCCCTGCAGAGGGAGTTGGCCAGGACGGGGAAACGCATAGCCCTCCTTTGTCTCGGTGTCTGCGCCGTGGTCTTCCTCCTGGGCGGCCTGCGGGGCCAGGAATGGTCGCAGATGTTCCTCTTCTCGGTGAGCCTGGCCGTGGCCGCCATCCCCGAGGGCCTCCCGGCCATAGTGACCATCGCCCTGGCTTTGGGGGTAAGGCGCATGGCCGACCGCAACGCCCTCCTGCGTCGCCTCCCCGCGGTGGAGACCCTGGGATGCGCCGACGTCATCTGCACCGACAAGACGGGTACCCTTACCCGCAACCAGATGATGGTGCAGGAGATCCACATCCCGGGCCTCCCTCCCCTGAGGCTGTCGGGGAACGGCCCCGGGCAAGCGCGGGAGGAACCCGCCTTTCAGGCCCTCCTCGCCACCGCCGTGCTGTGCAATGACGCCCGGGAACAGGGAGGGGAATTCCTGGGCGAGGGCACGGAGGTGGGGCTCCTGCGCATGGCCCGCGACCTGGGATTCTCGCGGGAGGAGGCCTCGGCCCTGCTCCCCCGGGTGGAGGAGATCCCCTTCGAGAGCGAGCGCAAGATGATGAGCACCATCCACGCCCTCCCCGGCGAGGGAGCCCTTCCTTTCGTCCTCCCCGCGGACGGATTCCCTTACCTCCTCCTCTGCAAAGGGGCTCCGGAAGCGGTGCTCGAGCGCTGCGACCGGGTCATGACCCCCGAGGGCCCGCGGGAACTTTCCGGGGAGGAGAGGGAGCACCTCTGCGGGCTGGCCGAGGACATGGCGGGGCGTTCGCTGCGCACCCTGGCCTTCGCCTGCCGCTTCCTGGAAGAAATACCCAAGGAGGTCCCCCTGGAGGGGCTGGAGAGGAGTCTCGTCTTCCTGGGGATGGTGGGCATGATGGACCCGCCGCGCCCGGAAGTCTTCGAGGCCCTGGACAAGTGCCGGCGCGCCGGCATCCGGGTGGTGATGATCACCGGGGACCACGCCGCCACCGCGCGGTCCATAGCCAGCGAACTGGGCATCCTCACCCCCGGCAAGGAGATGATCACCGGCGTGGAGCTGGCGCGCCTGAGCGAGGAGGAGCTGGCCGAGCGGGTGGAGGACATCGCCGTCTACGCGCGCGTCTCCCCCGCGGACAAGGTAAAGATCGTCCGCGCCTGGAAAAGCCGGGGGAAGACGGTGGCCATGACCGGGGACGGGGTGAACGATGCTCCTGCTCTTAAAAGCGCGGACATCGGAGTGGCCATGGGCATCACCGGCACGGACGTGAGCAAGGAAGCCTCGGACATGGTGCTGGCCGACGACAACTTCGCCACCATCGTCAACGCCGTGGAGGAGGGGAGGGTCATCTACGACAACCTGAAGAAGTTCATCTACTTCCTGCTCTCCTGCAACATGAGCGAGGTGGCTACCATGTTCCTGGGAATGCTTCTGGCCTCGGTCACGCCCCTGCGGGCGGTGCAGATCCTGTGGATGAACCTGGTGACCGACGGTTTCCCGGCCATGGCCCTGGGGGTGGACACCCCTGCCCCGGACATCATGTCCCGGCCACCCCGTGACCCCTCGGAAGGCATCCTCTCCTGGGAAAAGCAAGCCTACATAATCCTCCAGGGCGCCGTCCTCTCCCTGGGAGCGCTGACCGCCTTCCTCGTCTCCCGCTACGTGATGTTTCCCTCCCACCTGGCCATGGCCCAGACGGTTACCTTCACCACCCTGGTCTTCTCCCAGCTCATGCACGCCTTCAATTCGCGTTCGGAGACCCTCACCCTGGCGGAGATGCCCATGGCCGGTAACCGCGCCCTGCCGGCTGCCCTGGCCGCCTCCGCGGGCCTGCAGGCGCTGGTGGTCACCGTGCCCCCCGTGATGCGGCTCTTCGGCACCGCCGACATAGGCGCCGCCGGTTGGGGCCTGGCCCTGGCCTGTTCCCTGTTCCCGGTGGCCCTCATCGACCGCCTGAAAGTCCTCCGGCGGAAAGGCAGGCACTCCTCGAGGGCTTGAACCTGGGTAATGCGCATCTCCAATCCTCGCCTACTGCCATTTAATGGAAATATGACCTTGGATCCCGCCATCCAGCCGGCCGGGAGATGAAGGAAACGGCGTCCCCTCCGCCGGGAGGTTTCCGGTTGCGGCAGGCATCACGGGGTCCGACGCGCGCGGTAGAACGAATGGGATGGGACGTGTGACCAGGTCAAAGGGACCCGTTCGGACCTTAAGCCGGGGGCGGCGCTATTCCGCCGGTTGCAAGGCGCTCTCGGTGTAGGTACAGTTGGGGTCCCACAGGAGCCACTCGTTTATCCCCAACTCGTAACAGGCCCGCATCTGGGCCTGCACCTCGGCCGCCCTGTAGGTCACGCGAAGGGAGAAGTCCTGGAGCCAGGGGCGCAGCTTGCAGCCGGTCCCTTCCAGCTTCTTCTGGAAATCCACCAGGCTCATGTACACGGTGTCGTGGGGATTGGATTCCGGGTCGCGTATCTGGTACTCGCCCGGATTGTAGTGGGATGGATAGACCATGGGCGAGAGGTAATCCAGGTAGCGGGCCATGGCCGTGACGTCCTGCCCTATGCCCATGGTCCCCTGGTGGGACCCGGTGAGGCCGAAGACGTCCGCGGAGAGGGTCACCCCCATGGGCTTCAGCCCCTCGCGTATATACCTGAGGAAATCTATGATGGTCTCCTCCTGGCTCCTCCCATCGTAAGCGGGGTAGACGCAGGTGGTCACGTCACCGTCGGAGGGGAAGCGTACGTAATCCAGCTGGATCTCCTTGAAGCCCTTGCGCGCCGCTTCCCGGGCCAGGTCCAGGATGTAATCCCACACCTCCCGGCTGTAGGGATCCAACCACTGCCCCTTGCCCCAGAGGCCCCCGTTCGAGGAATGCACCGCCAAGTCCTTGCGCTTGGAGGCCACGATGGGGTCCTTGAAACACACGATGCGGGCTATGGGATAGATGTCGTTGTACCAGCACTTGTCCATGACCCGCTCGATGTCCACCCCTCCCTTCTTAAGGTGGCTCCCCACCTCCTCCGCCAGGGGGACCGGGGTGGGGTAGGCCACCAGTCCGCTCTCGTCCTTGACGTCGATCTGCAGACCGTTGAGCTCGGTCCTCTTCACCAGGTCCACCATCTTGCGGAAGAGGTCCAGGTTGGCCGCCACCCAGATGGACACGTGCGCCCCCTTGACCTGCGGCGGCGGGGCCGTGTCCACCACCGTCTCGCGCCGGTTCCCCGCGGCGTCCATGGCGGAGATCCTCACGGAGGCGAACCTCTCCCGGTCCACCTCCAGCCGGAAAGATCCGTCCTCGGCCAGCCTCTCCCTCCTATCCTCCAGGTAAAGCGAGGAGGCTCCCTCCGTCCTCCCGGTGATGACCGTGATGCCGTCGTCGCGAAGCTCCCAACCCTCGACCTCCAGTGATGGAGGCGTGTTGTCCACGACGAACCTGGAAACCGCCTCCATCCGGTCCCCGACCATCACCTCCACCCGGTGTTCACCGTCCGGCAGCTCAACCGCCAGGGTCAAGTCTTGGTTCTCCATCGAGGCCTCCCCGGTGAGGTCCTCCCCGTTGACCACCACCCGGACATCTTCCAGCCCGAGATCCTTCTTCAGCTCCGCCTTGACGATGACCGGCGACTCCGACACCAGGGCGCCGTCCGCCGGAAGGAGCGACTTGACCGGCGGCTTGCCCCGCGCAACGGTGAGGAGGATGACGAGCAAGAGGAGCAGAGCGATACCGACCAGCCCCCACAAGGCCTTCGGGGTCAGCCTCGGGCCCCGCTTGGCCTCCACCCGCGCCGTTGCCCTCCGGGACACGCGCCTCCCGGTTATCTTGGCACGGGGAACGAGCCGCGCGGCGAGCGAGCGGCGGGTGAAGATCCTTCTCCGGCCTCGATCGTAAAACATGTCCAAGGGGAATTATAGGGCACGGTCAATATAACCGCAGCCGCCGATTACCCAGTTTCTCCATGTCCACGCGTTCTTCCATGTGTTTGGGAACGGTCACCGTGAAGGGGTCCCCGTCGCTCACGTACCTCCTTTCGGGGTTTTCCATGAAGTAACGCAGCCAGGCATACAGCCCGCTGTCGGTGGTGTCCAGGGATGGGTCCATGGCCTTGACGCGGGGCAGGTTCAGGGGGTCGAAATCGTGGTCGCAAGGCGCGGTCGCCGGATTGCTTCCCTCCAGGAGGGCGGCGGCGAAGGCGATCCTCACGCCCTCGTATTCCCCGTAGTTGAGGAGGGAGGGGTTCTTGGGCCTGGACCCCCCGGGAAGGGCGATGGCCATGGGCTCGTAGTCCGGCAGGAATTCCCTCACCATCCGGATGCTCCCCGCCAGCTCCTCCAGCACCTTCGCGTCCTCCAGGCCGCCCAATTCCACGTTGTTGAGGGTACGGCTTCCGACGTCGTAGCCGTGCTCCACCAGGTAACGGAGTTTCATCTCCTTGTATTCCTCCTGCCCGAAGAGTTGCGGCAGGACGAAGAAGGTGGCGGTCATGTTGAAATCCGGGTGCTCTTTAGCAAAATTTTCCATAATACCCATGGCGCAGCGCGGATCGACCTGCAGCCGCCCGTCCTCTTCCAGGTAGCGGAACTGGCTGGGATCGGCCTCGTCGAAGGTTATGACCACCGGGGTATAGCCGGGCTCGACGGCGATGTGGTTGGCCACCAGCTCCCGGAGGCTTATGCACCGGTAGCCCTGCTCGTAAAGGTATTCCAGGTCGGATAGGAAATTCTCCGGCGTACGCGACTGCTTTCCCTCCTCGCCGATGCGGTGATAAACCAGGATCATGATCGCGCCGAGCTCGTTGACCTTGAGGCGGTTGAGCTCGGCGTCGCTTAGCCTGGCGCCGGCATGCAGGGATTTGAAATCGCCGCCGCCTCCGCCGGAAAGGGTGAGGATCAATGTGATCAGGAGGATAACTCCCGCCAGGATTCCCAGGAGCACATAGAACCGCCTCGTGAACCTCAAGCGGCTCCGGCCGGCTGTACGCCCCATTGCCGCACGCCCTCGACCGTAGGTCCTCTCCCCAGCGGATGGTATCCCCCGTCCATACGGCATATCCTGGCCCGAAGGTTCCTCCGAACGGCGTGTCCCATCCGAACGGAATGGTTCCTTCGGACGTGGAAGCCTTTCGCTGCGGGACCGTTTTTCCGAGCGGGATATCCGCCTTCCGCCGCCCGCCCTTCTCCTCCCCATCGACGAGCTTCCCTCGTCCGCCCTCTCACTCATAGCCGCTCCGAACGTCTCCGCCTGCCTTGTGACTTCACCCGGGGCGCTCTTTTTCGGAAAACTCCCCCCTCTTCGACGCCGCCGACGGGAGTGGCCCGGTAAACCGCATGACCCCAAGTTCACAAATTGTTATAAGTTTAACATCCCGCTCAGGAGCCATCCAACCTCGCCGATCCCGAGGCAGAGATTTAAAGAGTGCGGTGTCCGGCCCGGCAGGGGATGGAAAAGGTCGCGCGTGGGGGGCATAAGACCGCCCTCCCCACGGATATGGGTTTTTTCCTTCACGTCCGCTCCTTTCGCCTCGAAAAGGCAAGGAGCTTACTTACCCGAGGTGATTTTTTTCGTCATCTCGGAAAAAGTCCCGCCCTCGCTTGCCCGGCCGTTTTTTCCTCTCCCGGGAAGCGCCCGGGCTGGGCATCCCTCCTGTTTTTTCGAGCCGGGAAAAGGTCCGTTCAGGGAATCTCCACCACCATGCGGGTATCGGTGGCCTTGATGCCCTCCACGCCGTGCAGACCGGAGATTACCACCTCGGAGATTCCCCGGGCGTCCTCGGAGTCCAACACGGCGATGATATCGTCCGGCCCGGTAACGCAATAGACCTCGGAGACCGCTCTCATCCCGGATATCCTGTCCAGCACCTCGCGCAGCTTACCCGGTTCCACCTTGATGAGAACGAATGCCTTCACGCCCTCACCTCCCTGTTACGGCCTAAACAACCACCGTACGAGCCGGCATCTCTTCTCCTTATCCTGGATTCTTGCGCCCGCACTTCGGACATCCATGATATGCAGCCGCCTTTAATGTCCTTTTGTCCCTGGGCGCATCTTTTTCAAGGAACCATTTTATTCCCTTTTTACCCCTCGTCTATAATAGCATCTCACCCTCGGTCCCAGAGTTGGACGCTCATGGTCAGGCGGGCACGTCAGGGAAGGCATGGGCTGGCATGGGCAGCCCCATGTCCATGGGCTATAATCTTCTCGGAAAAGGATTTTCCCAGCCGATCAAGACGGCTCCCGGGGATGTAGCTCAGTGGGAGAGCGCCTGCCTTGCAAGCAGGAGGTCGGCGGTTCGAATCCGCTCATCTCCACCAGTCAGAATGCCTGGCCGGAGGGTATCCATCCCCCGGCCGGGCTGTTTTATGAAACGTCATCGCCGAAAAGAGCGGGATCGGCAAGGGAACCATCTACCTGTATTTTCCGAGCAAGGCCGAGCTTTTCACGGAAGCCCTGCGGGAGAGCAACAAGCTCTGGCTGGAGAGGGCGCGGGAATTGGTGGCGTCGGAGACGGAACCGCTCGCCGCCCTGAGGAAGCTTCTCCGGCTGGACGTGGTCCTGGGCGTGGAACACAAGGAGCTCGCCCAGCTCTGGCTTTCCTCCTTCTTCGGTGAGAACCGCCAATTCGCGGGGACGGCGGCGGAGGTCTTCGAGGAATACCTGAGGCTGGTCCTGGACCTGGTGCGGAAGTGCGTGGACAACGGGACCTTCCGGAAGGTCGACGAACGACTGGCCTCCTACACCCTCCTGGGCTTGAACGAACTCATCATCGCCTTCTACGACCAGCTCCTAAGGGATTGGGGGGATGCCGCCGAGGTTCACGAGGCCGTCCTGGACATGATCCTCGAGGGGATGAAGGCCGGCAAGAAGGGTAGGAAAAGCAGGGCGAAGAGTAAATGATGCCGCATCCCTTCTACGGTCAGAACCTTTTGGCGGGCTTGACCATGGACTACATGGCCTCCCTCGCGTTGGGGGACCTTCAGGTCTTCGAGAATATGGGGGTCGTTCCTCTTTTCTCCACCACCAAGAGAGGTCCGATCTACCTGACCCTCAAGGAGGCCCTGGAGGAGGGAGTCCTTCGGGTGGGTGAGGTAGACGAGGGGGGAAGCGTCCCCGAACTTAAGGTGGAGAACCGGGGGGATAAACCGGTGCTCCTCCTGGACGGAGAGGAACTGGCCGGGGCCAAGCAGAACCGGGTTCTCAACACCAGCATCCTGGTACCCGCCAAGTCCTCGCTGGTCATACCGGTGAGCTGTACCGAGGCCGGACGCTGGCATTACGAGACCCACCACTTCGAGGACTCCGGTAACATCATGGCCCATTCCGCCCGGAGCATGAAAGCGCGCGCGGCGGCCGAGAATCTCGAGGCGTACACGGAATTCCGTTCCGACTAGGGCCGAGTGTGGGAGGAGATAGACCGCCTGGCGAAAAAGGCCGGGGTCCATTCTCCCACCCGGGCCATGCGCGACGTCTTCCAGGCACGGGGCAAGGAGCTCCAGTAGTACCTGGAGGCCTTCCCCTGCCAGAGAGGGCAGCGGGGACTACTGGTGCTCATCAACGGCAAGGCGGTGGGGATGGACGTGCTCTCCAGGGCCCCGGCTTATCGGGTACTCCATCCCAAGCTGCTCAAAAGCTATGCCATGGAGGCCTTTCTCTCCCAGGGGGAAAAGGCTCTCAAGCCCACCGCAGGGAAAGTCAAAAATTTCCTCTCCCGCGCCTTGAACTGCGAGGAGAGGAAGTACCGGTCCGTGGGCCTGGGATGGGACTACCGCTTTTTGGGGAAAGGCATGGTGGGATACGCCCTTGTTTATCGCAAGGCGGTCGTCCACGCGGCCTTCTTCGAGACGGCGCAGGCGGAGAGGACGGGAAGGATAGCCGACATGTCCACCCGGCGCGGCTTCCGCCGCGGCACCGTGGAAAGAAATATCATGGTGTGACCCGAAGCCTTCATGGCGTGACCCGAAGCCTTCGCCGGGCGGCCCGGCGATGGAGGGAGCGCCGGCCTCACGGGTTGGACACGGATCCGATCCCGGCTTTCTCATCCCGCCCCGGTGGCGTCCATGAGCCGGTAGGGTCCTGAACTCGCGCCGAAAACTGAAGACGTGACCCTATCCGCTTTTCTTTCGTAAAATATTTTTAAATGTTCCCCTTAGTTAGAGTCCACTCTAGTGGTGTATGAAGGAAGGGAAGAAAGGCCAGGGAATGGAGTGGAGTCGTAGGCGGAACGGAATTCCCTGGCCGCGCCCTCGCGGAAACCCCTGGAAACAGAGCGACCACCGTGCCATCCTTTTCTCAAGGAAGTAACGAAGAGAAGGGAGAAGCACGATGGTCAACACTACTATGAACCTATTGGAGTGGCTGCGCAAGCAACTGTAGGAAGCAGATACTGACCTTCTGAGAGAAATGATGAGGTTGATGGCGCAGATGCTCATGGATGCAGAGGTATCTTCCATCTGCGGGGCGGAGTACCGGGAGAGGAGCGACGAGCGAGTGAACTCGCGCAATGGCCATCGTCAACGGCCCTGGGACACGCGGGTGGGGACCATTGACCTTGAGATCCCCAAGCTCAGGCAGGGTAGCTACTATCCCGCCTGGCTGCTTGAGCCCCGTAGGCGGGCTGAGAAGGCTCTCGTCTGCGTGGTGGCCGATGCCTGGCTGGCCGGCGTCTCCACCCGCCGGGTGGACAAGCTGGTAAAGGCCCTGGGGATCGAGGGCATATCCCGCTCCCAGGTGTCCCGCATGGCCAAGGCCCTGGATGAGATGGTAGAGGCCTTTCGCAACCGTCCTCTGACTTCAGGCCCCTATACCTACCTGTGGCTGGATGCGCTGACCCAGAAGGTGAGAGAAGGCGGCAGGGTGGTCAACGTATCCTGCGTCATCGCCATCGCGGTGAACGCCGAGGGGCACCGCGAGGTGCTGGGAGTGGATCTCGTGACCACAGAGGACGGGGCGGGGTGGACCGCTTTCTTGAGGGGACTGGTGGCCCGAGGGCTTACGGGGGTATCTTTGGTCATCGCGGGCGCCCATCCCGGCCTGGTGGACGCCATCGCCGCATGCCTGCCGGGGGCCGGCTGGCAGCGCTGCCGCACCCATTTCGCCCGCAACCTCCTCTGCAAGGTCCCCAAGGCCTCCCAGGACTTGGTCGCCACCTGCGTGCGCACCATCTTCGCCCAGCCGGACGACAGGAGCGTGTATGCTCAGCACCAGGCGGTGGTAAAGCAGCTGGAGGCGCGCTTCCCGGAGGCGGCGGAGATGCTCGCGGAGGCCCGCGACGATATCTTAGCCTTCGCCGCCTACCCTAAGGCGCACTGGCGTCAGATCTGGTCCAACAACCCCCTGGAGCGTCTCAACCGCGAGGTGCGCAGGCGCACCGACGTGGTGGGCATCTTCCCCAACCGGGCATCGGTGATACGGCTGGTGGGCACTGTGCTTGCCGAACAGCACGACGAATGGATGGTCTGCCGCCGGTACATGAGCCTGGAATCGCTCGCCAAAGCCAGGATGAAAAAGATCGACGGGAACGCTATCGAGACATCAGAGAAGGAGGTGAAGGAGCTCGTGCCGGCAGCCGGTTAGGATGCCATCGAAGAAAGGATGGCTCGATGGGGCTTAATACACCACTTGACGGGACGTGGCCTTCCCCTTATCCTGGAAAGCGATGGACCAGGTGGTCCAAGAACAGACGTCCGGAAATAATAGATAAATTTGCGGCACAAGAAGCTGGCCGGTGATCGGTGTATCCCCAAGGCCCTTTTTGTGCTCTCCTTTTAAGGGCAGATATTTATAAATATAAATATTTTGGAATCACTAATTCACTCACACTCAAGCGCTTCCTTAGTCGAAAAGCGGCAATGGGAGTAATGGACGGTTAAGGGGTGGTGGAAAATTGTTAAGTAGAAAAAATACGCGTCCTACGCGCCATCCTTCCTTACAAGCGTTTCCGGAAAGGGGGATGTGATATGGCCTGGTTTTTGCTCGTGCTTTCCTTCCTTTTCTTCCTCTCCATCATGATCCTCATTTCCATCGGCGAAGCCCGGGGCGAGGTAGGGAAAAAGCTGGCCAAAAAGGGCATCCCCGTCCTTGCGGCGTTGATGCTGGCTTCCCTGGTCGGGGTGTCCATGACCATGGGCGGAGAACCGCGGCCCGACAAATTGTGCGAGATATCCTGCCAGGAGAGTAACGACTATTACCGGAAGGCGGCGGCAAAAAACATCGCCTACCGGCTCGATGACTCCCTGATCAAGAAAGTCGAAGAGGCGTCAGGGGAAAACGAGAAAGCTCGCGACAGCCTCACCGTGATATCCAAGTCCTTGGAGAATATTTATAAAAACGGTGACGACGCGACGCGCGAAAAGGCCATGAAGTGTATGGAATATGCTCCCAGGGAAGGGCTTGCCGATTTTCTCCTGGATGTCGTTACGAGGGACCCCTCGCGTGAGGTAAGAGCAGCCGCCGCCGTCGCGCTCAAGAAAGCGGGCGACGAAAGCTGCGCGGAGCCCCTGGTACAGGCCCTTCTCGAGGAGCAGGAGGAAAACGAGCTCACCGAGGCGATAATCGGGTGCCTGGACGCCTTCGGTAACGCAAGGGCGGCGCAGATGCTGGTCGACGAACTCCGCAAGCTGGACGACACCAAGGACGCCGCCAGGGTCGAGATGCTGAAGAGGGCCATCGCGGCCGTGGGGGAGCCTTCGGCGCCGCTCCTGCTCGATTTCCTGGGAGGCCCTCGAACCGCCACCGCCGAATCCATCCTCACCTTGGTCGGAAGGCCGGCGCTGAAATACCTGGAGGCGCATATAGATATACACAAGGACGATCAGGCGATCAGGGGAGCCGCCTGCATCCCCCTCTTCGAAATCCACCTCGGCGAAGGCGGAGACGTCCTGGCGCACATGGTGAATTACCTGAAGAGAAGGGATTGGAACGGAGCCGTGAAACACGTCAGCGTGCACTACAAGACCTTTATCGAGCTGGGGATACGGGGCTCCGAGTACTACCTGATCGACGCCCTCAACGCCTACGGCAACGTGTCCATGGGCGAGGACTATCTCAACTGCGGGTGCGACCTTCTCGACCAGGCGGCCAGGGCATGGGGCTCACGCCACGGCTACATCGTGGTAACGGGAATGGGCGAATATTCAGGGCCTTTGTGGGGCACTCGTTGACGGGGGAGGAAAAAGATGGAATCCATGAAATACTGTCAGAAATGCGGGTTCGCCTGCAAACCGACGGACCGTTTCTGCGTCCGCTGCGGGACCCCCCTGGCGGAATGTCACGAGGGTGAAAAGGCCATCGTGGGTACTGCGGAAACTGCCCGGATGACCCCGGGGGAGGTCAGCGGAACTCCCCCTCCGGAAGTTGCGAGCTTTCCCCCCACACGTGAGGGAGCGCCCGTGGAGACGGGAAGCGGAGCCACCGCGGAACCAACGGTGGCGGAACCGGCTTATACCCCGACGGTGAGCATCCCCGGGTCCACGCCACCCACGAGCCCCGAGGTAACGGCGCCTTCCCTGCCGCCTTCCGCCCGATTCGTGCCCGCCCGGACACCCTTCCGGGCCGCGGCGAAAAGGACTCCCGTGTTCGTTTTGGGCTCTCTGGCGCAACTCCTGGGCGGGTTGGTGATACTGCTTAGCGTTTTCCTGGCCTACAGCAGCGGTCCCGGCCGTTCCCTCACCGGGTGGGAGTGGTTCCGTATCGGAAACATGGCCGTCTCCGGTGGAGGAGACATCGGCACGCCGTTTTTCGTCCACCTGGAAGATTATCCCGTGTTCACCGGCCTGACTTTCCTGGTAATCGGCGGTATGCTGGCGATCACCGGCCTCATCAACCTCGTGCTCGGTAACAGGAAAACCGCCACGGTGGGGCTGATCCTCTCCCTGCTCGCACTGGCGGTTTCCCTGGTGAACCTCACCTCTTTCCTGAGGCAGCCCGGTGCCGGTTTGGGGGTTGGCATTATCCTCGTCCTCCTTTTCTCCCTTATCGGGGTAGCCGGTTCCGCTATGAACATCGCTTCGCGAGGGGAAGCCCCCAAGCTTCCCGCATCTTCCGCCGCCACTCCTGCCGCTGCACCGCAGGGGACGGCGGACTGGAGATGAGGCCCAGGAAAATCGTGAGGTTAGCCCCCGTCCGCCGCAAGGCGGTCGTCCACGCGGCCTTCTTCGAGATGGCGCAGGCGGAGAGGACGGGAAGGATAGCCGACATGTCCACTCGGCGCGGTTTCCGCCATGTCATCGTGATTTGAAACGCTACAGCGTGACCCGAAGCCTTCATGGCGTGAACCGAAGCCTTCGCCGGGCGGCCCGGCGAAGGAGGGAGCACCGGCCTCACGGGTTGGACACGGATCCGATCCCGGCTTTCTCATCCCGCCCCAGTGGCGTCCATGAGCCGGTAGGGTCCTGAACTCACGCCGAAAACTGAAGATATGACCCCCTTAGACTTAGATCATTCCCCGCCTCTCCATGAAGTTGATAACCGGGCCCGCGAGGCGCAGCCTGTGCAGGGCCTTCCACGTTCCCATGAAGAGGGGAAGCGGGGCGAGGTTCATGACCTTCTCCATCTTCCCCAGGGGAAGGCCGCGTTCCCCGGCCACCCTGGCGAACATGCCCAAATAGGTGGGGGAGGGCTTGTCCGCCCCCTCCCTGGGCAACAGGGAAACGGCGTCCTCCGGGCAGACGGGCACGCAGAGGCCGCAGCCTATGCAACGCCCGGCGTCCACCTCCACGTATCCTTCCCTCTCCGCGATGGCCTCCATGTGGCAACGCTCCAGGCAGGTGCCGCAGGCCGTGCAGGCCTCGGGGTCTATCCGCGCCTGGAAGGAGGTCTGCACGTGATCCGCCGGCCTCTCGTGCAGCTTCAGGCCCTGGATCCAGTGGCAGCAGCAGGCGGCGCACATGCACATCCCGATGGGCTCCCTGGTGTTGGTGGGAGCCAGGAGGAGCCCGGCCTTCTCCGCCTCCTCCATGACGCGGAGGGCCTCCTCGCGGCTGATCTCTCTCCCGAAGCCGTTGGCGATGCGCCACTCGGCCACGAACCCGAAGCTCAGCTCGGTGTCCACGGGATGCCCGCAGTCCACGCCCGCCTTACGGTTGGATACCCGGCAGGGGCAGGGGGTGAGGGCTATGACCTTCTGGGAAGCCACCACCTCCCGCATCCGGTCGTAGGGGGCCACCCTGGGAAGGTTTTCCACCGCCTCCCTCACCGGGACCACGCGCATCTGTCTCTGGTCCGCGAAACCGGCCATGAACCCCGACCTCCGGTGGTAGTCCAGGCACAGTCGCGCCCCCTCTCCGTCCAAGCCGAAGGCCAATACCTGCTCCCCGAAGCCGGTCATGTACTGGAGGGCCATGTACAGCCTGCTCCTGCCGGCGGGCACGGGGAGGACCAGCCCCTTGCGCGCCATCCCCTCGAGTATCCTCTCCGTCTCCTCCCTGTCCTTCCCGCAGCGGCGGGCGATAGCCGAGGCCGGCTCGGGCACCGGCCTCACGGCGAGCTCCACCTCGGCCTCCTCGGGAGTGAACATCCGCTTGAGGTATTCCGCGTCCAGCCCCCCGCTCTCCGGGGGGAAACCCGCCGGAAGCCGGTCCAGGTGCTCACGCAGCCTCACGTACACCTCGTCCCCCATTTGCCTTACCTCCCTTCCCCGTCATCCCCGGAAAGTCCCTTCCGCCCGGCTCCGTTCCCGCGAACGGCTCGAAAACATGCACCGCTGTGACGTAGTATACGCTTCTCCAGCCACGGGCCCAAGGGACCGTCGTTACCTTGAGCTTGCCCAACTGCTCGATCGAGTAGTCAATGTTTCTCCAGCCACAGGCCCAAGGGATCGTCGTCATCCCTTATCCCATTATGGCTTGGACATCACACGCCCGGCGCAGGGGCAGAATAAACACCACGGGCTGATGCGGATCAATTGACACACGGCTTGACAAAATAATAACTCTTATAGTAGTTAATATACTAACAACTTTAGTAGTGATTATTTTGTCTGGGTAAGAGATGGTTAAAAAGTTGGAGTACCTGGAAAAAGTTGTTCACGATTTCGGCTTCACCAAGTATGAGGCCAAAGCCTATCTAACCCTTCTGACCAACGGTCCGGCAAACGCATACGAGATCAGCAAGAACTCCGGAATTCCCGGACCGAAAGTATACGAGACCATGGACCGCTTGACCCAAAAGGGACTTGTCAACCCCGTGGGTTCCAACCCCAAGATATATCATCCTCTACCCATAGAAGAATTCATCAAGATGAAGGAAAGCGAATTCCTGGAGAGGAAGAAAACCCTGCTTTCTTACAAGGAATATTTGCAGGAAGACCAGTCGGAAAGCCTGGTTTGGTTATTGCGCACCTATACCTCCTGCATCGCCAAGGCAAACGAGCTCATCGAAGCCGCGGAGAGGGAAATACTCATAAGCTTCTGGCCTGAGCAGGGTTTGGATCTGGAGAAATCTCTGCGCCAGGCGGAAAGGAAAGGCGTTTCCATCATCAGCATGCAGTTTTCCGAGCCCATTCTCAACCTGGGAAAGATATATCGACACATCCAAGTGCCTGCTCTTTACACCAGGCACGGTTCGGAATTGACCATGGCCTGCGACGACGAGGTTTCATTGTTTATGCGCCAGATCCCGGGCAAGGACTGGGAAGCCTACTGGACGAGAAACAAGGGCGTAACCCGGATGGTCGTGAGTTATATCAGGCACGACATCTACATTAATCGCGCGTTGAAGGATTTCGGCGATGCGATGTTCGCCAAATACGGAAAAAAACTGGAAGGCCTGGTGGAGATATGAAAGCCTCCGGAGGGGATCGATTTCCCTCGCTGAACGCCTAGTAAAGAGGAGAATGACATGCCGGTCAGAATAATAGACCTCAGCCTCCCCCTTGAAGACAGCCCGAGCGAGCCGCTTCCCATTCGAGTGGTTCACGAAGATCACAGCCAGAGCGTGGAGATGGCTTGCCGTTTCTTCGGCTGCTCGGCGGAGGACCTTCCTGGGGGACTGGCATGGGCTAACGACCGCCTGGAGATACATGCGCACGCCGGAACCCACGTTGACGCGCCGTGGCATTATGCTCCCGTATCCGAGGGGAAGAAGGCAAGGAGCATAGACGAGATGCCGCTGGAATGGTTTTTCGGGGACGGCGTGGTGTTGGATATGAGATGGAAGGAACGAGGATCTGAAATAAGGGCGGCCGACCTCGAGGTGGCTCTCGCAAAGTTGGGCTACGAGCTCAAGGCGGGAGATATAGTGCTCATTCAGACGGGAGCGGATAAGCTTTGGGGGACGAAGGAATATTTTGACGCCGGCTGCGGCATGGGGAGGGAATCGACGTTATGGCTATTGGACAGGGGCATAAGGGTCATGGGCATCGACGCCTGGGGATGGGACCGACCCTTTTGGGCCATCAGGGAGGAGTTCCAGCGGACAGCCGATCCCTCCTGCATCTGGGCGGCGCATTACGTGGGGAGGGAGAGGGAATATTGCCACATAGAAAAACTTGCCAACCTGGACCTCATACCCGTTCCCCATGGCTTTAAAGTAGCCTGCTTCCCCATAAAGCTCGTGGGCGGGAGCGCCGGCCTTTGCCGGCCGGTGGCCATATTGGAATCCGATTAAAGGGGGCGGGATGATGGAAAAAACGAAGGGGAAAGTCATCATTACCGCTGCTTTGACCGGTTCGCTGACCATGCCCAGCCAGACCCCGTACTTACCGTTGACACCGGAGCAGCTCAGGGAAGAAGCAGAGCGTTGCCGTGAGGCGGGAGCCGCGGTAGTGCACCTACACGCCCGCAACCCTGTCGACGGCTCTCCCACCGCCGATCCGGATATCTGGGAGGAGATCATCGGTGGGATCAGGGAACGTACGGACCTGGTGATATGCGCCACAACGGGCGGAAGCCTGACCATGGCGGTCGAGGAAAGGGCGGCGGTGATTCCCAGGTGCAGACCGGAAATGGCCTCCCTGAACATGGGAAGCATGAACGCCTCCATCCACCCCCTCGCCGAGAAGGTGAAGGAATGGAAATATCCCTGGGAAAAAGCATATGTCGAGGGCACCAGGGGAGCGGTCTTTAAAAACACCTTCTCTGACATGGAATACCTTCTGGCCACCATGCAGGAGCACGGCACCAAGCCTGAGCTGGAAATTTACGACGTCGGGCATCTCTACAACGCTCTTTTTATGCTTTCCGGCGGCTACCTCAAGCGGCCGTTGCACATGCAGTTTGTGATGGGCGTGCTGGGAGGTATAGGAACCGCCGTCGAAGACCTCGTATTTCTGAAAAGAAAAGCGGACCATCTTTTTGGGGAGGACTTTACCTGGTCAGTGATCGGCGTTGGATACCCGGCCTCTTTCCACCTGGGGGCGGTAAGCGTAATACTGGGTGGCCATATCCGGGTGGGGTTGGAGGACAACATCAGGATCGCCAGGGGAAGGCTGGCCGAAAGCAACGCCGATCTCGTGGCCAGGGCCGTCCGTCTGGTGAGAGAGCTTGACAGGGAACCAGCTTCCCCCGAAGAAGCGCGCGCAATCCTGGGCATCAAGGGCAGCGGTGCTTCTGGGGGAAAGAAGGGGGTGATGCAACAGGGGTAAAGGAAAGCGCGCGGAAGGCTTGTTAGAAATACATGTGGAAGGGGGGGATCATGAGGATGAGCGGTTCTTCTAAAAAGGTCATCACCTTCGTTCTCGTGGTCTGCGTGGTGGCGGTGATGTCCATCGCTGCAGGTTGCGGGGGGGAAGAGGGAGAGGCAAAGGGGCCCATAAAGATCGGCGGTACCCTTCCCTTGACCGGTCCCTATGCGGAAACCGGTAAATGGATCGAGAAGGGTTATCGTTACTGGGCCGAGGAGATCAACGCCAAGGGAGGACTCCTGGGACGCCAGGTCGAGTTGATCATCTACGACGACGAGAGCAACACGGATAAGGGTGTTTCCTTGCTGGAAAAGGCGATCACCGTTGACGAAGTGGATCTTCTGCTCGGAGGTTATCCGGGGACGACGGCCGCTGCGCAGATGCCGGTGGCCGAGAAATACCGTATGGTATATGTTTCCATGGGTGGCCACATGCCCTCCTTTGAGCAGGGATACCAATACTCCTTCGGCGGACCCCCACTCATGGGACAGTGGTGGTACGAGGGGTTCTTCCAGTGGCTGAGCACCCTTCCCGAGGAAGAGCGTCCCAAGAAAGCGGCGGCCATCACCGTGAACAATGTAATCGGCAAGGCATGCCTGGAAGACATACATAAATGGGTGGAGGAGCTGGGCATAGACCTGGTCGTGGACGAGTTTTACGATCTACCCCTCGCATCCGCCGATGCCCTGGTGGCCAAGGCAAAGGCTGCGGAGGCCGACCTGTTCTTTGCCAACGGATTGTTTGACGACGGCGTCCTTACCGTCCGATCCGCGATGGCCCAGGGATACAACCCGAAAGCATTTGTCCAAGGGATAGGAAGCATCGTCCCGGCTTGGGTGGAACAGCTCGGCGAGTACGGTAATTACATCTTTTCCGGTACCGCCATCAGCAACAAGCTGCCCTACGAAGGGATCGAGGAATTGAACGAGGTATGCCGGGAGAGATATAACGTCACGGCGGCACCCGATTATTTTCTTTACGGGTATTGCTGGTTGCAGACCCTGCAACGGGGAGTAGAAGGTGCCGGCACGCTGGATCAGGATTCCATCCGTGACTACCTGAAGAGCAATACCATAAAGACCATAGGCGGGGAATTCAAATTCGACGAAAAGGGACTCCCTGAGCCGTACAGCTTCTGCACCCAGATTCAGAACGGGAAGGTGGAGCTGGTATGGCCCGCCGAAGTAAGGACTGCGGATCCCGTATATCCGAAACCGCCTTGGGGAAGCTGATGCCTTTGAGCGGCCGGACCCTGATATCGAGCGAGCCGGCCTAAGGCGAACGAACGCCGGGTCGGGAACGGCGATTCGCTGAAGGATGGGTGAAGGTGCTGGGGATGTTTTCACAGCCATAACGAGCACAGCGGAGATTCACGGAAATGCCGACAAGCTTCGAGATATTTCAAGCCTTGGCAAGCGGATTACTCCTGGGTGGAGTGTACGCCATCCTTGGAGTCGGCTTCGGTCTCTGCTGGGGTGTTATGAAGGTGATCAACCTTTCCCACAGCACCTTCGCCCTCCTCGCCGTGTATATCGCTTACTGGATGAACGTTAGCCTTAAGATAGATCCTCTGGTCAGCCTTTTCGTCTCCACACCCCTCTTCTTCGTTTGTGGGATAGTGATATACCGATTGCTCATAGGTCCTCTGGCTAAGCGGGCGGAGGAGCTCGTGGCCGCCTCCATGGTTCTCACGTTCGGGTTGGCGATATTGATGGAGAACGCCATGCAATGGGCATGGAAACCGGATCCCCGGGTCCTGAACGTTAGTTATACGGGAAAAGCATTTTTTATCTCCAGGGTCTCCATTCCTTACACCGCCGTCATCGGCTTCGCCATCGCCCTGGTGACCACGTCCTGCATCTATCTTTTCCTGAAAAAGACATACCTTGGAATGGCGGTTCGCGCGGTATGGCAGAACAAGGAGGGTGCCGCACTGTGCGGAGTCAACATAGATCGGGTAAGCTCGATCACGTTTGGGATCTCTCTGGCCACGGCAGCCGCTGCCGGCGTGTGCTTGTCACTCATCTTTTCCTTCAACCCCTCCTCCCATCTGGGTTGGTTGATCTACATATTCCTGGTCGTGATTTTCGGCGGCGTGGGTAGCATACCGGGCGTTTTGCTGGCCGGCCTGTTGATCGGCCTGATCACCAACATCAGCGCCGTATTCATCCCCAATGCCTGGGTAAACATGATCTTGTTCGGCATTCTGGCCACCGTCCTCTTGCTGCGACCGACGGGCCTTTTGGGCCAAAGGGAGGCAAGATAAAGATGGAGCCCAAGCAGCTGCAAGGAATGCTGTCTCGCAAATTCACGCGCGCCCTGGCTGTAGTGGCTCTGTTCATCGTCCTCGCCGCTTTACCGTGGTTGGGAACAAAATCATATTACATATCTTTCTTCTTTCTGATGTTCATGTACGTTTCCCTGGCCGAGGCTTGGAACGTTATCGGCACAACCGGCTACTTGAGCTTCGGACATGCTTCATTCTTCGGCCTCGGGGCCTACACCACGGCCATGCTTTTATCGAAACTGGGCTGGAACCCTTTTCTAACCGCACCCCTCGGCGGGCTCCTGGCCGGCGCCTTCGCATTCCTGGTGGGCTACCCGTGCCTCAGGCTCAGGGGACCGTATTTCGCCCTTATAACCCTGGTTTTAAACATGGCCCTGATCGTTGCCATGCTGAATTTCGAGTGGACGGGAAGTACCGTGGGTCTCTGGCTGTCGACGCTTCCCTTCAAGCCCGCCACGAGCAGGGCCGTGTTTTACGAGGTCATGCTTCTACTCACCGCGGCCATTTTATATACGACCTACCGCATGTGGAATTCCAGGCTCGGTAGGGGCCTGGTGGCGGTAAGGGAAGACGAGGACATGGCCATGACCCTGGGCATAAACAATACCAGGGTAAAGATGCAGGCCTTCGTTCTCAGTGCCGCGATGACGGGAATGGTGGGCGGAATATATTCCTTTTATCGTACCTATGTCCACCCGGACCTGATGTTTGACATCAACATCTCCATCCTCGTAGTGTTGATGGCCGTTTTCGGCGGTACCCGTTACTGGCAGGGACCGGCAGTGGGAGCGGTGATACTCACCGTGGTCAGCGACCAGCTAACACAACGGATAGGTTCGGAAATCTCGCACATAATATACGGCCTGCTGTTCATCCTGGTCATCCTTTTCCTCCCGGAGGGGATAATGGGGCTTTTGGGCCGCATCGGGAGAAAGAGGGCACCGGGTGGTTCTCAAGAATCGCCTAAAAGCGAGGTCGACAAAACGGCAAGCCCGCCTTCTGTCGGGTTAAACCTGTGCGCCGAGGACCAGAACAACGGACACCAGGGAGAAAACGGCGTTATTCTCGAGGTCAGGAAGGTGAGTAAGCGATTCGGCGGCCTGCAGGCGCTGTCGGATGTTTCTTTCCAGGTAAGGAAGGGGGAGACCTTGGGGCTCATCGGGCCTAATGGAGCCGGGAAAACTACTCTTTTCAACGTGATAACCGGTTTCTACAAACCCGAGAACGGTAATATCCTGTTTTCGAACAGGGAGATCACCGGGTTGGCGCCCCACGAGATAGCCAGGTTAGGGATTGGACGTACCTTCCAGATCGTAAGATGCTTTCCCCATCTGACCGCCCTGGAGAACGTGGCCGTAGGATGCCTTTACGCGGGAAGGGCCGGCAGCCGCAGCGAAGCACTGGAGCAAGCGGCGGAGATCCTCGATTTCTGCGGCATGTTGTCCAAGGGAAACCACCCGGCGGGTAAACTAACACTCTCGGAGAAAAAAAGGCTCGAGATTGCCAGGGCTCTTTCCATCCGACCGCAGATCCTACTCCTCGACGAAGTATTCGCCGGTCTTAACGAGGTCGAGGTAGTGGAAGCAGCAGAACTTGTCCGCAGGATGGTGGAAGAGAGAGGGATCACCGTGATTATGATCGAACACGTGATGACCGCGGTCATGAAATGCAGCTCCCGATTGATCGTTCTTGATTACGGCAAGGTGATCGCGGAGGGTTCTCCGCAGGAAATCGTGGAAAACCCGGCGGTCATAGAAGCTTATCTTGGAGTGGGCAATGCTTGAAGTGCACGATCTCGTCGTAAGCTACGACAGCCTGCAGGTTTTGTGGGGCGTCTCCATCCAGGTGCCCGAAGACAGTTTCGTAAGTATCATAGGAAGTAACGGGGCAGGGAAGACGACCCTCCTGAGAACCATCTCCGGCTTGAAGAAACCCGAAAGCGGAAGTATCGTTTGGAATGGAATGGAAATCAGTGGGATGAAACCCGACGAGATATGCGGGCTGGGGATTATCCACGTCCCGGAAGGCCGCCACATTTTCCCGAATATGACCGTGCTTGAAAACCTTAAGATGGGGGCGTACCTTCCGGAAAACAGGAGAAGGGTCAACGAGTCGCTTTCCTATGTCTTCGAGAAGTTCCCGATCCTGGCGCAAAGAAAGTCGCAATATGCCGGTACCATGAGCGGCGGTGAGCAGCAGATGTTAGCTATCGCCAGGGCCTTGATGAGCAGGCCCAAGCTTCTCATGCTTGACGAACCTTCGCTTGGGCTTTCCCCCAAGATGGCCGCGAATATATTCCGGCAACTGGAATCCCTTTCCGGGGAGGAAGGACTATCCATTCTGCTGGTCTCCCAGGAGCAAACCAGGGCTTTAAGCCTTTCCGATAAGGCCTATGTCATGGAGAACGGAAGAATCATGCGGGAGGCGCCGGGAGAAGATTTACTAAAGGACGAAAGCGTAAGAAAGCACTATCTCGGCTTGTAAGATGCCCTCTTTTGCTTTCAGATAAAAACAGGCTGGGTCCTTGAAGGATATGCTCAAGAGAAAAAGGGCCTCGGCGACGTTCGCAGGTGCCCAGGGCCATGGCGTGCCCTTCCTCCTCCAGCCGCCGCAGCATGTACTTTACCTCGGCGGGGTCCAGGACTTCGCCGTGGATCAGGGGGAGAACCACGCGGTTGGCCAACTTGTCCACCATCCAGGCGGTGACGCGGTAGCGGTAGAGCCAGTCGGCATCGGTCATCCACCCCAGGATCCCCATGAGAACGTACTCGTACTTGTTTCCCAGTATGTTGAAGGGGAAAGGGATCCTGGAATGCATCCTCATGCCGTTGTCCAGATGGGCGACGAACATGTCCCGCTCCTTGAAACGTATCCAGTCCTGCAGCCCCTTAGAACGACTCCTCGCACTCCCATTATAAAACGCGGCTGCCTTGATGTTCTGCGCAAACTCCAACCTAGGTCTTCCGACGTAACTTTCGCATCGACCTTGCCCTAAGGCGATTTCTGACATCCATGCTGGCTCCAAGCCAAACCTTAAGGCGGTGGCTTTCGCATCCTACTTGTCTTTTAGCAATTTCTTCCATCTGCATGGGTTTCAAGCGAGGTCTTCCGGACGGTGACCGAGACCTGCTCCCCACAAGGGATATGGGGTCACATCTTCGCTTTTCGGTCGCGCGGTTCGCGGCCGGCAGATCCAGGATCACGTCCTCGATCTCCGGTGTCGGCTTAAACCTTTCTTATCGAATGACCAGGATACTTCAAGGACTTTCGTCCATCTCGATCTTCACGATGCGGTCGAGGCGAAAGGTCTTGTTGGTCCCGTCCAGGTGGCAGACGGCCTCGAGGTAGAAGCATTCGCGCCTGGTGTAGACGGCGATGGGCGTGATGTCCCGCGGGATCCGCCCCCTGGTCCCGCCGGCGTAAATGATCCTCACCGGCTTCCCGGCCTCGACGGCCTTCTTGAGCTCCCCGAACCCCGGCGGAAGGGTGACGCGCCTGGCTTTAGAAGAGGAAAGCTCGGTTCCGCTCACTCGCTCGAACAATCGATCCGTGAGCATCTTTTTCCAGCCGGGGATGGAGGTGACTGAGGCCTCCACGACGGCCCTCACGGCGCGGGCATCGGGCAGCGCGCGGTGCAGGGAGCGCGTATCCAGCCCCAGGGATCCGGCAAGGGTATCCAGCCGGTAGCTCTCCTGCCAGGGGAGGAAGGACCTGGCCATGCTGATGCTGTCAAGCACCGTGACCTCCGGGAGGCTCAAACCCACGCGAACCGCCTCCAGGGCCATGATCCTGGCGTCGAAGGCCGCGTTGTGAGCCACCAGCACGCAATCCTCGGCGAAGGCAAGAAATCTTTCCAAGGCCTCCTTCGCCCTCGGCGCATCCCTGACCATGTCGTCGCTTATGCCGTGTATAAGGGTTGCCTCCAAGGGGATGGGCTGCCCCGGGTTGACCAAGGTGGAGAATTCCTCCCCCTTTTCCCCGATGCGAAATCGCACCGCGCCTATCTCCACCAGGCGGCTGAAGGAGGAGAGGCCCGTGGTCTCCACGTCGAAGCAACAGAACCTCAAGTCCCCGATATTCCTCGCCGCTTTCACTGTAACTCCCTTATCCTTTCCGTATAGTCCAACCTGGGGGTCTGCCGGTACAGCCGCCTGAGCACCTCCACCATGGCCCTTGCCGTCTCGTCCCGGGGCCTTATCCCCAGCAGGTGCCTGCTTCCCACCATGATCCTCTTCACCCGGGCCCGGGTTATGGAGACATTGAGGCGGTTGGGTTTGAAGAAGAAGTCGAGCTTGTTCCTGAGGAAGCGGGTATCGCTGCAGGCGAAGGAGATGAGCACCACCTCGCGCTCTTGGCCCTGGATGCGTTCCACGGTGTCCACGACTAGCCCACCGCCCACCTTTATTTTCTTGCGCGCGGCCAACCTGGCCAGCTGGACGCGTATCTCCGCCGCCTGGGCCCGGAAGGGAGTGACCACGGCTATCTCCTCGGGCGGGATCCCATATCCGCTCACCAGCTCGGTGACCAGGTGGGCGACGAGCTTTGCCTCCTCCGGGGAGCGCATTGTCATGCCCCGGTGGTTGACCTCCACGAAAACGGAAGGGGCGTGGGGGTCGAGGATGTCCGCGAAGGCCGCGCCTTTCCCCTGGGGCAGCTTCCGTAACCGAGCCTTCTCCGAGGGCCGCAGCCGTCCCCCGTAGAAACATTCCGAGGGGAAGCGGCAGAGGTCCTCGTTCATGCGGTAGGTTATCTCCAGCATCACTGAGGGATAGCCCCGGAAAAGGTGCTCGAAGGCCGAGCGGCGCACCAGCTCATCGTCGTGCTCGGCGGCCAGGACGGGTGCCAGCTGCATGTGGTCCCCGATGAACACCCAGCGTCCGGCGCAACACATGCCCATGAGGGCGAGGTCCAGGGTGAGTTGCCCGGCCTCGTCGAAGATGACCGCGTCGAAGGGCACTTCCCCGGCCATCCGGAAGGCGCCGTATGGTGTGGCCCCAACAATGAACCTGTCACCCTCAATTGGCAATAGCCTCCAGTTCTGGGCCCACAGGACGCGCTTGTCCAGGTCATCCACGTGGTGCGGGCTCGATACCTTGAAGACGTTCCCGTAGCCCAGCGCCACGATCTTGTTCAGTGCGTTGTTGATGGCCCGGTGGGTGAAGCAGCACACGAGCACGCGGCAGACGTCCTTCTCCATGAGCGTTCCCGCCAGCTCGGCCAGAAGCCAGGTCTTGCCCGTCCCTGGAGGCCCTTGTATAAGGACCGGCGAGGAACAGTAACCATGGATGAAAGCCTCCTCCTGGGAGGGATTGAGCTCCAGGCCTCGGACCAGGCTCCTCGCCCTTCTCTCCCCGGCCACACGACAGGGTTTCGCCTCCAGGCCGATCACTTTCCCGGCATCGGCGAAGCGGCCCCTTCCGAAAACCTCCTCCACGGCCCTGGTCCTCTGGGAGAAATTGTCAATGACCCTGCGGTCAAGGACGTATTCCTTTCGCTTGCTGAGGCTCGCAGCAGCCGCCGACCCGGACCAGGCGAAAGAAACCCTGACCAGTTTTTCCACCGGGTCGTAATCGGAGAACACGCACTTGATCCCCGAGGTTATGTTCTTCCCGTCGCCAAGGTACAAGGGGTCGCCGGAGCGGAACCTGGATAGGTTCTCCTCCACCCTGAAAACGACTTCGTCCTCCACCACCTCCACCAGGCGAAGCCCCACGATGCACTCCCCTTCCTCCACGCGCTTCTCCGGAGGGAGCGCGTAAAGCCTTCTCACCTGGCTCCAGGTCTCCTCCCTCTCCCTCTCAATGAAGGAAAGAAGCCTGTTTTTAAGGTCACTCACGGGTTTTGCGGCCATCTCACCATATGCTCATCTCGAATCTCTCTGCCGGGAATAATTCTAAAATACGGAAAAAATCGTGATGCTTAACCCGGTTTACTCGCAAAGATACCTATTATATTTTCAAGGCAGATGAACAAACCTCCTCAAAGCGACCGTGCGCATCAAATCCACCGCGCAAAGCGCCTACCCTGCATAAAGATTCTAAAAAGATCCAGGGATCCACTTAGACCGAGCTTGATTCCGCGGGCTTCTTCGTTTTCGGTACCCAGATAACCACGTTATAATAAGCCTTCTCGAGATCCTGCACCTCGACCATGCTCGCCTTTATGCTCCTTATCTGGGATTTGTTATAAAAGCAGAACGGTTCTCGAACTCGCCCGACTGCCTGCATACTACCATCGACCATCTTGTAAACTGTGACAATCTTGTTCGTAAAGATATCTGGCTGTTGGAGAGCATCGACTATTCCGGCAATATACTCATCCAGATCGCCGAGGCCTCTGGGTTTCTTCTTTCCGGGAATGTAAATAGTTATCTCGGCCTCTAAGTCACATTCCCAAGGAAATAAACCCTCGTCTTGCATGGCGTAATGTGCCGCTTCTTGTAACTGCCTTACCCTCTCCTCTTCCCTCTTTGAAGCGGAGTTCTTATCTTCTCGCCTTTTTCTTGGAGGGAGGCGATGTGCTCTGTGATCGGCCACCGTTATCGAACATTTGCTCGGCCTTGCATAACTGAATAAATCGCCGCTCAAATCGGTTATATGTTCACATGCCTCAGTAATCTCCCCGATCTCGCCGTTTTCGTCTACCTCTGCCATCGTCACGCAACCGCAAAACGGGCATTCAGCAGTGATCAAATTTTCTGCTTCGTCATATGTGGGGAAACTACTTTCGTATTCCACATCCACATTCCGGCTATCATGATCGCTCCTGCAAAAAATAACAAAACCTTTGGGCTTCATCGCCATTCCTCCTTTCATCGCACTTCTTCATGACTGGCTTGCAAGAACTCACTTGCTCAGTAGGATTCCTCCGGTTTCAGGGTCTTCTTTTTCCTCACCTCCACGCTTTCCCTCCACTCCACGAAGGGCTCGATCTCGGAGAGCTCATCCTCGTCCCACAGCTGGTCCGTGACCACCTTCGCCAGCTTGCGGACGTCGAAGGAGCACACCTCCTGGAAGCGCCCCAGCTCCATGCAAACCCTTTCCAGGTCCTGCCTTTCCGGGTCCCTGGAATCCGGGAAGCTCGGCCTGGTCACCTTCTTCACGGAGAGGATGGCACCGGAACCCACGACCGTATCCACCCCCATCTGCTGGGCGTAATCCCCCAGTTGCTGCTTGACCTCCTCGATCTCCTCCTCTATCCTTTTCTGCTCCTCCCTAAGGGCCACGTACCTGTCCGCCAGCTTCACCCCCTCGTCCGCCTTGAACTCCTTGGGCGGGAGGGGTTCCACCATGAAGAGGTGTTTCCGCTTGGGGCATATATCCTGGTATACGCACCAGGCACAGAGCTCGCTCTCCCGGGCCTCGAACTCCTCGGTGTCCTCTATGGTCTTGATCAGTTCCAGGACCTCTTTCTTGAGCTTTCCCAGCTGCTTTTCGGTCCTCTTGGAGCGGAGCTCCTTGTCGAAGAGCAGGTAATGCCAGATCAGGTCCACGTCCCTGGCATCGGAGAAGTACTCGTGCACCGCCAACTGGTAGATGGCCAGCTGGCGGTCCCTGTCCAGCTTTTCCTGGCTGGGGAGGCTCCCCGAGGTCTTGTAGTCGTGGACCTCGTAGCGTCCACCCCCCAGGTCCACCAGGCGGTCCACCACCCCGGTCAGCTGGTATCCCTCGGAATGGTCGATCTTCACCTTCACGAACTGCTCGATCCACACCGTCTTCCCCTGGTCGAAGGGGGCGTAGCGCCGGTAATACTCCCGGATGCCCCTCTCTCCGGTTTCCCGGTAGTCGTCGGCGGTGTATTCCTTCCTGACGACGAAGACGTTCTCGTGCCAGTTCTTCTCCCAGGTCTGGTGGTAGTATTTCACCAGCTCCTCCTCGGAGTTCAGCTTGGCCATCTTCAGGTCCTGGTACAACTTGGCCAGCGTCTCGTGCACGCAGTTGCCCAGGAAGGCCTCGACGCTGTCGCGGTCGGACTTGACTTTGTCGATGTACTGGAACTTGTAGCTCAGAGGGCAGTTCTGGAACGCCTCCAGCCTGGAATGGGAATATGTCTTCACGTTCTCCACCCCCTTTGTGTTGCGCCGGTCCCTCTTGTCCGCCGGTCCTCGATCGCTACCCTCCTTTTCGCTGCCTGACCCTACAACATTCATATACCACGGAGCAGTGACAAATAATGGGAGGTCAGTTAAATAAGCCTTCGAGGATGGGCCGCGGATCGTGTTTACGATTCCGAATCGCTGGTCAGCCCCTGAACCGGCATAGCATAGAGCCGGGAGAGCGCCCAAGGCATCCAAGTCGCGCAGTCCTGTGAGGCCATGTTTCACATACCCGATGATTGAACGCTTGTTATTTTTTTTAGGCCGGCTCGAATATCTTTCCCAGGAGTTTCACAAGAAGGCCCTTGCCCTCATACTTCTCCATACCCTCAGCGGAGGGCCGAAGGGGCAACGCCCCCACCCCGTCGAAATCCGAAAGGTCCTCCAAAGAGCTGGCCTTCCCCAGGATACGGTGGTAAAAGCGGAATTGATGGCCGGGGTAGAGGATGAACGCCGCCTTAACTCCCCGGATGGCGTCCCGGTAGCAGTGCATCTTGTGTATGTCCCCGTATTTGAAGAACTGGCTGAATCTCTCCTCTTCGTCTTTCGAAGACCTTTCTTCGACCTGCGCCACTTCCTCTCCGTTCCCCGCAAGGACCTCCTCTCTCAGCTGCGCGTAGATATCCTCTACCTTGAACTTGGCATCGAAGATGTAAATGCCTTTGGGGGTCTCCAGCGATACATCCGGCCGGTAAGGCAGAGAGTAGGAACCGTCATCTCTGCCATACCGATAGGTCTTGTTGTAGAAGAGGGCCGCTCCGTTTGCGAATCTCACGCACATGCCATGAGCTAATCTGGCTTCCCTCTCCGTGCTGGCAACGTGCGCGCTCACGGGTTCCCCCAAGACCTCCTTCAAGCAGCGCAGGCAAGCGAAGTAGGTCCAGTACTCGTAGAGTGTGGCGATGTCCTTGTTCTCGATTATCTTCACCAGGTCGTCGGCGGTCACGGGGTAAGCGCTCCCCAGGTTCATCCTGTTGAAGCAGCCGAAGAGCTCGCGGTATCCCGCCCGCTTCTGCAGCGTCTGAGAGTTGTAGGGCAGGTATCTCATCTCGCCGATCTCAGCGAAGAAGCGACGGCTCAGAATCCTCCTCAGTATCTCCACCATCCTGCGCGAGTCGCCGACCAGATCGTAATCCAGGGCAGAACTTGCATCGACCATCCCCTCGAAACGGCGGCGGAAAAGATCGGCGATGCCCAGGCAAACGTTCATGAAATACTTGACGAAACGGTTTTCCGGGTTATCCAGGGTGAGTTCCTTGAGGATACATTGTACGTGGGTGGGGAAAAACCTCTCTCCCGTTACATCCTTCAGCCGCCTGGTTATCTCGTATCGGGCCAGGTGCGGTGCGTTCCCAACGGGCATCAAGTCGTGCGGTCTAGCAGCCAACAGGTTTACCGCGGCAGGCCTGATCCTCCTGGCCCGGTGCAGCTCCCGCCTTTCCTGGACTTGCGCCATTACCCTGTGGGGATAGGCGATGACCCTTTCCACCATGGACTCCAGGGAGGGATCGGCACCCAAAAGGACGTGCCTAAGATACATGAAGGCGTGGTATAAAACGGCCTCCCCTCCGGGAGCGATGCGTTCGAAAGGAAGGAAGGAGGGGGTGTTGAAGGCGAAGGGGAGCGCCGCGCATTCCCCGTTTATCTGTTCGAGCATGGCATCAAATATCTCCGGGGTGATCTTGGGGCTCGTGACCTTAAACAATCGGCCACCAACCCATGACCATCCCACGAAGTTCTGGAAATTGAGCTCGTAAATCCCGGGCTTTATACGGACGGCCGCCGGGTGTTTCAGCTCCTCCCCTTCCGCGAGCTCGATCACGTAAGGGCAGTTCTCGGTGACGCGGTAATATAGACCTCGCGGGTCGTCATGGCGCGGCTCGAGTTCCTGCCCGCTCCCTTTCTTGGTTATCTTCATCCCTCACTCCACGAAACTCACGAAACCGCGGGTACGCAAGGCCGACCACATGCGGTGGATCTTGGCCGCGGCGCGGGGAAAGCGGGGAGGCTTTCCGTCCGGGAGGTGGAGGGGCGGGTCGCCGGCCCGGAAGTCCTCGAAGCGCCTGGCCGGGTCCTCGGGGGAGGGGAGGCCGAAGCAGAAGAAAAGGAGAGAGGCCAGGGGCTCCTCCAGCTCGGCGCGGTTGCCGTGCAGCTTGGGAAGGACCTTCTGGAGGATGCAGAAGTCGAAGGCCGTGTCCATGACGGAGGCGTCGTCCCCCACGAACTCGCGGGCGTAAGAGAGGTAAAGGGAGATCTCGTTTAAGACCCGGTAGCCGAAGTGGAGGCGGTAGGGGGAAAGCAGTTCCTCCAGCCGGGCCAGGAGCTCCTTGGTCTCCGTGGAGAGGGCCTCGGCGTGACGCCTCTCCGCCTTTTCCTGGGGAAGCAGGGCGAAGGCCGGCTGGAGTAGAAAGGCGGCCTCCGCAAGGGGAGCCTCCAGTCCCAGGTAGGCGGAGGCGTCCACGTGGTCGAACTCCAGGGTGAAGGCGCGGTCCAGCACCTTGGGAGAGAACATGTAGGTGGTCTCGTCCACGTTGACGGTGCCGGTCACGAAGAGGTTGGGGGGGAGCTCCAGCCGGGAGGGGATGAGGTACTCCCGCTCCCCGTCGGAGAAGGGGAGGTCCTCCGGCTGGTCGTGCAGGAGGATGGGCTCCCCGCTCTCCAGGCAGGAGAGGAAGTCGGAGAAGTAGTGCTCCACCTTGGCCAGGTTCATCTCGTCCAGGATAAGGAAGTAGGGGTTCCCGGTATCCTCACTGGCCCGCAGGATCAGCTTCAGGAGCTCGGTGGGCTCGTAGCGCTGGGTGATGAGGTTGTAGAAGCCTAAAAGCCCCTGGTTGTCCGTCCAGTCGGGACGCACCGGGACCAGGAGGTAGCGGCCTTCGTCGCCACTTGAGTAGTATTTGGCCACCTCCAGGGCCAGGCGGGTCTTGCCGGTGCCGGTGAGCCCGGTGAGGATGACGAAGGGCTTGGTCTTGAGGGCCAGCAGGTAGGCGGTGACCAGGGAAGGGGGGAAGTGGAGGCCGGTGGAAGAGAGGTAGGAGTAGATGTCTACGCGTGGAGGCTCAACGCCGCTCGTGGCTTTCCAGTAACCAAACCCGTTCCTTAAAGCCGATTTCTCGGAAGGGCCTATTGCTCTGTTGTCTTTGTAAGTGACGAAACGGGCCAACGGGAGAGGGGGATCATACACCTCAATGTGGTTGACCAACAACCATGTTTTGGGTATCTCGCTCCTTTTATCCCCAAAAGCCTCCCTTCCTTTTTCTTCCGGCAATGTGTATTCGGGAAAGGGCGAAACCATGCCTACGCTTCCCTTTGACGTCCTGTAATCGATCACCGAAAAGCCGGCAACTATCTTCCCGGCATGGTAGACAAGGCAGCGAAAGAAGCCCTGATTTGAGAGTAGTTCGTTTATCTTCTCCAGGAAATCATCGTTGATGGGATAGCTCCACCAGCTGGCCACCATGCCTTTTTGTGCGACCATGGCCTTGTAGCCCTCGAGCCAATCCAGGCTCTTCGCCGCTCCCACGAGGCGGAACACGTCCTCCTCTTCCAGCACGGCATCCAGGATGGGGAGCAACTCCACGTACAATCCCAGGATTTCTTCGAGGTCTATGGTTCCATCATCCCGGACGGCCGAGGTCCTACCTATGTACACGTCACTCCATTCCTGCGGGGGTATGCCGGCAGCAAACCTGTGCAAGGCCTTGCTGTTTACTTCTTCTTGCCTCCCGGTATCGAGGTCGACCTCCACGAGCTTCCCGTCGATAGCCTTGAAGATGCGCCGTTGCTGATTGAAGAGCATCTCGGCATCAGTTGCAGACAAAACGTGCACGAGACGCTTGAAGAATCTCTCATCGCCCGTGAGGCGCAAGAAGTTGTTCCACGACCAGCGCTCATCCATCACGTAATTCGGGTTTTTATCTTCTTGATAGCCCTTCTCGAGGTAAAGCCCGTACCATACGGCTTTTTCCTCCGGTCGCAGGGTCACGAGCAGTTTAGCGTGGACGAAATTTTCTCTATGGTCGTAATCGTAAATATAGATCTCGTGCCTGTTGTAAACGGAGTACCTGTGAAATCGCCTGGCAGTCCTTTCCTCAAGAAGACCGTGAAGGATCGGGCCCAGCCGGGCGCGCCAGGTGGTGCCGTCGGTGGTTTTGGAAAAATCGTTAGGCTGAAAGGTGAAGTAGTTCTTTTTAGTAGCGCTTTCCATCTTCCCTCACTCCACGAAACTCACGAAACCACGGGTACGCAAGGCCGACCACATGCATCGGTCATAAAAATAAGTGAATCGGTTCATCGCAAGAATCTGTGGCTAGTTTAACCCAAGCAGACCTTGCAATAAAGGATTTTCTCCGCATTCCAGCCGCCGCAAAGCACGTAAGCCAGGAATATGGGGTCACATCTTCGCCAGGAATATGGGGTCACATCTTCGATTTTCAAAACGGCTCCAAATCGAAGACCTTGATCCAGGGCTAGCGGACCGGAGCCGCATCTTCGCTTTCCGGTTGCGCGATCCGGGGTCAGCGGATCCCGGAAATCACATTCTCGATTTCCAGCGGTGGCCTAAATCTTTCTTATCGAATATCAAGGATACACCCTATATTGCCTGTTTTGGCCCTTAGATTCTTAGCCGAAGAACTGGTTAAGATCCGGGTCATACGGTAGTGTAAAAGAATTTGTGTCTCAGTAGTTCTGGGCAAGAACCAAGGCAATCAAATAGCCTTCCTCCAAGGGAATACAAGAGAGAGGAGGAAGGCCATGTCGAAACGTGATGGGCACGCTTCAAAGGAAATGGTCACCCAGGTAAGGGAAGAGGTCAAGCAGAGGGAAAAGGCCATCATGCAGAGGCTCATGGCCTCCGAAAGGGGGCTCTTCCTGGAGGAACACCCCGAGGACAAGGGCAACGGGTGCTTGCGAGCGCTCCCTGCTCACCTTGGGTGGGAACATAGAGGACCTCCGGGTCCCCCGCACCCGCTCCTCCGAGTTCTACCCCGCCCTCCTACCGGGCAAGAGGAGGGCCTCCGTGGATCTGGGCGACCTCGTCCTTTCCATGTTCTCCTGCGGCGTGAACACCAGGAAGACGAAGCAGGTGATAGAGACTATTTACGGGGCCTTCTACTCCCACGCCTCGTGAGCCAAGCTGGCCCGGGTGGCGGAGGAGGAGATAGAGGCCTGGAGGATGCGACCCCTAAAGGAAGCCTACTTCTCGGTGGTGATAGATGCCTGCTTCCTCTCCCTGCGCCGCGGCTCCTTGTAAGAAGGAGCCCGTCTAC